>NZ_JAIBOA010000025.1 GCF_019458805.1 Actinomadura parmotrematis
GGAGCACGACGCGGGGAGCACGACGCGGGGAGCACGACGCGGGGAGCACGACGCGGGGAGCACGGCGCGCGGCGCGCGGGGCGGGAAGCACGGAGCTGCGCGGGGCGGGGAGCGCGGGCCAGGGAATATGGGGCGCGGAACTGCGCGGGGCGGGGAGCCGCATGGGGCAGGGAGCTGCGCGGGGTGCGTGTGCGGAAAGCGGTGGGGGGGTGCGGTGGGGAGGGGGCCGGGGGCCGGGGGTTAGGGATTGCTTTCGAAGCGGGAGAGGTAGCGTTCGACTACGGCGGTGGTTTCGGCGTGGCCGAGGGTTACGCCCAGGTTCTTTTCCAGGGCTGTCATGCGGGACAGGCTCGTCATGAGGACGCCCAGGAAAGCGGCGGGGAACTCCTCCAAGTCGATCCCGTAGCGTCCGGCGAGGCGCTCGAACGCCTCGTTCTGCATGGCCTGGAGCCGTTCGGCATAGCGGGCGATCTCGTCGCGCATCACCTTGCGGTGGTTGGCGAGAGCGCTGTACTCCATCGTGAGAGCGCCGATGGAGGGGTCGGTGCTGAACTCCCAGAGGGCCCGCAGCGGCTGCGGGGAGGCGAGCGCCTCGGCCTGGCGCTCGACGCCCTCCTCGGCGCGGCGCCGGAACGCGGCGAGGAACAGGTCGTCCATGGTGCGGAAGTAGTAGTGCACGAGCTGCGGTTTCAGGCCGGCACGGGCGGCGACCCGCCGGGACGTCACCGCGGCGTAGCCCTCTTCCAGCATGAGGGCCTCCGCCGCGTCCAGCAGGAGAGCCCGGTTCTTGGCGTCGGGTGCCCCCATCCTGCGCGGCGACGACATTCGGCCTTCCCTTCTGCGTCCGGGTTCGCGCGGGTTCGCCGCGCGCCTTCCGTGCGTTCGCCCGACATCGTAATCCCGGTCGTTCGTGGGGCGCGGGCGGCAAGGTTCCGTTCCGCTGGTTCAAGGGGTGGTCAAAACGGCGTACCGAAAGTGATCACGCCGCGTCGCCGCCGGGGGCACGGGTAGTTCACCGGCATACCGGGCGCGGGGGTCCGGATGTCTACCGTCGGGGGGCCAAGGTGAGATCAAGGGCATACCAGGGTGTCGCGGGCGCGCTGTCGCTCGCCGCCGTCCTCGCGCTCGGCGCGTGCGGGAGCGCCAAGGAGTCGGACAACGGCTCGGGGAGCGGGTCGAGCGGCGGGTCCGTCGATGAGGGCTTCAAGATCGGGCTGCTGCTGCCGGAGACCAAGACGACCCGGTACGAGAAGTTCGACCGGCCGTACATCACGCAGGAGATCGCCAAGCTCTGCCCGAAGTGCACGGTCGTGTACAACAACGCCAACCAGGACCCGAACCTGCAGCAGCAGCAGGTCGACTCGATGCTCACCAACGGCGTCAAGGTGCTGATCCTGGACGCGGTGGACGCCAAGGCGATCGCGGGGTCGGTGAGCAAGGCCAAGAACCAGGGCGTGAAGGTCCTCGCCTACGACCGGCTCGCGAGCGGCCCGATCGACGGCTACGTGTCGTTCGACAACCTCCAGGTCGGCAAGATGCAGGGGCAGGCGCTGCTGGACGCGATCAAGAAGGGCGGCGACCCCAAGCGCGGCCCGATCGTCATGATCAACGGTTCGCCGACCGACCCGAACGCCGCCGACTTCAAGAAGGGCGCGCACGAGGCCCTCGACGGCCAGGTCACCATCGGCAAGGAGTACGACACCCCGGACTGGTCGCCGGACCAGGCCAACACCGAGGCGGCCGGCGCGTTCACCGCGCTCGGCGCGAGCAAGGTCATCGGGGTGTACTCGGCCAACGACGGCATGGCGGCCGGTATCGCCAAGGCGATGCAGAACGCCGGCGTCAAGTCGGGCACGCCGCTGACCGGCCAGGACGCCGAGCTCACCGGCATCCAGCGGATCCTGCTGGGCACCCAGACGATGACCATCTACAAGCCGATCAAGCCGGAGGCGCAGAGCGCCGCGCAGATGGCGGTCGACCTCGGCACCGGCAAGACCCCGACCGGCAACCAGAAGGTCGGCGACAACGTCCCGGCGCAGATCATCACGCCGATCGTCGTCACCAAGGACAACATCAAGGACACCGTCGTCAAGGACGGCTTCTGGACCGTGCGGCAGATCTGCACCGGTTCGGCCGCCTCGGCGTGCGCGTCCGCGGGTCTGAGCTGAGGCCGCGGTGACCGGCGAACCCGTCCTGCGGCTGCGGGGCGTCTCCAAGCGGTTCGGCGCCGTCCAGGCGCTGAGCGACATCGACCTGGACGTGGCGGCCGGCGAGGTCGTCGCGCTCGTCGGCGACAACGGCGCCGGCAAGTCCACCCTGGTCAAGGTGATCGCGGGCGTGGGGCCGCCGGACACCGGCGAGATCCGCTGGGAGGGCCGGCCGGTCACCATCGGCAGCCCGGCCGCCGCGCAGTCGCTCGGCGTCGCGACCGTCTACCAGGACCTCGCGCTCTGCGACAACCTCGACGTCGTCGCCAACCTGTTCCTCGGCCGCGAGCTCCAGCGCGTCGGGGTGCTGGACGAGGTGGCGATGGAGCGCCGCTCGCGGGACCTGCTGGACACCCTGTCCATCAAGATCCCGAGCGTGCGGATCCCGGTCGCCTCGCTGTCGGGCGGCCAGCGGCAGACCGTCGCGATCTCCCGCTCGCTGCTCGGCGAACCCAAGATCGTCATTCTGGACGAGCCGACCGCCGCGCTCGGCGTCGAGCAGACCGCGCAGGTGCTCGACCTGGTCGAGCGGCTCCGGGACCGCAACCTAGGGGTGATCCTCATCAGCCACAACATGGTGGACGTCAAGGCCGTCGCCGACCGGGTGGCGGTGCTGCGGCTCGGCCGCAACAACGGGTTCTTCGACGCGCGGACGACCTCGCAGGAGCAGCTCGTCGCCGCGATCACCGGCGCGACCGACAACGCGGTGACCCGCCGCCAGGCCCGCGGCACCGGGGAGGCGGACCGATGAGCACGAGCGCGGGCGAGCCGCCCGAGCCGCAGGGCGCGAGCCCGGCCGGCTCGACGGGCCCGGCCGGTCCGACCGGTCCCGCCGGGCTCGCGAAGGAGGCGCAGGTCGACCCGCGCCTGCTGGTGCGCGAGCAGGGCCTGAAGGGCTACCTCACCCAGTTCAAGCAGCGGATCCGCGGCGGCGAGCTCGGCTCGCTGCCGGTGATCGTCGGTCTGATCGTCATCTGGCTGGTGTTCCAGAGCCTGAACAGCCAGTTCCTGTCGGCGCAGAACCTGTCCAACCTGAGCGTGGACATCGTCGCGACGGGCCTCATCTCCGTCGGCATCGTGTTCGTGCTGCTGCTCGGGGAGATCGACCTGGCGGCCGGCTCGGTCAGCGGGGTGAGCGCCGCCGTCGTCGCGGTGCTGAACGTCAACCACGGCTGGAACCCGGTCCTGGCGATCATCGTGGCGATCGCGGTCGGCGCGCTGCTCGGCCTGATCCACGGCCTGTTCTTCGCCAAGGTCGGCGTGCCGGCGTTCGTCGTCACGCTGGCCGGCCTGCTCGCCTGGAACGGCCTGCAGCTGCGCATCCTCGGCGCGAACGGCACGATCAACCTGGACAACAACGGGCTGGTCTCCAAGCTGACCAACACCTACTTCAGCCAGGTGATCGCCGCCTACGGGCTCGCGCTGATCGGCACCGTCGCGTTCTTCGCCATCTCCTACTTCGGCAACCAGCGCCGCAAGGCGGCGGGCGTCCCGTCGCGCACGATGGGCGACCTGCTGGTGCGGACGGCGGGCCTGGCGATCGTGGCGTTCGCCGTCGCCTACGTCCTCAACCAGTACAAGGGCCTGCCGCTGGCGCTGCTGATCTTCCTGATCGTGGTGGTGGCGACCGACTTCGTGCAGCGCCGCACCACCTACGGCCGCAAGGTGTTCGCGGTCGGCGGCAACATCGAGGCGGCCCGCCGCGCCGGCATCAACGTCGCGCTGATCCGCATCTCGGTCTTCGTGATCTCGGGCGCGTTCGCCGCGGCGGGCGGCCTGTTCGCCGCGTCCCGGATCTCCTCGGCCAGCCAGGCGACCGGCCAGAGCAACACCCTGCTGCTCGCCATCGCCGCCGCCGTCATCGGCGGCACCAGCCTGTTCGGCGGCCGCGGCAGCACCTACTCGGCGCTGCTCGGCATGCTGGTGATCCAGTCGATCACCTCGGGCATGGCGCTGCAGGGCGTCAGCAACTCCATCCAGTTCATGGTGACGGGCGCGGTGCTGCTCGCCGCCGTCGTCATCGACTCGCTGTCCCGCCGCACCCAGAAGGCCACCGGCCGCACCTAGCCCGGCGGCCGGTCCGGAGCCCCGCCCCTCACCGAGGGGCGGGGCTTCACTGCGTCAGGGCGGCCAGGGGGCCGGTGGGGAGGGCTATCCAGCCTTCGGTGAGGGCGGCGGGGTGCTGGGCGGAGGTGGGGGTGGTGGTCTGGTTCAGGGTGGCGGCGCGGGCGGTGAGGGCGGCGATGACGGCGTCGAAGGCGTCGTCGGAGGTGCGGCACAGGGGTTCGGCGGCGGCGAGGTCCAGCCAGGGGGCGGCGGCTTGCAGGGCGTCGACGAGGTCGGCGAGGCGCGCGGCGTTCGCGGCGCGTTTGTAGCCGCGGTGCGTCAGGTTCCAGCGGCGCAGGGACGCGGCCGGGTAGACCTCGACGACCGCGCCGGTGCCGTCGCGGCGCACGTCCGTGCCGCGACGGGACAGCTCGGCCAGCAGGGGGGCGCAGCGGAGCGCCGGGTGGGCGATGCGGTCGGCGGCGACGCTCAGCGGGACGAGCTTGGTCTGCTCGCGCACCACCAGGTCCGTCACGCGGTTCACCAGGGGACGCCGCCACTGCGGGTCGTCCTGTTGCGGGGGGACGTGGCCGGTGCGGTGGGCGGCGATGAAGTCGGCGAAGAGGTCCGGCCATCCGAAGGGGCAGTCGATGCCGGTCTTCGCCGCTTCCGGGACGGCGTCGAGGATGGCCGCGTCGTCCACCCCGACGACAACGCCCTCCACGCGGGCGCCGCCCGGCGTCCAGCGGACGCGGGCGAGCGCCGTCCGGGCCGCATCGGCGGCGAGGTCCACACCGACAGTCAGCATGCCACCACTCTAGGACGTCGCTAAGGGAGCGTTCTGAGCCGGAGGGCCGTTGCCGATGCGGCGTTGACCAGCAGGGCTGCGCGGACGGCCCAGGCGGCGGGGATCAGGTGCAGCAGCGCGGAAGAGGAGGTGCGCCCCCGAGTATGCGCCGCGTGGGTCAGGCGGCGGGCTTGCGGCCGACCGCGACGGCGCCGAGGCCGGCGATGTCGTCGCCCGGCTCCTCCTCGGCCGGCGCCTGGTCGGGGCGCCAGCGGAAGGGGTCGACGATGCCGGGGTCGAGGAGCTCGAAGTCGCCGAACAGGGCGCGGATCTCCTCCGGGCCGCGCAGCGTGCCGAGGCCCATCGCGCCCTGGTAGGCGGCGGCGACGTCCCGCAGCGCGGGCAGCACGTGGCTGATCGTCAGGAAGCTGCCGGGGGCGAGCCGCTCGCGGAGGCGGGCGAGGAGGTCGCCGGGCACCGGGTCGGGCAGGAAGTGGAACAGGGCGAGCGCGCTGACGGCGACGGGCCGGTCGAAGTCCAGCGTCCCGGCGGCCCTGTCCAGGATGCGGTCGATGTCGGCGACGTCGGAGTCGATGTAGGCGGTCGCGCCCTCCGGGCGGCTGGTCAGCAGCGCGCGGGCGTGGGTGAGGACGATCGGGTCGTTGTCGACGTACACCGCGCGCGACTCCGGTGCGATCCCCTGGGCGACCTCGTGCAGGTTCGGCGACGTCGGCAGGCCGGTGCCGAGGTCGAGGAACTGCCGGACGCCGTGCTCGCCCGCGAGGACGGCGACGGACCGGGCCAGGAACCGGCGGTTGGCGAGCGCCAGCGGCCGGAGCTGCGGGCAGATGGTGAGGATCCGCTTCCCGAACTCGCGGTCGGCGCGGTAATGGTCCTTGCCGCCGAGGTAGAAGTCGTACACCCGCGCGGGGTGCGGCTCGTCGGTGCGCAGGTTGACCGAGGGCGGGGTGTCGCTCATGGGGGCACGTCCTGGGGGAAGAACAAGGGCGGCGGGGTGACAGCAGCGTAACGGCGGCCGGACGCCCCGGACGGCGCCGCGGCTCGCCCCGCCCCGGCGGGAAGAGGCCCAGGGCCGTCCGAACCATGCAATCGGTCTCTGGGTGCTTTACGGAGAGCGGATTCATCGTTTGGAACGCACCCGAAACACCGCAACGAAAATGATCACCTGGGGGCGGGGTGCTCAGCGGCATCTGAGTATCCGCGCCCATCCCCGGGCGCGGCCGGGCCGCCACGCTGGAGGCATGCACATGACGATCTGGCGGGCGACGGCGCTCTCGTCCAAGGCGGCGCTCGCCGCGCTCCTCGCGCTCGCCCTGCTGTTCCCGCACTGGGACCGGTTCGCCGACAAGGCCATGGGCACCCGCGCGGTCGCCTACCCCGCGGCCGCCCTGCTGGTCGCGCTCGTCTGGGCGCTGCGCGGCCGCCGCGGCGCCTACCCGTGGGACGTCGACGCGCTGCTGACGGCGCCGTTCCTGATCGACGTCGCGGGCAACGCCGCCGACCTGTACGACGCGGTCGGCTGGTTCGACGACGCCTGCCACTTCGGCAACTGGGCGCTGCTGACGGCCGCCGCCGGCGTCGCGCTGCGCCGCTGGAGCGCGCTGCCGCCCTGGGCGCTCGCGCTGGCCTGCGCGGGCATCGGCGCGATCACCGCGATCCTGTGGGAGTTCGCGGAGTTCGCCCTGTTCATCCTGGACACTCCCGAAACCACGACGATCTACCGGGACACCGTCGGCGACCTGATGCTCGGCCTCACCGGCTCGACCGCCGCCGGTCTCGTCGTCGCTCTCCGTAACCGGACGCGCGGGAAGATCGAAAAATGCCGCCACCCGTCGCGGGATGTCGCTATCGTCCGTACCGCTCGGGTTTTTGACACCACCGGGGCGCCGTTTGTTAAGGGCCGGTAAAGCCGCAGGCCACGGTGAGCCGCCCCCCTCTTTGCTACGCAGAGTGACCACCGTCCGGCCGCGCGGTGCACGGAGAGGCGTCCGCGCCGATCGCAGGGGATGACATGGTGAGGAGCACGGTCAGCGCGTTGCACGAGACCGACGTCCGGCGGGTCGCCACGATGGCGCGGGTCGCGGCGGACGGCGAGCAGCGCCTCTACGGGCTGCGGTTCGACCACGTGGGCCTGCTGGTGTTCCCCGAGTCGGTGGACGCCGCGCTCGCCGGGCTCGCGGACGCGGGGCTGCGGGCCGTGCGGACGCTGCCGAGCGTGGTGGTCCGCGACCGGCTCGCCGAGCGGTACGGGCTGGACCGGCCCGCGGTGACGATCGCCCACCTGGACGCCGGGGAGGGCCGGACGCTGGAGCTGTTCCTCGCGACCGGCTGCCCCGAGGAGGTCGCCGAGGACGAGCGGGCCGCCGAGCGCGAGCGGCACCTGGCGTTCGAGGCGGCGCCCGGGTCGCTCGGCGTGCTGGCCGCGCTGCGGGCCGACGGCCTGGCCCCCGACGGCGGCGGGTTCAACCCGTCCGAGAGCGACGGGGGCCGCAGCGTCTTCTACTTCCGCCGCCCCGACGGCGGTCTCGCCGACCGCGTCGAGGTCGTCGTGCCGGGGCACCGGCGGGACGAGCTGGCCGGCCACCTGCACGCCGCCGACCCCCGCCGGGAGATGCTGGAGATGCTCACCGGCGCGTGGCGGACGCAGGCGCTGCGCGCCGCCGCCGAACTCGGCGTCGCCGACCGCCTCTTCGCCCGCGACCGCACGGTCGGCGAGCTCGCCGCCGCCACCGGATGCCCCGCCGACCGGCTGGAGCGGCTGCTCGGCTACCTGGCCCGGCTCGGCGTCGTGGCGCTGCAGGGCGCCGGGCGGGACGGGAAGGTCGCGCTGACGCCGCTCGGGACGACGCTGGCCGGGGAGTCGCCGCTCTCCCTCGCGGGCCTCGCCCGCCTGTACGGGGGGCTGTTCTACCGCAGCTTCGGCGAGCTGCCCGCGACGGTCGCGGGCGACGCCAGCGGGTTCGAGCTCGCCTACGGCCGGACGCCGTTCGCGCACCTGGAGGACCATCCGGCCGACGCGGCGGTCTTCCAGCAGGCGATGGCCGACCAGTGCCGGGAGGTGTTCGACGCGGCGGCGGACCGGCTCGACCTCGCCGGTGTCGGCACCGTCACCGACATCGGCGGCGGGACCGGCGCGCTGCTGTCGTGCGTGCTGGCCGCCGCGCCGCACGCGTCCGGCGTCCTGTTCGACACGCCCGCGACCGTCCGCGCCGCCCGCCCCCGCCTGGACGCCGAGCGGATCACCGCGGTCGGCGGCGACATGTTCGCCGCGGTGCCGGGCGGCGACCTGCTGGTGCTGTCGCGGATCCTGCACGACTGGGACGACGCGGCGTGCGCGCGCATCCTGGCGCGCTGCCGCGCCGCCGTCCGCCCCGGCGCGCGGCTGGTGCTGCTGGAGCGGGTGCTGCCCGACCCGCTCGCGGTCGCCTGGGACGTCCACATGATGGTCAACAACGACGGCGGCCGGGAGCGCACCCTGGAGGAGTACCGGGAGCTGCTGGCGGCGGCCGGGTTCGAGCTGCGCGGCTGGACGGGCCTGCCGCTGGAGGTGCGGATGCTGGAGGCGGTGGCGGTCCCGTGCGGAACGTGACCGCCGCCGGTCACGCGTCGCCGGTGCCGGGCCGGTGCCCGGACTTGGCCTGCTGGACGAGCTTGTAGACGCGGGCGCGCAGCTCGGCGAAGCGCGGGTCGGAGCGGGTGGCGAGCTGGTCGCGCTCGGCCGGCAGGTCCACCGCGACCTCCTCCAGCACGACCGTCGGGGAGTTCGACAGCACGATGACGCGCTGGCCGAGGTACACCGACTCGTCGATGTCGTGGGTGACGAACAGGACGGTCACGCCGAGCCGCTTCCAGAGGTCGCGGACGAGGTCCTCCAGGTCGGCGCGGGTCTGCGCGTCGACCGCGGCGAACGGCTCGTCCATCAGCAGCACGTGCGGCTCGTAGGCGACGGCGCGGGCGATCGCGACGCGCTGCTGCATGCCGCCCGACAGCTGCCAGGGGTGGGCGTGCCGCGCCTCGCCGAGCCCGACGGCGTCCAGCGCCTCGTCCACGAGCTCGCGGCGCCGCGCCTTCGGGACGCGGCGCTCCTTCAGCGGCAGCTCGACGTTCTGCCGCACCGTCATCCACGGGAACAGGCTGCGCCCGTACTCCTGGAACACCACGGCCATGCCGGGCGGCGGCCCGGTCACCCGGGCGCCCTCCAGGACGACCTCGCCGCCGGTGCAGCCGAGCAGCCCGGCCACGCACTTCAGCAGCGTCGTCTTGCCCGCGCCCGACGGGCCGACGATGCAGGCGAACTCGCCCGCCGCGACGCCGAAGGTGAGGTCGCGGACGGCCTCGACGCTGCGGCCCGCGCCCTCGTAGACCTTGCGCACGTGCCGGACGTCCAGCAGCGCGGTGCCGGCGGTGCCGGCCGGTGCAGCGGTCATCTCAACCCTCTCGCTCGGACCCGCGCAGGCCGGTGTACCAGCGCAGCGCCCAGGACTCGACCAGCTGGAACAGCAGCGACAGCACGACGCCGATGAGGCCGAGCAGGATGATGCCGGTCCACATCTGCGGGATCGCGAAGCCGCGCTGGAACTGCACGATGGTGAACCCGACGCCGTCGCCGGCGGCGAACATCTCGCTGATCACCATCAGGATGATCCCGATGGACAGCGCCTGCCGGGCGCCCGCGGCGATCTGCGGGCTCGCACCGCGCAGCACCAGGTGGACGTAGCGCGAGTGCGGCCGCATCCGGTAGCAGCGCGCGGTGTCGCCGAGCACCTCGTCGAGCGCCCGCACGCCCTCCACGGTGTTCAGCAGCACCGGCCAGACGCAGCCGGAGACGATCACCAGGATCTTCATGCCGGTGCCGATGCCGGCGAACAGCATGAGGATCGGGACGAGCACCGGCGGCGGGATCGCCCGGAAGAACTCCAGCACCGGTTCCAGCAGCGCGCGGAGCGTCCGCACCGACCCGATCGCGGTGCCGAGCCCGACGCCGATCACCAGCGCCAGCAGGTAGCCCGCCAGCAGGCGGCCGACGCTCGGCAGCACGTCGCGGGTGAACCGGCCGTGGAACCAGGTGTCGTCGAAGGCGCCGAGGATCTGGCTGAGCGGCGGCCAGAAGAAGTCGGTGCTGCCCGCGGTGAGCAGCCACCAGGCCGCGACGAGCAGCGCCGGCACCGCCAGCAGCAGCGCGGCGCGGCGGAGCAGGCCGAGGGCGCTCACGCGACCGCCTCCCGGCGGACCGACGGGTGCCAGCGCAGCACGCGCCGCTCTGTGGCGCGGGCCAGCAGGTTCACCGCCACGCCGATCAGGCCGACCACGATGACCAGGGCGTACATGGCGTCGACCGCGCCGGACGTCTGCGCCACCGCGATCCGCTCGCCGAGCCCCGGCGACCCGATCACCAGCTCGCCGGTGATCTCCAGGATGAGCGCGACGGCCGCGCCGAGGCGGAAGCCCGTCATGACGTAGGGCAGCGCGGTCGGCCAGATCACCGTGCGGACCCGCGTCAGCGTCCGGAACCGGTAGGAGCGCGCCGTCTCGCGGGCGACGGGGTCGACGTCGCGCACCCCGTACAGCACCTGCACGAGCACCTGCCAGAACGAGGCGTACACGACGAGCAGCAGCGTGGAGCGCGCCCCCGTCCCGTACAGCAGCACCGCCAGCGGGATCAGCGCGACCGACGGGATCGGCCGCAGGAACTCGATCGTGGACGCGAGCGCGGCGCGCAGCAGCGGGACGCCGCCGATCGCGATGCCGAGCACCACGCCCGCCGCCAGCGCGATCGCGAGGCCGGTCGCCCAGCCGCGCAGCGTGTCCAGCAGCGCCCGCCAGAACGCGCCGGTGCCCGCCTGGTCGGCCAGGGACGACACCATGGTGCTGAACGGCGGCAGGTAGCGCCGCTGCACCAGGCCGGCGCGCGGCGCGAGCTCGACGGCCGCCATCAGGCCGGCGAGGCCGAGCAGGCCGAGGCCCCAGGCGGACGAGGGGCGGTGGCGGCGCCGCCCCGCGCCGCGTCCGGAGGCGCCCGCCGCCGTCACGGCAGCAGCCCGCCGGTGTCGGGCACCGTCTTGATCAGCCCGTCCTGCTGGGCGAGCCTGGCGAGCGTGTCGACCGACGCGCGGTCCACGCTCGCCGGCCACTTCGGCAGGATCAGCGCGCTCGCCACCGCCGGGCTGATCTTGGTGTAGGCGGCCAGCACCTTGCGCGCCGCGTCGGGGTGGGCCGCGGCGTACCGCAGCGACTCCTGCAGCGCGGCGCTGAACTTCTTCACCAGCTCGGGCTTGGACGAGGCGGTCTTCTGCGAGGTGAAGTAGCCCGCGATGGTGAGGTTCGGCGCGGTGTCGACGTAGTTGGAGGCGACGAGGCGGTCGCCCGCCTTCAGCCCGGTGGTGAGGAACGGCTCCACCACCTGCACGGCGTCCACGTTGCCCTTGTCGAGGGCGGCGAGCATGTCGGGGAAGGCCAGCTCGGTGAACCTGACGTTCGCGGGGTCGCCGCCGGCCTTGCGGATGGACGCGCGGACCGTCGTGTCGTTGATGTTGTTGAGCGTGTTGACCGCGACGCGCTTGCCGGCCAGGTCCTTCGGCGTCCTGATCGGGCTGCCGGCCTTCACCAGCACGCCGCCGAAGTCCTTGCCGGCCTGCCCGGTGGAGGCGTTGCCCGGCCCGACCACCTTCAGCGGCAGGCCCTTGGACCTGGCGAGGATCAGCGAGGTGTAGTTGCTGAACCCGAAGTCGACCTGGCCGCTGACGACGGCGGGGACGATCGCCGCGCCGCCCTGCGCGGTCACGATCTGCAGCTTCAGGCCCTGCTCGGCGAAGAAGCCCTGCTGCTGCCCCAGGTAGATCGGCGCCACGTCCACGATCGGGATGACGCTGAGCTTCAGCGTGGCGGGTCCGCCGCCGGAGTCGGAGTCGTTCCCGCTCCCGCACGCGGAGAGCAGGAGAAGGCCGGCGGCGGCGAGGGCCGCCCGGAATCTGGTCACGGTGCTACTCCAGGACGTCGGTCGGAGGGGGTGAGAGGTTGACGTCGGCCTGTCCGCACTTCCACCGGCGCGGGACGTGCCGCTCGTCCGCGCCGGGTCCCCGGCGGCGGGCCGACCGTCCGGTGTCCCCCCGATGGCACCGCTGGCAGTGGGTTCGATGCTAGGAACGGCCCCATCGATTGTCAACAATTTGGTCGCCAAATTGGTCGGGCGGTTCCGCTCCCGCGCCGGCCTCGGCGAGCCGGGCGATGACGTCGTCCAGGTGCGCGCGCACCGCGGCCCGCGCGGCGGCCGGGTCGCGGGCGACGATCGCGTCAGCGCCAGTCCGGAACTGGTGGCGAACGAGCCGGGCGCGCAGCCGGGCGAGGACCGCGCGGACCGTGCGCCGCCCGGCAATCTCCTCGACGAGCGCGTGCAGCGCGGCGTTCAGCTCCGAGTAGGCGAGCCGCTCCCACGCCCCTCCCCTCCGCCCGCGCCGCGAGGGACTTCTACGGACGATTTTGTTGACAATGTGGTCGACCAAATGGCCGCCGGCAAGCCCGGCTCCGGGCATTGATCGCCCCACTGTGGGTAATCGATCTGTCACAGTCGTGAAGGGGGGCGCGATGCAGACGTTCCTGCCGTGCAAGGACTTCGCCGAGAGCGCGCGGGTGCTGGACCGGCTGCGGCTCGGCAAGCAGCGCGTGGAGACGCTCCAGGTGCTCCGGGGGCTGACCGTGCCCGGCTACGGATGGCGGCACCACCCCGCCGTCAGGATGTGGAAGGGCCACGAGGAGGCGCTCGTGCGCTACGGACTGGAGATCTGCCGCCAGTGGTGCGAACGCGGCCACACCGACACCTGCGCCGCGTCCCTGGAGTCACAAGCGGGCTTCCTGCGCGTCCGGACCCAGCACGAACTCGCCGCCGCAGGCGCCCTCCCGCCCTGGCTGGGAGACCCGGCGTTCCACCGGAGCCACCAGTCCTCGCTCGTCCGCAAGGACCCCGAGCACTACCGCCCGTTCTTCCCCGACGTCCCGGACGACCTCCCCTACGTCTGGCCCCTGCCCTGACCGCCGGGGGGACGCCTCAGAAGGTGCAGGCGGGGATGTCGGGGACCGTGCCGTCCTGCCAGGTGGAGGAGACCGACGCGGCGGGGAACCAGCCCCAGCCCTGGTTCTCGTAGCGCTCGTCGCCCTGCGTGTAGAGCCAGGTCGTGCCCCGCCCCTGCGGAGCGGGGTCGCCCTCCTCCTGGCACGCGAACCAGTTCCGCGACGACGTGATGTAGCCGGTGGTGGCACCGTCCGTGCGCTGCTCGTAGAGCGGGCCGCGCCGCTCGGTGTCGCACGTCCAGGTCGGGAACACGCGGCCTTCGGGGTCGGTCACCGTCCGGCCGCCTGGGGTGCAGCGCGCCACCGGGGTGCTCGCGGCCGTCGAGACGGTCACCGTGGGCGTCGCGACCGCCTGCCTCGGCGGCGTGCTCTGCAGGGACCACGCGACCAGCCCGCCGACGACCACCGCCGCGGCCATCGCACCGCCCGCCGCCGCCCAGACCGGCCACCTGCGGCGGCCGCCCGCCGGCGCCGTGGCCGCAGGCGCCGGGCCGGCGGGCGACTCCCAGCCGTCGGCGACGGCGGTCGGGGCGAGGGTCGGCGCCCGCTCGTCCTGGACGAGGCGGGTGACGGGCTCGGGCAGCCAGTCGCCGACGGCCCCGGCCATGCCTGCGAGGCCCAGGCGGTCCAGGATCGCCGGCGGCTCGGGCCGCGCGCCCGGGTCCTTGGCGAGGCAGTCCGCGACCAGCCCGCGCAGCCCGGCGGGCAGCCCCGCGAGGTCCGGTTCGGCGTGCACGACCCGGTAGAGCAGCGTCGCCGCGTTGCCCTCGCCGAAGGGGCGGACGCCGGCGGCGTGGCACAGCACCGCGCCGAGCGCGAACACGTCCGCGGGCGGCCCGGCAGCCTCCCCCGCCAGGTACTCGGGGGCCATGAAGCCGGGCGTGCCGATCGAGGACCCGTCGGCGGTGAGCGCGGTGCCCTCGGCGGCCCGCGCGATGCCGAAGTCGATGACGCGGGGCCCGTCGGCGGCCAGCAGGATGTTGGACGGCTTCAGGTCGCGGTGCACCAGCCCGGCCGCGTGGATCGCCTCCAGCGCCTCGGCGAGGCCGCCGCCGAGCACCCGCAGCGACCGTTCGGGCAGCGGGCCGAACGCGACGAGCACCGCCTCCAGCGACGGCCCCGGCACGTACGCGGTGACCAGCCAGGGCGGATCGGCGTCCACATCGGCGTCCACGACTTGCGCGGTGTGGAACCCGCCGACGCGGCGCGCGGCCTCCACCTCGTGCGCGAACCGCCGCCGGAACCCCGCGTCGGACGCCAGCCCGGCGCGGACGACCTTCACCGCGACGGGGCGGCCGCCCGGCGAGTACCCGAGGAACACCTCGCCCATCCCGCCGCCGCCGAGCCGGCCTGCCAGGCGGTAGCGGCCCGCCGACGGCGGGTCGCCCGGCCTCAACGGTTCCATGCGTTCCCCCGAACTCCGCCGTCACGGGCACCGGTGCACCGATCTTCCATGACTACCACGCGCGACCGGACGATCTCCATCCGGATGCGCGCGGCGGACCGTCCGCAACCGGACCGTCCGGGTTCAGCCGGCGGGGAGGACGCGGACGGGGCCGCGGGGGGCGTCGCCGCGGCGGCGCCACTCGCGGGGGTAGCCGACCGAGACCTCCTCGAAGCGCACCCCGTCCTTCCACATCGTGCGCGGGATGTGCAGGTGCCCGTAGACGACGGCGGCGGCGTTGTAGCGGGTGTGCCAGTCGGCGGTGCGCTCGCTGCCGCACCACTGCGCGAACTCGGGGTACCAGAGGACGCGCGTCGGGTCGCGGGTCAGCGGGAAGTGGTTGACCAGCACCGTGGCCGTGCCCGGGGCCAGCTCGCCGAGCCGCCGCTCCGTGTAGGAGATGCGCGCGTCGCACCAGGCGTCGCGCGTCGGGTAGGGGTCGGGGTGCAGCAGCGCCTCGTCGGTGCACACCACCCCCGCGGCGTATGCGATCTTGAGGGCTTCCTCCTTCGTGGCGGCGCCCTCGGGGCGGAAGGTGTAGTCGTACAGCACGAACAGCGGCGCGACCGTCACCGGCCCGGCCGTGCCGCCGCCGTCCCAGACGGGGTAGGGGTCCTCGGGGGTCAGGACGCCGAGCCCGCGGCACATCTCGACGAGCCGCCGGTAGCGCGCCTCGCCGCGCAGCTGGACGGGGTCGCTCTTCGGCGTCCACAGCTCGTGGTTGCCCGGCACCCACACCACCGTCGCGAACCGGCGGGCGAGCGCCGCGAGGGTCCGCTCGACGTCCTCGAAGCGCTCGGCCACGTCCCCGGCGACGATCAGCCAGTCGTCGTCCGCGCCGGGCCGGAGGCCCTCGGCGAACGCGCGGTTCTCCTTGTGCCCGACGTGCAGGTCGCTGATCGCGTAAAGGCCGCCCATGCCCCGATCTTAAAGAGCGGCCCAGGGCCCCGGTCAGCGCCCGGCGCGCGCCACCCGGCCCGTCACCACGTCGGCGAGGCGGCCGAGCGACTCCTCCAGCATCGCCTGCACCGCGTTGCGCTCCTTCCCCGACGGGTGCGCCTGCGGGTGGTCGCCGAGGAACGACAGGTGGACGGTGACGCTGCTGGCGCCGTCCGCGCGGTCGGCGACCTGGAGCCAGCCGGTGTAGTCGGGCGTGCGGCGCGTCCCCCACTCCAGGCGGAGCTGGTCCGGGACGACGCGCATCAGCACGCCCTCGGCGACGCCCGCCTCCTCTCCCTCGACCAGGTCCGAGGCGATCGCGTGAACGTGGATATCGGCCGGCAGCCAGCGGCCGAGCGCCGACGCGTCGGACGCGACGTCGAAGACGGTGCGGCTGTCGGCGGGCATGGCCCGCTCGCTCTCGTACTCCATGGCTCTCCCCCCGGGGCCGCCCCCGCGGCCCCCTCCGCCGGTATACCCGCAGGCCGGACGGGGTAGGCGTCCGGGGAGAGGAGACACCGGACAGCAGCGAGGAGACCGCCATGACCGACCGCAACGACCCCGAGACCGAGGCCCTGTGGGCCGAGTTCCACGAAGCGGTCAACATGAACTCCCAGGAGCTGCGGACCTGGCTGCTGACCGAGGCCGCCGGCCCGGACGGCATGCCCGCCGACCCCGACATGGGCCTGGACGAGCGCGGCCGCCGCATCGTCCGCCTGCTCCGCAAGCGCAAGGTCGACCTGACCGGCGACGACGTCGAGGTCATGCGCGAGGTCCGCGACGAGATCCGGGACCTGCTGTCCCGCCGCCCGGAGAACGGCGCGGCCGACGAGGAATGGCGCCACGCCCTCATGGACCTCGGCCACACCCCCTCCAGCCCGCCTAGACCCGCACGGGCAGGGCGGTGAGGCCGCGGACGATGGAGCCGGTCCGCTGGTAGTGGAGCTGCTCGGCCGGGACCGCCAGGGCCAGGTCCGGGAAGCGGTCCAGCAGGCCCCCGATCGCGATCTGCCCTTCCAGGCGGGCGAGCGGGGCGCCGAGGCAGAAGTGGATGCCGTGACCGAACCCCAGGTGCCGCCCGGAGGAGCGTGCGACGTCCAGGACGTCCGGTTCCGGATGGGCGGCCGGGTCGCGGCCGGCGGCGCCGAGCGAGACGTGCACCCAGGCGCCCTTGGGGACGGGCACGCCAGCGATCTCCATGTCCTCCAGCGCGATGCGCTGGGTGGCGCGCTCGACCGGCCCGTCGAACCGGATCAGCTCCTCGACCGCCGCGGGCAGCAGCTCGGGCCGCTCGCGCAGGGCGCGGAGCTGGTCCGGCGCGCCGAGCAGCGCCAGCACGCCGTTGCCGATGAGGTTCACGGTGGTGTCGTGGCCTGCGACGATCAGCAGCACGATGCCCGACAGGAGCTCGTCCCCGCTGAGCGCGTCGCCGTCGTCGTGCGCGGCGATCAGGGCGCTGACCAGGTCGTCGCGCGGCGCGGCCCGGCGCTCGGCCACGATCCCGGTCAGGTAGCCGAAGAACGCGCGGGCGACGTCCCGCCGGCGCGCGAGCGCGTCCGCGTCCAGGGGCGGCGCGGTGATGACGGCCGTCCAGGCGCGGAACCGGTCGCGGTCCTCGGCCGGCACGCCGAGCAGCTCGCAGATGACCTGCACGGGCAGCGGGACCGCGAACTCCTCGATGAGGTCGCCGCCGCCGCGCTCGGCGAGCCCGTCCAGCAGCCCGTCCGCGATCTCCTGGACGCGCGGCCGCAGCCCCTCGACCCGCCGCGGCGTGAACGCCCTGGCCATGAGGCGCCGCAGCCGGGTGTGGTCGGGCGGATCGGCGCCGAGCACGGTGCCGCCGAAGAACACCTCGGCGTCCACCGGCAGCGCGCTGTGCGCGGTGTCCTTGCTGAGCCGCGGATCGGTCAGCGCCGCCCGCCCGTGCTCGTGGTCCACGACCAGGAACCCGGCCGCGCCGGGCGGGAAGTCGACCGCGTGCACCGGCCCGAGCGCCCGCAACCGCGCGTACTCGCGGTAGGGATCCCGGTTGAACTGACGCGCCAAGAAGAACCCCGCCGGCAGCTGCTCCACGCCCCAGAGCCTAGAAAGCCCCCCACCACCCCGTCCAGATCGGGCGGTCAGTCGCCGTCGGGGCGGGCGGGGGTGGTGCCGGGGTCGAGTTCGACGCCGGCGATGGGGTTGCCGCTGCGGGTGCCGTCGCTGGGCTCGGCGTTGTCGTAGCCCTCGGCGGCGCTGCCCATGCCCGGGATGACGCGCTCGTGCGGCAGGTCCTCGTGGCCGGACTGCGCGCCGGGGCCGCGGTCGGCGGGCTCGTCGCCGGTGGGCTTCAGGTCGTCCTTCATGCTTCCTCCCGTGTCGGTGCTCTCGCCCGCCCCTGCCCGGCGCGGCCGGTCCCTAACGTCGCGGGGCGGGCGCGGCGGCGTCCGGCTCGACCAGGGCGCCGAGGCCGCCGGTGCGCTGGAGCTTGTGCCAGCGCAGCCGCATGCCGCCCACCGCGGTGATCATCGACTGGATGAGCACCGCGTACATGAGCTGCCGGTAGACGAACTGCTGCACCGGCAGGGCCCACAGGGCGCGGAGCGGCTCGCGGTCGAGGCGGAAGGCGTAGGCGGCGCCCGCGAGCTGCACGCCGAGGACGCCGAGCCAGACGCCCGCCGTCGTCACCGGGTCCAGGAACAGCAGGCCGTAGAGGAGCAGCACGTCCACCAGCGGCGCGAGCAGCGGCAGCAGCACCTGGAACAGCGCCAGGTGGGCGAGGCCGAGGCGGCCGAAACGCCCGGACGGGCCGCGCTCGACGACGGCGCGCCGGTGCTTCCACATCGACTGCATCGTCCCGTACGACCAGCGGTAGCGCTGCCGCCAGAGCTGCCCGAGGGTCGCGGGCGCCTCGGTCCAGGCGACCGCGTCGGGGCGGCAGACGACCCACCAGCCCGCGCGGACGAGCGCCATGGTGAGGTCGGTGTCCTCGGCGAGGGTGTCGTCGCTGACGCCGCCGACCTCGTGCAGGGCGCTCCGCCGGAACGCGCCGACGGCGCCCGGGACCGTCGGCATGCAGCGGGCCAGGTCGTAGACGCGCCGGTCGATGCTGAACCCGATGACGTACTCGATGTGCTGGAAGCGCGCCACGAGCCCCCTGCGGTTGGCGACCTTGGCGTTGCCGGCGACCGCCCCGACGTCGGGGTCGGCGAACGGCTGGACGAGGTCGCCGACGGTGTCGGGGGTGAAGACGGTGTCGCCGTCCATCATGACGACCAGCTCGGTGCGGGCGGCGGCGATGCCGGCGTTCAGCGCCGACGGCTTGCCGCCGTTCGACCTGCGGAGGACGCGGACCCCGGGCAGCCCGAGGCCCTCGGCGATGTCGGCGGTGCCGTCGGTGGACCCGTCGTCCACCACGATGATCTCGATGGGGTGGCGGCTGCGCTTCAGCGACCGGACGGTGTCGGCGATGCAGGCGCTCTCGTTGTAGGCGGGCACGATGACGGTCGCGGGCCCGGTGACCGGCGGCCCCCAAGAATGGCCGCGCCGGGACCGGACGTGGCGGCGCGCGACGGCGAGCATCAGCAGCAGCCGGGCGACCATGAGCGCGCCGACGACCAGGAGCAGCAGGGCGAGGCCGTCGGTGACGCCGGCCGCGACCGACACGGTGGTGAGCAGCAGCCCGCCGCGCCGCCGCTCGTCCGGCGCGGCCGCCGGGTTCACCGTCGGCTGCCGCATGGCCCCGGCGACGGTGCTGAACCGGTAGCCGCGCGCCTGCAAGCGCGGGATGAGCCGGTCCAGCGCCTCGACGGTCTGGGCGCGGTCACCGCCCGCGTCGTGGAACAGCAGCACCTGGCCCCGGCCGTCGCGCGGGGTGGCGTTCGCGACGATGCGGTCGACGCCGGGCCGCCGCCAGTCCTCGGAGTCGAGGGTGGTGAGCACCGTCGTGTAGCCGCCGGCGCCGAGGTCGCCGAGGACCCGCCACTCGCCGTCGTCGATGCCGGCGGTGGTGGAGGAGTAGGGCGGGCGGACGAGCGAGCTCGTCACGCCGAGGGCTCCCGCGACCGCGAGCTGGCTCTGCGACAGTTCGGCCCGCACCCGCCAGTCCGGCACGGCGGACAGGTCGGCGTGGGTGAAGGTGTGCAGGCCGATCTCGCCGCCCGCGGCGCGGATCTGCCGGGCGACGCCGGGGTGGCGGGCCACCGCGGACCCGACGACGAAGAACGTGGCGGGCACCCGGTGGCGGCGCAGCACCTCCAGGATCCGCGGCGTCCAGCGCGGATCGGGGCCGTCGTCGAACGTCAGCACGAGCGTGCGGTCGGGCACGCGGTACAGCTTCGGCGGGCCGTGCGCGGTGTCGACGATCGGGCCGCCGCCCGCGACGCCGGCGGGCACCGCGCGGTTGCCGCCGGGCGCCCCGGCCTTGCCGTCCGCGCCGAACCCGGCGGTCACGATCCCGTTGACCGCCAGCACGCAGCCGAACGCCAGCGCGACCAGCGCCATGATCACCCAGCGGACGCCGGGGGCGCCCGGACGCCGCCGCGCCATCAGCCGGCCGTTCCGGCGGCCGGTGCGGCCGGCGTCGCTGTCCCGCTGGCGGCGGGCGACGGGGCGGGCGTCGCGGTGCCCTGCCCGCCGCGCCCGTAGCGGCGGCGGACGGTCGGGGACGCCGAGGGCGACGCGGACGGCGCGGCGGGCGGCGGCGGGGTCGCCGCCGGGGGCGGCTTCGGCGCGGCCGAGGACGACGGCGCCGCGCGCCGCGCCGCCGGGGCGGCGGACGCGGTGGACGGCGCGGGCGCCCGCCCGGCCGGGGCGGGCGGCACGGCCCCGGCCGGCCGCGCGGGCGGCGGCGCGGCGGGACGCGACGGCGCGACCCGGTGGCCCTTCGGCCCCGCCTCGCCGACGGCGGCCTTCTCGGGGACGCCCGGCAGGGGCAGCAGCACGCGCGGCGAGACCGGCCCGCCCGCCAGGCTGACGCCGAGCATGGCGGCGTAGCCGCAGCACGCCAGGCCGAGGACCGCGCCCGCGAGGCGCAGGCGGCGCCGGCGCCGCCCGGTCGCGTCCACGAAGACCGGCGCCGGATCCGCCGTCGACGAGTCCAGCACCTCTGGCGAGTGGGTCACCGCACCGTCCCCCGTATTCCTGGAAATGCCATCGATCGGCGAAGTTAGCAATGAAGGGGGACGTTTCACAGGCGAAGGAGAAATTTACAGCGACCTTTCAGGAAGAGTCGCCCGGACATCATTGACCAGCGCCGTCGAATCGAAAGACCGGCCGGTATAAACGCAGGCCACGACCGCACGCGCAACCTTTCCCGCTGATCATTTTCGAGGATCGACCATCGCGGCCTTCATTCGCTTTTCCGAATTTTCCGGCAAGCCGCTCAATGGCCCCAAAAGGGGCGGACAGCTCGGCCCGGCCGCCCCTCAGCCCCTGTCCGGCAAGGGATCGCGCCCTCATCGCCCCCCGATCGTGATGTGGCCCACATCACGATCGGGCGGCCCGGCGGCGCGCGTCCCGGTCCCGCTCTCGAACTCCCTGGTCATCACCATCGGGCTAGATATTTCCGCCGGTTCGAGCGGTCTCCTGTAGCACCCGCTTGACAAGGTCGGGCGTGTTAAGAATCTTCTGAGCGCCGCGGTGCGGACGGCGTCCGGACCGTCCCCGGCGGCCGGATCGCGTGGAGAGGACCTCCCATGAGCACGTCGGAGAGCAGGACGGTCGAGCAGGTGGTCGACACCGCCCGCCACCCCCTTTCCGAGCCCGGCGGCCCTGCCTGGAACGACCTGGTCGCGCGGGTCCGCGGCGAGCTGGACGCGAGCGGCTGCTCGGTGCTCGCCGACTTCGTCCGGCCGGAGCTGCGCGAGGTGCTGCGCCGCGAGGGCGCGTCCGTCGAGCCGTCGGCGCACTTCGACGTGGAGACGGTGAACGCCTACAACACCGACGTGACGGCGCCGCTGCCCGCCGGGCACCCCGGCCGCATCACCTACGAGCGCGGCAACGCGTTCGTGCCCCGCGACCGGCTGCCCGCCGGCCTGATCGTCCAGCGGCTCTACGCCGACCCGCTGTTCCAGCGGTTCGTCGCCGCCTGCTTCGGGCTGCCGCGCGTGCACGAGCTCGCCGACCCGCTGGCCGGGCTCTGCCTGAACGTCGTCGCGCCCGGCATGGAGCACCCCTGGCACTTCGACACCAACGAGTTCACGGTGAGCATGCTGACGCAGCTCCCCGACGACGGCGGCGTCTTCGAGTACTGCCCGCAGATCCGCTCGGCGGAGTCGGAGAACTTCGACGACGTGCGCGCCGTCCTGGAGGGCCGCGGCGAGCACCTCGTCCGGCGGCTCACCCTGCGCCCCGGCGACCTCCAGCTGTTCAAGGGCCGCTACGCGCTGCACCGCGTCAGCGCCGTGCGCGGCGCGACCGCCCGGCACACCGCGATCTTCGCCTACAGCGAGCGGCCCGGCGTGGTCGGCAGCGTGCCGCGCACCCGCCAGCTGTTCGGCCGGGTGCTGCCCGAGCACCTGGCCGCCGCGGGCAACGCCGTGCGCGGCGACCTGCTCCTCGACTGACCGCCCGGCCCGCCCGGCCCGACCGAACGCCCACCCCCATGGTTCCCGGACCGCCGACGTTCCTGGACCGGCTCCCCCGCCCGGACGCCCGCGAGAGGAACCCGCCCGTGCCCTCGAAGACCCCCGGAAAGATCAGCCTCGACCACATCTACACGCAGCCCGACCCGCGCCCCTACTTCAGCACCCTGCGCGAGCTGGACTACCGCATCCCCCAGCTCGCCAAGCCGTACTTCACCCGGCTGATCCAGGAGCACCGCGACGCGACCCGCTCCGCCACCACCACCGTCCTGGACGTCGGCTGCTCCTACGGCATCAACGCGGCGCTGCTGAAATGCGACGCCACCATGGACGACCTGTACGAGCGCTACAGCGGGCCGGTCGCCGACGCGCAGAGCCGCGCCGAACTGCTCGCGGGCGACCGCGAACGCGTCCGCGCGGACGGGCGGCTGCGCGGTGTCCGCTTCATCGGGCTGGACAGCTCCTTCCAGGCGCTCTCCTATGGGCTCATGGCCGGTTACCTGGACGCGGGCGTGCACGCCGACCTGGAGCGCCGCGACCCGACCGAGCGCGAGCGCGCGCTGCTCGCCGAGGCCGACCTCGTCGTGTCCACCGGCTGCCTCGGCTACGTGACCGAGCGGACGGTGCAGCGCGTCGTGGACGCCCACGGCGGCGGCGCGGACCGGCCCTGGATGGCGCACTTCGTGCTGCGCATGTTCCCCTTCGACCCCGTCGCGGACGTCCTCGCCGCCGCCGGCTACGAGACCGTCCTGCTGGAGCGGGTCTTCCGGCAGCGGATGTTCGCCGGCGCCGAGGAGCAGGCGCAGGTGATCGAGACGCTGTCGGGCCTCGGCGTCGACCCGCGCGGCCTGGAGACCGACGGGTGGCTCTATGCCCGCCTCTACGTCTCGCGGCCGGGCGGCGCCGGGAAGCGTACGATCCTGGACCTCGCGGCGAACGCCCTCTCCCCCTCACCTTCACCCATCCGGAACGAGGACCGACCATGACCGACCCCGACGCGCCCGCCCCGACCTTCGGGAACGAGGGGCTGCTGCCCCGCGTGCCGCTGCCGGCGCTGGAGGACACCTGCGACCGGTTCCTCGCCTGGTGCGCGCCGCTGCTGACTCCCGAGGAGCTCGCCGCGACCGAGGCGGAGGTGAGCGCGTTCCGCGCGCCCGGCGGCCCCGGCCCGAAGCTGCACGCCGAGCTCGCCGCCTACGACGCCGCCGAGGGCGTGCACAGCTGGCTGGACACCTTCTGGCCCTACCGCTACCTCGGCCGCCGCGACCGCATCGCGCTGAACGCCAACTTCTTCTTCCTGTTCCAGGACGAGGGCCTCGGCCAGATCGAGCGGGCCGCGTCGCTCGTCGTGCGCGCCGTCGACTACAAGCTGCGCCTGGACGGCGAGCGGATCCCGCCGGTGGTGCTGCGCGGGCAGCCGCTCACGATGGAGCAGAACAAGTACCTGTTCTCGGCGACGCGCATTCCCGGCGCCGTCCAGGACACCGTCCGCGTCCCCTACACCGACGCCTGGCCGGGCCCGTCCACCGCGCGCCACATCATCGTGTTCTGGAAGGGCGCGCCCTACCGCGTCGAGGTGCTGGACGAGGCGCAGCGCCCTTACGGCGCGCGCGCGATCGCGACCGCGCTGGACGCCGTCGTCAAGAACGGGCCCGCCGAGCCCGACACCTCCGTCGGGCACCTGACGACCAAGGCCCGCGCCGAGTGGGCGGCGTCCCGCGCGACGCTGCGCGCCCTCGATCCGGCCAACGCCGCGGCGCTGGAGGAGATCGAGACGGCGCTGTTCTGCGTCTGCCTGGAGGACGCGGCGCCCGCCGGCGACCTGGACGCCGCCGACCGGCTGCTGCACGGCGACAGCGCGAACCGCTGGTTCGACAAGGCCGTCTCGCTGATCGTGTTCGCCGACGGGCAGGCCGGCATCAACGTCGAGCACTGCGGCCTGGACGGCACCACCATCCTCGCCTTCGTCGACGACCTGTTCGCGCAGGGCCCCCAGGGGGCCGCGGCGGGCGGCGCGGACGGGACGCCCGCCGTCGCGCCCGTGGCGTTCGTCCTGGACGGCGCGCTGCGCGTCGACGTCCGCGACGCCGGGCGCGCGTTCGCCGGCTACGCGGCGGCGACCGCGACGCGGACGGTGTCGTTCGAGGACTTCGGGACGGCCCGCGCCAAGGCCCTGAAGATCTCCCCGGACGCGTTCGTGCAGATGGCGTACCAGCTCGCGCACCAGCGGTCCAAGGGCCTGATCGGCGCCACCTACGAGTCGATCGCGACGCGCCAGTACCGGCACGGCCGCACCGAGGCGATGCGGGTCGTGACGCCCGAGGTGCTCGACTTCGTCACGGCGATGGAGTCGCCGTCGGCGGGCACGGCGGGCCGCCGCGCGGCGTTCCGCGCGGCCGCCGCCGCGCACGTCGCGCGCGCCAAGGACTGCCAGTCGGGGCGGGCGCCCGAGCAGCACCTCTGGGAGCTCCAGCTCATTGCCAGGCGGCGCGGCGACGACGACCCGGCGCTGTTCTCCTCCCCCGGCTGGCGGGTCATGCGCGACGACTACCTGAGCACCAGCTCGGCGCCGTCGGTCAACATCCGCTACTTCGGGTTCGGGTCGACGAGCGAGCAGTGCATCGGCGTCGCCTACGTGCTGCTGCCCGACCGCTTCAACCTCTACCTCAGCACGCCGCGCCCGGTCGCGGCCGCGATGGAGGACTTCGCGGCGCGGCTGCGGGAGGCGGTGACCGAGCTGCAGGACCTCCTCGCCTCCGAGTAGGCCCGAGGGGCCGCGGGCGCCGCCCGGCCCGTCAGCGCGTGTCGTTGCGCAGGTCCAGCCTGCGCATGACGCGGTCGACGAGGTCGGGCGGCATGCCCGGCTCCAGGCGGGCGTCCAGGGCCTCGCGGCGGCCGGCCGCGAGCACGTCCTGCTGGATCTCGCGGACCTGCTTCACCCGCTTCAGGGCGAGCCTGGCGTTGGCGACGGCGTCCTCGTCGGCGGCCTCGGGGTCGGCGGTGGCGAGCCGGTGCAGGAACCCGGCGCGGAGCCGCTCGTACAGGTCGTCGGGCAGGTCCCGCTCGCGCGCGATCTCCTTCAGGCGGGCGAGCTCGGCGCCCAGCACCCGCGCCCAGAGGCGCCGCTCCATCGCGCGCTCCTCGGCGGTGTCGGCGCTCACGCCCGTCCACCGGACGACGAGCGGCAGCGTCGGCCCCTGCACGAGCAGGGTGAACAGCACGACGCCGAACGCGGAGAACAGGATCTCCCCCCGGTAGGGGAACGCCTCCCCGGCGTCGGTGGTGAGCGGGATGGCGAGCGCCAGCGCGACCGTCGCGACCCCGCGCATCCCCGCCCACCAGGTGACCAGGGCCTCCCGCCAGTTGCGGGGCTCGTCGAGCGCGCCGCCCCGGTGCAGGACGTTGACGACCGCGCCGACGCCGAGCAGCCAGACCAGCCGGAGCAGCACCACCACCGCGATGATGACCGCCGCGTGCGGCACCAGGTGCGTCCAGCCCTGCCCGCTGGCGGCCGGGTCGGTGGTGCGCAGGACGGTGGCGAGCTCCAGCCCGATCAGCCCGAACGCGAAGCCGCCCACGAGCAGCTCGGTGATCTCCCAGAAGGACTCGCCGACCAGCCGGTAGGAGCTGTCGTCGGTCTTCGCCGCCGCGTCGGTCAGGTAGAGGGCGCAGACGAGGACGGCGAGGACGGCCGAGCCGCTCCACTCCTCGGCGACGCCGTAGGCGGCGAACGGCACGAGCAGGCTGAGCGCGACCTTCCAGACCGCCTCCTCCAGCCGCTCCATGATGCGGCTGGTCACCCAGCCGAGGACGGCGCCGACGGCGACCGCGACGACCGCCGACAGCACGAACTCCCCGAGCGCCTCCCACGCCGAGAAAGCGCCGGTCAGCACCGCGTGCGCGCCGACGCCGTACACCACGATCGCGGTGACGTCGTTGAACAGGCCCTCGCCCTCCAGCAGCGACACGAGGCGCCGCGGCAGGCCGAGCCTGCTCGCGATCGCCGTCGCCGCGATCGGGTCGGGCGGCGCGACCATCGCGCCGAGCACGACGGCGGCGCCGATCGGCGCGGCCGGGTGCTGCCAGTGGAACACCGCGGCGACGGCGGCGATGGTGAGCAGCACGAGCACGACGGCGCGCGCCGTGATCGCGACCCAGTCCGCGCGGAACGCCCGCCAGGACGTGCGCCGCGCCGCCGCGTACAGCAGCGGCGGCAGCACCAGCGGCAGGATCAGGTGCGGCTCGATCCGCACGTCCGGGATCGCCGGGATCAGCGCCAGCACGCACCCGAACACCGTCATCAGGACCGGCGACGACACCCCGATCCGGCGGCCGGCCGGCTCGGCGAGGACGGCGGCGAGCAGGACGACGAACACCAGCCCCAACTGATCCACGATGACCATGCTAGGTGCCGCCGATCAGCCTCTCACCTGCGGGTTCACCCTGCGGCGGCCGCCAGCGCGGCCGCGCGGCCCTCGAGGTGGCGGCGCTCGGGCAGGCTCGTGGTGAGGCGCGCGGCCGTCCGGTAGTCCGCCAGGGCGGCGGCGGTGTCGCCCGCCCGCTCGTGCAGGTGGGCGCGGACGGCGGCGAGCCGGTGGTGGCCGGCCGTCCGGTCGTCGGCGGCCAGCGGCTCCAGGTGGGCGAGGCCGGCGCGCGGGCCGTGCACCATCGCGACGGCGACGGCCTCGTTGAGCGTCACCATCGGGTTCGGCGCGAGCCGCGACAGCAGCCGGTAGAGGGCGAGGATCTGCGGCCAGTCGGTGCCGGCGGCGCTCGGCGCCTCGGCGTGCACGGCGGCGATCGCGGCCTGGAGCTGGTACGGGCCGGGCGGCGACCAGGTGAGGGCGTCGCTGATGAGCGCGGCGCCCTCGGCGATCGCGGCGGCGTCCCAGCGGGACCGGTCCTGGTCCTCCAGCGGGACGAGCGCCCCGCCGGGCCCGGTGCGGGCGGCGCGGCGGGCGTCGGTCAGCAGCATCAGCGCGAGCAGCCCGGCGGCCTCGCCGTCGCCGGGCAGCAGCGCATGCAGGGCGCGGGCCAGGCGGATCGCCTCGGCGGCGAGGTCGGCGCGCTGCAGGTCGGCGCCGCCGGACGCGGTGTAGCCCTCGTTGAAGACCAGGTAGAGGGCGTGCAGGACGGCGCCGAGGCGGCCGGCGCGCTCGCCGGGCGGCGGCAGCTCGAACCGCGCCCCCGCCGCCTTGATCTTGGCTTTGGCGCGGCTGATGCGCTGGCCCATCGTCGTCTCGGGCACCAGGAACGCCCGCGCGATCTCGCCGGTGGTGAGGCCGCCGACCGCCCGCAGCGTCAGCGCGACCTGCGAGGACGGCGTCAGCGCCGGATGGCAGCAGAGGAACAGCAGCGCCAGCGTGTCGTCCCGGCCCGCGACCTCGCCCGGCTCCACCCGTTCCTTGAGCGCCACGGCGGCCTCCCGGCCGCGGCGGGCGCTCTCGCTGCGCCACAGGTCGGTGAGGCGGCGTGCCGCGACGGTGGTGAGCCACGCCTGCGGGTCGTCCGGGACGCCCTCGTGCGGCCACTGCACGGCGGCGGCGAGCAGCGCCTCCTGGACGGCGTCCTCGCAGGCGTCGAACTGCCCGTGCCGCCGCACCAGGGTGCCGAGCACCCGCGGCGCGAGGTCGCGCAGCAGGTGCTCGGCGGGCCCGGCGGTGCTCACATGTCCGCCGCGGCGTCGTGCATGACGGCGCGCACCTCCATGGCGCCGCCGTACTTCACGTCCGGCCAGCGCGAGGCGATCTCCACGGCGCGCTCCTCGGTCTCGCAGTCGACCATGACGGTGCCGGCGAACACCTCGCGCGACTCCAGGAACGGCCCGTCGGTGACGGCCGGGACGCCGTCGCGCGCCCGGATCGTCCGGGTGGCGTCCGGCCCGGCGAGCGCCTGGCCGCCGACGAGCTCGCCGCGCTCGGTGAGCTCCTTCATGATGGCGTCGACCTCGCCGAACAGGCCGGTGCGCTCGTCCTCGGTCAGCTCCTCCAGGAAACCGGGCCGGTTGTAGATCAGCAGCATGTACTTCATCGTCGGTGCTCCTTCGTCGGCGGGCGTCCGGTGACGCTCTCACACGTTGGTCGGAGCCCTCGACGCCGCCTCGACATCCGGCACCGGATTTCTTTCGCCTAGAACGGCCGCGGGCCGTCCTCGCAGGTCGTGCCCTTCGGCAGGTGCCCGGTGAGCAGGTAGTGGTCGACCTTGCCGCGGCCGCACGGCGTCTGGATGCCGTGCCCGAAGCCCTCGATGGTGATCAGGCGGGTCTCGCCGAGGCGGCGCGCCATGGTCCGCGCCCACGCCAGCGGCGTCGCGTGGTCCCAGCGCTCGTTCAGCAGCAGGATCGGGCGGCGGCCGGCGCCCCAGCCGCCGGCGTGGCGGGCGCCGTAGGCGGTCCAGGACGCGCACATCGACCGGTCCAGCACCGAGCCCGTCCCGAACGTCGTCGCCTGCCGGTCGGCGGCGCGGGCGGCGCGCACCCAGGCGGACCGGTCGTGCGTCATGCGCCCGGCGTCCGAGCAGAGCGTGGCGTCGCGGACGTTGCCGGAGTTGGTCTCCTCGCCCGTCCCCCGGACGATCGGCCGCTGGGGCTTGGCGGCCTGCTCCAGCAGCGTCGGCGACTCGGCCGAACGGCGCCGGAGCAGCTCGTTGTAGGCGGCCTGGAGCTGCTCGGCGGCCGGCCGGGACGCCTGCGGCACCCCCACCGCCATCTGGTGGGCGAGGCGGTTCAGGCCGGTGAACATCCGCGAGTCGTGCGCGGCGAGGCTGCGCTTCCGCACCACCGCCAGCAGCTCGGCGTACTTGGCGGTCGCGCGCGGTGCGAACGCGCAGTTCTTCGGCGCGGCGTCGCAGGCGCGCAGCGTCGCGGCGAACGTCCGTTCCAGCTCGCGGGCGTCGTCCTTGGTGAACACGAAGGTCGGCTTGGACCACGTCACCGAGTCCACGACGCCGTGCAGCACGAGCGCCCGGTAGCGGCCGGGGTACAGGTTGGCGTAGACGGCGCCGATCACCGTCCCGTAGGAGATCCCCACGTAGCCGAGCCGCTTGTCGCGGACCGCCTGCCGCAGCCGGTCGAGGTCGCGCACGTTGTCGACGGTCGTCACATACGGCGTGAGCGGCCGCTTCGCGCAGCGCCGGGCGATGTCGGCGGAGGCGTTCAGCCGGTGCCGCATCTCGCGCTCGGTGAGGACGGCGTCGGGCGGCGACGCCTTCTCGTACTGCGCGTCCGTCGTGCAGCGCAGCGCCTTCCGGCTCGGGATCACCCCGCGCGGCGCCCAGGTGACGAGGTCGTAGGAGCGGCGGACGGACGCCCCGACGTACTCCTTCCAGAGCGACGCGGCGTCCAGCCCGCTGCCGCCCGGTCCGCCGGGGTTGAAGAACACCGACCCCTTGGACCTCCCCTTGGCGGGCAGCCGCGCCAGCGCCAGGCTGAGCGTCCCACCGCCCGGCCGCGCGTAGTCGCGCGGCACCGGGTACATCGCGCACTGCCACCCGGCCGGCATGCCCCACGTCGCCGGGCAGTCGTGCCACGCGGGCCGCGGCACCTCCCCGTCCCCGCCGGCGGGCGCCCGCACGGGCGACGCGGCGGCTGGCACGGCCGCGAGCGGCACGGCGGCCGCCACCAGGACCGCGAGCACCCGCGGCCGACTCTTGATCATCACCCTCGGTGTATGGCCCTCCGGCGCCCCTCCCCAACGACCCTTTCCGGACCTTTACCACCCTCTGCCCACTTCCAGGACGAAAGCCCGGACGGGGGGTCAGGGGACCGTCCAGGACAGGGCGGGCGTGGACTGGAGCCAGGAGAGGAGGCACATGCCGGCCAGGAAGAGCAGGCTCCAGGCGATGACGCGTCTGCAGGGCGCCGAACAGCGAGTTCGACGAGGTGTCCGAGCCGGTGACGGCGGTGCCGAGCCAGCCGAGGACCGGCGAGAGCAGCGCGAACGCGGCGCCCGCGCCGGCCGTCCAGGTGCCGAGAGTGATCGTCTGCCCGGAGGCGTTCATCACGAAGGCCAGGGCGAGGACGGCCATGACGGTGAGGATCGCCCACTTGAGCTGGGCGAGGGTGGTGCCGTAGGCGCGCAGCGCGCGGCCCGCGCCGATGCGGAGGGCGAGCAGGGTGAGCAGGCCCGCGACGAGCATCTGCGTGCCGGGGGTGGTCAGGTAGTTGAAGGTGAAGGTGACGAGGCCGAGCTTCTTGCCCGACGGCCCCTCCAGGTGCAGGCCGGGCCAGTCGAAGGTGCGGATGGCCTCGTTCAGCCACGCCTTGACGCGGTCGATCTGGCAGACCACGAACACCGCGATGATGATCGCGTAGGGGGTGTAGGCGCGGGCGGTCTCACCGCGGGAGTCGGGCCGGCGGACGCGCTCGGCGAAGCCGGGGCCGGCTCGCCGGCGGCGCCGCCCGCGACGGGGCCCGCCCCTACGGCCGCCGCCCCCCGTTCTGGCGCCACCTGCCCGCCCCCGGCGGCGGTCAGAGGTTGGTGAGGACGGCGGCCGGGGTGAGGGGGAGGTCCCTCAGGCGGAGGCCGGTGGCGTGGTGCAGGGCGTTGGCGACGGCGGCCGCCGCGCCGACGATGCCGATCTCGCCGATGCCCTTGGTGCCCATGGGGTTCAGGTGCGGGTCGCTCTCCTCGATCCAGACGGCGTCGATGTCGCGGACGTCGGCGCAGGCCGGCACGTGGTACTGGGCGAGGTCGTGGTTGACGTAGTCGCCGAACCGCTCGTCCATCGTGCTCTCCTCCATGAGCGCCATGCCGAGCCCCATCGTCATGCCTCCGATGAACTGCGAGCGGGCCCGCTGCGGGTCGACGATGCGGCCGGCGGCGAACACCCCGAGCATGCGCGGGACGCGGATCTCGCCGGTGTCCACGTCGACCTCGACCTCGGCGAACTGGGCGCCGAAGGCGTGCCGGGCGTAGTCGCCGCGCGCCTTCACCTCCTCGGTGGTGTCGGCGGACGCCTCGACGGGCGGGGACGCGCCGCCGTCCAGGTCCGCGCGCAGCGCCTCGCAGGCCCGCGTCACCGCGAAGCCCCAGCTCGCGGTGCCCATCGAGCCGCCCGCCAGGGGCGCCTTCGGCAGCGCGCTGTCGCCGATTTCGACGGTGACGCGCGACGCGTCGGTCTTGAGCGCTTCCGCGGCGATGGCGGTGAGCGCGGTGCGGGCGCCGGTGCCGATATCGGCGGCGGCGATCCGCACGGTGAAAGTGCCGTCGGGTGCGGCGGCGGCGGTCGCCTTGCTCGGCGACAGGTTGGCGGGGTAGGTCGCGGACGCGACGCCCGTCCCGTACATCTTGCGGCCGCGGCGGCGCACGGACGGCGCGGGGTCGCGGTCGTCCCAGCCGAACAGTTCGGCGCCGCGCCGCAGGCACGCCACCAGGTTGCGGGAGCTGAACGGCAGGCCGCTCTCGGGCTCGGTGTCGGGCTCGTTGCGGACGCGCAGCTCGATCGGGTCGACGCCGGCGGCGAAGGCCAGCTCGTCCATCGCGCACTCCAGCGCGAACATGCCGGGCGTCTCGCCGGGCGCCCGCATCCACGACGGCGTCGGCACGTCCAGGCGGGCCAGCCGGTGCGCGGTGCGGCGGTGCGGCGCCCGGTACATCATCCGGGTCGGGGTGGCGGCCTGCTCGGCGAACTCGCGGACGGTCGAGGTCTGCTCCACGACCTCGTGGACGATCGTGGTGAGCGTCCCGTCGGCGTCGGCGCCGAGCCGGACGCGCTGGATCGTGGGCGTCCGGTAGCCGGTGGTGGCGAACATCTGCTGGCGGGTGAAGGCGAACTTCACCGGCCGCCCGGTGACGCGCGCCGCCATCGCCGCGAGCACCACGTTCGGGCGCGGCGTGCCCTTGGACCCGAAGCCGCCGCCGACGTGCGGCGCCACCACGCGCACCTGCGCGGGCTCCAGGTCGAACAGCTCGGCGAGCGTGGCGGCGACGGTGGACGCGCCCTGGTTGGAGTCGTGGAGGGTGAGGCCGCCGTCGCGCCACTCGGCGATCGTCGCGTGCGGCTCCATCGGGTTGTTGTGCTCGGCGGGCGTCGTGTAGGTGGCGTCGATCCGCACGGCGGACGCGCCGAACGCCTCGTCCGGGTCCCCCTGCCCGGTGTCGGCGGGGAAGGACGGGTTGACCTCCTCGGGCTTGTAGAGCCCGGGGTCGCCGGGGCTGAGGCGGACCTTCGGCGGCCGGTCGTCGTAGTCGACGCGCAGCAGCCGGGCGGCCTCGCGGGCGGTGTCGAGGGTCTCGGCGACGACGGCCGCGACGACCTGCCCCCGGTAGGCGACCTCGTCGGACTGGAACAGCGCCAGCTCGCCGTCCTCGACGGGCTTGAGCGCGGGCGCGTTGCGGTGCGACAGCACCGCGATCACGCCGGGCAGCGCGAGGACCTCCTCGTCGTGCACGGCGGTGACGCGGCCCGGCCCGGCCGCGGCCTGCACCGCGAAGGCGTACGCGGCGCCCGCCACGGGGTACTCGTAGGCGTACCGGGCGGTACCGGTGACCTTCTCGCGTCCCTCGACCCTCACGGCCGTCCCCCTTCGCCCGATGCCAGATCCGACAGCGTCCGGCAGACCAGGTTCGCCGTCAGCGGCACCTTGTAGCCGTTGTCGCGGAGCGGTTCGGCGTTCTCCATCTCGGCGAGCGCGGCCCGCCGGAAGCTCTCCTCGGTCGCCGGCATCCCGGTCAGCAGCCGCTCGGCGCGGTAGGCGCGCCACGGGCGGTGCGCGACGCCGCCGAGCGCGATCCGGCAGCCGCGGACGGCGCCGTCCGCGACGTCCAGCGCGACCGCCGCCGACACCAGCGCGAACGCGTACGACGCGCGCTCGCGGACCTTGCGGTAGGCCGACGGCATGCCGGGCGGCGGCACCTCCACGGCGGTGATCAGGTCGCCGGGCGCGAGGGTGGTGTCGCGGGAGGCGTCGTCGTGCGGCAGCCGGTACAGCTCGGCGAGCGGCAGCGGATCCCTGCCGTGCAGGTGCACGCTCGCGTCCAGCGCGGTGAGCGCGACGGCCATGTCGGACGGGTGCGTCGCCACGCAGGTGAGCGTGTGCCCGAGGATCGCGTGGTTGTGGTTCTCGCCGTCGCGGGCCGCGCAGCCGCTGCCCGGCTCGCGCTTGTTGCAGGGCTTGGTGACGTCCTGGAAGTAAGGGCAGCGGGTGCGCTGCAGCAGGTTCCCGCCGGTCGTCGCCTGGTTGCGGATCTGCCCGGACGCCCCGGCGAGCACGGCCTGCGAGAGGACGGGCAGCTCGGCGCGGACGGTCCGGTCGGCGGCCAGGTCGCTGTTGCGGACGCCCGCGCCGATCACGATCGCGCCGTCGTCGCGGCGCTCGATCCGGTCGTGCGCGAGGCCCGACACGTCGATCAGCCGGTCCGGGACGGCGACGCCGAGGCGCATGAGGTCGACGAGGTTGGTGCCGCCGCCGAGGTAGGCGGCGTCACCGGTGTGGGCGGCGCGGGCGGCGCCCGCGGTCGTGGCCCGCTCGTAGGCGAAGGGCCTCACCGGGCCGCCTCCCCCGCCGCGGCCCGCACCGCGGCGACGATGTTGACGTAGGCGCCGCAGCGGCACAGGTTGCCGCTCATCCGCTCGCGGATCTCGGCGTCGTCGAGCTCGGGCGGGCCGTCGCCCGGCGGGGTGACGGCGGACGGCCGGCCGCGGGCGGCCTCGTCGAGCATCCCGGTCGCCGAGCAGAGCTGGCCGGGCGTGCAGTAGCCGCACTGGAAGGCGTCCTCGTCCAGGAACGCCTGCTGGAGGGGGCTCAGCCGGTCGCCGCCCGCGAGGCCCTCGACGGTGACGACCTCGGCGCCGTCCTGCGCGACGGCGAGGGCGAGGCAGGCGTTGGCGCGGCGGCCGTCCAGCAGGACGGTGCAGGCGCCGCACTGCCCGTGGTCGCAGCCCTTCTTCGCGCCGGTGAGGCCGAGTTCCTCGCGGAGCAGGTCGAGCAGGGAGACGCGCGTGTCCACGCGCAGCCGCCGCGCCGCCCCGTTCACCGTCACCGTGATCTCGGCGTGCACCACGCCGTCCCCGCTGTCCATGATCGGGGTACTACCCCGGTTTCGGCGGCTGAGACCGCCGGGTCCGGCCGGGCCGCTATGCGGCCGGACCCGGCGGTCCCTCAAGGGGGCTCCCGGCGCGTCCCCCGCCGGGCGTCCGGGAGCGCCTCCAGGATGCGGCCCGCGCGCCCCGCCCCGGATACCCGAATCCGGGTAATCCGCGGGCGGTTCAGGGCTCCCCGCCCGCGCAGAGCCCGAGCCGCCGCGCCCAGAGGCGCGCCGCCGTCTGCGGCTTCAGCTCCATGCCGTCGAGCGGGTCGCCGGGCAGCCGCAGCAGCCACCGGCCGACGTCGCGGAGCGCGTCGGGCGGATGCTCGCCGACCTTGTCGGCGGGAACGGCGGCGCCGCTCGTCCGGCGGCGGCAGCCGCCGCCCGCGGCGAGCGCCTCCAGCACCTGCCGGTGCGGCGCGGCGTGCGAGAACAGCAGCACCCGCCAGCCGAGGTCGAGCGGGCGGCGGACGGCGGGCGGCCCCATCAGGCCGCCGTGTTCGAGGCGGATGTCGCAGATGGCGACGCAGCCCTCCGCCGGGGCGGCCGGGACGTCCTCCACGGCCCGGCGCGGCGGCAGCACCTCCCAGCCGCGCGGGCCGAGCAGGCCCGCCGGGCGATGCGTCCACCTCGCAGGCGCCCCCGGCCGGGCCGGGCTCAGCGGGGGACGACGATCCGGCCGTCGCGGGCGAGGTCGGCGAGGTCGGCCAGCACCGCGTACAGGCCGCGGCCGAGGGTGAAGGCGATGTCGCGGGCGTTGCGGCGGCCGTCCACCCGGTCGAGGATCTGCCGCCGGACGGGCCCGACCGGCCCCGGCGGCGCGTCGTCGGCGCGGCGCGGCCGGGTGGTGAGGCCGAGCCCCGCGCCCGCCCAGCGCTCGGCCGTGGCCAGCCGCCGCGCGACGTCGCGGAGCAGCGGGCCGGCCTCGACGCCCGGCTCGGCGGGCAGCAGCGGCGGGGTCCGGGCGCCCGCGGGCTCGGCGGCGCACGAGCGCACCCCGCAGAGCGCGATCGCGAAGACCGCGTCGGCGAGGGCGGTGCGGGTCAGCACCTCGACGCCGGTCGCGCCGAGCAGGCCGCGCCGCACGAGCTCGGCGGCGAGCCGCCCGTCCGGGGCGGCCGCGGCGTACGCCTCGCTCCACTCCTGCTCGGGGATGCGGCCCGAGCGCAGGATCAGCGACTCGGGGCCGGGCGCGGCGGGCGAGGACGCGGCGACCACCCGGCCCTCCGCCAGCGTGATCGTCCCGCTCTGCGGACCCTCCAGCACCAGGGTGCCGGTGAAGCCCTCGGCGGCGCGGCGCGCGAGGGCGCGGGTCAGCAGGTCGGGGCGGTCCGGGCCGGCGTCCGGGTCCGGGGCCGGGGGCGCCGGGTCCAGCGGGCCGTCCGGCGCGACCTCGGCGCGGCGCCGGGGCAGCAGGCCGCGGAAGGAGCCGTCCAGGGGGTGCGGTGCGGTCACGTCGTCCACGTCATCGTCCAGCGGGTGCCATCGATCATCGGAGGGAGCGCCATCATGCCAGGTCGTACGGACGTAAAGGGACGTCGCGGGCGGCCGCGGCGCCTTGACCGGCGGCCCGGACACCGGGCGGCATCCGAGTCAGTCGTTAGCGACGTTACACTTTGTGGGAAAAGGATCCATAATGTGCGGTCCGCACACTCGTGTCGGAGGTCACTCCAGGGGCCGGGGCGCCGCGCCGCCCGCCCCCTCCCGCGCCTGCCCGGCCCCTCGCACCCCCTAGGAGCACGCATGGACATCGAGACCGCGCTCAAAGAGGCCATGGCCATCGACGGCGCCGTCGGCGTCGCGCTCGTCGACTACGAGAGCGGCATGTGCCTCGGGACCTCGGGCGGCGGCCACGGTCTCGACCTGGAGGTCGCCGCGGCCGGCAACACCGAGGTCGTGCGGGCCAAGATGCGCACCCTGGAGTCGCTGGCGATCGACGACGAGATCGAGGACATCCTCATCACGCTGAACCGCCAGTACCACATCATCCGGCTGCTCACCCGCGGCGGCAGCCAGCTGTTCCTCTACCTCGCCCTGGACCGGGAGCGCTCGAACCTCGCCCTCGCCCGGCACACGCTGCGGCGCATCGACGGCGAACTCGGCATCTGAACGGCCGGCGCCGCGCCGCGGCGCCGACATCGGGGAGGGGAACGGCAGTGGTGGACGACGGGGTCAAGGGGTCGGTGCTCGGCGAGCTGCACGCCCTGCGCGACCAGGTCACCGGGGTGACCGACTCGGCGGTGGCCTCCGCCGACGGCCTGCTCATCGCGGCCGACACCGGCGACGTCCGGCCGGACGTGCTGGCGGCGATGGCGGCCGCCGCGCTCGGGCTCGGCAAGAGCACCGCCGACGAGGTCGGCATGGGCGAGCTGCGCGAGGTGGTGACCCGCTGCCAGAGCGGCCACATCGCCATCTACGCGATCGACCGCACCTGCCTGCTCGTCGTGCTCGGCGACGAGGGGCTCGACATCGCCCGGCTGCACCTGCAGTCGCGGCCCGCGGTGACGCGGCTCGCCGGCCTGCTGGCGGCCTGACGCCGGGACCGCCGCACGCGAGCGGCGGCCCGGCGGCCCGTCAGCGGCGGCGCGGGCGGAGGCGCTCCAGGCGCCACCAGGTGAGGATCACGAACAGCAGGCCGAGGCCGCACTCGATGCCGATGTTCATCAGCCAGTTGGCCTGGGTGTGCTTCCACAGCGGGTCGGGCGGCCCGGCGCCCTGCTGGATGACGCCGAGGTCGATGGTGGACGCGGCCGCGCCGAGCCCCCACCGCGACGGGGAGATCCAGGCGAGCTGCTCCAGCCCGGCCTTGCCGTTCAGCGCGATCAGCGCGCCGCAGAGCACCAGCTGCCCCATGCTCGACACGATCAGCAGCGGCAGCGTCTTCTCCGAGCTGTTCACCGACGCCGACATGAGCAGGCCGAGCGCCAGCGACACCCAGCCGAGCACCGCCATCGCGATCATGATCTCCGGCAGCACCGGCAGGAACAGCCCGCTGTCGGGGGTCTTGGCGCCGATGAGGCCGATGCCGACCAGCACGACCGCCTGGATGCCGGTGATGACCCCGAGCACGATCAGCTTCGACATCAGGTAGACGGCGGCGGACAGGCCCGCCGCCCGTTCTCGCTGGTAGATCGTGCGTTCCTTGACCAGCTCGCGGATCGCGTTGCCGGCCCCGACGAAACAGGCCGCGAACACCAGCACCATCATCTTGGACGGCGCGTCGACGTTCGTGCCCGGCGGCCCGACCAGCCCCTTGCCCGCCGGGATCGCCAGGATCAGCCCGCCGAGGAGCAGCGGCATGATGCCGATCAGCGCCAGGTAGGAGCGGTCCGAGGCGATGACCGCCAGGTAGCGGCGGCAGAGCGTCGACAGCTGGCCGAACTTGGACTGCTGCGGCGGCGGCGGCGACGGGCGCGCGGCGTCGTTCTGGCCGCCGCCGCCGCCGGTGAGGCCCGACGCGACGTAGCGCTGGTAGCGCGCCGAGGCGCGGAACTCGCCCGACCAGTCGCGGGCGGGCTCGCGCTCGAACGCTTGGAACACCTCGGCCCAGGTGCGCTTGCCGAAGTGCTCCAGCCCCTCGGCGGGCGGGCCGTAGTAGGCCAGCTTGCCGCCCGGGACGAGCACCAGCAGCCGGTCGCAGGTGTCGAGGTTGGCGACGCTGTGAGTCACGACGATGACGGTGCGGCCGTCGTGCGCGAGGCCCGACAGCATCTCCATGACGGTCTTGTCCAGGCCCGGGTCCAGGCCGGACGTCGGCTCGTCCAGGAACAGCAGCGACGGCTTGGTGAGCAGCTCCAGCGCCACGCTGACGCGCTTGCGCTGCCCGCCCGACAGCTTGTCGATGCGGGTCTTGGCGTGCGCGGTGAGGCCGAGCTCGCCGATCACCTCGTCCACCCGCCGCTCGCGCTCCTCGCGCTTGGTGTCGCCGGGGAACCGCAGCTCGGCGGCGAACGCCAGCGCCTGCCGGGTGGCGAGCTGGGTGTGCAGGATGTCGTCCTGCGGGACCAGGCCGATGCGGTGCCGCAGCTCGTCGTAGTCGCGGTACAGGTCGCGGCCGTCGTAGTGGACGCTGCCCTCGGTCGCCGGGCGCATGCCGGTGACCGCGCCGAGCAGCGTGGACTTGCCGGCGCCGGACGGGCCGATCACCGCGACCAGCGACCGCTCGGGGATCGGGAACCCGACCCCGTCCATGATCACCTTGCCGTCGCCGGTGCGCACCACCAGGTCCTGCACCTGCACCGACACGTCGCCGGTGTCGATGAACTCGCGCAGCTCCGAGCCGACGAGCTGGAACGTGGCGTGCCCGACGCCGAGCAGGTCGTTCTCGGTGAACGGCGAGGACTGCACCCGCACGCCGTTGACGTAGGTGCCGTTGTGGCTGCCGAGGTCGCGGATCTCGTGCCGGCCCGGGCCGAGCGTGCGCAGCTCGGCGTGGTGCCGCGACACGACCAGGTCGGCGACCACGACGTCGTTGTCGGCGCCGCGGCCGATGCGCAGGGTGCGCGGCGCGACCCGGATGATCTGGCTCGGCCGCCGGTCCACCCACTGCCGCGGCGGGCCCTGCTGGGGCGGCGGCGGGCCGTAGGACGGCGGCGGCTGCTGTTGCCGGGGCTGCGGACGCTGCGGCTGCTGCTGCGGGCGCGGCGGCTGCCCGACGATGCACCGCAGCTCGGTGCCGTCGGTGGCGTTGCCGAGCCGGAACGTCTGCTCGCCGCTGATGGCGAGCCGGGTGATCCGCCGGCCGTCGAGGAAGGTGCCGTTGCTGCTGGCGTCCTCGATCGTCCAGTGGTCGCGCTCCGCGCGGATGAGGGCGTGCCGCCAGGACACGCGCGCCTCGTTGATCACGATGTCGGAACCGGGATCCCGGCCGACCTGGTAGACGCCGCCCGGCCGCAGGCGGTGCTCGCCCGCCCGCGTGCGGACGACGAGCACCGGAGCGGCGAGGGGTTCGGCGGAAGGACCGGCCGTCATGCCCCGGAGTTTAAGTCTTTCCCGTCCATTCGTGGGAGGTCATTGACATATCGACTTTCACGGATTTGAGTGTTTCCATGCCGACGCGACCGGTCCGGTGACCGCCACGCGCGAGGAGCGGCTGCCCGCCCGCCGGGCGCGCCGGTGGCCGTACATCCTCGTCATCGTCCTCGCCGTCCTGCTCGGCCTCCTCGTGGTGGGCGACCGCGGCGCGAAAGCGTACGCCGAGAGCACCATGGCGGACGAGATCCAGAAGGAGGGATTTCCGGCCAAGCCGGAAGTCCAGATCAAGGGCTTCCCTTTCCTGACGCAGGCGCTCTCCCGGCACTTCGGCGACGTGCGGTTGAAGGCCAAGGACATCAAGACCGGTCCGCTGTCCATCACCAGCCTCGACGTGCGCGCGCGCGACGTGCGGGTGAACTCCGACTTCGCCAGCGGCACCCTCGGCTCGGTGGACGGCACCGCCTTCGTCAGCTTCGGCGCGCTCGCCGGCGCGAGCGACACCCCGGGCCTGCAGCTCACCGCCGACGGCCCGACCAAGGTCCGCGCCAAGATGAACCTCGGCATCACCGACGCCACGGCGGTCGCCTCGGTGACCAAGGAGGGGAACAACATCCACGTCAAGGCCGAGTCGGTGGAGGACCTGCCGCTGGAGGAGCTCGGTGAGCCGCTGGACTTCACCGTCCCGGTCAGCGGGCTGCCGCTGGGGATGCAGTTCCAGAGCCTGAACGTCACCTCCAAAGGCGTGACGCTGCGCATCACCGGTTCCAAGGTGGCCTTCAGCGACCAGTGAGACGGCGCTCAGGCGCGCAGTGCGGCGCGGACGTCCATGAGCGCGAAGCCGAGCAGGTTCAGGCCGCGCCACGTCGCGGCCCGCGCGGCCCGCTCGTCGTCGGCGGCGAGCCCGATGCCCCAGATGCGGTCGACGGGGCTCGCCTCCACCAGCACGCGGCCGGCCGAGCCGAGCAGGAACCCTCCGATGTCGGGGTGCTGCCCGAACTTGGCGAGATTGCCGCGCGCGACGATGGCGCTGCGGTGCTCCCTCCAGGCCGCCTCGTCGAAGCCGCGCACCCGGCCGCCGAGCTCCTTCGCCTCGCGCGGATGGCCCGCCGCCAGGACGCGCTCCTCCATCTCCGCGTCGCCGAACAGGCGGGCCTTGCCGGCCATCATGTAGTGCTCGGCGGTGGCGTAGGCGACGCCGTCCACGGTGAACGGATGCCCCTGCCACCACTGGCTGAGGCAGGACGCGGTCGGCGCGCCGTCGCGAGACGGCCGGTGCCCCCAGAAGAAGAGGAACTCCACGCCCTCCCCGGCCTCCTGGGCCTTCACCACACCGTCGACGTCCCTCGGCTCGCTCATGGGGAGCGATCATGCCAGCGGCGCGGCGTCGCGGACCAGCGCTTATCCGCCGCCTTGACCTGGAGCGCGCTCCAGGAACTTCACTGATCGTCATGGAGTACACGCAGCTCGGACGCACCGGCCTGAAGGTCGGGCGCATCGTCCTCGGCACCATGAACTTCGGCTCGCTGACCGACGAGGCCGGCAGCCACGCCCTGCTGGACGCCGCGCTCGACGCCGGGATCAACCTCGTCGACACCGCGAACATCTACGGCGACGACGGGCGGCGCGGCCTCACCGAGGAGCTCCTCGGGTCCTGGTTCGCGCGCGGCGGCGGCCGCCGCGACCGCACCGTCCTCGCGACCAAGGGCTACCTGCCGATGACCGACGGCGAGCCGTGGCCGAACCACGACCGGCTGTCGGCGGCGGCGATCCGCCGGGCCGTGGACGCCAGCCTGCGGCGGCTGCGCACCGACCGCATCGACCTCTACCAGTTCCACCACATCGACCGGGCGACGCCGGTCGAGGAGATCTGGCAGGCGATGGACGTCCTGATCGCCCAGGGCAAGGTGCTGTACGTCGGCTCGTCCAACTTCCCCGGCTGGGGCATCGCGCGCGCCAACGAGCGGCGCCGCGGGCGCCTCGGCCTGGTCAGCGAGCAGTGCTTCTACAACCTGCTGGAGCGGCGCGCCGAGATGGACGTCATCCCGGCCGCGCGCGAGTACGGCCTCGGCGTCATCCCGTGGTCGCCGCTGAACCAGGGGCTGCTCGGCGGCGCGCTCCGCAAGGAGCGCGAGGGCGCGGGCGAGCGCACGAAGATCGGCCGGTCGGCGCGCGGCCTCGCCGACCCGGCGGTGCGGGCGAAGGTGCAGGCGTACGAGGACGCGGTCGCCGCGCACGGCCTGGAACCGGGCGAGGTCGCCCTCGCCTGGCTGCTCACCCGGCCCGGCGTCACCGGCCCGATCGTCGGCCCGCGCACCCCCGGGCACCTGGAGTCCGCGCTCCGGGCCGTCGACCTGGACCTGCCCGCCGAACTGCTGGCCACCCTGGACGACATCTTCCCCGGCCCCGCCCCCTCCCCCGAGTCCTTCGCCTGGTAGCCGCGCCGGCCGCTCCTATTCCTCGCCGAGGACCATCCACTTTCCCGGGTCGGCGAGCGGTACGAACCCGACCTTGCGGTAGACGTCGTGGGCGTCAGCGGTGGCGAGCAGGATCCGCCGCAGCCCGAACCCCGCGAGATGGTCGCGGACGGCCGCGGCGAACGCCGTCCCGAGCCCCTGGCCGCGCAGCGCCGGATCGATGAACACGTCGCACAGCCACGCGAACGTGACCCCGTCGGTGACGACGCGGGCGTATCCGGCCTGCGCGCCCGAGGCGGTGTCGTAGAGCCCGAAGTTGAGCGACCCCGCGATGGCCCGCTCCTGCTTCTCGCGCGGACGACCCTTCGCCCAGTACGCCCCTTCCGACAACCACCCGTGCACGCGCTCGACGTCCAGCCGTGCCGGGTCGGTATCGACCTCGTATCCCTCGGGCAGCACGCTCGCCCTCCCTCTCTCGGCTCGGACAGCGGCTTTCGATGGGGTCGAGCATGCCGTAGGGGGCGAGGGCGGGCTTCTGGTTTTCGTTCGCGCTGTAATTACCGAGAGTGACTATCGGAAGTGACCGCTGGGTGGAGACAGGTGGCAGAAGGGTGAGACCTTCGTCACCTTGGGGGCCGAGGAGAGGGCGGGCCGAGCGATGTATTCCCTGGTAAATCGGTAGGTTTTGTTGAATTTAGGGAGTCGGTGGATCCCGTCGCACGTCAGAAGGCTGATCCACCCCCTAGGCAGGGGTCGGGCGGTCCTGCATGATGGGCGCATGGACGCAGCGATCGACCTCGTGGCACGGCGCCACATCGATCTGCTCCGCGTGTGCAGCGCCCGCTGTTGAGCCCTCCCAACGCCGCACCGTGCCCGGCCCGCCCGGCCCGTCCGTCACTCCGCGCGACGATGCGCGTCCGCCTTCACGGCTTCCTTTTCCCCTGACTCCGCCCCCCAGCGCCCGGCCCCGGCTTGCCCCCGCCCGCCCCGGAGGTGTTCCCCCACCATGTCCGTCGACGTCCTCGATCCACCCGCCGGTGCGCCGGCGTCCGCCGCGGGGCCGCCGGTCCCGGCGGCCCGGCGCCGCGCCGCCGCCCGGTCCCGCTCGCTCGCGCGCACCGCGCGCCGCCTCAGCGGCCTGGTGATCGTCCTGGCGGCCTGGCAGGCCGGCGCGTCGGCCGGGCTGCTCGGCTCGACGACGCCCTCGCCCGCGCAGGTCGTCGCGGCGGCCGGGCGGCTGGTGGAGTCCGGCGAGCTGGCCGCCAACCTCGGCGTCTCGCTGCTGCGGGTGCTGAAGGGCCTGGCGATCGGCCTGTCCGCCGGGCTGGTGCTCGGCCTCGCCGCCGGGCTCGCGCGGCTCGGCGAGGACCTGGTGGACGCGCCCGTGCAGGCGGTGCGGATGCTGCCGCACCTCGCGCTCGTGCCGCTGTTCATCATCTGGTTCGGCATCGGCGAGACCTCCAAGGTGTCGCTCATCGCCGTCGGCGTGGTGTTCCCGCTCTACATCAACGTCTTCCACGGCATCCGCGGCGTGGACGAGCGGCTCGTCGAGTCGGCGCGGTCCTGCGGCGTCGGCCGGTTCGGCCTCATCACCAAGGTGGTGCTGCCGGGCGCGCTGCCGCAGATCCTCGTCGGCCTGCGGCAGGCGCTCGGCGTCGCCTGGCTCAGCCTCGTCGTCGCCGAGCAGTCGGCGACGAGCGCGGGCATCGGCTACCTGATCAACCAGGCGACGCAGTTCATGCGGACCGACGAGGTGTTCGTCGTCCTCGTCGTCTACGCGCTGCTCGGCCTGGCCACCGACCTGCTGGTGCGCGCCGTGGAGCGGCGGGCGCTGGCCTGGCGGCGGGGGCTGGTCGCGCGATGACCGTCACCCTGCACGAGGGCGTGCGCGTCCGCGGCCTCTCCCGGTCCTTCGGGGACCGGACGGTGCTGGACCGCGTCGACCTCGACATCGCGCCCGGCGAGTTCGTCGCGCTGCTCGGCGCGAGCGGCTCGGGCAAGAGCACGCTGCTGCGCGCGCTCGGCGGCCTCGACCCGCAGGCGGGCGGCGACCTCGGCCTGCCCGACCGCAAGGCCGTCGTCTACCAGGAGCACCGCCTGCTGCCCTGGGCGCGGGTGTGGAAGAACGTCGTCCTCGGGGTGAAGGGCCCGGATCTGAAGGCCCGCGCCGTCGCCGCCCTCACCGAGGTCGGGCTGAAGGACCGCGCGGAGGCGTGGCCGCTCACCCTGTCGGGCGGCGAGTCGCAGCGCGTCGCCCTCGCCCGCGCCCTGGTGCGCACCCCGCAGCTGCTGCTGCTGGACGAGCCGTTCGGCGCGCTCGACGCGCTCACCCGGATGAAGGCGCAGGAGCTCGTCGCCGACCTGTGGGCCGAGCACCGGCCCGCCGTCCTGCTCGTCACCCACGACGTCGAGGAGGCCCTCCTGCTCGCCGACCGGGCGCTGCTGCTCGCGGACGGCCGCCTCGCCGAGGAGATCACCGTCGACCTGCCGCGCCCCCGCGCCCTGGACCACCCCGACTTCGTCGCGCTGCGGCGCCGGCTGCTGAGCGGCCTCGGCGTCGAGAAGGAGAACCGATGAGCGAACTGGACCTGACCGCCGACGTCGTCGTCGCGGGGGGCGGCCCGGCCGCCGCGTGGGCGGCGGTGAAGGCCGCCGAGGCCGGCGCCGACGTCCTGGTGGTCGACAAGGGCCACCTCGGGACGTCCGGCGCGACCGCCGCCGCCGGCACCGGCGTCTGGTACGTCGCGCCGGACGCGGACGCGCGGGCCGCCGCCAAGGCGAGCCGCGAGACGCTCGGCGGCCACCTCGCCGACCACGCCTGGATGGACCGCGTCCTCGACCAGACCTACGCCAACATGAACGAGCTCGCCGAGGTCGGCCGCTACCCGTTCCCCGTCGGGGCGGACGGGGCGCAGATCCGCCGCGGGCTGCAGGGGCCGGAGTACATGCGGCGGATGCGGACGCGGGTGAAGCGCGCGGGCGCGCGCATCCTCGACCACAGCCCCGTCACCGAGCTGCTGGTGGACGCCGAGGGCGCCGTCGCGGGGCTCGCCGGGTACCGGCGGCAGCACGACCAGTCCTACCGGGTGCGCGCGGGGGCCGTCGTGCTGGCGACGGGCGGCTGCGCGTTCCTCAGCAAGGCGCTCGGCTGCAACGTCAACACCGGCGACGGGGCGCTGTTCGCGGCTGAGGCGGGCGCGGACCTGTCCGGCATGGAGTTCTCCAACGCCTACGCGATCGCGCCGGAGTTCACCTCCGTCACCAAGACGGCGTTCTACTCGTTCGCGACGTTCTACCGGGGCGACGGCAGCGTCCTGGAGGGCGCGGGCAGCCAGCGCGGCCGGTCGGTGATCGCGCGGACGCTGCTGAGCGAGAAGGTCTACGCCCGCCTCGACCAGGCGACGCCCGAGGACATGCTCGCGATGCGGCTCGCCCAGCCCAACTTCTTCCTGCCCTTCGACCGGCAGGGCATCGACCCGTTCCGCGACCTGTTCGCGGTGACGATGCTCGCCGAGGGCACCGTCCGCGGCACCGGCGGCATCCGCCTCACCGGCTTCGACTGCGCCACGTCCGTCCCCGGCCTGTACGCGGCGGGCGACGCGGCGACGCGCGAACCCATCTGCGGCGGCTTCACCGGCGGCGGCAGCCACAACTCCGCCTGGGCCATGTCGTCGGGCACCTGGGCAGGGCAGGGCGCCGCGCGCCACGCACGCTCCCTCGGCTCGCGCGCGCTTGCCCGCACCACGCACGGCCTCGGCGGCGCCGGACTGCGCCCGGCCGGGACGCCCGGCGACCCGTCGGCCTTCAACGACGTCATCAAGGCCGTGCAGAACGAGGTCATCCCCTACGACAAGAACCTCCTGCGGCACGGCGACCGCCTCGCCCCCGCGCTGTCCGTCCTGGACGAGGTGTGGCGCGACGTGCGCGCGTCGCTGCACGGCGAGAACGGCGATGTCGTGCGCGCGCGCTCGGCGGCGGCCATGACGGCGCACGCCCGCTGGATGTACAACGCCGCGCTCGCCCGCACCGAGACGCGCGGCATGCACAAGCGCCAGGACTTCCCCGACCTCGACCCCGCCCAGCACCACCGGCTCCTCACCGGCGGCCTGGACGAGGTGTGGACGGCGCCCGAGCCGGCCGCCCGCGGCGGCCTCGCGGCGGTGGCGTCGTGATCGAGATCGTCTCCCGGGACCGCTGCATCGCCTGCGACAAGTGCATCGAGGTCTGCCCGACCGACGTGTTCGAGCGCGGCCCCGACGGCGTCCCCGTCCTCGCCCGGCAGGGCGACTGCCAGACCTGCTTCATGTGCGAGGCGTACTGCCCCGCCGACGCGCTGTTCGTCGCCCCGCAGTCGCACCGGCTGCCCGCCGGCTCGGAGCTGCTGGACGAGGCCCGCCTCGCCGAGCAGGGCCGCCTCGGCAGCTACCGCGCGCAGATCGGCTGGGGCAAGGGCCGCACGCCCGGCGCCGCCCGCGCCATCGGCCCGGCCCTGCCCGGCGCCGGACCGCGCGCCCCCCTCACCTCCTGACCGCCCCTCCTCCCCGACGTTCCACCCCCCGAAAGGCACGCCCGTGACATCCCGGTTCCTCAAAGCCGCCCTCGCCGTCCTGCTGCCCGTCACCGGCGCGGCCGCGTGCGGCACCTCCGACGCGGCCGACGCCCTCACCCTGCGGATCGGCGTGATCAGCGCGGGCAAGGTCGTCAAGCTGGGCGGCGCCGCCGGCTACCTCGACAGCAAGGGCGAGCTGCTGCCCGAGCTGAAGGGCCTCGGCATCACCAAGATCAAGGTGGCGACGTTCCAGAACGGGCCCGACCTGAACCAGGCCCTCGCCGGCGGCTCCCTCGACCTCGGCGTCTACGGCGACACCCCCGCCCTCGTCGGCCGCGGCACGAAGCTGCCGACCCGCCTGATCTCGCAGCCGGGCGTCGGGCTGGACGCCGCCGTCGTCACCAAGAAGGGCGGCGTGTCCTCGCTGAAGGAGCTGGAGGGCAAGAAGATCGGCGTGCAGGTCGGCTCCTACATCCACCGCTACCTGCTCGGCGCCCTCCAGCAGGCCGGCGTGCACGCCACCCTCGTCAACATGTACACGCCCGCCATCGTCGCGGCCCTGGAGAAGGGCGCCATCGACGCCGGCGGCCTCGTCTCGGCCAACGTCGAGATCGAGCGCCGCAAGGGCCTGCCGGTGATCGACACGGCGTCCCGCGACCACCCCGACCTGCTCGGCACCACCGCCACCGTCGTCACCCAGAAGTTCCTGGACGCCCACCCCGGCATCGTCAAGAGCTGGCAGAACGTCGAGCGGACGGGCGCGCGGGCCGCCAAGGCCGACTGGACCGGCTACACCGGCTACCTCGCCTCCATCGGCGGCTACCCCGCCGACATCACCGCCAAGACGACGCTGCGCAGCCAGGTCGCCGACCAGCCCTTCACCCCTCAAGGCCTGAAGCTGCTGGAGGGCACCAAGGCGTTCCTCGTCCAGCAGAAGCTCATCCCGGCCGACTACCCGCTGGACTCCTGGATCGCGCCGGGGGCGCGCGGGTGACGGCGACCGACCTGACCACCGACGTCCTGGTCCTCGGCGGCGGCCCCGCCGGGACCTGGGCGGCGGTGGCCGCCGCCGCGGCCGGCGCCCGCGTCGTCCTCGCCGACAAGGGCTACTGCGGGACGAGCGGCTCGGCCGCCGCGGGCGGCAACAACCTCTGGTACGTCCCGCCCGACCCCGCCGCCCGCGAGGCGGCGGTGACCGCGCGCCTGCGGAGCAGCCTCGGCCTCGCCGACACCGGCTGGATGGCGCGCGTCCTGGCGGAGACCCACCTGCGCGTCGGCGACCTCGCCGCCTGGGGCTACCCCTTCCCCCGCGACGACGCGGGCGCCGAGCGGCGCGGCAGCCTCCAGGGACCGGAGTACATGCGGCGGATGCGCCGCCGCGTGCACCGCGGCGGCGTCACGATCCTGGACCACGCGCCCGCGCTGCGGCTGCTGCGCGGCGCGGACGGCGCCGCGGTGGGCGCCGCCGGCCTGCACCGGCAGGACGGCGGGCGGCCCTGGACGGTCCGCGCGGGCGCCGTCGTCCTCGCCACCGGCGGCTGCGCGTTCCTGTCCGGCGCGTTCGGCCTGAACGTCGACACCGGCGACGGGCACCTGATGGCCGCCGAGCTCGGCGCCGACCTGTCGGGCATGGAGTTCTCCGCCGCCTACGCCCTCTCGCCCGCCCACGGCGCGCACACCAAGGGCCTGATGATGATGTTCGCGACCTACTCGCTGGACGACGGCACCGTCCTCGACCTGCCGGACCCCCTCGCCGGCCGCGACCGCGTCGCGGCGCTGCTCGCCGAGGGCCGCACGGTGCACGCGCGGCTCGACCGGGCGCCCGCGCACCTGCGGCAGGCCATGCGGCAGGCCCAGCCCAACTACTTCCTGCCGCTGGACAAGGCCGGCATCGACCCCTTCCGCGACCGCTACCCCGTCCGCATGGTGCTGGAGGGCACCGTCCGCGGCACCGGCGGCCTCCGCATCGCCGGCGCGGACTGCGCCACGTCCGTCCCCGGGCTGTTCGCCGCGGGCGACGTCGCCACCCGCGAGCTCGTCAGCGGCGCGGTCAGCGGCGGCGGCGCCTACAACGGCGCCTGGGCGATCTCCTCGGGCACCTGGGCGGGCCGCGGCGCCGCGGCCTTCGCCCGCGCCGGCGTCCAGGACGGCGCCCCGCCCGCCGGCGCCGCCGGCCTCGCGGCGGGCCGCACCCGGCCCGCCGACGTCGTCGAGGGCGTCCAGCGCGAGACCCTGCCCCTGGACCGCAACTACTTCCGCACCCCCGCCGGCCTCCGCCGCTCCCTCGCGGCCCTCGACGACCTCTGGCGCGCGACCCGCGAGGGCCTCGCCGCCCCCACCCACCGCGACCGCCTGCGCGCCCGCGAAGCGGCCGCCCTCGTCGCCCACGCCCGCTGGATGTACACCGCCGCCCTCGCCCGCCCCGAGACCCGCGGCCTCCACCGCCTGACCGGCCACCCCACCGACCCCGCCCTCCGGCACCGCATCCGCGTCGGCGGCCTCGACGACCTCTGGACGTCCCCCGAGCCCTCCGCCCGCGAGACCAGCACGGTCGCCGGAACGACCGCAACGTCCCGGGCGGCCGCGGCGGTCGTAGGGCTTGGCACGACCGCCGCGGCGCCCGATGGGACAGCGGTGCCGGGCGCGTCCGCGGCGGCGGAGGCGGGACGGTGATCGAGGTCGTTCGCGCCGGGGCCTGCGTGGCGTGCGACATCTGCATCAAGGTGTGCCCGACCGACGTGTTCGAGCGGGGCGCGGACGGCGTCCCCGTCATCGCGCGGCAGCCGGACTGCCAGACCTGCTTCATGTGCGAGGCCAACTGCCCGACCGACGCGCTGTACGTCGCGCCGCTCTCCGGCCCGGCGCCCGCCGGGTCGCCGCAGGCCGACCAGGCCGCGCTGGAGGAGGCGGGCGCGTTCGGCGCCTACCGGGAGCTGATCGGCTGGGGCGGGGGCCGCACGCCGGGCAGCCGCCTGGACCGCAACCACGTGTTCACCGCGATGCTGGAGCGCGGCGGCCCCTGATCCGGCAGTTTCGATCTTGCTGCGCGGCGGCGTCCGGCGACCCGGTACGTTTCTCCCGAGCAGGTGGATCGAAGGTGGGGGCTGGTGAGAGCGGTCATCGACGGGCCCGGCTGGGCGGTACGCGGGCCGGGGCGGACAGCGGCGGACCGTCCCCCGGACGTCGGGCGGGCCCTGGCCGGCGAGGCCGGCCGCCTCGCCCCCGGCGTCACCGCCGCCACGCCCCTGCTGCGCCCCTACGCCCTGTACGCGGCGCTCGCCGCGCACGCCGGGCGGGCGGGGCTGGACGCGGCGGCGTCGCGGCGGCTCGCCCGCCGCGCCGAGGCGATCATGCTGGCGGTCTCGCTGCTGCACGACGACGGCGCCGCCCCCGGCGCGGCGCTGGTCGAGCCCTGGCTCGGCGACGACCTCGACGTGGCCGGCGCGGCGGGCGCGGCGCTGCCGGGCTGGGACGCCTACGCCTGGCCGAGCGCCGTCCTCGGCACGATCGCGTTCCGCGACGGCGCCCTGCGGCCGGGGCGGCACACCTGCCCGCCGTCGGTGCGCGCCCTGTTCGCGCCGCTGATCGAGGCCGCCGCGGAGGACCGCCTCGGCTGGGAGCGGCTCGACGCGCTGCGCGCCGTCGCGCCGGGCTCCGCCGAGGCGCCCGAGGCGTCCTGGCTGAGCGGCGTGTTCACCGCCGTCCGCGCCGGGCGCCACGACCCGGCCGAGTGGACGCCCGAGGACCTGCGGCGCCGCGGCACGCTGCGCGTCCTCGCCCGCGCCGCGGCGCTGCACGGCGACCCGTCCGCGAGCTGGGACGACGTGACGGCCTCGGCGGTCGCCTTCGGCGGCCAGGCCGCGACCGACCCGGTGCTCGCCGCGCTCCCCGAGACCCTCGGCTGGCGCGGCGTGCTGCTGCGCGCCCACTCGGTGCGGGCCTGGCAGCGGATCTGGGCGGAGTCCCGCGAGGCCCCGGACGCGCTGCCCGACGCCCTGCCCGCCGTCGGCACCCGCGCGTTCCTGAACGACCTGCCGCCGACGACGCGCGGCGGCCACCCGTCGCCGATCGAGCGGATCGTCCTCGCCGGCGGCGACGACGCCCTCACCCACTTCGGGCTGCTGCTGATCGGCGGGCGCCGCGCCGGGGAGCTGGACGGCGCCGCCCGCGCGGCCTTCGTCGGGCCGCCGACCGAGATCCTCAACCCGGTCTGGGTGGCGCTCCGCACCGAGGAGCACCTCGACCGCCCCGTCCGCGACCTGGCCGTCCGCCTCCAAGCCGACCTGGCCGGCCAGGCCCGGCGCGAGCGCCTGGACGCCCGTCCCCCGGCCGCCGGCGGGACCGGCCTCGCCGCGCTGGCGTCGCTCGGCGCACGGCTCGGCCTGCTCACCCCGGGCGCGTCCGTGACACCGCTCGGCTCGACGCTCTTGGGAGTGGACGCGTGACCCTCGCCTCGCCTCTGACGCTGCTGGAGGAGTGGACGCGCCGCACAGGCGGCGCCCGGCTGCGCGACCTGCTGCTCCTCGGCCACGACGTGGACCTGGCGTTCCTGGAGCGGACCGCCGTCCCGGCCGCCCGCGCCCTCGGCGCGCGCGTCACCGTGATCGGCGACGCGGCGGGCGCCTCCTCCGAGGCCGTGGACGTGCGCCTCGCGGGCCGCGACTACCTGCACGCCCTGGCCGCGGTGCCCGGCCTGTTCCACGCGCGCCTCGCCCTGCTCGTCGGCGACGGCGAGGCCGTCGCCGCCCTCGGCTCCGGCGACCCGACGCCCGCGGGCTGGAACGGCGCCGACGAGCTCTGGACCGTCCTGCGCGGCGGCGCCGCCCTCGGCGACATCGGCATGTGGCTGCTCCAGCTCACCGAGACGATCGCCCTCCCCGGCCACGCCGCGACCGTCCTGGAAGACATCGCCGCCTCCCTCCCCACCGCCGACCCGGACGGCGGGGACGGCCATGTCGCCGTTCGGGTGCTGCACAACCTGGACGAGGGGCTGCTGGCGCGGCTTCCCGCCGGGCCGGTGGACGAGCTGGTGCTGTACGCGCCGGTGCTCGACCCGTCCGGGGAGACCCTGGACGGGGTGTTGGACCGCTTCTCGCCCGCGCGGACGGTGCTCGGGCTGCAGCCGGAGCTCGGTGCCTACGAGGGCGACGCGATCGTGCTGGCCGCGGGCGACCGGCCGCTGGAGGTCCGGCTGCTGCCGGAGGAGCGGCCGCGGCACGGGCGGCTGCTGGAGTGGGCGGTGGACGGGCGCCGCCACGCGCTGGTCGGCGGGTCGGAGCTGACCGCCGCCGCGCTGACCTCGACGGCGGCCGAGGGGAACTGCGAGCTCGTCGTGCTGGCGCCCGTGAACGCGTCGCTGCTGCCAGCGGGAACCTCCTTTCCCCTGGCCGAGCTGGAGGGCCGCCGCCGGGAGCGCCCGGCGGCACGGCCGGCCCGCTCGGCGATCGGGGCGCTGGTCACCGAGAGTGGCCTGCGTGTCACGCTAGCGGCCGCCTACGACACTTCGGTGCCCGTGCGCGTCTCCCCCGACGGCGCGCCCGCCTCCTGGACCGCGCTCGGCACCGTCACGGCGCGCGAGCGCGTGAAGGTCTTCGACGCCGACGTCAGGCCGGGTTCCGCCGTGCAGACCGGCGCCGACTCCGCGCCGGTGTTCGCCGCCGCCACCTCCACGGGCGCCTTCGAGACCGGCTACGACGAGGCGGCGATCCTCGCCGACCCCTTCGTCGCCGCCCGCTTCCGCGGTGACTACCTGGACGATCCCGGCGGCTGCGCGGAGCGCCTCGCCAACGCGGCGCCCGAGCCGCATTGGGGGCTCGCGCCCGCGCCCGGCACGGTCGAGATCCCCGACCCGGACGCCTGGCGCGCCTGGGTCCCCGAGGCCGCCGCGACGCCGCTGCTCGGCCGCCTGCTGGTCCTGTTGCTCGGCCATGGCGTCTGGGCGCCGGACGACCCGTCCTGGCGGCCCGAGCTCGCCCGCGTCATCGCCGCGCTGGCCGGCGACCCGGCGCAGCACGTCCTCACCGCCGTCTGCGTCGGCCTGCTGCGCGGCGGCGGCCCGGCCGACGACGCCCTGGCCGAACGCGCCTGGGACCTGGCGCGCGGCGCGGTCGCCGCCGCCGATCCCGACGGGGCCGGGGACCTGCTCATCGCGTCCGCCGCACCGCGGGCGCGCGTGCTGACCCGCGCCGCGCTCGGCGAGCTGCACGACGAGGCGGGGGTGTCCGACCCGCTCGTGAGCGCGACCGCCGAACTCGCCGGAACCGGCTGGGACCTGGAGCTGGACGACGGCCTCTACACCGTCTCGGGCACCTTCACCAACCCCGTGCCCGTCGCCGCTCGCGTCGCGACGATGCTCGGCGAGGAGCAGGACACCGTCCTCGTGCGCGCCGTCGGCACCGACCGGCGGTGGGCCTTCATCGCCTGGCGGCGCCCCGACCTGCTGCTGGCCAGCCACCCCGCGGGCAGCGCCTGGCGCCTCTACCGGCTGAGCGGCGGCGCCACCCCGGAATCGCGCCTCGCGGGAGGCGACGGGCTGAACCGCATCGGCCTCGTCGGCAACCCCGTCCGCCTCGGCCAGGCCCCGCCGCCCGCGGCCCAGCGCCTCCTCACCGAGGCCGGCACCGACCACCTCACCCTCCTCCGCCGCCTCACTTCGGACGACCGAAGGTAAGGCGCCGCCCCGCTCCCCGCGACCACCCGGTCATCACATGTTGAGATGCGGCGTGTTGGGCACTTTCGATCTTCGAAGTGCCCAACACGCCGCATCTCAACGTGCAGCGACCGGGTGGTCATTGCCGGCGGCGCGGGGATGAATGGATCAAATCACCCATAGATGAATGGTTTTGACATGGCGGTCAAATACGAATAGGTACGGCGGCGGGGGCGGGTTTTTAGGGGAATTGACATGCCCGGCCATTCGGTGTGTTGCATGCTCGGGTACGTGCCCGTTTGTTTTGCGGCTCATCGTGCGCGAGGCGCCCGCCGCCGCTGCGCGGGGCGGTGGCGCCCTCCGGTCCGGACTCGTCCTGCCCGCACTTCCCCGAGGACCTGAACTATGTCAGCACACGCATTCGAGGTGGATCGTTCACCGCTGGAGCGGGCGCTCGTCGTCTGGCTCGCGGCGGTGACCGTGCTCGGCGCGGCCTGGCTGTGGGCGCTGTTCGCCGCCGACCAGGACGACAAGGCCATGGTCGCCTGGGGCGGCGGCGGAGCCAGCCTGCTGGTCGCGCTCGCGCTCGCGGTCGCCGCCTACTACGCGGCGGCGGCGCGGAGCGCCCGCGAGCGGGCCGCGGCCCTCGCCGGCGAGGGCGCCCGGCTGGAGCGGCAGATCGTCGACCTGCTGGAGAACACGCTGCCGACGGCCGTGCGCCGCGTCCGCGAGGGCGCGTCGCCCGACGGCGCGCTCACGGATCTGGCGCGGCCCGGCAACCCGGCGTTGCAGCGGATGCTGCACACCGTCACGCACGAGATCGCCGCCGCCGAGCGCGCCGCCGCGACCGCCAAGGCGCTCACCGCGGCGCTGGAGGACGAGCTGCGGCTCATCGTCGAGGAGACGCTGCCGGCGGCGATCCAGCGGATCCGCACCAAGCGCGTCAACGCCGACCGCATCCTGTTCGAGGCGCCGAAGCCCGCGAACGCGCTGGCCGCGCAGCTCCTGCACGACGCGGTGCACGGCGTCTCGATGACCGAGCGGATCAACGCCTCGACGCTGTCGGCCTGCGCGAGCGCGGGCGCCCGGCTCCAGGCGATGGCGACCAGCATGCTGGCCGAGCTGCGCGAGCTGGAGTTCCGCTACGACGAGCAGCCGGTCTTCCACGACCTGCTCGCGCTCGACCACCGGGTCTCGCAGATGGGGCGCTTCGCCGACGGCGTCGCGCTCCTGTCGGGCGGCCGGTCCGGGCGGCGCTGGACCAAGCCGATCCGGATGGAGAGCATCCTGCGCGGCGCGCTCGGGCGCATCAACGACTACACCCGCGTCCAGCTGCACAACACCTGCGGCGCGGCCGTCGCCGGGCACGCCGCCGAGGGCGTCATGCACGCGCTCGCCGAGCTGATGGACAACGCCGCCAACTTCTCCGCCCGCAACACCGACGTGCACGTCTACGTCGAGGAGGAGGACGCGGGCGTCGTCGTGGTGCTGGAGGACAGCGGCCTCGGGATGCGCAGCCGCGAGCGCGACCGCGCGCAGCGGGCGGTGTCGCAGCCCATCTCGCTGGACAACCTGCCGAGCGCGCGGATCGGCCTCACCGTCGTCGGCAAGCTCGCGGCCAAGCACGGGCTGCGGGTCAACTACCGGCCGTCGGCGCGCGGCGGCATCGGCGTCGTCGTGATGATCCCCCGCACCCTCATCACGCAGCCGCGGGAGGACTTCCTGTTCAGCGGCACGCGCTCGCCGCTGAGCACCCCGCCGCGCGCCAACCCGCTGCCGCAGGCCGTCCCGGCCACCGCCCCGATCGCGGCTCCGGTCCCGGTCCCCGGCGCCCCGGCGGACGCGGTCCCGGCCGGCGGCAGCGACGGCGGCGGCGGCGAGGACGACGGGGGGTTCGTGCTGCCGCAGCGCAAGGCCGGCGAGACGCTCGCCAACTCGCCCTACCCGGTCTCGGGTCCCAACTTCGAGCCGGTGCACGAGGCCCCGCCCCCGCGCGGGGACGGCGCCGCCCGTTTCGCCGCGTTCCGGCAGGCCGGCCGCGACCGCGACGCCAAGTGACGTCCACCTACAGGCAGGAGGCAGGGGCACGCGCGGCCCCGCGAACCCATGAGCTCCCACGATCGCGATCTCGGCTGGATGCTGGAGAACATGCTGACCAAGGCGCCCGGCGGCCGGCACGCCCTGGTGCTGTCCAAGGACGGCCTGAAGGTCTGCTACACCCCCGGCCTCAGCGTCGACGCCGCCGACCAGCTGTCGGCGATCGCCGCGGGCATCCAGAGCCTCGCGCTGAGCGCGTCCGGCGAGTTCGGCGAGGGCCTCGGCGCCGGGCAGTCGATGGTGGAGTTCCGCGGCGGCGTGCTGCTGATCGTGCCGGCCGGGGAGGGCGCCCACCTGGCGGTGGTCACCACCGAGGACGCCGAGGTCGGCCTCGTCGCGCACTTCATGAACGAGCTGGTCGACCAGATCGGCGACCACCTCACCGCGCCGCCGCGCCGCCCGCAGGCCGCCCCGCAGCCGCCGGACGGGGCCCGGCCCCCGTCCGGCACGTCGTGAACACCCGGCAGGTCGGCGGCGAGGACCCCGACCGGCTGTACATCGTCACCGGCGGCCGCCTCGTCGCCCGCGCCGCCGCCCACCAGGACGCGCTGCGCCGGGACGGGGCGCCGAACCCGCGCGACGCGGTGCTCGACCTGGTGACGCTGGTAGTCGGGGTCGGCGTGCCGCCGCCGGGGCTGCCCACCGAGCACGCCGCGATCCTGCGGCTCTGCTCGGACGGGCCGCTGTCGCTGGCCGAGCTGTCGTCGTACCTGGCACTGCCGGTGACGGTGGTGAAGCTGCTGCTGCGCGATCTGCTGGCGGTCGGCCGGATCGCCGTCCGGCCGCCCGTCTCGGCGCCCGCCCCGGACCGGCTGCCCGACCTGGAAACCCTGAAGCAGGTGCTCGTTGGACTCCAGAACCTCTGACCCGTCCGCCCCCACGGTGGTGCAGCGCGCCGCCGCCGTCCGGAGCGGGCCGCCGCTCCGCGCCACCGTCGGCGACGCCCTGAAGATCGTGATCGTGGGCGGGTTCGGCGCCGGCAAGACGACCCTGGTCGGCGCGGTGAGCGAGATCCCGCCGCTGTCCACCGAGGAGATCATGACGACGGCGGGCGTCGGCATCGACGACCCGGCCGCGGTCGCCGACAAGAACACCACGACCGTCGCGTTCGACTTCGGCCGCATCACCCTGAACGACCGCCAGGTGCTGTACCTGTTCGGCGCGCCCGGCCAGCAGCGGTTCTGGTTCCTGTGGGATCAGCTGTTCGGCGGCAGCCTCGGCGCCGTCGTGCTCGTCGACACCCGCCGCATCGCCGACTCCTGGTACGCCATCGACCGGCTGGAGCACCACGGGATGCCGTTCATCGTGGCGGTGAACCGCTTCGACGGGCCGCGCCCGCCGCTGGCGCGCGTCCGGCAGGCGCTCGACCTCAGCCCGCGCATCCCGCTCATCGAGTGCGACGCCCGCGCGCGCCGCTCGGCCAAGCACGTCCTGATCGACCTCGTCGCCCACCTCACCGACCTCCACTCCGCGGAGCGCACGCCGTGACCGACTCCCTCACCTCCCCCGACCCGTCCGCCGGACCCTCCGGCCCCGGCGCCGCCGCCGCGGGCCGCCCGCCGCATCCGGGCCACCCCCGCCCCACGCGGGTGTACGGCCCGGCGATCGCCGGCGACCCCGACCGGCTGTACACGGCGCTCCGCCGCGAGTACGGGCCGGTCGCGCCGGTGCTGCTGGACGGCGACGTGCCCGCCTGGTTCGTCCTCGGCTACCGCGAGGTCAGCCACGTCACCGGCAACCCGCGGCTGTTCGCGCGCGACTGCCGGCGCTGGAACGCCTGGGACCTCATCCCCGACGACTGGCCGCTGATGCCCTACGTCGGCTGGACGCCGTCGGTGATGTTCGCCGAGGGCCCCGAGCACCGGCGGCGGGCGGGCGCGATCGGCGACGCCCTGGACGCCGTCGACCGCACCGAGCTCGCCGACCTGTGCGCCGAGGTGTCCGACGGGCTGATCGACGCGTTCGCCGGGCGGGGCCGCGCCGACCTCGTGGAGGAGTTCGCGCTGCGCGTCCCGCTGCTGGTGATGGCGCAGCTGTACGGGCTGCCGCCCGCCGACATCCCGGCGCTGGTCGCCGACATCGCCGAGTCGCTCGACAGCGGCGAGAAGGCCGCCGCCGCGCACGGCCGCATCCACGCCCGGATGCAGGGCCTGGTCGCCGACAGGAACCGGCGGCCCGGCCTGGACGTGCCGTCCCGGCTGCTCCGGCACCCGGCGGGGCTGACCGAGGACGAGGTCGTCATCGACCTGCTGGTGGTGATGGCGGCGGCGCAGCAGCCGACGGGCAACTGGATCGGCAACACGCTGCGGCTGATGCTGACCGACGACCGGTTCTCGGTGACGCTGCAGGGCGGCCGGTCCAGCATCAAGCAGGCGCTCGGCGAGGTGCTGTGGGAGAACACCCCGACGCAGAACTTCATCGGCCGCTGGGCGGTGCAGGACTGCAAGCTCGGCGAGCAGCACATCCGCGGCGGCGACCTGGTCGTCCTCGGGCTCGCCGCCGCCAACACCGACCCGGACGTGTGCCCGCGCGACCGCGCGCCCGACCCGCAGCCGGCGGGCCCGGACGGCAACCAGGCGCACATGTCGTTCGGGAACGGCGAGCACGGCTGCCCGTTCCCGGCGCCCGAGCTCGCCGAGGTGATCGCGCGCACGGCGGTGGAGGTGCTGCTGGACCGGCTGCCGGACGTGGAGCTGGCGGTGCCGGTGCCGTCGCTGCGCTGGCGCCCGTCGGTGTGGATGCGCGGGCTGTTCGAGCTGCCGGTGGCCTACACCCCGTCGGGCGGCGGGCCCGCCGGGGACGGCGGCCGGTGACGGCGGTCAGCCGGCGGGCGTGAAGACGATCGGCAGGGCGGCCGGGCCGCGGGTGAACACGCCCTGCTCCTGCGGGACGAACCCGTCGGGCAGCCGCATGTCGGGCATCGCGTCGAGGAGGTGGTTCGCGCCGACCTCGACCTCGGTCTTGGCGAGCAGCGCGCCGACGCAGAAGTGGCGGCCGAGCGCGAACGCCAGGTGGTCGGCGGCGGCGGAGAACGCCGTGGTGGTCTCCAGGTCGGTGCGGAAGACGTCGAAGCGGTCGGGGTCGGCGTAGCGGGTGGCGTCCCGGTTGGCGGCGCCGATCAGCGCGGTGACGGTGCTGCCGGCCGGGATGGTACCGCCGGTGACCTCGACGTCCGCGGCGGGCTGCCGCATGATCATGTGGACCGGGGGGCTGTACCGCAGCGTCTCGGCGAACGCCCGCGGGATCAGCGTCCGGTCGGCGCGGACGGCGGCGAGCTGGTCGGGGTGGGCGAGCAGGTTCGCGAACAGCGCCGCGACGGCCTTGTCGGTGGTCTCGCCGCCGGCGGCGAGCAGCAGGCTGCAGAACGCCTTGACGTCCTCGTCGCTCATGGAGGTGCCGTCGATCTCGGCGCGGCAGAGCGTGGACAGCAGGTCGTCGCCGGGGTGCGCGCGCCGCTCCCGGATGACGGGGATCAGGTAGGCGGCGAGCTCGCGGCGGGTCCGCTCGCCCGCCGCGGCGACCTCGGGGTCCTGGGCGAGGTTGCCGAGGAACGCGATGATCGAGGTGTACCAGCGCTGGAAGCGGGCGTGGTCGGCCGGGTCGAGGCCGAGCATGTCGACGATCACGTTGATCGGGAAGTGCCGGCTGTAGTCGGCGACCAGCTCGACGCGGCCGGCGGCGCGGAAGCCGTCGACGAGCCGCCGCGAGTTGGCCTCGATCACCGGCAGGAAGGTGCTCTGGAGCTCGGCGCCGCGGAAGGCGGGGGCGACGAGGGCGCGCCGCACGGCGTGCTCGCGGCCGCTCAGTTGCAGGATGGTGCGGCCGTGCACGGGTTCGAGCTGCCAGTCGTAGTTGGCGGTGGTGAAGACCGGATCGCGGAAGGCGCGGGCGACGTCCTCGTAGCGGGACACGATGTAGCTCTGCATGCCCTCGTGCCAGAGGAGCGGCGCCTCCTCGCGGAGCGCCCGGTACGCGCCGTAGGGGTCGGCGGCGAACTCCTCCGACAGGATGTCCGGCATCTCGCGAGCGGTGGTCATGGCCCTGGCTCCCTCGTACGTCGAACGGCCGGCGGCAGGCATCGAGCGTAGGTAGCCCCCGCCCGCCGCGTCCAGGTTGCAGCGCTCCAACGCCATTTACGGTCTGTATTCCTTTGTATCCGTAATGTCGCCATCTAGTCCGTAATCCGGCGCCGGTCCGGGGGCGCCGCCCCGCCGGCCGGATGAAACCGGACCCCGCCGGCGTTGATCCACTGCGGAGGGGGCGTCCCGGACGTCCCGCCCGCACGGCGGGCCCGGGTCCGCGGGGGCCGCGGACGGCGAGGTCTAGACCATGTTGCCGAACAGGGTGGGTCATCCGGGAGGATCTCCTCCTACCTCGTAGGTTCCACAGGAGGACAGCGACAACGATGAGCACCCCTCTGGCCAACCCGCGCCGCACGAAGCTCGACGTCTGGCCGACCTGGCGCCCGCAGGACCAGGACGCCCAGCAGGCCGCGACCGGCGGCGACGCCGCGCCGGCCACGGCGGAAGACGACCAGACGACCTCGTGACGCGGGCATCGGCCCGGTGGCGCCCGCGCGGCGCCGCCGGGCCGCCGCGTTCCCGGGGCGGTACGGGCCGTGCGAGAGCGGCGCCGCCCGGTCCTCAGCCGGCGATCTCCTCGCGCGGCAGCGACGCCAGCGCCTGGAGGGTGCGCAGGAACGCGGCGCGGTCGGCGGCGGGGACGCGGGCGAGCAGCCGCTCCTCGCGCTCGCGGATGGCCGCCCGCACCGCCTCCCGCACCCGCCGCCCCTCGGCGGTCAGCGACAGCAGGTGGACGCGGCGGTCGGCGGGGTCGGGGGCGCGCTCGATCAGCCCGCGCTCCTGGAGGCCGTCGAGGACGCCGATGATGCGGGTCTTGTCGGCGCCGATGTCGCGGGCGAGCGCGCTCTGCGTGCGGACGGGCTCGCCGCCGCCGAGGCCGAGCAGCACGCTGTAGCCCCACATCGTCAGCCCGTGCGCGTCGAGGGCCGGCCGCTCGGCCGCCATGAGGGCGCGCCCGAGCGGGACCATCATCGCCGCGAGATCGGGCCGGCCGTCGGTGCTCATGGCCCCAGCCTAGGGCTGGACAGATGATAGGCATCTGCTTACGATCGGCGCATGCCTATCGCTGATCCGCGCCCCCTCGACGCGCGCGCCGTCCGCACCTGCGCCGCGCTGGTCGCCGCCGCGGGCTCCGCCGACCCGGCCCTCCCCACCCCCTGCGCCGGCTGGACCCTCGCCGACCTCGTCGGCCACCTGACCGCGCAGCACCGCGGTTTCGCCGCCGCCGCGCGCGGCGACGGGGCCGACCTCGCGCACTGGGCCGTACGCCCCGGCGACGACCACGCGGCGGCGGCCGAGGACGTGATCGCCGCGTTCGCGGACGACGGCGTCCTGGACCGCGACCTCGACCTGCCCGAGTTCGGCCCCGGCGCACGCTTCCCCGGCGCGCTCGCGGTGTCCTTCCACTTCATCGACTACGTGGTGCACGGCTGGGACGTCGCCCGCACGCTCGGCCTCCCCTACACGCTGGACGACGACCTCGCCGCGCCCGCCCTGGAGGTCGCGCTCGCCGTCCCGGGCGGTGATTTCCGCACCGCGCCGGGCGCCGCGTTCGCCCCCGAGCGGCCCGCGGAACCGGGCGCGGGCGCGCTGGACCGGATCCTGGCCCATCTCGGACGATCTCCAGGCTGGACCGCACCGCAAAACGGGTAAAAGACCTCATGCTGTGACAGAACAGAGCATGGTCCGTGGCGCGTCCCGGCGCCGGTGGCTCCTGGTCGCGACGCTGGCGGCGGCCCTGTGCGGAGCCCCGTTCGCGTTCGCCGCGCTCCCGGCCCGCTCCGCCGCCGTGCCCCCGGCGGCGCTCCGCGCCCGCGTCCTCGCCTCCGCCCGCGTCCCCTACCAGGGCCTCGTGGAGACCCGGGGCGCGATCGCGCTGCCGCCGCTGCCCGGCATGGCGGACACGGCCGCGCTCCTCGGCGCCGCCTCGCGCGTCCGCGTGTGGGACGACGCGCCGCGACGGTCCCGCGTCGCGCTGCTCGCGCCGACCGGCGAGCGCGACTACTACCAGGACGGCCGGGGCCTCGCCATCTGGGACTACGAGCGCGCCCTGCGCACCACCGTCGTCGGCGACCCCGCCGTCCGCCTGCCGCGCCCCGGCGACCTGCTGCCGCCCGTCCTCGCCCGCCGCCTGCTCGGCTACGCGCGCCCCGGCGACGCGCTGACCGCGCTCGCGCCGCGCCGGGTGGCGGGCCGCGGCGTGCCGGGCGTCCGGGTGGTGCCCGCCGACGCCGGCACCACGATCGCCGCGGTCGAGGTGTGGGCCGACCCCGCCGACGGGCTCGCGCTGGAGGTCCGGGTCCTCGCCAAGGGGGCGCGCGGACCCGTCCTCACCACCCGCTTCCTCGACCTCGACCGCGCCCGCCCGGACGCGGGCACGGTCACCGCGCGGCCCGCACCCGGCGTCGCGACCGTCCGCGTCGAGACGCCCGACCTCATCTCCCGCCTCGCCGCCCGCACCACCGACCCGCTGCCCGCGGCGCTGGCGGGGCGGCGGGCCCTGCCCGGCACCGCGTCGGTCGCCAACGTGCGCGCCTACCAGGGCGGTTTCTCCTCCTTCGCCGTCGTGCCGCTGCCCGGCCGCTACGGCCTGCACGTCCTGGACACCGCCCGCGCCGCCGGCGCGGCCCCGCTCGGCGTGACCGGCGGCGAGGCGCTGCTGCTCCGCTCGGCCGGGCTCACCGCCGCGATCGTGCACGTCCCGGCGGGCGACCGCACCTTCCTCGTCGCCGGCCCCGTCACCGACGCGCTGGCCGCCCGGGTGGCCCGCGAGCTCATCTCATGATCACCACCAGCGGGCTGACCAAGCGGTACGGCCGCGTCACCGCCGTCGACGGCGTCGCGCTCCGCGTCGGCGAGGGCGACCGGTACGGGCTGCTCGGCCCGAACGGCTCGGGCAAGACGACGCTCGTGCGGATGCTGCTCGGCCTGGTCTTCGCCACCTCCGGCGAGATCGAGATGATGGGCGAGCCCGTCCCCCGCCGCGTGCACCGCGTCCTGCCCGACGTCGGCGCCCTGGTCGAGGCGCCCGGCCTCTACCCGCACCTGTCGGGCCGCGCCAACCTCGCCCACCTGGACGCCGCCGGCCCCGGCGGGCGGCGCGGGCGGCGCGCCCGCGTCGGCACGGCGCTGGAACGCGCCGGCCTCGGCGGCGTGGACGCCCGGCCCGTCCGGGCGTACTCGCTCGGCATGCGGCAGCGGCTCGGGCTCGCGGCGGCGCTGCTCCGCACGCCCCGGCTGCTCGTCCTCGACGAGCCGACCAACGGCCTGGACCCGCGCGGCATCCGCGAGATCCGCGACCTGCTCGCCGAGCTGAACGCCGCGGGCACCACCCTGCTGATCTGCAGCCACCTGCTCGCCGAGATCGAGGAGCTGTGCACCCACGTCGGCGTCATGGACGCCGGGCGCCTCGTCCTCCAGCGGCCGATGGGCGAGGTGCGCGCCCCGACCGGCCTCGTCGCCGTCCGCACCCCCGACGCCGGCCGGGTGCGGGCCCTGCTGGACGGGCGCGTGGAGCGGCACGACGGCGAGCGGCTGCTCGTCCGCGCCGCCGACGCCGCCGAGCTGAACGCCCGCCTCGTCCGCGCGGGCGTGCGCGTGCTGGAGCTGCGGCCCGAGCGCCGCACCCTGGAGGACGTGGTGCTGTCGGTGACCGGGCACGGCTCGGACCGGCCCGCGTGATCGCGGTCGAGCTGCGCGCGATGCTGCGGCGCCCCCGCACCTGGGCGTCGCTGCTGCTGCTCTGCGGGCTGCCCGCGATCGTCGCGGCGTTCCTGGCGGTGACCGGCATCGCCCCCGCGCCGGGGCAGGGCCCGGCGTTCCTGTCGGCGGTGCTGTCCAACGGGACGCTCTACCCGGCGGCGGCCCTCGCCATGGACCTGCCGCTGTTCCTGCCGGTGGCGGTCGCCGTCGCCGGCGGCGAGGCGATCGCCGGGGAGGCCGCCGCGGGCACCCTGCGCTACCTGCTGGTCCGCCCGGTCGGCCGGACCCGGCTGCTCGCCGCCAAGCTCGCCGCGCTCGCCGCGTACGTGCTGCTCGCCGTCGTCGCGATCACCGCGACCGCCTACCTGGCGGGCGTCCTGGCGTTCGGCAGCGCCCCGGCGGGCGCGCTGTCGGGGACGGGCCTCGCGGCGGTGTCGCTGTCGGGCACGGGCCTGTCGACGGGCGACCTGCTGCTGCGGGTGGCCTGCGCGATGCTCTACATCGGCGCCTGCATGCTCGGCGTCGGCACCGTCGCGCTCGCGCTGTCGACCTTCACCGACGCGCCGCTCGGCGCCGCGCTCGGCGCGCTCGCCGCGCTCGTCACCAGCCAGGTCCTGGTGTCCCTGGACGCCGCCGCGGCCGTCCACCCCTACCTGCCGACCCGGTACTGGCTCGGGTGGATCGACTTCTTCCGCGCGCCGATCCTCTGGCACGACATCCAGCGCGGGCTGGCGCTCCAGGCCGCCTACACGGCCTTCTTCCTGGCGCTCGCCTGGGCCAACTTCGCGACCCGCGACGTCACGAGCTGACCTGCCGGAGCGCCAGGCAGTCGCCGGGGCCGGGCGCGGGCAGGTCCGCCGAGCCGAGGGCGCGGAGCACGACGCCCGCGACGAGCGGGTCGTAGGGCAGGTCGGCGTGCCCGGTGCGGTCGTCGCCGCAGATCCGCTGCAGGTCCACTGCAGCCGCACCCGCGATCCTGGAGCTGGCCGGCGGGACCGTCTCGTCGTGCTCGCTCCACACCGACGTCCACCGCACCGGCCCGGCGACCCGGTCGCCGAGGCGGCGCAGCAGCGGGCTGCCGGGGGTCAGCTCCTGGCACGCCTGCGGGCAGGCGCCCGGCGCGAGCGCCAGCCCGGCGGCGGCGAGGTCGGCGCCGTGGTGCGGGGTGCCGAGCGTGACGACGCGGCGCGCCTTGCGGTCGCCGCCGCCCCGCACCCACAGCCGCGCGACGATGCCGCCCGCCGAGTGGGCGACCACGTCCACCGACGGCGCCCCGCCGCGCAGCGCGGCCTCCGCCGCCCGGTCGAGCGCCCCGGCCTGCTCCTCCAGCGGCCCCGTCCCGTCACCGGGCGGCGTCACCACCGACGCCGTCCGGCCCGCCGCCCGCAGCCGCGCCGCCAGCACCTCCAGCCCGTCCGCCGCCCCGCCGTAGCCGGGCACGAGCAGCACCGGCCCCGCCTCGTCCGGCACCGCCCGCGCCGCGCCGCCCCCGCCCAGCACCCGCATCGCGACCGCCACCACCAGCGCCGCGACCACCGACAGCACACCCCACACGAAGATCCGACGCCTCGGGCTCACCCCCCTACGATTCCCCGCCCCACCCCACCCCGCACCACCCCGGCCCCCCGAGGCCGACGACCCCACCCAACGACCCCACCCGACAGCCTCACCCGGCGGCCCGCCCGGCGGCCCCGCCCGGCGGCCCGGCTCGGCGATCCCGCCCAACGACCCCGCCCAACGACCCCGCCCGACGGCCTGGCCCGGCGGCCTGGCCCGGCCCGGCGACCCCGCCCGGCGACCCCGCCCGACGATCCCGCCCGACGATCCCGCCCGACGATCCCGCCCGACGATCCCGCCCGACGATCCCGCCCGGCGACCCCGCCCGGCGACCCCGCCCGGCGGCCTGGCCCGGCCCGGCGACCCGGCCCGGCGTTCCCGCTCGACTCCGGCGATGACCAGTCGGTCACGCAATGTTGAGATGCGGCGTGTTGGGCACTTTGGAGATCCAAAGTGCCCAACACGCCGCATCTCAACAGGTGGCGACCGGGTGGTCATCGCTGGTGGTGGGACGGGGCGGCGGGGGGGCGGTCAGTGGTCGCGGGCGGTGACCAGGGTGGCGAGGGTGTGGAGGTCGGCGGCGGCCACGGGGTCGGGGGTGGCGGCGTCGAGTTCGGTGAGGGCGGCGTCCAGGAGTTCGGCCGCTCGGGCCTCGCCCCAGTCGCGGCCGCCGGCGAGGCCGATGAGTTCGGCGGCGCGGGCGGGGCCGCTGCCGGTCAGGGGGCCCTCGCCGCGGTACAGCTCGGCGAGGGCGGCGCCCGCGGCGGTGCCGGAGGTGAGGGCGGCGACGACGGGCAGCGACTTCTTGCGGTTGACGAGGTCGGAGTGGACGGGCTTGCCGGTGACGGCCGGGTCGCCCCAGATGCCGAGCAGGTCGTCGACGACCTGGAAGGCCAGGCCGAGCAGCTCGCCGAACGCGCGGAGCCGCGCGACCTGCGCGGCGTCGCCGCCGCCGCAGGACGCGCCGAGCGCGCACGCGCCGCCGAGCAGCGCGCCCGTCTTGCCCGCCGCCATGGCCTCGCACTCGGCGAGCGACACGTCCGTCCGCCGCTCGAACGCCATGTCGATGCTCTGGCCCTCCACCAGGTCGACGACGGCGCGGCTCAGCGCGCGCAGCCCCTCGCGGCTCACCGGGCCGTCGGCGAGCGTCTCGTAGGCGAGCGCGATCAGCGCGTCGCCGGCGAGGATCGCGGCGTTGACGCCGAACACGCTCCACGCGGTGGCCTGGTGGCGGCGGGTGAGGTCGCCGTCCATGACGTCGTCGTGCAGCAGCGAGAAGTTGTGCGCCAGCTCGACGGCGACGGCGGCCGGGAGCGCGTCCGCCGGGTCGCCGCCGACCGCCCGCGCGGCGAGCAGGGTGAGGGCGGGGCGGATGGCCTTGCCGCCCGAGCCCTCGGCGGGCCGGCCCTGCTCGTCCCGCCAGCCGAAGTGGTACTCGGCGACGCGGCGGGTCTCGGGGGGCAGCCCCCGGACCGCCGCGCGCAGCGCGGGATCGAGCAGGGCACGGCTCCAGCCGAGCACCTCGGACGCGGTGCGTCCGGGGACGGCCTCCTGCGCAGCGGACATGCTTCCTCCGTTCAGCGGGCGATCTCGACGTTCTCCAGAACGCCGAGCGCGTCGGGCACCAGGACGGCGGCCGAGTAGTAGGTGGTGACGAGGTAGGTGAGGATCGCCCGCTCGTCGATGCCGGTGAAGCGGACCGACAGGCCCGGCTCCACCTCGTCGGGGATGCCGGTCTGGTGCAGCCCGATCACGCCCTGCTCGTCCTTGCCGGTGCGCAGCACCAGGATCGAGCTGGTGCCGGTCGCCGAGATCGGGATCTTGTCGGAGGGCAGCAGCGGGACGCCCCGCCAGGACTGCACCCGCACGCCGTGGCAGAGCGTGTTCGCCGGGTAGACGCCGCGCCGCGAGCACTCGCGGCCGAACGCCGCGATCGTCCTCGGGTGGGCGAGGAAGAACTTGGAGCCGCGGCGGCGGGTCAGCAGCTCGTCGAGGTCGTCGGGGGTGGGCGGGCCGCCGCGGGTCTGCAGGCGCTGCCGCAGGTCGGCGTTGTGCAGCAGGCCGTAGTCGCGGTCGTTGATGAGGTCGTGCTCCTGGCGCTCGCGCAGCTCCTGGATCGTGAGGCGGACCTGCTCCTCGACCTGGTCGAACGGCCCGTTGTACAGGTCGGCGACGCGCGTGTGGACGCGCAGCCGCGTCTGGGCGAGGCTGAGCTCGTACTCGCGCGGGGACGCCTCGTAGTCGGCGAAGGTGCCCGGCAGCGTCACCTCGCCGTCGTGCCCGGACGCCAGCTCGATCTCGGCCTCGCCGTGCCGGGTGGCGGGGGGACGCGGCGCGTCCCGGTAGGCGGCCAAGTGGTCGGCGAGCGCGGCGGAGCGGCCGGTGAGGTCGCCGATGGCGGCGGCGGGCAGCGTCAGCACGATCGTCGGGGTGAGCGCGCGGGCGGTGAACGGCCAGGTGCCGCCGGTGCCGAGCAGCGCCTCGTCGCCGAGGAAGCGGCCGTCGGCGAGGACGCCGAGGCGCGCCTCGCCGCCGTACTCGCCCGCGCCGACCCGCTCGACCTTGCCGTGCGCGATGAGGACGACCTCGTCGAGGGGGCTCCCCGCCCGGACGATCTCGTCGCCGGGCGCGTACTCGTGCTGGACGAGCCGGCTCGCGACGGCGTCCAGCACGCCGGGGTCGCCGAGATCACGGAGCGGCGGCAGCTCGGCGAGCTCGGCGGGCACGACCCGCACGGCGGCGCCGTCGTTGACGAAGGTGACGATGCCGTCGCCGACCTGGTAGGTGAGGCGGCGGTTCACCCGGAAGGCGCCGCCGCGCGCCTCCTCCCAGGGCAGCATCCGCAGCAGCCAGCGCGGCGTGATGCCCTGCATCAGCGGCGGGGTCTTGGTGGTGGTGGCCAGCTTGCGCGCGGCCGCCGTGCTCAGGGACAACTGCTGCTCGGTCACGGGTCACTGCCTTCCAGAGATGGCGAAGGGGCGGGGCGCGGGGATGCGGGGGCCGGACGGCGCCGGCGGCGGCGCGTCGCGGCCCAGCCAGGCGAGCCGGCCGGCGAGCAGGTCCCGCAGGTCGTCGAGGTGGCGGTCGAGGACGGCGGGCGCGACGCCGTGCTCGGCGGCGAGCGCGGGCAGCTCCGTCGCGGCGATCCGGTCGAACTGCCGGACCCGGGCGTCGATCACCTCGCCGACCAGGTCGGCGGCGCGCTGCGCGTCGCAGCGCAGGAACGCCTGCACGGCCGGGACGGCGTGCGGCGTCTCGCCGGGGTGGTGCAGGTCGTCGACGAGGGCGGCGATGTCGGACCACGCCTCGGCGAGGCGCCGGGCCGGGCCGGATTCGCGGAACCCGGCGGGCAGCTCGCGCGCGGCGGCGAGCTCGGCGACGGCGAGCGCGGCCGCGGCGCCGCTCGTCCGGCGGCGCATCTCCAGGTAGTCGACCGGGTCGGGGACGCGGTGCTGGAGGAGCCCGACCAGCTCCCACAGCCAGCTTCCGGTGAGGTCGCGGACGGCCGCGGCCAGCGTGCGGCGGCCGTCCGGCGACAGCGCGGGCGCCGTCCGCGCCCACAGGTCGGCGAGGCCGCGCTCGGCGGCGCCGACCGGTGCGGGCGCCGCGCCCGCGCCGGCCGGCATGAGCGCGGCGAGCCGCTCGTGGAACGCCTTGGCGCCGATCAGGTCGCGGCGCTCCTTGAACAGGACGGTGAACAGGTCGCGGGCGTAGGCCGCCCACACCTGCCAGCCCGCCGCCAGGTCGAGCTCGGGACCGGACGCGGAGGGGTGGGTCAGCGCGGCGAGGCCGCCGCGGTCGGCGGCACGGAATCCGGTCTCGTCCCACACGGCCTCGCCGAGCATGCCCGTCTTCCGCGCCCACGTGTGGACGTGCCGCCGCACCTGCTCGACGTGCGGGTTGGTGCGCTGCGCGTAGGGCAGCGTCACCTCGGGCCGCCGGAACGGGCCGCCGACCTGCGGCGGGACGGACGCGAACGGGTGCCCCGCGCGTCCGGCGACCCGGGGACCGCGCCGCCGGGCGGGCCCGCCGGTGCGGTCGTTCATGTACCGGCTGGAGCGCAGGTGCCATTCGTGGCCGCCGGCCTGCCAGTCCTGCAGCCCCTTGACGTAGCGGGCGACGTCCGCCCGCTCGCCCGGGGCGAGCCGGTGCTCCTCGAACAGCGGCGGCAGCTCGGTGAGGGCGGTGTTCTCGAACTGCTTAAGCCGCGAGGTGAGCAGGTCGTTGGTGAGGTCGGCGGCGTGCTGCGGGTCGGTGTCGAAGAACCGCTCCAGGACGAGGACGCCGTTGTTGACCTCGCCCTCCTCCTCGGTCTCGCGCTGGTAGGAGAAGATGTCGTTGCGCAGGTGGACGCCGTCGCTGAAGGTGTCCTTGAGCACCCGCAGCGGGCGCGTCGCGGCGACGCGGTCCGGCACCTCGGCGCCGACCGCGACCTCGACCAGGTCCGCCGACCAGGGCGCGCCGCCGACCTTGCGGCGCATCCCGATGTAGTCGACCGGGTTCGGGACGCGGCCGTCGCTGATGTTGTACAGCTCCCAGAGCGACTCCATCAGCAGGTCGCGCGTCGACTCGGTGAACCGCTCGCGCCAGCCGTCCGACATCAGCGGGACGGTGCGCCGCCACAGGTCGGCGAGGCCCCGCTCCACGGCGTTGGACGGCGCGGGCAGGTCGGCCGGGTCGGCGGGCATGAACGCGGGCAGCCGGTCGAGGTGGGCGCGGGCGCCCGCGATGTCGCCGGTCTTCTTGTAGCGGACGAGGAAGCGGTCGTCGAAGTAGAACACCCACACGTACCAGTCGTTGACCAGGTCGAGGATCGCGGGGGGCGCGTCCGGGTGGGTGTGGGCGGTGAGCAGGGCGTAGTCGTGGGCGTCGTAGCGGGCCCGGTCCCAGACGGGCGCGCCCTCGGGGTCGGGCCCGAGGACGCCCATGCGGTGGGACCAGTCCAGCGAGTGGTCGCGGGTCCGCTCCAGGTGCGGGTTCAGCGACGCGGGATGCGGCAGGTAGAAGTCGGGGAGCTCAAACGGCCGCACCGGCACCGCCGTGCGCGATCTCGACGCCCTCGAGGACGGCGAGCGCGTCGGGCACCAGCACCGCCGCGGAGTAGTAGGCACTGACCAGGTAGGACGCGATGGCCTGCTCGCTGATGCCCATGAACCGCACCGACAGGCCCGGCTGGTACTCGTCGGGCAGGCCGGTCTGGTGCAGCCCGACGACGCCCTGCGCGGCCTCGCCGGTGCGCATCAGCAGGATCGAGCTGGCCGCGGTGGAGCTGACCGGAATCTTGTTGCACGGGTAGAGCGGCACGCCCCGCCAGGCCGGCACCTGCTGCCCGCCGACGTCCACCGCCTCGGGGTAGACGCCGCGGGCGCTGCACTCGCGGCCGAAGGCGGCGATGGCCCGCGGGTGCGCGACGAAGCAGGTCGGGTCCTTCCAGACGAGGCTGAGCAGCTCGTCGAGGTCGTCGGGGGTGGGCGGACCCGAGCGGGTGGGGATGCGCTGCGACAGGTCGGCGTTGTGCAGCAGGCCGAAGTCGCGGTTGTTGACGAGCTCGTGCTCCTGGCGCTCGCGCAGCGCCTCGATGGTGAGGCGGAGCTGCTGCTCGACCTGGTCCATCGGCTCGTTGTAGAGGTCGGCGACGCGGGTGTGGACGCGCAGCACGGTCTGCGCGACGCTGAGCTCGTACTCGCGGGGGGCCGGGTCGTAGTCGACGAAGGTGCCGGGCAGGACGACCTCGCCGACGTGGCCGGAGGCCATCTCGATGGCGGCCTCGCCGCCCTCGTCGGTGGCGGGCCCGGCGTTCGCGTCGAACTCCTCCACGTGCGCGCGCAGCGAGTCCGAGCGCTCCACCGCCTCGGCGAACTCGCGCGCGTCCAGGGTGAGGACGGTGACGGGGGTCAGGGCCTTGACGGTGTAGCCCCACGTGCCGCTCTCCCCGTGCAGCGTCTCGCCGCCGAAGAAGCCGCCGTCGGCGAGCTGGCCGAGGTCGGCGTCGGCGCCGTACTCGCCGGTGCCGATCTTGCTGAGCTTGCCGTGCGCGACGAGCACGACGCGGTCGGCGGGGGTCCCCTTCTCGGCAAGGACGTCGCCGGGCCCGTACTCGCGCTGGGTGAAGCGGCCGGCGAGCGACTCCAGGACGGCGTCGTCCTCGTAGCCGCGCAGCACCGCCAGCTCGCCGAGCTCGCGGGGGATGACGCGGACGTCGGCGCCGGTGGTGACGAAGGTGACGCGCCCGTCGCCGACGGTGTAGCTGAGGCGGCGGTTGACGCGGTAGGCGCCGCCCGCGGCCTCCACCCAGGGCAGCAGCTTCAGCAGCCACCGCGAGGAGATGCCCTGCATCTGAGGCGCGGACTTGGTCGTGGTCGACAGGTTCCGTGCCGCTTCGGTCCCGAGACTCAGCCGCTGTTCCGTCACGTTCCGCACCACCGATTCCGGTCAGGCCCCGGGGGGCTCGTCATAGGTGAAGGGGGAAGCCATCGCAAAGAACGCCCCACGGGCGCTCCCGCACATGACCAAGACGCTACCCACCGTGATCGCTTGATCACAACGGAACACTTGGCTTACCTCCCTCCCCTCGACGCCACCCGCGTCACACCCGTACCGGACCGGGAGGGCCGTCACGGCCTGTCCGCGCAGGCAGCGGACCGTGATCGAGGGAGAGAAAAGGATGGCCGCGCCGCACCCGTGCCGTCCGGCCGGGTGCGACGCGGCCTGTGATCCTTACCTCGCGGGGACCGCCCCGCCGGGCCTCAGCGGCCGGCGCCGTCCTTCTCGCCCGCCTGCGCGTCCCGCGCGTCCACCGCCTCGGGCAGGGTGCGCTGCGGATCGCCCGCCTCGCCCGCCGCCTCATCCGCCGCCTCGGGCATCTCGGGGAGCTGCTGGGTGCGCTGCGGGTCGGCCTCGACGCGCAGCGTGCCGTCGCCCTCGGGGATCGACAGCAGCGCCTGCGTGGCCTGCGACTCGCGGGTGATGACGCCGCTGGCCAGCACGTTGTTGCGGTGGCGCAGCGCGCCGTTCTGGCGGAGCAGGTCGTCCACCTCGGCGCGGACGCGGGCGACCCGCCTGGCCATCCGCACGTGGACCCAGAACCCGCCGGCGGCGAGGCCCACGATGAACGCGGCCACCGGGTAGCCGACGGCCGGCGGGGCTCCCAGGACCGCGGCGGCCGCCAGGATCAGGGCGACGACCGCGGCCAGCGCCTTGCGGTGGCCTTCCGCCCAGTCCAGGGCGGCGTTGACGGGCTTGGGAATCCGCACTCGTCTTTCTCCTCCTACGGAACGGCGTCGGAACCAGCACGAAACCATAACAGCCGGTCACGACCGCCCCGGCCCGCCGCGGCGTTCGAGATGCAAGCACCCTCTTGCGCCGAATATCGTTGACCAATATGAGCAATCACTTTGACGTCGTGGTCCTGGGCTCCGGTCCCGGTGGATATGTCGCGGCGATCCGGGCGGCGCAGCTCGGGTTGAGCACCGCCATCATCGAGGAGAAGTTCTGGGGCGGCGTCTGCCTGAACATCGGCTGCATCCCCTCCAAGGCCCTCCTGCGCAACGCCGAGCTCGCGCACATCGTGACGAAGGAGGCCGACAAGTACGGCATCGTCACCGAGGGGCCGGTCTCCTTCGACTACGGGGTGGCGCACGCGCGCAGCCGCCAGGTGTCGGAGAAGCTGGTCAAGGGCGTCCAGTTCCTCATGAAGAAGAACAAGATCGCCACGTTCGAGGGGCGGGGCACCTTCACCGACCCGAACACCCTCCAGGTCGGTGACCAGACCGTCACCTTCGAGAACTGCATCATCGCCACCGGCGCGCACACCCGGCTGCTGCCGGGCACCGAGCTGTCCGAGCGCGTCGTCACCTACGAGGAGCAGATCCTCAGCGCCGAGCTGCCCGGCAGCATCGTGATCGCCGGGTCGGGCGCCATCGGCGTGGAGTTCGCCTACGTCCTCCGCAACTACGGCGTCGAGGTCACCATCGTCGAGTTCCTCGACCGGATGCTGCCGAACGAGGACGCCGACGTCTCCAAGGAGCTCGCCAAGCGCTACCGCAAGCTCGGCGTCGAGGTGCTCACCTCCACCCGCGTCGACGCGATCGACGACTCCGGCGACAAGGTCAAGGTCACCGTCACCGCCAAGGACGGGTCGCAGCGCGTCCTGGAGGCCGACAAGGTCCTGCAGGCCATCGGCTTCGCCCCGAACGTCGAGGGCTACGGCCTGGAGAAGACCGGCGTGAAGCTGACCGAGCGCGGCGCCATCGACGTCGACGGCCGCTCGCGCACGTCGGTCCCGCACATCTACGCGATCGGCGACGTCACCGCCAAGCTGATGCTGGCGCACGCCGCCGAGGCCATGGGCATCGTCGCCGCCGAGACCATCGCGGACGCCGAGACGCAGGAGATCGAGTTCGTCATGATCCCGCGCGCCACCTACTGCCAGCCGCAGGTGGCGAGCTTCGGCTACACCGAGGCGCAGGCGCGCGAGAAGGGCTACGACGTCCAGGTCGCCAAGTTCCCCTACAGCGCCAACGGCAAGGCGCTCGGCATGGGCGAGGGCGACGGGTTCGTCAAGCTGGTCTCCGACGCCAAGTACGGCGAGCTGCTCGGCGGGCACCTGATCGGCCCCGAGGTCACCGAGCTGCTGCCCGAGCTGACCCTCGCGCAGCAGTGGGACCTCACCGTGCACGAGGTGGCCCGCAACATCCACGCCCACCCGACGCTCGGCGAGGCCGTCAAGGAGGCCGTGCACGGCCTCGCCGGCCACATGATCAACCTGTAGCGCGCCCGCGCGGACCGCCCCGGCCCCGCCGGGGCGGCCCGTGCGACGACGCGTGCGACGACGCGTGCGACGACCCGTGCGACGACCCGTGCGACGACGCGCGCAACGAATCGCCGCGCGCGGCCCGCGACGAGCAACGAACGTGCAGGTCAGCGCAATTCCGAGGGATCGACCGGCCGGTCCCCCGCTCCCTAGGCTTTCGATCATCACCAGCCTTCCGGGAGCCCGCATGACCGTGTCGATCGAGCCGTCCGTCCCGCTGCAGCCCGAGCGGACGGCGCTGCGCCGCCGCTACCTGATGTGCCGGCCCGACCACTTCGCCGTCACCTACGCGATCAATCCGTGGATGGACCCGGCGGCGGGCGCCGACACCGCCCGCGCCGTCGCCCAGTGGGAGGCGCTGCGCGCCGCCTACCTCGAACTCGGCCACACCGTCGAGCTGATCGACCCGCTGCCCGGGCTGCCCGACATGGTGTTCGCCGCCAACGGCGCGCTCGTCGTCGGCGGCCGCGTGTACGGGGCGAGCTTCACCCACCCCGAGCGGGCCGCCGAGGGCCCGGCGTACTCGGCGTGGCTGGCCGCGGCGGGCTTCGCGGACGTCCTGGCGCCGTCGCACACCAACGAGGGCGAGGGCGACTTCCTCACCATGGACCGGCTGATCCTCGCCGGAACGGGATTCCGCACCGACCTCGCCGCGCACCAGGAGGCGCAGGAGCACCTGGGCCGCCCCGTGGTGACGCTGCGCCTGGTCGACCCGCGCTTCTACCACCTGGACACCGCGCTGTTCCCGCTGGACGGCGAGAACGTCGCCTACTACCCCGGCGCGTTCTCGTCCGGCAGCCGCGCGGTGCTGGAGCGGCTGTTCCCCGACGCGCTCCTGGCGTCGGAGGCGGACGCGGCCGTGCTCGGCCTGAACGCGGTGTCCGACGGCCGCAACGTGGTGGTGAACGCCGAGGCGTCCGGGCTGATCGCGGCGCTGGAGGAGCGCGGCTACCGGCCCGTCCCGGTGGATCTGTCGGAGCTGCGGAAGGCCGGCGGCGGCCCGAAGTGCTGCACGCTGGAGCTGCGCGCCTGACGGCCGGCGCCCCCGGACGTGGCACGATGCGCGACGATGGGCGCATGCAGTTCGATGACGAGCACGGTCACATCCGCCTCGACGGCGCCGAGAACGTCCGCGACCTCGGCGGCCTGCCGGTGGCCGGCGGCACGGTCGCGCCCGGCCGCCTGCTGCGGGCCGACGCGCTGGACAAGCTGACCGGCGCCGACCTCAGCGCGCTGGCGCCGGTGCGCACCGTGGTGGACTTCCGCACCCCGCACGAGATCACGACCAACGGCGCCGACCGCCTGCCGGAGGGGGCCCGCTACGTGGACCTGCCGGTCGGCGGCGGCAGCCTGGAGCTGTTCTACGAGGTCATCGGCAGCGGCGACCACGCCCGCCAGCAGGAGGTGTTCGGCGGCGGCCGCACCGCGGAGGCGCTCATCCGGATCAACCGGGACTTCGTCGCCGAGCCGGGCGAGCGGGCGCAGTTCGCCGCCGCCCTCCGCCTCGTCGCGGACGCCGGGTCGCTGCCGCTGCTGTTCCACTGCACGGCGGGCAAGGACCGGACGGGCTGGATGGCGGCGATCGTCCTGACGGCCCTGGGCGCCTCCCCCGACACGATCATGGCGGACTACCTGCGCTCCAACGACTACCACCGGGAGAGCTACGCGAAGCTGCTCGGCCACCTCGGGGAGTCGGGCCTGATGAAGGACCCCGAGCTGCTGCGCCCGCTGCTGGAGCAGCGCCCCGAGTACCTGGAGGCCGCGTTCGACGAGGTCACGGCCCGCTTCGGCACCTTCGACGCCTACCTCGCCGACGGCCTGGCGGCCGACGGCGCCGCGCTCGCCCGCCTCCGCGACGCCCTGGTCGTCACCGGCTGAGCGGGCGACGCGCTCGTCGAGCGGTTGCGCGGGCGGCTGCTCAGCGGTGCACCGGCAGGGAGCTGAGGCGTTCGACGGCGGCGAGGACGTCGTCGAGGGGGACGTCCAGCTCGCCCTGGGCCACCCAGAGGGGCGCCTCGTGCAGGCGGAGGCCGCGGGCGGTGGACAGGTGGGCGAGGCCGCGCGTCTCCTGGACGATGCGCCAGTTGTCGTGGGCGACGAACCGCAGCGTCCGCTCCTCGCCCTCGCCGGTGAGGCGCGCCTCGGACAGGTCGCTCCAGTGCAGGCGGAGGCCGCCGGGGCGGTGCACGGTCACGCCGAGGCGGTCCATGCTGACGAGGCGCCGGCTGCCCGCGGCGCGCAGCAGCGAGGACGCGGCGAGCAGCAGGACGACGGCGGACCAGACGGCCGCCACGGCGGTGGACGGCCGCCAGAGGGCGAGGCCGGCGGCGCCGCAGAGCAGGACGGCGGCGGCCGGGACCGTCCGCGCGGGCCAGGGCCGCGGGCCGGCGGCCTCGAAGCGCTCGGGGACGCCGTTCGGGCGGGCGGGTTCGGCGGGCTCGGCCGCGCCGCGGCGCAGCAGGTCGACGGGGTCGAGGCCGGTGGCGCGGGCGAGGCGGCCGAGCCAGAGGGCGGCGGCGGACGCGGCGAGGCCGAGGAGGCTCACCCAGAGCCGGTCCAGGAAGACGCCGCCGAAGGCGACGGCGGTGCCGAGCGGCCCGATCCAGCCGGCCCGCGGGCCGAGCGAGCGGAGGCCGTCCCAGGCGGCGAACAGCACCAGCGCGACGACGCAGGCGTAGGTGGCCACCGGCATCCCGAGCGGGACGGGCGTGACGGCTGCGGTCATGGGCGGCTCCCTACGAACGGCGGGTCATCGTCCGGATCGTCCAGCCCCGAGCATTTCGATCTTATTTGTTGCGGAAGTCCCGTTCAACGGCTCTCGGCCGCGAGGACGCGGCGGGCGAGGCGGCGGGTGCGCAGCACGCCCGCGACGCCGATCGCCCAGATGAGCGCCTGCACGGTCCAGGCCGCGCGGAACGCCGCGGGCGTGAACTCCTTGCCGGGCGACAGGGCGTCCAGCACGACGCCGATGAGCAGGATCGTGACGAGGGAGGCGACGAAGCCGCCCACGTTGACGATGCCGGTCGCGGTGCCCTGGCGGTGGGCGGGGTTGAAGGTGCGGGCGAAGTCGAACCCGACCATCGACCCGGGGCCGCCGAGCGCGACGCAGACGACCAGCAGGGTGAGGAGCCAGCCGGGCGCGGGCGGCGGCCAGGCGAGCGTCACCGTCCAGGCGGCGACGACGATGGCGGTGATGCCGAGCACGACCCGCGAGCGGCGCAGCGGGTAGCGGCCCACGAGCCGCCCGACGATCGGCCCGGCGACGACGGTGGCCAGCACGAACACGGTGAGCAGCGTGGACGCGGCGGCCGGGCTGAGGCCCTGCCCCGACACCAGGTAGGGGTAGCCCCACATGAGGGCGAAGGTGTTGGCGGAGAACTGGGTGACGAAGTGCGTCCACAGGCCGAGGCGGGTGCCCGGGTGCAGCCAGGCGTCGGCGAGGTCGCGGCCGACGTCGCGCAGCGAGGGCGCCTTCGGCCGGGGCGGGGCGTGCGGGGGCTCGCGCAGCACGGCGAGGGCGAGGACGCCGACGAGCGCGCCGAGGGCGGCGGCCGAGCCGAACGCGGCCGTCCAGCCGGGCCCGTGCAGCAGCGCGACGAGCGGGACGGCGCTCAGCACCTGGCCGAGCTGCCCGAGCAGGCCGGTGAGCTGGGTGACGAGCGGGATCTGCCGGCCGGGGAACCAGCGCACCGCGATGGACAGCACGCTGATGAAGGTCATCGCGTCGCCCGCGCCGACCAGGACGCGCGCGGCGACGGCGGCCGGGACGCTCGTCGCGACCGCGAGGAGGCCCTGCCCGGCGGCCATGACGAGCGCGCCCGCGACGACCATGGCGCGCGCGCCGACGCGGTCGAGGAGCAGGCCGACGGGGATCTGCAGGCCCGCGTAGACGAGGAGCTGGAGGACGGTGAAGGTGGCGAGGATGCCGGCGGAGGCGTCGAAGCGGTGCACCGCGTCGAGGCCGGCGACGCCGAAGGAGGTGCGGTGCAGGACGGCGACGACGTAGGCGGCCACGCCGGTCCCCCAGACCAGCCAGGCGGCGGCGGGGGCGGTGGGCCGGACGGGCGCCGGTTCCGCTATCGCGACATTCTGCTCTTTAGCCACGTTTAACCAGCATATGGGATTAACCAGGCGCGGTGGGCCGCGCCCTCAGGTGCACCCGCTCCCCCTGCGGCCCGAAGAGGCTGAGCAGCTCCACCGGCCCGTCCACGGCGCCGAACCAGTGCGGCAGCCGGGTGTCGAACTCGGCGGCCTCGCCCGGCCCCATGGTCAGGTCGTGCTCGGCGAGCACCAGCCGGAGCCGCCCGCTCAGCACGTAGAGCCACTCGTAGCCCTCGTGGGTGCGCTGCTCGGGCCGGTTCCGCTCGGCCGGCAGGATCATCTTGTACGCCTGCACGCCGCCGGGGCGGCGGGTGAGCGGCAGCACCGTCGCCCACTCGGTGACGCGCGGTTCCAGGCGCACCCGCGGGTCGCCGGTCGGCGGCGCGCCGACCAGCTCGTCCAGCGGCACCCGGTGGGCGCGGGCGAGCGGCAGCAGCAGCTCCAGCGTCGGCCGCCGCTTGCCCGACTCCAGCCGGGACAGCGTGCTCACCGAGATCCCGGTCGCCTCCGCCAGCGCGGCCAGCGTGAGGTCGCGCTCGCGCCGCAGCGCGCGCAGCCGGTCCCCGACGCCCGCCAGTACGTCCTCGCTCATCGGTACAGCACATCAGAGCCGGGCATGATGGGGCCATGCGGACCTGGCCGGACGTCCACGCCGACCTGCGCGCCCGCCCGGCCGAGTTCGGCCGGATCGCCGCCGCGCGCTACCCCGGCCTGCCCCGCGCCGCCGGGACGTCCCTGCTGACCCGCCCCGAGTGGACGCCCGCCGGGCCCGTGCCGCTGGAGGCGGTGCGGCTGGAGTGGGAGCCCGATCCGGCGCCGCCCGCCGTCGCCGACCCCCCGGACGGCCTGCCCGACGGCCACCGCACCTACGCCGAGGCGCGGGCCGCCCTCGACCGGCCCGCCGTCTTCGAGGACCGGCCCGCCTACCGCCTGCTCGCCGCCGACCTGCGGGCGGGCGGGGGCGTGCTGCGCTTCGGGCCGGGCCGCTACTTCGACGCCGTCAACGTCGGCCAGTCCGCCGCGCACGAGCTCGCCGCGGGCGGGCGCGCCGTCCGCGACCGCGTCGGCGACCCGCGCGACCTGGCGCGGCGCCCGGCGGTCCTCGCGATCTCGACGCTGGCGGTCACCGCGTCCGGCCGCTGCGCGCTGCACTGGCGCGACCCGGCGAAGGTCGCGCACGCGGGCGGCCTCTGGCAGGTGGTGCCGGTCGGGGTGTTCCAGCCGCCGTCGCCGCTGGACCTCTGGTCGAACCTGGTCCGCGAGGCCGGCGAGGAGCTGCTCGGCAACCCCGAGGGCGAGGACCCCGTCCTGCACGCCGCGATGACGCGAGCGCGCGACGCGGGCCGCGTCCGGGTGTGGTGCCTCGGCCTCGGCGTCGACCCGCTGACGTTCGCGACCGACCTGCTGACGGTCGCGGTCTTCGACGACGCGGCGTTCGCGGAGCTGTTCGGCGACCTCGCCGCGACGGGCGCCGCCGCCAACGACGAGGGGACGGTCCGGCTCGTGCCGCTCGGCGGCGCGGCGCCCGGCCCGATGCAGCCGGCCGGCGCCGCCGTCCTCGCGCTCGCCCGGCGGCACCGGCGGCCGCTCGGGATCACTCCCGGGTGAGCGCCCGCAGCTCGTCCAGCGCGTCGGCCAGGTGGTCGATCAGCTCGGCGGGGTCGGGGACCAGGTCGCGGCAGGCGACGATGCCGACGTCCACCGTGCCGTCGTAGGAGAAGACGGTGATGTTGAGGCCGCCGCTGACGTCGGTGACCACCGAGACCGGGTAGTAGCCGAGCACCCGCGCGCCGCACAGGTAGAGCGGGAACTGCGGCCCCGGCACGTTGGAGACGATGAGGTTCATCGGGCGCACCCCGGCGGGCGGCAGCGCCGACAGCGCGAGCCGCGTCACCGGCCCGGCGAGCGGCGCGGGCACGAGCCCGGCGAGGTCCTGCACCCACGTGCCGTGGGAGGTCGCGAAGCGGCGCTTCGCCCCGTCCATGTCCGCGCGGACGGCCGCGTAGCGCTCGGCCGGATCGTCCACGTGCGTGGCGAGCGGCGCCGACATGATCGAGACCTGGTTGCCGGCGTCCGCGTCCCCGGCCGCGCCGCGCCGCCGCAGCGACACCGGGACGCCCGCGACGAGCGGCGAGGCGGGCAGCTCGCCGCGCTTGTCGAGCCAGGTGCGCAGCGCCGCCGCGCAGAGCGCCATGACGACGTCGTTGACGCTGCCGCCGAGCGCCGCGCGGACCTCCTTGATCTCGGCGAGGGGCAGCTCGCCGAACGCGACCGCGCGGCCTCGCCCGATGGGCCGGTTGAACGGGGTCGGCGGGGCGCTGACGCGCGGGGCGCGCGGCGTCGCGCTCTGCCCGATGGCGCCCTGCACGAACGCCGACACCCGGCTGACTCCCGGCACGGCCGCCATGCCGGGGACCTCGTCGAGGTAGGGCACCTGGCGTGCCATGGACAGGGCGCTCTGCACGGGGTACAGCGCCGTTTTCAGCAGGCCGTCGCGGAGCATCCCGACCCTGCCGGGGGCGCGCTGCGGCAGCAGCTCGTCGGCGGGCAGCTCGCGCGGCTCGGGCGTGAGGTCCAGCAGCGCGGCGAGCGTCTCGGCCGCCATGACGCCGTCGATCGCGGCGTGGTGGACCTTGATGTAGACGGCGGCGCGGCCGCCCGCCAGGCCCTGGATCAGCACCAGCTCCCAGAGGGGTCGGGAGCGGTCCAGCGGCGTCTCGTGCAGCATCGCGACCGCGTCGGCGAGCTGGGCGTCGTCGCCCGGCGCCGGGAGCGCGATCTCGGAGATGTGGCGGGCCGGGTCGAAGTCCGGATCGTCCTCCCAGTACGGGCGGTCGAGGCCGAGCGGGACCTGCACGAGGCGGCGGCGGAGCGGCCGGGCGGCCAGGTGCGCGCGGTCGCCGATCAGCCGGGCCGCCGCCTCCACGGTGAGGCGGCCCCCCGGGCACGAGGACGGGTCGACCACCCCGAGCCCCGCGATGTGCGCGTGGGTCGTGCTCGTCTCGGCGTTGAGGAAGGTCGCGTCCACCGTGCTGAGCTGGCTCATGATCGCCCTGTTCGTCTCGTCCGGGCCGTCCCTGCTCCTCCAGGAACTACGGACTACTCCGGAGTAGGTCAATGTGCCGCAGAGTTAAGTAACGCGGACTTAACGCCGCGTTCCGTCCGATTCGTCGGGGCGCCCGGCCGTGCGGATCTCGACATGTCCGTCACCGTGCGCCACCGGGCTCACTAGGCTGGAGCGCCATGACGGGACGTCCACTGAATGAGATCGTCGAGGCGGGCTGGGCCGCCGCGCTCGCCCCGGTCGAGGGCCGGATCGCCGCCATGGGCGACTTCCTGCGCGCCGAGGTCGCGGCCGGCCGCCGCTACCTGCCGGCCGGGGGGAACATCCTGCGCGCCTTCCAGCAGCCCTTCGCCGAGGTGCGGGTGCTGATCGTCGGGCAGGACCCCTACCCGACGCCCGGCCACGCCGTCGGCCTCAGCTTCTCGGTCGCCCCCGACGTGCGGCCGCTGCCGGGCAGCCTCATCAACATCTTCCAGGAGCTGCGGCAGGACCTGCGCGTGCCGGCTCCCTCCAACGGCGATCTCACCCCGTGGACGCACCAGGGGGTCCTGCTGCTGAACAGGGCGCTGTCGGTACGCCCCGGCAAGCCCAACTCCCACCAGGGCAAGGGCTGGGAGGAGGTCACCGAGCAGGCGATCCGCGCGCTCGCGGCGCGCGGCACCCCGCTCGTGGCGATCCTGTGGGGCCGCAACGCCCGCAACCTGCGGCCGCTGCTCGGCGACGTCCCGGCGATCGAGTCCGCGCACCCGAGCCCGATGTCGGCCAACGGCGGGTTCTTCGGCTCGCGGCCGTTCAGCCGCGCCAACGAGCTGCTCCAGCGCCAGGGCGCCGCCCCCGTCGACTGGAAACTGCCCTGAGCCATTCCGCGACGCTGACCGCTGTGGCGACTTCGCCATAACGACCGGTCGGTCTCGCTGTTCCGAACATCACGGCCGAGTCTCCGGTGAAAAGCCTTCCCGCCCGGTAGGCTGAGGCGCGGACGGCGACCCGGGGGCGGGCCGCGCCCGCTGACCGGAGGTGCACCTTGGCGCAGGCGACGGCGGGGCTGCTGGGCCACCTCCCCCTTCCGGACCGGCTGATCGCCGTGGCGACCCGCATGTTCGCCGAGAAGGGCTACGAGAACACCTCCGTCCAGGAGATCGTGAACGCCGCCGGCGTCACCAAGGGCGCCATGTACCACTACTTCGGCGCCAAGGACGACCTCCTCTACGAGATCTACCACCGGCTGCTCGGCCTGCAGATGCGCCGCCTGGAGGAGATCGCCGAGGGCCCCGGCGACGCCGCGGAGCGGCTCCGCGCCGCCGCCCGCGACGTGCTGCACACCTCGCTGCTCTACCTCGACGACCTCACCGTCTTCTTCCGCTCCACCCACCTGCTGTCGGCCGACCGCCGCGAGGCCGTGCGCGCCGAGCGCCGCCGCTACCACGAGCGGTTCCGCGCGCTGATCGAGGAGGGCCAGCGGGAGGGCGCGTTCGGCACCCGCACCCCCGCCGACGTCGCCGCGCACTTCTTCTTCGGCTCGCTGCACCAGATCGGCGCCTGGTACCGGCCCGGCGGCCCGCTGAAGGCCGAGGAGGTCGGCGAGCACTACGTCGACCTGTTCCTCAACGGCCTGCGCGGCTGACCTCACCTTCCCCGGCGGGCCGCGCGCACCAGCCCCGCCAGCCGCTGCACGAGCTGTAGGGCGTACCGGTCGGGCGCTTCCGCCCTCAGTGAGCCGCGGACAAGGACGAAGGCGACGGCGAGCAGGACGGGCACCAGCACGACGGCGACGACCGCCATGGGCACGGTGGCGACCGTCCGCAGCCCGGCTTCGGTGATCTGGTGGGCCACAGCGCGCGAGTTCATCGAAAACGCTCCCGTAGGGGCAGGGACGCCCGCCTGATGCGGGCGGCCGCCGGGACGGCGACCCCCGTACCGTGGCGGCGCGGCGTTGCGATACCGGTGCGGTAGGCGCTGCGTTCCGCTGCATTTCCGCAACCGTGGGTGCTTTGGCGGGTTATGTTGCTGACATGGCGACGAGCGGTCGGCCGGACAAGAACCTGGAAACCGTGGTGGCTGCGGCGCTGCGTAAGGATACCGATCCCGTCGCGCTCGGCTCCGCGCTTGCGAAGGCGCGGCGGTTCCCGCTGATCGGCGAGGCGCTCGCCGGGCTCGGCGACGATTTCGCCACCGGCCCGGCCGTCGAGCGGATCCGCACCTCACTGCGTGCAGCACTCCCCGTCGACCGGAACGAGCTCGCCGAGCGCGTCGGCCTCAGCCTTTCGCAGAGCCGCGTCGTGTACGGCGTCCTTGCCGGCCTGTCGATCGCCGACGCGGTGACGGAGCTCAACCGGTCCCGTCCGCACGGCGAGCAGTTGAACAAGTCCACCGGCAGCCGATGGATGACCGCGGCCGCCGAGCGGATCAGCGAGTGGATCGCACTCGGCGGGCCTCTGGCCACCGGCCCCGCCGAGGACGACGGACTCGCCTCCTACCTGCGCCTCCTGCGCGCCCACTGCGCCGAGTTGCCGTCCTGGTTCCCTGCGGGGCTGCGCTTCACCGACATCCTCCAAGAGGTCACCGTGACCCCGCCCGGCGCCGAGGGCGCCGTGCCGGCCGGGGACCCGGCGAGCGACCACGACCGCACCCGCGAGGAGGCGGGCGGCCCGCGTCGGCTCGCCTGGGCGACCGCCCTCCAGCAGTACCGGCGCTTGGTGCTGCTCGGCGACGCCGGCTCGGGCAAGAGCTGGGCGGTGCGGGGCCGCGCCCTGCGGCTGATCGACGACCGGCTGGACCGGGGCCTGCGCGGTCCCGTCCCGGTCCTGCTGTACGCGCCCCGGCTGGAAGAGCTGCTGGCGGCGGCGCCCCCTCCGCCTGGCGACCGCGCCGCGCTCGCGTCCCTGCTCGCGACCGCACTGCCCGACGAGGTCACCGCCGCCCCGGACGCGGCGGCCGCAGTCGCCGCGCTGCTGCGCGAGCGTGCCCCGGCCGAGCTGCTGATCGACGGCTACGACGAGATCCGGCAGGAGCGGCCCCGGCTGCTGGAGCGGCTGAGCGAGATCCTCCAGCTGCTGCATCCCGAGCACGGCCGGTTCGTCCTCACCTCGCGGCCGGCGGCGCTGCCGCAGCACCGCTTGGTACGACTCGCGGCGGCCTGCGAGCTGAAGGACTTCGCCGAGCGCGAGCAGCGCCAGTTCATCCGCTGCTGGTTCCACGCCTCCCCCGAGTCGGCCCGGCCGGTGGAGCGCCGGGTCGCCGCCCGCAACCTGGAGATCCTGCGGCGTCCGCTACTGATCGCGCTGTTCTGCGCGGTCGCCGACGATCCCGCCGAGCAGCCGTTCCCGGAGACCGAGCACGAGCTGTGGCAGCGCGCGCTGGACCGGCTCGCCGCCGAGGAGGGTCGATACGCCGAGCAGGCGCCGACCAGCGAGATCGTCCGGCTCCGCAAGCGCCTGTTGGAGGAGGTGGCCGTGCTGTTCCAAGACGGTGCGGGCCTGCTGGACTCCGTCGAGGTCGCGGCAGTGACCGACGCCTTGCGCCACCGGCCCGATTGGGCGGAGCTGGCCAGGACGACCGCGCACGCCACCGTCGTGGACGACCTCGTCGGCACCGGCATCGTGCACAAGGCGAGCGTCGGCCACCAGACGCGCCTGGTGTTCCTGCACGGCACGGTGCGCGACTACCTGCTCGCGCGCGCCCTCGCCCGGAACGGAGGCTGGACCGAGCGGGTCGGGCGCCTCTGGACGCAGCCCGAGTGGGAACAGGTACTCGGCCACGTCGGCTCGCTCGTCGATGATCCCGGTGAAGTCGTCCTCGCGTTGCAGAGCCGGTTCGGGGACGATCCGCTGAACGCGGCGCGCTTCGCCGCCGGCCGGATCCTGCCCACGGTCGCCGGCCGGGTGGAGTGGCGGCAGTACACGGCCGTGCGGGACGAACTGCTCATCCTGCTCGGCTCGGCCGATCCGGTCGACCGCGGCCGCAGCGCGGCGCTGTTGTCGGCGCTGCGCGACGACGAGACCGGAGCCATGGTCCGCGGCCTCGTCCATCCGGCCGTGCCGACCCACGTCGTCATCGCCGCCCTCCGAACGATCGCGAGCGGTGCGCCGGACCGTTCGCTGGACGTCCTCACCGGCTGCGCCCGCTCGGCCGACTTCACGCTCGCCGAGCGCAAGGCGGCCGTCGACGCCCTCGCCGACACCGGCACCGCCGCGGCGCTCGGGGCGCTGGAAGAGCTGGCCGCCGATGCCACCGTTATCCCGTCGGTGCGCACCACCGCGGCCTACTCCGCACTGCGGCTGTTCGACGCCCCTGGGGCCGCGCGGCTGTTGCTCTCCAGCGACGCCGAGCCGTCACAGGAGCCGCGGCGGCTGCTCGCCGAGCGGCTGGCGCAGGCCGAGCACGCCGGCGCCTTCGCTCCCGGTACCGGACGCGGCCTCTGCACGATCGCCGACCCGTATTGCCGCGCGCTGCTCGACTCCGACGGCACGCTCGCCGGTGCGGCCCCGCTCCTGGTGGAGGCGCTGCCCGCCAACCCGGTGGTCGACCGGCTCGCGCAGGCCGTCGAGACGGCGCGTGCCCGCGCGGAGGACGATCCGCTCATGGTCACCTGCGGCCGATTCGTCCTCGCGGCCGGGCAACCGCCCGTCCTGCGGGACCGGCTGGCGCGGCTCGTGGCGGCCGCGCCGGACCGGGCCGCGACCGCCGTGTGGCACGCGCTGACCGAGCAGGTGACTCCGCGCGACAACCTGCAGATCGCCGAGTTCCTCATCCGCGAGGTCGCCGAGTTGCCCGACCGGCTCGCCGGCGCGCTCCGCGGCGCGCTCGCCGCCGGCGACCTCGGCCCGGTCGCCAAGGCCCAGTACGAGCACACCGTCCGCGAGGAGACGACGGCCGCGCGCACGCCTCCGCCGGCCGACGACGGCGTGGTGCCCGCCGAGGATCCGGGCGGGGAGGCGGCGCCGAGCCTGGAGGAGGTGCTGGCAGGGGGTCTGCCGCCGATCGTCAAGTACGCCTTCCTCCGGACGCGACGACGATCCCTCCCCGACCGGGGCGCGGTCAGGACCACCGCGACCAAGCTGACGCATCTGCTCAGCACCGAGGACGTCACCCACTGGATCGACGCCCTGCCCGCCATCGCCGTCCGCGTGGACGACCGGCTGCGCGAGGCCGACGACGCGACCGCCTACAGCAGGCTCCTGCGGCTGCGGTCGCAGTGGCCCGACCGGTACGGGGAGATCGCCGACATGGGCTCGTCGTTCGGCTCCGCGGAACTGGACGCCCGAGCCGAGGCCGCGCTGCTGGCCGACGAGTTCGACGACGCGGCGGCCAAGGCCCTGGCCTCGTTCGGCGCGCGGCTGCTGGAAGGGAAGCCGCCGACCACCGTCGCGGCGACCGTGCTGTACGCCGCGGGCTGCGTCTCGCGCGGCCGGGCGTACACGGCGCACCACCAGGTCAACGACTACCTGAAGGAGATACCCGACCAGGCCCGGACCTTCAGCGGCGTGATCTTGGGTAGCTGGCTGAACGCCGCCGCCATGGCCTTCCCCAAGGTCGCGGACGGGATCGGCCGGCTGCCCGGCTGGATGCTGCGCACCGAGGCCGAGGTGGCGGGCCTCCGCATGGCCGCCGGGCTCGCGGGCCCGGAGGCGTTCGACGAGGTCGTCTCGTGGGCGGGCTGCCGCCGGACCGCGGCCCTGCTCGCCACGGTCGGCGCCCTCGCCGCCACCGCCGGCGTCCGGCGCCGAATCGCCGAGGCCCGCACGGTCGCGCTGAATCGTGCCGACGACCTGGCCGAACGCTGGCCCCGCATCGACCGGAACGCGCCCGAGCAGCGCGCCGCGCCGAAGTGGTCGGAGATGCTGATCCGCATCGCCTCGCGCCAGCTCATGGCGGGGCGTCCCGAGGTCGCGATCGGGGTGTACGAGAGCGCCGTCGAAGAGAGCCCCGGCGACCCGCGGCTGGTGAACAACCTGGGCTTCTGCTTGATGCCGGTGGATCCGGACGCGGCGCTGACCGCTCTGGAGCGGGCCGCAGCACTCTTCAGAAGGCCCTACGGCGTGAACGTCGCCAACCGGATGCTGCTCCACCTGATGCGCGACGACCCCGCGGCCGCGAACCGGATCGGCGACGCCTACCACCGGCTCGGCCGGAACGATGGGGCCGCCTGGCTGTGGGACATGGACGATCCGCAGACGCTGCGCGACGGTGCGGACATCGCGCTCTACATCATCGAGCTCGGCCGCCGGGCGGCGCTCCAGGTGCACGACTACCCGCAGGTGGAGCGCTGGGAGAGGCGCCGCGCCCTGCGACGTCCGGCCGGCCCCCTCCCGGAAGGGGACGAACATGGATCTTGACGGACTGCTGCCGCCCCCCGCGCTCGCCCGCTGCGCCCTCACGATGGAGGTCGGCACGCAGATCGACCTGGCGATCCGGGACGCGGGCCTGGCGAACGTCGATGTTGAGCACTACACCGCTCAGGTGATCCGCGCGCGGGACCGGGCCCTGGAGAACCGGCTGCTGGAGCTCCTGCCCTACGAGGAGATCGAACGGTCCACCAACGAGCGGGGCATCGACGTCGCCGACCTGTACGGGCGGCTCCCCTACATTCACGCGATCTGGGTCCTCGGCTGCGCCCAGGCGGCGCTACAGGCGACGAACGCCATTGTCAGGGCGTCGAACGCGCGTACCGCCGACGCCGCCGCAGGCGGCTGAAGTCCTTCGTCCTCCGGTCCACGGCCGCCGGGGGCGCTCCTCCGCCGGCGCCGGCAGGGTGAGATGACCGTTGCCCGACGGTCGCGCTCGGGCGCCGCGGGCGGACGTCCTGCGCACACTAACGATCATTTGGCCGTACCGACCACCCGGTATGGCGGGACTGTGGCCTGCCACAACGGTGACCGGGGTCCGCCACGACTCCATACCGTCTGGTCGGTATTCGCCTCTGGAATGCATTGCCATCGGCTGTGACCGGCATTACTTTTGCGGCACGACGCAGCAGCGGGCTGCGCCTTGGGGCCACGGCGAGCCGTGGCCGAGGAGCGACCGATGACGTCAGCAGGGGCCACCTGCGGCCGGGCCATCCGCCCCGGCCGGCCGGCCGCGGGCACCGGGCACCACCCCGCCCGCACGCCCCTGCGCGGCCGAGCCGAGCACGTCGCCGGGACGGTCCGGAGCGCCTGCGGGCGCCCGGCCGCCCCGCACCTGGAGTTGTCAGGGGTTCCGAGCGCCCGGAGGAGTCTGTCCCATGTCCGTATCCTCGTCCACCGACGACGGCGTCGCCGCGTCCGGTGACGCCGCCGCGCCGTCCGGGCTCGCCCGGCTCTGGCGCCGCGATCTGGCGCACTATCCCGCCTCGGGACCGCGCTACGTGTACCTGGCCATCGTGGTGGCGACCACGATCGTGCTCTACTACCTGCTCTACATCCAGTACGCCGTGGCGACGTCGATCATGGCGCACTACGACATGACGTTCGCCTACTTCATCGGCATGTCGGTGGTCGGCAACGCGATCGGCGCGTTCGCCTCGCTGCTCGCCGGCCTCGCCGACCGGTGGGGCCGCGCCAACATGGTGGTGTACGGCCTGCTGATCGCCGGGATCATCGTGCTGATCCTGCCGCACTCGCCGGACAAGACCACCTTCCTGGTGCTGTTCGCGGTGCTCAGCTTCATCGAGGGCATCGTGCTGGTCGCGACCCCGGCGCTGATCCGCGACTTCTCGCCGCAGCTCGGCCGGGCCACCGCGATGGGCTACTGGACGATGGGACCGGTGATCGGCAGCCTGGTCGTCACGACGGTGACGAGCGCGACGCTGGACACCTCCAGCTGGCAGGACGAGCTCACCTACTCGGGCGTCGCCGCCCTCGTCGTCTTCGTCGTCGCGCTGGTCGGGCTGCGCGAGCTGTCGCCCGGCCTGCGCGACCAGGTGATGGTGTCGCTGCGCGACCGGGCGCTGGTGGAGGCCCGCGCCCGCGGCCTGGACACCGAGGCGCAGCTCTCCGGCCACTGGCGGCAGATGCTGCGCCTGGACGTCGTCGGGTCGGCCTTCGCGATCAGCGTCTACCTGCTGCTCTACTACGCCGCCGTCGGCAACCTGGTCATCTACTTCTCCTCGACCTTCGGCTACTCCGAGCAGCGCACCAACGGCCTCGCCAACTGGTACTGGGCGGCGAACGCGATCGCCCTCGTCATCACCGGCCTGCTGTCGGACCGGCTGAAGGTCCGCAAGCCCTTCATGGTCGTCGGCGGCATCGGCTCGATCGTCTGCACCGGCATCTTCGCGTCGCTGGCGACCGAGCCGAAGACCGACTACTACACCTTCGCGTGGCTGTTCCTCGCCATCGGCGTCTTCGGCGGCATCACCTACGCGCCGTGGATGGCGGGCTTCACCGAGACCGTGGAGAAGCACAACCCGGCCGCGACCGCGACCGGCCTCGCGGTGTGGGGCTGGATCCTGCGCGTCGTCGTCGCGGTGTCGGCGGCGTTCGTCCCGGTCGTGGTGACGTCGGTGACGCCGCTGGTCGAGCACGGCCACGAGGTGAAGGAGGCCGCCGCCGAGGCCGCCCCCGCCCTGAAGATCACCGCGCAGCACCCGGCGATCTTCGCGGAGCTGGCCAAGTACCCGGCCGGCCAGGCGCCGGCCGAGGTCAAGGCGCGCGCCGCGCAGGAGGTCGGCCTGCCGAACCTGGCGATCGTGCAGAAGGCCGGGCCGCAGCTGAAGATCCTCAAGGAGCACGGCGCGGAGGTCACCAAGGCCAGCAAGGACGGCCCGAAGCAGTGGCAGAAGTGGTGGTGGGTCTGCCTGGGCGGCCAGGTCGTCTTCCTGCCGTTCATCTTCCTGCTGACCGGCCGGTGGAGCCCGAAGCGCGCCCGCGAGGACGCCGCCGAGCACCAGCAGGCCATCGACCGGGAGATCGCCGCCCTGAAGTCCTAGGAGCGGGACTCCCCGGCACCTGATCGAGGCCCGGCCGCCGCACCCGCGGCGCCGGGCCTCCTTCGTCCAGGGGAAAGAGCGCTCAGCCGTCCTCGGGCAGGCGCCGCAGCAGCGAGGCGAACTCGCCGGTGCGCCGGCCGGCCGCGTCGGGGGCGAGCGGCGTGAGGCGCCGCGCGCCGTGGCTCCAGTAGACGCCGCGCGCGCAGGGGTCCTCGGCGGCCTCGTGCATCTCGGCGACGACCTCGGCGAACACCGGCAGCACCTCGCGGACGCCCCGGCCGGTGATCGGGTACAGCAGCAGGGTGCTGTGGCAGGGGACGCCGACCAGCGCGCCGTGCTCGCCGGTGCCCGCCGGCAGGAACTGGTCGACCTCGCTGAGCAGCGCGGACACGTACCGGCTGCCCGGCTTGGTCACCACCCGCACGTCCCGGCCCGGCAGCAGCGGCTGGTCGTGGACCTGCACGTCGGCGAGCTCGCGGTCGTGGGTGTTGGTCATGACGTAGCCGAGCTTGCGGAGGCCGAGCAGCCCGGCGCGGGCCCGGGTGAGCGGGCCGCCGTAGCGCGGGTGCTCGATCATCACCATCGCGTCGAAGTGGTCGCCCGCCGGGACGACGACGAGGCCCTCGCGGTCGCGCGGGGCGAGCTTCGGCACGATGCGGAGGCGCAGCAGCTCGCGCACGTCCCCGAACAGCTCCATCTCGCCGACGGCGAGGACCGCGCGGTCGGCGACCTCGCGGACCCACCCCTCCACCACGCCGGGCCAGGCCACCGGATCGACCCGGGCGCAGCGCTCCAGCACCGTCCAGGTCGAGGCGCGCGCCTCGGACCGGCCGACCGGCAGGACCAGCTCGGAGGTCCCGCCGTCGAACCACGCCTCGGGCGACAGCACCGGGATCAGGCCGCGGACGAGCGCGTGCACGTCGCCCGCCACGTCCAGCGGTTCCCTGGCCATCGCTTCATCCCCTCCCCACGCTCGGCGTCACTGCCCAACCCTCTCAGAGTTCCGCCCCGCTGTGTGATCTATCGCGGAGTATGGGCGACTCGCTGATCATGTTCGGCTCAAGTACGGTGCATCCATGTCCGAAATCGTGTACCCGCCGGTGATCAAGACCGCGCTGGCCCTGTTCAAGGCGCTGAACATCACGTTCCGCGTCGAGGGCACCGAGCGTATCCCGCGCACCGGCGGCGCGGTGCTCGTGAGCAATCACGTGAGCTACCTCGACTTCATCTTCGCGGGCCTCGCCGCTCACCCGGCGGGGCGGCTCGTCCGCTTCATGGCCAAGAAGGAGATCTTCGACAACAGGGTCGCCGGCCCGCTGATGCGCGGGATGCACCACATCCCGGTGGACCGCGAGGCGGGCGCCTCCTCCTACAAGGCGGCGCTGAAGGCCCTGAAGGACGGCGAGATCATCGGCGTGTTCGCCGAGGCGACGATCAGCCGGTCGTTCGAGGTCAAGGACATCAAGAGCGGCGCGGTGCGGATGGCGGTGGCCGGCAAGGTCCCGCTCGTCCCCATCACCATCTGGGGCCCGCAGCGCCTGTGGACCAAGGGCCGCAAGCGGCGCCTGCTCCAGCGCAACGTCCCGGTGACGATCCTCGTCGGCGAGCCGATGTACCCGAAGCGCGGCGACGACTACGACAAGGTGACCGAGGAGCTGCACGCGCGGCTCGCCGAGCTCGCCGAGAAGGCCCAGCGCGAGTACCCCGAGATCCCGAAGCCCGGCGAGGACTGGTGGCAGCCGGCCTACCTCGGCGGCAGCGCCCCCACCCCCGCCGAGGCCGCCGAGCTCGACCGGCGGGAGTCGGAGGAGCGCGCCGCCCGCCGCGCCGCCCGCGAGGCCGCCGCCGAGGGCGCGAACAAGGACGCCGCCGAGGGCAAGGACGCGGCCGCCGGGTAATTCGTTGGACGCGGGCGGGTCCGGGCGCCGACCATCGGTGGCATGACGTCACAGAGGTCGCAGGAGTTCCTGCATCTGGTGGAGGCGCCCGAGCCCGCGACGGCCTCGGGGGCCGACCTCACGCTGCCCGTCGTGCTCAACCTCAACGACGGCAACTCCCCGGCGGACGTCATGGACGTGCTGTCGCTCCGCCCGTTCGCCTCCGGGGAGCAGCCCTGGTCGCGCTCCACCCGCCTGGACCGGGTCCGCGAGGACGCGCCGCTCCGCCCCGCCGACGGCCGGGTGCTGCGCACCGCCCGCGAGAAGGGCAAGGAGTCGGTGCTGCTGGAGGGCGACGGCTGGACGCTGCTCGTCAACCGGTGGAAGGAGGGCGGCGCCTACCTGGCGGTGTCGGCGGTCGACGACGCGCTCGCCGAGCGGGTCCTCGCCGAGAGCGTCCGCGACGCCGCCGAGCCGCCCAAGGAGGACGACGGCAGCGTCGAGATGGGGTTCTGGCACGTCGGCCGGCACGGTCCCAGCCGGCGCGAGCGGACCATCGGCACCGACGTCTGGACCGACATCCGCGGCAACTACACCGCGCCCGTCGCCGCGGCCCTCGACCGCGTGATGGCGCTGTCCCCCGCGGCCGTGGACGGGCGCATCCTGCTGCTGCACGGGCCGCCCGGCACCGGCAAGACCACCGCCCTGCGGGCCCTCGCCCGCGCCTGGCGGGACTGGTGCCAGGCCGACTGCGTGCTCGACCCCGAGGCGCTGTTCGGCGACCCCGCCTACCTGATGACGGTCGCCGTCGGCACCGACGACGACGGGGACGAGGAGCGCCGCTGGCGGCTGCTCATCCTGGAGGACTGCGACGAGCTGATCCGCTCGGAGGCCAAGGCGTCCACCGGGCAGGGCCTGTCCCGGCTGCTCAACCTGAGCGACGGGATGCTCGGGCAGGGCCGCGACGTGCTGGTGGCGATCACCACGAACGAGCACCTGTCGCGCCTGCACCCGGCCGTGGTGCGGCCCGGCCGCTGCCTCGCGCAGATCGAGGTGGGGCCGCTCACCCGCGCCGAGGCCACCGGCTGGCTCGGCTCCGGGCACGAGGGCGCCGCCTCGATCGGCCCGGACGGCGCGACGCTGGCCGAGCTGGCGGCCCTCCGCAAGGGCGAGGGGCGCATCGCGTCCGCGGGCTCCCCCGCCACCGCGACGGGCTTCTACCTCTAGGCGCGCCGCCGGAAGGCCCCGGAAAAGGCTCGGGGCCGCCGGCGGCCCCCGCCGCCTGCGGCCCTTCCCCCGTTCGTCCGGAGGCCCCCCGGCCCTCCGGTCCCCCGGTTTCCCCCGGTTTCCCCCGGTCCCCCGGTCCGGTCGCGGCCCCCGCCGCGTCCGGTGCGGTCCGGTGCCGCGCGTCCCCCGAGGGCGCACGGTTCCGGTGACGGCCTTCGGGGACCGCCGCCCGTCCCGTCCACCCCGCGAGGACGAGCCCGGCGGCCGGTCCCGTCCGGCCATGAGAGAAGCATCCCCCCGGAGCGGGGGCGCGGACATCCGGGGAAACCCCGAGAAACGCCACGGATCCGGCGCGGCCCCATACCTAGGGGCGGGGGCCTAGGGGCGGGGGACGGCGGCGCCGAACAGGCGCCGGTACACGCAGCGGAGCCCGGCGAGGTCGCGGACGGGCTCGGCGAAGGCGACGCGGAGGTCGAGGGGCTCGCCCGCCGCGGCGCCCGCCTCCCCGTCCGGCAGCTCGCAGCGCAGCCAGAGGCCGTGGCGGTCCAGGCCGAGGGGGCGGACGGACGTGGCGCGCGCGGCGCAGGGCAGGCCGGCGAGCAGGCCGCGCAGCTCGCCGCGGTGCGCGGAGTCCAGGTGGGACAGGATGCCGGCCTCGATCGCGACGAACGGGTCGGGCAGCGCGAGCGCGTACTCCTCGGGCTCCAGGGTCGCGCTGCCCCAGGCGTCCTCGACCTCGATCTGCGCGACGTCCATGGCGAGGATCGTCCAGTCGCCGTCGCCGGCCGCGAGGTCGAGCAGCTCGGGGCGCGGGTGCAGGCGCGACAGGGTGAGCGCGGCGCCGCGGATCTCGTCCTCGGGGAGCCGGGAGACCCAGCCGTGCAGCCAGGCCCGGCCGCGGACCCGGTCGGGCAGGGCGACGGGCGCGACGTCGCTGAGGCGGAGGGTGGCGGTCAGGTCGTCGCCGGCGCCGGCGAGGGCGGCGGCGATCGGCGAGGCGGCCGGCATGAGCAGCAGCGGGACGCCGTGCTCGTCGGTGATGTGCGCGGTGACCGGGGCGTAGGGCACGCCCGGGGCGGCGAGGACGCCGTCGGCGACCCCGTAGGCGAGCGTGCGTGCGCGTTCGGCGGCGGTGGGCCGCCTCGTCTGGTCGTCCACCCGGACCCCTCCTTGAACTCGTAGGTTAGGCTAACCTAACTTAGGATCACCTAACCACCAAGGAGCATCGTGAACAACTCCCGCCCCAAGGTCCGGCTCTCCCGGGCCCTCGGCATCCCGCTGACCCCGAAGAGCGTGAAGTACTTCGAGGCGCGCCCCTACCCGCCCGGCGAGCACGGCCGGTCCCGCAAGACCGAGTCCGACTACAAGGTGCGGCTCCGCGAGAAGCAGCGGCTGCGCGCGCAGTACAACATCCGCGAGGTCCAGCTCCGCAACGCCTTCGCCAAGGCGGCCAAGCACGAGGGCAAGACCGGCGAGGCGCTGCTGGTCGACCTGGAGCGCCGCCTCGACGCGCTGGTGCTGCGCGCCGGCTTCGCCCGCACGATCTACCAGGCCCGCCAGTTCGTCGTGCACCGCCACGTGCTGGTGAACGGGCAGCGGGTGGACCGGCCGTCCTACCGGCTGCGCCCCGGCGACGTGATCACGATCGCCGAGCGGTCCCGGCCGATGGCGCCGTTCCAGGTGGCCGCGACCGGCGCGCACGCCGAGAACGTGCCGCCGTACCTGGAGGTGCGCCACGACGCCTTCGCGGCGCAGTTCGTCCGGCTGCCCGAGCGCAAGGAGATCCCGGTGATCTGCGACGAGCAGCTCGTCGTCGAGCACTACTCGCGCTGATCGGGGGCCGGCCCCCGGAACGGTCCCGGCGGCCTCTGGACAGGTGTCCGCCTCCATCGGTTAGTATCAACCTAGCGCTCGCTTGGCTGACGGACCCGATGGAGGCCGCAGGACATGATCGAATTCCACCCCGTGACCCGCAACATCGGCGCCGAGGTCGAGGGCATCGACCTGAGCAAGCCGACCGACCCGGAGCAGATCCAGACGATCCGGGACGGCCTCCTGGAGCACCAGGTGCTCTTCTTCCGCGACCAGCACATCAGCGACGGGGAGCACCAGGCGTTCGCCGAGCAGTTCGGCACCGTGAACCAGCCGGCGATGAACACCTCCGGCTCGGCCATCCACGTCCTGGACCAGACCGACCCCAAGGGCGAGGGCGGCGACCAGTGGCACAGCGACAACACCTTCCAGCCCGTCCCGCCGATGGGCTCGCTGCTGCGCGCCGTCATCCTGCCCGAGGTCGGCGGTGACACCCTCTGGGCCAACATGTACCTGGCCTACGAATCGCTCGCGCCCTGGCTCCAGCGGCTCGCCGACGAGCTCTACGCCGAGCACGACCTGACCATGTCGATCTCCAAGGCGAACGACAAGGGCCACGCCTTCGACCTGCGCGCGATGCAGGAGAAGAACCCGCCGTCGATCCACCCGGTCGTCCGCGTCCACCCCGAGACCGGCCGGAAGGCGCTCTACGTCAACCGCAGCTCGGTCACCCGCCTGGTCGGCCTGTCGAACCGCGAGAACGAGGCGCTGCTGCCGCTGCTGTTCGACGCCGTCCGCGACCCGCAGTTCCAGGTCCGCCTGAAGTGGCGCGTCGGCACCCTCGCCTTCTGGGACAACCGGCCGACCCAGCACTACGCCGTCGCCGACTACACCCAGCGCCGCAAGATGCACCGCGTCACCATCAACGCCCCCGCCGAGATCGACAACGGCGTCCCGAAGGGCGTGAACGGCGTGACCGGCGCCGACGCCCCCGAAGAGGCCGCCGCCGCCCGGTACCTGTAGGCCGCACCCGCCGCGTCAGGGCAGGGCTCCCAGCTCGGTCCTGGCGTGGGCGCGGAGCAGGACGAGGGACTCGGCGAGGACGCCGCGGCGCTCCTCGCCGAGCGGCCCGGCGAAGTGCCGCGCGAGGGTCTCGGCGTGCACGCGGAGCGCCTCGTCCAGCTTGGCGCGCCCCGCGTCCGTCAGCTCGACCCGCTGGCGCCGCCGGTCGTCCTCGCCGGTCCGCCGGCGCACCAGCCCCGCCTCCTCCATCCGGTCGACGAGGCGGGTCATCCCGCCGCTCGTCAGCACCAGCTCGCCCGCGAGGCGCCCCATCGTCGGGCAGCCCGAGCCCTGGTCCGACAGCCTCAGCAGCACCTCGAAGACGGCGTGCTTGATGCCGGCGCGCCGCTCCAGCTCGCGCGCGGCGATCCGTTCCAGCAGCGCCGCGGCGCCGAGCAGCGAGCCGAACTCGTGCACCAGCGGATCCAGCCCGCCCGCGCCCGGCGGGCGTGCCCGGCCGGCGTCCGGTGCGGTCGTGTCGGTCGTGGCCATCTGCGTCCCCCTCGGCGCCTCTGCCCCGACAACGCGCGGGCGGCCCGCACCATTTCCGTGGCGCGGGCCGCCCGCAGGTCGATGCACGCTAGTTCTTCGGGGACGCCTTGGCGCTCGGGGACGCCGACGGCGACGTCGAGACGCCCGGGACGGCGCCGCCGCTCGCGTTCTGCGCCTGCGTCGCGTCGTCCTCGCCCGAGGCGTACTGCTTGGTGACCTTCCACTTGCCGTCGATCTTGGCCAGGGCGAGCCGGATCAGGTTCGCCGGGACCTTGCTGGTGCCCTGCTGGCTCGTGCCGGAGATGTCCACCGTCACCACGGCGCTCGCGAACCGGCCGTCCACGTCGCCGACCGCGACCGCGACGGTCTTGGACGTCAGCGCGGCGTTCGGGTTGCTCTTGAAGGCGTTCGCCAGGTTCGGCACCGTCGTCGACTTGTACTTCTCCAGCAGGTCGCCGCCCATGAGCCGCTGGGCCTTGGTCATCTGCTGCTGGTAGTTCGCGGCGTTGTAGGTCGCCGCGATGTCGCCGTAGGCGGCGGCGACCTTCGCGACGGCGGCCCGGTCGTCCTTGTCGGACTGCAGGCCGGCCGCCGTCCGCCACTGCCAGACGGCGAGGGTGGCGAGCACCGCGAGCGCGACGACCAGCGCGGCGGCGGTCCCGGCCGGGATGCCGAGGACGAGGCGCCGGGCGGGCGGATCGGCGTCCTCGTCGTCCTCGGCGGGCTCGGGGGTCGGCTCGATCCGCGGCTTCGGCTTGGGCTTCGGCGCGGTCTTCACCGCGGCGGCCCTGGGCTTCGGCTTGGGCCTCGGGGCGGGCGCGGGCTCCTCCTCGGCCTCGTCCTCGGCCTCCTCGGCGTCCAGCGCCTCCAGGACGTCGTCGAGGTCCTCGTCGTCGTCCTCGATGACCTCGATGACCCGGACCCGGCGCTTGCGCTTGCGCGCGGCGGGAGCGGGGGCGGGGGTCTCCTCGTCCGCCGCGCCCTGCTCCGCGGCGACCTCCTCGGGGGCGTCCTCGCCGCCGGTGACGTCCTTGGTGATCTTGGCTGTCACGTCAGCACTCCTCGGGGGTCGGAATCAGTCCCGCCCGCGGCGCCGGAGCCGCGGGAGGCGGGTCAGTCGGGACACCACGGGCACCGAGCCCGCCATCACCCTGATCAGCACCAGCAGCGCCAGCACCGGGGGAACGTACACTAGCCAAATCGGCGGCCCGCCAGAAGAGTCCTTCTTCGCGTTCGCGGCCTGCTGCGCCTTGACGTCCCGCACGTCCGCGGACGCGTCGTGGGTCGGGATGGTCTGGCCGGGGCTCTTGCCCGGGTAGGTCTTCTGCGGCGCGGTGACCGGCTGGCGCCCGCCGGGGCACGACAGCTTGGGGTTCACGCCCGGCTGGGCCTTCGGGTACTTGTACTCCAGCGCCGCCTGCTTCTTCAGGGTGACCTGGAAGACGACGTTCAGCACCGGCTTGCCGCCCTCCTCTCCGATCACGCTGTTGAGCACGTGGTTCAGCTGCGGCGCCTTGTCCAGGACGTAGCCGAGGTCGCTGTAGAGGTCCGGGTCGTAGGAGGTCAGGCCGAGCGTGCCGACGGCGTCGACCGCGCACCCGAAGTCGTCGCCCGTCTCGTCCAGCAGCCCGTTGACGGTGCCGAGCAGCGTCGGGCCGCGGTCGCGCAGCTCGGCGAGCTGGCCGCGGACCTGGGCGAGCGCGCCGGTCAGCGCGGCGACGTTGTCGATGCCGGCGCCGAGGTCGCCGCGGTGGTCGTTCAGGACGGTGGAGATGCGGGCGAGGTCCTTGGTGAGGCCGTCCAGCAGGTCGGTGTTCTGGGCGAGCGTGGCGGTGAGGTCGTCGCCGCCGTTGATGATCTGGCGGAGCGAGTCCTCGCGGCCCGACCAGCCCTCGGCCAGCTCGTGGGTGAGGATCTTGGCGTCCTCGGGCTTGATGGCGTTCAGCGTGGACAGCACGGCGTCGAACAGGTCGCCGTACTTGGGCGGCACCTTGGTGCGGCTCACCGGGATGACCTCGCCGTCGCGCATGGCCTCGGGGGTGCCCTGGCCCTGGCCGGGCGGCGGGGTGAGCTCGACGACGGGCTCGCCGACCGCGGACTTGCGGGCGGCGGCGGCGCTCACCCCCTTGGGGATCTTGACGCCGCGGTTCATGTCCAGCCGGACGACGACCTTGTCCTGCTCCAGCTTCACCGAGTCGATCTTGCCGACGCGCAGGCCGAGGTAGTCGACCTCGAAGTTGGGGTGCAGGCCCGGGGACGACTCGAACTGGACGGTGATGTGGTACGGCCGGTCGATGAAGTCGAACCGGATGACGTTGTTGAACGCCCAGATCACCATGATCACCGCGAGTGCGGCGAACACGCACAGGTTGATGGCGATGCGTCTCGTCACGACCGCGGCTCCAGGATCTCGTCGAGGCCCGGCAGCGCGCCGCGCAGGTCCTTCGGCAGCTTGGCGACGTTCGCCGATTTCGCCGACTTCTGCCCCGGGAGCGTCTGGCCGGGGATGACCACCGAACCGTCCGGCCAGGTCAGCCGGAGGATCGGGTAGAGGAGGAGCTGGCCGTCGTAGGTGGCGAGCGGCAGCTTGGTGGTGAAGGCGACGAGGCCGTTGACGAGGCCGGTGAGCCGCTTGCGGTTGCCGCCGAGCTGCGCGAGGACGGGGTCGAGGTCCTTCAGCAGCGTGCGGAACCGGGCGACGCGGCCCTCCAGCACCTTGTCGTTGAGCTGCTTCGCCATCCGGGTCAGCTTCTGGACGACGGCGAGGATCTGCTCCTTGTCGTCGTTCAGCACCCGGGTCGCCTTGGCCAGCTCGCCGGGCGCGTCGCCGAGCGCGTCCTTGTTGCTCGCCAGGGACCGGCCGAGCCGGGCGAACCGGTCGACGGCGAGGCCGAGCTCCTGGCGCTGGTCGGCGAACAGCTTCAGCAGGTCGGCGGACTTGGCGATGGTGGTGTTGAGCTTCTGGCCGTTGCCGTCCAGCGCGGTCGCGCCCGCGTCGACGACGGCCGCCACGTCGTTGCCGGCGAGGGCCTTCAGCAGCGGCCCGGCCTGCCCGACGACCTGCTCGAACGCCGGCTGCACGCTGGTGTTCGCGATGACCGACCGGTTCGCCAGGTAGGGGCCGCGGTCGAGGCGGCCGCCGGCCGGCAGGATGATGTCGACGTAGTTCTCGCCGAGCAGCGAGGTCACCTTGATCTCGGCGCGGGTGCCCTGCGGCAGCCGCACCCCGTCCTTGATCGACAGCGTGACCCGCGACTTGTAGCCGGCCAGCTCGACCTTCTTGACGCTGCCGATGTTGACGTCGGACATCTTGACGCTGTGCCCGGCGACGAGGCCCTGCGCGTCGTCGAACGTCGCGTACAGGGTGAGCCGCCCGCCGGGCGCGCCCGCCGTCTTGTAGGAGCAGCCGGTGAGCGCGAGGACGAGCGCGGTGACCAGCCAGAGCGCCTTGCGTGTCACGGGCCGCCTCAATTCGATTCCGGGAACGGCGTGAACGGGCAGTTGGAGTTGGGCTTCGGCAGCGGGCAGTTGACCGCGTCGGTGTTCTGGAAGCCCTTGATCCAGGTCCGCAGGAACGCGTCGGTGGCGAACCGGATCTGCAGCGACTCGTTCTTGGGGTTGTAGCCGCCGATGAACGCCTTGTTGACGCCGGGCAGCGCGGCGATCAGCCCGGCGATCTGCTTGGCGTTGCCTTTGAGGGTGAGCGCGACCTTGGTGAGGACGGCGAGGTCGTAGGGCAGCTGCCCCTTGTAGCGGTCGAGCAGCTTGCCGCCGTTCTTCGACAGCGCGAGGACGCCGTTGACGAGGTCCTGGAGCTCGCCGCGCTCGGCGCCGAGGACCCGGGTCGCCTCGCCGAAGTTGCTGATCATCTCGCCGAGCACCTGCTCGCGGCCCCGCACGACGCCGGCGAGGCGGCGCAGGTTCCGGGCGACCTCGATGAGCTCCTTGTCCTGGCCGGCGACGTTCTCCACGAGCCGGCCGCCCTCCTCCAGGGTGGCGTTGAAGTCGCGGCCGTTGCCGTTGAAGGACGAGGCGGCGGTGCCGAGCGCGGACTGCACCTTGGTCGGGTCGAGGGCGTTGGCGAGGTTGGTGAACGACGACAGGGCGTCGTCGACCTCGACGGGCACGTGCGTCCGCTCGATCGGGATGACGTTGGAGGTCTGCCGGGCCTCGCCGGGCTTCCACGCCGGGTGCAGGACGAGGTTGCGCTCGCCGACCAGGTTCAGCGGGACGATGGAGGCCTGCACGCCCTGCGGCAGCGGCACGTTCCTCCGGATATGGAAGGTGATCTTGATGCGGTCGCCCTCGGTCTGCACCTTGTCGACCAGGCCGACGTCGGCGCCCATCACCTTGACCTTGGACTCCTTGTAGAAGGAGCGGGCCTTGGCGACGTAGACGACCATGGTGCGCTCGCCGCCGCCGGGCGCCGCCGAGCAGCCGCCGAGCGAGGTCGCCATGGCCAGGCAGAGCGCGACGACCAGGCCGGTGCGGCCCGGCCGGCGGCGCGGGGTGGGGTCGCTCATCAGTTGCCTCCTGCGGCCGTCGCGCCGGTGGCGTCGGTGGTGCGGCGGGTGGAGATCGGGCCGGCCGGCTGGAGCGGGCCGAGGCCGGTCAGCACGCCCTCGATCCAGTTCCCGTTGCCCTTCAGCAGCGAGACCTGGTTGAAGGTCGGCCCGAGCAGCGAGAAGTCGGTGTTCAGCGCGTCCATGTTGGGCGCGAGCCGGGTCGTCAGCAGGTGCAGGTTGCGGAGCAGGCCGTCGAGCTGCTTCTGGTTGCGCTCGATGACGTTGGACAGCGTCCGCACCGTCCGGCTGCTCTGCCCGATGGTCGCGGCGAGCTCGTTGCGGCGGTCCACCAGCGCCTGCAGCAGCGTCCGGCTCGCGTCGATGATCTGGCGGAGCCGGTCGTCCTTGGCGGCGAGCGTGCCGGTCAGCTTCTTGCTGGAGTCGATGAGCCGCTGCACCTCGGGGTAGGACTCGTTCAGCGCCGCCGACACCGACTGCACGTTGCGCAGGATGCGCTTCAGCTTCGCGGCGTCCGGCGCCTGGATCCTCCCGACCTCGGTGAGCAGCTTGTCGATGCTCTTCTCGTCCAGCTTCCCGACGATGTTCTGCGCGCCCTCCAGCGCCTCGGGGACGGTGAAGGGGACGGCGGTCCGGGCCAGCGGGACGCGCCGCCGCGACTCCGGCACGTCCGCCATGTAGGGCTTGGTGACGGGGCCGGACAGCTTCAGGTAGCGGCCGCCGAGCAGCGTCGTCGTCTGGATCTCGGCGCGGGTGGCCGGGCCGAGGTCGATGCCCTTGTTCATGTGCCAGGACACCACGACGGTGCCGGTCCGGAAGTCGGGCTCGACGGCGGTGACGCGGCCGGCCTTCATGCCGGCGACCCGCACGTCCTGGCCCTTCTTCAGGCCGGCGGTGTCGCTGAAGACGCCGCTCATCCGGTAGCCCTGGTCGAACAGGTGGAGCTGCCCGACGGCGAACGCGAACGTGACGCCGATCGCGAGCACGGCGAGGGTGACGACGGCGACGGCGCGCCGGTTGGTGTCGCGCAGGGACTTCAGCGCCATGTCAGCCCACCCCCGCCAGCATCTTCTTCAGCTTGTCCAGGTCGGCCTGGCTCGGCGTGTTGTCCTTGGGCTTCTGGCCGGGCGCGGCCGGCAGCTCCATCTCGAACGGGCACGGCCCCTGCTGGATGTTCAGGCAGAGCGCGTTGGTGCGCATGTAGTGGCCGCCGTTGACGGCGGCGAAGAGCTGCCGCAGCGTCAGCGGCAGGCCCTGCACCATCTTCTCCAGCGCGTCCACGTTGATCCGGAAGGTGTCGGCGAACGTCCCGAGGTTGGCGATGATGCGGGCGAGCTGCGCGTCGTTGCCGCCGAGGATCTGGTTCAGGTTGGTGGTGACGCCGGCGACCTGCACCACCGCGCTGTCCAGGATCTTGCGGTTGTCGGCGAAGACCCGGGTGAGGTCGGCGAGGTTGTCGACGCTCCGCGCGATCTCGCGGTCCCGGGTGGCCAGCGTCGAGCTGACCGTCTCGTAGTCGCCGATCATCTGCTGGATGGTGCGCTTGCGGGAGGCGAAGGTGGACAGCAGCCCGTCCAGCTCGTTCACCATCGTGCCGACGTTCTGCTCGTTGCCGTCCAGCGCCTGGGAGAACGCGAACAGGATCTTGTTGAGCTGGTTCGGGTCCAGGTTGCGGGTGAGCGGGCCGAGGCTGTTGACGACCTCGCCGAGGTCGACCACCGAGCGGGTGTGCGGGACGCGGCCGCCGGGGCCGAGGCGGCCGGGGCTCGTGCCGGGCTCCAGGTAGACGACGCGCTGGCCGACGACGTTGCGCCAGCGGATCGCGGCGGTGGAGTCGTCGGGGACGCGCACGTCCTTGTCTATCTTCATGGCGACCACGGCCTTGCCGAGCACCACCTTGATGGACTCCACCTGCCCGACCGGCGTTCCGGCGATCTTCACCGCATCGCCGCTCAGCAGGCCGGTGACGTCGTCGAAGGTGGCGGTCAGCCGGTACCGGTCGGCGAAGCTGGTGCCGAGGATCTGCTGGCCGATGAAGAACGTCAGCAGGCCGGTCAGCAGGACGAACACGCCGAACTTGGCGGTCACCGCGTACTTGGGGCCGCGGCCGGGGTTGCCGCGTCGCGGGCTCATGGCTTCCCCTTCTGGGACGTCGGCTGCGACGCCTTCCCGGTGGTGGTGAGGTCGAAGGCGGTGGTGGACGGGGCGGGGGTGCAGGCGTCGATGAGGGTCTGGCAGAGGTCCAGCGGCAGCACGTCCCGCGCCTGGGCGATCATGGTGCCCTGCGGGCCGGGGGTGCGGATGATGTCGGCGAGCAGGTTGAAGAAGCCGTTCAGGCCGTCGACGAGCTGCGGCAGCCGGTCCGAGCGGGTGGCGACGACGTGCACCGCCTTGCCGCCGCCGTCGATGATCGACCCGAGGTTGTCGCCGTGCGCCTGGAGCTGGGTGCCGACGGTGTCGGCGAGCCGGCCGCCCTGCGTCAGGAGCTGGCTGACCTTGTCGGGCCGGTCGTAGATCACCGGGGCGAGGCCGTTGAAGTCGCGGACGGTCTGGCCGAGCGTGCCGCCGCGGTCCCCTAGCGTGCCGGACAGGCCTTCGATGTTGGCGATGATGCGGGCGAGCTCGGCGCGGTCGGCGTGGGTGGCGTCGATGACGGTCGCGCCGTTGTCGACGACGCGGCGGAGCGCGGGGCCCTCGCCGGACAGGCCGGCGCCGAACGTGCGGACGATGGCCGACAGCTCGTCGGGGTTGATCGCCTTGGTGAGCCGGTAGGTCGGCCAGGCGGTGCCCGACAGGTCCTCGGGGTCCTTGGTCCGCGCGATGGTGCCGCGGTCGGGCAGGTAGGGGCCGGTGAGCTCGCCGGCGCCGAGGTCGAGCGCGACGTCCTTCGGCCCGAACACCGACACCGGCTCGACGGTGGCGCTCGCGGTGCGCGCCACCTTCACGCCCTTGTCGACGCGGAGCACCACGTCGACGCGGCCGTCCCGCTGGAGCTCGATCTTGTCGACGGTGCCGACGGTGATGCCGCGGATCTTCACGTCGGACTTGCCGGGGTCCAGGCCCTGCCCGGCCCGCGAGAACGAGGCGTTCAGGTAGGTGGACCCGGCGTGCGAGGGCGTCGAGCTGATCGCGACGGCGGCCGCGGCGGCGGCGATGACGCCGGCCCCGAACAGGCCGAACATCGTCCGCGAGCGCGAGGAGAGGGTTTCGTCGCTCATCCGGTCAACCTCACAGTGCCGCCGTGGCCCCAGAAGATGTACGACAGGACCAGGTTCATCAGGATCATCAGGATGGTCGACTCGCGGATCGCGCGGCCGGCGGCGACGCCCACCCCGACCGGGCCGCCGGCGGCGTAGTAGCCGCGGTAGCAGTGGATGAACATCACGATGAACGCGAAGACCGCCACCTTGATGACGCTGTAGAACACGTCGATCGGCGGTAGGTACAGGTGGAAGTAGTAGTCGTAGATGCCCGGCGACAGCCCGTAGTAGCTGATGGTGATGAACCGGGTGGCGAAGAACGCCGCGAACAGCGACACCAGGTACAGCGGGACGAGCGCGATGACGCCGGCGGCGACGCGGGTGCAGACCAGGTAGGCCAGGGAGTTGATGCCCATGACCTCCAGCGCGTCGATCTCCTCGGAGATGCGCATCGCGCCGATCTCGGCGGTGAACCCGGTGCCGACCTGGGCGACCAGCGCGACCCCGGCGATGATCGGGGTGACCTCGCGGACGTTGGAGTAGCTGGCGACCAGGCCGGTGAAGGCCTCCGCGCCGATCCGCTCCAGGCCCGGGTAGCCCTGCAGGCCGACCATGGCGCCGGTGGCGAGGGACATGGTGGCGATCACGAAGATCATGCCGCCGCCGATGACCAGCGCGCCGACGCCCACCGAGATGTCGCTGACCTGCTTGGCGAGCGTCTTGCCGTACTTGCGCTTGACGATGATGTCGACGACCAGGTGGTAGAGCACCCGGCCGAGGAAGACCGGCAGGTTCGCCGAGGCGGACAGGCCCGCGGTGCGGCCCTGCACCGCCCGGCCGAGCCGGCGTACGGGGGAAATGGCGACCATCAAAACCTCGGGGGGACGAGGACCTGGTACAGCATCTGGATGGTGTAGTTCACCGCGAACACGATGATCGAGGTGACCACCACCGCCTTGTTCACCGCGCGGCCGACGCCGACCGGGCCGTAGTCGCAGTTCATGCCCATGTAGCAGGCGACCGCGGCGGCGATGAAGCCGAAGACCCACGCCTTGAACAGGGTGACCAGCAGGTCCGAGAACTGGAGCAGGGTGGTGGAGCCGTCGAAGAAGGCGCCCGGGCTCACGCCCTGCTGGATCACGTTGAAGTAGTAGCCGCCGAGCACGCCGGCCAGGATCACCACCGAGCAGAGCAGGGCGGAGACGGTGCTGCCGGCCCAGAGCCGGGGGGTGACCAGCCGGTGGATCGGGTTGATGCCCATGACCTCCATGGCCGACAGCTCGTCGCGGATGTTGCGCGCCCCCATGTCGGAGGTGATCGCGGATCCGCCGACGCCGGAGACCAGCAGCGCGGCGGCGAGCGGGGCCACCTGCTGGACCATGGCGGAGACGAGCAGCGCGCCGGTGCCGGACGCGGCGCCGAGCTGGCGGGCGATGTCGCCGACCTGCAGCGAGATCGTCGCGCCCAGCGGGACCGCGATCAGCATCACCGGCACGCTCGTCACGCGGGCGAGGAACCAGCACTGCTCGATGAACTCGCCCCACCACTGGCGGACGTCCCAGGTGCGGCGCAGCCCCTCCAGGAGGGTCACGCAGAGCAGCCCGGTCTCGTCCAGCGCTGTCCCGACCCGTCGGCGGGCCAGGTCGGGGGCCTTGTTCAGGCTCAGGACCATCAGCCGGAGACCTCCCCCTCGGGGGCAGGGCGAAGGGCCATTCCAGCCTCCTTCTTTCTCGGACGTCGGCGCTCATCCGAAACACCGCTCCCCGGCGGAGCGCGGGCCGCCCGACCGAAAACGGGCCTGCCGCCGCCCCTCCCGGGACCGGAACCACAGAGGGCGCCCGGTTGTCATCGGGACGCGGGTTCCCCTGCTGTGATCTGAAGCACTCTATTGAAAGAAGGTCTAAGAAGCGAGTACTTACATCCGCATTTGTCCGAAGATACGATCATCCGGTGCACACCACCACAGACAACGGCACGGACCCGCTGGTCACCGGCGTCCACGACCGCTGGACCGACCAGGGAATGGCCGGCGGACCCTGGCCCTTCATGGCCATGTGCTCCATCGGACGCCTGCACTCGGTGCTGAAGAAGGCCCTCGACGTCGAGCTGAAGAAGGCCGATCTCAGCCGGACGGGCTACTTCCTGCTGACGACGCTCGCGCTGACCGGCGAGGGCAGCGCGCGGCTCAGCACGCTCAGCCGCTTCCTGATGATGCACCCGACGTCGGTGAAGCTGACGGCGGACCAGCTCGAACGTGACGGCCTCGTGACCCTGCTCCCCCACCCGCACGACCGGCGCGCGACGCTGGTGCGGATCACCGGTGACGGGCGGACGCGCGCCGCCGCGGTCAACGAGGCGCTGGAGTCGCCGTCCGGGCCGCTCGGCGCCCTCGACGGCATCCACCGCAGCGTGTTCGAGGCCCTGCAGCCGGTGCGCCTCGCGGTGGGTGATCTCGACCTGTAGGAGCCCGGGAAGCGGTGAACCCACCGTGACGGCGGCTGCGTAAACCGTCATGACGGGACACAGCACGCTGACGATAAGGCAATCTACTTCTATGCCACAGAGTCACGGCACCCGCAGGAAACCGCGCCGGGGCCACCCGCCCGCGGCCCGCACGGAGCCCGCCCCCGACGCGTACGGCGACCGCCCGTACGGCGAGGAGCGGTACGCCGGCCTTCCCGCGGAGCCCCGCAAGAGCGGCGTCCGGCGCGTCTTCGGCGTGCTGACGCACAACGTCACGATCGCCGTCGTCGGCATCGCCGTCATCGGCGCCGGGCTGACGTTCCTGGACCCCGGCAAGCTGCCGGGGGCCGGTTCCAAGCCGCCGAAGATGGCCGCTTCGGGCATGTCCGCCAACGACATGCTCGCCAAGCTCACCCACACCGGCGACATGGATCCGATCGCCGCCAACGCGGTCGCGTCGGCCAAGGAGAACGCCTACAAGGCCGAGCAGAAGCGCATCGCGGCGTTGAAGGCCAAGGCCAAGGCCGACGCGAGGGCGCGCGCCAAGCTGAAGGCGCTGGAGGCCAAGCGCAAGGCCGAGGAGGAGCGCAAGAAGCTCGCCGCGTCCAACCCCAGCGCGCAGCAGAACAAGGCGTACGGCCGGAAGATGAGCGCGCTGAAGGGCTGGGGCGGCTGCTGGTCGTCGCTGGAGACGCTGTGGGACCACGAGAGCGGCTGGAACGAGCGGGCGGAGAACCCGGGCAGCGGCGCCTACGGCATCCCGCAGGCGCTGCCGGGCAGCAAGCTCGCGAGCGCGGGCCCCGACTGGCGGACGTCCTCCCCCACCCAGATCGCCTGGGGCCTCGGCTACATCAAGGCCCGCTACCACGATCCGTGCGGCGCCTGGGCGTGGTGGTCGTCCCACCACTGGTACTGATGGGCGGTCTCCGTTGACGGGACGGCCGGCGCGGCGGGCGGCGGCGGGGTGAGCGAGGGCGGGCGCCAGTGGGCGCGGGCCGACGCCACCCGCCACGCCCTGCTGGAGGCGGCGCAGCGCGTCTTCGCCGACCGCGGCTACGCCGACGCGGGCATCGCCGAGATCGTGGAGCGCTCGCACGTCAGCGTCGGCAGCCTCTACCACCACTACGGCGGCAAGGCGGGCCTGTACCTGGCGCTCTGGGAGGAGCTGACGGCCGAGCAGGAGCGCGCGGCGGCGCAGGCCGTCGCGGCGGCGCGGCCGGGCGCCGACGGCGACGCGATCGCGCTGTTCGTCGCGGGCGCCCGCGCCTACCTGGAGGTGTGCTGGGAGCGCCGCGAGGCCGCCCGGCTCTTCCACGCCGGCGAGGGCCCGTCGGGGTTCTCGCTGATGCGGCGGCAGCGGGCGCAGCGCTGGATCGGGCAGAACACCAAGCTCCTGCACGGCGCGGGCGGCGGCCGCTCCACGCAGGTCCTCAGCCTGGTGCTGACGACCGTCATCGGCGAGGCGGGCCGCGAGATCGCGCTCGCCGACGACGCCGGCGCCGCCCGCGAGATCCTCGACGAGGTCTGCCGCATCCTCGTCCGCCTCGCCGGCTGACCCCCCGGTCAGGTGCGTTCGGTGACCTTGCCCGCGTCGACGTCCAGGTGGCGGGTGGTGCGGACGGCCGCCAGCATGCGGCGGTCGTGGGTGACCAGCAGCAGGGTGCCGGGGTAGGAGTCCAGGGCCGACTCCAGCTGCTCGATCGCGGGCAGGTCCAGGTGGTTGGTCGGCTCGTCCAGGACGAGCAGGTTCACGCCGCGGGCCTGGAGCAGGGCGAGGGCGGCGCGGGTGCGCTCGCCGGGCGACAGCGTCGCGGCGGGCCGCCGGACGTGGTCGGCGCGCAGCCCGAACTTGGCGAGCAGGGTGCGGACGTCGGCGGCCGTCAGGTCGGGGACGGCGCGGCCGAACGCCTCCGCCAGGGGCTCGTCGCCGAGGAACAGGCCGCGGGCCTGGTCGACCTCGCCGACGACGACGCCGGGGCCGAGCGCGGCGTGCCCGGCGGCGAGGCCGGCGCGGCCGAGCAGGGCGGCGAGCAGCGTCGACTTGCCCGCCCCGTTGGCGCCGGTGATCGCGACGCGCTCGGCCCAGCCGATCTCCAGGTCGACGGGGCCGAGGGTGAAGCCGCCGCGCTCGACGACGGCGCCGCGCAGGGTGGCCACGACCGCGCCCGAGCGGGGCGCGGCGGCGATCTCCATGCGCAGCTCCCACTCCTTGCGGGGCTCCTCGACGACCTCCAGCCGCTCGATGGCGCGCTCGGTCTGGCGGGCCTTGGCGGCCTGCTTCTCGCTGGCCTCAGAGCGGAACTTGCGGCCGACCTTGTCGTTGTCGCTCGCCTTGCGGCGGGCGTTCTTGACGCCCTTGTCCATCCAGGCGCGCTGGGTGCGGCCGCGCTCCTGGAGCGCCGACAGCTTCCCGGCGTACTCCTCGTAGTCCTCGCGGGCGTGCCGCCGCGCCACCTCGCGCTCGGCGAGGTAGGAGGCGTAGCCGCCGCCGAACAGGTTGATCCGCTGCTGGGCGAGGTCCAGCTCCAGGACGGCGGTGACGGTGCGGGTGAGGAACTCGCGGTCGTGGCTGACGACGACGGTCCCGGCGCGCAGGCCGGCGACGAACCGCTCCAGCCGCTCCAGGCCGTCCAGGTCCAGGTCGTTGGTCGGCTCGTCCAGCAGGAACACGTCGTAGCGGCTGAGCAGCAGCGACGCGAGGCCGGCGCGGGCGGCCTGGCCGCCCGACAGCGACGTCATCGGCTGCGCGAGGCCGACGTCCAGGCCGAGGTCGGCGGCGACCTCGGCGGCGCGCTCCTCCAGGTCGGCGCCGCCGAGCGCGAGCCAGCGCTCCAGCGCGGCGGCGTAGGCGTCGTCGGCGCCGCCCGCCCCGTCGACCAGGCCCTGCGTGGCGGCGTCCAGGTCGGCCTGGGCGGCGGCGACGCCGGTGCGGCGGGCGAGGAAGGCCGCGACGGTCTCGCCGGGGCGCCGCTCGGGCTCCTGCGGCAGGTACCCGACCGTCGCGGCCGGCGGCGTCGCGCGGACGGCGCCGCGCTCGGGCGCGTCCAGGCCCGCCAGGAGCCGCAGCAGGGTGGATTTGCCGGCGCCGTTGGCGCCGACGAGGCCGATGACGTCCCCGGGGGCGACGACGAGGTCGAGCCCGGAGAACAGGGTGCGCTCGCCGTGGCCGGCGGCGAGGTCCTTGACGACGAGAGTGGCGCTCATGACGCCGTCAAAACTAGCGGGCGCGCCAGGGTGAGGCGGCCTCGGTGGCGCGCGCCGCCGCCGAGACCCGCAGCCCGTAGGCGGGCCGCGGGTCGCCCTCGACGGTGACGGGGCCGAGGTAGGCGTGGCCGGTGAGGTGGCACCAGGCCGGGAGGTCGATGGGGGCGGCGGGGTCGGTGGCGATGAGGTGCACGACCGCGCCGTCCGGCAGGCCGGCGATGCGGCCGCGCAGCTCCAGCAGCAGCCGCACGCACGCCTTGTCCCCGCCGTCGATCACCAGCATGGGCCCCACGGTAGCCCGCTCACGCGGCCGGGGCGAGGGCGCCGTCGCGGGAGACGAGCGCGGCGTAGCGGCCGCCGAGGGCCATCAGCTCGGCGTGCGTGCCGCGCTCGGCGACGCGGCCGCGGTCCAGGACGACGATCTGGTCGGCGTCGCGGACGGTGGACAGCCGGTGCGCGATGGTGATCGTGGTGCGGCCCGCGCTGAGCGCGTCCACGGCCTCCTGGACGGCGCGCTCGGTGCGGGTGTCCAGGGCGCTGGTCGCCTCGTCCAGCACCAGCACCGGCGGGTCGCGCAGGATGGTGCGGGCGAGCGCGAGGCGCTGCTTCTCGCCGCCGGAGAACCGGTAGCCGCGCTCGCCGACCATGGTGTCGTAGCCGTCGGGCAGCGCGGTGATGTGGTCGTGGATCTGCGCGGCGCGCGCGGCGGCGTGCAGCTCCTCGTCGGTCGCGTCGGGCTTGGCGAACCGCAGGTTGTCGGCGACGGTGGCGTGGAACAGGTAGGTCTCCTGGGAGACGACGCCGACGGCGCCGGCGAGGTCGGCGAAGGAGGCGTCGCGCACGTCCACGCCGTCGATGGTGACGCGGCCGGCGGTGACGTCGTACAGGCGCGGCACCAGGTAGCTGAGGGTGGTCTTGCCCGAGCCGGTCGCGCCGACGACGGCGAGGCTGCTGCCGGCCGGGACGGTGAGGTCGACGTCGTGCAGGGCGGGCCGGGCGCCCGTGTCCGCGTCCGTGTCGGGGTCGTAGGAGAACCCGACGTGCTCGAAGCGGACGTCGCCGCGCACGTCCTTCAGCGGGACGGGCGTCGCGGGCTCCTCGATGTCGGGGCGCAGGTCCAGGTACTCGAAGATGCGGCGGAACAGCGCCATCGAGCTCTGCACCTCCACGCCGGTCTGCAGGAGCTGGACCATCGGGCGCAGCAGGCCCGACTGGAGGGTGGTGAAGGCGACCAGCGTGCCGACCGACACGAGGGGGTGGCCGCCGGAGACGGTGAGGCCGGCGCCCCAGTAGATGATCGCGGGCATCGCCGACATGATGATGCCGATGGTGGACTGCCGCCAGCGCCCGGCCATGCTGGAGCGGATCTCCAGGTCGACCAGGCTGCGCGACTCGTCGGCGAACTGGCGGGTGAGGGCGGGCGAGCGGCCCATCGTGCGGCCGAGCAGGATGCCGCTGACCGACAGCGACTCCTCCACGATCGCCGACATGGCGGCGAGCTGCCCCTGCCGCCGCGTGGTGATCTTTCGGCGCTCGGCGCCGACGCGGCGGCTGATCCAGACGAAGAACGGCAGCATCACCAGCGAGATGAGGGTGAGCCGCCAGTCCAGGAACACCATCGCGACGACGGTCGCGACGACCGAGGTGAAGTTGGAGACGAGCGAGGTCGCCGTCGAGGTGACGGTGGACTGCATCGAGCCGATGTCGTTGGCGATGCGCGACTGCACCTCGCCGGTGCGGGTGCGGGTGAAGAAGGCCAGCGGCATGCGCTGGAGGTGGGCGTAGACGGCGGTGCGCAGGTCGTGCATGACGCGCTGGCCGACGCCGGTGGAGACGTAGGTCTGCAGGACGCCGAACACGCTGGTCGCGGCGGCCACGGCGATCATGCCGAGGGCGAGCAGCGTCAGCAGGCCGGTGCGGCCCTGCGGCAGCGCGACGTCGAGGACCTCGCGCAGCATGAACGGGGAGGCGAGGCCGACCAGCGACGACAGGCCGACCAGCAGGGCGACCAGCAGCAGCCGGCGGCGGTAGGGGACGAACAGGCGCAGCACGCGCCGGACGTCGGGACGCTTCGGGGTCTTCTCGTCGTTGTTCTTCTCGGTGTTGCTCGCGGTGCGCTCTTCGACGGCTTGCACAGGCGGCTCCTTCGGAGGGGAACGGGTCACGGACACTCTAACTGAGTCTGCCTCATAATTATTTCCTGGACAATGAGGTATGCTCAGTGGCATGCAGAACGAGCTCGGCGACCTGCTCATCCGCCTCACCAAGCGCCTCCACCACTTCCAGAAGGAGCGCCTGGCGCCGCTCGGCCTCACCCCCTCCCAGTCCCGCGCGCTCCGCGTGATCGTCGGCAGCGGGCCGCTCCGCATGGTCGACCTCGCCGAGCGGCTGGGCGTCGTCCCCCGCTCGGTCACCTCGCTGGTGGACGCGCTGGAGGAGGCGGGCCTCGCCACCCGCTCCCCCGACCCGGCCAACCGGCGGTCCCTGCTGGTGGAGGCCACCGACCGGGGACGGGCGGCGCGCGCCGAGATGGCGGCGGTCCGCCGCGAGGCCGCCGAGCGGGTCCTCGCGCCGCTGGACGCCGGGCAGCGCGCGACGCTGCTGGAGCTGCTCACGGTCATGGACGCCGGGGACGGCCCGTGCGCCCGCCCGCCCCTGGCCGACTAACTCGAATCGAGTTAGTGTGGCCCGGTGCCGCGCTCCCCGCTCACCGGACTGCTCGGGCTCTGGGTCTCCCTCACCCTCGGCGTCCCGTTCCTGCTGATCTCCGTCGCCGGGCGGGCGCTGCCGCCCGCGTCCCTCACCTGCGCCCGGTTCGCGCTCGCGGCCGTGACGGTCCTCGCCGTCGGGACGCTGCGCGGCGGCGCGCGCGCCACCCTCGCGGGAGCCGCCCGGCTGCTGCGCGGGCGGCCGCTGGAGACGGCGGCCGTCGCGCTGTGCAGCGCCGCGCTGCCGTCGCTGCTCATCGCCGCCGGCGAGCGCCACGTGCCGACCGGCCTCACCTCCCTGCTGCTCGCGACGACGCCGATGTGGATCGCCGTCGGCGCGATCCCGCTGGCGCCCGCCGAGCGGCTCGGCCGCGCGCGCTGGGCGTGCCTCGCCGCCGCGTTCGCCGGGACGGCCCTGATGTCCGCCGGGGGCGGCGGTGCGACGTGGTGGGCGCTGCTGCCCGCCGCCGCTGCGGTCAGCTACGCGGCGGGCGGCCTGATCGTCCGGTTCCGGCTGCGGGACGCCGACGCGACCGCCCTCACCTGCGCGCAGATGGCGGTGGCGGCGCTGGCGACGGCGCCGTTCGCGCTGCCGGGGCTGGCGGGCGCCGCCCGGACGCCCGGCCCGTGGGCGGCGGTGCTGGCGCTCGGGGTGGTCTGCTCGGGGCTCGGCTGGCTGGCCAACACCGTCCTCGTGCAGCGGGCCGGGGCCGTGCAGGCGTCGCTCGTGTCGTTCGCCGCGCCCGTCGTCGCGGTGCTGCTCGGTACCGTCGTCCTCGGCGAGCGGCTCGCGCCGGTCCAGGCGGGGGCGGCGGCGGTCGTGGTCGCGGCCGTCGCGGCGTTCGCCGCGCCGCGCCGGGCGCCCGCACGCCGGAAGGGAACCGTCATCCTCGAACTCGCCGTCCTCGGCTTCCTCGCCGACGGGCCCCTGCACGCCTACGCGCTGCGCAAGCGCATCACCCGGCTCGTCGGCCACGTCCGGCCGGTCAGCGACGGCGCGCTCTACCCGGCGCTGGAACGGCTCCGCAAGCAGGGCCTGCTGTCGCGCGAGCAGGCCGCCGGAGAGGGCGGCCCGCCCCGCCGGGTCCACGCCCTCACCGCCGCCGGGCACGCCGAGCTGCGCCGCCGCCTCGCCGAGCCGGACGCCCTGGACGTCAGCGACCGCAACCGCTACTTCGTCGTCCTCGCCTTCCTGCACCTGCTGCCGGTGGCGGACCAGATCGCCGTGCTGGACCGGCGCCGCGCCTTCCTCGACGACCCCGGCCGCGGCTTCTTCGGCGACGGCGACGGCGACCGGCCGCTCCGCGAGGACGAGCTCGGGACGCCGTTCCGCGCGGGCCTGCAGCGCATCGCGCGGGCGACCTCGGTCGCCGAGCGCGCCTGGCTCGCCGAGACGCTGGCCGGGCTGCGGGCGGCCGCCGCCGGGCCTTCTGCCGGCTGATCGAGGCGGGTAGAGTCCGCGCCACCGGACCGCTCGTCCACGTCAGGCGGGAGCGCGCATGGCCGAACGCCCGCACGGAAGCCAGACCGGGGGCGGGCCGCCGCCGTTCGCCGCGCCGCAGGTCGTCGCGGTCGCGGCGCTGCTCGCCGGGATCCTCACCGCGCTGTCGCCGCGCTACGGCTTCCACCGAGACGAGCTGTACTTCCTCGTCGCCGGCGACCACCCGGCCTGGGGCTACACCGACCAGCCGCCGTTCACGCCGCTCGCCGCGCGGGCCTCGACGGCGGTGTTCGGGACGTCGCCGCAGGGCCTCCGGGTGCCCGCGACGCTGGCGGCCGCGGCGGTCGTCGTGCTGGTCGCGCTGGCCGCCCGCGAGCTCGGCGGGGGCCGCCGCGCGCAGGTCCTCGCGGCCGCGCTGACCGCCTGCTGCGGCTACGTCCTCGCCGTCGGGCACCTGATGGTCACCGCGACGTTCGACCTGCTCGCCTGGACGGCGGTCGCGCTCGCCGCGCTGCGGCTGCTGCGCACCGGCGACCGGCGGTGGTGGGCCGCGCTCGGGCTGCTCGCCGGCCTCGCCGCGCTGAACAAGGACCTGGTGGCGCTGCTCGCCGTCGCGCTGCTCGCGGGCGTCCTCGCCACCGGGCCGCGCGCGGTGCTGCGCGGGTGGTGGCCGGTCGCCGGCGCCGCCCTCGCGCTGCTCGTCGCCGCGCCCAACCTGTGGTGGCAGGCCCGGCACGGGTGGCCGCAGCTCACCGTGGCGGGCGGCATCAGCGACGACGACGGCGCCGAGAACCGGATCCTGTTCGTGCCGCTCCAGCTCGCCTACCTGTCCCCGTTCCTCGTGCCGGTGTGGGTCGCGGGCGGCCTGCGCATGTGGCGCGAGCCGGCGCTGCGCTGGTCGCGGCCGTTCGTCGCGGGCTACGGCGTCCTCGCGGCGCTGGTGGTCGCGACCGGCGGCAAGCCCTACTACGCGCTGCCGCTGCTCCTCGTCTGGACGGCGGCGGGCTGCCTGCCGCTCGCCCGCTTCCTGCGCTCGGCCGGGCGCCGGGCGCTCGGCGGCGCCGTCCTGGTCCTGGCGGCGGCGAACAGCGCGTTCATCGCGCTGCCGGTGCTGCCGGTGAGCGCGATCGGCGCCGCGAACGCCGTCAACCCCGAGCAGGGCGAGCAGATCGGCTGGCCCGCGCTGGCGGACGCCGCCGCTGCGGGCTGGGCGCGCGTCCCGGCGGCCGACCGGGCGCGCGCCGTGCTGTTCGCGCAGAACTACGGCGAGGCGGGCGCGCTGGCCCTGTACGGCCCGGCCCGCGGGCTGCCCGCCCCCTACTCGGGGCACATGGCGTTCGCCGGCTGGGGGCCGCCGCCCGATTCCCGCGACGGCCCCGTCCTGATCGTCGCGCAGCGCGACGCCACCGGCTTCGAGGCGCGGTTCCGCGCCTGCCGCGAGGTGGCCCGTGCACGCACCGGAGCCGACAACGAGGAGGACGGCGCGCTCGTCGTCCTCTGTTCCGGGACGCGAAAGCCCTGGTCGGTGCTGTGGCCGGAGCTGCGGCACTTCTACTAAAGCCGGAAGTGGTCCGCGCGGCGCGTCGCGCAGCGTTATCCTGCCCCTCGATCGCCTTGTCCCCCAACGGAAGGCCGGAGCGGTTCATGCCGACCTCGACGTGGTACCGGCTCGACGTCGCCAAGCGCGAGCGCGTGCTCGAAGTGGCCATGCGCGAATTCGGCGAGCACGGGTATTCGACCGGGAGCCTGAACTCCATCGCCCGCGAGGCGGGCATCGCGAAGGGGTCCCTGTTCCAGTACTTCAGCGACAAGCTGGAGTTCTTCGCCTTCGTCTGCGACGAGACCTCGCGCCGGGCGCGCGAGGAGATGGAGCGCCGCATCGCCGGGGTGGACGCCGAGCAGCCCTTCGACGGCTGGCTGTTCGACGTGCTCTGCGAGTGGACCGAGTACATGGCCGACCACCCGCTGGAGCGGGCGATCACCGCCGCCACGAACTTCGAGCTCGACAACAGCGTGCGCTCGGTCGTCCGCGACACCGCCAACCAGCACTACCTCCAGGTGGTGAACCCGGCGATCCGGCTCTGGCAGGAGCGCGGCGACATCCGCGCGGACGCCGACCCCGACGTCCTCGCGGCGCTGCTGATGCTGCTGCTCCCGCACCTGGCGCTCGCGCCCTACTACGACGGCCTCGACCCGGTGCTGGACCTGCGCGGCCGCGCGCCGGCCGAACAGCGGCCGATCATCCGGACGTTCATCGCCGGGATCAAGCCGCTGTTCGCGCCGCCGAAGTAGCGCCCGCGCCCCCGCTAGCGGACGACGTAGTCGGCGGGCCGCGCCTTGCGGCTGCCCGCCCAGAACTCGAAGGTGTGCCCCGGCCACAGCGTGCGGTTGACGCCGCTGTCGTCCAGGTACCAGCTCTGGCAGCCGCCCTCGCTCCACACCGACCGGCGGAGCCGCTTGTGCATCCGGTCGTTGAAGGAGCGGAGCGCCTCGGGCTTCGGCTCGATGCTGGTGCCGCCCCGCTCCTGGACCAGCCGGAGGCAGCTCAGCACGTGCTGGATCTGCGCCTCGATCATGAACACGACCGAGTTGTGGCCGAGGCCGGTGTTCGGGCCGAGCAGGAAGAACAGGTTCGGGAAGCCGGGCAGGGTGGTGCCGCGGTAGGCCTCGATGCCGTTCGCCCACGCCTCCTGGATCTTGATGCCGTCGCGGCCGACGATGCGCTGCTCGCCGAGCGCGTCGGTCACCTTGAAGCCGGTGCCGTAGACGATGCAGTCGACCTCGTACTCGGTGCCGTCGGCGGTGACGATCGAGTGCTCGCGGACCTCGGCGACGCCGGCGGTCTCCACGTGCACGTTGTCGCGGGTGAGCGCCGGGTAGTAGTCGTTGGACAGCAGCACCCGCTTGCACCCGATGGTGTAGTCGGGGGTGACCTTGGCGCGCAGCTCGGGGTCGGCTATCTGGCGCTTCAGGTGCCAGCGGGCGAGCGCCTCCATCGGGCCGCTGAGGCGCGGGTCGATGGTGAAGCCGACGGCGCGGGCCTCCAGCGTCCAGTAGATGCCGCTGCGGAAGGCGCGCGCGGCGCCCGGCACCTTCTCGAACACCGTGCGGACGGGCGCGGGGATCGCGCGGTCGGGCTTCGGCTGGATCCACGGCGGCGTCCGCTGGAACAGCACCAGGTCGGCGGCCTTCTTGGCGATCTGCGGCACGAACTGGATCGCCGAGGCGCCCGTCCCGATGACGGCGACGCGCTTGCCGGCGAGGTCGTAGCCGTGGTCCCACTCGGCGGAGTGGAACGCCGTCCCCTGGAACCGCTCGATGCCGGGCAGGTCGGGGAAGGAGGGGATGTGCAGCGCGCCGATGCCGGATACGACCGCGCGGGGGGTGAGGACGTCGCCGCCGGCGAGCGTCACCTCCCAGCGCCGCTCGGCGTCGTCGTACTCCATCGCCTCCACCTCGGCGCCGAAGCGCAGGTGGTCGAGCAGGCCGTACTTGCCGGCGACGCGCTCCATGTAGGCGCGGATCTCCGGCTGCGGCGCGAACATCCGCGACCAGCCGGGGTTCAGCTCGAAGGAGAAGGAGTACATGTGCGACGGGACGTCGCAGGCGCACCCGGGATAGGTGTTGTCGTGCCAGGTGCCGCCGAGGGCCTCGCTCTTCTCCAGGATGACGAAGTCGTTGAAGCCGGCCTTCTTCAGCTGGATCGCCATGCCGAGCCCGGCGAATCCCGAGCCGATGATGACGATCGCCGGTGCGCGGTCGCTCATGGTCTTCCTTCCGCAGTAACCTACTCCCGGTAAGTTACCGCGAGTAGGTTACTGACGGTAGGTCCAACAGATAGGATTCCGCTGTGAGCGCCACCACATCCGGCCCGGCATCCGGTCCGGCGCGGCGCCGCCGGATGTCCCGCGCCGAGCGGGAGCGGCAGATGCTCGACGTCGCCGAGCGGATCTTCGGCGAGCACGGCTACCAGGCCACCTCCATGGACGAGATCGCCGAGCTCTGCGGCGTCTCCAAGCCGATGCTCTACGAGTACTTCGGCTCCAAGGAGGGCCTGCTGCGCGCCTGCATCGCCCGCTCGCGCGCCGAGCTGCACGACGTCACCCGCAAGGCCCTCGCGGGCGCCGCCGAGCCGCGCGACATGCTGCGGCGCGGCATGTCCGCCTACTTCGGGTTCGTCGACTCCCACAGCCGCTCGTTCGCGATGCTGCTCCAGCAGCCGCTCGCCGGGCCGCCGGGGTCGGCGGGCGAGATCGAGGAGACCCGGCAGCAGCAGAGCGCGCTCATCGCCGGCGTCCTCCGCGCCTTCGCGCCCGCCGCCCCCGACGTCGCCGTGCTCGCCTACACCGAGATCATCATGGGCGCCAGCGAGCGGCTCGCGCTCTGGGGCACCGGCCGCGACGACGTGACGCCGGACGAGCTCGCCCGCCACATGACCGACTTCTGCTGGCAGGGGCTCGGGCCCTACCTCTCCTGACGGCGGGGGCGCCCGCCGCCGGGTCCGGCGAGATGATCGCGGGCCGGGCCGCGTCCTCGTAGGCTGCCCTCACACCTACGTCCCCCGGAGGTACAGATGGGCGTCGCGCACTTCGACGGAGCACTCGCGGTGGTCACCGGAGCGGGCAGCGGGTTCGGCCGCGCCACCGCGCTCGCCCTCGCCGGGCGGGGCGCGTCCGTCATCGCCGCCGACATCGACCTGCCGTCCGCCGAGCGCACCCTCGCGCTCGCCAAGAAGGCCGGCGCGACCGGCGCCGCCTACCGGGTGGACGTCGCCGACGGCGCGGCGATGGAGGAGTTCGCCGGGTGGGTCCGCGAGGAGCACCGCACCCCCGACATCGTGGTCAACAACGCCGGCATCGCCGTCGCGGGACCGTTCCTCGCCACCGGCACCGCCGACTGGGAGCGCATCATCGGGGTGAACCTGTGGGGCGTCATCCACGGGTCGCGGCTGTTCGGCCGGCAGATGGCCGAGCGCGTCGCGGCGCTGCCCGCCAAGCCCGACAAGCCCAACTTCGGCGGCCACATCGTCAACGTCGCGTCGGCCGCCGCGTTCGCGCCGCAGCGCTCGCTGCCCGCCTACAGCACCACCAAGGCCGCCGTGCTCATGCTCAGCCAGTGCCTGCGCGCCGAGCTCGCCGGGTCGCGGATCGGCGTCACCGCCGTCTGCCCGGGGTTCGCCAAGACCGGCCTCGCCCGCAGCTCGATCCACGTCGGCGTCTCGGCCGAGGCGCAGGAGTCGCTGCGGCGCCGCTACGACAAGGCGTTCCAGTGGCGCGGCTACCCGCCCGAGAAGGTCGCCGAGCGGATCGTCGACGCCATCGTGAAGAACCGCGCCGTCGTCCCGGTGAACTTCGAGGGGCACCTGCTGCACGCGCTGTCGCGGGTGTCCCCGGCGTCGCTGCGGCTGATCGCGCGGATCCCGTCGCCGCAGCGCTGAGCGGGCGCCCTACCGCGGCAGCGGGGCGTACGCCCGCTCCGCCACCTCGACGCCGGCCGGGTGGTCCAGCATCGCCAGGCAGGCGACGTGGCCGGGGCCGGGGTCCAGGGCGCGCATCGCGAAGCGGTCCGCCAGGCCTGGGCGGCCGTCCCAGGCGAGCAGGGCGGGCGGCTCGTCCGGCCCCGAGACGCGCAGGCGGGTGAACGGCTCGCGCAGCCCCTCGCCGGTGGCCTTGGTGAGGGCCTCCTTGCGCGTCCAGTAGGCGAGGAGGGCGGCCTCGTCCGCGGCGGCCTCGCCGGCGGCGAGCAGGTGGCTCCCGATGTCGGCGGTGAGGCGGCCCGAGGCGGCCTCCACGTCCACCCCGACCGGGCCGTGCACGGAGACGGCGACGGCGACGCGGTCGCCCGAGTGCGAGACCGACACGCGGGGGCCGCCCTCGACCCGGGGGGCGCCGTGCGGCTTGCCGCAGTCGGCGCAGGAGCGGTCGAGGGGAACACGTTCCGGGGCGACGCCGAGGAGCGGGGCGAGGGCCGTCCGGGTCATCACGACGCCGAGCGTGAAGCGCTCGCGGTCCTCGGCGTGCAGGTAGCGCTCCCGCCGGGCGCGCTCCACCGGGTCCAGCAGGGCGCCGGGCGCGAGCGGCGCGTCGGCCAGGCTCGCCCACCAGACGGTAACGGGTTCCACTTGACTCTCCCGGCGCGATCACTGTCATCCCGGCGGGCCCGGCGCGGCCCGGACGCCCGCGGGCGCCCCTTCCGGCGAAGGGGCCGCCTGGCATCGTACGCCGGGCGGCCCGCTCCCCCTTCCCGGGTCCTCCACCTGGGCCGCTACACCCAGGACACACCAGCCGGCTTCTCGGCCACGGCGTCGACCTCCTCCTCACAGGCGTTCGCCGCGGCGTCCCCGGACCGTCACACCGGTCCCGGACGCCGCTCCCCTCCCCTTTACAGAATCACCCTAGGAGGGATTGACTGCGCATATGCCATGATCGGCCGATTCAGGTCAGAAATGGTTTACCTGAACGATGCTCGCACTTCACCGGCGGCCCGCGTCGCCTTCGCCAGGCAGCCGGCCTTCAGCGCCTCCGGGCGCTCTTTGGCGGAATGCTGCTCAATGTAGCTGATCGTCAGCACCGCGTTGCGCACCCGGAAGGTGACCTGCCCCACCACCACCGGCTGGTCCTTGTCGATCTTGAAGAGCCGGAACGCCTCGTCGCCGAGCCCGCTCCGCCGGTCCTGGCTGACGGTGCGCGCCGACACGTCGCGCGCGTCCCGCGACAGGCGCGAGGCGAAGAACCGGCGGGCGTTGTCCAGCGGCGCCGGGTAGTCGGCCGCCCGGTACAGCGTCGCCTCCACGGTGAGCCAGCGCGGTGACCCCGACATCGCCGTGTAGGTGCAGGTCGTGAGGATGGGATTGGCCAGCGGGGTGCGCCGCGCGGACGGCACGAGGTCCCGCACCACCCCGGCCGGCAGCGTCGAGCAGGGCGCCGGCAGCGCGGCGATCAGCGCGGGCGCGGACGGCGCCGCGGGCGGGCTCGACGCGGACGGCGGCGCGCTCGACGGCGGCGCGGACGTCGCGGCGGGCGGGCTCGTCTCCTCGATGCCGGTGGACCGCGGCGCCGCCGACCGGTCGCCGCCGCCCGGCGCCAGGAAGAGGAACACCCCGGCGGCCGCCGCGACGAACGAGGCGGCGGCGACGAGCCAGGCGAGGGCCCGCGGCGCGCGCGAACGGCGCGGCGGCTTCGGCGGGTCGGGCGCCGAATAGACCCGCGGGAATGGTTCGGACGAACGCGGCGA
>NZ_JAIBOA010000026.1 GCF_019458805.1 Actinomadura parmotrematis
CGGCACCACCAGGGGGCGAACCCCAACGATGCCAAACCTTGAAGGATCGAAATCCCGGCAAATGCGACCCCGACACATCGGGGCCGACTTGCCTCAAAGAAATCCCCCCACCGGACCGAAGACCGATGGAACGGGGCGACCAGGCTCTCGCCTGATCGATAAAGGCACTGGCTTTTAACACGCTGTTGAGTTCTCAAGAAACGGACACCCACCGCGCTCCACCCGCTTCCGCAGGTCTCGCTCCGGGGCGACTCGATTACTTTATCAGATCCGTTCGGGCTGTCAATTTCCCGTTCTTCTCTGATTCCGCCGTTTCCGGGTCCGCTTTCGCGTTCCCTTCCGGGCGGCTGTTGCCATTTCATCAGATCCTGCGCGTTTGTCAAAACCGCGCTTTCCCTGATTCCCGCACACAGGGCATCGTCCCGGGCACGGTGAAACCGTGTCGGTTCGAGCTGGGTGTGGGTTCCCCTGGGCCGGCCACCGTGTGACGGCGTCCTGCATCCCGCTGGGGACGAGGAGAAAAACTATGCGTTCGCGGTGCGCCCGTCAAATCGACGGGCGGGGTGCCGCGACGCCTGTCTTGCTCGTCGTTCCGCAGACACTACCCGGCTCGCGGGAGTGATGTGGTCCGAACGCCCACTTCTCTGGTCGACGGACCGTGCGGTCCACGGCTCGAGCGGCTCCCTTGCGGGGCCGCTCGGTGTTCAATGCGCGTCGTCTCGCGGTTATTCCCCGGCCGGGGCGCGCTGCGCGCCCCGGCCGGGTCAGCGGGTGGTCACAGCCAAGCGTGCAGGTCGTTGATGTCGACCAGGGGCAGGCCCCAGCGGAGGGCGGCGTTCTCCAGGTCGGCGGCGCCGGCCATGGTGCCGTCGGGGTTCATGACCTCGCAGCAGACGCCCACGGGCGGCAGGCCGGCCGCCGTGCAGAGGGCGACCGTCGCTTCGGTGTGGCCGCGCCGCTCGGCCAGCAGGCCGGGCCGGGATGCGATGGGGATCACGTGGCCGGGTCCGTGGAAGTCGCCGGGTCGCGCGTCCGGGCGGGCGAGGTGCCGGACGGTCGCGGCGCGTTCGGCGGCGCTGACGCCGGTGCCGGTGCCGGCGGCGAGGTCGACGGGGGCGTGGAAGGCGGTGCCGTGCCGGTCCCCGTCGCCGGGCAGTTCCGGGATCTCCAGGCGGTCCAGGACGTCGGGCGCGCAGGGCACGCACGGGTACCCGTAGACCTGGGTGAGCAGGAAGGTGAACGCCTCGGGGCGCAGCGCGGCGCCGCCGAAGATGACGTCGCCCTCGACCTCGCGGTCGCCGTCCCAGACGAGGACGGCGCCGCCGGCGGCGAGCTGCGCGACGGCCTTCTCCACTCCGGTGCGGCCGGTGGCGTGCCCGGCCCAGCCGAGCGCGGCGACGGCGCGGACGACGTCGGTGCGCGGGTGGGCGCCGGCCAGGCGGGCGAGGACGTCGGACTCCAGGTTGACGCGGTCGCCGGCGCGCAGGGCGGCCAGGGTGGTGCCGGCGAGGGTGGCGGGGACGAGCGCGACCGAGAAGCGGTCCTTGACGATCTCGGCGATGGTGAGGCTGACGCCGTCGACGCCGATCGATCCCTTGGCGGCGGCCCGGTCCAGGAACCGGGCGGGCGGCCGGATCCAGACGCGGCGGGCGGTGCCGAGGTCGTCGACGGCGGTGACCTTGCCGACGGCGTCGACGTGGCCCTGCACGAGGTGGCCGTCGACGGGGGCGCCGGCGGTGAGGGGCGTCTCCAGGTTGACGGCGCGGCCGGGTTCCAGGTCCCGGTCGAAGGTGGTGCGGCGGCGCGTCTCGGGGCTGACGGCGGCGGTGACGAGGGCGCCGTCGACGCGCTCGGCGGTCACCCGGACGCCGGCGACGTTGAGGGAGCCGCCGGGCCGCAGGCGGGTGGCGCAGGCGTCGGCGCGGATGACGGCGCGGTCGTCGTGGACGCCGGTGATGCGGCCGATCTCGGTGATCTTTCCGGTGAACATGGTGGGCTTCCCCTTCGCCGTGAGCCGGGTCGTGGCGTCAGGGACCCGCGGCGGGTCCGAGCAGGGGGCGGGGTCTCACCGCGTGGCCCGGAATCGCACCGGCTCGTTCCTCGCGCGGAGGAACCGGCGGGCTGTCACCGCCGCACCTTGGAATCGCACCGCCGCCAATGTAACCCACGGCGGCCCGGCGGGTCAGCCGTTGAGGCGGTCGATGACGGCGCTGGCCTCGTCGATGGTCAGCTCCTTGGAGCTGGCGAGGTCGCGGCCGACGATGGCGGCGAGCCGGGCGTGCCGTTCGGCGCGGGCGGTGGCGCCCGCCTGCGTCAGCAGCTTGTTGATGAACTTGAGCTGCCGCTCGCTCGCCATGCGGGGCCCGGCGGCGGGGCGGCGCCGGTCGGGGACGGGGGGCTGCCAGGACGGGTGCGCCTTCGCCATGGTGTGCAGCAGGCCGAGGGTGGTGTAGCAGTCGGCGATGGCGCGGTGGCCGCTGCCGGGCTGCTTCTGGGGGCGGTAGCGGCCGCGTTCGGCGTCCCATTCGCCGATCCAGCGGGCGTAGGGGTCCATCGCGTCGTCCCAGCGGGCCCGCGCGATCCAGCGGTCGGCGCTGTCGACGTCGCCGTCGCTGTGGGCGACGGCCTGGGCGAGGACGCCGCGGTCGAAGGCGATGTTGTAGGCGATGACGCGCTTGCCGTCGAGGAGGGCGGTGAGGTCGCGGTAGGCGCGCTCGGCGAAGACCGGGACGCCGGCGACCATGGCGGGGCTGATGCCGTGCAGGCCGGTGGCGCCGGCGCTGATCTCGACGGCGGTGCCGAGCAGCTCGTCGTACAGGACGGCGCCGGCGACGGACACGACGCCGATCTCGCAGGGTTCCAGGTCGTAGCGGCCGGGGTCGTCGCGGCGCCCGGACGGCGCGAGGTCGGCGGTCTCCACGTCGAGGACCACCGCGTCCGGGTCGGCCAGGACGCCGCGCGCCCACTCGATGGCCGCCAGCCGGTCCCGGTGGCGCTCCTCGTCGGTCTTCTCCACGGTCACCTCTCTCCGCGGGTCCGCCCCGCCCGATCGGTTCTATCGCACGCCACCGACAGTGCGTGCCCCTCTCCCCCTTTTCGGTGACGGAAAGGGCACCACGGGTGACTTCACCGTCGCGGCGCGGTCGTAATGCGAGGGCCGGGTGATGAGTTATCGCCCGCGCGGCCGTCACACCTGGGACAGGACACGACGGGCGGAAGGACGACGCGATGGGTGCGGACGCGCGGCTGCAGGAGCCGGGCATGATCGGTCTGGGCGAGGTCGGCGAGCCGGCGTTCTCGGGCCTGGCGGAGCGGCACCGGCGGGAGCTGCACGTGCACTGCTACCGGATGCTCGGGTCGTTCGAGGACGCCGAGGACACCGTGCAGGAGACGTTCCTGCGCGCCTGGCGGCGGCGGGAGACGTTCGAGGGGCGGTCGACGTTCCGGGCGTGGCTGTACCGGATCGCCACCAACGCCTGCCTGGACCTGCTCGCCAAGCGTCGCCCGGAGCCCGCGGCCGGTGGTGAGGTGCCGTGGCTGCAGCCCTACCCGGACCGGCTGCTCGACGAGCCGCCCGCGGGCGGTGCGGACGAGCCGGAGACCGCCGCCGTCGCGCGGGAGACGATCGAGCTGGCGTACCTGGTCGCGGTCCAGCACCTCGCGCCGCGGCCGCGGGCCGTGCTGATCCTGCGGGACGTGCTCGGCTGGCCGGCGAGGGACGTCGCCGAACTCCTCGGGGACTCCGTCAACTCGGTGAACAGCGCGCTGCAGCGGGCCCGCGCCGGCATGCGCGAGCGCCTGCCCGCCGAGCGGCAGGACTGGACCGGCGGAGAGGACGACGCCGGGACGCGCGAGCTGGTGCGCCGCTTCACCGACGCCAGCGTGGCCGCGGACATCGGCGGGCTCGCCGCGCTGCTGCGGGACGACGTCCGCTGCTCGATGCCGCCCACGCCGGGCGTGCGCGTCGGCCGCGGTGCGGTGGTGGACGACTGGGTCGAGGACGGCTTCGCGCGCATGACGGGCCTGCGCGCCGTCCCGACCCGCGTGAACCGGCAGCCCGCCGTCGCCTTCTACCTCTGGCGCGAGCGGGCGGGCGCGTACCTGCCGCTGACGATCGACGTCCTGCGCGTCACCGGCGGGGCGATCGCCGAGATCGTCATCTTCCACGCCGACCGGTTCGCGCGGCTCGGGCTGCCGGAGCGCCTGCCGGCGGACGGCACGAAGTAGCCCCGATGCGCGCTCGCGTCGCGCCGCGGTGCCCATCTCACCACCACGTCGACCACCGAACGATGGAGGACGATATGAACAGCACGAAGGACACCGGGGTCGTCGCGGGCCCGGCGTCGGACCGGACCGGCCGCCCCCACCGGTTCCGCGGGCTCGTCGGCACCGGCTTGGCCGGTGCGCTCGCGGCGATGGCGGTCACCACGCTCGCCGCCGCGCTTCTTCACTGGGGCGCCCGGCCCGCCGCGCGATTCGTGCGAACGGCGGTGTCGCTGACCGTGATCTCGTTCGTCCCGGCCGTCCTGTCCGGGGCGAGCACCGCCACCATCATCGCCCTCCTCGCGCTGCACCTCGTCCCCGCGGCGGTGATGATCCCCATCCTGGCGCGAAGCCTCGGGCGGCGGCAGGACGCGCCTGCGGCCTGAGCGACCCGCTCCACGTCCTCATCGTCGCGGGTCGGCGGGGGCGAGCAGGGCGCGAAGGCGGCCGGGCGGGCCGCCGGTCTCGCGGCGGACGGTGCGGGTGAGGTGCGCCTGGTCGGCGAAGCCGAGGTCGGCGGCGAGGGCGGCGAGGTCGGTCTCGCCGCTCCCGATGCGGTCCAGGGCGCGCGAGACGCGCAGCCGGTTGCGGTAGCGGGTGAGGGTGGTGCCGGTCTCGCGGCGGAAGACGCGGCTGAGGTGGGCGGGCGAGACGCCGAGGGCGCGGGCCAGCGGGACGAGGCCGGCCGCGGCCGGGGCGCCGGTCAGGAGCGCCTCGCGGGCGGCTCCGGCGAGGGCGCGGTGCGCGGGCGTGCCCGTCCCGGCCGGGCCGTGGCAGGCGGCGCCGGCGAGGAGCCCGACCAGGTGCTCGGCCATGGCGAAGGCGGCGTCGGGCGCCGCGCGCAGCAGCGCGCGGTGCGCCAGTTCGGTGCGGCCGTCCACCCGGAGCGGCAGGCCGGCGGCGTGATCTCCGCCGTCCGTCGTGTCGTGCCAGAGGGCTTCGGACAGGTTCACGGCGGTGCAGGTGTCGCCGCCCGCCGGGTGCGCGAAGCGCAGCTCGTCGCCGGGGCGCTGGAGGTAGCCGGAGGCGGGTTCGGCGATCGCGCCGCCGCCGCGCGAGCGCAGCCGGAACCAGCCCGAGCGGACGAGGACCAGCGCGTACCCGCGGGCCGGTTCGGGCTCCGACCAGCCCGCGTGCCCGCCCGCGCAGCGGACCGCCGTCACCGTGAAGTCCGGGGACGCGGCGAGGACCGTGGTCGACAGCACGCCTCCAGCCTAGAGCGAGCAAACATGTTCAAGCCGGGCGGTGGCCGGGCGGCGCAGACTCCTGCCGACGGAACGGGAGGCCGCATGCGCCGAGGACTGCTCACCGCCCTGCTCGCCGCGCAGGTCATGGTGTCGATGGACGGGTCCATCGTGACGGTGGCGCTGCCGCACGTGCGCGCCGGGCTGCACGCCTCGGACGCGGTGCTGCAGCTGGTGACCGGCGCCTACATCCTGGCGCTGGCGGTGCTGGTGGTGACCGGCGCGCGGCTCGGCGACCTGTTCGGGCACCGGCGCGTGTTCCTCGCCGGCGTCGCGGCGTTCGGGACGGCGTCGCTGGCGTGCGGGCTCGCGCCCGGCGGCGCCGCGCTCGTCGCCGCCCGCGCCGCGCAGGGCGCGGCGGGCGCGCTGGTGCTGCCGCAGGTCCTCGCGCTGATCCAGCTGCATTTCGCGGGGGCGGCGCGGGTCCGGGCGCTCGGGCTCTACTCGACGGTGCTGGCGCTCGGCGTCGCGATCGGGCAGATCGCCGGCGGGGTGATCGTGGGCTGGGCGGGGTGGCGGCCGGTGTTCCTGGTGAACGTGCCCGTCGCCGCCGCGGTCGTCCTGGCCGGGCCGCGCGTGCTGCCGGGCGCCGTCCCGGGCGGGCGGCGGCGCCTGGACCTCGCCGGGGTGGCGCTGCTGTCGGCGGGGATGGCGGCGCTGGTGCTGCCGCTGGTGTTCGGCCGCGAGCAGGGCTGGCCCGCCTGGACGGGGGTGTCGCTGGCGGCGGGCTGCGCGGGGGTCGCGCTGTTCGTCGTCCACGAGCGGCGCGCCGCGCATCCGCTGCTCGACCTCGGCGTGCTGCGCGTGCCGGGGGTGCGGGCGGGCCTCGCCGCGTGCTGCTGCGTGATGGGCGCTTACACCGCCCTGCTGTTCTGCCTGGCGCTGCACCTGCAGACCGGTCTCGGCTATTCGCCGCCGATGGCGGGCCTGGCGTTCCTGCCCTACCCGCTCGGTTTCGGGGCGGCGAGCCTGGCGTGGTCGCGGCTGCCGGGGCGGGGGCTGCTGCCGGTCGCGGGTCCGGTCGTGTTCGCGGCGGCGGTGGTGCCGGTCGCGCTGGCGGCGGGCGGCGGGGCGTACGGGCCGGTGGCGCCGCTGCTGGTGGCCGCGGGGGCCGGGCACGCGTGCGGGTTCGCGCCGCTGGTGGAGCGGATGAGCGGCGCGGCCGGGCCCGGGCGGGCGTCGGCGCTGTCGGCGCTGGTCAACACCGGGACGCTGCTGGCCAACGTGTCGGCGATCGCGGTGCTCGGCGGCGTGTACCTGGCGGCGCCCGATCCGGCGGGCGGCCTGGTGCGGGTCGCGGTGCTCCTCACCGTGCTGCTGGCGGCGGGGGCGGCGTGCGCGTGGCGGGCGGTGCGCGCCGAGCCGCCCACGGACGGCGGCCCGCCCGCCCGTCCCCCCACCCGTGACCACCCGGTCGCCAAACGTTGAGATGCTGCGTGTGGACACGAAATCGCTGCTTGGCCGCAGGTCACCGGGGGTGTCTGTGGTGTGGGGGCGGTTTCGTGTCATCACGTTGTCACCTCAGCGGGTTTTACCAGGTCAGACCGGAAAGAGCCGTGTCGATGGCGTCGCGGGTCTTGTTGTCCTCCACCGGGAACAGGTGGCCGTAGGTGTCCATCGTGATGACGATGGAGCCGTGGCCCATGCGCTCTTGGATGACGCGGGGTTGGGTTCCCTGCGCGATGAGCATGGAGGCGAAGGTGTGCCGGAGGGTGTGCAGGGTGACCCCTGCGGGCAGGCCCGCCGCTTCGCGCGCGTCCTTGAAGACGTGCCCGAGGTAGGAGGGGTGGACCGGGGTCTTGGTGCGCGCCTGGACCACCAGGTGCGCGCCGTGCACGGTGTAGCCGTCGCTGTGGTCCAGATCCACGGGCACGGTCGGGTAGTCGTCGCGCAGCGCTTCCAGCGCCCGCACGGCAGCGGCGCCCAGCGGGATGACCCGCTCGGAGTTGCGGGTCTTCACCGGCGCCAGCCGCCGCCCGTCGGCGTCGAGCTGACGATCCACCGTCAGCGTGCCCGCCACCAGGTCCACCCGGTCCCAGGTGAGCCCCAGGACCTCGCAGCGCCGTAGGCCCGTGGAGACCGTCAGCGCCATGACGTGCTTCCAGCGGCCGGGCGCCGCGCCCAGCAGCGCGCAGCAGCGCGCCCAGCTCTTGCACGGTCAGCACGCGCACCTTGCGCTTGGGCACGACGGGGAGCTGGATACCCACACACGGGGTGTGCGGGATGACCTTGTCCACCAGGTGCGCGCGCCGCAGCACGCCCACGAGCGTCTTGTAGATGCCGATCACGGTGCGCGGGGCGTAGCGGGCCGCCAGGCGGTTCACCCAGTCCTGCACGTCCTGACGGGAGATCGCGCGCAGCGCCGTACCGCCCAGGGCGGGGAAGATGTGCCGGTGCAGGTGGGAGCGGTGCATGGCGTAGGTGCGTTCGCGCTTGGACACCTTGGCCGCCGCCAGCCACGATTCGGCGTAGGCCCGCAGGCTCTCCTTGCCGCCCGCCACGTCCACCACCAGACCTACCGCGCGCCCGGTGCGCACCTTGTCCCGGAACGCCTTGGCGTGCGCCAGGGAGGCGAACGTCTCGCTGGTCTGCTTGCCGGTCGCGTCGCGGTAGGGGACCTTGAAGGAATGCACGTCCTTTCCCGCCCGCTTGGAGGCCCGCCGGTTCAAGACCTTGCGCACCCCGTCCCGCATTTCGCCGTCCGCCCATTTCTGTGCCGCCATCGCGACCACCGACCCTTTCCTGTTGACGCCTGTTGACACCAATCTATGTCGCATTCATGCAGGTAGGGCCGCATATCCACGGCCTATAGCGGCTAATGTATTCACCGGGAAAGGGTGGACGGCCGGCTTCCGGCGCTCCCACCTTCCGTCCCCCGACCGCCCGCCCCATCAAAGGACGCAAGCGCCGTGCCTATATCGGCGCCGTAGGTGGTCACGAGTGGTGTGGCCGTCGCGGTCCGGGCCGGGGTGCGCCCCCGGTTTCTTGCCTGGCCGCTTCGCGGCCCGCCTTTTCCAGGGCGCCTATCCGCCAGCCCGGACCCCTTGTCGCGCGGCTTTCACCATCATGCTAAATGCCACCGGCGCCGTTGTCGCGATGCTCGCGCAGTGCCGCGCGGATCTCCGCCGGATCGAACCTGATTTGCTGCCCGACCTTGTAGTACGGGAACTGTTCCCGGTAGTTCTCGTACACCCAGGACTTCTTTTTCCGCAGGAAACGCGCCAGATCGTCTATCGTCCACAGTTCTGCCGTCATGCGTTCCACCCCTGCCCCCGGGCCGCCGTGCGAGCCGCCCCCCTTGGACCCGCACGGCGCCCCGCTCACTGCCGCGTCACCGCGCCACGATCCGGCACGCCATGTCCGCCGCCGCCTCCCACTGGCACGGCGGCTCACCGGCCCGCTTGAGGGTCCGATCCAGGATGAGCGCGGCGCGTCGCATTACCGCCTCTTCCATGTCGCCGGGCTCCTGCCAGATGTGCAGGAGCTGCACGAGCAGCACGTTTCCGACCTGGAGGTAGTCCACGACGCGGGTCAAGATGGCCCGCTCGCGCCATCTGCTGTCGGGGTAGGTGACGCGCTCGCGGACGCGCATCGACTGCCAGCCCGGACCGGAGTCGCGGCCCAGGATCTTCCAATGCTGCGTGTTCTCCAGCGCGTAATACGTCCCGGAGATGTGGGCTCGCGGGGTACTGTGCTTCGCCGGGCACTTGGCCGCCCGCCCGGCCAGGGCCCGCCACGTCGCGCCCGCCTGCTCACCGCTGGAGTAGGCGACCGCCTGAACGGTGTAGCCGTCGTGCGCGTCCGCCCCCTTCGGGATGCGCTTGGACACGTTGCCCGTCTCCACCAGCGTCCCGGGCACCCGCCAGCCGTTCCACCCGCACCCGACCACCCCGGCCGTGACGATGAACCCCAGCCGCCACCGCCGCAGACTGGACCCTCCGGTGAACCCGACCGCTTTCCCGGGGGTGAGCGCCTTGCGGATCTCGCCCGTGGTCAGCGTCGGATAGAAGATCGTTTCCGGTCCCGGACCGCCGCCGTCCGCTCCACCCGAGCCGCCCCCCGTGCCGCCGCCCGTGCCGCCCGTCTGCGGCGCCACCTGCCCGGTCCGGGCGACCTGCACCCCGCCGGGCACCAGCGCCAGCGCCATGCACGCCAGCCCCAGCAGCACGCCCACCAGGACCACGACCCGCCGCCACTGCCGCGCCACCGCACCCAGCATCCGGCCCGCGCCCGTGTCCACCGCCGCCAGCCCGCGCAGCAGCACCCGCCCGGCCGCGCCGCCCCTCGCTACCACCGCCGCCCACGCCCTACGGCCGGCGGAACCGGCCTTCTGGCTCGCTCTGTCACGCACCCGCATGTCCCTGTCCCTTCGCTGCGTTGCCCGTCGTGTTCGTCGCCCTGTCCGGTGTCTCGCGCCGGTCGGGCATGGCTTGGGGTGCGCGGCCCCGGCTGAACGCCATCAGCACCCATTCGCACGTCACCCGAACGCCCAGCACTCCGACCACGCCGCCCGCCAGCACCGGCGGCGCGAACAGCCACCAGCCCGCCCCCAGCCAGGCCGCCATCCCGGCCACCACCGCCAGGGCGGCCAGCGTCGCCGCGCCCACCAGCGCGACCCCCGCCACGTACAGGACCGAGATCAACCGGAAGGTCACCATCTGCCGGAATCCCACGTCCGCCAGGCCCGACAGCAGGCCCCGCGCCCGGTACGGCCCGCTTCCGCCCATCAGCCCCACCACCCGCAGGCGTCCGCCAGCAGCCCCACCGGCAGCACCACCAGCAGCCCGAACGCCACCGCCGACCACCACAGGCGGGGGAAGCGGTGCCGCAGCGGCACCCGGAACCGGATCGTCATCCGCCCGCCACCGCTGCCCCCGGCGACCCGGCGGACCAGCAGCACCAGCAGCACCAGGCCGACCAGGACCCCCAGCGCGTCACCCATTGCCGTCACCGGCCCGGCTCGCCACGGCCAGGTCCCGCGCCTCTCGCCACGCGGCGTGATCCCTGGCGAGCGAGGCCGCCAAGTCCGCGTCTCCCAGCCGCGCCCAGCCCTGACCACCGAACGTCCACGACCGCAGGATCACCGTGGAGTCCCCGCCCGAGCGCTCCGCCGCCCGCGCCGCCGCCCACGGATCACCCGCACCCGAGCTGGACCGGTCGGCCGACCGGTCGGACCGCCAGGCCCGCCGGACCGCCCGCAGCGCCCCCAGCGTCATCGCGTACCGGCGCGACTTGGACGCGAAATGGCCCCGGAATCCGAGCGTGTGGGGGTAGTCGTTCAGCCGCAGCCTCGCCAGCTCCGGCCGCGCCCCGAGCCGGAAACACTCCTGCACCAGCAGCGACACGTGAGCCGACACCCGCCGCAGGACCGCGCGCCCCTCCGTGCGCCCGAACCGGCGGGGCGGGAGACCGGCCAGCACGTCACCGGCGCTCTTGGTGGCGTATTTGGCCAGGTAGCCCACCACCCGGCCCGGATCGGTCACCGGCACCGCGTCCACCTGGCCGCCCCACCGCGCCGTCCGCGCCACCCCGCCGCCCGAACCACCCGCCACCGGCAGCCGGACCGCCACCCGGCCCGCCGCGTCCTTCACCGCCGCCGCCAACGTCCCCGCGTCCGCCCACCCCGGCGGCGCCACCACACCGTCCCCACTGTCCGCGCCGTCGGTGTTCACCCCGTCCAGGCGCATCACCGCGTGCAGATGCACCGCGCCCCGCCGCTGGTATTCGGCCACCTTGACGTAGGAGACCCGCAGCAGCCCCCGCACCGCCCGCACCGTGACCCGCTCGCCGGTCGCCGCCGACCCCGCCCGCGCCAGCGCCCGATAGGTGTAGATCACGAACCGCCGCCACAGTTCGGGGACCACCCCGTGCCACATCACGTGACCGGCGTAGTCATAGCACTCGTAACACAGCGGCGTCCCCGTACGGGGATCATCGGAGGCGTGCCAGGCGTCGCACCACCGCCGATAGCCGTGCGCGCAGTGCGGGCGCCCCGACCGAGGACGGCACGGCCCGCCCGGCTCACCCGCCGACCGGTGCACCGCCCCGAAGGACGGCGCGGTGAGGGTGGCGAACACCACCGGGTGAGCGCTCACGCTCGCCGGTACCGCGTCCGCGCCGTCCGCCAGCACCCCCACGCGCCCGGCCAGACCCGCCCGGATCAGGTGCCGCAGGTCCGCCCGGTACCGAGCCGCGCACGGCGGGCACACCGCCTCCCGCCGGTCCCCACACGCGATCAGCAACACCCCGTCCGGCTCACCGGCCGAGGAGAACGACCCCAGCACCGCGCCCGTACTGGTGTCCACCGCGTCCGCGCCCCCGTGGATGCGGACCGGCCGGACACAGTGCCCGGTGTGCTCCACCTGCCGCCGCCACGCCGCCCAGCCCGCGCCGTCACCGACCCGCGCCAGCATCCCCGCCAGCACCCCGCCCGTGACCCCGCCGGTCGCCGGGGGCGCGGGCGCCGGCCGCACCAGCCCCGTCCGCAGGGTGCGGAGCGTGCGGGCGGAGTGCCGCCGGCCCCCGCTCACCATCCCGGCTCCCCGCCGCCCGCCACGGGTCCGCTGACCGGCCGGGCGTGCCGACCGTGCGCGGCGTGCCCGTAGACGTAGCGCCACGCGCACCACATCAACGCGTAGAAGTCGGGGGAGTCGTCCTCCACTGCCGGGAACTCGTGCGCGGCCAGCACCTCCGCCAGGTCCCGCACCAGGTCCGCCGAGAACCGTTCGTCACGTCCGCTCTGCGGCCGCTCCACCGGGTAGACCCGGCCCGCCGCCTTGTCCGCGCACGGGCACACCCCGCCCGCCGATCTGCTGCCGTGCCCTACCGCCTTGGCCATGCCGTCACCGCCGTCCGTCGAAGGGGAGCCCCGGCACGGGCGGGCGGGCACGCTGCCGCCCACCCCGCCCGCGCGGAGCGTTCAGAAGAAGAGGAGGGAAGAGGAGGGAAGAGGGGGAGAGAAGGAGGGGCAGCCGGAGGGACGGGGTCCTAGACCCAGTCCTCACCGCCGACCAGCCGCCGCAGCGCCACCCCGCGCGCCACCACGTCGGTGATCTCGTTGTCGCTGAGGTAGAAGGACTTGCACAGCCGGGGGTGGCCCCCTTCGGCGTGCAGCAGGCCCACACCGCGCGTGCGCACGTCGATGTCCGCCGCGCTGTACCCGGCCGAGGCCATCCCCGCGCCGAGAATGGTGTCGGAGACATCGCGGGTCGTACACCGCATCGCCCACCGGTAGCCCACCAGGTCCCGCAGCGTCGAAGGCACCACGTCCGCCGAGGGTTTCTGCGTGGCCAGGCACGCCACGATCCGCGCCGCCCGGCCCCGCGCCACCAGGTCCACCGCCAGCGCGTTGTAATGCTTGGACGCCTTGCGATCGGTTGAGGCGGTGAAGAACCGCAGCTCGTCCACCACGTACAGGCTCAGCGGACCGTCGGCGGCCGTCAGCACCCGCCGCCCCGCCGACTCCAGCAGCTCATACCGCTGATCCATGATCTTGATCAGGTCTTCGGCCTGCCCGATCGCCTGATCCATGTCGCCGTAGACGATCCGGTTCATGACCGGCCGCCACAGCGCCAGTTCCACCCGCTTGGCGTCCGCGCCCCAGATTTCGCACGAGGGGTCCAGCGCCGCCGCCCCCAGCAGCAGCGACAAGGCCGCGCTCTTGCCCGCCTCCGGCTCACCTCCCAGCAGGATGTTCTTGCCCTCCAGCTTGAGCGTGAGCGTCTGCCCCATGTCGTCCACCGCGACCGGGATCGGGTCGCGGACATTGCGCGGACCGCCGCCCGCCCACGGCCACCGGATCGGCAGCGACACCCCAGGATCGTCGGGATTGGCGAACGGGTCGCGCCGCACGATGTCCACGTGCGCCCGGTCCGCCCGGTCGCTGTCGCGGCGGACCCGTACCTCACGCACCGACAGCAGCGCCGCCACCGTTTCGGCCGCGTCCTCCAGATCACCGGCCGTCGAGCCGCGCGGCACCCGCACCGTCAGCCGGTCACCACCGGGCACCACCACGTCCCGCACGATGCGAAAGACCCGGTCGTTGACCGTGGTCAGGTTGGCGAACCGGCACGCCCGGTCCCAGTGGCGCCGCAGCCGCGCCCGCCGAAGGGTGCGGGCCGCCCGGCGCCGGCAGACCGGCACCGAGCACACCACCAGCGCCAGCCCCCAGGGCGCCGCCACCGCCCCGGCCCAGCCGGTCACCAGCCAGCCCGCACCCGCCAGCACCACCAGCAGGCCCACCGCCGCCAGCTCACGACGCCACAGCCACGACGGCCGGATCACCCACAGGATCAGCGCCGAACCCACCGTCAGCCGAGCCCGCACCGGCAGATCCGGACGCTGCCGCACCGGGGGCAGGCCCACACTCCCCGGCGCCTGCACCCCGCTCATGCGCTGCGGACGACTCACCACGCACCCCCACCCGAACCGCCCGAACCGCCGTCCGACCCGTCGCCCGTGCCGCTTCCCGAGTCATCGCGCACCGTGTCGTCCGAGCCGTTGTAGCGGGCGCCGTGCCGGATGCCCGGCCAGCCCATCCCCTCCACCGCGCGGCCACCGGCCCACGCGCCGCCCGCGCCCCGGATCACCCCGTTGACCATCGTGGCGTCCGCCGGGTTGGCCGCCGGGTTGTGCGGGGCGCCGTCGCGGACCGTGGTGTCCGCCCACAGCGCCGACCCCGCCACCAGCGACCCGAACCCGCCGTTGCCGCCGTTGGGAAGACCGTGCACCGACCGTGACCGCCACCGCTCCCACGCCCGCGCCCGCCGCGTGTGCAGCTCCACCCAGACCCGATCGGGCACCAGCGCCACCACCAGGTCCGCCACCGGCACCGGCCGCCCGTCGACCAGCCCGTCAGCGTCCAGCGGCGCCCACGCCGTCCGCCCCCACGCCGTCACGCTCGCCCACCCGTGCGGGGTCTCCCCGCCGGTCCGCTCGGGGACGTTCTCCAGCAGCCCGACCGCCAGCCCGGCCAGCACCGCGCGGCGCCGCCGACGCTCGCGCGGCTGTACCCGCATGGTCCACGTCGGTCCCGCCGGTTCGGTCATGGAGTAGATCACCCGCACCGGCCCCGTGACCCCGGCCGTGATCACATACCCCGCCAGGCCGCCATCCCAGGCATCGGCCATCCCCACCGCCACCGCCAGGTCCGGAGGCATCACCACGCGCCCCCGCAGCAGGTCCCCGCCCCGCTGCCCGCCGCCCGCCGCGCTCACTTGGCCGCGCCCTTAACGGTCGAGCCACCCGCCGGGCCGGGCTGTCCCTCCGGACCGCCCAGCGGCTCCAGCCGCTCCACCGTCCACCAGGTGATCGACTCCCCGCGCCGCTCCATCGCGTTGAGGACCAGCCCGACCGGCCGTACGAACGTCGCCTGGGTCAGGCCCGGGTCGCCCACCACGCTCACCCGCAGCGGCGCCGACCCGTCCGGCCCCATCGCCAGCAGCCGCACCTGAAACAGCGGCGCCCCCGTCTCCTTGTCCACCTTCGGGTCACCGGACTCGAAGTCGCGCCGCGCTTCGGGCGTCTCCGCCACCAGCCACGTCACGCCGTCCGTCACGATCTGAAACTGCATCCTCGTTGCCTCCCACATCGCCCACCCCGAACGCCCCAAGATTTGGGGTATGACACCCCAAAGTGTCGGCCGGTTAGGGACACCGCAAACGTGGAGGCCCCAAGCTTTGGGGCACTAGACTTTGGGGTGATCTCATTCGCGCTGATCACAACGGATAAGGGTGGCCACATTGGGACAGAAGAAGCCGTTTCCCCCAAGCTCAGGCCGCACCACCCTTAGTGACGCGCCGAAGCTGTACCTGACTATCCGTGATCAGATCATTGACGCGATCCGCTCCGGGCACTATCCGGCCGGAACGCGGCTCCCCACCCGCGCGCAGATCGAACAGCACTGGCAGGTCTCCGACTCCACCAGCAAGCGCGTTCAGGCCGAACTTCTCCAGTCCGGATGGGCGGTGCAAGACAGCACGCGCGGCTACCTCGCCACCACCGGTCCCGAGGGCGCCGACAGCGCAGCACCCATGCCGCCCGGCTTCGCCGACGCCACCGCCCCCGATCCCCGCACCGGCGCCGGATCAGGCCCTCATGCCGTCCCGGCCGTGCTCCCCGCCCAGCGCACCGACCTGCCCACGCCCAGCAGCGGGCCGCGCCCCCTGCCCCGCCCCGCCCACACCATCACCCTGCGCGGGCAGATCCCCGAGCCGATGACCTCAACCCACCTGGTCAGCGTCAGCTACGAGGCCCCGCCCGCCACCGTCGTCTACGCCTTGGCGTTGCGCCCCAGCGCCGCCCACATCCTTGTCCGCCGCCAGGTCATCGCCGACCCCACCGGCCGCATCGCCCTGGAGATCCGCACCAGCTACACCCCTGGTGTCTACCCCGACAGCCCCCTAGCCCAGAGCCAGCCCATCCCCGGCCCCTGGCCCGATGCGCTAGCCGTCCACCTGAACCTTCGCCCCGCCACCAGCCGCACCGACGTCACCGCCCACCACCCCACGCCCTACCAGGCCAGCATCCTCAACCTGGACTCCACCGCCATCGTGCTCGTCCGCGACGTCACCCTCTACACCACACACGGCGACCCCATCGACCACACCGTCAGCGTGTGGCCCGCCGACTCCACCCGCATCACCGACACCGCCCCCGCCAACAGCTAACCCACCGCCAGCACCCCGCACGTGCCGGGGCAGCGGGCACTACGTCCGCACCCGCTCACACGGAAGGTGCCCGGTGCCGGGTGCGCCGGCCGACCTCCCTCCGGTCGCCCCTACGGGGCCGCTACGCGGGCTCCGCCGGCCCACCCTCACCACCGCGCGACCCGTGTCCGCGGCCCCTCTGCCCGTCCGCACCATCCGCGCCGTCCGGGGCCGGGCCGGTCATGCCCACGCGCAGCGTCCGCGACGGCAGCTCACCGAACCGCTTCCGGTAGTCCTGCCGGAACCGCCGCACGTCCCGGTACCCCGCCGACCGCGCCACCTCGGCCACCGTCCCGCGTTGCGGCATCAAGGCCAGCAGCGCCGCCCGCGCCCGCCCCAGCCGCACCGCCCGCAGCACCTCAGCCGGAGAACACCCCAGATACCGCGCCGTCAGCGCCGCCACCTCATCGGCCCCACAGCCCAGCGCCGCCACCATCTCCGCCACCGGAGCCGCCCGCCCGTAGTGCTCCCGCACTCACGCCACCAGCACAATCACCCGAGCCGGTACCACCACCAGCCCACCCGCGCCCGGCTCGGTCATAACGCCGTCCCCGGACCTAACTTGCGCACGCGCGCCGCCACCACGTCCGCCAGCACCGGGCACCGCCGCCACGTCACCCACCCCAGCGGCCCCCACCGGTCCGACTCCAACCGCCACCACATCCAGCCCCACCGCACCGACACCACCGCCGCCGTCCCGGCCCACGCCCCCCGCACCCACACCCGCACTGACGCCTCATCACCGGCCACCCGCTCCACCGCCATCCCCCGCCGTAGCAGCAGGTGTTCCAACTCATCGGCCCGCACCTCCGCCACCTCACGCACCAGCCCCGCGACCAGCCTCCTCACGCGCCCGTCCCCGACCCGTCCCCAGCGCCAGCCCCGGAGCCGCCCCCGCAGCCGTCGCCCGCACCCTCGCCGTCGCTCTCCCCGTCCGGGGACAAGGCATCCCCCAGCGTGCTCGCCGCCAGCGCGTGAATCGCCGTCACCTTCCCCGGCAGCAGCCCCACAGCCCGCATCGCATCCCCGTAGGCCGCGCTCACCAGTTCCACCGCCCGCGCCAGCACCACCCCGTCCGGCAGCACCTCCCGCCTCGGCGTCTGCCCGGCCGTCTGCCCCGCCGTGTCCGTCACCGGTCCGCCCCCTTGGGCACCAGGATGGCCATGGCCTCACCGGCGTGCGCCTCCACCGCCGACCGCAGCGACTCCGGCACCTGCGCCCGCTCCATCGCCTCCCGGAACACCTCCCGCACCAGGTCCACCGCCACCACCAGCGCCGCCCGCTGCGGGCTCTCGTCCTCACGCGGCGGCAACAGCCCGAAGGCCCGCAACGCCCGCATGATCTCCTCCTCGCTCTCCGGGCCGATGTTCCGCACCTCCCGCAACTCGCCCGCGCGCGCCGCCCGAGCCACATCGCCCACCGTCACGTCCCCATACGACCGCAGCCCCGACCGCAACGCGCTCCGCGTCCGCGCCGACACCCCCAGCGCCACCAGACCCGCATCCTCATCCACGCTCACGCCCGCACCTCTTTCATCTCGAACCACACCGTCACCGGACACCCCAGCCCCGGCCCGACCTCATGACCCCACCCCGCCGCCAGCGCATCCAGCAGCGCCAGCCCACGACCCATCTCCGCCACCTCCGACGCTGTCCGCACCTGTGGGCGGCTCTTCGCCCACCCCTCATCGGTCACGCTCACCCGCACCACCCCCGCCTCCCATGCGACCGCCACCACCACCGACCGGCCCGGCTCCCGCGACGCGGTGTGCCGCACCGCGTTCGTCAGCACCTCCGACGCCAACAGATCCACATCACCGATCTCCACCCACGGCGCCGCCCTCTCCACCACGTCCCGCAGCCACCGCCGCGCCCGCCGCACCAACGGCTCACCCCCCACCACCGCCGAATGACCTACCACCGCCACATCCGACCCCGTCCAGACCCTCACCGCGCCACCACCCCAGCCGACACCGCGACCATGTGAGCTGCGCGTCCCGGGTCACTCACCGGGCACTCGCCACCGATCCACAGGTAGTGATCCACGCCGCCGATCTGCCCGGTCCCCACGTCCAGCGCTCGCGCGTCAGCGGGACGGCGAACGCCTAGGACTGCTTCGCTTCCCCCCGGGGTGTAGAGGATCGAAGTGCAGCCCAACAACCGCAGCTCACGTACCAGCCTGAACAATGCGTGCAAGCGCACCATGGTTACGCTCGGCTCTCGCGTGTCTCCCGGAGTGCGTGCCGAACCTGCGATCCTGAGGCCCACACCAGTGGCCCCACCCCGGACGCCTGTGGTTGTGTCTGCCATGACGGGTAGGTCTCCCTTGCGCGTTGGCACAGCGACCCGAAGGCATTTGTTTCAACAAATGCCGGGTGGCCATCGTGCCGCTAGACTCGCGCTGCCGTCAATAAGCTTCAACAAATAAGTCTCTGTGAGGGGATGAGCACGTGGGGTCAGCGCGGTACAACGAGATCGCTGATGACCTGTTGCGTCGCATCGAGGACAAGGAGTGGAAGGCAGGCGAGACGCTGCCGCCGATGGAGCAGTTGGCGCAGCACTACCAGGTCAGCCGCAATGTCATCGCACGCGCCGTTCAGAAGCTCGCCCAAGCTGGACGCCTGGTCTCAGTACCACGACGCGGCACAGTCGTTCGCCCCGAGCACCGCAAGGTCATCATCCGTACCGATCTTGTGAGACGAAATACCCGCCACGTTCGCGATGGCCAGGAGATCGCAGGCGGCTACTCGTTCCCTGCTGCCATGGGTAACGAACTCTGGATCGACCATGGCAAGCGCGACATCAGCGAACAGCCCGTCGAAGACGCCCGCCTTGCTCACATGCTCAATGTCCCCGTCGGAGCCCCAGCCCTTCGTCGCCTACGTGTCACGGGTCCGCCCGGCGAACCCGCCTTTCAGATTTCCGCCACGTGGATCCATCCCCGCATCGTGCAGGAGGTGCCAGAGGTCAAGGATCCCCACGGCACCGGCCCCGGCGCTTGGATCGACGCCATCGAGAGTGCTGGGCACGGCCCTCTTGAGTGGATGGAGCGCAAGCGTGTCCGTATGCCAACCCAGGCGGAGACTCGTCTTCTCCTCATCCCTGCGGATCTTCCAGTTTGGGAAATCGTGAGGCTTAGCTACAGCGCCAAGGATGAGAAAGTCGTCGATGTCACGCAGGTCATCATCCCCGGTGACCGCATCGAGGAGATATCCAAGCTGCGCCGTGAGGGTGCCGCTACTTGGCCGCATACATCGGACGGCCCGGACGGACCTCCGGTCGCGCCCCGTGACGTCTAAGGCGTGTGAGGATTTTCCCTACTAGGTCAAGGCACCGCTTCGCGCCCGACCCGCACGGGTCGGGCGCTTCGCGCCCTCCCCGCACGTGCCCGCACTCAGCGGTGCGCGCATCCCGCCCATCCGCGCGCACCGGCCAGGCGTCGCCGGCCCCACCCGCGTAGCTCTCGCCGACCGGGGCCGGGGGTGGCGCCGGCCACGCCTTCCGCATCGCGCGACGGCCGCCGCGCCGTTCGTGGCCCGCTCCGCCGCGTCCGGCCCCCCGCCGCCTCAGTCGTCGCGGCGATCCGGCTCACGCCGGATCGCCGCAGCACCGCCACCGCACCGCGCACGGGACCGCGCGGGGCCCCTACCCCACGCGGCCCGGCGCGTACGGTGGCGTGCTGCGGCTCCCAGCTACCTGATCACCGCTCCGCCCCATCTCCGGGAACCTCCCGCGCGTCCCGAACCACACACCGCGCGCCGTCCGCCCGCTCGCGTCGGCTAGCCGCCGTTCCCCCCGCCCGCGCCCGACTCCAGACGCTTGATCTCGCTCCGCACCGCGTTCGCGCTCCGACCGGTCTGCTGGGTCATCTCCGCCATGTCCGCACCCGCCGCCAGTAGCTCCCGCAGCACCACACGTTCCGGCTCCGTCCACGCTCGGCCATGACGCGGAGCACGCTCACGCAGCCGCGCCGTTCGCGCCTCCGCCCCCTGGTTCACGCTCTGGATCGTCTCGGCGGGCACATCCAGGGCCGTGTTCCCGTTCGCGTCCACAAAGACCACCCGCGTTGCCGTGATGCTCAGCCGGTCGGCCTCCACCGGCCCCCACCTCTGCGGTTCGGTGAACACCACCCGCAACCGCGTACCCTCGCCCGTCGTCCCCGTCGTCCCCGCCGTCACCCCGTCCGCGCTCATCCGGCCTCCCGCCGCCACATCGCCAAGATCAGGTGATACCCGGATCAAGCAGGCACCACCCGCACCGTTCCCATGCCGTCCGCTCAACGCCCCAGCAGGCGCACCAGTGCCGCTTCCTTGGTTCCCAACCAACCCCGACCCCCGCCCCCTTGCAACGAGCCGCCGCAGGCGGCCAGCGCCCACACCCACGCAGGCGACCCGGCCCCCGCCCCAAAAGGTCCACGTCGCAGATCAGGACCAGCGGTCCGCCCAGCCCCGCACCCCCACGGGGCCGGGCGTGCGCCAGGTGACCGGATGCCGCCTTGACCGGGGACCCCTCCGGCGGGCCGCACCGGGGCCAATGCGGGCAGCCCGAGTGCCGCCCCGAGCCGCACAAGGCTAGCGGCCCGCCGCCCCGGTCAAGGCCGCATCCCGCCACCCACAGCGCGCCCCGCAGCCCACCCGACCAGCACCAGCCCACCCGCCTGTTGACACGAACCGACGACGCCGCAGCACCCGCCCCGACCCTGCCGCAGGACGCGTCACCACGGCGTCATCCCGAAGGGCCGCAACGCCCCAGAACGCACCCGAGCGCCCCGGCACCCCCACACCCCCATACCGGCAATGACCAGGCACGGAACCGAACCGACCCCACTGCACCGGAACGGCCCGCAACCCCAGATCACCGCCCCCCGCATCGTTGAGATGCGGCGTGTTGGGCACTTTCGATCTTCAAAGTGCCCAACACGCCGCATCTCAACCGGGGGTGGGCGGGTGGTCATGGGGGGTGGCGGGGCGGGCGGCGGTGATGCGGGCGGTGATGCGGGCGGTGATGCGGTCGACGTCGAAGCGTTCGGCGGCGGGGAGCGGGGCGGCGACGCTGCGGCGCAGGGCGTCGGCCTCGCCGAGCAGGGCCGCCGCCCGGTCGGCCTGGGCGGGGTCCAGGGACGCGGCGCCGGCCAGCCCCTCGAGGGACAGGGCCAGGGCGCGGGGTTCGGCCAGCGCGCGGGCGAGAGCGAGGCCGCGGCGGTGCTGCGCGGCGGCCTCGGCGGCGTCGCCGCGCTGCTCGGCGAGGAAGCCCAGCTCGGCGTGCAGGAGGTGCTCGCCGACGCGCGAGGAGGCGTACGCGTCGCGGATGCGGGCCAGGTGGCGGGCGGCGCCGTCCAGGTCGCCCGAGCGGCGGGCGCCGAGGGCCAGGCCCATGAGGGCGTGCAGCTCGCCGTAGGGGTGGCCCTGGGACGCCGACAGGTGCAGGGCCCGCTCGTGCAGGTCGCGGCCGGCGTCCCAGTCGTTGGCGAGGAGCGCGAGGCGGCCGAGGCCGGACAGGCGGGCGGCGACCTCGGTCTCCAGGCCGAGGCCGCGGGCGATGGCGAGGCCCGCCCGCTGGCGGCGGCGCGCCTCGTCGTAGCGGCCGCGGATCTCGGCGAGGGCGGCGAGGGGCGGGACGGTCAGCAGCTCGCCCCAGCGGTCGCCGAGCCGCGCGAACAGGGCGGCGGAGCGCTCGCCGTCGCGGTCGATGGCGGCGAGGTCGCCGCGGTACATCGCCAGCAGCGCCGCCAGGCCGAGCGCGGCGGCGGTGCCCCAGTCGTCGCCGGCGGCGGTGAACTGGGCGAGCGCGAGGGCGTTGCGTTCCGCGCTGGCGGCGAGGTCGCCCGCGTGCAGCAGGGCGTAGGCGTGCAGCCAGAGGGCGCGGCCGTCCTCGCCCGGCGGCGGCGGGGCGGGACGGTCGCCGGTGAGCAGCGCGAACGCGTCCCGCACGAGCGGGGGCGCGGCGGCGGTGTAGGCGCGGGCCTCGTGCAGGCGGCCGCGCAGCAGCCACCACCAGGCGAGCGCGGACGCGAGGCGGGCCGCCTCGGGCGGGGCGGCGTGATCGAAGGCGGCGCGCAGGTCGGCGGCCTCGGCGTCCAGGCGGTCCAGCCAGGCGGCCTGGTCGGCGCCGTGCAGGCGCGGCGCGGCGTGCTCGGCGAGGGCCAGGTGGTGGCGCAGGTGGCGGTCGCGGGCGGCGGGGCCGTCGCCCGCCTCGGCCAGGCGTTCGGCGGCGTAGGCTCCGACCGACTCCAGCAGCCGGTAGCGGGGGCCGCGGGTGCCTTCGGCCATGACGACCATGGAGCGGTCCACCAGGCGGGTGACCAGGTCGAGGACGTCGGCGCGGGCGACGTCGCCGCCCGCGCACACCGCCTCGGCCGCCTCCAGGTCGGCGCCGCCGGCGAAGACCGACAGGCGCCGCAGGACGGCGCGCTCGGGAACGCTCAGCAGGTCCCAGCTCCAGTCGATGACGGCGCGCAGCGTCCGCTGCCGGGCGGGGGCGCCGCGCCGCCCGCCGGTGAGGACGGCGAACCGGTCGGCGAGGCGCGCGGCGAGCTCGCGCTGCCCGAGCGCGCGGACGCGGGTCGCGGCCAGCTCCAGCGCGAGCGGGATGCCGTCCAGGCAGGCGCAGATCCGGGCGATCGCCTCGGGGTCGGGGGTGAGGCCGGGGGACGCGGCGGCGGCGCGGGCGGTGAACAGGCGCGCGGCGTCGGCGGGGCCGAGGGGCTCGACGGCGGCAACCGTCTCGCCGTCCAGGCCGAGCGGCTCGCGGCTGGTGGCGAGGACGCGGAGGCCCGGCGCGGCGCGCAGCAGCGTCCCGGCGAGGTCGGCGGCGGCCTCGGCGACCTGCTCGCAGTTGTCCCAGACGAGCAGGGTGCGGCGGTCGCGGAGCGCGGCCGCCAGCCGCGCGGCGGGCGCGTCCGGCGCGTCGCCGCGCACGCCGAGGACGTCGGCGACCTGCTGGGCGAGGTCGGCGGCGCCGCCGCGCTGCGCGGCGAACTCCACGAGGCGGACGCCGTCGGGCTGGTCGGCGGCCAGGCGGGCGGCGGCCGCGAGGGCGAGGCGGGTCTTGCCGACGCCGCCGGGGCCGGTGAGGGTGACCAGGCGGGCGCCGGCGAGGAGCGCGACGGTCCGGTCGACGTCGGCGTCGCGGCCGACGAGGTCGGTGAGCGGGGCGGGCAGGTTGGTGGCGGGCGTCTCGGCCTGCCGCAGGATCGCCTCGTGCAGCGCGGCCAGCTCGGGCGCGGGGTCGAGGCCGAGCTCGGCGGCGAGGCGGCGGCGCAGGTCGGCGTAGGAGGCGAGGGCGTCGTCGGTGCGGCCCGCCCGGTGCAGGGCGCGCAGGTGCGCGGCGCGCAGCCGCTCGCGGAGCGGGTGGCGCGCCACCAGGTCGTCCAGCTCCCCGGCGAGCAGGGCGTGGTCGCCGGCGTCCAGGCGCGCCTCGGCGTGCTCCTCGACGACGGCGAGGCGCTGCTCGTCCAGGGCGTGCGCGGCGGTGCGGGCGAAGCCGGCGTCGGCGAAGTCGGCGTAGGCGGGGCCGCGCCACAGGTCCAGGGCCTCGGCGAGCAGCGCGGCGCGGGCCTTCGGGCCGGTGGCGGCGCGGGCGTCGGCGGCCAGGGCGCGGAAGCGGGCGGCGTCGAGGTCGCCGGGGCCGAGGGCGAGGCGGTAGCCGGGCGGCTGGTGGACGACGCGGTCGCGGCCGATCGCGCGGCGCAGCTGCGACACCTTGGCCTGCAGGGCGTTGGCGGGGTTGCCGGGCGGCGCGCCGCCCCACAGGTCGTCCACGAGGCGGTCGGCGGACGCGACGCGGCCCTCGTGCGCGAGCAGCGCCGCCAGCAGCGCCCGCACCTTGGTCTCGGGGACGCGGACGGGCGCGCCGCCGTCGTCCCAGGCCATCACGGGACCGAGCACCCCGAACCGCATGGCGTGCACGCTACACGCGGCCGCGGGCGGACCCGAAGCGGACCGTCAGCGGACCCGAAGCGGCCCCCGGCAGAGTACGCGGCGAGCGCCCGGAGAAGGGCGCGCCGACAGGGAGCGTGGACATGACCGTGAAGCAGGATCGGGCCGCGGACGCCGGGACGGACGCCCCGCCGGGCCTGCCCTGGGCGGCGCTGCTGGCGCTGGCGACGGCGGTGTTCGTCACCAGCCTCACCGAGACGCTGCCCGCCGGGCTGCTGCCCGGCATGAGCCGCGGCCTGCACGTGGGCGAGTCCGCCGCCGGGCAGGCGGTGACCGTATACGCGGTCGGGACGGCGCTCACCGCCATCCCGCTGACCGCGCTCACCGCGGCCTGGCGGCGGCGCGGGCTGCTGCTGGCGTCGATGGCGGGGTTCGCCGTCGCCAACACCGTGACGGCGCTGTCGTCTCACTACCTGCTGACGATGGCGTCGCGGTTCGTGGCGGGCATCGCGGCGGGGCTGGCGTGGGCGCTGCTCGCCGGGTACGCGCGGCGGCTCGCGCCCGCGCATCTGCAGGGGCGGGCGATCGCCGTCGCGATGGCGGGCATCCCGGTGGCGCTGTCGCTGGGCGTGCCGGCGGGCACCTTCCTCGGCGAGCACACCGGGTGGCGGGCGCCGTTCCTGGCGATGACGGGCCTCACGCTGGTGCTGCTCGGCTGGATCGTCGCGGCCGTCCCCGACCTGCCGGGGCAGCCCGCCGGGAAGGCCGAGCGGCCGCGCGCGCTGCGCGTCCCGGGCGTGGCGCCCGTGATGGCGGTGACGTTCGTGTTCGTCCTCGCGCACACCGTCCTGTACACCTACGTCGCCTCCTACCTGGACGGGGCCGGGATGGACGGCGCGGCGGGGCCGGTGCTGCTGGTGTTCGGGGCGGCGTCGCTGGCGGCGATCTGGTTCGTCGGCGCGCACATCCACCGGCGGCTGCGGGTCCTGACCCTGGCCGGGGCTCTGCTGGTCGCCGTCGCCGCCGCCGCGCTGGCGCCGTCGGCGGGCGGACCGGCCCTGGTGTACCCGGCGGTCGTGCTGTGGGGCCTCGGCTGGGGCGGCGCGCCGACGCTGCTGCAGACCGCCGCCGGCGAGGCGGGCGGCCGGGCGGGCGAGGGCGCCGCCGACGCCGCGCAGGCGCTGCTGGTCACCCTGTGGAACGTCGCCATGGCGGCCGGCGGGCTCGCGGGCGGCCTGCTGCTCGGCCTGCTCGGGTCGGGCGCTCTCGCCTGGACGACGTTCGTCCTCCTGCTGCCGGTGGTCGCGACGGTGCTCGGCGCCCGCCGCCACGGCTTCCCTGCCGCCTCCTGACAACCGCCTCCTGAATTCGGAAGGAACCGTCATGGACCTGCTTTCGCCCGCCCGCCTCGGGCCGCTGGACCTGCCGAACCGCCTGGTCATGGCGCCGATGACGCGCAACCGGGCCGCCGCCGACGGCACCCCCGGCCCGCTCATGGCCGCCTACTACGCCCAGCGCGCCACGGCCGGGCTCATCGTCGCCGAGGCGACCACCCCGAACGCCGTCGGCCGGACCTATCCGAACATCCCCGGCATCTACGCGCCCGAGCACGTCGCGGGCTGGCGCGGCGTCACCGGCGCCGTCCGCGCGGCCGGCGGGCGGATGTTCCTGCAGCTCCAGCACGGCGGCCGCGTCGGGCACCCCGCCAACAGCGGCCTCGTCCCGCTCGCCCCCTCCCCCGTCGCGCTCGGCGAGCCCGTCCACACCGGCGGCGGGCCGCTGCCGGCGCCGGTGCCGCGCGAGATGACCGTCCGCGACGTCCAGGCGACCGTCGCCGACTTCGCCGCCGCCGCGCGCAACGCCGTCGCGGCGGGCTTCGACGGCGTCGAGGTGCACGCCGCCAACGGCTACCTGCTGCACCAGTTCCTGGCCGGCAACACCAACCGCCGCACCGACGCCTACGGCGGGACGGTCGCGGGCCGCGTCCGCTTCACCGTGCAGGTCGTGCGGGCGGTCGCCGCCGCCGTCGGCGCCGAGCGCGTCGGCGTGCGGATCGCGCCCGGCGTCACGGTGAACGGCATCGCCGAGGACGACACCGCCGTCCTGTACCGGACGCTCGCCGGCGAGCTCGCCGGGGACGGGCTCGCCTACCTGCACGTGGTGTTCGCCGACCCGGGCGACGCGCTGTTCGGCGAGCTGCGCGCGGCGTGGCCGGGCGTCCTGATCGGCAACCCGCGGCTGCCGTGGCCGGGACCGCCGCCCGCCGACGGCGGGCGCGCGGCGGGCGAGCGGCTGCTCGCGGCCGGGGCCGACCTCGTCGCGCTCGGCCGGGCCTTCCTCGCCAACCCCGACCTCGTCGAGCGGCTCCGGACGGGCGCGCCGCTGAACCCCGTCCGCGACCGGTACCTGATGTACACCGGCGGCGCGGAGGGCTACACCGACTATCCGGCGCTGGCCAGCTGACCCAATGGTCACTTACGCTCGGGCCATCGGACGCTTCGAACGCTTCGGAAAGGCGTGAGCGCGGATGGCGACCCCGCACAACGTAGTGATCATCGGGGCGGGCTTCGGCGGCATCGGCATGGCGATCCGGCTGGAACGGGCCGGGTACCGCGACGTGGTGGTGCTGGAGAAGGCCGGCTCGATCGGCGGCACCTGGCGCGACAACACCTACCCCGGCGCCGCCTGCGACGTCCCCTCGCACCTGTACTCCTTCTCCTTCGAGAAGCGCACCGACTGGACGCGCCGCTTTCCGCCGCAACCGGAGATCCTGGAGTACCTGGAGCACTGCGCCCGCAAGTACGGCGTGCTGGAGCGCGTCCGCTTCGGCACCGAGGTGACCGGCGCGTCCTTCGACGAGGCCGCCGGGCTCTGGCGGATCGCCACGACCGGCGGCGAGCTGACGGCGCGCGTGCTCGTCGCGGCCTGCGGGCAGCTCAACCGGCCCGCCCTCCCGCCGATCCCCGGCCGGGACGCCTTCGCCGGGACGAGCTTCCACTCCGCCCGCTGGGACCACGGCGCGGACCTGCGCGGCAAGCGCGTCGCCGTCATCGGGACGGGCGCGAGCGCCGTCCAGATCATCCCCGAGATCGCCCGCGAGGCCGGCGCGCTCACCGTCTTCCAGCGGTCGGCGCCCTACGTCATCGCCAAGCCCGACCGGCCCTACCGGGACTGGGAGAAGGCGCTGCTCGCCGCCGTCCCCGGCACGCACGCCCTCAGCCGCGCCAAGACCTACACCCTGTACGAGTCGCGCGCGCTCGGGTTCATCAAGTACCCCAAGCTGATGCGCGTCGTGGAACGCCAGTTCCGCAAGGAGCTCGCCGCGCGGGTCCCCGACCCCGCGCTGCGCGCCCGGCTCGTCCCCGACTACCCGATGGGCTGCAAGCGCATCCTCATCTCCGACGACTACTACCCGGCGCTCACCCGCCCCAACGTCGAGGTGGTCACCGAACCCATCGCGCGCCTCACCGAGGGCGCCGTCGTCACCGCCGACGGAGCCGAGCACCCCGCCGACGTCGTCGTCTACGCCACCGGGTTCGCCTCCACCGACTTCCTCGCCCCCATGCGGATCACCGGGCGCGGCGGCCGCGACCTGAACGACGCCTGGCGCGGCGGCGCCGCGGCCCACCTCGGCATCACCGTGCACGGCTTCCCCAACCTGTTCCTGCTCTACGGGCCCTACACCAACCTCGGCCACAACTCGATCATCTACATGCTGGAGTCGCAGCACCGCTACGTCCTCGGCTGCCTGGCGGCGATGCGCCGCGCCGGCCTGGACTGGATCGAGGTCCGCGCCGAAGCGCAGGCCGCGTTCGACCGCGACATGCAGGACCGGCTGCACGGCACCGTCTGGGAGGCCGGCTGCACCAGCTGGTACAAGACCGAGAACGGCAAGGTCACCAACAACTGGCCGGGCTTCACCTTCGCCTACCGCAACGCCACCCGCCGCCCCGACCCCCGCGACTTCCACGCCCACCGCACGCCCTAGTCTCGGGGGCATGCCGACCGCTCTCATCACCGGCGCGACCGCGGGCATCGGTGCCGCCTTCGCCCGCCGCCTCGCCTCCGACGGCCTGGACGCCGTCCTCGTCGCCCGCGACGCCGGCCGCCTCGACGCCGCCGCCCGCGACCTGCGCGACCGGTACGGCGTCGCCGCCGAGACCCTGACCGCCGACCTCTCGACCGACGCCGGCATCGCGGCCGTCGAGGACCGCGCCCGCGAGGGCGCCGACCTGGTCGTCAACAACGCCGGATTCGGCAACAAGGGCGTCTTCCTGGACGTCCCCGTCGCCGACGAGCTCACCATGCTGAAAGTGCACTGCGAGGCGGTGCTGCGCATCACCTCGGCGGCGCTGCCCGGCATGCTGGAACGCGGCCGCGGCGCCGTCGTCAACGTCGCCTCGGTCGCGGCGTTCGCGACGCGCGGCACCTACGGGGCGTCCAAGGCGTGGGTGGTCAGCTTCAGCCAGGGCGCCATGCAGGACGTCGCCGCGCGCGGCGGCGGCCGGGTGCGCGTCATGGCCCTCTGCCCCGGCTTCGTCCGCACCGAGTTCCACGAGCGCGCCGGGATGGACGTGACGAGCGTCCCGTCGTTCATGTGGCTGAAGGACGACGACGTCGTCGACCAGGCCCTGCGCGACCTGCGGCGCGGCGCCGTCGTCAGCGTCCCCGACGTCCGCTACAAGGCGATCGTGGCGGCGTCGCGGCTCGTGCCGCCGGGCCTCGCCGCGAAGGTGTCGGCGCGCACCGGCCGCCGCTACGACTGACCCGCCGCTTCCGGTCGCGGAGCGGGCCTTGTGCGGCGGCCCGCAGCGGGGCAGGGTTACATGATCGTCGGTTTTCGGCGCAGGCCGGCGGCACCACCCCCGCCCCTGCCCCCGAAAGGCCCCGCACATGGGTCACGACCTGGGCTACGCCGCCCTCGCGCTGCTCGCGACCTCGGCCTACTACGCCGCGTTCCTGTTCTTCCGCGCGTCCGCGCTGCGGATGCCGCCGCTGCGCGGCAGCCGCCCCTTCCACGTCGCCGGGCTCATGCTCACCTCGCCGGTCTGGTTCGCCGGCGGGCTGATCCTGTTCGCCGGGCTCGCCGGCGAGGTCGTCGCGTTCACCGCGATGCCGCTCGCCGCCGCCCAGCCGGTGTTCGCCGTCAGCCTCGTGCTGCTCGTCACCTACGCGGTGTGGGGGCTCGGCGAGCGGTTCGGCGCCCGCGAGTGGGCGAGCATCGCGCTGTTCGTCCTCGCCACCGTCCTCATCGGGCTGTCCGCCGGCGACGACCAGGCGCTGCGCGCCGACGCCTCGCTGCTGCACACGCTGCGCGCGCCGTGGCCGATGCTCGCGGTGCTCGCGCCCGCCGTCGTCGTCGCCGGCCTCATCTGGCTCGTCGGCGACCGGCGGGCCGGCGGCCGGCACGCCCGCCGCCTCGCCGGCGTCGCCTACGGCATCGGCGCCGGCGCCTGCGCCGGGCTCGCCGAGGCCGGCGTCCGCGGCATCGCGATCCGCTACGACCAGACCGGCGGCATCACCGACGTGCTCCGCTCCCCCTACCCCTACCTGACGCTCGGCATCGCCGCCATCGCGCTCGGCCAGCTCCAGGTGGCACTGCAGCGCTGCCGCATCGCGGTCGTCGCCGCCGTCCTCACCGTCATCGGCCGCACCTACCTGCTGGTCAGCAGCATGGTGCTGTTCGGCGAGCACTGGCCGCGCGAGGCCCGCGAGCACTGGCTGCGCACCGCCGGGTTCACGCTCACGTTCGTCGCCGTCGTCCTGTTCCCCCGCTACGAGCGTACGAACGGGCATCCGGAGGCGGCCGAACGCCGTGCACCCAGAGGGACGAACGCCTAGATTGCGGACATGGCCTCCCCCCTCCGCCGGGCCGCGGCCGTGGCCGCCCTCGCCGGCTGCGCCCTCGCCGCCTCCCCCGCACCCGCGCACGCCGTCGCCGGCGGCGCACCCGCCGACGCCGCCCGCTACCCGTGGCTCGCCGCCGTCGGCTCCCCCGTGTTCTTCCTGCGACCCGCCGGGCAGTTCTGCGGCGGCGTCCTCATCGCCCCCGACCAGCTCCTCACCGCCGGGCACTGCGTCTCGATCGCCAAGTACGTGCCCGGCGCCCTCACCGTCACCTTCGGCCGCTCCGACCTCGTCGAGCGCGGCGGCGAGCAGGTCGGCGTCCGCAGCGTCAAGGTCCACCCCCAGTACCGGGAGACCACGTTCCAGGACGAGACCGTGCCGCACCACGACCTGGCGATCCTCACCCTCGACCGCAAGGTGGCGCGCCCCACCGTCCGGCTCGGCTCGCCCGCCGGCGCGGCGGCCGGCACCATCGCCGGCTGGGGCACCACCTCCGAGAACGACCTGCTCAACACCAAGCTGCGCGACGCCGCCGTCCCGATCCGCGACACCGCCGCCTGCACGGCCGTCTACGGCGACTCCTACGACCCCGCGGACATGGCGTGCGCGGGCGACGGCAGGACCGACAGCTGCACGTTCGACAGCGGCGGCCCGCTGCTGGTGAACGGCCGCGTCGCCGCCCTCGTCTCCTGGGGGCTCGGCTGCGGCCGCCCCGGCTACCCGGGCGTCTACACCTCCGTTGCCGACCTGCCCTGACCGCGGCCATGCTGGACCCATGCGGGTCTTGGTGACGGGGGCGGCCGGATACGTCGGCTACGCGGTGGGGCGGCGCCTCGCCGCCGCCGGGCACGACGTCGACGGGCTCGTCCGCGACCCGGGCGCGGTGCTGCCGCCGGGCGTCCGGCCGGTGATCGGCGACCTGCTCGACCCGGCCGCCCTCGGCGCCGCGGTGGACGGCCGCTACGACGGGGTCTGCCATCTGGCGGCGCGGACGGAGGTCCGTGCGTCGTTCGCCGACCCGTCCGGGTTCTTCGCCACCAACGTGCAGGGCACCGTGCACCTGCTCGCCGCCCTCGCCTCCGCCGGTGGCGGCGGCGCGCCGTCCGCGCCGTCCGTCGTCTACGGGTCGACGGCGGCGGTGTACGGGGCGCCCGAGCGGCAGCCGATCCCCGAGTCGGCGCCGGCCGCTCCGACCAGCCCCTACGGGGCGTCCAAGCTCGCCGCCGAGCAGCTCCTGCTGTTCACCGCCCGCACCGGCGCCATCGGCGCGACCGTGCTGCGCACCTTCAACGTGGCCGGGTCGGTGGACGGGCGTCCCGACCCCGGCACCACCCGCCTGATCCCGAACGCCCTCGCCGCCGCCCGCGGCGACCGCCCGCACCTGGAGATCAACGGCGACGGGGCGGCCGTCCGCGAGTACCTGCACGTCGACGACCTGGCCGCCGCCTGCGTCGCCGCCCTGGAGGCGGGCGGCGCGGGCCGCGAGCGGCTGCTCAACGTCGGCGGCGGCGCGGTCGCCTCGGTCGCCGAGGTCGTCGCCGCCGTCGAGCGCGTCACCGGCCGCCGCGTCCCCGTCGTGCACCGGCCGCCGCGGTCCGAGCCGCCGGCGCTCGTCTGCGACGCCTCCGCCGCCCGCGCCGAGCTCGGCTGGAGCCCGGCCCGCTCCACCCTCGAAACGATCATCGCGGACTCCTGGGCCGCCCTCGCCGCCCGCTGATCCGGGCGGCGGGGGCGGCCCGGCCGCGCACCGTCAGACGCGGTCGGCGGCGATCAGCAGGTACTGGAAGCTGCCCTCGCGGTAGGACGACAGGAACGCCTCCTCGATGCCGGTGGCGACCGACGACTTGGACCGCAGCTCCCAGTACGGGATCGTCGCGGCCGTCAGGTCGACGACGGCGGCGGGCACGAGCCGGTTCGCCGCCATCGCCGCGAAGTAGGTGCGGCGCGAGTGCACGCCGCACTCGTAGTGCATGTTGATGGTGGACACGGCCTTGGACGGCACCTGGCCGTAGACGTCGTTGTAGCAGCCGGTGATGGTGACGTAGCGGCCGCCGCGCTTCAGCAGCTTGGAGTGCGCGCCGAACAGGTCGTACAGGTCCACGTACATGGTGGACTCGTTGTTCCAGATCGCGTTGAACTCCCCGGCGGGCAGGCCGGTGTCGAGCATGTCGGCGAGGTGGAAGCGGACCTTGCCGTCCACGCCGCGCCGGCGGGCCTGGTCGTTGGCGAACCCGACCTGCTTGGCCGAGATCGACACCCCGTCGACCTGCACGCCGTACCGCTCGTTGGCCATGAAGCTGCTGCCGCCCCGGCCCGACCCGGCGTCCAGCACCCGGTGCCCCTCGCGGAGCGGCTGCCCGCCGAACGCGAGGTGGTCGAGCAGCAGCGACGCCTGCGCCGACTCCAGCCGGTGCAGCTCGTTGATGACCGCCGTCTCGGGCTCGGCGGCGTCCAGGCACGACCAGTCCGCCTCACCGATGCCGTAGTGGTGGTGGTAGGTACCGTCCACGTCGCCGAGCCGGATGTTGACCGGGTCGGCCTCGGCGTTCCAGTAGGTGGCGACGTCGCCTTGGTAGCTGGTGAGGGCGGGCGACTGCGGGTCGGTGCCGATGGTCGTCATGGATCTCCTCTGCGACGGTGCTGATGAGACGGTGCTGGCACGGCGGGGCCCCGGTGCGGAAGGGTCAGGGCCCGGTGGCGTACCGGGTGCCGACGAGCCCGGAGTGCCACTCGTGGTTGCCGCCCATCCAGTTGGACAGGCCGGCCAGGTAGCGGGCGAGCACCGGCGACAGCGGCGCGAGCGGCGCCGCCAGGTGCTCGAAGGTGTGGACCAGCTCGTTGTGCACGGCGACGGACCGCCGGAACGCCTCGTGGATGTCGCACCCGTCCTCGGCGGAGATGACCGTCGGCAGGTTGTGGTGCGGGCGGTCCAGCGCCATCTCCTTGCGCAGCGAGTACAGGTCGTTGAGGACGGTCGAGGCGGTGGAGGCGAGCGCGGTGGCGCGCTGCACGTCCGGCCGTGCGAACAGCTCGGCGGGCAGCTCGTAGCCGCCGACCGAGTCGGTGATGGTGAGGCAGGGCCGGAAGTTGTTGAACTGGCGCTGCGTCAGGTACTCCCACACCGCTGGCGTGCGCCCCGTCTGCAGGTCGGCGGCCTCGGCGAGGTAGCCGAGGTAGAGGTTGGCGGTGTCGTGCCGGAAGCGGTGCAGCTGCGCGTCGGAGGCCAGCGCCGCGAAGTGCGCCATCGCCGACACCAGCGACCGGGGCGCCGGATGCGCGTCCAGCGCGGCCGCCCACTGCGGCGCGTAGGCGGCGGGCAGGTGCGAGGGGTCGATGGCCGACTGGGCGACCAGCAGCCGCGCGCCGAGCCCGTCGGGCCCGCCGCCGAGCTCCTCCTCCTCGCAGTAGTAGTCGTCGACGACGTTCTCGGCGACCAGGAACCGCCCGGCGACGAGCAGGTGCTCCAGCGACGGCGCGTCGGGATGGCAGAGCATCACCGACCGGCCGGGGTCGAACGCGAGCAGCTTGGCCTCGACCCACGGCTCGTCCATGCGCAGCTCGTCGCGCACCCACGCCAGCAGCGCCGCGTTGACGGCGTCGGCGAGCGCCCGGTCGTCCCGGACCGCCGGCGGGCAGTACAGCCCGGCGATGTGCCGGTCGTCCTCCGCCGCCCCCGCGGGAACGTCCGGCGGCACGTGCTCGGCCAGTGACGGCGCGGGCTCGGCTGGCGGCGCCACGGACGGGCGCGGGGCGAACCGACGGGCGCTCGCGGTGCCGATCCCGGTCGGCCCGGCGAGCAGCGCCGCGATGCGCCCGCTGCGGGCACCGGGAGGGACGGGGGCGGTCGACATGCGGGCGGCCTTCCTGTCGTCGTCTACCGTGCGACCCGAGTCGCTTCCTGTTCACCAAGAAGCTAACGGGAAAGCAGAGATGACTTAAAGTATCCGTCCCGATACGCACAGGGAGACCAAAGTTAGACGGAACTCCCCCTCGCGCCACGTGTCGCACAACCGAACACCGCCCCCATCCGCCCCCACCGCCCCACCCGCTCCCCTCTCTCCCCTGCGTCCGCGCATCAACGCAGGTCAGCCACCCTGAGCACGATCAGCAGGGCCGCATCGACCATCGCCTGGGCCACCCTTGGGGACTGGTAGATTCGCCCCCGTGTCCGTGCCCAAGTTCGAAGTCCAGATGCTCCACGACCGCGTCATGATCCGCAGCGACAAGGACAGCGGCGAGCGTCGCAGCACCGGCGGCATCGTGATCCCGGCGACCGTCGAGCAGTCGAACCGGCTGCACTGGGGCGAGGTCTGCGGCACCGGGCACCTGGTCCGCACCGTCAAGGTCGGCGACCGCGTCCTGTTCCACCCCGAGGACCGGTTCGAGGTCGAGATCCAGGGCGAGAACTACCTGGTCATGCGCGAACGCGACCTCCACGCCATCGCCTCCGAACGCCCCGAGCACGGCACCGGCCTCTACCTCTGACCCCGCCGGCCGAAGGTCGGCCGCCACTCGATGGAAACGGCCGGCAGCGGCAGCCGACGGCGCAGCGGTGCACGATTCCCGCCCTGTGGGCGGCGCATAGCGCATCCAGCACCATCAGACCGATCTCGGCGGTACGGGCCGGTATCAGCGGACCGTCCTCGGCGACGACCTGAGCGGGGGAGGGACCGCGTACCAGTTCCAGCACCAGGAATGGAGCGTTCTCGCACTCGACCGCATTGAACACCGTAACGATGTTGCGATGGTCCAACGCGGCGGCGTTGCGCGCCTCGCGCGGCATACGGGCAGCTCGCAAACGATGCTCGGCCGGGTCGATCCCGGCCGGCACCAGCAGTTCCTTGACCGCGACGTCGCGGTGCAGCGACTCCGCGCCCGGTCCCGCGCAGGTGCGGGACCGGGCGCGGGAGCGGCTACGGCTCGGAGACCAGGCAGCCGTTGTAGAAGGCGTCGGTGTGGGCGGGCAGCGTGCCCGAGGCGTACCCCGCGCTCACGCTGGCACCGACGGCGGCGGGCGTGCAGCTCGACCGGCCGTCGGACCGGACGTCGGTGTTCAGGTCGTTGCCGGTGACGGTCACGTCCAGCATGCCGCTGACGACGATGCCGACCATGGCGCGGACGGTGCCGCCGTCGCTGGTGTTGCCCGACCAGGTCCCGCCGGACGCGGTCTTGGTGCGGTCGCCGAACCATTCGCGGGTGCCGACGGCGATGCCGAACTCGGTCATCACGCGGTCGCTGGTGTAGAGCGTGTTGTCCTCCAGCAGGAAGCCGGCGAAGCTGCGGCTGGCGTTCCCGGGCGCGTCGCCGGGGCCGTCGTCGAAGTAGGGGTCGGCGCCGAGCATGCCGTAGGACTCGTGGCCGGCCTGCACGACCAGGTTGCCGTGCACGTGGGAGCGCTGAGCCACGGCGGTGCCGAGCACGAAGCTCACGATGCCGACGTCGGTGGCGTCGACGACACCGTTGCCGGAGATGTCGGCGTCCTCGCAGTGGTTGCTGATCCCGTCGCTCCACAGGCCGCCGCCGTGCCGGCTGCTGTACACCGTGATCAGGTTGTCGGCGACGGTCAGCCGCGCGCACTGGGCGACGCCGTCGTAGGCGGCGGTCAGGGTCTCCAGGCTGGTCGCGCCCGCGGTCTCGTCGACCCGGTCGTCGCGCACGACGGTGTCGGCGCCGCCGGCGGTCCGGATGTTCTTGCGGCCGGCGTCGTAGGACGTCTCCCGCGTCCGGTCCCCGGTGACCCACACGCTGGTCAGCCGCGCGCCCGGCTCGACCCGGACGCTCTCCCCGCTCCAGCCCGGCTGCCGGACGAGCCGCCCCATCGCCGCGTAGCGCGTCGCCTTGGGCTGCCCGGTGGTGTACAGGTGCACGCCGCTCGGGATGCGCAGGGTGCCGGTCAGCCGGACGACGGCGTTCTCGGCGAGGGTCACCGAACCGCCGGAGCCGGCGGCGTCCAGGGCCGCCTGGAGACCGGCCTGGTCGCCGGAGTAGCCGGGACCGGAGACGGGCAGGTCCGCCGCGTCGAGGGTGCCCCACCCGTAGTCGGGGTCGTTCGCGCCGCAGATGCGGCCGGCGAGGTCGGTGAATTCACCGCTGGCGTAGAACCCGTCGATGACGTTGACGATCGTGCGGCCCGCGTCGAGCTGCGCGATCGCGTCGGCGAGGCCGCCCGGGTCGGGTTCGCGGTTGAGCACCGCGCGGTAGGCGACCAGCGCCTGCTGGGCGTGGTCGTAGCCCGCGGCGCTGAACTCGCCGCTGGTGAAGAAGGACTCGCCCGCCTCGCGCAGGGAGGTCGGCGAGCAGCCCGACGCGGCGAAGCCCGCGAGGTAGCCGGCGTAGCCGGCCCGGTCCGGCGCCCGGCCGAGGACCTCGGTGTACAGCTTCGCCACGTACTGGACGGGCACGGCTCCGCTGTCGGCGGCCGCCGGCGGGACGGTCGTGGCGGCGGCCGCGAGGGCGGCCGCCGCCACGAGCGCGAGCGGGGTTCGGCGGCGGCCGGGCTCCCGGCCGGACGCGGACCTTCTGCGGGGGAACATCGGTCCTCCTATGTTCATATATATGAACGAATTACTTATATATGAACATAGAGGCGGCCTAGATCACCGTCAACCTTTCCGATCGTCCAAATCGGCGCCAAAGCGACAATAATCATTCACATATATGAATTACGTGCATGTGAAGGAATGGCAGTGCCGTCCATGCGCCGCGGGAACCGGCCTCAGGGCCGCTGCGCGCTCCCGTCGCGGTTGCGCAGCAGCGCCCAGCGGTCGTGTTCCAGGGGCGCGGTCGGCGGGTACCGCCGGGCGGCCGCCTCGTCGAAGTCGACGCCGAGCCCCGGGACCTCGGCGGGTTCCAGGACGCCGCCGCGGGCGTCGAGCGCGCCCGGGAAGACCTCCCGGGTGGCGTCGGTGAACCAGGCGGCCTCCTGGATGCCGAAGCTCGGCGCGTTGACGTCCAGCGCGACGGTGGCGGCGCGCCCGACCGGGCTGACGTCGCCCGGCCCGTGCGGGGCGAGCTGGACGCCGAACAGCTCGCAGGCGGCGGCCAGCTTGCGGGCGGGGGTGAGGCCGCCGAGGGTGGGGACGCGGATGCGGGCGTAGTCGATGGCGCGGTCGGCGATGAGCGGGACGAACTGCGCGGGGTCGCTGAACAGCTCGCCCACGGCCAGCGGCACCGTCCCGGCGGCGCGCAGCTGCGGGAAGTAGGCCGCGTCCTCGGGGGCGAGGGCGTCCTCCAGGAAGAACAGCCGGGCGGGTTCCAGGTCGCGGACGAGCCGGCGGGCCTGGGCGGGGGTGAGCCGCTCGTGCACGTCGTGCAGGAGCTCGACGCCGTCGCCGACCTTCTCGCGGACCGCCGCCAGCGTGCGCGGGATCAGCCGCAGGTACGCCTCGCCGTCCCAGCGGCCGTCGCGCGCGGCGAGCGCGGCGGCCTCGGCCTCGTCGCCGGTGTGCGTGCCGTAGGCGTCGGCGCCGGGCACGTTCACCTGGACGCGGACGTGGCCGAAGCCCTCCTCGACGGCGGCCTGGACCAGCTCGGCGAGCTCGCCGGAGTCGCCGCCGCTGACATGGGTGTAGGCGGTCGCCGCCTGCCGGGCGCGCCCGCCCAGCAGGTCGTAGAGCGGGACGCCCGCCGCCTTGGCCTTGATGTCCCAGAGCGCGACGTCCACGCCGGCCAGGGCGTTGCCGGTGAGCGATCCGCCCCGCCAGTAGGCGCTGTTCAGCAGCAGGCGGTGGACGTCCTCGATGTCGCGGGGGTCGCGGCCCACCAGCAGCGGCCCGAGGTAGTCGTCGACGATCGACCGGATCGCCAGCGTCCGCTGCGGGTCGCTGGCGCAGCCGAGCCCGTACAGGCCCGGCTCGCTGGTCTCCACGCGCACGATCAGGTAGGGGCAGCCCTGGGGCGCGCAGAGGAAGGTGCGGACGGCGGTGACGCGCAGCCGGTCCGGCCGGGCGCCGTCCCAGGGCGCGCGGGCGAGGACGGTGGGAGCCGTGTCGTTCACGCGGTGGCCTCCGTGGTGTCGGGAAGGTGGTCGGTGGACGGGCCGCCGTGGGCGGCGAGCCAGGCGGAGACGGCCGCCGCGTCGGGGAAGCCCTCGTAGTCGCCGGGATGCCGGACCACCTGCGCGGCGACGAAGGCGGCGAGCCGCAGGCCGAGGCCGGCGTCCATCCCCTCCAGCCAGGCGTGCAGCCAGCCGGCGTTGAAGGCGTCGCCGGCGCCCACCGTGTCGACGGGATCGGTGACGGTCCAGGCGGGGGCGTGCAGGAGGCGCCCCGCGCAGGAGGCGAGGACCCCGTCGCCCGAGCGCTTGACGACCACGGTGCCGGGACCGGTCGCCGCCAGCGCCTCCAGCGCCTCGGCCGCCTCCGGGCGGCCGGTGATGAGCCGGGCCTCGGCCTCGTTGCACAGGAGCTGGTCGACCGACGGCAGCAGGTCCCGGTAGGCGGCCGCCGCCTCGGCGGCGTCCCACAGCTGCGGGCGGAAGTTCGGGTCGAAGCTGACCGGGACCGACGCCTCGCGGGCGACGGCGAGGACGCGCCGGACCGCGGCGGCCGGCCCGGGGCCGAGCGCCGGGGTGATGCCGGTGACGTGCACCAGGCGCGCCGAGCGCACCGCGTCCTCGTCGATGTCCTCGGGCGCGAGCAGCGCCGCCGCCGAGCCGCGCCGGTAGTACAGGACCCGCGCCTCGCCGCCCGGCCGGTCCTTCAGCATGAGTCCGGTGGGCCGGCCGGCCGCGCGGGGCAGGGGCGCCGCGCCGACGTTCTCGGCGCGCAGCACGGCGGCGATCCGGTCGCCGAGCGGGTCGGCCGACAGCCGCGAGGTCCACCGCACGTTGCGGCCGAGGCGGGCGAGCCCCACGGCGGTGTTGAGCTCGGCGCCGCCGACCGAGCAGCGGTAGTCGTCGGCGGCGTCCAGCAGGCCCGCGGCGGGAGCGAAGCAGACCATGGCCTCGCCGAGGGTGAAGACGTCCACCGTCACCCCCGTCGTTCATATATATGAATACTGTGCATGTATTTGAACCTAGAAGCCGGGAAAGAGTCCTGTCAACGGCCCGCCCGCCCCCGCCCGAGGACTCAGGTCGTGCGCAGCCGCTGCGCGAGCGGGTCGATGTCGCGCGCGGCGCGCCGCAGCGCCCCGGCCAGCTCGGCCATCCGCTCGTCGGAGGCGCGGGTCCGCGGCACCGAGCAGCTCAGGGCGTTGACGCCGGCCGCCGGCTGGGCGAGCGCGACGGCGACGCAGCGGATGTCGGGCGTGTTCTCGCCCTCGTCGGCGGCGTAGCCGCGCGCGCGGACGCGCTCCAGCTCGGCGTGCAGCTCGGCCGGATCGGTGATCGTGGTGGGGGTGAGGGAGGCCAGCGGCCAGTTCAGCCGCCGGTCCACCTCGCCGGGGTCGTGCGCGGCCAGCAGGGCCTTGCCGAGCGCGGTCGCGTGCGCGGGCAGGCGGCGCCCGACCGCCGAGTACAGCCGCACCGCGTGGGTGGACTCGCGCTTGGCCAGGTAGACGACGTCGGGGCCGTCCAGGCGGCCGAGGTGCACCGTCTCGCCGGTCTCCTCCGACAGCCGGTCCAGGATCGCGGCGGTGATGGCGACGATGTCGTCGCCGTCGACGTAGGCGGTGCCGGTCAGCAGGGCGCGCACGCCCAGGCGGTAGCGCGTCCCGGTGCCGTCGGCCTCCACCCAGCCGCGCGCCTGCATGGTCCGCAGGATGCCGTGCAGGCTGCTCTTCGGCACCTCCAGGAGCACGGCCATCTCGGCCAGCGTGCGCGGATCGGGGGCCGAGCTCAGCAGCTCCAGGACGTCCAGCGTCCGGGAGGCCGATTTGACCGCGCCCGCGCCCCTCTCGCTCGCGCCGCCTTGGGGGTTCTGCCTGCCTTGACCGCTCACGTGGCCTCCGGATCACGAGCCGCCGACGATGGGGGGTAACGCTCGCCAACATCTTGACGCATCCGTCACGGTTCACTTATGTTCGCACACCAGAACTTCATTCACAAGGATGAACGACAGTGAGGTGGACTCCCCGTGCGACTCGACTTCGGCCGCAGACGGCTCCTCGCCGCCGCCGCGATCACCGCCCTCGCCGCGCCCCTGGCCGCGTGCGGGAGCGGGAGCGGTGACGGCTCCGGTGGCGGTTCCGCCGACGCCATCACGATGTGGACCTTCAAGGCGGCCCACGTCAAGCCGCTGGAGGAGGCCGCCGCGCGGTTCAAGGCGCAGAGCGGCGTGACGGTGAAGGTCCAGGCCATCACCCCCGACGACGCCTACACCGCCAAGCTGCAGAGCGCCGCCAAGACCAAGGGCCTCCCGGACGTCCTGGAGGTGCACACCCTCGGCGAGGACCTCACCTACGGCGGCGCCGGCATGCTGAGCGACCTCACCGGCAAGGTCGACGCCTCCTGGTCCGGCCAGTACGTGCAGAACGTGCGCACCGCGGGGACCGTCACCCCCGAGCTGGAGACCGCCTCCAAGCAGCCCGGCTCGGCCTACCCCGGCATCAAGGCCGGCGCCCGCTACAGCGTGCCGTTCACCATCGGCGCCTTCGGCGTCGTCTACGCCAACAAGACGATGCTCGCCGACGCCGGCGTCAAGGACACCCCCAAGACCTGGGAGGACCTGATCGCGGCGCTGAAGGCCACCACCGCCAAGAGCAAGGACGCCGGCGGCATCACCGTCGGCCTCGCCGCCCCCTCCACCGGCCTGAACTGGATGCTGCACCAGCTCTCCTACGGCACCCTCGGCAAGGACGGCTACCACGGCCTGTTCGCCAAGGGCGCGCACGGCTGGAACTCGGCCGACGGCAAGCGCGTGCTGTCGCTGTACGACCAGCTCACCCCGTACTGGACGCCCGGCTCGCAATCCCTGAAGATCGACGACGCCGACCGCGCGTTCGCCCAGAAGCGCGCCGCCTTCGACATCGGCGGCACCTTCACCCTCGCCGGCCTGGAGCAGTTCGGCATGAAGGCCGACGACGTCGCCGCCTTCGCCGTCCCCGCGCCCAAGGACGGCAAGGCCGCCGGGACGGGCCTCGCGCCGTTCTCGCTCACCAGCCTGTCGGTCACCACCCAGAGCAAGAACCCCGACGCCGCGCTGAAGTGGCTGAGGTTCCTGTCCCAGAAGGACACCGCCGCCGCGTTCGCCAAGGCCGCCACCGACATCCCGGCCGCCGACCTCGGCGCCGACGCCTCGGCCGCCGGCACCGCGATCGGCGCGCTGAGCAAGACCCTGTCGACCGGCGCCGACGCCTACGACTCCAGCGACCACTCGTTCATGCCCGCCCAGTACACCAGCAACATCGACAAGCTGGGCGCCCTGCTGACGAACATGTCGCCGCTGAAGCAGGCGAGCGTCGACCAGACCGCCAAGCGGTTCGACGAGCTCGTCACCGAGTACTGGAACGCCGAGAAATGACCACGGCCTCCCCTTCCACCACCGGACCGGCGGCCCTCGCCGGCCCGGCGGCGGCCGGTGAGGCGACGCCGACCGGACGCGGCGGCAGCGCCGGCAGGCGCCGCCGCGTCCGCGAAGCGGTCACCGCCTACGCCTTCACGGCGCCGGCGGTGCTGCTGTTCGCCGCCTTCGGCCTCTACTCCCTCGGCTACGGCCTGGCGCTGTCGGGCGCCACCTGGAACGGGTTCAGCCCGCACTGGACCTGGGTCGGCCTCGACAACTACCTGGACCTGCTCTACCGCGACCCGGTGTACGCGCCGATCGTCCGCTCGGCCGCCTGGCACACGCTCGCGGTGATGATCGCCGTGCCGCTGCTGGTCGTGGCGATCAGCTTCCCGCTCGCGGTGCTGCTGAACAGCGCCCGGCGGCTCCGCACCCTCATGCGCACGGTGTACTTCCTGCCGTTCGTCACCTCCGGCATCGCGGTCTACCTCGCCTGGCAGTACGTCCTGCAGCCCAACGGCGCGGTCAACGCCCTGCTGCGCGCCTGCGGGCTCGGCACCCTCGCCCAGCCGCAGGGCTTCCTCGGCAACCCCGACACCGCGCTGCCGACCGTGATCGTGGTGATGGTGTGGACCGCGGTGCCCGTCGGGACGCTGCTGTACCTGACCGGCCTGCAGTCCCTGGACCCCTGCATGCTGGAGGCCGCGGCCCTGGACGGCGCCGGCTGGTGGCGCACCAACCGCTCCGTCGTCTGGCCGCTGCTGCGCCCCATCACCGCCGCGACGGTCCTGCTGAACCTGCGCGAGGCGCTCCAGGGCTTCCAGACCTTCCTCGTCATGACCGGCGGGGAGGGCGCGCCCGGCGGCCACACCGACGTCCTCGGGCTCGCGTCCTACCGGCTGGCCTTCCTGGAGCAGCTCCAGCCGACCCTCGGCCTCGCCAGCGCCCTCGGCTGGCTGCTGTTCGCCGTCGCCGTCCTGCTCGCCCTGCTCAACCTGCGCGCCCTCCGGAGCACCGCATGACCGCCACCGGCGCCCCCGCCCGGCGCCCCACCGCCCGCACCCGGACCGCGCTCGCCCGCACCGTCGTGTACGCCCTGCTGGCCGGGTACGCCGTGGTCAGCCTGTTCCCGTTCGCCTGGATGGTCTCCGGCAGCCTGAAGACCGACCGGGACATGCTCGACCCCGGCGCGTTCCTGCCCGCCCACCCCACCGTGCACGTGCTGGCCGACACCTGGCGGGAGCTGGACTTCTTCGGCTACTTCCTCAACAGCCTCAAGGTCACCGGGCTCACCGTCCTCGGCGTCCTGGTCGTGTACTCCCTCGCCTCCTACGCCTTCGGCGTCCTGCGCTTCCCGGGCCGGACCCTGCTGTACCGGTTCTTCGTGGCGCTGCTGTTCGTGCCGTCGGTGACGATGCTGCTGCCGGTCGTGCTGCTGGAGAGCGAGTACAACCTGCTCGGCACGCACCTCGGGCTGGTGCTGCCGCTGGTCAACGGGACGGCGCCGCTGTCGATCCTGCTGCTGACCACCGCGTTCGCCGGCGTGCCGCGCGAGCTGCGCGAGGCCGCCATGATGGACGGCGCGGGCGAGGCGCGCGTCTTCTGGTCGGTGTACCTGCCGGCCGTCCGGCCCGCCCTGGTCACCGTGGCGATGCTCACCGCCATCCCGACCTGGAACGAGTACCTGCTCAGCCGGGTCTCGCTGGACCGGCCCGGCACCTTCACCCTGCCGATCGCGCTGCAGAACCTGACCAACAGCGGCGTCCCCCAGTACAACGTGCTGATGGCCGGCGCGCTGATCGTGGTGGTCCCGGTCATCATCCTGTTCTGCTGCCTGCAGCGCTACTTCGTCAACGGCCTGGTCGGGGCGGTGAAGGGATGAGCCCCCGGCACGTCCTGGTCACCGGCGCCGCCGGTCACATCGGCTCGCACGTGTGCGCGCACCTGGCGGAGACCGGCCACCGCGTCACCGCCACCGACCGGATCCCGGCGCCCGCCGGCGCCGCGGACCGGTACCTGACCGGCGACCTGCGCGACCGGGACTTCGTCGCCGGCCTGATGGACGGCGTCGACGCGGTCGTCCACCTGGCCGCGATCCCCAGCCCGCACGGGTACCCCGACGACGAGATCTTCACCGCCAACGCGCACTCGGCCTACCTGGTGCTCGACGAGGCCGGGCGCGCCGGCGCCGGCCGCGCCGTGGTCGCCTCCAGCCTCAGCGTGCTCGGCCTGGCCTGGGCGGGCCGCGACCTGTCGCCGGCGTACGCGCCGGTCGACGAGGACCACCCGATCCTCGCCGAGGACCCCTACGCGCTGTCCAAGCAGGCCGCCGAGGCGACCGCGGCGATGGCGCACCGCCGCTGGGGCATCGACGTCGTCGCGCTGCGGTTCCCGTTCGTGGGGACCGGCGACCGGCTCGCCGGGCACGTCCGCCGCACCCGGGCCGATCCCGCCGAGACCCGCCGGGAGCTGTGGGCCTGGCTGGACACCCGCGACGCCGCCCGCGTCTGCCTGGCCGGGCTGCGGGCGCCGCTGCGCGGCCACCACGTGCTGAACGCGGTGGCGCCGACGACCATGTCCGACCGCCCCACCGCCGAACTGCTCGCGAAGTTCCATCCGGGCACCGAGCTGCGCGCCGCCCTGCCGGGCCGGACGACCCCGTTCGCCATGGACCGCTGCGCCGCCCTGCTCGGCTTCGTCCCGCGCCACACCGAACCGGAAGCCAGCCCATGACCCGCCACCCCGCCGAAGACGCGGACGCGCTCGCCGCGCGGCTGCGCGAGGACCGGCTGCTGCCGGTGCTGCGCACCGCGTCGGCCGCCCGGCTCGTCGACTCCATGCTCGCCTGCCGCCGGGCGGGCCTGCGCGTCCTCGAACTCACCACCACCACGCCCGACTGGTCCCGCGTGCTCGCGGAGGCCGCCGCCGACGCCCGCTTCGCCGGCACCCTCCTCGGCGTCGGCACCGTCACCACCGCCGCACAGGCCGAACAGGCCGTCGCCGCCGGCGCCCGGTTCCTGGTCAGCCCCTACGCGGCGCCCGAAGCGCGGGCCGCCGCGGGCGGCGTCCCGTTCCTGGAGGGCGCCTTCAGCCCCACCGAGGTCGCGCGGGCGGCGCACCGGGCCGGGCCGGGCGGCATCGTGAAGCTGTACCCGGCCGGATCCGTCGGCCCCTCCCACCTGCGGGCGCTGCGCGACGTCCTGCCCGGTCTCTCCGTCGTGCCGACCGGCGGCGTCACGCCGCAGACCGCCGCGTCGTGGCTGGACGCGGGCGCGCTCGCCGTCGGGATCGGCGGCGCGCTCGCCGGCCTCGGCGCCGACGGCATCGCCGACCTGGGCCGCCGGCTGCGGAAGCACGGCGCCGCATGAACCGGACGACCCTGCACGGCGCGGTCTTCAAAGCCGCCGTCAGCGCCGACGGGGCCGCCCTCACCTCGGTCCGCGACCGGGCGACCGGGACGGAGCTGCTGCTGCGCACGCCCTGGGCGGACCAGACGTCCGGCGCGCTGCGCTTCACCGGCAGCGGCGCCGAATGGCACCGCCGCTATCCCGGCGGATGGCATCCGCTCATCCCGCACGCCGGCGACGCGCGCGTCCTGGACGGCGTGGAGCACCCCTTCCACGGCGAGGCCGCCTGGCGGGAGTGGGACCTGGACGCCGCCGCGTCCGACCGGTGCGCGCTGACCACCGTCCTGCGCACGGTGCCGCTCGCCCTGCGGCGCGAGATCGCTCTCACCGGCGACGGCCTGACCGTCACCCAGACCGTGCGCAACCTCTCCGCCGCCCCGGCCCGGTTCGCCTGGACCGAGCATCCGGCGTTCGGCCCCGACCTGATCGGCGACGGCTGCGTCCTGGAACTCGACGGCGACGGCGGCACCCGGCGGTTCCCGCTGCGCCCCGACGCCCGCCGCCCCGACGCCCTCACCGTGCTGAACGAGGGCGTCCGCGCCGCCCGCCTGGTCAACGAGCGGCTCGGCTTCGGCGTCGAGCTCGGCTTCGACCCCGGCGTCTTCGACCACGTGTGGATCTGGCGGGAGCGCCGCGCCACCCCCGGCTTCCCCTGGTGGGGGCTCGTCGACACCGTCGCCGTCGAACCGGCGTCCGGCCCCTACACGCCCGAGCCCGGCCGCCTCGGCCGGCACCTCCTCGACGCCGGCGAGGAACGCACCGGCGTCCTGACCCTGAAGCGGGTGACCCGATGAACGCGCCCCTCCCCCGGGACGTCCCGGCCGACTTCGCCGGCCGCGTCGCCGTCGTCGGCGGCGGCACCGCCGGCATCGGCCTCGCCACCGCCGTGCGGCTCGCCGCGGGCGGCGCCGCCGTCGCCGTCGCCGGGCTCGGCGCGGGCACCGTCGCCGCGGCCCGCCGCGCCCTGGACGGCCGGCGCGCCGTGGTGATCGAGGCGGACCTGTCCGCCGACGCCGGCGCGGACGCCCTGATCGGCGCCGCCCTGGACGCCTTCGGCGCCGTCGACGTCCTGGTCAACAGCGCGGGCGTGCAGCGCTACGGCACCGTCGACACCACCGGAGCCGCCTACGACGAGGTGATGGCGGTGAACGTGCGGAGCGCGTTCGCGCTGTCGGCGCGGGCCGTCCCGCTGATGCGGGGCCGCGGCGGCGCGATCGTGCACGTCGCCTCCGTCCAGGCGGCGCTGCCCGAGCCCCGCTGCGCCGCCTACGCCGCGAGCAAGGGCGCCCTGGTCTCCCTCACCCGCGCCATGGCCATCGACCACGCCGCCGACGGCATCCGCGTCAACTGCGTGTGCCCCGGCTCCATCGACACCCCGATGCTGCGCGAGGCGGCCGGCGTCCTGTCCCCCGGCACCGACGTCGAGACCGCCCTCGCCCGGTTCGGCGCGGCGCACCCCCTCGGCCGCGTCGGCCGCGCCGAGGAGGTCGCCGAGCTCATCGCGTTCCTGGCCTGCGACCGGGCCGGTTTCATCACCGGCTCCGCCCACACCATCGACGGCGGCCTGTCGGCCGGTCGCTGCTGACCCCCGAGAGCGAAGGACCACGTGAAGATCACCAGCCTGTCCGCCACCACCGTCAGCGTCGACCTGGAGGCACCGCTCCGGCACTCCAACGGCGCGCACTGGGGACGCTTCGTCCGCACCCTGGTCGAGGTGCACACCGACGAGGGCGTCAGCGGCGTCGGCGAGCTCGGCGGCGGCGGGCAGAGCACCGAGGCGGCCGTCCGGGGCCTGGAGCCCTACCTCGTCGGGCACGACCCGCACCGGCTGGAGGCCCTCCGGCTGATGATCGCCAACCCGACCGCCTCGCTCTACAACAACCGCACCCAGCTGCTCGCCGCGATCGAGTTCGCCTGCCTGGACATCATCGGCAAAGCGGCGGGCCTGCCCGTGCACGCCCTGCTCGGCGGCAAGCTGCGCGACCGCGTCCCGTTCGCGAGCTACCTGTTCTTCCGGCTGCCGAACCCCGACGGCGGCGGTGAGATCCGCACCGTCGACCAGCTCCTGGAGCACGTCGACGCGCTGCGCGACCGGCACGGCTTCACCAGCCACAAGCTGAAGGGCGGCGTGTACCCGCCCGAGTACGAGCTGGAGGTGTTCCGCGAGCTCGCCCGCCACGTCGGAGGGCAGCCCGTCCGCTACGACCCCAACTCGGTGCTCAGCCTCGCCGACGCGCGCCGCTTCGCCGCCGGCATCGCCGACCTCAACAACGACTACCTGGAGGACCCCACCTGGGGTTTGAACGGCATGCGGCAGCTACGGCGCGACATCGGCATCCCGCTCGCCACCAACACCGTCGTGGTGACCCCGGAGCAGATGGCCGCCAACCTCCGCGACCCCGCCGTCGACGTCGTGCTGCTCGACACCACCTTCTGGGGCGGCGTCCGCAGCTGCCTGAAGGCCGCCGCGACCGCCGAGACCTTCCAGCAGCCGGTCGGCGTGCACTCCTCCGGCGAGCTCGGCGTCCAGCTCGCGACCATGCTGCACTTCGGCGCCGTCCTGCCCAACCTCACCTACTCCGCCGACAGCCACTACCACCACCTGAAGGACGACGTGATCGCCGAGGGACGCTTCACCTACCGGGACGGGACCATCGCCGTCCCCGACGCCCCCGGCCTCGGCGTCACCCTGGACCGCGACAAGGTCGAGCACTACGCCGCCCGCTACCGCGAGCTGGGCGACTACCCCTACGACCGCGACCCCGCCCGCCCGGGCTGGTATCCCCACCTGCCCAACCACACCTGGGCCGACCCGGACGCGCAAGGCGGGTAGGCCGGACGGGACGGGCCGGGGATCGGGTCACGGGGCGGAGCGGGCCGCGGTGCGGTAGCGGGTCAGGGTCCGGTGGTCGGGCGGGGCTTTGTAGGTGCGGGTCGCGGCGGTGTTCCAGACGGGCGGGGCGTCGTGGCGCGACAGGGTCCAGGCGGCCTGGCGGGCGGCGCCGAGGGCGGCGTACTCGGCGGGTTCGGGGACGCGGACCGGTACGCCGAGGATCGCCGGGGCCGTCTCGCGGACGGCCGCGGCGCGGGCGGCGCCGCCGGTCAGGGTGATCTCCCGGACGTCGGCGCCCTGGTCGCGGACGGCGCGCAGGGCGTCGGCCATCAGGCAGAGCAGGCCCTCGACGGCGGCGCGGGCCAGGTTCTCGCGGGTGAGCGAGGTCAGGGTCATGCCGTGCAGCGTCCCGGTGGCGTCGGGCAGGTTGGGGGTGCGCTCGCCCTCCAGGTAGGGGACGTAGGTCAGGCCGCCCGCGCCGGGGTCGGCGCGCAGGGCCAGCTCGCTCAGCTCGCCGAGGCCGACGTCGAGCAGGCGCGCCGCCGAGTCCAGGACGCGTGCGGCGTTCAGGGTGCAGGCCAGCGGGAGGTGGGCGCCGGTGGCGTCGGCGAAGCCGGCGACCTGACCGGTCGGGTCGGCGGCGGGTTCCTCCGACACGGCGGCCACGACGCCGGAGGTGCCGAGCGACATGAAGACCTGGCCGGTGCGCAGGCCGAGGCCGAGGGCCGTCGCGGCGTTGTCGCCGCAGCCGGGCCCGAGGACGGCGCCCGGCGCCCCCGCCTCCGCGGTCCCGGTGCCCGCGGCCTCGTCGGGGGCCAGGACGCGGGGCAGGGCGGGCAGGGACTCGCGGCGCAGTGCCAGGGCCAGCAGGTCGGGCCGGTAGGCGCCCGTGCCGGCCTGGTAGTAGCCGGTGCCCGAGGCGTCGGAGCGGTCGGTGACCAGGGCGTCCGGGCCGGACGCGCCCGCCAGCCGCCAGGTCAGCCAGTCGTGCGGCAGGGCGACGGCCGCCACGCGCGCGGCGGCGTCCGGCTCGTGGTCGGCGAGCCAGCGCAGCTTGGCGACGGTGAGGGAGGCGACCGGCACCGTCCCCACCGCCTCCGCCCAGCGCCGCGCCCCCTCGGCCGGGTCGCCGCCGCCCAGGTCGGCGACGAGGTCGGCGGCGGCGCCGGCCGAGCGGGTGTCGTTCCACAGCAGGGCCGGGCGGACGGTCCGCCCGGCGGCGTCCAGGCAGACCATGCCGTGCTGCTGGGCCGCCACCGAGACGGCGGCCACGTCCGCCAGCCCGCCCGCCCGCTCGGCGGCCCGCCGCAGGGCGGTCCACCAGTGCTCGGGGTCGATCTCGGTGCCCGGCGGGTGCGGCGCCGCCCCCTGCCGGACGACCCGCCCGGTCGCGGCGTCGACGATCACGACCTTGCAGGACTGGGTGGAGGAGTCGATCCCCGCTACCAGCGTCACGGCGGGCCTCCGCTCAGCCGATCAGGTGCTCGACGGCGAGCTGCTGCAGCCGCACGAACCCGAGGTCGCGCTCGGCCGCCCGGCCGGCATCGAACCCGTCGTCGCCGGCCAGCAGGTCGTGGACGGTCTCCCCCGCGCCCAGCGTCGGAGTCGCCAGCTCGGTGACGCCCGCGTACTCCAGGGCCTCGCGGACGCGCGGGTCGGCGCGGAACGCGCGCGCCTTCTCGGCGAGCAGCAGGTAGGTGGCCATGCACGCCTTCGCCGACGCCCAGACGCCGTCCATGTACTCGGTGCGCGAGGGCTTGTAGTCGAAGTGGCGCGCGCCGGTGTAGCGGGGCGCGTCGGGGTGGCCGGGGAAGCCGTTCTCCAGCAGGTCCACGGTGAAGAACGCCGACATGAGGTCGCCGTGCCCGAACACCAGGTCCTGGTCGTACTTCAGGCCGCGCTGCCCGTTGAGGTCGATGTGGAACAGCTTGCCGCTCCACAGCGCCTGCCCGAGGGCGTGGGTGTAGTTGAGGCCGGCCATCTGCTCGTGCCCGGTCTCGGGGTTCACGCCGACGATGTCGCCGTGCTCCAGCTCGGCGATGAGGGCCAGAGCGTGCCCGACGGTCGGCAGGAAGATGTCGCCGCGCGGCTCGTTGGGCTTCGGCTCCAGCGCGATCCGCAGGTCGTGGCCCTCGGACTTGATGTAGCCCGCGACGGTGTCCAGTCCCTCGCGGTAGCGCTCCATCGCCGCGTAGACGTCCTTGGAGCCGTCGTACTCGCCGCCCTCGCGGCCGCCCCACATGACGAAGGTGGTCGCGCCCGCGGCGGCGGCGAGGTCGACCGCCCGCAGCACCTTGCGGAGCGCGAAGCGCCGCACCGAGCGGTCGTTGGCGGTGAGGCCGCCGTCCTTGAACACCGGGTGGGTGAAGGTGTTGGTGGTGACCATCTCGATCACCAGACCGGCCCGGTCGGCGGCCTTGCGCAGCCGGGCGACGCGCTCGTCCTTCTCCGCCTCGGCCGCGTCGAAGGGGAACACGTCGTTGTCGTGGAAGGAGATGCCCCAGGCGCCGATCTCGGCGAGGCGCTCGGCGTACTCCCAGGGGTCGAGGGCGGGGCGGGTCGCGGCGCCGAACGGGTCGACGCCGGTCCAGCCGACCGTCCACAGGCCGAACGCGAACCGGTCGTCGGGGGTGGGCTGGCGCGCCATCGGGGCCTCCTCTGATTTTGTTTCATGAATGAACATAATGAGCGGGGGCGCTAGGGTCAACAGGTGAGTTCCGCTCCCCTCGCCGTCCCGGACGCCACCGGCGCGCGCCAGTCGTCCCTGCGCGAGGCCAACCTCGCCCTGGTCGTCCGCACCGTGCTCGCCGCGCCGGCGCCGCCGACGCGGGCGGGCGTCGCGGCGGCCACCCGGATGACGCGCGCGACCGCCTCGCGGCTCGTCGACGAGCTCATCGCGGGCGGCGTCCTGGACGAGCTGGACCGGCCCGAGGCGTCCGGCCGGGGCCGCCCGGCCCGCCCGCTCTCCGGGGGCCGCCGCCTCGCCGCGCTCGGCCTGGAGGTCAACGTGACCCATCTGGCCGGGCGCGCGGTGAGCCTCGGCGGCCACGTGCTGGCCGAGCGCGTCGAGCCCGGCGACTTCCACGACAGCGACCCCGCCGCGACCCTGGCGCGCCTGGACGCGCTGGCCGCCGGCCTGCTCGCCCGCCTGCCCGGCGGCACCCGCGTCGTCGGCGCCGGCCTCGCCCTGCCCGGCATCACCGACGCCGCCTCCGGCACGCTGCTCCTCGCCCCCAACCTCGGCTGGTCCGAGCTCCGCCCGGCCGACCACCTGCCCCTCGCGGCGCGCCAGGGACCGCCGCTGCGCATCGGCAACGAGGCCGACCTCGCGGCGCGCGCGGCCGCCGAGACCGCGCCGGGACGTCCCGGACCGCTGCCGGACTTCCTCTACCTGTCGGGCGACAGCGGCCTCGGCGGCGCCGCCGTGCTGGACGGCGCCGTCCTCGGCGGGCGCCACGGCCGCGCCGGGGAGATCGGGCACGTGTGCGTCGATCCGGACGGCCCGCCGTGCCGGTGCGGGTCCACCGGCTGCCTGGAGCGCTACGCCGGCCTCGACGCCCTGCTCGCGGCGGCCGGCCTCGGCCCGGACCGCACCGTCGCCGACCTCGCCGCCGCGGTCCGGGCCGGCGACCCCGCCGCCCGGCGGGCGGTCGACCGGGCGGCCGGCGCGCTCGGCGTCGCCCTCGCCGGCGCGATCAACATCCTGGACATCCCCACCGTCCTGCTCGGCGGCCACCTCGCCGAGATCGCCGACCTGCTGATCCCGCCCCTGCGGCAACGGCTCGACCGGCGCGTCCTGTCGGCCCGCTGGACCGCCCCGACCGTCCAGGCGCACACCGGCCCCCCGGCCCCCGCCGCCACCGGCGCCGCCCTCCTCCGCCTCGCCGAAGTCGTGGACCGCCCGGTGCACTGGCTCGGCGCCTAGGAGCCCGGGAACCCCGCCGCCGTCCGGGTCAGCCGCGGCCGGGCGAGGAACCGGTCAGCCCGGCAGTTCGGTGGCGTGGGACGGTGCCCGGTTGGTCCAACGGGCGTCCACCAGTGCCTGCCAGTTCAGCATGGTCCCGGCCGGATAGCCGTTCACCGGCGCGACGGTGAAGGTCTCCCTGGCGAGCAGCCGGCCGCTCGACGGCTCCACGATGATCCGGTCGCGCAACCCGGGCCCGGACACGCCGGGCAGCTCCACGGCCGCGCCCATGCGCCCGAGAGGGTCGGGGACGTTCCCGGCCGCGCGTACGCCGGGAAGCGCGGCGAGCATGCGGTACGCGGCGACCCTGACCTGCGGGGCGACGGGCTCGTCGGTCAGCAGGTACCCGGCGGCGTCGAAGACCCACTGGTCCGGCGACTGGTGGTCCTGCCTGCCGCCCTGGCTCCGCTGCGGGGTGCTCAGGAAGTGGGCCCGCAGCCGGGCCGGGTCGGTGGGCAGGGCGCGCAGTTGCGCCAGCGAGCCGTCGCCGAAGGCGGAGTTGAAGGCCGTCCGCTCCTTGTGGATCTCCCAGGGTCCGGGCGCCGTGCCGGTGCGCGCCGGTGCGCGGCCCCGGTTCGGGGCGCTCCCCGCCGACGGCGAGCCGTCCCGCTTCCCGGCGACGGTGTCCACCGCCCCGAGCGGGCACGTTCCCAGGTCCCTCGTACCGGCGTAGTGCATCGTGGTCCCGCCGCGTCCGGCCTTGGTCTCGGCGTCCGTCCGCGTGGGGCTGCGGGCGTCGTTCCAGTCCTTGGTCTCGCTGCACTGGTAGACCAGGGAGCGACCGGCCCGGCCCGTGACGACGGTCGCTCCGCCGGTGCGGAAGTGGGTGAACCAGTAGGCGCCGGTGCCCGTGGACGGCGCGCGCGCCGCCGACTCGGCGGCGGCGAGGAGCACTTGGCGGGCGGACAGCGCCCCGCGCGGCTCCTCGCGTCCGGGGCCCGCCGAGTCGGCGGGCAGGCCGACGGCCGCGACGGTCACCGCGGCGACCGTCGCGGCGCCCAGCAGACCGGACCAGATCAGCCGGTTCCGGCGCGGCGGCACGCGCCGCGACCTCGGCTGCGGGCCGGCCTGCTCCCGCTCCAGCCGGTGCAACGCCTCGGCGGTCGCCGCGTGCGACGGCGGCGCGGGCTCCTTGAGCAGATCGCGGATCAGGTTCATCTCGTTCACGCGGGTGACTCCTCAGTGGTCGGAAGGGGGGTGGTCTCGCCGAGCGCGGCGCGGAGTTTGCGCCGGGCCCGGTTCAGCCGTGAGGCGACGGTGCCCTGCTTCAGGTCCAAGGCCTGCGCGACCTCCTCGTACGTCAGGTCGGCGAGCGCGATCAGCAGCAGCACGTCCCGGTCGCCCGGGGACAGCCGGGACAGCGCCCTGGCCAGCTCGCCGCCCGAGCTCGCGGCGCTCACGCGGTCCGCGGCCCGCTCCTCGTGGCTCTCCACGACGTCCTGCGCCGGCGTCCGGGCCAGCGCCCGGTAGAAGCGGATCTCCGAGCGGCGGTGCAGACCGATCAGGTTCGTGGCGATCCCGTACAGCCACGGCCGCACGGCGCCGCGGTCGGGGTCGAAACGCCTTCGCTGCCGGAACGCGGCCAGGAACGTCTCGGCGGCGATGTCGTCGGCGGCGTCCGGGCCGACCCGCCGCGCCACATAGCCGTGGACGCCCTGGTAATGGCGGTGGAAGAGCTCGGTGAAGCGTTCCGGCTCATGCCACGACTCGGCGATCGCCGCGGCGTCCACGACAGCGGACGCCGCGCCGCCGGACGCGTGGCTCACATCCATGGAAGATCCTCTGTTGGGGGACGGTTCGCCCTGTTCTCAACCGGACGGCGGCGAACCCTTCACGGCTCTTCGCTCGTCGGCTCCGCTCCTGCGGCGTGACCGCGCCCGCCCCCTAGCGGCCGCTGTGGAGGATCTCCTGCTGCCAGTCGGGGCGCCGCTGGGTGTGCAGGCGCCAGTAGTGCTCGGCGATGTCGTCGGGGTCGAAGGCGGTGCCCGGCGCGACGGCGGGCGACCGACCGGCCGATCCCCGGACCGGCTCCGATGACGACTGCTCCCGGCATGTGCGGCTCCTTCACTGGGCGATATCCGACGATCGCGACGTTAAGGCGTCACGTCGGTGCGAAGGTCAACCCCGGCGCGAGGGAGTCGCATGACGTCGCCGCGGATGCTCGACTCCCTGCTCACCGCCGCCCTGCGCCCGCCCGGCGACGAGCGTCCCTAGGGGACGGGCCGGGTGCGGGGCCGCGAGCCGGACCGGCGCCTGCGTGAGCTTGCCGATCCGCTCGCCGACCATGCGGCCGCTGACGGTGAGGGACGCGGCGCCGTTGCGGCGGGCGTCGAGGCCGCGGTGGGCGTCGAGGCCGGGCTGCCCGGCGACGGCGCGCTCCACCTCGGGCAGGAGGACGTGCGCGTGGACGTCGATGATCATTACGGCAGCTCCGTGAGCAGGGCCGAGGTCCGGGCCATGAGGCCGGGGACGTCGGCGGCGGGGTCGTGGGCCTGCCGCTAGCGGCAGAGCTGGATCGACGCCTCCACGACGGCCCGCACGCGCGGGAGGCGGCGGGCGTGGAAGGCGGCGAGCGGGTCGGGCGTCCTGCCGGTCAGCAGTTCGGCGAGGACGGCGGCGTCCTCCAGGCACATCGCGGCGCCCTGGGCGATGGTGGGCGGGCAGGCGTGCGCGGCGTCGCCGATGAGGACCGTCCGGCCGCGGTGCCACGGGGGCCCTCGACCAGCAGCGACTCGAACCAGGTGTTGTTGATGCGGGCGCCGTTGGCGAGGTCGTCGCGGATCTCCTTCCACGGGCCGCCGTAGATGAGGTCGGTGCGGTCGACGCCGACGACCAGGTCGTAGACGCCGGTGGCGCCGTCGTCGAACACGACCGTGCCGGTGTCCGGATCGACGCTGGTGACGGTCCGGTTGAACCGGACCCGCGCGCCGGCCGCGACGACGGCCTCGTGCAGGACGGCGGCGAGGTCGGTGCCGTCGGGGGCGCGCTCGCCCCGCACGGCATCCTCACCGGGATGCCCCCGGTCGACCCGTTCACCGACCGCTGGGTCTGCACGGTCGCCGCCGAGCACCCCGGCGACGTCCTCGGCATGGAGGACCTCACCGCGATGCCGTGGGTCGAGCTCCACCACCGGCCGACCGCCTACACCCGTCCCGGCGCTGCTGCTGGAGGGCCTCGGGTTCCTGTTCGTGGTGTCGGCGATGACCACCGCCGCCCTCGAAGCCGTCCCGCTGTCCTACACCGGCATGGCCTCGGCCGCGCTGTCCACCGCCCGCGACTTCGGCATGTGCGCCGGCCCCGCCGCCGTCAGCGCCATCGCGGTCGCCACCCTGTCGCCGTCCGCGCCCTACGACGGCTACGCCATCGCCCTGGTCGTCTGCTCCGCCGCCGCCGTGCCGGCGACCTGACCGGGGGTCAGGCCCAGATCTGGCGCAGGCGGGTCGCGGCCGCCTTGGCCCACCGGTCGGTACCGGCGGGGTCGTCGAGGGCGGCGTACTCCTCGGCGCCGATCAGGCGCATGAGGCGGGCGATCGAGCGGGGCGGCAGGGGGCGCGGCCCGTCCGGGGGGCCGCTGCTGAACATCAGGACGGGCATGGCGGCGAGGGCCCGGCGGTTGCGGCGGACGAAGCGGTGCGCGGCGCGGGGCCAGCGTTCCTCGTGCAGGGTGCCGCCGATGATGGCGGCGTCGTAGGCGGCCAGGCCGCGCACGGACGGCACCGGCAGGACGTCGGCGGTGAGGCCGGCGGCGCGGAGCCGGCCGGCGATGCGCTCGGCCGTTTCGGCGGTGCCGCCGTGCCGGGAGGCGTGCGTGACGAGCACCCTGGTCATCGTCCTCCTCGCCGGTCCGCCGCTCGCCTTCCAGACTCGCCGCGCGGGCGGCGGGACGGCAGCGGACCAACGTCCCTCGGGACGGGCCGTTGGTCCCGGCGTCAGCGGCGTCCCTGCCAGGCCGTGGCCGCGAGGGCGAGGGCGATGGCCAGGGCGGCGCCGACGATCGTCATCTCCACGCGCTGGACGGCGATCTGCAGGGTCGCGCCGGCCCGGCCGGAGGAGAACAGCAGCAGGACGGTCGGGGTCAGGAACGCGGCGTAGAGCAGGTCGTCGGGCAGCAGGGCGTAGGCGACGGTGAGGATCGCGCAGAGCCCCGCCAGGACCAGGCAGACGGCCGGCGGGACGGCGGCGGCGACCGCGACGGCGACGACCGCGCCGGCCGCGGTGCCGAGGGCGCGCCCGAGAGTGCGGGCCGTGGTCTCGCCCGCGGCGGGCACGAAGACCAGGCAGAGGGTGAGGACGGCCCAGTTCCCGCGCGGCAGGTCCAGCGCGCCGGTCAGCAGGACCAGGGCGATGCACCCGGCGGCCAGTTCGAGGGCGTGCAGGGCGGCGTCGCGGTCGGGGGCGGGCTCGGGCGGGACGCGCATGCGCACCAGGGCCGCCGCGACGATGGTGACGGCCGCGCCGAGCCAGGTGGCGGCGGCGACCTGGAGGACGTTGCCGGGCGCGATCACCGAGTAGAGCACCAGGTTGGAGGGCAGCAGCGCCGCCGTCCCCACGCTGCGCCGGTTGAAGGCCCACTGCAGCGCGCACGCGGCCGCCACCACGAGCAGCAGCAGGGGCGTGTTCCCCGCGACCAGGGCGCCGGCGGCGGCGGCGACGCCCGCCGAGAACCCGACCCAGCACTGCTCGGCCACCGGCAGGCGGCGCGCCGCGACCGTCATGAACGTCATGCCGAGGTACACCGCCTGGGCGGCGGTGCCCTCGACCAGCCACCAGGCCGCCCCCACGGGAACCGCCGCGACCAGCACGATGCCGGCGGATCTCCCGAGCAGCCCCAGCGACGGCAAGCGCCCCGAGATGTGGTGCATAGCGATCCGGTACCGTTCGGTCATTTCTTCGCCAATTGATGGGCGCCTCGCGGACGTTTCGAAGTTCCGACCGCGGCGCTTTCGGGAAAGCGTATCGGAGGGCCGTTCGAGCAGGTGGGACGGCTGCGTAGGTTCATCGGAAAGCGCTCGTCACGGCGGTCGCACGTCTTTGGGGAAACGGTAGATGGTCACAGCGGATGCGGTGCGGGACTTGTCGGAGCTCTACCGGGATCTGCACGCGCATCCCGAACTCGCCTTCCAGGAGACGCGCACCGCCGGGATCGTGGCCGAGCGGCTGCGCGCGGCGGGCTACGAGACCGCGACCGGGGTCGGCGGGACCGGCGTCGTCGGGCTGCTGCGCAACGGCGACGGGCCGACGGCGCTGCTGCGCGCCGACATGGACGCCCTGCCGGTGCGCGAGCAGACGGACCTGCCCTACGCCAGCACCGCCGAAGGCGTGGACGGCACCGGCGAGACGGTGCCGCTCATGCACGCCTGCGGCCACGACGTGCACGTGACCTGCCTGCTGGGCGCGGCCGCCGAGCTGGCCGCCGACCGGTCGTCCTGGCGCGGCACCGCGATGGTCGTCTTCCAGCCCGCCGAGGAGGTCGGCAAGGGCGCCCAGGCGATGATCGACGACGGGCTCTACGACCGGTTCGGGCGGCCCGACGTCGTCCTCGGCCAGCACGTCGCGCCCGTCCCGGCCGGGTTCCTCGGCCTGCACCCGGGCGTGGCGTTCGCCGCCACCGACGAGCTGCAGGTGATCCTGCACGGCCGCGGCGGCCACGGCTCGCGGCCCGAGGCGACCGTCGACCCGGTCGTCATGGCGGCGGCGACGGTGCTGCGGCTGCAGGGCGTGGTGGCGCGGGAGCTGGCCGGCGGCTCGACGGCCGTCGTGACGGTCGGCGCGCTCCACGCCGGCACCCGGGGCAACATCATCCCCGACCGGGCCGAGCTGCGGCTCAGCGTCCGCACCGCCGAACCGGCCGTGCGCGCCACCGTCCTCGCCGCGATCGAGCGGATCGTGCGGGCCGAGGCGGCGGCGTCCGGCGCCCCGCGCGACCCCGAGATCGTCACGCTCGAGTCGCTGCCCCCCGTCCGCAACGATCCCGCCGCGTCCGCCCGCACCCAGGAGGGCTTCACCGCCGACCTCGGCCCCGGCCTGGTCGTGGACGCCGGGCCCGTCACCGGCAGCGAGGACGTCGGGCTCTTCGCCGAGACCGCCGGCGTCCCCTGCGTCTACTGGCTCCTCGGCGGCGCCGACCCGCAGCTCTTCGCCCAGGCGTCGGACTTCACCGAGCTGGAACGCATCGCCCGCGACCTGCCGTCCAACCACTCCCCCCACTTCGCGCCCGTCATCGAGCCGACCGTGACCACCGGCGTCAACGCCCTGCTCTCGGCCGCCCGCACCTGGATGCCCGCCTCCTGAGCTCAGGCGGCCCGGATCAGGCGGCGACGTCGCGGCGCGCGGCGGCGGCGAGCCCGGCCGCCGTGGTGAGGGCCGCGACGGCCAGCAGGACGGCGAGCGCCGTCGGGTCGGGGTCCGGGGCGGCGAGGTCGGGGACGTGCTGGAAGACGCCGAGGTCGCGGATCCGCTCCGGGACGCGCAGCAGGCGGCCGAGCAGGGCGAGCGCCGCGCTGGCGGCGAAGGGCGCCCAGGCCAGCGGGGCGAGCCGGGGGCGCAGCCCGATCAGCAGGACCGTCCATCCGGCCGCCGCGGCGGCCGCCGGCCACTGGCCGGCGCTGTAGGTGAAGGCGCGCAGCGCGACGTCCGTTCCGGTGATGGCGGTCGGGGCGATGAGCGCGCCGGCGGCGCCGGTGAGCAGGAGGACGGCGCCGCTGCCGGCGAACGCGACGGCAGCGGCGGCGGCCAGCGGCTCCCAGCGGCGCCGCCCGGTGCACAGGACCTGGTCGGTGAGGCCGGCCTGCTCGGCGCGCGCCGCCCGCAGGGTGGTGAGGACGGCGAACACCGCGACGGCGAGGCCCACCACCGTCCCGTAGAAGGAGAAGTAGCCCGCGGCGGGGTCGCCGGTCCCCATCTGCGCGCCCAGGAAGCCCTTCACCTCGCCCTCGCGGCCCCGTTGGACGGCGCCCGAGCCCATGGCCGCGAACAGCGACCCGATGCCCGCCACGGCGACGGCCCAGACGGCGATGCTCGCACGGCCGAGCCGGAAATCCAGGCCGACGCCGGAACGGACGCGCAGGCGGCCCCCGCTGGGCCGCCGCGAGGGCAGCAGGCCGGCGCCGTACTCGCGGCGGTCGAACAGCAGGACGGCCGCCCCGGCCAGCGCCGCGACGACGACGGCGCAGGCGGCGAGCACCCACCAGCGGTCGTGGGTGAAGGGCGCGACGGTGGTGCGCAGGGCGAGAGGGCTCAGCCCGTTCAGCCAGGGCAGATCCTTGGTGTCGGCGACCGCGCGGACGGCGACGGCGGCGCCGATCGCGGCCGTCCCCAGCAGGCGGGCGCCGCGCGCGGTGGCGACGAGTTGCGCGAGCACGGCGGTGAGCGCCGCCGATATCAGGAAGGTCAGGCCCACGACCGCGCCGAAGGCGACGGCGCCGGGCCAGGTGACCGCCTCGACCGACCCGGCGGACGCGCCCACCGCCAGCGTGCAGCCCCCCGCCAGCACCGCCGCCGTCCCGGCGAGGACGGCGCCCGCTCCGCCCAGCCCGGCGCGCGCGGCGGTGCCGCAGGTCAGCAGGAGTTCCAGCGTCCCGTCCTCCTCGGCGGCGCGGGTCAGGGCCGCCGCGAGCAGCACGCCCAGGAACGCCGCCAGGAGGGTGACGATCGCGCCGATCTCCCAGGCGAACATCTGCGCGGGCGTGCCGGGGTCGGGCAGCCCGCCGTACAGCAGGGTGGTGGCGGTGCTGTGTTGCGCCTCCTCCACGGCCGCCCGGCGCTGCCCGGCCGTCGCGTAGGTCGACTGGTAGAACGGCACGGTCACGCCGCTCAGCACGATCACCAGGGACGTCCAGGCCGCCAGCATCAGCCGGTGCCGCCGCACCATCAGCCCCGCGACGGCCCGCGCGGCCCGCGCCCGTCCGGCGGTCATCGGGCCGCGACCCGGTAGTGGCGCAGGAAGAGGTCCTCCAGCCGGGCGGGCGTGCAGGTGATGTCGTCGGCGCCGGCCTCGGCGAGCAGGCCGAGCACGGCCGCGACGTCCCGGCGCGGCACGCTCAGATTCACGTCCCCGCCTGTCCCGCCTGCGTCCGGGATAAGCGCCCGCAGCCGGGCGAGGACGGCGGGGGCGCGGCCCGCGTCCAGGCGGGCGGTGACGCGGGACGCGGCGAGGTGCCGCATGTCGGCGAGCCGCCCCGCCTCCACCGGCCGCCCGTCCTTGATGATCGACACCGCCTCGCAGAGCTCCTCGACCTCGGCCAGCAGGTGGCTGGACAGCAGGACGGTGCGGCCCGCGGCCGCCGCGTCCCGCACGTGCCGCCGGAACACCTCCTCCATCAGGGGGTCCAGGCCCGAGGTCGGCTCGTCCAGGACGAGCAGGCGGGTGGGGGCGGCGAACGCCGCGACGAGCGCGACCTTCTGCCGGTTGCCCTTGGAGTAGGCGTGCACGGGCTTGCGGACGTCCAGCGCGAAGTCGCCGGCGAGGCGGCGCTCGGCGGCGGCGTCGCGGGCGCCGCGCAGCCCGGCGAGGGCGTCCAGCACCTGCCCGCCGGTCAGGTGCGGCCAGAGCCGCACCTCGCCCGGGACGTAGGACACGTGCCGGTTGATGCGCGCCGCGTCCGCGGCCGGGTCGCCGCCGAGGACGCGGACGCGTCCCGCCGTGGCCCGGTAGAGGCCGAGCAGGACCCTGATCGTGGTCGACTTGCCCGCGCCGTTCGGGCCGAGGAAGCCGTGCACCCGCCCCGGCTCGACCCGCAGGTCCAGGTCCCGCACGGCGGTGAAGGCGCCGAACGTCTTCACCAGCCCCCGCACGTCGATCGCGGGCTCCCCCTCGGCGCCGTCGTTCCGGTTCATCTCGTCCGCTCCTCCTCGATGGCGGCCAGCAGGGCGTCGGCGATCGTCCGGTCCAGGCGCCGGTCCTTGGGAGCGGAGAAGCGCACGTACAGGTCGGCGGCCCGGCGGGCGGCGTCCAGGTCCAGCGAGCGGGCGAGGCGGGGCAGCTCGTCGCCGAGGTGGCGGCGGACGCGGTCGACGACGGCCGCGGCGATCTCCGCCGTCTCCTCCTCGCCCGCCGCCGCGGGCGCCTCGACGCGGTCGGCGATCCGCGCGAACAGCGCGGCGCTCTCGGCGAGGCGCTCCTCGCCGAGGCCGTGGTACAGGGCCTCGACCTGCGGGGGCAGCTCGCCGCGGTAGAACGCCAGTTCCATGACGTCGCGCTCGTGCCGGATCATCCGGCGCGCCCCGTCGTCGCCCGCCCGCTCCTCGATCGCGTCGTAGAACCGCGCCATCGCCGGCGGCAGCGGCGACAGGCGCTCGTGCTGCCGGAGCGCGCCGATGAGCCGCTGGACGCGCTCCTTGCGCTCGCGCAGCCGCTCCTGCTGCTCGTCCAGCGCGATCAGCGCGGCTTCGAGGTCGACGAGGACCGACGCGCGGTCGCCGCCGGCGGGCCCGCCGGGGGCCGTCATGTCCGCGATCCGCGACAGCGGCACCCCGGCCTGGGCGAGCAGCCGCACCCGCACCAGCCGCGCGACGTGCGTCAGGTCGTAGTCGCGGCGCCCGTCGCGGGTCTCGGGGACCGGAAGCAGCCCGATCTGGTGGTAATAGCGGATCGTCCGCACCGTGGTGCCGACGAGATCCGCGAGCTCGCTCACTCGCACGCCCCACAGCATGGACTGTGACGTGACGTCGCAGTCAACGCCCGCCCGGGACCCCGGCCACCGCCGCCGGATCCGGCGGCGGGGCGGGGCCGGGGGTCACTGGGCGGCGGAGCCCGCCCCGAGCAGGGACTTCAGGTCGCCGAACAGCGCCGGCGACGGCTTGACCTGGAAGTACTCGCAGTTGAACAGCACGCCCTTGCGGCCGCCGTGGCGCTTGTAGAGCAGGTGGACGGGCGCCTCGCCGGGGTGGGCCTGCAGGATGCGCTTGATCTCGCCGATGGTCTGCGGGGTGACCTTCTCCTCCCCCACGGTGATCACCACCGGGGGCTCCTTGCCGGTGGCGGCCGACACGTCGAGGAGCTCCATGTCCTGGGCGTGCAGCGACACCGAGCCGTCGCGCTCGTTGATCCGGCCGAGCACGGAGATGACCATGTCCGAGGCCAGCTGCGGCGAGTACAGCTGGTAGACCTTGGGGAAGAACAGCACCTCCAGGGTGCCGTCGAGGTCCTCCAGCTTGATGATGGCCCAGGTGTTGCCCTGCTTGGTGACCTTGCGGTCGACGCTGGCGATGATCCCGGCGAGCCGCACCATGCCCTCGCGGCCGCCCGCCGCGATCTCGGCGGTGGTGGCCTCGCGGTTGCGCTCCAGGATGCGCTCGGCGCCGTCCAGCGGGTGCGAGGACACGTACAGGCCGAGCATCTCGCGCTCGAACTGCAGCAGCGTCGTCTTGTCCCACTCGTCCTCGTCGGGGATGGTGACGGCCATGCCGGCGCCGGTGGCGCCGCCGGTGTCCTCCAGCCCGCCGAACAGCGAGTCCTGCCCGATCGCGGCGTTCTTCTTCTCGGAGATGACGGCGTCGACGGCCTGCTCGTGGATCATCAGCAGGACGCGGCGCTTGTGCCCGAAGGAGTCGAACGCGCCCGCCTTGATCAGCGACTCGATGGCGCGCTTGTTGCAGACCTGGATCGGGACCTTGGCGAGGAAGTCGTTGAAGTCGGTGAAGGCGCCCTGCTCGGTGCGGGCCTTGATGATGCCGTCGACGACGTTCTCGCCGACGTTGCGGATGGCGCCGAGGCCGAAGCGGACGTCCTCGCCGACGGCCGCGAACCGCAGCACCGACTCGTTGACGTCGGGCGGCAGGACCTTGACCTTCATCCGCCGGCACTCGCCGAGGTAGACGGCCATCTTGTCCTTGGAGTCGCCGACGGAGGTGAGCAGCGCCGCCATGTACTCGGCCGGGAAGTTGGCCTTGAGGTAGGCGGTCCGGTAGGACACGAGCCCGTACCCGGCGGTGTGGGACTTGTTGAACCCGTACGCCGAGAACGGCACGAGCACGTCCCAGACGGCCTGGCACGCCTCGGCGGAGAAGCCCTTCTTCGTCATGCCCTCGGAGAAGATGGACCACTGCTTGTCCATCTCCTCCTTCTTCTTCTTGCCCATCGCGCGGCGCAGGATGTCGGCGCCGCCGAGGGTGTAGCCGGCGAGCTGCTGCGCGATCGCCATGACCTGCTCCTGGTACACCACCAGGTGGTAGGTGTTGCCGAGGATCGGCTCCAGGGCGTCCTTCAGCTCGGGGTGGATGGGGTCGATGGCCTGCTGCCCGGCCTTGCGCAGGGCGTAGTTGACGTGCGCGTTGGCGCCCATCGGGCCGGGGCGGCCGAGGGCGAGGACGGCCGAGACGTCCTCGAACTCCGTCGGGGCCATCAGCTTGGTCAGGTCGCGCATCATCGTGGAGTCGAGCTGGAACACGCCGAGGGTCCAGCCGGCGCGCAGCAGCGCGTAGGTCCGGTCGTCGTCCAGCGGGAGCGTGGAGACGTCCAGGTCGATGTTCCGGTTGGTCTTGATGTTGTCGACGGCGTCGCCGAGGATCGTCAGGTTGCGGAGGCCGAGGAAGTCCATCTTCAGGGCGCCGAGCTCCTCGCAGCTCGGGCCGTCGAAGCCGGTGATGCGGGCGCCGTCGTCGGGCCGCTGGAAGATCGGCATGACCTCCAGCAGCGGCTCGGACGACAGGATGACGCCGGCGGCGTGCACGCCGGTGCCGCGGGTGAGGCCCTCGAAGCCGAGCGCGGTGTCGATGACGCGCTTGACGTCGGCGTCGTCGCCGTAGATCTGCCGCAGCTCGGCCGCCTCGGGGTAGCGGGGGTGCTTCTCGTCGAAGATGCCCGTCAGCGGGATCTCCTTGCCCATGACCGCGGGCGGGAACGCCTTGGTGATGCGGTCGCCGAGCGCGAACGGCAGCCCGTGGATGCGGCAGGAGTCCTTGACGGCCGCCTTGGACTTGATCGACATGTAGGTGATGATCAGCGAGACGTTGTCCCGGCCGTACTTCTCGGTGACGTAGCGGATCATGTCCTCTCGCTGCCGGTCGTCGAAGTCCAGGTCGACGTCGGGCATGGAGACGCGCTCGGGGTTGAGGAACCGCTCGAAGATCAGGCCGTGCTCGATGGGGTCCAGGTCGGTGATGTCGGTGACGTAGGCGACCATCGAGCCGGTCGCCGAGCCGCGGCCGGGCCCGAGCCAGATGCCGTTGTTCTTGGCGTAGCGGCAGATGTCGGAGACGACGAGGAAGTAGCCGGGGAAGCCCATGCCGTCGATGACGCCGAGCTCGTACTCGATGCGCTCCAGCACCTCGGCGGGGACCGGGTCGCCGAACCGGTTCTTGGCCCCGGCCATGGCCTCCTTGCGGAGCCAGGACGACTCGGTCTCGCCCTCGGGGATGGGGAACTTGGCGGCCAGGTCGCGGCGGGCGAACACCTCGTCGTAGGAGTCGACCATCTCGGCGACCAGCAGAGTGTTGCGGCAGCCCTCGGCCCAGGCGTCGCTGGTGTCGACGGCGCGCATCTCGTCGGCGGTCTTCAGGTAGTAGCCCGACCCGCCGAACCGGAACCGGTCGGGGTCGGTCAGCAGCGACTGCGTGCCGACGCAGAGCAGCGCGTCGTGGCCGGCGGACTGGTCCTCGGTGACGTAGTGGGAGTCGTTGGTGACCAGCGGCGGGATGCCGAGCTCCTTGGCGATGCGCAGCAGGTCCTCGCGGACGCGGCGCTCCAGCGGCAGCCCGTGGTCCATGAGCTCCAGGAAGTAGTTCTCCTTGCCGAAGATCTCCTGGTACTTGGCGGCGGCCTTCAGCGCCTCGTCGTAGTGGCCGAGCCGCAGCCGCGTCTGCACCGCCCCCGACGGGCAGCCGGTGGTGGCGATGATGCCCTCGCCGTACTGGGCGAACAGCTCGTCGTCCATGCGGGGCCACTTGCGGTAGTGGCCCTCCAGCGACGCCAGCGAGCTGATCTTGAACAGGTTCCGCAGCCCCTGCGCGGAGCGGGCCCACATCGTCTTGTGCAGGTAGGAGCCCGACGCCGAGACGTCGCCGCCCTCGCCGGTGGCCTCGTTGGTCTTCTTCTGGTGCGGCTCGCCCCACAGGATGGGCTTCTTGACGAACCGCGACTCGGGCGCCACGTAGCCCTCGATGCCGATGATCGGCTTGATCGCGTTCTTCTGGGCGGCCTTCCAGAACTCGTAGGCGCCGAACATGTTCCCGTGGTCGGACATCGCCACGCCCGGCATCCCCAGCTCGGCGGCCCGCCCCACCAGCTTCCCGATCTTCGCGGCACCGTCCAGCATCGAGTACTCGGTATGAACGTGCAGGTGAGTGAACGAATCAGCCACGGTGCCCCTCCCCTAGAACCTCCGGCGACCCACAAACACTAGTGGGTCCCCCGGCCCTCCGGAGGCCCCGCCGCGATGCCGGGCTGGTCCTGTCCGGGCTCGTGGCGGCCCGACTTCCAGAAGCCGGAGAAGGTGATGCGGGACTTCGGCAGGCCGGCGCGGACGAGGTGGCGGCGGCCCTCGGTGGCGAGGGTCTGCTCGCCGACGACGAAGGCGTAGCCGGCCGGGTCGACCGCGTCGAGGGCGCGGAGGGCGGCGAGGGCGGCGGCGCCGGGGACGGCGCGGGGGTCCTCGCGCGGGATCCAGTCGACGCGGGCGCCGGCGGGGGCGTCGAGGTCGCGGCGGTCGGCGGCGGTGGGGACCTCCTGGAGGACGCGCACGGGCATGGCCGGGGGCAGGGAGCGCAGGATGCCGGCGACGGCGGGCAGGCCGCTCTCGTCGGCGACGAGCAGGACGCCGGCGGCGTCGTCCGGGGCCTCGTACATGACGCCCTGGTCGAGCAGGGCGAGCTCCTCGCCCGGTTCGGCCGCGCAGGCCCAGACGGCGGCGCCGCCCTCGATCTCGCCGTCCGGGCCGCGGTGCACGACGACGTCGATGTCGAGCTCGCCGGCCTCGGGGCGGAAGCCCGCGACGGTGTAGTTGGCGCAGTAGGGGCGCGTCGCGTCGGGCATGGCGAGGTAGGGCTTCCACCAGGTGTCGCCCGCCACCTCGGGGGCGTGGAAGCGGTCCTGGTGGGGGCAGCGGAAGAACAGGCGGAACCAGTGGTCGTGGCCGAGCCAGGGGAAGTCGCGCAGCTCGGGGCCGCCGACGGTGACGCGCTGCATGCTCGGCGTGAGCCGGGCGCTCGACAGGACGAAGGCGCGGAACAGGCGGGCGGCGGGGGCTTCGGCACTCGTGCGAGGGGACATGGAAGGTAAGGCTAAGCTAACTTCCCCGTGGGCGACAACGAGCGCGTGCCCGCGGTCGCCGCGTCAGCCCGCCCGGCGCAGGCGGCGGGAAACGTCGCCGACCGGGCGGATGTCGACGCGGCGCTCGGTGAAGTGCCAGCGGCCGGCGGCGATGGGCTGGAGCGGCAGGTCCGGCAGAGCCTGGAGGACGGTGGCGTAGGAGCGGGCGCGTCAGCCGTCGGCGGGGAGCTCGACGGGGGGCGTGCCGTGGGTGTGGAAGGACTCGATGGTCTTCAGGCCCCACGCCTGGCCCTTGGCGCGCTCGGCCTCGGTCCAGGTGATGAGGTTCCAGTCGGGGGCCAGGATGAGGCGGGCGCAGGGGTTGCAGAGCTCGACGCGGTTGCCGCCGGGCTCGTAGACGTAGAGGAAGAACGTCTGCTGGATGGCGTGCTTGTGCGGGCCGGTCTCGATGAACACGCCCTTGTCCAGGCAGATGTCGGCGGCCCGCAGGATGTCCTCGCGGGTGTCGGTGGCGAACGCCACGTGGTGCAGGCGGCCGCGCGAGCCCGTCCAGTCGCGGGTGTAGACCAGGTCGTAGGACTTGTTGGTGAAGTGCATCCAGCGGCCCGAGACGGTGCCGTCGTCCAGCATGATCTGCTCGGTGGGGGCGCCGCCGAGGACGTCCTGCACGAAGGCGGTGCTGCCCGCCACGTCCTCGGCCAGGTAGTTGACGTGGTCCAAGCGGCGGACGCCGACGCCGCGCCCCGGGTACGCCTGCGCCTGGTTCTTCAGCGCGGGGACGAGCCCGGCGGGCGGCCGGTACCGCTCGGTCTCCCAGTAGATCTCCAGCTCGTGCCCGTCGGGGTCGTGGAAGGCGTAGCAGGGGCCGACGCCGGCGTCGCCGTCGCGCCAGCCGAGGCCGAGGCCGGCGGCGTCGATCGCCGCGACGCGCCGCGCCAGCGCCTCGGGGCTCGCCGCGCGCAGCCCGACGCGGCCGACGCCGGAGGTGGCGTGCGCGGTCAGCTTCACGGTGTACCGCTCGTAGTCGTCCCACGCCCGCAGGTACACCGAGTCGCCCTCGGCGGCGGTCTCGGTGAGGCCGAGGACGTCGGTGAAGAACCGGGCGCTCGCCTCGGGGTCGGGGGTGCGCAGCTCGACGTGCCCGACGTGGGCGATCTCGTGGGTGGGCGCCATCAGGGGCCTCCGGGCGGGTCGGACGGGGGGCGGGGGAAGACCGTGCCGTCGAACAGGCGGCGGGCGGTGCGGACGATCGCGGCGCGGCGGACGGCGGTGCCGTCCAGCTCGACCCGGACGTCCAGGCGGCCGGTCGGGTGCTCGATCGCCAGGGGCTCGCCGGGGGCGGGCAGGTCGGCGAGGTCGCGGCCGGCGGCGCCGTCCATGAGCAGGGCGGTCGCGACGGTGACGGCGCCGAGGACGCCGATCGCGTCGTGCACGCGCAGCGGGATGAAGGTGCGGGTGCTGATCGCGCCGCCGTCGCGGGGCGGCGCGAGCAGGGTGGTCTTCGGGACGGGCGCGCCGCTGACGTCGCCGAGCCCCATCAGCTCGCCGGCGCGCAGGCGGAGCGCCTGGATCCGGTCGCGCAGGGCGGTGTCGGCGGCGAGCTCGGCGGGCGTCTCGTAGCCGGTGGCGCCGAGGTCGGCGGCGGCCGCGACGACGACCGGCATGCCGTTGTCGACGCAGGTCACCGGGACGCCGCCGACGACGTCGCGGACGTTGCCGGTCGGCAGCAGCGCGCCGGCGGCCGACCCGGCGGTGTCCTCGAAGTCCAGCAGGACCGGCGCGGCGGTGCCGGGGACGCCGGAGATCGCGGTGCCGCCGGCGTAGCGGACGGCGCCGCCGGGCGTCGCGAACGTCGCCGTCGCGACGCCGCCGGAGTTGACCATGAGGATGCGCACCGACGTCTCGTCCCCGCCGGGGGCGACGAGGCCGCGCTCGACGGCGAACGGGCCGATCCCGGCGAGCAGGTTGCCGCAGTTCTGCCGGTCGGAGACCGTCGCCTCCTCGACGCCGAGCTGCAGGAACAGGTACTCGACGTCGATGCCGGGCCGGTCGGAGCGGGCGACGACGGCGACCTTGCTGGTGAGCGGGTGCGCGCCGCCGAGGCCGTCGATCTGCCGGGAGTCGGGGCTGCCCATGATCCGCAGGAGGAGGTCGTCGCGCTCGGCCGGGCCCGCGGGCAGGTCCCCGGCGAGGAAGTAGGCGCCCTTGGAGGTGCCGCCGCGCATGAGCAGGCAGCGGACGCCGTCCTCGGCACGCCCGGTCACGATTCGCCGTCCCCGGGCCGGTCCTCGTAGGGGACGTACTCGATGCCGAAGTCGGCGAGCCGGTCGCGCAGGCCGTAGCGGTCGAGGCCGAGCTCGCCCTCGCGGAACGCCGCCCGGGTGGCCTCCTCCTTGGCGGCGCGGGCGTCGGACGCCGCCAGCACCCGGGCCACGTCGCGGCGCGGGACGCGGAGGGCGCCGTCGTCGTCGGCGACGATCGCGTCGCCGGGCTCGATGACCTGGCCGCCGATCACCACCGGCACGTTCACCGCGCCCGCCGTCGCCTTGACGGTGCCCTGCGCGCTGACGGCGGCCGACCAGACGGGGAAGCCCATGGCGTGCAGCTCGGCGACGTCGCGCACCCCGGCGTCGATGACCAGCCCGCGGACGCCGCGGCGCTGGAGGGCGGTCGCGAACAGCTCGCCGAACATGCCGTCGGTGGACGGCGAGGTCGTCGCGACGACCAGCACGTCCCCGGGCCGGCACTGCTCGACCGCGACGTGGATCATCAGGTTGTCGCCGGGCCAGGACAGCACGGTGACGGCCGTCCCGGCGACGCGCGCGCCGAGGTGGACGGGGCGGATGCGCGGGCCGAGGTAGCCGGTGCGGCCCGCCGCCTCGTGCACGGTCGCGACGCCGTGCGCGCCGAGCGCGTCCACCCGCGCGGCGTCGGCGCGGGGCGGGCCGGTGACGACGACGGTCCTCACGCCAGCTCCCGGGTCGTCTGCGGGTAGAGCCGCATGTACGCCTCGGCGAGGGTGCCGCTCTCCAGCCCGAGGTTCGGGCCGGCGTTGCGCTTGAGCTGGACGCCGCGGCGGGTGGCGAGGGAGGTGTAGTAGTCCCACATGTGGCGCTGGGCGGGCAGGCGCTCCATGGCCTTGCGCTTGGCCTCGAAGGCGGGGGTGATGTCGAGCAGCACGTCGGGCTTGAAGTCGCACTGCTCGGGCTGGTGCGGCTCGAAGAAGAAGACCGGCGGGGCGCCGAGCGGCTCGCCCGGCGCGTCGTAGCCGACGGCCTGCGCGAGGACGCGGGCCTGGAGCGCCATCCGCGCGGCCGCCGGGTGGTCGCCGTTGTAGGGGTCGGCGAGGGTGTGGGTGAGGACGACCGTCGGTTCGGTCTCGCGGTAGACGCGCACCAGCCGGTCCACCAGCCCGGTCGTCTCGACGAGCGGGTAGTCGCCGGCGTCGAGGAACAGCACGTCGGCGCCGAGCTCGGCGGCGGCGGCCTCGGCCTCGGCGCGGCGCAGCGCCTTGATCTCGTCCAGGTCCCGGCCCTCGCGCCAGGCGCGGGCCGACTCCCCCCGCTCGCCGTAGCTGAGGCACACGACCGTGGCGCGGTCCCCGCGCGCGGCGGCGAGGGCGATCGCCCCGCCCGCGCGCCAGACGAAGTCGCCGGCGTGCGCGCTCACCACGAGCAGCGAGCCGGTCCCCACCCCGGTGCCAGCAGAACCACCCATCGGAACCTTCCGTCGCAGGAGCGTGCCCGGCCCGTGTCCGGGGCCGGGGCGGCGGCCTCGCCGGACAGCGCCGGACGACGCCGCCCCTGCTCATGCTGCGGACCGTGACCCCGGATTGTCAACAATCTTGTGAAAGATCCTGGCGCGCAGAAGGAACCGGTCACCCGCGGTGACCGGAGGGATCGGCCGCTCAGACGGCCTTCAGCGCCTCGATGACGCTGGACAGATGGCGGCGGGCGGCTCGCTCGGCCGCCTCCGGCGCGTGCGCGCAGATCTCCTCGATGATCGCCAGGTGCTCGACCAGCGAGACGTTCGGGCGGCCGGGCACCAGGGCGAGCCGGAAGCGGTGCCGGACGTTCTGGCCGCGCAGCCGCTCCAGCACCGCCGCCGCCGTCGCCTGCCCGCTGATCTCCACGATGCGCCGGTGCAGCTCGGCGTTCAGCTCCGAGTAGCGCAGCACGTGCCCCTCGGCGACGGCGGCGCGCATGGCCTCGCCGAGCGCGCGCAGCTCGGCCGCCTCGGCGTCGGTGACGCGCTCGGCGGCCTTGGCTGCGCAGAGCCCCTCCACCACCATGCGGACCTCGGAGATCTCCACGGCCTCCGCGACGGTGACCGCGCGCACCCGGGCGCCGCGGTGCTGGACGCGCTCCACCAGGCCCTCGTTGGTCAGCTCGAACAGCGCCGACCGCACGCTGCTGCGGCTCACCCCGAACTGGCGGGACAGGTCGGCCTCGACGAGGCGCTGGTTGGGCGCGAAGTCGCCCCGCACGATCGCCGCGCGGATCTCGGCGGTGACGTCCGGGGCGGGGGCGCCGGGGTCGCCGGGGGCGCCGTCGGGGGAGGTCGCGGTCTGCTCGTGCGCTGGCATACATCCTCGTTCGGGGCGTCACGCAAGATACGCGCCGTTCTCGGCGCCGGGATCGTCGACGATCCGTCGACCTCTCGATGGTAGGTGACGGGCCGTGAGCGGGGACGCGCTTCGCCGTGTGACCGAGGCCTCTCGGAAGGCTCAGCCCGCGCCCTCGGCGGCGAGGCGGAGCAGCCAGTCCCGCGCGGCGTCGCTGACCGGGGACGGCGAGCCGAGCTCGGCGAGCATCTGCGACACCGCGCGCATCTCCTCGGCCCGGCGCACCGCGTGGCGGCGGCTGCCCTCCTCCAGCCGCGCGGCGAAGGGCGCGTCGGCGGCGGCGAGCTCTTCGGCGATGTGGGCGCGCATCCAGTCCTCCAGGCCCGCCTCCCGGGCGGCGTGCAGCGCCTCGACGACGGCCGCGGCCATGCCCTTGAAGAAGACGCTGCGCAGCAGCTTGCGGGTGGCCGCCGCGCCCGGCGGCGCGTCCAGCACCTCCACGCCGGCGCCGAGCGGGCCGAGCAGCGCCGCGTACGCGCCGGCCGCCGGACCGGACGCGAGCATGGGCGTGCGCAGCCCCTTGCCCGGGACGGGCGCCATCAGCGACACGTCGGCGAACGCCGCGCCCGCCTCCGCCGCGATCTCGCCGAGGCGCCGCTTCAGGCCCGGCGAGCCGGTGTTGAGGTCGGCCCACACCGCGCCCGGCGCGACGCCCGGCAGCCCGGCGCGCAGGGCGTCCTCGGCGGCCTCGGCGCTGTTGACGCTGAGCACGACGGCGGCGCCGGCCGCGGCGTCCGCCTCGCCGTCGCAGGCCGTCAGATCGGCGCCCGCCCGCACCGCCGGGTCGTAGCCGCGCACCCGCGCCCCGGCGGCGGCGAGGTCGGCCGAGATCGCGCCGCCGGCCTCGCCGAGGCCGAGGACCGCCACGACCGGCGGGCCCGCGCCCGCCCCGCCCTGCCGCCGCCCGCTCTCCGCCATCGCCGGACCTCCTCACCCACCGAAGCATTGTCGACAATCATGTCAACATCTGCCGCGTCCCACCAGCCCCTTCCGAGGCGATAATCCCTACTTTCCAGGTAGGTATTGACTGTTAACCGGCGGGCTGGTTACGGTGACCGCGGCTCCCGCCCCGGCGGCCCCCGCCGGGCCCCCCTCAGTCCCCCCTCCCGCCCTGCCTGACAGGAGAAACACTCCTTGAGACCGACGCCGCACCGCCTCCCCGGCCGCCCCGCGGCCGCCACCGCCCTCGCCGCCGCGGCCCTCCTCGCGAGCGCCTGCGGCTCCGACAGCTCCGCGAGCGGGTCCGGCACCCCCGTGCAGGGCGGCACGCTCACCTTCGCGGTGGGCTCGGACCTCGGCTGCATCGACCCGCAGCAGGCCGGCAGCAACGACACGATCTACTCCCTGCGGCAGATCGTGGACTCGCTGACCGACCAGGACCCGGCCAGCGGGAAGATCGTCCCGTGGCTGGCGCAGAGCTGGACGATCAGCGCCGACGCCCGCGAGTTCACCTTCAAGCTGCGCCCCGGCGTCACGTTCAGCGACGGCAGCCCGCTGAACGCCCAGGCCGTCAAGGACAACTTCGACGCCATCCCGAAGCTCGGCGTGCGCGCCGTCCTCGGCGCCGGGTACCTCACCGGCTACGCGGGCACCACCGTCGTCGACGACCTCACCGCCAAGGTGCGGTTCAAGCAGCCGAACGCCCAGTTCCTCCAGGCGACCTCGACGTTCTCGCTCGCCATCGAGTCCAGCGCGAGCACCAAGAAGACGCCCGAGCAGAAGTGCAGCCAGGGCGTCAGCGGCTCCGGCCCGTTCACCATCTCCTCCTACACCGCCGGCCAGTCGACCGCGCTGGCGCGCCGGTCCGGCTACAACTGGGGCTCCTCGCTCTGGAAGAAGAAGGGCGAGGCGTACCTGGCCAAGGCCGTCTTCAAGGTGGTGCCCGAGGCGGGCGTCCGCACCGGCAGCCTGCAGTCGGGCCAGGTCGACGCGATCGGCGCCGTCGGCCTCGCCGACGAGTCGGCGCTGAAGGGCGCCGGGGTGCGCCTGCAGTCGCGCGCCAACCCCGGCGTCGTCTTCGGGATCTCGCTGAACAACTCCCGGCCGGTGTTCAAGGACGAGAAGGTCCGGCAGGCGCTGCAGACCTCCATCGACCGGGCCCAGATCGCGAGCACCATCTTCCCGACCGGCACCAAGCAGGCGACGAGCGTCCTCGCGCACACCACGCCCTACTACACCGACCTCGGCTCCGCGCTCGCCTACGACAAGGCCAAGACCGCCGCCGCGCTCGACGCGGCCGGCTGGAAGGCCGGCTCCGACGGGATCCGGCAGAAGGACGGCACCCGGCTGTCGTTCGAGCTCGGCTGGTTCGCCAACGCCGCCACCAACCAGCCCACGCTGGAGCTGATCCAGCAGCAGCTCAAGGCCGTCGGCGTCGAGGCCAAGCTGAAGCAGTACCAGATCGCGCAGCTCACGCAGGTCCAGCAGGGCGGCCAGTTCGACGCGCTGTGGGGCAACATCACCCGCGCCGACCCCGACATCCTGCGCACCAGCTACTCCACCAAGCTCGCCAACCTGTACCGGATCCCGGTGACCGACCTGGACGGGCTGCTGGACAAGCAGGCCGCCACCGTCGACACCGCCGAGCGGGCCAAGCTCGTCACCCAGGCGCAGCAGGAGATCGTGCAGCACGCCTACGTGCTGCCGGTGGTGGAGCTGCAGACCGAGCTCGGCGTCGGCAAGAAGGTGCACGACCTGGCCTTCGAGGCGTCCAGCCGGATCCAGCTGCACGACACCTGGATCGGCTGACCCGGTGCGCCGGTATCTGATCAGGCGGATCCTCCAGGCGGCGGCCGTGCTGTGGGCGGCCTACACCGTGTCGTTCCTGGTGCTGGACCTCCTGCCCGGCGACCCCGTCAGCGCGATGGCGGGCGCCGCGCAGGACCAGGCGTCGTTCGATCCGGCGCAGTTCGCCCGGCTGAAGCACGAGTACGGCTTCGACAAGCCGATCCCCGTGCAGTACGCCGACTATCTCGGCCGGGCCGTCCGCGGCGACTTCGGCGACTCGGTGGCGACCGGGCGGCCGGTCACCACCGTCCTCACCGAGGCGCTGCCGCCGACCCTGCAGCTCACCGCCGCCGCGCTGCTGCTCGCCGTCCTGGCGGGCGGCGGCCTGGCGGTCCTCGCGACGTGGACGTCCGCGCGGTGGCTGCGGCAGGCGCTGCTGTCGCTGCCGCCGCTCGGGGTGTCGGTCCCGACGTTCTGGGTCGGGCTGATGCTGGTGGAGCTGCTGTCGTTCCGCGTCCACCTGTTCCCGGCGTTCGGCGACGACGGGCCGCGCGGCCTGGTGCTGCCGGCCCTCACCATGGCGGTGATGCCGGGCGCGCTGATCGCGCAGGTGCTCGCCAAGAGCCTGCTCGGCACGCTGGAGGAGCCGTACGTGCAGACCGCGCGGGCCAAGGGCGCCGGGCGCACCCGCGTCCACCTGCGGCACGCGCTGCGCAACGCCGCGCTGCCCGCGCTCACCATCCTCGGCGTGCTGACCGGGATGGTCCTGGCGAACTCGGTGGTGATCGAGACGGTGTTCTCGCGCAACGGCCTCGGCCGGGTCACCGCGGGCGCGGTCGGCGTCCAGGACATCCCGGTGGTGCAGGGCGTGGTGATGTTCGCGGCGGTCGCCGTCGTCACCGTCAACCTCGCCGTGGACCTGCTGTACCCGCTGCTCGACCCGCGCATCGTGATGGCCGGGAGGACCGCATGAGCCAGACCCTGGACGGCGGGCTCGCCGCCGAGGCCGCCGCCGGCACCGCCCTGCCGGCGCCGCGCCGGCGCCGCCGCGAGGAGACCGGCCTCGCCCGGTTCCTGCTGCGGCGCCCCGGCCTGGTGCTGTCGGCGCTGACGGTGCTGGCGGTCGTCGTCGCGGCGTTCCGGCCCGAGACGTTCACCTCGGCCGACCCGCTGGCGGGCGTGCCCGCGCACCGCTTCCAGGCGCCGAGCGCCGCGCACTGGTTCGGCACCGACGAGCTCGGCCGCGACGTGTTCGCGCGCATGGCGCACGGCGCCGCGCTGTCGATGAAGGCGACGCTGATCGCGGTGGCGGTCGCGTTCGTGTTCGGCGGCCTGGTCGGGCTCGTCTCGGGCTTCGTCGGGCGCTGGGTCGACGACGTCCTCATGCGCGCCGTCGACGTGGTGCTGGCGATCCCGGCGCTGTTCCTGTCGCTCGCGCTGGTCACCGCGCTCGGCTACGGCACCGTCAAGGTCGCCGTCGCGATCGGCGTCGCGAGCGTCGCCTCGTTCGCGCGGGTCATGCGCGCCGAGGTGCTGCGGGTGCGGCAGGCGGTGTACGTCGAGGCGGCCCGCGCCTGCGGAGTCCGCTGGTGGAACGTGCTAGGGCGGCACGTCCTGCCGAACGCCATCGGCCCGGTGCTGGTGCTCGCGACGCTGGACTTCGGCACCGCGATCCTCGGGGTGTCGGCGCTCAGCTTCCTCGGCTACGGCGAACCGCCGCCGGCGCCCGAGTGGGGCACCGTCATCGCGGGCGGGCGCAACTACCTGGCGAACGCGTGGTGGCTCACCGCGCTGCCGGGACTGGTCATCGCGGCGACGGTGCTGTCCACCAACCGCATCGCCCGCGCGCTGGACGGGGAGTGGGCGAGGCGCCGATGAGCGACGTGAACGAGGACATCGACGGCGCGGCCGGGGCGCTGCTGGAGGTCCGCGACCTGCGGGTCTCCTACCGGACCGCGGCCGGCCGGACGCCCGCCGTGCGCGGCGTCGACCTGGACGTGCGGCCCGGCGAGATCGTCGCGCTGGTCGGCGAGTCCGGGTCGGGCAAGAGCACCCTCGCGCACGCCGTGCTGCGGCTGCTGCCCGAGAACGCCGCGGTGGACGGGGGCCGCGTCGGGTTCGGCGGCCGCGACCTGGCCGCCGCGTCCGACCGCGAGCTGCGCTCCGTGCGCGGCAAGCGCATCGGGTTCGTCCCGCAGGACCCCGGCGTCGCGCTGAACCCGGTCAAGCGGGTCGGCGAGCAGGTCGCCGAGGTGCTGCGGCTGCACGGCCTCGCCGACCGCCGGTCGGCGCCGGTCGAGGCCGTGGAGGTGCTGGAGCGGGCCGGGCTCGCCGACCCGGGCGTGCGCGCCCGCCAGTACCCGCACGAGCTGTCGGGCGGGATGCGGCAGCGGGTGCTGATCGCCATCGCGATCGCCGCCCGCCCCCGGCTGATCATCGCCGATGAGCCGACCAGCGCTCTCGACGTCACCGTGCAGCGCCGCATCCTGGACCACCTGGAGCACCTCACCGCCGAGCTCGGCAGCGCGGTGCTGCTCGTCACCCACGACCTCGGCGTCGCCGCCGACCGGGCGGGCCGCGTCCTGGTCATGGAGGGCGGCCGCGTCGTGGAGTCCGGCCCGACCGCGCAGATCATGGACGCGCCCGAGGCGCCCTACACGCGGCGCCTCCTCGCGAGCGCGCCCAGCCTGAACGCCGTCCGGCCGCGCGCGCCGCTCGCCCCCGCCGCGTCCGAGGACGCGCCCGGGGAAGCCCCGCTGCTGGAGGCGGCCGGCCTGGTCAAGGAGTTCCGGCTGCCGAACGCGGCGGGCGCCGCCCGCACCGTCCGGGCCGTCGACGGCGTCGGCTTCACCCTCCGGCGCGGGGAGACCCTCGCGCTCGTCGGCGAGTCCGGGTCGGGCAAGTCCACGACCGCCCGCCTGGTGCTGCGCCTCACCGACCCCTCCGAGGGCCGCATCGTGTTCGGCGGCGAGGACGTGACGGCGGCGCGCGGCGGCCGGCTGCGCGCGCTGCGGCGCCGCGCCCAGCTCGTCTACCAGAACCCCTACGCCTCGCTCGACCCGCGCCTCACCATCGGCGAGGTGATCGCCGAGCCGCTGCGCGCGTTCGGCGTCGGCGACCGCCGGTCGCGGGCCGCGCGCGCCGCCGAGCTGCTGGACCGCGTCGCGCTGCCCGCCGCCGCGCTGCGGCGCCGTCCCGCCGAGCTGTCGGGCGGCCAGCGCCAGCGCGTCGCGATCGCCCGCGCGCTCGCGCTCTCCCCCGACCTCGTCGTCTGCGACGAGCCGGTGTCGGCGCTGGACGTCTCGGTACAGGCGCAGGTGCTGGAACTGCTCGCCGAGCTCCAGTCCGGCACCGGCGTCGCCTACCTGCTGATCTCCCACGACCTGGCGGTCGTGCGGCAGGTCGCGCACCGCGTCGCGGTCATGCGGTCCGGCCGCATCGTGGAGACCGGCGCGACCCGCGACCTGTTCGCGGCCCCCCGCCACGACTACACCCGCGAACTGCTCGCCGCCATCCCCGGCGGCGGGCGCCGACAGGAGGAGCCCGCATGACCGCCGAGACGACCGACCGCACCGCGCCCGAAGCCGACGACGAGTTCACCCGCGGCTGGCGGGACTGGCGCGAGCAGCACCGTGCCGCGCTCGCCGACCCGCACGGCTTCCTCGCCATCACCGGCCTGCACTGGCTCGACGGGGAGCCGCAGCGCTTCCCCGACGCCCCCGGCGCCTGGTCGACCGGCCCCGGCGGCGTCACCGTCGACCTCGGCGAGGGCGAGGAGCTGATCGTGGACGGGGCGCCCGTGCGCGGCCGCCACTCCTTCGGCGTCCTCGCCGAGCGGACCGGCGTCACCGCCCTGTGGGGCGACGCCGCGATCGAGGTCGCCAAGCGCGGCGGCCACGACATCGTCCGCCCGCGCCACCCCGAGAACCCGCTGCGGCTGGCGTTCCGCGGCACCCCGGACTACCCGCCGTCGCCGGCGTGGGCCGTGACCGGCCGCTTCGTCCCCTTCGACGAGCCCCGGCCGACGAAGGTCGGCGCGGCCGTGGAGGGCCTGGAGCACGTCTACGACGCGCCCGGCCGCATCGAGTTCGAGATCGGCGGGACGCCGCTGTCGCTGACGGCGTTCAACGGCCACGGCCCCGGCGACCTGCTCGTCCTGTTCACCGACGCGACCTCCGGCGTCACCACCTACGCCGCCAACCGGTCCCTGCACCTGCCGCCGCCCGCCGCCGACGGCACGGTGACGCTCGACTTCAACCGGGCCTCGAACCTGCCGTGCGCCTACACCGACCTCGCGACCTGCCCGCTGCCGCCCGCGGAGAACCGGCTGCCGATCGCGGTCGAGGCCGGGCAGCGCATCCCCTACGAGCGCGCGGCGGCGGAGGAGCGGTGACCATCGACTCCCTCGCCTTCCTGTCACCGGGCAACTACGCCGACGACGACCCGGCGGCGGGCCTGGAGGACACCCTGCGCCTGTTCGAGTTCGGCGAGGCGGCCGGCTTCGACGGCGCCTGGATCCGGCAGCGCCACCTGGAGCACGGCGTGTCGTCGGCGCCGGTGTTCCTGGCCGCCGCGAGCCAGCGCACCAGCCGCATCCGGCTCGGCACCGCCGTCATCCCGATCGGCTACGAGAACCCCTTCCGGCTCGCCGAGGACCTCACGATGCTGGACGCGCTGGCGCACGGCCGCCTGGAGGCCGGGTTCAGCACCGGCATGCCGCACGCCGAGCTGCTCGCCGACATCGTCCACGACGGCGACTGGCGCGGGCGGGACCTGTCCTACGGCCGCATCGGCGAGCTCCTGGAGCACCTGCGCGGCGACTACCTCGGCGGCCCCGACACCGTCATCCACTCCCCCGGCAACGTGCAGCGGCCGCGCCTGCAACCGCACCGGCCCGAGCTGCTGGACCGCGTCTGGTACGGGGCGACGAGCCTGCGCTCGGCGCGCTGGGCCGCCGAGCACGGCATGAACCTGCTCACCGGCAACATCGTGCACGGCGAGACCAGCGACGACTTCGTCACCGCCCAGGTCGCGATCATCGAGGAGTACCGGCGGCTCCGGCCGGCCGGGCGGATCGCGCTCGGCCGCGTCGTCGTCCCGCTGGACGGCGCGGACGCCGCGACCCGCCGCCGCTACCTCGGCTACGCGGCGGCCCGGCACGACCGGACGCTCCGCCCGCACGGCGACCGCCGCACCCTGTTCGCGCCCGACCTCGTCGGCACCGCCGCCGAGATCGTCGAGCGGCTGGCCGGCGACGCGGCGGTGGCCGCCGCGACCGAGCTGCGCCTCGAACTGCCCTACGAGTTCGACCGCCGCGACTACGAGCAGATCCTCCAGGACGTCCGCGCGTCCGTCGCCCCGCACCTGGGCTGGCGGCCCGACCGCACGGAGGTGCCGGCATGACCGCCGCCCGCCCGCTGCTGCTCGCCGTCGACCTCGACGGCGACGGCGCCCACCCCGCCGCCTGGCGCGACGCGGGGCGGCCGCCCGGCGCCGTCCTCGGCGCGGCCGCGCTGCGCCGCGCGGTCGCGGCGGCCGAGGCCGCCGGGTTCGCGCTCGCCACCTTCGCCGACGCGCCGCTGCCGCCGCCGGACGCGGCGGGCCGGCTGGAGGCCGGGACGCGCGCCGCGTTCGCGTCCACGATCACCGACCGGATCGGCCTCGCGCCCGAGCTGCACGTGACGACGACCGAGCCGTTCCACCTCGCCACCCAGCTCGCCTCGCTCGACCACGCGTCCAAGGGCCGGGCCGCGTGGGTCGTCGGGGCCGCCGCGGACGCCGCGTCGCTCGCCACGATCGGCGCGGCCGCGCCGGACGCGGCGGCGCTGCGCCGCGAGGTCCGCGACGTCATCGACGTCGCCCGCGCCCTCTGGGACTCCTGGGAGGACGACGCGGTGATCAAGGAGTCGGCGACCGGCCGCTACCTGGACGCCGGCCGCGTCCACCACGTCGACTTCGAAGGCGCGTCCTTCACCGTCAAGGGGCCGCTCATCACGCCCCGGCCGCCGCAGGGGCAGGTCGTCGTGCTCGCCGCCGCGTCCCTGGACGTGGACGACCGCGCCGACGTCGTCCTGGTGGACGAGCCGGACGGCGGCGACCGCGCCGGGCTGACGTTCGCCGAGGTCGAGGTGGTCCTCGCCGCGTCGGCGGCCGAGGCCGCCGACCGGGCGGCGCGGCTCGACGAGGGCGCGCCCTGGCCGCGCACCCCCGGGCGGCTCCGCCACGTCGGGACGCCCGCCGGGCTCGCCGAGGCGCTGCGGTCCCTGGCGGGCCGCGTCGACGGGGTCCGGCTGCACCCGGCCGTCCTCACCGCCGACCTGCCCGCGCTCGCCCGCGACGTGCTGCCCGCGCTGGCCTCCGACGGCCTGCACCGGCCGCCCGCACCGGGCGGCACCCTGCGCGACGTCCTCGGGCTGCCGCGCCCCGCCAGCCGCCACACCACCGCGACGTGAGGTGACCCGCCCATGAGCAGCCCCGACACCGGAGCCCCCTACGACCCGCACGCCGAGGTCCACCTCGGCGTGTTCCAGGTCGGCGTCGGATCCCTCATCTGGGACCACCCCGACGCCGCCCCGCACACCGCGATCGACACCTTCACCGGCGTCGCCCGGCTGCTGGAGCGCGGCCTGTTCGACGCGTTCTTCCTCGGCGAGGGCCTCCGCGTCCGGGAGAACCGCGGCCGGGCGTACGAGCTGGACGTCGCCGGCCGCCCCGACGCGATCACCCAGCTCGCCGCGCTCGCCGCCGTCACCGAGCGCATCGGGCTCGTCGCCACCCAGAACACCACCTACAACTTCCCCGCCGACCTCGCGCGGCGCCTCGCGTCCCTGGACCTGCTGTCGGACGGCCGCGCCGGGTGGAACATCGTCACCACCGACAACGCCTGGACGGGCGCGAACTTCCGGCACGGCGGCTGGCTGGAGCACGAGCGCCGCTACGAGCGGGCGACGGAGTTCGTGGAGGCCGCCAAGGCGCTGTGGGGGTCGTGGGAGCCGGACGCGGTCGCCGAGTCGGGCGACGCCAAGAGCTGGGCGCGTCCGGGGTCGATCCGCGAGATCGAGCGCGACACCGACCTCGTCCGGCTGCGCGCCACCGCGACCGTCCCGGCGAGCCGCCAGGGCCGTCCGGTCCTGTTCCAGGCGGGCGACTCCGCCGGCGGGCGCGAGCTCGCCGCGGCCCACGCCGACGTGGTGTTCTCGGCCAACACCGCGTTCGACAAGGCCGTCGCCTACGCCGCCGACCTGCGCGCCCGCCTGGCCCGGCACGGCCGCTCCCCCGATTCGCTGCGCATCCTGCCCGGCGCGTCGGTGGTGCTCGGCGACACCCGCGCCGAGGCCGAGGAGAAGGCCCGCTGGATCCACCACCAGCAGGTGTCGCCCGCCCGCGCCATCGCGTTCTTCGAGCAGTACTGGGGCACCGACCTGTCGGCCTACGACCCGCACGGGCCGCTGCCCGGCATCGACCCGAGCGAGGACGAGCTCGACCCCTCGCGCGGCACCCTCATGCCCGAGCTGCGCACCGGCAAGCTCGCCCGCATCGCCGGGTGGCGGGAGCGCTCCGAGCGCGAGGGCCTGTCGATGGTCGACCTCGCCCGCCTGGTCACCACCCGCCACGACCCGTTCGTCGGGACGCCCGGCGAGGTCGCCGACCGCTGGGGCGAGTACGTCCGCACCCGCGCCGTCGACGGCTTCAACCTGCTGCCCGACCTGCTCCCGGCCTCGCTGGAAGAGGTCGTCGACCGGCTCGTCCCCGAACTCCAGGAGCGCGGCCTCTACCGCACCGCCTACGAGGGCACGACCCTGCGCGAGCACCTCGCCCTGCCGCCGGGCGCCTAGACTGCCGGGCGTGCTGGAGATTCCGACCGACGACGAGATCCGGGCGCTGCACGAGAAGCACGCCCCCACACCCGAAGCGTTCGAGCGGGTCCACACGCACTGCCGGATCGTGTGCGCGATCGCCGAGCAGCTCCTCGACCGCCTCCCCCGCCCGGTGGACCGCGCCCTGGTGCGCGCCGGGTGCCTGCTGCACGACATCGGCGTCTACCGGCTCTACGACGCCGCCGGCCGCCTGGACGGGACGAACTACATCCGGCACGGCGTCCTCGGGGAGGAGCTGCTGCGCAAAGAGGGCCTGCCGGAGGTGTTCTGCCGGTTCTGCTCCCACCACACCGGGACGGGCCTAACCAGGGACGACGTCGTCCGCCAGCACCTGCCGCTGCCCATCGCCGACTACCTCGCCGAGACCGACGAGGAGCGCCTCGTCATGTACGCCGACAAGTTCCACAGCAAGTCGACGCCGCCGGTGTTCAAGACCCCCGCGACCTTCGCCCGGCAGGTCCTCCGCTACGGGGAGGAGAAGGTGGAGGCTTTCGACGTGCTGCGCGCCGAGTTCGGCGACCCCGACCTCGCGCCGCTGTCGGCGGACTTCGGCGACGCCATCACCTGACCCCGGCCGATCATTCACTTTCGGTCACTATTACAGTGCTCTGTGTGATCGATACCAGAGTTCCGATGAAGGCCGCCGCCGTCGCCGCGGCGGCGCTGCTGGGGGCCGGGTGCGGCGCGCAGATCCCGAACCAGACCGCCGAGGCGCCCGCCGCGGGCGTCGACGGGCAGGTCGGGTCCGTGCTCGTGCGGGACATGTTCGTCCTCGGCGGCGAGAACGGCGCGGTGATCGCGGCGGGCGGCGCCGCCCCGCTCTACCTGACGCTGATCGACCAGCCCGCGGACGTCGCGACGGCCGGGCCGTCGGGCGCCGTCGACACCTCCGCCGGCGGCGACGCCCTGACCGGCGCCACCTCCCCGGCCGCCGCGTCCGTGGAGATCTCGGACGCGCCGGTCGCGCTGCCCGCCGGCGGGTCGGTCAAGGTCGGGCCGCAGGCGCGGATCGTGCTGCGCGGCCTCAAGCAGCCCTTGGACGCGGGCCAGAACGTGTCCGTCCGCTTGCAGTTCCGCACCTCGGGGGCGCAGACGTTCAGCGTGCCGGTCCTGCCGCGCCAGGGCGCCTGGCAGAGCTACGCGCCCGCGCCGGCGGCGTCCTGAGCCGGGGCGCTCAGCGGGTCCGGGCGACCTCGGCGGCCAGGGCGCGGAACGCCGGGAGCGTCTCGCCCTCCTCGGTGTTGAACAGGGTGTTCTTGACGATCACGACGCGGTACCGGGTCGAGACGTAGATCTTCTGGTCGCCGAGGCCCGAGGCGTAGTAGCCCTGGCCGGGGTCGATCCACCAGTGCAGCCCGTAGGACGGGTTCACGCCCGAGGGCGTCTGGACCCGCTCCACCCAGGAGGCGGGGACGACGCGGCGCCCGCCCGCCCGGCCGCCGTCCAGCATCATCTTCCCGAAGCGCGCCGCGTCGCGGGTGGTGGCGTAGTAGCAGCAGTAGCCGAGGCTGTCGCCGTGCCCGTCGTTGCCGATGTAGGCGGCCGACGCCATCCCGGCCGGGCCCCAGATCTTCCGCTGGACGTAGGTGGCGTAGGGGACGCCCGTCGCGCGCGCGACGACGAGGGCGAGGACGGCGCTGTTCAGGCTCGTGTACTCGAACCGGCTGCCGGGCTGCCAGCCGCGCCGCGCGGTGCCCGCCCACTGCAGGGTGGAGAACCAGCCCATGCTGTAGGAGACGTGCATGGGGACGTCGTCGACCTCCTCGGTCCACTGCACGCCCGACGACATCCGCAGCAGGTCGTAGAGGGTGACGTCGCCGTAGCCGGAGCCCTTCAGCTCGGGCAGGTAGTCGGTGGCCTTGTCCTGGAGGGAGCGGATGCGGCCCTCGCCGAGGGCGATGCCGACGGCGTCGGAGGTGAAGGACTTGGCCATCGACCAGGACTGGAACAGCGAGTCCCGGGTGTAGCCGGGCGCGTACCACTCCTTGACGATGTCGCCGCCGTCCAGCACGACGAGGCTCTGCGCGGCGCGCGCCAGGTAGTCGTCCAGGGTGTGGGCGGCGCCCTTGTAGGTGTAGGCGACGTGCAGGGCGCGGGGCCGGGCGGCGAGCGGGACGGGCGTGCGCGACGGCTTCAGCGGGTCGAAGCCGGGTAGCACCGCGTACAGGCCGTTGGGGAAGGCCGGCCGCGGCTCGGCGGAGGCGGGGGCCGGGGCGGCCAGGCCGGCCGCGAGGGCGGCGGCGGCGACCAGGGCGAGCGGGCGGCGGCGCATCGGGGACTCCTGGGGGTGGCGGGCGCCGCGCCGGGACGCAAGTGATCACTTTGCGCGGCGCCCTCGAAGCTATGCCGCCGCCCCGCCGTGAACAAGAGCGTTCACCGGCCACGTCCGGCCCCGCCGCCCCTGGCGGTCAGGCCGCGGCCTCCTTCGCGAACGCCTCCGTCAGGATGTCCAGGCCCTCGGCGAGCAGGTGGTCGGGGATGACCAGCGGCGGCAGGAAGCGCAGCACGTTGCCGTAGGTGCCGGCGGTGAGGACGAGCAGCCCGGCCTCGTGGCAGCGGCGGGCGACGGCGGCGGTGAGGACGGGGTCGGGGGTGGTGCCGTCGGCCTGCACCAGCTCGATCGCGATCATCGCGCCGCGGCCCCGGACGTCGCCGATCGCGGGGTGCTTCGCGGCCAGCTCGCGGAGGCGCGGCAGCATCGCTTCCCCGATGCGGCGGGCGGCGCCGGTCAGGTCGCGCTCCTCGATCTCTTCCAGGACGGCGAGCGCGGCCTCGCAGGCGAGCGGGTTGCCGCCGTAGGTGCCGCCGAGGCCGCCGCCGTGCACCGCGTCCATGATCTCGGCGCGGCCGGTGACGGCGGCGAGCGGCAGGCCGCCGGCGATGCCCTTGGCGGTGGTGACGAGGTCGGGCACGATCCCCTCGTGCTCGCAGGCGAACAGGTCGCCGGTGCGGGCGAACCCGGTCTGCACCTCGTCGGCGACGAACAGGATCCCGTTGTCCTTGCAGAACGCGGCGATCGCGGGCAGGAACCCGGGCGCGGGCTCGATGAAGCCGCCCTCGCCGGCGATCGGCTCGACCACGACGGCCGCGACGTTGGCCGCGCCGATCTGCTTGGTGATCTGGTCGATCGCCTGCGCGGCCGCCTCCGGCCCGCAGTTGTCCGGGCCGGTCGGCCAGCGGAACGGGTAGGCGAGCGGCATCCGGTAGACCTCGGGCGCGTACGGCCCGAACCCCTGCTTGTAGGGCATGTTCTTGGCGGTCAGCGTCATCGTCAGCAGGGTCCGGCCGTGGTAGCCGTGGTCGAACACCACGACGGCGGGCCGCCCCGTCGCGTACCGGGCGATCTTCACGGCGTTCTCGACGGCCTCGGCGCCGCTGTTGACCAGGATCGACCGCTTCTCGTGATCGCCGGGCGTCAGCCGGTTCAGCGCCTCGCACACCGCCACGTAGGACTCGTAGGGCGCGACCATGAAGCAGGTGTGGGTGAACCGGTCCGCCTGCGCCTTGACGCGCTCGGCGACGCGCGGGTTGGCGTTGCCGACGCTCGTCACCGCGATCCCGGAACCGAAGTCGATCAGCGAGTTGCCGTCGGCGTCCACCACGACGCCCCCGTCGGCGTCCGTGACGTAGACCGGCAGCACGCTGCCGACGCCCGGCGGCACGGCGGCGGTGCGGCGGGCGTGCAGCTCGCGCGAGCGCGGGCCGGGGATCTCGGTGACGATGCGGCGCCGCTGCGGCAGGCGGCCGCCCGGGGCGCCCGCGGGGATGTCCGTGCTGGTCATGGGCCGACCCTAGGCCGGGAGGCGCCTAGGCTGAACCGTACACGTCGGCGATCCGCGCCGATCCGTTTCGCCGTCCTGCACACCCCACGCCCGTCCGGGAGCCGCCATGCCGCCGACCCTCGCGGCCGTCGCCGCGCTGCCCCAGCTCGCCCTGCGCCCGCTGACCGGCCCGCCGCCCGCGGCGCCCGTCACCTGGGTCGCGGTGAGCGAGCTGGAGGATCCGACGCCGTTCCTGGAGGGCGGCGAGCTCGTCCTCACCACCGGCATGCGCCTGGCCGGCGGCGACGCGGCAGGCTACGTCGCGCGGCTCGTCGCGCGCGGCGTCGCCGGGCTCGGCTTCGGCGTCGGCCTCGGCCACGCCGCGGTCCCCGCCGGGCTGCTGGACGCCGCCCGCGCGCAGGGCCTCGCGCTGCTGGAGGTGCCGCGCGCGACGCCGTTCGTCGCGATCGGCAAGGCGGTGTCGCAGCTGCTGGCCGACGAGCGCCTGGAGGACGTCACCCGCGCCTACCAGGCGCAGCGCGCCCTCACCCGGGCCGCGCTCGACGGGCCGGGCGCGCTCGCCGCGCGGCTCGGGCGGCTGCTCGGCGCGTGGGTGCTGCTGCTGGACGCCGACGGCGCCGTCCGCCACGCCCACGGCGCCGGCGAGGCCGAGGCGGCGGCGCTCGCGCCCGAGCTGCCCCGGCTGCGCGACGGCGCGGCGGCGAGCGTCGCCGTCGGGGACGCGGGCGGGCACGTCGCCGTCCAGCGGATCGGGCTCGGCCGCCGCCCGCGCGGCTACCTGGCGATCGGCACCGCCGCGCCGCTCCCCCAGGCCGCGCACGGCATCGCCGGCGCCGCCGTCGCGCTGCTCACGCTGGCGTCGGAGACCCCGGGCGGCGAGCGCGAGCTGCGCGCGGCGCTCGCGGCGCTGCTGCTCGGGCTGCCCGGCGGGCCGTCCGGGCCGCTCCGCGTGCTGGCCTGCGCGGCGGGCGCGGTCGAGGCGCTGGACGGCACGTCGCTCGGCGCCCGCTGCCTGGTGCTGCCGCGCGGCGACCACGCCGTCGTCGTCGCGCCGGACGCGGCCGCCGGGCGGGTCGCGGCGCTGCTGGCGGCCGACGGGCCGGTCGGGGTGAGCGAGGTCCTCGCGGACGGCGGCACGGCGCTCGCCCAGGCCGAGGAGACCTACGCGGCCGCGCGGCGCGGCGGCGCCGGCGTCCTGCACCACCGCGACCTGCCCGGCCAGGGCGTCCTCGCGCTGATGGACCCGGGCGCCGCGCGGGCGTTCGCGGACGCGCTGCTCGCGCCGCTGCGCGCCGCCGGGCCCGACCTCGTCCCCTCGCTGCGCGCCTACGTCCAGGCGAACGGGCAGGGCGAGGCGGCGGCGCGCGCGCTCGGGGTGCACCGGCACACCCTGCGCGCCCGGATGCAGCGGGCCGCCGCGCTGCTCGGCCGCGACCCCGACGACCCGGCGGCCCGCGCCGAGCTCTGGATCGCGCTCGCTGTGACGCCCGACACGGACGCGGTTCCCCAGTAAATAGGTGGATATAGTTCTCTATCGAGTCCGCAGCCGTGCCTTCGCCACGAGGAGACACACCATGGCCTTGCCCGACTTCCTGGTCGCGGGGGTCCCGAAGGCGGGGACGACCGCCCTGCACGCCGCGCTCGGGCGCCATCCCGGGCTCTTCCTGTCGGCGGTGAAGGAGCCCAAGTTCTTCCTCAGCGACGGGCCGCCGCCCACCAAGGGCGGTCCCGGCGACGCGGCCACCTACCGCGAGCACGTGTGGCGCCGCGAGGACTACGAGGCGCTGTTCGACGCGGCCCCGCCGGGCGCGCCGCGCGGCGAGTCGACGCCCTTCTACCTGCACGACCGGGCCGCGCACCGGCGCATCGCCGCGCTGGTCCCGGACGCGAAGCTGATCGTCGTGCTGCGCGACCCGGTGGAGCGCGCGCACTCCAACTGGACGCACCTGTGGTCGGCCGGGCTGGAGCCGATCGACGACGTGGTGGCGGCGTGCGCGGACGAGCCGCGCCGCGTCGCCGCGGGCTGGGCGGCGTTCTGGCACTACACCGGCCTCGGCCTGTACGGGGAGCAGCTCCGCGACCTGTTCACGGTGTTCCCGCGCGAGCAGGTGCACTTCTTCCGCTACCGGGCGCTGCTGGAGCGCCCCGCCGAGACCCTCGACTCCATCTGCGCCTTCCTCGGCGTCCAGCAGGGCGTCATCAGCGAGGTGCCGCGCGAGAACGTCACCGCCCACCCGGAGGCGACGCGGCGGCACCGCGTGGTGTCGCGGGCGCTGCGCGCGGGCGCGGCGCTGCCGGGGAGGCTCGGCGAGAGCGTCGCGGGACGGCTGGAGCGCGTCCTGCAGGAGGACGCGCGGCCGCGCTCGCCGCTCACGTGGGAGCAGCGCGAGGCGCTCATCCCCTACTTCACCGAGGACGTCGCGCTGCTGGAGGAGATCACCGGCGAACCGTTCGGCGACTGGCTCGCGCCGCGCGCCGACTCGGGCGGCCTCGTCGGCGCCCGCCCGGCCGGCCAGCGCCAGGCCCGCAACGGCCGCCCCCGCGTCTCCTGACCGCCGCCTCGGACATGCCCGCGCACGGTTGAGATGCGGCGTGTTGCCCGCTACGGCGATCGAAAGCGGGCAACACGCCGCGTCTCAACTTTCGGCGACCGGGTGGTCAGGGCCGGCGGCGCTCGGTGCGGAGCTCGTGGGCGCCGTCGGGGCGCGTCATCTCGTAGTAGAGGCGGTGGCCGCCGCCCGGCGAGGGGACGTAGTCGACGTAGCGCAGGCCGCCGCTCCGGTACGGCGAGACCGCCCACGGCCCGACGCCGAGGGCGGCGAGGTCGCTGGGGTCGGCGCCGGCGGCGAGGCCGGTGCGCTCCTCGTAGTTCTCGCCCGCCGTCGCGCGGCCGTCGTAGGCGGCGAGCACCTCGCCGCCGTCGAAGCGGACCGCGCTGACGCGGACGCCGCGCGCGTCCCAGGCGCCGGCGCGCCGGTCCAGGGCGGTGCCGTGCCAGGTCCACTCCAGGCCGTCGGCGCTGGTGGCGTACTCGGTGACCATCTGGTCGGCCTCGTCCCAGTCGGCGAGGGGGTGCACCGACGCCCACAGGTGCCAGCGGCCCTCGTGGTGCACCACGACCGGGTCCTTGACGCCGACCTTGGCGTTGCCGGGCAGCACCACCCGGGTCCGCGCCGGGTCGAACCCGGCGGGGTCGTCCGCCTCCAGCACCTCGACGCGCCAGTGCTTGGTGCCGGGCGTCGCGCAGCTCAGGTAGAGGCGCCAGGCGCCCTCGGGGGTGCGGACGAGCGCGGGCCGCTCCAACGACTCGGCGCGCATCGCGTCCTTGCCGATGGTGAGCAGGGGCTCGAAGGACACCCCGTCCGCCGAGCGCGCGACGACGATCGCGTAGCCGCGGCCCTCGTCCAGCGGGCGGCGGAGCCGGTAGGCCAGGTAGACCGCGCCGTCGTGCTCGACCGCGCTCGGCGCGCCCGCCCAGTGGCCGTCGCCCTCGCCGGGCGGCGCGATCGCCACGACCGAGTCCGCGGGCCTCGGCAGCAGGGCGCTGGCGCGCTCCCCGGTCACACTCTGCTCAGAATCCCCAATATCCACACCGGAATACTATGTCTCTCCGGCCCCCGGCGGCAGTGGCCGCGGAGGTCAGAACGCGCTCACCCCGGTGAGGGCGCGACCGATGAGCAGCTTGTGGATCTGGCTGGTGCCCTCGTACAGCGTCATCACCCGCGCGTCCCGCAGGTACTTGCCGACGGGGTACTCGTCGATGTAGCCGTAGCCGCCGAACACCTGCAGCGCGCTGTTGGCGGCGCGCACGGCGGCCTCGCTCGCGAACAGCTTGGCCTTGGAGGACGCGGTGGCGAACTCCTCGCCGCGCTCGATGAGGTCGGCGACGCGCCAGGTCAGCAGCCGGGCGGCGTCCACGTCCAGGGCGATGTCGGCGATGAGCTCCTGCACGAGCTGGTGCCCCGCGATCGGCTTGCCGAACTGCTCGCGCTCGGTGGCGTAGCCGACGGCGGCGTCCAGGCACGCCTGCGCGATGCCGACGCAGCCGGCGGCGACCGACATGCGCCCCTTGGCGAGCGCGGCCATCGCGACGGTGAAGCCCTTGCCCTCCGCGTGCAACCGCGCCGCGTCGGGGACGCGCACGTCCTCCAGCGACAGCTCGGCGGTGGCCTGGCCGCGCAGGCCGAGCTTGCCGTGGATCTCGCGGGCGGTGAACCCGGCGGCGTCCGTCGGCACCAGGAACGCCGAGATCCCCCGGTGCCCCTCGCCGCCGGTGCGCGCGAACACCAGCGCGACGTCGGCCCAGGTGCCGTTGGTGATGAAGGTCTTGGTGCCCGTCAGCAGCCAGTCGTCGCCGTCGCGGACGGCGCGCGTCGTCAGGTTCGCCGCGTCCGACCCGGTCCCGGGCTCGGTGAGCGCGAAGCAGGCGATCGCCTCGCCGGAGGTGATCCGCGGCAGCCACGCCGCCTTCTGCTCGGGCGTCCCGAAGCTGTTGATCGACTTGCCGACCAGGCCGAGCGACACCGACACGATGCCGCGCACCGCCGAGTCGCCGCGTCCGAGCTCCTCCAGCACCAGGCAGTACGCCAGGTGGTCGCCGCCGGACCCGCCGTGCTCCTCGGGGATCGTCAGGCCGAGGAAGCCCAGCTCGCCCAGCTTCCCGATGATCTTGCGGTCGACGGACTCGGCGCGGTCCCACTCCGCCGCGAACGGCACGATCTCGCGGTTCACGAAGTCGGCGGCGACCCGCCGCACCTCGGCCTGCTCGGGCGACAGCTCCAGGTCCATGGCCTCTCCGATCCCGGCGTTCCTGCGTCGCCCGCGAGGCTAATCCGCCTAAACTAGCGGCGCAAGTTTTCCGCGTTCCGGAGGGCGCCCGCATGGCACGACCGACCCGCCCCCTCCTCAGCCGGGCGCGCATCGTCGCCGCCGCCCTCGCCCTCGTCGACGCCGAGGGCCTGGCCGCCCTCTCCACCCGCCGCCTCGCGGCCGTCCTCGGGGTGAGCGGCCCGTCCCTGTACAACCACGTCGCGACCAAGGACGAGCTCCTGGACGCCGTCGTCGACGCCGTCCTGGCCGAGGTCGACCTGTCCATGCTCGACGCCGCCCCCGCCTGGCGCCCCGCCCTGGAAGCCTGGGCCCGCTCCTACCGCGCCGCCCTCACCACGCACCCCAACATCGTCCCGGCCCTCCCCCTCAGCCTGGGCCGCCGCCCGAACGCCCTCCGCCTCGCCGACGCCGTCTTCGGCGCCCTGGTGGACGCCGGCTGGCCCCGCCGCGAGGCGACCCACGTCGGCGCCCTCATGCGCTACTTCATCACCGGCGCGTCCCTCGGCTCCTTCGCCGCCGCCTTCCCCGCCGACGCCGCCGTCTACACCGACGCCTACCCCCACCTCACCGAGGCCCACCTCCTGGCCCCCCGCCAACGCGAAATAGACGAAGCCGCCTTCACCACCGGCCTGACCGCCCTCCTCGACGGCCTCGAACTCCGCTTCGCCGCCCTGAGAGGCTGACCCACCGGGCGCCCGCACCCCCTTCCCCCGGCCGGGGATGAGGTGGTGGACTCGGGGCGGGCGGTTTCGGTGAGGGTGGGAGGCGCTGTGGCTCAGGACGTTCCGCACGACCGGTCGGGACAGTACAAGCAGATCGAGAGCGGGCTGCTGCCCGGCGAGCAGATCATCGCGGTGTACGACGCGGTCGGGACCGGGACCGGGTTCATCGGGCTGACCGACCGGCGGGTGATCGTGCAGGACTCCTCGTTCGTCGGCAAGCGGGTGGCGCTCACCAGCGTCCCCTACAGCAAGATCACGTCGGTGAGCGTGGTGAGCGACCGGTCGTGGACGGGCGGGTTCTTCTCCAGCGGCACCATCGCGATCCACGTGGGGACGCAGACCTACGAGATGCAGTTCCGGGGCGACGAGAAGACCCACCACGTCCACGACGTGATCCTGCACTACATCACGGCGAGCTGAGGCCCCATTCGGCCGCCAGGAGCTCGAAGGAGCGGAGGCGGGCGGCGTGGTCGTGGGTGATGGTGGTGACGAGGAGCTCGTCGGCGCCGGTGACGCGCCGCAGGGTGTCGAGGCGTTCGGCGACGGTGCCGGGCGCGCCGGTGAACTGGGTGGCGACGCGGTCGGCGACCAGGTCGCGGTCGGCGTCGGTCCAGGGGTGGCGGGCGACCTCGTCGGCGGTGGGGAACGGGATGGCGCCCTCGCCGCTGCGGATGCTGCGCACCCACAGCGGGTAGGCGGCGGCGAGCTCGCGGGCGGCCGCGTCGTCGTCGGCGACGACGACGTCGGCCGACACCACGACGTAGGGCTCGTCCAGGGTGGCCGAGGGCTTGAACGCCTCCCGGTAGGCGTTGACGGCGTCCAGGACGGCCGAGGGCGCGACGTGGTAGTTGGCGGCGAACGGCAGGCCGCGCTCCCCCGCGACCTGCGCGCTCTGCCCGCCGCTGCTGCCGAGGATCCACAGCTCGACGCCGGCGCCCTCGCCGGGCACGGCGTGCAGGGGCAGGCCGTCGGGGGTGCGGTAGGTGCCGGCGAGCAGGCCGGCGATGTCGTCGACGATGTCGGCGAAGTCGGGCGTCTCGGCGCCGGGCTGCTGGAGCAGTTCTCCGTAGGCCCTCAGCAGGGGGCTGCCGGCGAGGACGCTGAAGTCGAACGGCTTGGGGATGAGCAGGCCGTCCACCACGCGTTCCTCGGGCGGCGGCGGGGCGGTGCCGGCCCGCTGCGCGCGCGCGGCGAGCTCGGCGCGGCGCTGCCCGGAGCGGCCGAGGCCGAGGTCGACGCGGCCGGGGTGCAGGGCGTCGACGGTGCCGAACTGCTCGACGATCGCGACGGGCGTCCAGTGGCCGGTCTGCACGGCGCCCGAGCCGACGCGGATGCGCTCGGTCGCGGCGGCGACGAGGGCGATGAGGACGGGCGGCGCCGCCGACGCGACGCCGCGCGCGAAGTGGTGCTCGGCGAGCCAGTACCGGTGATAGCCGAGCCGCTCGGCGTGCCGGGCGGTCGCGATGGTCTCGCGGAGGGCCTGCGCGGGGGTGCCGCCGGAGACGACGGGGGCGAGGTCGAGGATGGACAGGGGGACCGTGGTCGTCATGGCTGCCTCGCTTCGGGGAACGGCCGGCTCGGGATCTCCTTGCGCAGCACCGGCGCGATGTCGCTGTGCAGCAGCTCCAGCGACGCGCGGTGCGCGGCCTTCGGCAGGCCGTCGGCGTCGGCCTGGACGTGCATCACCTCGTGGCCGAGGCGCCGGTGGTAGCGGTGCACCTTGTCGATGATCTGCTGCGGGCTGCCGATGAGCGCCGAGCTGCGCTCGATGGCGTCCTCCAGGTCGGTGAAGACGGGGGCGACGCCGTGCGCGGCGAACATCCGCTGCCGCGCCTCGAACACCGGCCGGTACGCCTCGACGGCGTCCTGGGAGCGGCGGGCGGCGTGGAAGCCGGCGCTGCCCGCGCCGACCAGGGCGTCCGCCGGGTCGTGGCCGTGGTGGGCCCAGCGTTCGCGGTAGTGGGCGACGAGCTCGGCGTAGGGCTCGACGGGATTGGTGACGTTGGCCGAGAACAGCGGGTCGCCGTAGAGGGCGGCGAGCTCGACCGACTCCTTGCTGGTGGCGCTGCCGTGCCAGACGCGGACGGGCTTCTGCAGCGGGCGCGGCAGGGCCTCGGCGCCGTCCAGCGCGGGCCGGTAGGCGCCCGACCAGGTGACGTGGTCCTCGCGCCAGAGGCGGCGGAACAGCTCGTAGCCCTCGCGGTTGCGCTCCCACTGGTCGTCGGCGGTGACGCTGAACAGCTTGGCCTGCGCCGCCCCGTTCCCCTTGCCGATCATGAGTTCGAGGCGGCCGCCGGACAGGTGGTCGAGCGTGGAGTAGTCCTCGAACGCGCGGACGGGGTCGAGCAGGCTGAGCGTGGTGACGGCGGTGAACAACCGGATCGTGGAGGTGAGCGCCGCGATGTGGCTGAGCACCACGGGCGGCGCCGACGACAGGAACGGACGTTCATGCCGCTCTCCGACGCCGAATCCATCGAAACCGAGCTGCTCGGCGAGCACGGCGTTGTCGACGACCTCGCGCAGGCGTTCGGTGACGGAGGTGTGGGCGCCGGTGACGGGGTCCGGCGCGTGCACGATGAGCGAGATCGCGAGGAACTTCATGAGGCCGCCGCGTACCGGCTGGCGGGCCGGGCGAGGCCGAACCGCTCGCGCAGCGTCGCCTCGGCGTAGGCGGTGCGGAAGATCCCGCGCCGCTGGAGCTCGGGGACGAGGTCGCCGGTGATGCCGGCGAGGTCGTGCGGCAGGCCGCCGGGGCGGAGCCGGAACCCGTCGACGCCGGCGCCCCGCCAGTCCTCGATGAGGTCGGCGAGCTCGGCGGCGGTGCCGGCGACGATCAGCGCGTCGGAGGCGAGCGGGGCGCCGTCCAGCTCGTCCAGCCGCTCCTTGCGGGCGGCGGCGTCGGCGCCGACGAACACCAGCAGGTCGGCGAAGACCCGCAGCGGCTCGCCGGTGCGGCCGACAGTGACGGCGGCCTCCTCGACCTCGGCGATGATCGCGGCGGCGTCCGCGCGCGAGTGCGGGGTGGTGTACACGACGTCGGCGGAGCGGGCGGCGAACTCGTAGGGGACGCGGTCATGGGCCAGGGCGGTGACGAGCGGCTGGCCCTGCGGGGACCGCGGGGTGATCGAGGGGCCGCGGACGCTGAAGTGCGCGCCCTGGAAGTCGATGTAGTGCAGCTTGTCGCGGTCGATGAAGCGGCCGGTGGCGGCGTCGCGGATCTCGGCGCCGTCCTCCCAGCTGTCCCAGAGGCGGCGGACGACCTCGACGGCGTCGGCGGCCTCGGCGAACAGCTCGGCGACGGTCTCGCGGGTGCCGGGCGCCTGGAGGTGGTGGACGTCCAGGTCGGGCAGGGTGCGGCGGCCGAAGTGCGCCGCCAGGTGCGGCCAGGCGGTGATCTGCGGGCGCCAGCCGGCGCGGCCGTTCGTGGCGTGGTCGAGGGAGGCGATGCCGGCGCCGACGTGGAACGGCTCGGTGTGGGTGACGCTGGTCGCCGGCACGAGGCCGATGTGGGACGTGACGGTGGCGAGGCGCGCGGCGAGCAGGACGGCGTCGAGGCGGCCGCGGACCTGGTCGGTGCGGCCGTCGGGGCCCTCCAGGCGCGACGACTGCTGGCCGAGGAGGTCCTCGAAGGTGACCAGGTCGAGCAGGCCGCGCTCGGCCTCGGCGACGAGGTCGCTCCAGTAGCGGGCGGAGAACAGCTCGGCGGGGCGCGCGGACGCCTCGCGCCAGGCGGCGGGGTGCCAGCCGGCACCGTCGAGGGCGACGGCGAGGTGCACGTGGTCGCGGTGCACGGTGGTCATCAGGCGTCCTTCCGGGGGAAGCGGGGCGCGGCGAGCCCGAGGTGGTCGCGCAGCGTCGGGCCGGTGTACTCGGTGCGGAACACGCCGCGCTCCTGGAGCAGCGGGACGACCTCGTCCACGAAGTCGTCCAGGCCGCCCGGGGTGAGGTGGGGGGCGAGGATGAAGCCGTCCGAGCCGCCGGTCTGCACGAACTCGTCGAGCTGGGCGGCGACGGCCGCGGGGGTGCCGACGAACGTCTGCCGGCTGGTGACCTCGATGACCAGCTCGCGGGTGGTGAGGTTCTTCTCCTCGGCGACCTTGCGCCACTGGCGGGCGAGCGCGGCGCGGTCGGTGTTGAAGCGGGCCCAGCCCTTGGCGAGCTTCTCGTCCGGGTCGGGGTCGGCGGCCGGGAGCGGCCCGTCGGGGTCGTGATCGGACAGGTCGCGGCCCCAGACGCTCTCCAGGAAGGCGAGCGCGGTCTGCGGGGAGACCTGCGCGGTGCGGATCGCCGCGGCGCGCTCGGCGGCCTCCTCCTCGGTCGCGCCGAGGACGAAGGTGACGGCGGGCAGGATCTTCAGGTCGTCCTCGGCGCGGCCGTACTTGGCGAGGCGGCTCTTGACGTCCTTGTAGAAGGTGCGGGCCTCCTCCAGGCGGCTGTGCCGGGAGAAGATGACGTCGGCGTCGGAGGCGGCGAACTCGCGGCCCTCCTCGGAGTCGCCCGCCTGGATGATGACCGGGTGGCCCTGCGGACCGCGCGGGGTGGAGAACAGGCCGGAGATGTCGAACTGCTCGCCGCGGTGACGGAACTCGCCCTGGCCGGGGCGGACGAACTCCCCTGACTCCCGGTCGGCGACGATCGCGTCGTCGGTCCAGGAGTCCCACAGCTCGCGGGCCGTCTGGAGGGTCTCCCTGGCGCGGGCGTAGCGGTCGGCCTCGTCCAGGTAGCCGCCGCGGCGGAAGTTCTCGCCGGTGAAGGCGTCCCAGCTCGTCACGACGTTCCAGGCGGCGCGGCCGTCGCTCAGGTGGTCCAGGGTGGCGAGGCGGCGGGCCAGCTCGTAGGGCTCGTTGAAGGTGGAGTTGACGGTGGCGGCGAGCCCGAGGCGCTCGGTGGCGCCGGCGAGGGCGGCGAGGACGGTGAGCGACTCGGGGCGGCCGACGACGTCCAGGTCGTGGATCAGGCCCTTGCGCTCGCGCAGCCGGAGGCCCTCGGCGAGGAAGAAGAAGTCGAACCTCCCGCGCTCGGCCGTCCGCGCGAGGTGGACGAACGAGGCGATGTCGATCTGGCTGCCCGCGTTCGGGTCGGACCAGACCGTGGTGTTGTTGACGCCGGGGAAGTGCGCGGCGAGATGGATCTGCTTGGGCATCGGGAGGCTCCCTCGGCCGGAACGCGGCGCGTCCCGCGTCCTGGCGTGGAAAGTATTACCTACTTAAATAGTAGGAATACTGGATTTTCATGTCAACGGGGAGCGCGGCCGTCCCCCCTTGGCACCACGGGCCGTGGCATGCCACATTCGGGGGGTGGCGGGACGCGAGGGCGACCTCATCAACGGCCGGTACCGGCTGGCCGAGCCGGTGGGGCGGGGCGGCATGGGCACGGTCTGGCGCGGCCGGGACGAGATGCTGCACCGCGAGGTGGCGGTGAAGCTGCTGGAGGTGCCCGCGGGCGTCGACGCCGAGACGCGCGGCACGCTCGCGGCCCGCACCGTCCGCGAGGCGCGCACCGCGGCCCGGCTGAGCCATCCGGGGATCATCACGGTGTTCGACGTGACCGAGGACGCCGGGTCGCCGGTCATCGTCATGGAGCTGGTGCGCGGCCGGTCGCTGGCCGAGACGATCGCGCGCGAGGGGCCGCTGCCGCCGCACCGCGCCGCGCGCCTCGGGCTCGACCTGGTGGACGCGCTGCGCGAGGCGCACGCGGCCGGGGTCGTGCACCGCGACCTCAAGCCGGGCAACGTTCTGCTCACCGAGCGGCGCACCGTCATCACCGACTTCGGGCTGTCCACCCTCGCCGGGGACGTCCGGCTCACCCAGGCGGGCACGATGCTCGGCACGCCCGCCTACATGGCGCCCGAGCAGGCCGACGGCCGCCCGACCGGCCCGCCGACCGACCTGTGGGGCCTCGGCGCGACGCTGTACGCGGCCGTCGAGGGCCGCCCGCCCTACCAGGGCACCGAGTTCGTGACGATCGTGTCGGCGCTGCTCACCCGGCCGCCGGACCCGGCGCCGCACGCGGGCGCGCTCGCGCCGGTGCTCGCCGCGCTGCTGCAGCGCGAGCCGGGCGCGCGGCCGTCCCTGGACCGGGCGCAGGAGCTGCTGGAGCACGCGCTGCGCGAGCCCGCCCCCGAACCGGCCGTGCCCGCCTCGGGCCCGCTCGCCGGGCACGCCGACGCCGGGCACTACCCGACCGCGACGATGACGGCCGCGCCCCCGCCGACCCTGCCGCCGTCTGCGACGCCGTCGCCGTTCCCTTTCCAGGCAGGCGGTCCGCCGCCCCCGCCCTGGGGCGGCGGGCCTCCGGTCCAGGACCGCCCGTCGCGGGCCCGCTGGCCGCTGGCCGCCGCGGCGGCCGTCGTGCTCCTCGCCCTCGTCGCGGGCGCGGTGCTGCTGCTGGTGAAGCGGGGCGGGGACGGCGGCCGCGCGGCCGCGTCCGCCTCGCCCGCGCCGTCGTCGACGCTGCCGAGCCCGGTCCTCGGCCCGACCGGCGTCCCGTCCGGCTCCCCCACCGTCCCGGCCGGCTACCGGACCTACCAGGACGCGACGCTGCACTACTCGGCGGCCGTCCCGCAGGACTGGCAGATCGCCTGGGACAGCCAGAACAGCGAGCGCAAGTTCACCGACAACACCGGCCGGTCCATCTACATCAGCGCCTCGACGCGGGAGCCCGTCGCCGCCTCCAACGCGATGGAGAGCACCTTCCGCGGCACCCCGGCGTCCTGGACCGGGTACCAGCGCCTCTACCTGGGGCGCGTCGCCTACGGGACGTCGGCGTGCGACCTGGAGTACACCGTCACCGACAAGGGCGCGGCGAACTCGGCGTTCCACCAGCTGAACCGGACCTTCACGCTGCCGGGCGGCGGGTACGCGGTGAACATGTCCACCCACCCCGAGGACTGGGCGGGCAGCCGCACGATCTTCGAGACGTTCTTCGCCACCCTGCGCACCACCTGACGCCTAGGCTGCCGGGGTGACGATCGACTGGTCCGCGCTGGACCACGCCTACGGTTCCGCGGCCGATGTCGGGGACCTGATCCGGGACGCGGCGGCGGGCGACGGCGAGGCGCTGTCGGAGCTGTTCGGCAGCATCGTGCATCAGGGCACGCTCTACACCGCGACGCCCGTCGCGCTGCCGCTGGTGCTGGACCTGGCCGCCGATCCCGGCACGGCCGGGCGGGTGGGGCTGCTGCATCTGGCGGGGGCGGCCGCGGAGAGCCGCGACGCCGACGATCAGGTGCTCGCCGACGTGCAGGCCGTCCTGGCGGCCAAGACTCCGCTGGTCCTGCCGCTGCTCGCCGACCGCGATGACGAGGTCCGCGCGGCCGCCGTCCACCTGGCGGGGCATCTGCCGTCCGGGGGCGTTCCGCTGGAGACGCTGCGCGCGCGCTACGCCGCCGAGGCGACCCCGGTCATGCGGGCCTCGCTGCTCGCGGCGGCGGCCCGGCTGCACCCGGAAGACGCCGCGCCCTGGCTGGCGTCGGCGTTCGGCGAGGACGACGACGCCGTCCGCGCCGGCGCCGCCTGGGCGGTCGCGGTCAACGGGCTGCCGTGGCCGGAAGGCGCCACCGCGGCCGTCGTAACGGCCCTGCGCGCCGATGACCCGTTCGGCGGCGGCAGGTGGATGTGGTCTTACCGGCCGCTCGACGACATCTTCGACTCGCTCCCCCTGGACGACGCGCTCGGCCTCGGCCGCGCGATGCTGGCGGACGGGCCGGGGAGCGCCGTCAGGGCGCTGGCGGCCGTTGCCGAGCGCTGCCGCGTGTCGCGTTCGGCGCAGCGGGCGTTCGCGCCGCTGTTCCTGGAGGGCCTCGCGCATCCCGACGCCGCCGTCCGGCTGGCCGGTTCCGTCGGCGCCCGCGCCGCCGGACGCCTCGGCGAGGCCGTGCGGGCGCTCGCAGGCTTCGTCGCCGACCCGCCCCCGGCCGCGCTGAACGAGCCGGATTCGGCCGAGGCACGGCTCCTGGACTCGGCGCTGCTGACGATGATGCTGGCGGGCGACCAGCGCTGGCGCGGCCCGCTCGCCGCGGTGCTGTCCGCCGGGCGCCGCGTCACCGGCGCGCCGGGCGAGGACTTCCGGCTGAACGCGCTGGAGCTGCTGATCGTCCGGGATGAGGCCCCCGACCCGGCGCTGCTGGCGGCGGTCCGGGCGCTCCTGCCCGATAGCGGCGCGGCGCGGCTCCTGGCTCATTGGGGCCCGGCCGCCGCGCCCGCCGTCCCCGAGCTCGCCGCCGCGTCGCGGACGGGCGACGTCCCGGCGGCGCGGGCGCTCGCCTCCATCGGCCCCGCAGCGGCGGCCGCCGTCCCCGATCTGCTGGCCGCGCCGCCGTCCGCGCCCCGCGCCGAAGCCCTCTTCGCGATCACCGGCGACCCCGTCCACCTGCACGAGTTCGTCGCCACCGCCGCCCCGGTCGACGCCGCCCGCCTCGCCGCCGCGCACGGCCTGGACGCCACCGCCCGCTTGGACGAGCTGCGCGCGGCCGCCGGAGGCGGCGGCGCCGCACAGCGGACGGCCGCCGCCGCGCTGCTGCTCGACCTGACCGGCGACACGTCGGTGGCGGTGGACACCGCCCGCGAAGTGCTGGCCGCGCACGCCCTCTACAGAGATGCGCTCGACCTGGCCGCGCGCCTCGGCCCGGCGGCGCTGCCCCTCGCCGACGCCCTGCGCGCGGCGGCGACGTCCCCGTTCATGCCGGACATCGGCGCCGGCATCACCCTGCACCGCCTCACCGGCGACGCCGCTCCGCTGCTGCACGCCCTGGCGGACCGGCTCCGCGACCGCCGCGCCGACCGCCGGCTGGAGGACGCCGTCGCCGAGCTCGGCGACGCGATCGCACCCCTGGTGCCGCTGATCCGCGAGACGGTCGAGGGCGACGCCCCCCTGTACTTCGACGACGGGACCGCCCGGCGCGTCCTGCTGCGCGTCCTCGACGAGCGCGGGGCGGGCGCGTGACGGTCGAGCGGGCCGCCGAGGGTGACGGCGACGCGCTCGACGACCTCTGCCTGCGCGCCCTCCTCCCCGACGACCGCGCGGACGCGGCGGCGCCCGGCGTGCTGGCGGAGGCTCTGGACGCCGCCGGGACCGGAGCGCCCGGCCGGGCGGATCTGCTGCGGCTCGCCGTCGACATCGCGGCGGCCCGCGACGGCGATCCGGCCGTCCTCGGCGCCGTCCGGGCGGCGCTGGCGGCCCGGGCGCCGCTGGTGCTCGGGCTGCTCGCCGACCCCGACGAGGGGTTCCGCGCGACCGCCGTCGAGCTGGCCGGGCTGTTCCCGCCCGGCGGCCTCCCGGTGGCGGCGCTGCGCGAGCGCTACGCCGCCGAGGACGTCCCGATGATCCGCGCGTCGCTGCTCGCCGCCGCCGCCCGCCTGGACCCCGGCGGGGCCGTGCCGTGGCTGCTGTCGGCGCTCGCCGGGGACGGCGCCCGCACCCGCCTGGCCGCCGCGTGGTGCCTCGCCGTCCACGGGCTGCCGTGGCCGGACGGCGCCCCGGCCGCCGTCGCGGCGGCGCTGCGCGGCGGCGACCCGTTCCGGGGCCGGTGGTGGCGCTGGTCCGGGCATCCGCTCGGCGAGATCGTCGGTGCCCTCCCCGCCGGCGACGCGGCCGCGCTCGTCCGCCACCTGCTCGCGGACGCGCCCGAGACCGCCGCCGCCGCGCTGCACGCCGCCTGCGCCCGGAGCCGCGCGGAGCGCGCGGTACGGCGGGTGTTCGGGCCGCTGTTCCGCGACGGGCTCGGCCATCCCGACGTCCGGGTGCGGCTCGCCGCCTGCGAGGGCGCCCGCGTCGCCGGGCTGGCGGGCGAGGCCGCGGCGGCGCTCGCCGGCTACGCCGCCGCTCCCCCGCCCGCGGCGCTGGAGGATCCCGGGTCGGCCGAGGCGGCGCTGCTGGACGCGGCGATCCTCGCGATGATGGTGGCGGGCGACCAGCGCTGGCGCGGCCCGCTCGCCGCGGTGCTGGAGACCGCCCGCCGCGTCCCCGCCGATGACGAGGACGGCCGCCTCAACGCCCTGGACCTGCTGATCGCCCGGGACGAGCGGCCCGATCCCGCGCTGGCGCGCGCCGTCGCGTCCTGGCTGCCCCTGGCGCTGCCCGCCCGCGTCCTCGCGCACTGGGGCGTCGCCGGCCCCGGCTAGACCTCGACGCGGACGGTGGAGCCGGCGCGGCCCTTGGTGACGTGGAGCTGGGCGGGGATGCGGGCGCGCAGCTCGGCGACGTGGCTGACGATGCCGACGGCGCGGCCGCCGTCGCGCAGGCCGTCCAGGACGTCCATGACCTCGTCGAGGGTGTCCTCGTCCAGGGTGCCGAAGCCCTCGTCGACGAACAGCGTGCCGATCTCGGTGCCGCCGGCCTCGGCGGTGACGACGTCGGCGAGGCCGAGGGCGAGGGCGAGGGAGGTGATGAACGACTCGCCGCCCGACAGGGTGACCGGGTCGCGGAACCGGCCCGTCCAGGAGTCCAGGACGCGCAGGCCGAGGCCGCCGGTCGCCTTGCGGCCGTGGTCGCCGGCGGCCTTGTCGATGGTGTGGTCGAGGACGTAGCGGCCGCCCGACATGCGGTCCAGGCGCGCGTTGGCGGCGGCCACGACCTGCTCCAGGCGGGCGGCGAGCACGTACGCCGACAGCGACATGGCGTGCCGGTTGACGCCCGGCCCGCCGGTGGCGAGGTCGGCCATGCGCTTGGCGACGGCGTGGCGGTCGGCGGCGGGCCGCCAGGCCCGGATCTCGCCGGCGAGGCGGGCGCGCAGCTCGCCGAGGCGGGCGCTGCGGCGGTGGGCGCGGTCGGCGGCGCCGGTCGCGGCGGCGTGCGCGTCCTCGGCCGCGGCGTGCGCGGCGTGCAGCGCGTCCAGGTCGGGGGCGGGGCCGGCGGCGGCCGCCCGCACGTCCCGGTCGCCGAGGACGGCGGCGGCGCGGACCTTCTGCTCGTCGAACCAGCGGACCTTGTCGCGCAGCGGCGCCTGCTCCTCGTCGTCGAGGGCGGCCTCGACGGCCTCCTCGGGGGTGCGGAACGCCTGCTCGGCGGCGGCGCCCTCGGCGGCGGCGCGGGCGGCGGCCAGCTCCTCGGCGGCGGCGGCCTCCCCGCGCAGGGCGTCGGCGGCGCGGGCGAGGGCGTCGGCCTCGCCGGTCACGCGCGCGATGCGCTCCTCCAGCGTGGCGTCGTCGCCGAGGGCGGCGGCGAGGTCGGCGCGGAGGCGCTCCTCCTCATCGGCGCGCGCGGCGTCGTCGGAGCGCAGGCGGACGAGGTCCTGCTGGACGCGGTCGTGGCGGTCGCGGTGCCGCTTCTCCTCCAGCTCCAGGGCGTGCAGGGCGGCGGCGTGGCGTTCGGCGTCGGCGGCGGCGCCGGCGAGGTCGCGCTCGGCGTCCTCGGCCGCGGCGAGCGCGTCCGCGTAGTGCCCGGCGGGTTCCTCGCCGGCCTCGGTGCGGGCGGCGTCGTGCTCGGCGCGCAGCTCGGCGGCGCGCGCGGACGCGCGGTCGCGGGCGGCCTGGGCGTCCTGGTAGGCCTGCTCGGCGCGGGCCTCGTCGTCCTCGCCGGGGACGAGGCCGAGGCCGGTGGCGGGCGCGGGATGCTCGGCCGACCCGCACACCAGGCACGGTGCGCCGGGCGCCAGGTCGGCGGCGAGCACGGCGGCCATGCCCTCCAGGCGGGCCTGCCGGAGTTCCTGGACGCGGTCGCGGGCGGCCTGCGCGGCGTCGACGGCGGCGCGGTGGGCGTCCTCGGCGTCGCCGAGCAGGCCGTCCAGCCGGTCGCGGCGGAGCGCGGCGTCCCGCAGGCGCCGCGCGTCGGCGACGCGGGCGGCGGCGCCCTCGCGTCCGGCGGCGGCGAGGCGCGCGGTCTCCAGGGACGCGCGGCGGTCGCCGATGTCGGCGGGCAGCGCCTCCAGCGCGGCGGCGAGCCGGTCGCGCTCGGGGCCGAGCCGGTCGAGCTCGCGGTGGGCGTCCGCGCGGGCGGCGGCGAGATCGCGCAGGCGGGCGACGGTGGCGCGGTGGCCCTCCAGGACGGCGATCTCGGCGCGGCCGGTCTGCTCGGCCTTGGCGAGGACGTCCTCGGGGGCGTCCGGCGGGACGAGCCCGGCGGTCGCGGCGCGGGTCTCGGCGGCCCAGCGGGCGGCCTGCGCGGCGCGCTGCTCGCGGTCGCGGAGCGCCCGCACCAGCGGGACGACGCGGTCGGCGCGGGCGGCGGCCTCCAGGCGCCCGTCGATGAGGGCGCGCTCCTCGGCGCGCTCGTTCAGCTTGCGCTGCACGTCGAGGGCGTCGGCGTGGCGGCGGCGCAGGTCGGCGACGGCGCGGCCGTCGGCGAGCGCGGTGCGGGCGGTGTCCAGGGCGGCGGCGGTTCCGGCGAGCAGGTCCGCGGTGACGGCGCGGACGTCGTCGTGGGCGGCGGCGAGCTCGGCGGCGAACGCGGGCAGCAGGGCGGGGTCGTCCTCGCCGGGCGGGCCGGTGCGGGCGACCTCGCCGACCAGGCGGCCGGTGGCGACGGCGGCCGCGCCGAGCAGGTCGGCGTCGGCGCGGGTGGCGCGGCGCCGCTCGACGAGCCACTTCTCCATGTCGGCGAACACCTGGGTGGCGAACAGCCGCGACAGCACCTCGCGGCGCGCGTCGGCCTTGGCGCGCAGGAAGTCGGCGAACTGGCCCTGCGGCAGCATCGCGACCTGGCAGAACTGGGCGTCGCTCATGCCGAGCAGGCCGGTCAGGAAGTCGCCGGCCTCGTCCAGCCGGGTGGCCAGCATCTTCCAGGACCCGCGCTCGTGCTCCTCCACCAGCACCTTGGCCTGCTGGAGGGTGGTGCCGGTGCCGCGCAGCTTGGGCCGCTGCCAGGCGGGCGACCGGGTGATCCGCAGGCGGCGCCCCCGGACGGTGGTCTCCAGCACCACCTGCGGGGCGGCGCCGGCGGCGGCGTGGTCGCTGCGCAGGTTGTCGCTGTGCCGGCGGGCGCCGGGGACGCGCCCGTAGAAGGCGAAGCAGACGGCGTCCAGGACGGAGGTCTTGCCGGCGCCGGTGCGGCCCCGCACGAGGAACAGCCCGGCGTCCGACAGCGCCTCGAAGTCGATCGCCGCCGAACCGGCGAACGGCCCGAACGCGGTGATCTCCAGCCGGTGCAGCCTCACCGTGCCCCCGGTCGCCTGCAGGGCGCCTTGAGGCGCCGCCTTCCCTCGTCGCTCTGGTCGCTGCGCTCCCGTCGCTCCTCAGTCCAGGCGACGCCGCGCCCTTCCGGCTCCCTCATGAGACCTCCTTGTCGCGGCACTCCTCGAACGCCTCGCGGAGCAGGGCCAGCTCGGTGGCGGTGGCGGGGGCGAGGGTCATCTCGGTGACGAAGTCGCCGGCCACCTCCAGCTCCGACCGGCCCCGGACGCGGTCGGACCAGGTGCGGTCGTCGGCGGCGCCGTCGCGGTCGGGCTCGAAGTTCAGCACCAGGGCGTGCGGAAAGCGGGCGCGCAGCCGCTCCATCGGGTTCGCGGGGCGCTGCGGGTCGGTGAGGGTGATCTGGAGCCAGTGGCCGACCAGCTCCTCGTGCGCCTCGTCGTCGAGCAGGTCGTCCAGGCGGCCGCGCAGGCGGGCGAGGGGGCGCGGGACGGGCGCCTCGACGAAGCGGTCGTCCAGGGTGCCGTCGTCGCGCAGGTCGATCAGCCAGTAGCCCTTGACGTGGTGCTCCTCGGAGAAGGAGTAGGCGATCGGCGAGCCGGAGTAGCGGACGCGGGGCGTGACGGCCCACTTGCCGTGCAGGTGGCCGAGGGCGGCGTAGTCGACGCCGTCGAACACCGAGGCGGGCACGTGCGCCGAGCCGCCGACGGAGATGTCGCGCTCGCTGTCGCTGGGGGCGCCGCCGGTGACGAACGCGTGGGCGAGGACGACCGAGCGCGTCCCGGCCGGGCGCGCGGCGAGGTCGGCGCGGACGCGGTCCATGGCGGCGCCGAGGGCGGCGGCGTGGCTGCGCTCGGCCAGCTCCCAGGGGTCGCGGACGAGCTCGGGCTCCAGGTAGGGGATCGGGTAGAACGCCGTCCCGTCGATGAGGACGGGCTCGCCGACGGTGGCGGGGTCGGTGCGCAGGTGGACGCCGCCGGCGTCCATCAGCGAGGCGCCGAACCCGAGGCGGTGCGCCGAGTCGTGGTTGCCGGCGATCAGCACGATGCGGGCGTGCGCGGACAGCCGGCCGAGCGCCTCGTTGCACAGCCGGACGGCGTCCACCGGGGGCAGCGCGCGGTCGTAGAGGTCGCCGGAGACCAGCAGGACGTCCACGCCCTCGTCGCGGACGGTCGCCTCCAGGTGGTCGACGAAGGCGCGCTGCGCGGCGAGCAGGTCCTCGCGGTGGAAGGACCTGCCGAGGTGCCAGTCGGAGGTGTGCAGGATTCGCATGTCGCACACACCATAGGCAGCACGGGCGGCACATCCGGCCCGGAAACGCCGTAACACCCCAAATGATCTCTGCTACACCTGTCGCATGAACGACGAAACGCCCGAAAGCGCCCTGGAGGCGGCCCGGGAGCTGCTCGGCCGCAAGGACACCGACGCCGCGCTGCCCCTGCTGGAGGAACCGGCCGCGGCCGGGGACGCCTTCGCCGCCCGGACGCTCGGCATCGCGCTGCGCGACCGCGGCGACCTGGCGGGCGCCGAGCGCTGGTACCGCGCCGCCGCCGACCACGACGGCGGCTGCGCGTTCGGGCTCGCCACCCTCCTCCAGGACACCGGCGACCTCGACGGCGCCGCCGCCTGGTACGCCCGCGGCACCGCCCTCGGCCACCTGGAGTGCACCACCAACGGCGCGATTCTGATGCTGGCGCGCGGCGAGACCGCCGAGGGCGAGCGCCTGCTGCGCGAGGCCGCCGCCGCGGGCGACCACGTCGCCGCGGGACGGCTGGAGGAGATGGAGGAGCTGGCCGAGGAGCTGGCCGGCGCGCTCGACCGCCCGCGGACCGACGCCGACCCCGAGTACGCCGCCGGCCTCGACGTCCCCCTGGAGCCCGACCAGTACGAGCGGCTCCCCCACCTGGTGCCCGTCGCGCTGGAGGTGCTCGACGCCGCCATCGCGGCCGCCGACGCCGTGCGGCTGCACCTGGCCAAGGCGCTGCTGCTGGACGGCCTCGGCCGCGACGCCGAGGCCGAACGGGTGCTGGCCGCCGCGTCCGAGCGCTTCCCCGGCGACCCCCTCGCCGACCGCCTGCTCGGCCTGATCCTGAAGGAGCGCGGCGACCTGGCCGGCGCCGGGGCGCGCCTCCGCGCCGCCGCCGCGCGCGGCGGCGCCTCCGCCGCGCTCAGCCTCGGCCGCCACGAGATCGGGCTCGGCCGCTGGGACGAGGCCGAGCGCTGGCTGACCGAGGCCCGCGACCTCGGCGACGAGGACGGTCCCGCCGCCGCGCTCGACGCGCTGCCCGGTTACCGCGCCATGGTCCTGCCGGACCCGCCCGGTGCGGACCTGCGGGCCGCCGCCGGCGCCGGGGACGCCGCCGCCGCGTTCGAGCTGGCCGCGGTGCTGCGCGACCGGTACGAGATGGTCGAGGCCGTCCGCTGGTTCGAGGCCGCCGAGCGGGCCGGGCATCCCGGCGCGCTGCTGGAGCTGGCGCGGCTGCGCGAGCGGACGGGCGTCCTCGACCGGTTCCTCCTGCCGCGCGTCGAGCCCGCCGCCGAGGCCGCCCACGCGCGCGCCGCCGCGGCCGCAGTCCCCGACCCCGCCGACGTCGAGCTGATCGAGTGGCTGGGGCAGCGGTACCTGAAGGCGGGCCGCACGCTGCTCGCCGGGCTGTGGCTGCGCCGTGCCGCGCGCCTCGGGAACGGCCGGGCCGCGTGGTGGGCCGGCGGCCGCTCGGAGGAGTCCGGCGACCCCCAGGAGGCCGAGCGGATGTGGGCGCTGGCCGCCCGCAACGGCGTCCCCTGGTGCGGGTGGCTCGCGGGCCGCTCCCTGGTGCGGCGCGGCGCGCACGCCGAGGCCGAGCCGCTGCTGCGCATCGCCTGGGACGCCCGCGACGACCGGGAGCCGCTGCACGAGGCCGCGTACTGGCTGGCGCTGTCGCTGCGCGGCCAGGACCGCCCGGAGGAGGCCCTGGAGTGGGCGCGCACCGCCGTGGAGGTGCACCCGCGCGTCCGCCTCGGCTACTCGGGCTTCATGCTGCACAGCCTGTTCGACCCCGAGGTCGAGCTGGCCGTGGCTCTGGCGGCCTGCGAGCGCGACGAGGAGGCGGGGCCGCTGCTGGAGCGCAAGCTCGCCGAGCAGCCGCGGCACCGTGACCTGAACCGGGCGGCGGCCGAGGTCGCGGCCCGGCGCGGCGACGCCGACGCCGCCCGCGCGCACCTGGTCCACGCGGGCGCCCCCGAGCAGGCCGGCGCGGGCGTGTCCGCCGAGGACGTCCTGCGGATCCTGCGCTCCCTGCACTGACGCGCCCGGCCCCCGGCGGCGGGGCCGTCCCGTAACGTGGTCGGCCCCCACCTCGCAGGAGTTCGCCATGCGCACGGCCCCGCCGCCCCACCTGGAAGAGATCGCCGACCGGGTGTACGCCTGGATCCAGCCCGATGGCACCTGGTGCCTGAACAACGCCGGGTTCCTGGTCGGCCCCGAGGCGGTCACGGTGATCGACACCGCGGCGACCGAGGCCCGCGCGCTCGGGCTGCGCGACGCGATCGCCGCGGTGACGCCGCTGCCGCCGCGCACCGTCGTCAACACCCACTTCCACGGCGACCACACCTACGGCAACGCGGTGTTCGCGCGCGAGGCGGCGTTCGTCGCGCACGAGAACTGCGCCGCCGAGATGGCCGAGCAGGGCCTCACGCTCACCCGGCTGTGGACCGAGGTGGAGTGGGGCGACATCCGGCTCGTCCCGCCGACGGTGACGTTCGCGGACCGGCTCACCCTGCACGCCGGCGACCTGCGGGTGGAGCTGATCCACCACGGTCCCGCGCACACCACCGGCGACGTCGTCGCGTGGCTGCCCGGCCAGCGGGTGCTGTTCGCCGGCGACCTGATCTTCAACGGGGGGACGCCGTTCGCGCTCATGGGGTCGGTCTCGGGCTGGCTGGCGACGCTGGAGGAGCTGCGCGCCCTCGGCGCCGAGACGATCGTCCCCGGGCACGGCCCGGTGTGCGGGCCCGAGCTGTTCGACTGGACCGAGGGCTACCTGCGCTGGCTCCAGGAGCTCGCCCGCGACGGCGTCGCGGCGGGGGTGCGGCCGCTCGCGCTGGCCCGCGAGACCGACCTCGGCCCCTACCGGGAGTGGACCGACGCCGAGCGCCTCGTCGCCAACCTGCACCGCGCCTACGCCGAGGAGCTCGGCGAGGCGCCCGGGGCGCCGCTGGAGACGATGGCGGTCATCCTGGAGATGGTGGAGTACAACAACGGGCGGATCCCCACCTGCCTGGCCTGATCGCCACTCCGGGTGAGATCACGGTCACGCTGTGCGCACCCTCGCGGCCTCCCCTAGAGTGACCGCGTGAGTGAGCGTCCCTACGTGCTGCTGAGCTGCGCGATGTCGGTCGACGGGTACATCGACGACGCGTCGCCCGAGCGGCTCCGGCTGTCCAGCCCCGCCGACTTCGACCGCGTGGACGGCGTGCGGGCGGGCTGCGACGCCATCCTGGTCGGCGCGAACACCGTGCGCCGCGACGACCCGAAGCTGCTGATCCGCTCGGAGACGCGGCGGTCCAAGCGGATCGCGCGCGGCGCCCCCGGCGACCTGACCAAGGTGACGCTGACCTGGTCGGGCGACCTGGACCCGGCGGCGCGGTTCTTCACCACCGGGGAGTCCCCCAAGCTCGTGTACGCGCCGACCGCGACGGCCGGGCCGCTCGCGGCGCGGCTCGGCACCGCCGCCGAGGTCATCGACGCCGGGGAGCCGCTGGAGCTGCCGGTCGTGCTGGAGGACCTGGTGGCGCGCGGGGTGAAGCGGCTGATGGTGGAGGGCGGCGGCGGCGTCCACACCCGGTTCCTGACCGCCGGCCTGGTCGACGAGCTGCAATTGGTGGTCGCGCCGTTCTTCATCGGCGACCCGTCCGCGCCGCGGTTCGTCGGGTCGGGGGTGTTCCCGCAGGACCCGGCGCGGCCGATGCGGCTGGAGGAGATCACCCGGATCGGCAACCTGGCGCTGCTGCGCTACGTGATCGGCGGAAGCCGTGGCTGACGCGCCGATGGGCGACCCCGGCGACGTGCACTGGCTCGCGCTCGCCTGCGACCTCGCCGCGCGCTGCCCCCCGTCGCGCACCGCGTTCTCGGTCGGCGCCGTCGTCGTCGGCGCCGACGGCCGCGAGCTGGCGCGCGGCTTCTCGCGCGAGCACGACCCGCACGACCACGCCGAGGAGGCCGCGCTCGCCAAGCTCGCCGGACCGGTCGCGGCGGGCGCCCTGGAGGGCGCGACGGTCTACTCCTCGCTGGAGCCGTGCGGGCGCCGCCGGTCGCGGCCCCGCACCTGCTCGCAGCTCATCGTCGGCGCCGGGATCCGCCGGGTGGTGTTCGCCTGGCGCGAGCCGTCGCTGTTCGTCGAGGGCACCGGCGCGGAGTACCTGGCCGCGCACGGCGTGAAGACCATCGAGCTGCCGGGTCTGGCGGCGCGCGCCCGCGAACCCAACGCGCACCTGCTCGCCTGATCCGGCCGGGAGTTAGGAGAAGTCCAGGTCGCCGCGCGGGCCGCCCTTCAGCTCGTTGAAGCCCCGCACCGGGGCGAGCGCCGCGATCCCGTCCCAGAGGCGCCCGGCCTCCTCGCCGCGCGGCACCCGCGACAGGACGGGCCCGAAGACGCCGCCGCGCGCCCCGTCCGGCGCCGTGACGCCGATGATGGGGCTGCCCACCTCGTTGCCGTCCACCCGCTCCAGGCCCTCGGCGGTGGAGGCGCGGACGGCGTCGTCCAGGCCGTCGTCCAGGGCGGCGCGCAGCAGGTCGCCGGGCAGGCCCGCCTCGGCGAGGGCCTCCTCGAACACCTTGACGGCGTCGTCGGCGCCGCGCTCGTGCACACGGGTGCCGTAGGCGGTGTAGAAGGCGGCGAGGTCGTCCTGGCCGTGCCCGCGCTCGACGGCGAGCGCGACCCGCACCGGCAGCCACAGGTAGCCGCCGGTGTCGCCCTCGGGGTCGGTGTCGCGGTGCTCGTTCAGCGCGGCGAGCGACAGCACCCGCCAGGTGATGGCGAAGCCCCGGGCCCGCGCGGCCTCCAGCAGCCAGCGCGAGGTCGCCCAGGTGAACGGGCAGGACGGGTCGAACCAGAAGTCGGCGTGCGCCGCGGAGCGAGCGTGCGTGTCGGTCATGCCCCTCCCCTACCCGCCGATCGCGCCCGCTCGCCCGAGACCGCCGTCTCATCGGCTCTTGCCAATCCCGGGGGGCGCCGTGCCATGCTGTGACCAAGCAAGCATTCGGTCAAGGGAGGCGTTCCAGCATGCGCGAGCACGACCGGTTCTTCATCGGCGGCGAGTGGACGGCACCGGCGGGCACCGGCGTCATCGAGGTCGTCTCCCCGCACACCGAGGAGGTCATCGGCCGGGTTCCCGAGGGGACCGAGGCCGACATGGACGCCGCCGTCGCCGCCGCCCGCAGGGCGTTCGACCACGGCCCCTGGCCCCGGATGACGCCCGCCGAGCGGGCCGCGGCGCTCGGCCGGCTGTCGGCGATCTACGCCGAGCGCCAGCAGTCGATGGCCGACCTGGTCACCGACGAGATGGGCTCGCCGATCCTGTTCTCCATCTTCGGGCAGGCCGCGCTGCCGCAGATGGTGCTGCAGTACTACGTCGACCTCGCCGCCTCCTTCGCCTGGGAGGAGGAGCGCACCGGCATGCTCGGCCCGGTCGCGGTCGTGCGCGAGCCGGTCGGCGTCGTCGCGGCGATCTACCCGTGGAACGTCCCGCAGTTCACGCTGATGATGAAGCTCGCCCCCGCGCTCATCGCCGGCTGCACCGTCGTCGCCAAGCCCTCCCCCGAGACCCCCCTCGACGGCTACCTGCTCGCCGAGTGGATCGCCGAGGCCGGCATCCCCGAGGGCGTCGTCAACATCGTCCCGGCGGGCCGCGAGGTCGGCGCGTACCTCGTCGCCCACAAGGACGTCGACAAGGTCGCCTTCACCGGCTCGACCGCCGCCGGCCGGCAGATCGCGTCGGTCTGCGGGCAGCAGCTCAAGCCCGTCACGCTGGAGCTCGGCGGCAAGTCCGCCGCGATCATCCTGGAGGACGCCGACCTCGGCGCCGCGATCGAGGGCTTCAAGATGGCGTCGCTGATGAACAACGGCGAGGCGTGCGCGGCGCAGACCCGCATCCTGGCGCCGCGCGGCCGCTACGAGGAGGTCGCCGACGCGCTCGCCGCGATGGTCGGCGGCCTCACCGTCGGCGACCCCGCCGACTACGGCACCGAGATCGGGCCGCTCGTCGCGCGCCGCCAGCAGGAGCGGGTCGAGGACTACATCCGCATCGGCCAGGACGAGGGCGCCAAGGTCATCACCGGCGGGCTGAGCCGCCCCCACGACCGCGGCTGGTACGTGGCGCCGACGGTGTTCGGCGACGTCACCAACGACATGCGCATCGCCCAGGAGGAGATCTTCGGGCCGGTGCTCGCGCTCATCCCCTACGACGGCGAGGACGACGCCGTCCGCATCGCCAACGACAGCGACTACGGCCTCGGCGGCTCGGTGTGGACCGGCGACGTCGCGCACGGCGTGGACGTGGCGCGCCGCATCCGCACCGGCTCGTGCGGCGTCAACATGTACATCATCGAGCCGAACACCCCGTTCGGCGGCTACAAGGCGAGCGGCCTCGGCCGCGAGATGGGCCCCGAGGGCCTGTCGCCGTACCTGGAGTACAAGACCATCCCGCGCCCGTCCTGACCCCCGGAGCCATCCCCGGCTGAGGCCGGCGTCCACCGAACGGTGGACGCCGGCCTCAGCCGTTGCCCGGCCGGTCGGTGGATACCCGGCCGGGCGCCGCGCCGCGAGGCTGGAGCCATCAGCGGAACGGACCGGCGGGAGACGGCATGGACGGGAAAGCGGGCGGGGCGGCGGTCATCGAGGTGGCCGGGCTGACCAAGCGCTACGGCGGGCGGACCGTCCTCGACGGGGTGACGTTCACCGTCGGGCGCGGCGAGATCTTCGGGCTGCTCGGCCCGAACGGCGCCGGCAAGACCACGACCGTGGAGTGCGCGGAGGGGCTGCGGCGGCCGGACGGCGGCACCGTCCGCGTCCTCGGCCTGGACCCGGCGGCGGGCGGCCCCGAGCTGCGCGAGCGCGTCGGCGTGCAGCTCCAGGAGACCGGGCTGCCGTCGTCGCTGAAGTTCGGCGAGGCCCTCGCGCTGTACGCCTCCTTCTACCGGGCGCCGCGCGACGTGCGCGCGCTGCTCGCCGACTGGGGCCTGGAGGAGCTGCGCGGCCGCCGCTACGGGAAGCTGTCGGGCGGCCAGAAGCAGCGCGTGCACATCGCGCTCGCGCTCGTCGGCGGCCCCGAGGTGGTGTTCCTCGACGAGCTCACCACCGGCCTGGACCCGCAGGCGCGCCGCGCGACGTGGGACCTCGTCCGCCGCGTCCGCGCGGGCGGCGTCACCGTCGTGCTGGTCAGCCACTTCATGGACGAGGTGCAGGAGCTCTGCGACCGCGTCGCCGTCCTGGACGGCGGCCGGATCGTGGCGGCCGGGACGCCCGGCGAGCTGGTCGAGCGGGCCGGGGGCGCGAGCAGCGTGCGGTTCCGGCTGCGCGGCGACCTCGACCCGGCGGCCCTGCCGGCGGTCCTGGCGGCCGTGCCCGAGGTCACCGGCGTGGAGCGCGACGGCCGGGCGGTGACGGTGACCGGCACCGGCGACCTCGCCACCGCCGTCACGGCCGCGCTCGCCCGCGCCGACGTCGTCGTCGCCGACCTGCGCATCGACCGCCGCACCCTCGACGACGCCTACCTCGCCCTCACCGGCCGCCCCCTCGACGACGACGCCTGACCCCCGCACCCGCTCGACCCACCGGAGGCACACCATGCTGCGCACGATCATCGTCAGCGAGACGCGGCTGCGGCTGCGCGAGGGGCTCACCCCCGCGCTCGCCGTCGCCCTGCCGCTCGCCCTGCTGCTCACCTTCGGGCTGCTGCCGCACGCGGCCAGCCCGTCCGCCGACCTCGGCGGGCAGACGTCCCGCGAGTACATCGCCGCGCTCGCCACCGCCGTCGCGTTCGCGGTGCTGGCCCTCACGATGCTGCCCGGCGTCCTGTCGGACTACCGGGAGAAGGGCGTGCTGCGGCGGCTGCACGCCACACCCGTCCGGCCCACCGCGCTGCTGGTCGCCGAGCTGGCCGTCATGGCCGGGGCGTCGCTGGTGTCGCTGGCGCTGATGGTCGGCGGCGGGCGGATCATGCTCGGCACCGCGCTGCCGCGCGCCGGCGGCTGGTTCGCGCTCGCCGCCGCGCTCTGCCTGCTGTCGATGCTGGCCCTCGGCACGCTGATCAGCGCGGTGGCGCCGTCGGGCCGGGCGGGCAACGCCCTCGGCGTGCTGGCCTTCTTCCCCAGCATGTTCCTCGCCGGCGTCTACACCCCCTACGACACCATGCCGCACGGCCTGCAGCGGGTCTGCGACTGGACGCCGCTCTGCGCCGGGCTGCGCGCGATGCGGGCGGCATGGTCCGGGCACGCCCCGACCGCCATGGAACTGGCCATAATGACCGGGTACGGGCTGGTCGCGACGATCGCGGCGGCCAAGCTCTTCCGCTGGGAGTAGGGGCCATGGCCGAGGACGGGCGCGCGGGCCGGGCCGCCGGGCCCGGGGCGCGGATGGACGCCTTCGAGCGCCGCGAGAACCGGATCCTGCTGGCCTCCCCCTACGTCGTCGTCGGCGCGACCACCGCGATCGCCCTGCTGAACGAGCACCCCTCCGCCGGGCGGGCGGCGGCGACGCTCGGCGCCGCCGCCGCCCTGCTGGCCTGGGTCGCGGGGTTCGTCACGCTGCGGCGGGGCCGGCCGCTGCCGGGTCCCGCGGCCTACGCCTTCATCGGCGGGGTGCTGGCCCTGCTGGGCGTGCTGATCACGCTGGATCCGATGTTCGGGTTCGTGAGCATCCTCGCCTACTCCCACCTGCAGGTCCTGCCGCCCCGGGGGCGGCTCCCCGGCGTCGTCCCCGTCGCCGCGCTCGCCGCCCTGTCGCAGGTCGGCGGCCCGGGAAGCGTCCACGGCACCGTCTGGGCGGTCTACGCGGCGGTGTTCGCGGTGAACGTCGCGCTCGCCGGGTCGCTCTGCTACTTCCTGTGGCGCGGCGACGAGGAGTCGCAGCGGCGCCGCGCCGTCATCGAGGAGCTCGCCGAGGCCAACGCGCGGCTGGAGGAGATGATGCGCGAGAACGCCGGGCTGCACGCCCAGCTCCTCGTCCAGGCCCGCGAGGCGGGCGTGCACGACGAGCGGCAGCGGATGGCCGGGGAGATCCACGACACCATCGCGCAGGGCCTCGCCGGCGTCGTCACCCAGCTGCAGGCCGCCCGGCAGGCGCACGGCCGGGGCGGCGACTGGCTGCGGCACCTGGACCTCGCGCAGGAGATGGCCCGCGGCGGCCTCGCCGAGGCGCGCCGCTCGGTGCACGCCCTGCGGCCCGCCGCGCTGGAGGAGGCCGCGCTGCCCGACGCGCTCGCCGGCGTCACCGCCCGCTGGAGCGAGCTGCACCGCGTCCCCGCCGAGATGACCACGACCGGTACGGTGCGGGCCATGCACCCCGAAGTGGAGGGCACGCTGCTGCGCACCGCGCAGGAGGCGCTCGCCAACGTCGCCAAGCACGCGGGCGCGTCCCGCGTCGCGGTCACCCTGTCCTACATGGGCGACCAGGTCACCCTCGACGTCCGCGACGACGGCGCGGGCTTCGCGCCGGACCGGCCGCGCGGCGGCAGCGAGAGCGGCGGCTACGGCCTGGCGGCGATGCGGCGCCGGGTGGCGCGGGTCGCCGGGACGCTGGCGGTGGAGTCCGAGCCGGGCGCCGGCACCGCCGTGTCGGCGAGCGTGCCCGCCGTCCCGGCCGCCGGGGGCGGGGCGTGAGCGCGGCGGGCGCGCCGATCGGGCTGCTGATCGTCGACGACCATCCGGTCGTCCGCGACGGGCTGCGCGGCATGTTCACCGGCGAGCCGGGGTTCGCCGTCCTCGGCGAGGCCGCCGACGGGGCGGCCGCCGTCGAGCTCGCCGCCCGCCTCGCGCCCGACGTCGTGCTGATGGACCTGCGGATGCCCGGCACCGACGGCGTCACCGCGATCACCCGGATGGCCGAGCGGGGCCTGCCCGCCCGCGTCCTCGTGCTGACCACCTACGACACCGACGCCGACGTGCTGCCCGCGATCGAGGCGGGCGCCACCGGCTACCTGCTGAAGGACGCGACGCCGGCCGAGCTGTTCCGCGCGGTGCGCGCCGCGGCGCGCGGCGAGTCGGCGCTGTCGCCGCCGGTGGCGTCGCTGCTGGTCGGCCGGGTGCGGGCGGCGGCGTCGCCCGCGCCCGACGCCGAGCCGCTCAGCCCCCGCGAGCTGGAGGTCCTCGGGCTGATCGCGCGCGGCGGCACCAACCGGGAGGTCGCCGCCCGGCTGTTCATCAGCGAGGCGACCGTCAAGACCCATTTGCTGCACGTCTACGCCAAGCTCGGCGTTAAGGACCGCGCCGCCGCGGTCGCCGCCGCGTTCGAGCGCGGCCTGCTGCGGCCCGCGCCGCCGTCCTGACCGTCAGGGGACGCGGTCGGGGGCGGGGCCGGTGCCGAAGAGGTCGCGGTGGGCGGCGCGGAGCGCGCCGAGGCAGTGGTCGAGACGCGTGAACGCCTCCTTGGCGGCGACGCCGTCGAGGTGCCCGGCGAGCGCCGCGGCGGCGTCCTCCATCTCGGTGAGGCGCGCGCGCAGGACCGCGGTCTGGCGGCGCAGCCGGGCGGGGCCGCCCGCGCCGGGCAGCACCTCGTCCAGCAGCGCCGACTGCGCGCGGACGCTGCGGCGCGCCCGGTCGAGCTCGACGAGCCGCCCGACCTTGGACCGCACCACCCACGGGTCGAACGGCTTGGCCAGGTAGTCGACGGCGCCCGCCGCGTACCCGCGGAGCGCCGTGGCGGGATCGCCGCCCGCCGGGGCGAGCAGCACGATCGGCACGTCGCTGCCGCGGCCGCCGCGCTGGATGTGGTAGGCCGTCTCGAAACCGTCCATGCCGGGCATCGCCACGTCCAGCAGCACGACGGCGTAGTCGTCGCCCGCGAGCGCGCGCAGCGCCTCGGCGCCCGACCCCGCCGGCCGCACCGCCACGCCCGTGCCGGTGAGGATCGCGGTCAGCGCGAGCTGGTTCTCGCGCTGGTCGTCGACCACCAGGATCCTGGCCTGGTGGCCGGCGGCAGCATGGTCCATGTCGCCCCCGGGGCCGTCGCCGCGGCCGGCCCGGGCCCGGGCGGACCTTGCCGACTCGGTGTGTCTGCGGGCCTCCAGTCTGTCACCATGGCAGGGAACCCGCCCGGTGAAACACATCTTCTCCCAGGGGGCGGCCGTGCCGGACGCGCACAGGTCCAGCGCCGTCTACCCGCCCGACGGCGCCTCGGTCCCGGCCGCGCGCGCCTTCGTGCGGAGCACGCTGACCGGCTGGTCGGTCCCGGCCGAGCGCGCCGAGGACGCCGTCCTGCTCGCCGGCGAGCTGATGGACGGCGCGGTGCGGCATTCGGGCACCGAGATCGAGCTGACCTGCGCGCTGGACCGGCCCGGCGGCCTCGTCCGCGTGCAGGTCCGCGACCTGCCGCCGCGCGCGGAGCCCGGCTCCCCCGCGCGGGGCGGGCCCGGCGAGGCGTGGGCGGAGCGGCCGGGCGGCCCGTCCCTCACCCGGGCGCTCGCCGAGCGGTGGGGCGTCACCTACAGCGCCGCCGACCGGACCGTCTGGTTCGAGCTCGGCGCCGAGCGGCCCGCCGCGCCCGCCGACGTCCCGCCGCCGCACGCGCCGGCCGCGCCGCTGCTGCCCGCGGGCGCGCCGCCGCTCGGGCGGCTCGCCGACCACGTGGTGCAGTGGTTGCGGGTCGGCGCGCACGCCGACGTCGCGTGCGTGCTGGCGGGCGGGCGCGGCGGCGCGCGGGTGCTGGCCGCCGCGACGGCCGGCGGCGCCGCGTTCGACGCCGCCGGGATCGAGCCGCTCGCCGGGGCGTGGCTGGAGCACGCCGGGCTGGTCGCGGCGCCGCCCGGCGGCCCCTACCGGTCGGTCGCGGCGATCCCGCTGCGCGACGAGGGGCGGCGGCTCGGGCTGCTCGTCGTCGCCGCGGTCGCCGAGCGCCGCTTCGACGAGAGCGCCCTCACCCGGCTGCGGTACGCCGCCGAGGCGCTGACGCCCGTGCTGGCCCGCGAGAACGACCAGGTCACCCGGCGCGGCTACCGCGACTGGCTGGGGTTCCTCAACGAGGCGGGCGAGATGCTCGCCGGCACCCTGGACGAGGAGCTGGTGCTCGCGCTCGCCGGGCAGCTGTACGTGCCGCGCGTCGCCGAATGGTGCGCCCTCTACCTGGAGGACGCGGCGGGCGGCGCGCGCCTCGCGCACGTCTGGCACGCCGACGAGCAGCGCATCGCCGGGCTGCGGCGGCTGCTGGAGGACGCGCCGCCGCCGCTGCCGCACCACGTCCGCGAGCCGCGCCCCTGGCCCGGCCTCGCCGGGCTGGACGGGCCGGGGCGGCGGCTCGCCGGCCCGTGCGTGCTGGAGCTGCCGCTGTTCGGCCGGGACGCCCCGCTCGGCGCGGTGCTGCTCGGCTGCCCCGACGAGAGCGGCCTGCCCGGCGAGCTGGTGGGCCTCGCCGCCGACCTCGGGACGCGGGTCGCGCAGGCGCTGCGCAACGCGCGCCGCTACGGCGCGCAGGCGAGCACCAGCCGCATCCTGCAGCGCAGCCTGCTGCCGTCGCAGCTGCCGCAGGTGCCGGGCGTGGACTACGACATCGTGTACCTGCCCGCGGGCGAGGACGCCGCGGCGGGCGGCGACTTCTACGACGTGTTCGCCGCCGGCGCCGACCGGTGGCGGTTCATGCTGGGCGACGTGTGCGGCACCGGCCCCGAGGCGGCCGCGGTGACCGGCGTCGTCCGGCACACCCTGCGCGCGCTGAGCCGCGAGGGCCACGACCCGGCGCGGGCGCTGGACCGGCTGAACGACATGCTGGTCGACGACGCCGAGCGGCTCCTCACGATGCTGCACGGCGAGCTGTGCCCGGCGGCGGACGGCGGGGCGCGGCTGACGCTGGCGGTGGCGGGGCATCCGCTGCCGCTGCTGCTGCGCGGCGGCCTGGTGGCGCCGCTCGGCACCTCGCAGATGCTGCTCGGCGCGCTGCCGAGCAGCGGCTACCGCCTGGACCTCGCCGACCTGCGCTCTGGCGACGTCCTGCTCTGCGTCACCGACGGCGTCACCGAGCGCCGCGACGGCGACCGGCTGCTGGACGACGCCGGCGGCCTCGCCGACATCCTCGCGGCCTGCCCGGCCACCGGCCCGGACGCGGTCACCCGGCACGTGTGCGACAGGGTCCGCGCCTTCGGCGGCGGCCCCCTGACCGACGACATGGCCATCCTCGCCCTCCACGTCCACTGACCGCCCGGTCATTCTCCGTCGAGACGCGGCGTGTTGGGCACTTTCGATCTCCAAAGTGTCCAACACGCCGCATCTCAACTCTCAATGACCGGCCGGTCACGGACGGCGGGGCGCATCGAAAGCGAAAGGGTGGGCTGCCCGCAATGGATCACCTGACGATGGCGCCGACGGCGAAACCCCGACAAGGCCGGCACACGGGCGGGGCCTCCCGGAAACAAAACAAGCGGGGCGGGCAGGGCGGACGTGCCGAGCGGGGCGGACGTGCCAGGCGGGGCGGGCAGGGCGGGCAGGGCGAGCCGAGCGGGGCGGGCGGGGGGGGGGGGGGGCCCCCCCCCCCCCGGGGGGGCCCCCCCCCCC
>NZ_JAIBOA010000027.1 GCF_019458805.1 Actinomadura parmotrematis
CCCGCCGGCAGCTCGCGAAGGCCCCGCCCCCGGCGGGGCCTTCGGCGTTCCCGGCCCGCCCGCCCGGCGATGACCACCTGGTCGCCCTTTGTTGAGATGCGGCGTGTTGGGCACTTTGGAGATCGAAAGTGCCCAACACGCCGCAAGTCAACGGGTGGTGACCGGGTGGTCGTTGGGGTGGGGCGATGCGGCGGCCGGTTACTGCGGGGGCTGGTCGGTGTAGCCGTAGCGGAGGATCAGGGAGTACTCGCCGGAGCCGGTGCCCTGGTAGGTGGTGGCGAGCGGGGCGCCGGTCCTCGGGTCCACCGTGAGGCGGTAGGTGCCGGGGGCGACGGCCTCGGTGTTCGAGCCGGTCCGGGTCAGCGCTTGGCCGCGGCGTCCTCGCTGGTCGGTGACGGGGCCCAGCGAGCGGACGTCGGGGAGGTCCGCCAGGACGCGGTACGCGGCGGCGCGGACGGCCGGGCGGACGGGGCCGACGGGGGACGCGACGAGCGTTCCGGCGGCCGCCCAGAGCTGGGCGGAATCGCCCCGCACGGGGCCGACGAGGCCGCCCGCGCGGGTCCAGGACAGGAGCTGGCGCCGCAGGACGGCCGGGTCGCCGGACAGGCGGGCGGGGTCCAGGCCGACCGGCGGGCGGCCCAGGGTGCCGGGGGCGGACGGCAGCGGCGCGGTGGTCCGGGGACCGGGGCGGACGTCGAGCCGGCGGCAGTGCCGCCTGATCGGGACCTCTTCGGTGATGCCGTCGGGGCGCCGCCCGCTGCCTTTGTAACCGATGATCGCGCCCTCGTCGCAGCGTTCCGTGACGCGGTCCGGGCTGCCCGCGGCGCGCCAGGCCGCGGCGTCCGCCGGGGTCGCGGGACGGACGCCGAGGTCCTGGGAGGCGATCCGGCCGGCGGCGCCGGGCGCCGTGGGGTACCACAGCTCGTCGATCCGGCGGCTCAGCACCGTGTACGGGTGCTCCTTGGAGCCGACGGTGTACGCCCGCCCTTCCTGCCTGGTGAACACGTAGTAGCGGCCGGACGGCGGGGCCTTCGCGGACTCGGCGGCGGCGGCGAGGAGGACGCGCCGGGCCGATGTGTCGGCCGGGTGAGGGTCGGAGGTGAGGATGCCGATGGTCACTGCGGCCGCGGTGGTGAGAGCAGCGGCGGGCAGGACCGTCCAGAGCAGGCGGCGGGTGCGCGGGCGGCCAGCCGGGGCGAGGGCGGGGGCGGCGTCCCCGGTCAGGCGCGGGAGCCTGGCCCGGTCGGCGGCGGTGGCGGCCGGGGAGGAAGTGGGTGCGGCGTCCCCGGCCAGGCGCAGGAGCCTGGCGCGCCCCTCGGCGGTGACGGCGGGGGCGGGCGCCGGCTCGGTGAACAGGTGCTCGACCATCGTCAGCTCGTTCATCGGTTCTCCTCCGTCGTGTCGGTCCGGCCGTCCAGTGCCTGCCGGAGCCGCCTGCGGGCCCGGTTGAGGCGGGAGCCCACGGTGCCGCCGGGGATGCCGAGGGCGCGGGCGATGTCGTCGTAGCCGAGCCCGCCGAAGATCGACAGGAAGACCACGTCGCGGTCACCGGGGGCGAGGTCCCGGAGCGCCCGCACCAGGTCCGGGCGGAGTGCCTCGGCCGCGACGCGCGCGGTGACCCGGTCCTCGGGGCCGTCCGCGGCGTGCTCGGCGCCGATCCGGCCGAGCGCCCGGAGGCGGCGCCGCTCGGTGCGCCGGTGCTGGGACACCAGGTTGGTGGCGATCCCGTACAGCCAGGGGCGGAGGGCGCCGCCGCGCGCGGCGTCGAAGTCCGCCCTGCGGCGGAAGGCGATCAGGAACGTCTCGGCGGCGAGGTCGTCGGCGGTCTCGCCGCCGAGCCGCGCGGCGAGGTAGCGGTGGATGTCGCCGAAGTAGCGGTCGTAGAGCAGGGCGAACCGCTCGGGCTCGTGCAGGGACGCGGTGACGAGTTCGGCGTCGTCCGTCGCGCCGCCTGCCTCCGGGGGTGCCTTCATCGACGTCCTTTCGGGTCGCGGTCACCCTGTTGTTGGCCGCCGCCATGGTCCTCTTCACGGGGTGCGGGCGGCCTCGTCGATACCGGTGCGGTCCGCTGGGCCGGGACGGGCGGGCGGTTCGCGGAGGAGGACGACCAGGACGGTCGCGGCGGTGGTGATGGCGGCGGTGGTCAGGGAGGCCAGGGCCAGGGCACGGCCTGCGGTGGCGGGGGTGAAGGCGGTGAAGAAGACCGCGCCGATGACGGCCACGCCGAGCGCGCCGCCGATCTGCTGGGCGGTGGAGAGCGCCCCGGAGGCCGCCCCGGTGTCGTCGGGGGTGACCCGGGCGAGGACGGCGTTGAGGGACGGCGGGATGACGAGGCCGCCGCCCGCGCTCTGCAGGATCAGCGTCGGGATGACGACGGCGGGGGTGAAGGGGGCGCCGCCGAGGAGCAGGACGGCGGTGGCGGCGTAGCCGAGGGCCATGACGGTCGCGCCGGTGATGAGGACGCGGTGCCCGTGGGCGGGGACCAGCCGGCCCGCCAGCAGGCTGAACAGGAAGAAGGCCACGGCCGACGGGGTGTAGACGAGGCCCGCGCCGAGTGGGGACAGGCCGCGGCCGTCCTGGAGGGAGACCGCCAGGACCAGGTAGTAGGAGGTGACGACGGTGTAGAGGAGGAGGATCAGGGCCAGGCCGAGGGAGAACGAACGGGTGCGGAACAGGGCGATCCGGACGAGGGGGTCGCCGCCGCGGGCGGCGGTGCGGCGTTCGAGGGCGACGAAGGCGGCCAGGCAGGGGAGGCTCCCGGCCAGGCAGGCCCAGGCCCAGCCGGGCCAGCCGGCCTGGCGGCCCTGGATGAGCGGGACGGCCAGCAGGGCCAGGGCGGCGGTCAGCAGGACGACGCCGGGGACGTCGAGGCGGCGCGCGTGCGGGGCGGTGGACTCCGGCAGCAGGCGGGCGGCGAGGGCCAGGGTGGCCAGCCCGATCGGCAGGTTGACCCAGAAGACCGAGCGCCAGCCGGCGCCGAGCGGGTCGGCGCCGATGAGCAGGCCGCCGGCGAGCTGCCCCGAGGTGGCGGCGAGGCCCATCACCGTGCCGTACAGGCCGAAGGCGCGGTGCCGGTCGCGGTCGGGGACGAGGACGGTCAGGAACGCGAAGACCTGCGGGACGATCAGGGCCGCGCCGAGGCCCTGGACGAGCCGCGCCGCGATGAGCGCGGCGGCGCCGCCCGCGACGGCGCAGGCGAGGGACGCGGCGGTGAAGACGGCCGTGCCGGTGAGGAAGACGCGGCGGCGGCCGTGGAGGTCGCCGAGCCGGCCGCCGGTGATGAGCAGCACCGCGTAGGTGAGCTGGTAGCCGGCGAGGATCCATTGCAGGGCGCCGTCGCCGATGTGCAGGTCCGCTTTGATCGAGGGGCCGGCGACGATGACGACGAACGCGTCCAGGATCGCCATGAACGCGCCGGCGAGGACGACGGCGACGGTCCGCCAGGGGGTCGGGGACGTCATCGCGGGGCGCCGTTCGCGAGAGGGGCGAGGGCCTTGGCGATCTCGGTGGCCAGGACGGCCTGGCCGGGGGCGGCGAAGTGGATCCCGTCGGCGCTGACCAGGTCCGGGCGGTCGTTGACGGGGTGGTCCCACATGTCGACGAGGACGGCGCCGTGCCGGACGGCGAGGTCGCGGACGATGGCGTTGGCGCGGCGCACGCGGTCGGTCCAGTCGGGGAAGCGCGGCACGGCGAACGCCCGCCCGAAGGTGAACGCCGTCAGCTGCGCGCCGGTCGCGGCGGCGCGGCCGTACAGCTCGTCCAGGGCGGCGGCGAGGGCGGTGTAGTCGGGGGCGGGGCGGAACAGGTCGTTCGCGCCGGAGGGGACGTGGACGAGGTCCGGGGCGAACTCGGCGAGGCGGTCGAGCTGCGTGCGCAGAGTGCGGGAGGTGGTCGCGCCGACCTCGGCGAGGTTCAGGTAGGCGAGGTCGGGGTGGACGCGGCGGAGGACGTCCGCGACGCGGTCGGGCCAGCCGAGGTGGCCGTAGCCGGGGCGGGCGTCGCCGGTGCCGGCGGACAGGCTGTCCCCGACGGTGGCGAAGCGCCGCCAGGGGGCGTTCGCGAGCAGGGCGGCGGCCCGGTCGGGGGGCAGGCAGCGGGGGTCGTCGGCTTCGGAGCGGGGGAAGGTTGCGGCGGCCATGAGGTGAACGTACGATCGTTCGTACTTATTTGGCAAGCGGGAGGCGGGCATGGACGGCGACCAGCGGCTGGCGCGGGGGAACCGCAGCCGGCGGACGATCGCGCGGCACGCGGTGGACGTCGCGTCGGCCGAGGGGCTGGACGGGCTGTCGCTCGGCAGGCTGGCCGCCGACCTCGGCGTGAGCAAGAGCGGCGTCGCGACGCTGTTCCGCAGCAAGGAGCAGTTGCAGCTCGCCACCATCGACGCCGCCCGGGAGGCGTTCGTCGAGGCGGTCGTGCGGCCCGCGCGGAGCGCGCCGCCCGGGGTGAAGCGGCTGCGCGCCCTCGGTGAGCGGTGGATCGCCTATGCCGAGGCGCCGCTGTTCCCGGGCGGCTGCTTCTGGGCGGCGAACCTGCCGGTCTTCGACAGCCGTCCCGGGCCGGTGCGCGACGCCCTGCGGGACCGGCGGCGGGCCTGGCTGGACCTGCTCGCCGAGCAGGTGCGGCACGCGGCGGCCGGCACGGACGCCGACGTGGACGCCGACGTGGACGCCGACGTCGTCGCGTTCCAGATCGACGCGGTGTTCACCGCCGGGAACCTCGCGCTCCGCCTGGGCGAGCCGGACGCCGTCGCCACCGTGCGGCGGGCGTTCGGCGACCTGGTGGCGCGGGTCAGCGGTTGAGGTAGGCGGCCAGGCCGCCGAGCTCCTCGCTGGCGATGAACACCGACCGCACGTTCACCAGGGCCTCCTCGACGTGGACGCCGCAGCCCCACGCCGAGTCGCCCCACGAGTCGGCGACCTTGATCTCGGCCGGTTCGGCGCAGCCGGCGGCGCCGCCGAGCTGGCAGCGCTCGGGGTGCGCGACGGCGGCCTGCGCGGCCGCGGCGGCGCGCACCCGGGCGGCCAGCTCCGCGGAGGCGGTGGCGCGCTCCTCGGCCTCGGCGCGGAGCCGCTGCTCGGCGCGGACCGCCTTGGCCAGCTCCTCGACGGCCGCCGCCGCGTCCGCCTCGGCGGCGAGCTTGGCCTGCTCGATGTGGTGGCGCTCGATCGCCAGCGCGGCGGTCTCGGTGAAGACGCGGGCGAGGGCGAGGTCGGCGTCCTGCGGCGCGCGCGGGACGGGGTGGTACATGGCGAAGGTGCCGAGCAGCGTCCCGTCGCGGGCCAGGATGGGCGTGGACCAGCAGGCGGCCAGCCCGGCCGGTTCGGCGAGGTGGCGGAAGTCGGCCCACAGGGGGTCGTCGGCGATGTCGGTGACGATCACCGGTTCGCGGCGGTGGGCGGCGGTGCCGCAGGACCCGACGCCGTCGCCGGTGGCGATCCCGTCGATGGCCTCGTTGTAGAAGGCGGGCAGGCTGGGCGCGGCGCCGTGGCGCAGGTGGCGGCCGTCGGGGTCGGCGAGCAGCACCGAGACGAGCACCTGCTGCGGTGCCAGCTCCTCGATGCAGCGGGCCATGCCGTCGAGGACGTCGGCCAGCGGCGCCTGGCGGACGATCTGCTCCAGCAGGGCCCGGTGCTCGGCCATCAGCCGCTGGGCGTGCTTGACCTGGGTGGTCTCCACGCCGATCACCCGGATGCCGGTGACGTCGCCCGCGGCGTCGCGGCGCGGCTCGTAGGTGAAGTCGAAGAACACCTCCCGCTCCTGCGCGCCGGTGCCGAGCACGACGCGGGCGTCGCGGCCGGTGTAGGGCTCGCCGGTGCGGTACACCCCGTCCAGCAGGTCCAGGAAGCCCTGGCCGGCGAGCTCGGGCGCCAGCTCGGCGAGCGGGACGCCGGTGCGGGCGCGGTCCTCGCCGATGGCGGCGAAGAACGCCGGGTTGGCCGTCTCGACCACGTGCCGCGGCCCGGAGAGGGCGGCGTACACGGCGATGGACTCCCCGAACAGCGTCCGCAGGTCCTCCGCCGGCCCCGTGGCGGCCGGTTCCGGATCTGCCGTCGGCGTCATGTCCTGGTGCCCTTCGTCTCGCGAGCGCCGGGCTCGGCCGGCGGGTGAAGCTGGCATGGTACGCGGAAACCCCGGCGGGCGGGCGGAGGGCCGCCTTCACGACCGCCCGGTCACCATCCGTTGAGTTGCGGCGTGTTGGGCACTTTCGCGCGCCGAAGTGGCCAACACGCCGCAAGTCAACGAGTGGTGACCGGGTGGTCGGCGGGGGCGAGGCGTTCGGCGGCGGCGCCGGCGGCGGCCGTGCCGAGGGTGAGCAGGCAGGAGAGGAGGACCAGGGCGGTGGCCCGGCCGGGCGTCAGGAAGACCGCGATGACGGTGGCGCTGCTCCCGTAGCCGAGGCAGCTCGCGGCGTACATCACCGAGTTGCCCGCCGAGTGGTGGCGGGCGGGCAGGGCGTGGTGGAGGGAGAGGTTGCGGGCGGTGACGAGGCCGGCCTGGGCGGCGCCGGCCGCGACCAGGGGGACGGCCACGAGCGGCAGGCCGGTGCGGGCGCCCGCGGCGGCCAGGGCCACGAGGGCGGTCATGGCCGCCAGGAGGGCGAGGCTCTGCGCGCGGTGCGAGCCCGGCCAGGAGCGGAGGCCGTAGACGAGGCCGCCGGCGATCGACGCCACGGCGAAGGCGCTGAGGAGGACGCCCGTCCAGGCGATGTCCAGGTGGTGCTGCTCCAGGAGCGGAGACAGGGCCACCTCGATGGTCGCCGAGAGGTACATGGCGGCGGCGCTGGTCAGGTAGATCGGCCAGGCGGCGAGGAGCGGGCGGGCCGGGCCGCGCGGGTCGGGGGCTGCCGGGGCGGGGACGGCGCGGATGCCGGGGATCGCGGGCAGCAGGGGAAGGGCGAGGAGGGCGCCGCCGGCGGCGAGGAGCGGCGGGAGGCGGCCGTCGACGCCGAGGGCCAGGCCGGTGACGAGCGCCGGGGCCGCGGCGAAGGTCAGGTCGGTGAGGCTCGACTCCCAGGCGAGGCCCGTCCGGACCTCGCCGGCCGGGAGCGCGCGGGTCAGCAGGGTGCGCAGGCCGCCGATGAGGCCGGAGATCGCGCCGCCCGCCAGGGCCGCCAGCGCCACCAGGGCGGGCGCCGGCAGGGCGCGGACGCCCGCCGCGACGGCGATCAGGGCCGCCGCCGTCACGGCCAGCGCCGCCCGGGTCTCGGCCAGCATCGGGCGGCGGTCCAGGCGGGCGCCGAGGACGGGCGCGGCGACGCATTCGGCGGCCACGCAGCCGGCCGCCATCCAGGCGCCGGTGCGGTAGTCGCCGAGCCGGGTCTTCGACAGCAGCACGAACATGATCGGCGCCGCGGCGGCGGGGAAGCGGGTGAGGAGGCGGACGGCGCTCCAGCGCGCCAGGCCGGGCCTGCGCAGCAGCGCGGCGTAGCGCCTCATATCGGCCGCTGCCGGGCGTAGGCGCGGACGGGGAAGGTGGCGAGGCCGCTCACCTTCACCGGCACCGCGGTGAAGGTGAACGGGCCGTCGTGCAGCTCGTCCAGGCCGCAGAGGTGCTCGACGATGGGGATGCCGGCGGCCAGCAGCGCCGAGTGGGCGGGGCGCCGCCCGGCGCTGCGCGGCGAGGTGTCGTCGATGTTGACCGAGTCGATGCCGACGAGGCCCGCGCCGCGCTCGGCGAGGAGCGCGGCGGCGCCGGCGGTGAGGTGGGGGTGCCCGGCGTCGCCGTACCGCGCCGTCCGCCAGTGCCGGCACCAGCCGGTGTCGACGAGGACGGCGCGGCCCCGGACGGGGAGGCCGTCGAACGCCTCCGCGCAGATCGCCCGCGCGCCGGTGCGGACCAGCAGGCCGGGGCGCTCGACGACGGCCTCCAGGGGCAGCGCGCCGAGGTCGAAGCCGTCGCGGTAGCGGTGCGCCGGGGTGTCGAGGTAGGTGCCGGTGTTGCCGACCATGGTGATCCGGCCGATGCGGAACTCGGTGCCCGGGCAGTAGGTGCGGTGCGAGTCCTCCCAGCCGAGGTAGTCGTCGATGACGGGCGCGGGCAGCCCCGGGTAGGCGGCGAAGCCGGCGCCGATCTCGTGGCTCAGGTCGATGATGCGCATCGCGGCGGTCAGCTCCTGGCGGCCGGGGCGAAGAGTCCGCGGACCTCCGCCTCCTCGTGCCGGACCGCGTCGATGCCGGCGGCGACCACGCAGTAGCCGACGGTGCCGTCGAGCCGGGTGAAGTCGCAGGTCAGCAGCGTCCCGGTCCGGGTGGACGGGTCGAAGGCGCGGCCGGTGGCGGCGAGCCGCCGGGCCGCTGCGGCGAACGAGGGCACCGCCCAGCCGCCCCGGTCGAGCAGGGTGCGGCCGGGCCCGGCGGCGCGGGCGATGACGTCGTGCAGGTGCGTCGCGCCGCTGAGGCGGCTGTTGGTCTCGTTCAGCAGGACGTCGCCGCCGGGGGTGACCAGCCCGTCGACGCTCATCGTGCCGCGGTAGCCGATGGCGCGGTAGGCCTCGCAGAGCCGCCGGGTGAGGCGCAGCAGCTCGGCGCGGGCGTCCGGCGCCAGGTCCGGGACGGGGACGACGACGCCGTCGAGGACCGGCGCCATGAGCAGCTCCCCCTCCCCGGTGTGCTCGACGCCCGCGCCCGTCACCAGGTACTCGGCGTACACGGGGCGGACGCCGGGCAGGTAGCGCTCGACGACGAGCCGCCCGCGCCCGCCGTCGGTCAGCCAGGGCCAGCGCTCCTCCAGGTGGGCGCGGACGGCGGCGGCGTCGAGGACGGTGACGCGCTCCGCGCCGAGCGGCGCCACCCCGGCGTGCGGGCTGACGATCTCGTTGCCCTCGCCGGCGCTCTGCAGCTCCCGCTTGAGGATCACCGGGTGGCCGGCGGCGAAGTGGCGCGCGACGGCGGCCGCGGCCGCCGCCGGCCCGGCGGCGGTCTCGCCGGGCGCGACGGGGATGCCGATCCCGGCGGCGACGGCGCGGAACAGCGCCTTGCTGTTGGCGGCCGCCGCGCCGCCCTGGGCGAGGAAGGCGTGGCCCGGGACGGCGTGCGCGGCGCCGAGCGCGCCCGCGAGCGCCACCACCGCCGCGTCCGGGTAGTACGCCTGGACGCGGTCCGGGGCGCGGCCGTCCAGGGCGGCGCGCAGCTCGGCGTGCAGGCGCTCGTCGGCGAGGCGGTCGGCGGTGAGGACGGGCGCGCCGGCGCGCCCGGCGGGCGGCACGACGATCCGCAGGGACGCGGCGCGCACGCCGGTCGTCCGCGTGACGTGCTCGACGAACGCCTCGCCGGGCGCGGCGGGCAGGACGACGACGTCGCCGTCGCGGGCGAACCAGAGGGCGCGCTCCGCCGCGCAGCCGGCGAGCACGAGCTGGTCGCGGGTGAGGAGGCCCGGGTCGCCGGACATCTCCTCGGTCTTGACGTTGCCGATGTGCAGGGTGGCCATCTCAGGTCGCCTCCGGTCCGGTTGCGAGCAGGCCGGCGAAGCGCCGCCTGCTGTCGGCGATGTGGTCGGCGAGCGCGGCGGCGGTGGACGCGGCGTCCGGCGCGGCGGGCCGGACCCGCCACGCCCGCCACCACGCCCGCCCGTCCGCGGGGCCGGTGCGGAAGACCGCCTCGATCTCGGGCTCGGGCCGGTCCAGGCGGATGGTGAACTCGGCGTCGGCGGTGACGAGCCGGATGAGGTCGCCGGCGAACGAGCCGCTGATCAGGCCGGGCACCTCGCCCGACGTCAGCAGCGGCGCGAACCGGACGGCGCGGCCCCGCACGGCGATCCCGGCCCCGCCCCGCGGCCCGGCGGGGCCGCGGAGCGAGCACGGCCGGGCGGTCACGGCCGCCGCCCCGGCGTCCCGGCGGACGCGCGCGCCCGGCTGCCCGCGGTGGCCGCGCGCGCCACCCGCCAGTAGAAGGTCGGGTAGCCGCGCTCGACGTACTTGGCCGAGGCGCGCACCTCGGGGTGGCGCTCGCGCAGCCGGTTGATCGCGACGGTCATCGCGGCGTGGTGCTCGACGTGCAGGTTGTTGCCGTTGGTGAACCAGGTGCTGAACCGGCTGCCGGTGATCGACCGGGTGTTGCGCAGCACGTCGGTGGTGGCGGTGTCGCAGAGCACGTGCTCGGGCAGCTCCAGCAGGAAGTGCATCGGGACGGCCACCGCGAGCGGCAGCAGCCACAGCCGGAGGACCGCCTCCCCCTGCCCGAGGGCGGCGAGGACGACGGCGGCGGCGAGGACCGCGCCGATCAGCCGGTACTCGGCGATCACCTCGCGGCGGCGCCGGTCGGAGATCTGCCCGAGGTCGTAGCTCCAGGTGCCGCGGGTGCTGCGCACGACGTCCCGCACGACCGTCAGCAGGCGCCGGTAGTCGAACGCCCCGCGCAGCAGCCGCCGCCAGGTGAGGGGCTCGGCGGCGTCGAACCCGAAGAACTCCGAGTCCCGCTCGGTGCCCAGGTAGCGGTGGTGCTGGAGGTGCCGCACCCGGTAGTGGCTGTAGGACACCAGCAGCGGCAGCCCGAGCGGGACGCCGACCAGCCGGTGCGGCCGGGCGCCGGTGAACGCCGAGTGGTGCAGGCACTGGTGCTGGAGCTCGACCATGTGCGTGTAGACGGCGGCGAGCAGGACGACGCCCGCCACCGCGCCCGCGGTGCCGCCGAGGAACTCCAGGGCGGCGCCGGCGGCGAGCAGCGCGAGGGCCGCGGCGAGCTTGGCGATGAAGACGGCCCGGTCGCGGCGGCGGACGCGGACCCGCTGGAAGATGCCGGTGGCGCGCGTCGTGGCGCGCGTCCCGGCATGAGTCCCGGCGGGCGTCCCGGTGGCGTCCATCACCGCACGCCCCGCATGAGCTCCCAGATGCGCCGGTAGTAGGCGTCGGCGATCCGGACGCGGGTGACGACGCCGAGGCTGATCTCGCGGAGCAGCTCGGGCGAGCGGGCGACGAGCGGCAGGAAGACGCCCTCGGTCCACTCGGCGCCGTGGTCGGCGTCCACGTGCACGTGGATCCGCTGGTAGGCGATGACGTCCTCGGGGACGCCGAGCCGCGCGCAGCCGTCCACCATCGCCTGGAAGCGCGGCGAGGCGCTCTGCTCCAGCACGCCCATCGCGCCGAGCGCGCGCGGGTTGAGGTGGCGGTGGACGCCGTAGGCCAGCAGCAGGGAGGCGTTGGCGTACACCTCGGGCAGGTGCAGGCGGCCCCGGTCGACGCCGGCGCCGTCGAGGTGCGCCCGCATGTAGACGGCCGAGTGCTCGAACATGCGGGTGTGCATGCGGTCGAGGACGCCCTCGCCCATCTCGTCCCAGTAGTTCTCGGCGATCGTCAGCTTGGTGCGGCCCTCGGCGCCGATCTGCACGAGCGCCATCAGGTCGTCGAAGCGGCTGTCCACCAGCTCCTCGGCCATGAAGAACAGCGCGATCTCGGCGAGCGTGGCCTCCTCGGCGAGGTAGGCGTTGAACTCGGGCTGGACGTGGTCGGCGGCGGTGCGCAGGAACCAGGGATGGAACTCCGCGGCGGTCCGCGGCAGCTCCGCCCGGCCGGCGATCTCCTCCTCCGCGCCGAGCCAGGCGCGCTCGATCGCGCCGATCTCGGGGTCGGTGTTCAGCCGCGGGATGGCGGCGAAGTCGGCCGGACCCGCCAGGTAGGCGACGTAGTGGGCGTGCAGCCGGCGCAGCAGCCGCAGGCGGGCCTCCTCGTCGGGTGCGGTTCCGGCGGGGCCGGGGAAGGCCAGCGCGAGGTCGCGCTCGAAGCCGGTCCCGGTCGTGCGCGCGCTCTCGGTGAGTGCGGCGTTCATGGGCGTGTCCCTTTCACGTGATCGGAGCGGCGGGAGTACCGCTCGTCCTCGCGGGGTTGCCACGAGTCTTCGGCGCGGCTCGGGACGGGCGCCACGACCGTTAAGGAGAGCCGCACGGTCGGCGGTTCTGGCCACCCTCGGCCGCCGCTCGCGGGCGGCGGATTGAACTGGCGGCCCGCACGGGGGCGTCTTCCTGTTGTGAACACCAGACAGCTGCGAACGCTCCTCGCCGTCCGGGAGCACGGGTCCGTGCACGCCGCGGCGGCCGCGCTCTTCCTGTCGCCGTCGGCGGTGTCCCAGCAACTGCGGTCGCTGGCGACCGCGTGCGGCTTCTCCGTCGTCGAGCGGGACGGGCGGGGCATCCGGCTCACCGCGCGGGGGCTGGAGATGGCCGCGCTCGGGGACGAGCTCATCCGCCGGTGGGACAGCACCGTGGACTCGCTGCGGCGGACGGCGGCCGAGCCGGTCGAGCGGCCGGCCCGCGCCGTCCGGCTGGGCGCGCTCCCGTCGGCCTACCGGACCTGGCTGTTCCCGGTGGTGCACCGGCTGCGGACCCGGGGCCGGCTGGCCTTCGAGCTCTTCGAGACGGCGCCGCACGAGGCGTACGAGGAGGTCGAGGCGGGGCGGCTGGACCTCGCGGTGGTGGTCCGCCCGCCCGGCCCGCGCGCCACCTCGCTCACCAGCCATCCCCTGTACCGCGACCCGTTCGTGCTGGTCGTCCCGCGCGCCCTCGGCGGGACGGCGCCGTCGCTGCGCGGCCTCGCGGACGCCGGGTGGGTGCTGCCGGGCCGGGAGACCCACTGCCACGAGGTGATCGTGCGGCACTGCGCGCGGCTCGGGTTCCGGCCGCGGGCCGCCGCGCGCAGCAACGACTGGCAGGCCATGCAGGAGATGGCGCTGCTGCTCGGCGCGGTCGCGGTCGTCCCGGCGTCCTGCCTGGCGCCGAGGGACGGCCTGGCCGCGGTGGAGCTGTCGCCGGCCGAGCGCTTCGAGTGGCGGATCGAGCTGACCACGCGGGCGTCGGCGACGGCGATGCCGTGGTTCACCGCGTTCGACCGCGAGGTGTCCCGCCTGTCCTTCGAGGACCGGCTGTCGGCGAGGAGCGCGGCATGACCGGCCCGTTCTACCACCGGGGGTCCCGCGACCTGCAGGCCCGCCTCGGCACCGAGCGCCTCGCCGCGCGCCTCGCCGACCGGTACGTCGAGGACGGGCTGTCGGACGGCGACGTCGCCCTGGTCACCGCCGCCGACTGCTTCTTCCTCGCGACGGCCGACCACCTCGGCCGGCCCGACTGCTCGTACAAGGGCGGCCTGCCCGGCTTCGTCCGCGTCCGGGACCGCCGCACGCTGGAGTTCCCCAGCTACGACGGCAACGGCATGTTCCGCAGCCTCGGCAACGTCCTGGTGAACCCGGCGGTCGGGCTGCTGTTCATCGACCGCGGGCGGCCGATCAAGCTGCGGATCAACGGCACCGCCGCGGTCTCGACGGACCCGCGCGACACCGCGCGCTTCGACGGCGCGGACGCCGTGGTCACCGTCGCGGTCCGCGAGGTCTTCGAGAACTGCCCGCGCTACCTGCACGACCCCGTGACGGGCGAGCCCTCCAAGCACTGCCCGCGCCCGGACTACACGCCGCCGGACCCGGCGTGGAAGGGCAAGCCCGAGTACGACGGCATCGTCCGCCGCACCGGCGTGCCCGAAAGCCCCTGAGGGGGCCGCCGGGCCGCCGGGCGCCCGGGGCCGTCAGATCCAGGCGAACCAGAGGGTCTCGATGGACTTGGCCTCGCCGGTCGTGCCGATCATGGCGATGTAGCTCTGGGTGGGGACGTTCCAGACGTCGCTGACCGACTTGCCGGGGAGCCAGCCGGTGTTGCGGACGTAGGCGTTGCCGTCGATCCAGTCCCCGTTGGCCCCCCTGCCGTAGAACCTGATCGCCTCGATCGGCGTGGTGGAGGGGTCGCCGATCTGCTGGACCTGGCCGGGCTTGGCGCAGACGTCCCGCCCGTCCCAGCCGTAGTCGGAGCGGTGCGCCCCCATGCAGACCTGGCCCACGGAGGTCTTGAACTGGACCGCCATGATGGGCAGCGCCTTGCCCATGGTGCCGGCCCAGGCGCCGTTGCACTCCCAGCCGGCCCAGCCCTTGGTCGCGACCTGCACCCGGTAGCAGAGGTCGCCGGAGGAGGCGTGGGCCGGGACGGTCGGGGCCAGGACGGCCGTGCCCGCCAGGGCGAGCGCGGCGAGCGCGCGGCCGGGGCGCAGCCGTCGGAAGGTCGTCGTCATGGTGGTTCCTCTTCGCCGGCGCGATATTTCATCGCCGACATGTCAGTGGTGAAATACGAAGCCCGGAGCGCTCGGGCGAGAGGGAGCCTAGGCAGGCGGGGGCGGGCGGAGTGTGCGCGGCGTGCGGAGGCGCCGTGCACACCGTGCAGGAGAACGATCTTGTACCTTCGTCACTGATACGGGGGAACGTGCTGGAAAGGGTGCCGATGGGGTGGCATGGGGGGTCCGCGGCCGACGTTTCGGCGGTGGACAGGTTCGACTGGTTCACCGAGGTGGTGTCGCGGTCGCTGATGCCGTCGGCGTTCAGCCCGCTGGGCGACGGCGGCTTCCACGCCGAGGGGGCCTCGCTGGACCTCGGGGCCGTGCAGGTGTCGCGGTTCGTGTACTCGCCGCTGCGGTCGCGGCGCACGGCGCGGCTGATCCGCCAGGGTGACCCCGAGCAGTACCAGCTCGGCCTGGTGACGGCGGGGACGGCGTGGTTCGCGCAGGACGGCGGGGAGGCCGCGCTGCGGCCCCGCGACATGGCGCTGTGGGACACCTCGCGCCCCTACGAGTCGGGGTCGGGGATGGACGGGCGCGACGTCGAGGTCCTGGTCCTGCAGATCCCCAAGGCGCGGATGCCGCTGCCCGCCCGGCACGTCGACGGGCTGCTCGCGCGGCGGCTGCCCGGCGGCGCCGGGCTGGAGGCGATCCTGGCGGGCTTCCTGGTCTCGCTCGCGGGCGACGGTCCCGCCGTCGGGGCGGGCGGGCTGGGCGCGCTCGGGGACATGGCCGTGGAGCTCGCCGCCGCCTGCCTGGCGCAGCGGGCCGGCGGCGACGGCGGGCCGGCGTCCCCGGAGGTCCGGGCGCACCTGCTGCTGGCGCGGATCGACGCGTTCATCGACCGCCGGCTGGGCGATCCCGATCTGACGCCCCGGCTCGTCGCCGACCACCACCACGTCTCGCTGCGGACCCTGTACGCCCTGTTCGAGGAGCGGCAGGAGGGCGTCGCGGCGACGATCCGGCGGCGGCGGCTGGAGCGCTGCCGCGCCGACCTGGCGTCCCCGGCGCTGCGGCACCGGTCCGTGCAGGACGTCGCCGCCCGCTGGGGGTTCGCCAGCGCGACCGCGTTCAGCCGCGCGTTCCGCGCCGCCTACGGCGTCGCGCCGAGCGAGCACCGCCGCCGCGCGCTGCGCCTCGACGGAGGGTGGACGGGGTAGGCCGGACGGCTCACCGGGATCGGCGCGGGGTGGACGCCGGGGGCGGGGCGGGTCGGTTTGAGTGGCAGTGCCCGCCCACCGGGACGTAGAGGAGCGCATGGTGATCGTTCTCGGGTTCAACGGCTTCAGCAGGGGCGCCGGGCTGTTCGCCCGGCACTACAGGGCCACCGGGATCGATCGGCACATGCTCTTCGGGCACGACTCGGGGGCCGCGCTCGTGGTGGACGGGCGGCTCGCCGCCGCCGTCGAGCAGGAGCGCCTCAACCGGGAGAAGAAGACCTCGGCGTTCCCGCTGGACGCGATCCGGTGGGTGCTGGACGAGGCCGGGCTGGCGCTCGGCGACGTGGACGCGTTCGCGTTCTCCTGGCGCTTCTCCGACGAGGTGCTGAACGCGATGATCGCCGAGATCGCGGACGGGGACGGCACCGCCGACCAGAAGTTCGGGCGGCTGAAGCGGCTCACCTCGATCTACGAGGGGATGTTCAGCCGGGCGGCGGTGCTCGGCGACTTCGAGGAGCACACCGGGTTCCGGATCGAGCCGGAGCGGCTGCGCACGGTGCCGCACCACATCGCGCACCTGATGTGCGGGTACGGCATCTCGGGCGGCGGCGACACCGCGTTCCTCATCAGCGACGGGCGCGCGGAATGGCTGTCGGCCATCATGGGCGAGATCCGCGGCGGTCAAGTCCGCGTCTTCGACGACGCGAGCATCGATTCGCGGCATTCGCTCGCGATGCTTTTCGGAGTGATCACCCGGTATCTGGGATTCACGCCGAACAATGACGAGTACAAGGTCATGGGGCTGGGCGGGTACGCCGAGCCGGCCGGGACGCCGCCCGGCAACCCGTTCCTGGAGCACGTCCTGGAGCTGCGAGAGGGCGGGACGTACCGGATCCCCTACCACCCGCGCGCCGTCCGGGCCTACTACGAGCTGTTCGACCGGATCTTCGGGACGGGGCCGGAGGGCCGCGAGGACTTCGCGCTCCGGGTCCGGGTGGCGCGCGCCGCCCAGGAGATGGTCGAAGTCGCCACCGCGCACCAGGTGGCCGCGCTGCGCGCGCGCAGCGACCTGCCCCGGCTGGTGTTCGAAGGCGGCCTCGCGCTGAACTGCGTGAACAACACCAAGCTGCTGGAGGAGTCGGGGTACGACGAGGTCGAGGTGAGTTACGGCGCCAGCGACCCGGGGGTGGCGATCGGGGCGGCGTTCTCCGTGGCGCACGAGGCGGGCGACGCGCTCGTCCCGCCGGTCTCGCCCTACCTCGGCCCCGAGTACGGCGACGCGGCGATCGAGGCGGCGCTCGAACGGTACGCCGGGCGCGTCCGCAGCCGCGTGCTGGACGACGTGGCCGCCGAGACGGCCGCGCTGCTGGAGGAGAAGGTCGTCGTCGGCTGGTACCAGGGGCGGACGGAGTACGGCCCGCGCGCGCTCGGCAACCGCAGCATCCTCGCCAACCCGCGGTTCGCCGACATTAAGGACATCATCAACACGCGCATCAAGCACCGCGAGCCGTTCCGGCCGTTCGCGCCGATCGTGCTGGAGGACATCGCGCCGGACGTCTTCGTCATGGGCAAGAAGCGGACGTCCCCGTACATGACGTTCGTGTTCCCGGTGCAGCCCGCCCACGTGGACGCGATCCCCGGCGCCGCGCACGTCGACGGGACCTCGCGCATCCAGACGGTGACGCGCGAGGGCAACCCGCTGATGGCCGAGCTGCTCGCGGCGTTCACCGCGCGGACCGGCGTCCCGTGCCTGATCAACACCTCGTTCAACGTGGCGGGCGAGCCGATCGTGAACGCGCCCGAGGAGGCCATCGCCTGCTTCCTGAACACCGAGATGGACTACCTGGTGCTCGGCCGCCGCCTGGTCACCAAGGCGTGACTCCCGGCAGGTGGGCGAGGCGCAGCTCGCCGCCGGTCCCGGCGGCGAGCGCGGTGAGGGACGCGGTGCGGTCGGGCGGCGGGGTGCTGAGGACGAGGGTGACCGGTCCCGGCGCGTCCAGGACGAGGCGGGCGCAGAAGCCCGCAGCGGCGGGCGCGGGCGCCTCCCCCTCGACGAGCAGGAACCGCGTCGCGCCCTTGCCGGGCGCGGCGCTCAGCAGGCCGAGCCGGGCCTGGCCGTCCGGCGCGGTCGTCTCGGCGGACGCCGCGAGGAAGTAGAGCGTCCCGCCCTCCGCGCGGACGGTCGCGCGCAGCACGGGCAGCCGCTCGGCGCGCCAGCGGGCGACGGCGGGCGGCAGGCCGGCGGCGCCGAGGGGGCGCGCGGCGGTGAGGCCCGCGCGGTCCAGCAGGCGGGTGAGCGTCACCGGGGAGATCCGGACGCCGAGGTCGCGCTCCAGCAGCGCGCAGAGCGCGGGCCGCGTCCACAGCTCGCCGTCCGGAAGGCCGGCGTCCCGCGGACCCCGGCCCGCGAGGCCCGCCAGCACCTCGCGGACGCCGTCCCAGGTCAGCTTGGGCGGGCGGCCCGGGACGGGGCGCGCGCGCAGCGCGTCGGGGCCGCCCTCGCGGTAGGCGGCGAGCCATCCGTACACGGTGGAGCGACGCAGTCCGAGCCGTTCGGCCACGTCGGCGGGCCGCACCCCCTCCTCCACCCAGCGCACCGCGCGGAAGCGCAGCTCCTCCAGGGTCCGGTGGCCCAGCCTGCGGCCGTCGTCCTCGCGCACGCGCACACGTGATCAAAGTCCAGTTACTTTTGAACGCGATAAAGGGGCCTAAAAAGCGCCCGAAAAGGGGGTGACGCACCCCGAGAGCCATGACACCATTTGACAAATAGGACTTTTCGGCCGGTTGCGGAGGAGTACTTAATGATCATCTGGAACCGGCGGGAATGGCGCCGCTGAGGGTCCTGGTGTGCGACGCGCTCCCGCTCGTGCGGGACGGGCTGCACACCATCCTGGACGCCCAGCAGGACGTGGAGGTGGTGGACGCCACCGAGAGCGGCATCCACGCGATCATGCTGGCCCGGACGCGGCGGCCCGACGTCGTCGTCACCGGCCTCCAGCTCGTCGGGGTGCCCGGCCTGGAGCTGATCCGGCGGCTGCGCGCCGAGGGCCTGGACCCCGAGCCCCGGGTGGTGGTGCTCGCCATGAGCCACAGCGACGAGACGGTCACCGAGGTGCTGCGCGCCGGCGCGCACGGCCTGCTCACCGAGGACGCCACCCGGGAGGAGGTCGTCGCGACGATCCGGGCGGCGGGGCGCGGCCAGACGATGCTGTCGCCCGCCGTCGCGGCGCGGCTCGTCGACTGGTTCCGGCGGCGCGAGGTCTACCCGCACGAGCTGCTCCGCCCGGCCGTCGCCGCGCTGACGCCGCGCGAGCGGCAGGTGCTGCTGCTCGTCGCGCAGGGCCGCTCGACCGAGGAGGTCGCGGGCGAGCTGTACATCGGCGTCAGCACCGTCCGCACCCACCTGCACCGGCTGCGCGCCAAGCTCGACCTGAAGGACCGCGCGCAGCTCGTCTCGTTCGCCTACCGGTCCGGGCTCATGTCGCACTGACGGCCCGCCGGGCGCGGGCCGCGACCGCCTGCGCGGTGATCCCGGCGCGGGCGACCAGGTGGGCCTGGTCGCCCGCGCCGGGGACGAAGGCGTCCGGCACCGCGACGCGCAGCACGCGGGGGCCGCCGGGCCGCTCGGCGGCGGCCTCGGCGACGGCCGAGCCGAGGCCGCCGGCGGCCCAGTGCTCCTCGACGGTGACGACCGGGCCGGGGCCGGCGAGGACCGCCGCGAGGTCCAGCGGCCGCACGGTGTGGACGTTCAGCACGCGCGCCCCGACGCCGTCCGCCGCGAGCAGCCCGGCGGCGTCCAGCGCCGCGAGCACCGGGTAGGGGCCGGCCGCGGCGATCGTGACGTCGGCGCCGTCGCGCAGCAGCTGCGCGCGGCCGAGCCGCGGCGGCTCGGGGGCGGGCGGCGGCTCGGGCGCGGCCTTGCGGCCGAGCCGCATGTAGACCGGGCCGGGGACGGCCGCGCTCTGGCGGATCAGCTCCTCGGCGGCGCCCGCGGTGTGCGGGACGAGGACGGTCATGCCGGGCAGCAGCCGCATGATCGCCAGGTCCTCCAGGGAGTGGTGCGTCGGGCCGAGGTGCCCGGCGGCGAGGCCGTCGTGCGTCGCCATGATCCGCACCGGCAGGCCGCAGAGCGCGATGTCGAGCTTGACGGCCTCCAGCGCGCGGGTCGCCGCGAACGCCGCCATCGTGTTGACGTAGGGGACGAACCCGGACTGGGCGAGGCCGGCGGCGACGCCCATGAGGTTCTGCTCGGCGATGCCGAGGTTGACGTAGCGGTCGGCGGCGGCGCCGAAGTCCACGCCCGCGAACAGGCCGGTGTCGCTGTCCAGGCAGACCGCGCGCGGGTCGGCGGCCAGCAGCTCGGGGACGAGGTCGCGGTAGGCGTCGCGGCAGGCCCGCGCGCTCACCGGTCCGTCCCCCCGTCCGCGCGGCGGGCGGCGCGGAGCGCGGCGTGGGCGCGGCGCCGCTGGCGGTCGCCGAGGCGGGCGTAGTGGCTGCGGACCTGGCCCTCCACGAACGGCAGGCCCCGGCCCTTGACGGTGCGGGCGATGACGGCGACCGGGCGGTCCGGCGGGCCGGGCTTGCCGAGGACGTCGACCAGGGCGCGGACGTCGTGGCCGTCGACCTCGACCACCGTCCAGCCGAACGCGCGCCAGCGGTCGGCGAGGGGCTCCAGCCCGACGACGTCCTCGGTGCCGCCGGTGATCTGGAGGCCGTTGCGGTCGACGACGGCGGTGAGGCCGTCCAGCCGCAGCGACGCGGCCGCCATCGCCGCCTCCCACACCGACCCCTCCTGCAGCTCGCCGTCCCCGAGGACCACGAAGGTGCGGGCGGCCGACCCCGACAGCCGCGCGGCGAGCGCGAACCCGACGCCGAGCGGCAGGCCGTGGCCGAGCGACCCGGTCGGGACCTCGACGCCCGGCGTCTCGGGCGCCGGATGCGCGGCGAAGCGGCCGCCGGGCTCGGCGTACCCGGCGAGGTCGGCGGCGGGGAAGAAGCCGCGCTCGGCGAGCACCGCGTACAGGCCGATGCCGGCGTGGCCCTTGCTGAGGACGAGGCGGTCCCGGCCCGGCGCGCGCGGCTCGGCGGGGTCGACGCGCAGCACCGCGAAGTACAGCGCCACGAGGATCTCCACCAGCGACATCGAGCCGCCCAGGTGGCCGCCCTCGGCGCCCGCGCACATCTCGACGATCCGCTCCCGGACGGACGCGCAGCGCCCGTCCAGGCCGGCCGCCGCGATCGGCTCGTTCACCCGTCTCCTCCTCCAAGCTCGATGCGGGTCGCCGCGCCCGCCAGGGCGCGGGTCAGCGGCCGGTCGCGGCGCCCGTCGGCGACCAGCACCTCGGGCACCCCGGCGGCGAGCGCCTCGCGGGCGGCGACGAGCTTCAGGCCCATGCCGCCCGCCCGGAACGGGGGCGGCCCGGACGCCGGGACGGCGCAGACGGGCAGCGCCGACGCCTCGTCCGCCGGGTCGGCGAGGACGCCGGGCGCGCCGGTCAGCAGCACCAGCGCCGCCGCGCCGACCGCGCCCGCGACGGCCGCCGCGACGCGGTCGGCGTCGGCGTTGACGGGGCGGCCGTCCTCGGCGAGGGCGGGCGGCCCGACCACCGGCAGGACGCCCGCGCCGAGCAGCGCGTGCAGCAGTCCGGCGTTCACGCCGGTGACGCGGCCGCTGTGCACGTCGCGGACGACGACGCGCCGTCCGTCCTCCCACGCGCGGTGCGCGGCCTTGCGGCGCGCGCGCAGCAGACCGCCGTCCACGCCGCTCAGCCCGACCGCGCGGACGCCGTGTGCGTGCAGGCACGCGACGAGGCGGGGGCGGACGAGCCCGCTCAAGGCGAGCTGCACGACTTCCAGCGTCGCGGCGTCGGTGTGCCGGGTGGTGATGCCGTCGGGGGCGGTGAGGCGCCGCGCGGGCACGCCGAGCCGCGCGCCGAGCCGGTCGATATCGGCGGAGCCGCCGTGCACGAGCACGACGGGCCGTCCGGCGCGGAAGGTGGCGGCGACGTCCGCGCAGACGGCGTCCGGGTCCACCGCCGCGTTGCCGCCGGCCTTCACCACGAGGGGGCGCTGCGCGGGCATCAGGCGGGGTGCAGGCCGGGGAAGGCCAGGCCGGTCCGCTCGGGCCAGCCCCGGCGGACGTTGAGGGACTGCACGGCGCCGCCCGCGCCGCCCTTGACGAGGTTGTCGAGCGCCGCGACGAGCGTCGCGCCGCCGCGGCCGTCCACCGCGAACCCGACGTCGCAGAGGTTCGACCCGGCGAGGATCTTGGGGTCGGGCAGCCGGTGCGGGCCGCGCCGCCGCGCGACCAGCCGCACGAACGGCTCGCCCGCGTACCGCTCCCGGTAGGCGCGCCACAGGTCGCGCTCCCCGGCGCCGCCCGCGAGCTTCGCGTGGCAGACGACCTGCACGCCGCGGACGGCCTCGACGCCGGTCGCGGTCATCCGCACGTCCAGCCCGGTGGCCTGGGCGATCTCGGCCTCGTGGCGGTGCCCGGCGGGCGCGAACACCCGCAGCGCGCCGCTCCGCTCGGCGTGGGTGTTGGCGGGGCCGGCGGTCGCGCCCGAGCCGCTGGAGCCGGTGCGGGCGTCCACCACCACGTCCGGTCCGATCAGTCCGGCAGCGGCGGCGGGGGCGAGCGCGAGGATCGCGGCGGTCGCCATGCAGCCGGGGACGCTGACGCGGTCGGCGTCCGCCAGCTCCTTGCGGTGCAGCTCGGGCAGCCCGCAGGCGAAGCCGCCCAGCAGGCCGGGCGCGGCGTGCGGCTCGCCGTAGTAGCGGGCGAAGACGGCGGGGTCGCGGAGCCGGAAGTCGGCCGACAGGTCCACCACCTGTTCGGCGAGGCCGAGGAACTCCGGCATCCGCGCCATCGTCTCGGTGTGCGGCGCCGCCGTGAACAGCACGTCCACCGGTTCGAGCGCGTCGGGAGCGACGAGCGTCAGGTCGGTGAAGCCGCGCAGGTTGGGGTGTGCGGCGTCGACGGGGCGTCCCGCCAGCCGCGCGGACGTCGCGACCGCCACTTCGACGTGCGGATGCCCGAGCAGCAGCCGCAGCAGCTCGCCGCCGATATAGCCCGAGGCCCCGACGACCCCGGCGCGCACGCGGTCAGGCATCGCGCACCGTCCGCGCGATCAGGTGGTCGGCGATGCGGGCGGCGACGTCGATGCCGGTGGCGTCCTGGAAGCCGGTGAACTCCACGCCGTGGTTGACCTCCAGGACGCGGGTCCGGCCGGCGGCGTCCTCGATGAGGTCCACGCCCGCGATCTCGGCGCCGGTCGCGTCGGCGGCGCGCGCCGCGAGCTTGGCGTGGTCGGGGCGGAGCGCGAGCGCCCGCGCGGACGCGCCGCGCGCCACGTTCGCCCGCCACTGCTCGCTGCGGTGCCAGGTCGCGCCGAGGGCCTCGCCGCCGACGACCACCACGCGGACGCTGCGCCCGCCCGCGACGAGCTCCTGCGCGAGGACGATGTGCGCGCGGGGCGAGGGCAGCGCCGCGACGTGCTCCAGGACGGCGGCGGCCATGGCGCGGTCGGCGACCCGGGTGACGAGCCGCCCCCACGAGCCGACCAGCGGCTTCACGACGGCGGGGTAGCCGAGCTCGTCGAGCGCGGCGAGCGCCGCCTCCGGCGTCAGCGCGAGGTGGGTGCGCGGGACGGGCAGGCCCGCCTGCCCGAGGGCGAGCGCGGTCCGCCACTTGTCGCCGCACACCTCGGTGGCGGCGGCCGAGTTCACCACGACGGCGCCCCGCGCCTCCAGCAGCGACCCCGCGTAGGCGGCGCGCGCCTGCCCGATCTCGCGGTTCAGCACGAGGGAGCGATCGGACGCGGCCGGCGCGCCCGCCAGCGTCCGCGTGTCCACGTGCACGCAGTCCGCTCCGCGCGCGCGCAGCGCGGCGATGATGCGCTTCTCCTCGGCCCGCACGCGGGAGGCGAGCACGACGACCGGGCCGCCCGGCACGGGACCGCTCACTCGCCCCAGTCCTCCTCGACCTCCGGCGCGGGGGCGAGCGCGACCGGGTCCACGCCGACGACCTCCAGCTCGCCGGCGCACTCGGGGCACGCGACGATCTCGTTGAGGTGGGGCGGCTCGGCGAGGACCACCGCGCCCTCGCACTCCGGGCAGCTGATCATGGGCATCCCTTCGGGGCGGGCGTCCGGTCAGGACGCGCTGCGATCGTAGGAAGGGCGGCGCCGCCGCGACCGTCGTCCAGGCGTCGAAACGGGGTGGACGCCGGGGGGCCGCCGGTGTCGACGCGCGGCTGACGGGGCCCGGCGGCGGCGGGTGTGAGCATGACCGGAGCCCCCGTCCGCCAGAGCAGGGAGTCCCATGCCCGCGCCCGCCTACCGTCCCCTGACCGTGGTGCAGCTCCCGCCCGCGCCGTCGCCCGGCCCGCTAGCGGACCTCGCCGCGCTCGCCGGGCGCGGCCGGGTCCTCGCCGCCGGCCCGGCGGGCGCGCTGCGCGCGGCCGGCCTCGCGGCGGCGGGCCGGGACGCACGCGCCCTCGGCGTCCTGCTCGACCACGCGGGCACCGCGGCGGTGGAGGCGGACGGCACCGGCGACGTCCTCGCCCTGGCCCGCGACCTGGACGCCGACCACGTGCGGCTCGCACCGGGCGCGGGAAGCGTCGTGCTGGACGGCCTCGCCGCCGACGTCGTGATCTGCGCCGAGGGCACGCTGTCCCCGGCGGCCGGGACGCGGCTGTGGCGGACCTCGGCGCCCGCCGCCGACCTCGAACCGCTCTCGCGGGCCGTGCAGATCTCCTCGGTGTCGGGCGACGAGCGCGACCTCGCCGAGTACCTCGCCGGCTGGTGCGCCGAGATCGGCCTCGACGCGCAGGTGGACGCGGCGGGCAACCTGGTCGCCACGCGCGGGGACGGCCCCCGGCGGCTGCTGCTGCTCGGGCACCTCGACACCGTCCCGCACCGCTGGCCCGCCCGCTGGCACGGCGACGTCCTCACCGGGCGCGGCAGCGTGGACGCCAAGGCGAGCCTCGTCGCCTACCTCCAGACGCTCGCCGGGCTGGACGTCCCGGCGGGCGCGCGGGTCCGGGTCGTCGGCGCGGTGCAGGAGGAGGTCACCTCCAGCGGCGCGTTCCACGTCCGCGACCACTACCCCGCCGACGCCGTCGTGATCGGCGAGCCGAGCGGCGCGCACGCCCTCACCGTCGGCTACCACGGCCTCTGCAAGATCCTGCTGTCGGTCCGCGAGCCGACCGCGCACACCGCCGGGCGCGGCGTGCGGACCGCCGCCGACCGGATGGTGGACGCGGCGGCGTCCGTCCGCGAAGCCGTCGCCGCGCTCGACCCGGACGCGCTCGTCGCGGTCCTCGGCGTGGACGCCCGCAACCGCGGCGACGTGCAGGCCGGGGAGGCCGTCATCGACGTGCGGGTGCCGCCGGGCGTCGCGACGGCCGACCTGCGCGCCGCCGTCCGCGCGGTCGTGCCGGCCCCGGTGACCGTCGGTTTCCAGCGCTGCACGCCGGGCGTGGTGACGCCGCGCTCGTCGAGTCTCGCGCGCGCGTTCACGCGGGCGCTGCGGGCCGCCGGGAGCACGCCCCGGTACCTGGCGAAGAAGGGCAGCAGCGACATGAACACCCTCGCCACGACGTGGGAGGGCGTCCCGATGGTCGCCTACGGCCCCGGGGACGCCCGCCTGGACCACACCCCGCACGAGCGGCTCGACGCCGCCGAGTACCGGCACGCGCGGACGGTGCTGGCGGCGGCCGTCCGCGACTGGCTCAGCTCCCCCGCCTGACGCCGCGCGCCGCGACCGGCACGACCGGCAGCGACCCGAGGACCAGCAGCGCCGCGAGCGCGAACGTCGCGGGGTAGCTGAGCTCGGCGACGGCGCCGCCGACGAGCCCGGCGACGCCGACCGACAGGTCCAGGAAGGAGCTGACGGCGCCGAGCGCGGCGCCCCGCTCGGCCTCGGGGGCGCGGTCGATCGTGATGAGCGCGAGCGAGGGGTAGAGCAGGGTGAACCCGCCGCCCGCGACGAGCGCGCCGAGCGCCGCCGCCCACCAGGACGGGGCGAGCCCGACGAGCAGCAGCCCGGCCGCCTCGCACCCGCTCGACACCATGATCACCTTGACCGGGCCGACCCGGTCGGGCAGCCGCCCGGCGAGCAGCCGCACCCCCACGTAGGCGGCGCTGAACACGCTGAGCAGCACCGGCCCGTTCGGCAGGCCCCGGTCGGCGAGCGCGAGCGCCCCGAACCCGACGATCACCGCGTAGCCGAAGGCGCCCGCGGCGAGCGACAGGCCGGGCAGGATCGCGGCGGGCGGCAGCAGCCGCCGCGACACCGCCGCGCCCGCGTCGGCGTCGCGCGGCAGCCGCGACAGCACGAGCAGCGCGACGGCGGGCAGCGCGACGGCGGCCGTCCACACGGCGGCGTAGGAGCCGGTCCGGTAGAGCAGCTCGCCGAGGGCGGGGCCGGCCGACAGCCCGCTCCACATCGCCAGCCCGTACCAGCCGACGATCTGGCCGCGCCGGTGCTCGGGCGCCAGGTGCACCGTCCACACCGACCCGGCGGTGAACAGCAGCGCCTCGCCGACGCCCATCACCAGCCGCGCGGCGAACAGGCCCGGCAGGCCGAGCGGCAGCGTGTACAGGACGCCGACCGCGACGGCGATGCCCGCGCCCGCCGCCATCACCCGGCGGCACCCGAACCGCTGCGCCGCCTGCCCCCCGTAGGGGCGGACGAGCAGCGCGACGATCGCGGTGCAGGTGAACAGGGCGCCGACGGCGAGCGGCGACCCGCCGTGCTCGTCCACCACGAGCCGGGGCAGCACGGGGATCACGGCGCCGAACGCGGTGAAGGTGGTGAACAGGGCGGCGAGCAGCCCGGCGAACACCTTCCACCAGGCCGTTCCCGCCGCCGGCGGGGCGTCCCGGGCGACCTGCTCCATCAGGCGAGCCCGCGGCTGTTGCCGCCGTCCACCAGCAGGACCGTCCCGGTGACGAACGACGCCTGCTCGCTCGCGAGGAACGCCACGATCGCGCCGAAGTCCTCGGCCCGCCCGACCCTGCCGAGCGGCAGGGTCTCGGCGACCTCCGCGACGGCCCGCTCCACGTCCGCGCCGAACTGCTCGTCGAGGGCCTTGGTGCGGTGGAAGCCGGGCGCGAGGACGTTCACGGTGACGCCCCGCGCGCCGAGCGTGCCGACGAGGCCCTTGGCGAACCCGAGGACGCCGAGCCGCGCCACCGCCGACAGGCCGGTGTCGGCGAGCGGCTGCCGCACCGCCTCCGAGGTGATCATGAGGATGCGGCCCCAGCCCGCCGCGGTGAGGTGCGGCAGCGCCGCGAGCGCCACCGCGACGTGCGGGACGGTGTTGCCGGTGAGCGCCTCCCGGTAGGCGGCGGTGCCGAACGCGTCGACGGGCCCGTGCGGGACGCCGCCGGAGTTGGTCACCACGATGTGCAGCGCGCCCATCTCGGCGGCGACGTCCCGCACCCACGCGCCCGCCGCGTCGTCGTCGGTGAGGTCGACGGACGCGCTGAGCACCTTGCCGGGGCCGCAGGCGTCGATCTCGGCGTGCGCGCGGGCGAGCCGGTCGGGGTCGCGGGCGCAGACCGCCACGTGGGCGCCCTCCGCCGCCAGCGTCCTGGCCACGGCGAGGCCGAGGCCGCTGCTCGCCGCCGCCACCAGGGCGACCCGTCCGGTGAGTCCGAGGTCCATCGCGTCTCCTTCTCCGTCGCCCGCCGTCAGGGCCGCAGGGGGTAGCGGTAGCGGTGCAGCAGCGGCCCGGCGAGCAGGGTCGCGACCGCCGCGTCGCGCGGCGCGAGCCCGGCCCGCCAGGCGCCGTCCGGGCGGACCGCGACGGGGCCGCGCCGCAGCCGGTCGGGGTTGCCGGTGACGGTGTGGTTGCCGCCGAGGACGGCGGTCCCGTCCGCCGCCACGGGCGGATCGCCCGGCAGCCCGGCGAACGCCATCACCCGCGCGACCGTCCCGGCGGGGTCGGCCGCCAGGTCCTCGTGCCGGATCCGCAGGTAGCGGCCCGCGGCGGCGCGCCCGACGAGCTCGGACGCGACGTTGGCGCCCGTCCAGTGCCGGGTGCTGTCCAGGGGCGTGCGCGGGTCGATGTAGCCCTTGCCCTTGCGGTAGGAGTGGGCGATGGCGCGGGGGTCGCGGACGAGGTGGACGATGCGCAGGTCGAGGCCGGGGCGGCCGAGGAGCGCGGCGGGCTCGGCCGGGTACTTCGAGCCGTCCACGATCGTGCCGGCGCCGCTGTGGCGGGCGACGTCGGCGTAGAGGCCGGCCATGCGGTCCAGCGCCTCGCGGACGCCCGGCGCGGGGGTCCGCCCGCGCGCCTCGGCCAGGCGGCGGGGGGTGTGGCGGGTGCGGAGCAGCGTCCGCTGCCAGCCCTCCATGCGTCGGGCGTCGGCGGGGTCGCGGCCGGCGAGGACGGCCGACCACAGGGGGCAGGCCGCCAGGTCCTCGCCGCACCCGCAGAGCGTGTTGGTGCCGGTCCGCAGGACGCCGTTGCGCCACAGGTAGTGCAGCTCGCCCGCGTGGAACACCCCGGGCAGCTCGTTCAGGACGTTGCCGAGCAGGGTGCTGCCCGTCCGCAGCCAGCCCGTGATGTAGAGAACACGGACGGGCGCGTCAGTCATCGCCCAGCAGGAGGAAGTGCTGCGGCAGGTGCAGGGCGAGGCCGCTGCGGGTGCGGGCCTCCACGGTGTCGGCGCCGTCGGGCCCGGCGCCCCGGTGCAGGACGAGCGACCCGACGCCCGGGTCGAGGAGCGTGACGGCGGCTTTGAAGTCGCCGAGCAGCACCTGCGTTTCGGGGATCATCCGGGTGCGCGACACCGTGATCCCGGCGGCGTTGAGCAGGCCGAGCAGCCCGGCGCGCACGAGCCGCCAGTAGACGGCCGGGTGGACGACGGCGCCGTCGCAGGAGCCGCCGGTCGTCTCGACCTCGGCGGCCGCCGCCGTCAGCACGTCCCCGAGGTCCCCGGCGAGCGGGCCGCGGCGCGCCTGCGGGAGCGTCAGCAGGCCCTCGATGGCGCCGTCGGGCGTGCCGTGCAGGAGCGCGTCGTTCTCCACCGCCGACAGCCGCACGAGCACCCGGTAGTCGATGAACGCGGCCAGCAGCGACGGCTCGTCCGCCAGGCCCTTCGGCAGCGGGACGGTGACGGTGAGGTCGGTCAGCGCGGCCGACCGGACGCTGGCGGTGAAACCCGCCTCCGGCACCGTCGCGTACGTCGTGCCCGCGCGCGCGGGGCCGGCCTGCGGCGCCTCGTGGACGTAGGGGACGGCGCGGTCAGGGACGGTCGCCGTCTTCAGCAGGTGCCGCACCGCGTAGCGGGGGCGGGTCGCGAACAGCGGGAACGACTGCGGGAGCGCGACCCGGAACGGCACCTCGACGTCGCGGCCCTGCGGGGCGCCCGTCACCGCCCAGGCGAACTCCTCGCCGGGGGTGCGGCGCCCGAGGGCGGGGTCCGCGAGCGCGACGCGCTGCGCTGCGTGGTCGATGGACATAAGCGTCCCTTCTGCCGGGTTCAGCTCGGAGCCGATCTCAGCTAAGGACACCCCGCGCCTCCGCACATCCACACCGGGGGGACGGGCCTCGACGCGGCGTTGAGGCCCGCGTCCATCGTGGCACTACGCGCGTCCCGGCGGATGTCCACATGTTGTCGACGCCGGGAGGTTTCCGCGCCGCCGGAACGCCTCGCAGGATGCGGGCATGCCGACCCATCCGACAGCAGGACCCGACGCCTGGCGCGCCGCCGGCCACTGGCGCGACGAGACCTTCCTCGACGACCTGCGGCGGGCCGCGGCCGCCGACCCGGACGGCACCGCGATCGTGAGCCGCCGCGTGGACGGCGCGCCGCGCGAGACGCTGACGTGGGCCGGGCTCGCCGGCGCCGTCGAGCGGCTCGCCGCCGGCCTCGCCGGGCTCGGCGTGCGGCGCGGCGACATCGTCGCGGCGCAGCTCCCGAACGGCTGGCGGTTCGTCGCGCTCAGCCTGGCGTGCGCGCGGATCGGCGCCGCGATCGGCCCCATCGTGCCGATCATGCGGCGCCGGGAGGTGGAGTTCGCGCTGCGGCTCACCGGCAGCCCCGTCTACGTCGCGGCGGCCGAGTGGCGCGGCTTCTCCTACGGCGACATGGCGGCCGAGATCGCCGCCGGCCTGCCGGGCCTGCGGCACCGGGTGCTGCTGGACGCCCCCGAGGGCGGCGCCCCCGGCGTCCTGGACTTCGACCGCGACCTGCTCGGCGGCGACTGGGCGCCGGCGCCCGCGGACGCGGCGGCCGGTCCCGACGACCCCTTCCAGGTGATCTTCACGTCGGGGACGACCGGGGAGCCGAAGGGCGTCGTGCACTCGCACAACACCCTGTACGCGATGAACCGCGCCCAGGCCGACGTCCTGCACCTCACCGGCGGCGAGGTGACGGCGATGGGCTCGCCGACCACCCACCAGGCGGGCTTCACCTGGAACTTCCTCATGCCGCTGCTGCTCGGCGCGACGTCCGTCCACGTCGACGCCTGGGACGCGGACGCGATGCTGGCGATCCTGGCGGAGGAGCGGGTGAGCTTCTTCATGGGCGCGCCGACGTTCCTCGCCGACCTCATCGAGGCGCAGCGCGCCGCGCCCCGCGACCTGTCGCGGCTCGCGGTGTTCGCGACGGGCAGCGCGCCGATCCCGCCCGTCGTCGTCGAGCAGGCCGGGGACGTTCTCGGCTGCCGCCTGTACGCGCTGTGGGGCATGACCGAGAACGGCTGCGTCACCATCACCCGGCCCGAGGACCCGCCGATGCGGGCCGCCGAGAGCGACGGGACGCCCGTCCCCGGCATGGAGGTCCGGATCGAGGGCGGCGGTGACGGCGCCGGCGGCGTCGGGGCGCTCCAGGTGCGCGGCGCGGGCCAGTGCCTCGGCTACTTCCGGCGGCCCGAGGTGTACGCGGCGTCGCTGACCCCCGACGGGTGGTTCGACACCGGCGACCTCGCCCGCGACGACGGGTACGGCGGCGTCCGCATCGCCGGGCGGGCCAAGGACCTCATCTCGCGCGGCGCCGAGAAGATCCCCGTCGTGGAGGTGGAGGCGGCGCTGCGGCGGCACGCCGCCGTCCGGGACGTCGCGGTCGTCGGCTACCCCGACGAGCGGCTCGGCGAGCGCGCCTGCGCGGTGCTCGTCTGCCGGGGCCGGCGGCCCGACCTCGCCGACGTGCGGGCGCACCTGGCGGCGCTCGGGATGGCCAAGCAGTACTGGCCCGAGCGGCTGGAGTTCGCCGACGCGCTGCCGACGACCCCGTCCGGCAAGATCCAGAAGTTCGTGCTCCGCGAGCGGCTGCGCGGCGAGGGCTGAGGAGATCCCGTGGACTTCGCTTTCTCCCCCGAGCAGGAGGCCCTCGCCAAGCGCGTCCGGGCGTTCGCCGCCGAGCGGATGGCGCCGCTCGCCGCCGAGGCCGACCGCGCGGGCCGGTTCCGCGACGGCCTGTTCGCCGAGCTCGCCGAGCAGGAGCTGTTCGCGCTCGGTATCCCCGCCGCCTACGGCGGGCGCGGCGCCGACTCGGTGAGCCTCGGCATCGCCCTGGAGGAGCTGGCCGCCGGGGACCTCACGCCCTGCTACGCCGTGCTGAACGCGGCGCTGATCGGCGCGATCCTGGACAACAACGCGACGCCCGAGCAGTGCCGCGCGTGGCTGCCGCCCGCCGCCGCCGGGGAGTCCGTCCTCGCGCTGTGCCTCACCGAACCCGACCACGGGACGGACGCGGCGAGCGTCGAGACGCGCGCCCAAGAGTCAGGCGCGGGCTGGGTGCTGCACGGCGTGAAGACCTCCACGATGCTCGGCATGTACGCCACCCACGGCGTCGTGTTCGCCCGCACGGGCGGCCCCGGCGCGCGCGGCGTCACCGCCTTCTTCACGCCGCTGGACGCTCCGGGAGTCACCCGCACGCCGCTCCGCGACCTCGGCAGCCGCGCGGGCGGCCGCGCCACCCTGACGTTCGACGGGGTGACGGTCGGCGCGGACGCCGTCATCGGCGGCCCCGGCCTCGGGTTCGTGCAGGTCATGCGGGGGTTCGACTACTCGCGGGCGCTGCTGGCCCTGATGGCGGTCGGCGCCGCGTCGGCGTCCCTCCGCGAGGCCCTCGACCACGCCCGCGCACGAGAGACGTTCGGGCGCCCCATCGGCGCCTACCAGGGCGTCGCGTTCCCGCTGGCCGAGCACGCCACCGCCCTGCACCTCGCCCGCCTCGTCGCCTACGAGGCGCTCTGGCGCAAGGACGCCGGCCTCGACCACCGCACCGAGGCCAACATGGCCAAGTGGTGGGCGCCGAAGGCCGCCGTCGACGCCGCCCACCAGGCCCTCCTCACCTTCGGGCACCTCGGCTGGTCCGAAGACCTGCCCATCGCCCGCCGCCTCCGCGACCTCATCGGCACCGAACTCGGCGACGGCACCGCCGGCGCCACCCGCCTCGTCCTCGCCCGCCGGCTCCTCGGCCGCGCCCACGCGCCGTAGGGCCGGGCGGCTATTCCGGGACGGCGTCGGCGTCGGGGACGACGAGGGCGAACAGGTCGCCGATGCCGGTGAGCGCGGCGCGTTGCAGGTCGGCGGCCGGGAGCGGCGCGCCGTCCGGCGCGGCCAGGGTGCGGGTGGCGGTCGCGGCGGCCACCACCGTCGACCGGTAGCCGCGGTTGAACGCGCCCTGCGCCGTGTAGTTGACGCACATGTGCGTCATGAACCCGGCGAGGACGAGGTCCTGGCGCCCGAGGCCCTCCAGCGCCTCGGCCAGGTCGGTGCGGTGGAAGGAGTTCGGGAAGTTCTTCACCACGACGCGCTCGCCCTCGAGGGGCGCGACGGCGGCGCAGATCCGGCCGCTCTCGGCGGTGAGGTCGTAGGGGCTGCCCGCGCCGCCGTCGTGCACGACGTGGATCACCGGGGCGCCGGCGGCGCGGGCGCGGTCCAGCAGCCGGGCCGTCTCGGCGAGCGCGGCGTCGACGCCCTCCAGCGCCATCGGGCCGGTCCGGTAGGTGTTCTGCGCGTCGATGACGATCAGGGCGGACGCGCCGAACCCGGCCGGGGCGGTCGGCAGGCCGGACACTTCGCGGAGCGTGGCGCTCGTGGGCATGGTGGAACTCCTTCGCACGTACGGGTTGAGGGGTCGGTTCGAGGGGTCAGGCGACGCGGAAGCGCCGCCGGTAGGTCGCGGGCGTGGTGGCGAGGCGGCGCCGGAAGGCGCGGTGGAGGGTCTCCACCGAGCCGAGCCCGCACCCGTCCGCGACCCGGTCGAGGGGGAGGTCGGTGCCCTCCAGCAGCCGGCGGGCGGCCTCCACGCGGGCCGCCTCGACGTAGGCGGCGGGCGTGCCGCCCGTCTCCTGCCGGAACACCCGGGCGAAGTGCCGCTCGCTCAGGTGCATGCGGCCGGCCAGCCGGGCGGCGGACAGGTCGCCGGCCAGGTTCTCGGCGATCCACGCCCGCAGCTCGTCGATGTCGCGGCGGGCCGCGGGGGGCTGCCGCAGCGGGACGCTGAACTGGCTCTGGCCGCCCGGCCGCTTGAGGTACACCACGAGCTGCCGGGCGACGGCGAGGGCGACCCGCTCGCCGTGGTCCTCGGCGACCAGCGCCAGTGCCAGGTCCATGCAGGCGCTGATCCCGGCGCCGGTCCAGATCCGGCCGGACCGCACGAAGATCGGGTCGGGGTCGACGCGGACCCGCGGGTGGTCGGCGGCCAGCCGGGCCGCGGTGGACCAGTGCGTGGTCGCGGCCCGCCCGTCCAGCAGGCCCGCCGCGGCCAGCAGGTGCGCGCCCACGCAGACCGAGGCGATCCGGGCCGCGTGCGGCGCGGTCTCCCGGATCCACGCCACCAGCGCGGGGTCGACGCGCGGCACCGGGCCGTCCGGCCCGGGGTCCACCGCGCCGGGGACGATCAGCGTCCCGACGCGGGCGCCGACCTCGGCGAGGGTCAGGTCCGCGACGACCCGGACGCCCGCCGCGGTGCGGACCGCGCCGCCGTCCGGGGCGGCCAGCACGACGTCGTAGGCCGCCGCGCCGAGCTCCCGGTTCGCCAGGGAGAACACCTCGGCGGGCCCGGTGACGTCGAGGAGGTCGACGCCCGGGAAGGCGATGACGACGACGCGGTGGGCGAGGGGCATGCACCCATTGTCACCACCGCCCGCCGGCGTCCGCAATGACGCCCTTCTGTCACATCCGGACGGCGCCGCGCGGCGCGCCGGCGCAAGTCGATCACGGCAGAGTGTTGACTGATTCAAGTTTAGGGTCCAGCCTGTGTGCGTGGTCACACCTCCGGACTTCGAGCGGCTGCTCCGCGGCACCGCGCTCCGCGTCACCCGGCCTCGGCTCGCGGTGCTCGGCGCGGTGCACGCGCATCCGCACGCCGACACCGACACGATCATCGGTGCCGTGCGGCGGGAGATCCCGAAGGTGTCGCACCAGGCCGTCTACGATTCGCTGCACGCGCTGACGGCGGCGGGGCTGCTGCGCCGCATCCAGCCGTCCGGCTCGGTGGCGCGCTACGAGACGCGGATCGGCGACAACCACCACCACCTGGTGTGCCGGTCGTGCGGGACCATCGCCGACGTCGACTGCGCCGTCGGCGAGGCGCCCTGCCTGACCGCGTCCGAGGACCACGGCTTCTCGATCGACGAGGCCGAGGTCGTGTACTGGGGCCTCTGCCCCGCCTGCTCCACTTCCTAAGGCTTTCGACCGCCCCGCTGGAGGAACGACATGCCAGAGAACAACGAGCCCGTCACCCCGACGTCCGCCGACGGCGAGGGCGGCTGCCCGGTCGCGCGCAAGCGCGCGCTGCACCCGACGCAGGGCGGCGGCAACCGCGGCTGGTGGCCGGACCGGCTCAACCTTCGGCTGCTGTCCAAGAACCCGCCCGTGACGAACCCGCTCGGCGCGGACTTCGACTACGCCGCGGCGTTCAACAGCCTCGACCTGCCGGCGGTGAAGCAGGACATCGCTCGTGTCCTCACCGACTCGCAGGACTGGTGGCCGGCCGACTTCGGCAACTACGGCCCGCTCATCATCCGGATGGCCTGGCACAGCGCCGGCACCTACCGCGTCAGCGACGGCCGGGGCGGCGCCGGCGCGGGCCAGCAGCGGTTCGCGCCGCTGAACAGCTGGCCCGACAACGCGAGCCTGGACAAGGCCCGCCGCGTCCTCTGGCCGGTGAAGAAGAAGTACGGCCGGAAGATCTCCTGGGCCGACCTGATGATCCTCGCCGGGAACGTGGCGCTGGAGACCATGGGCCTGAAGACGTTCGGGTTCGGCGGCGGCCGCGAGGACGCCTGGGAGGCCGACGAGGACGTGTTCTGGGGTCCGGAGTCCGCCTGGCTGGACGACGAGCGCTACAGCGGCGAGCGCGACCTGGAGAAGCCCCTCGCCGCCGTGCAGATGGGCCTCATCTACGTCAACCCCGAGGGCCCGAACGGCAACCCCGACCCGCTGGCCGCGGCCCGCGACATCCGGGAGACGTTCGGCCGGATGGCGATGAACGACGAGGAGACCGTCGCGCTGATCGCCGGCGGCCACACCTTCGGCAAGACGCACGGCGCGGCCCCGGCCGACGCCATCGGCGCCGAGCCCGAGGGCGCGCCGCTGGAGGACCAGGGCCTCGGCTGGAAGAGCACGCACGGCACCGGCAAGGGCCGCGACTCCCACACCAGCGGCCTGGAGGTCACCTGGACCAACACGCCCACCACGTGGGACAACAGCTTCTTCGAGATCCTGTTCGGCTACGAGTGGGAGCTCACCGAGAGCCCGTCCGGCGCCAAGCAGTGGCGGCCCAAGGACGGCGGGGGCGCCAACACCGTCCCCGACCCCGAGGACGGCACGCTCAACCGGGCGCCGGGCATGCTGACCACCGACCTGTCGCTGCGCTTCGACCCGATCTACGAGCCGATCTCGCGGCGGTTCCTGGAGAACCCCGACGAGTTCGCGGACGCCTTCGCCCGCGCCTGGTTCAAGCTGACGCACCGCGACATGGGCCCGGTCGTCCGCTACCTCGGCCCCGAGGTCCCGACCGAGGAGCTGGTCTGGCAGGACCCGGTCCCGGCCGTCGACCACGAGCTCGTCGGCCCCGAGGACGTCGCCGCGCTGAAGGGCCGGCTGCTGGACTCGGGCCTGTCGGTCGCGCAGCTCGTCACCACGGCGTGGGCGTCGGCCGCCTCGTTCCGCGGCACCGACAAGCGCGGCGGCGCCAACGGCGCCCGCATCCGGCTGGAGCCGCAGCGCAGCTGGGAGGTCAACGACCCGGCCGAGCTGTCGCGGGTGCTGGCCGAGCTGGAGGAGATCCAGGGCGCGTTCAACGCCGAGCAGACCGGCGGCAAGAAGATCTCGCTCGCCGACCTGATCGTGCTCGGCGGCGTCGCCGCCGTCGAGAAGGCCGCCAGGGACGCCGGGCACGACGTCACCGTGCCGTTCACGCCGGGCCGCACCGACGCGACGCAGGAGCAGACCGACGAGGAGTCCTTCGCGGTCATGGAGCCCTCGCACGACGGGTTCCGCAACTACCTGATGAAGGGCAACCTGCTGCCGGGCGAGTTCCTGCTCCTCGACCGGGCGAACCTGCTGAACCTGAGCGCGCCGGAGATGACGGTCCTGCTCGGCGGCCTGCGCGCCCTCGGCGCGACCCACCGGGGGACGACGCTCGGCGTTCTCACCGACCGCCCCGGGCAGCTGACGAACGACTTCTTCGTGAACCTGCTCGACATGGGCACCACGTGGAAGGCCGTGGACGACGACTCGGAGGCCTTCGAGGGCCGCGACGCCTCCGGCGAGGTGAAGTGGACCGGCAGCCGCGCCGACCTGGTGTTCGGCTCGAACTCCGAGCTGCGCGCCGTCGCCGAGGTCTACGCCAGCGACGATGCCGAGGACAAGTTCGTGGCGGACTTCGTCGCCGCCTGGGACAAGGTCATGAACGCGGACCGCTTCGAGCTCGCGAAGTAGTCGGCCGATGACGGCGCCCGGACCGTTCGCGGTCCGGGCGCCGTCGCGTTCAGCGGGGGCGGTAGGAGCAGAGCAGGCCGGTGTGGACGGTGGCGCGGAGCTCGGCGCCGAGCTGCGGGTCGGCGTCGTCGATGCGGCGCAGGGCGCGGCGGATGGCCTTGCCGACGGCGGTGCGGGCGCGCTCGGCGTCGTCGGCGAAGCGGCGGGTGCGGCCGCCGAGCCCGGCGGCGGCGGCGAGCTCGGCGACCAGCCAGTCGCGCTCGGCGCGGGCGGCGCCGGCGCGGTCGTGCCGGTCGGCGGCCTCCAGCCCGGCGATCTCCTCGTCCAGGACGGCGAGGCGCCGCCGGTAGGTGCGCTTGGCCTCGCCGTCCAGGACGGGCTGGGCGGACGGGGCGGCGGGGGCGTCCCCGGCGGCCGCGGGGCCGGCGGCGAGGACGACGGCCGGGACGTCCCGGCCGGGGTTGGCGACGAGCGCGGCGAGGTGCCGCATGCCGACGCTGTCGGCGACGACCGCGGCGCGGGCGCCCGCGGCGACGCGCCACCCCTTGCCGTGGCGCTCGACGGCGACGGGCGTCCCGGCGGCGCGGGCGGCGGGCGCCATGCCGAGGTCGGCGGCCTCGCGCGCCGCGCGGGCGAGCGCCGCGCCCGCCGCCGCGTCGGCCGGGCCGTCGCGGAGCGCGAGCGCCTCGCCGAGGCGGGCGCGGGACAGGGCGGCGGCGGGCCAGTGCCCGAGGGCGAGGTTGGCGTCGACGGCGCGGCGCAGGTGGTGGACGGCGCCGCCGGCGTCGCCGAGGGTCAGCGCGGCGACGCCGAGGAAGTGGCGGACCGAGCCGAGGCAGGCGGCGCCGAGGCAGAGGACGGCGGGCAGCTCCGCGTACGGGGCGAGCAGGTCGCGGGCCTCGGCGGCGCCGCACGCCGCGAACAGCCAGGTGCCGGAGCGCGGCGTCCGGGCGCGGAGGCGGGCGCGCAGCCGCGCGAGGGTGCCCTCGGCGGTGCGCCGGTCGCCCGCTGCGGCGGCGGCGACCGCGAGGCCCGCGTAGCAGGCGTGGTCGTGCGGGCTGAGCAGCGGTGACGCGGCCAGCTCGGTCAGCGGCGCCAGGCATTCGGCGACGCGGCCCTGGTACCAGCGGACGGTGCCGAGCTGCGCGGCGTACCAGCCCGCGGCGGCGGCGTCGCCGGCCTCCTCGCCGCGCCGGGCGCAGTCGGCGGCGAGGGCCTCGGCGTCGGCGAGGCGGCCGTGCCGGACGGCGAGCGCGGTCTCCAGCGCGCGGAGGACGAACCGGGCGGCGCGGTGGTCGCGGCGGTCGAGGAGGCCGCGCAGCTCGCCGAGGCTGCGCTCGGCGTGCGGGTCGCCGGCGAGGAACAGGTCGCAGGCGTGCCAGAGCAGGCCCGTCGGCAGGTCGCCGCGGCGCCCGGTGCGGGACGCCTCGCCGACGAGCTCGGTGGCGAGGTCGAGGCGGAGCGCGCCGTGGTCGGGGCCGAGCAGGCAGTGGTGGGCGAGGCCGAGGACGTCGGCGCGCGCGACCGGGTCGGCGGTCCGCCGGGCCTCGGCGAGCAGCGCGAGGACGGCGGCGGGGTCGCCGCTGCGGTGGCCGTCCTCGGCCGCGAGCCGGGCGCGGAGCCGGAGCGCGAGCGCGGAGCCCGGGTCGATCGCGGCGAGGGCGGTGCGCTGGCGGGTGCGGGCGGTCGCCGCGGCGGCCGTCGTGCGGTGCTCGTGCACCCACAGGCCGCCGAGGCCGAGCGCGGCCCGCGCCATCGCCTCGCCGTCGCCCCAGCGCTCGGCCTCGCGGTAGGCGGTCTCGAACAGGGCGCGGCTCGCCCGCAGGTCGCCGTCGGCGTGCAGCGCGCGCTCGCCCGCCGCGAGCGGCGCCTCGACGTCGCCGCGCCATGCGGCCGCGGCCGCCCCCGCATCCCGTGCGCTCTTCACAGACCCGTCCCGTGGTCGCCGTTCCCGCCGCCCCGCCCGCGCGTACCGGGGTCACGGCACGCCCCGGCGCCCGGTTCACGGCGCGCGCCCGCTGACCGGATGCGGCCGGGCGCGCCCGCGCCGTCCCGCGCCCGTGCCATCGCGTGCCGCCCCGATGGCACGGCCTGGCACGCCTTCCCGGTGGGCGCCGCGAACGGCGGCGCCGCATCGACCGGGAGAAGCGTGCGGACCGCTACCGCACCGCCGTCTTCCGCAACACACCGTGAAAGGACATCCGATGACCCGTCACAACGGCCGGGGACGCGCGCTCCGCGCCCTCGCGCTCACCGCCGGCCTCGCCGCCCTGCCCGTCGCGCTCGCCGCGCCGCCCGCCTCGGCGAATCCCTGCTACGGCGACTGCAAGCCGGGCGTCGTGCGCGTCGGCGCGGGCGTGCTCCGGTACGACGCCCCGGTGGGCGCCGCCGACCAGATCACGATCGCGCCCGGCGCCGGGTTCCTCTCCCTCACCGACGCGACCGCGACCTTCAGCGCGGGCGACGGCTGCACGATGGTGAGCGCGCACGAGGCCCACTGCACCACCCCGGCCTTCTCCGTCCGCGTGCGCGGCCTGGACGGCAACGACGCCATCACCAACTCGACGGCCCTGCCGTCGTCGCTGCTCGGCGGCACCGGCGACGACCGGCTGACCGGCGGGTCCGCCGACGACACGCTGACCGGCGAGACCGGCGCCGACGTCCTGCTGGGCGGCGGCGGGAGCGACACCGCCGGCTACGACGAGTCGTCGGTCCGGGTGGGCGTGCAGGCCGACCTCGACGGCGCGGCCGGCGACGACGGCGGGCCCGAGGACGGTCCCGCCGGGGCGCGCGACACGATCGGCGCGGACGTGGAGAACCTGCTCGGGTCGCAGGGCGACGACGTGCTGACGGGCAACGCCGGCCCGAACGTCATCGGCGGCGTGAACGGCCACGACCAGATCCAGGGGCTCGGCGGGAACGACCAGCTCACCGGCCGGGGCGAGGGCACCGTGAACGGCGGCGCGGGCACCGACGCCTGCGTGTCCGACCTGCGCGGGCTGCCGTTCGGCCCCGACACCTTCAGCGGCTGCGAGAGCACCCAGATCCTCACCTGATCCGCGCGCGCCGGTGCCGGCCGGACGCGGTCGGCACCGGCGCCCGCGCGGCACGCATGTCCCTTATCGACACCGATGGGGCTTTCCGCCGTCTTCCCGTCCGGCGCCGTTCACCTGCGGCACCCCGGAGGTTGCGGCGGCGATCCTAGTTTCGGACACCGTGTTCACCCGTACATCACCCGTCCGGATCGCCGGCGCCGCGCTCGCGGGCGCCCTCCTCGCGACCGGGACCGGCACCGCCGCCCTCGCCTCGCCCGCCCCCGCCCACCGGCAGGTCGCGCGGCACATCCCCTACACCGCCGCCACCGTCGCGCAGAACGCCGACGGCACCGTCACGCTCACCTGGAACGCCCCCGGCGTCCGGCACGTGACGGTCTTCGCGGGGACGGCGCAGGACCGGATCTCGCACGAGCGGCCCGTCGCGACGGCGTCCGGCAAGGCCACCGTGACCGTCCGGAACCTCGGCACCGCCGACCGCTGGTGGTTCGAGCTCGTGCCCGACCGCGGCCGCCCCCTGACCCTCGCCGACCGCTCCCTGCACCTGGCGTCCGCGCCGAACTTCCGCGACGCGGGCGGCTACCGCACGAGCGACGGCCGCTGGGTGCGGATGGGCGTCCTCTACCGCTCCGGCGACCTCGGCAAGCTCACCGACGCCGACGTGGCGAAGCTGAAGCGCCTCGGCGTCCGCACCGTCTACGACCTGCGCACCCCCGCCGAGCAGGCCGCGTCGCCGGACCGCCTGCCCGCCGGCGCGAGGTCGGTCACCGCGAACGTGTCGGGCACCGCGGGCACCGACGTCTCGATCACCTCGCCCGAGGCCGCCGCGCGGATGATGGTGGACGGCGAGAAGGCCATGGTGTCCTCCGCCAGCGGCCGTGCCGCCTACGGCTCGCTGCTGGCGGCCGCCGCCGACCCGAGGTCGGCGAACCTGGTCTACCACTGCACCGCCGGCAAGGACCGCACCGGCTGGGCGAGCGCGGCGATCCTCACCGCCCTCGGCGTCCCGCGCGCCACCGTCCGCCAGGACTACCTGGCCAGCAACACCTACCGGGCCGCCGAGAACGCCGCCGTCCTCGCGCAGCTCCCGCCCGCCCAGGCCGCGATCTACAAGCCGCTGCTGGAGGTCCGGCCCGAGTACCTGGACGCCGGCTTCGACGAGGTCGCGGCCCGGTACGGCTCGTTCGACCGCTACCTGCGCGAGGGCCTCGGCGTCAGCGGCGCCGCCCTGCGCCGGCAGCTCCTCATCGGCTGACCGCCCGCCCCCCGGCGCGCTCCCCGGCGCGCCCGGCGACGCGGTCGCCCAGCCGGACGACGGCCAGCTCGACCTGGCCCTGCCCCTCCTCCCAGCCGGCGATCAGCTCGCAGCCCTCGCCGGCGAGGAGGGGCCCGCCGCTCCGCTCGGTGCCGAGGTACATGAGCCCCGCCTCGCCGTCGGTGCAGAAGAAGCCGAGGTGCGCGGCGAGCTCGGGGGGCTCGATCCCGGCCAGCGCGCCCGCCCACTCCCCGCCCGCCTCGGCGTCGACGTCGAGCAGGTCGCCGGGGCCGTCGCCGAGGGCGAGCGCGACGCGCAGCGCGTCGAACAGCGTGCCGTCGGAGACGAGCCGCGGGTAGGGGACGTACCAGTCCGCCGCCGGCACGCGCCCGGCGAGGTCGGCGCCGCGGACGAGGCCGCGCCCGAAGCTCGGGACGCCGTCCGGGAGGTCGGCCGGGTCGAGCTCGAAGACCGAGCGGCCGGCGTCGAACCGCACCGGCGGCTCGCCCTGGTCGAAGATCGGGTAGTCCCAGACGACCGGCGCGGCGCCGGCGAGGGCGGCCGGGGCGATCCAGGCGGGATCGCGGTCGAACCCGATCTCGTTGATGAAGTTCCCGCCGAGGTAGACGGCATAGTCGGCGGCCGGGTCGAAGCCGTCCAGGGGACGGCCGAGCAGCAGCTCGAAGACGGGGGTGAGCCGCGCTCGCCACACCGGGTCGACGCCTGGCGTTCCAAGCTTTTCGTGCGTCATGCGCCGGACCCTAGCGATCTCCTCCGACGGCGCGGGCGCGAACGGCGGCCGATCTTCGCGCAGCCCGAGATCCGGTCGCCGACCGGCGGGCCACCGAACCGGGATCGAGCGGATCTCCGAAGGCTCCCGGCCCGCCTCTCCGCCGGCCGCAATTCCGGCCCCGCCCGAAACCCGCCCCGCCCTCCCCTGACCCCCCGGTCACCTCCTGTTGAGATGCGGCGTGTTGCCTAATGGGAGCGCTCCCATGGCGCAACACGCCGCAAGTCAACGGAGGGCGACCAGGGGGTCATTTGGTGAGGGGGCGGCCGGGGCGGGCATTCGGGGTAGCCGATCGGCTAGAAACGGGCCTAGCCGATCGGCTAGAGTCTGGGGCGCGCGGCGCCCGGGGATCCTCCGGCGGCGCGCCGTCCTCCCCGGTTCCGGACCGCATCACGGCGGTCGGCATCGGTCGGCTTCACAGCGTTCCGCCCAGGAAAATTCCGGGGCGATGGGAAAAATGCAGCCGGGGCTGGCCGCGCGTTTATAGCGCGGCATTCATTTCGTGTTTCCTTTTTTGCGTTCCCGCAGGTCGTTGCGCCCTTGTGCGCCGCTACGGACTTACTCATCCAGCCGCGCAATCATCCACCGGAATTTGCGCGCCGGCGACATTGTGCGGCCGGTAAGCGGAGGCTTATGTTACTCGTCGGCAACTTACCGGCGAGGGGTGGAACCGATGGCGCGGGACGCGGGCGCGAGGACGGGCGTGGGCAGGGCCGGGGCGGCGGGACGGAGGGGCGTGCCGCGCCGGGCCCGGCTGCTGCCGCTCGCCGCCGGGCTCGCCGCCGCCGCGCTGGTGGCGTCCGCGACGGGCGCCGCCGCCGCGCCCGCCCCCCGTGAGGTGTCGCGCGGGGTGACCATCCCGGCGTTCTACGACCCGCCCGCGAAGCTGCCCGCCGCGAACGGGGCGCTGATCCGCACCGAGCCGCTCCCGCTGGCGCTCACCGCCGCCGGCGCCGACGGGCCGCTGCCGGGCAGGGCGACCCGGCTGATGTACCGGTCCACCGGCGCCAACGGCAAGGCGACCGCCGTGACCGGCGCCTACATCGAGCCGGCCAGGAAGTGGACGGGCGCGGGCCCGCGCCCGCTCGTCGCGGTCGCGTCGGGGACCATGGGCCAGGGCGACCAGTGCGCGCCGTCGCTGGCGCTGGAGAAGCCCCTCACCTTCAACGGCCAGACCGTCTCGGTCGGCTACGAGGACATCAGCGTCTACCGGCTCCTCGACGCGGGCGTCGCCGTCGTCGTCACCGACTACGCCGGGCTCGGCACGACCGACCGCGTCCACACCTACGCCGAGCGCTTCGACCAGGCGCACGCCGTGCTCGACGCCGTCCGCGCCGCGCGCAGGCTGCCCGGGACGTCGCTCACCGCGAAGTCGGCGGTCGGGCTGTACGGATACAGCCAGGGCGGCGGCGCGACCGCGTCGGCGGCCGAGCTCCAGCCCTCCTACGCCCCGGACGTGCACCTCGCCGGCACCTACGCGGGCGCGCCGCCCGCCGACCTCGCCGAGGTCATCAAGGGCATCGACGGCAGCGCCCTCGCCGGCGCGCTCGGCTGGTCCATCAACGGGCTGTCGCAGACCTACCCGGAGCTGAAGAAGGTCATCGACGCGCACGTGGGCGCGTCCGGGCGGGCGGCGCTCGCCGACCTGTCCGGCATGTGCGTCGGCGACGCGATCCTCCGGTACGCCTTCTCCCGCAGCGGCCAGTGGACGACGGACGGGTCGTCGCTGTCGCAGGTCATCGCCGGGTCGCCGGTCGCGCAGCGGGTCCTGGCCCGCGAGCGGCTCGGGTCGCTGCGGCCCGCCGGGCCCGTCCGCGTCGCGAGCGGCGTCCTCGACGACATCGTGGTGCACGCGCAGTCGCGGCGCCTCGCCGCCGACTGGTGCGCGAAGGGCGGCCAGGTCACCTACCAGCCGGTCGACCTGCCGCAGCTCGGCGTCGGGCTGCTCACCAACCACCTCGCCCCGCTCCTCACCGACCAGAACGACGCCCTCGCCTGGCTCACCGCCCGCCTGAACGGCACGGCGGCCCCCGGCAACTGCGCGAAGCTGCCGCAGCTGCCCTGACCTCCGCTCCCACCCCGACCGTTTGGAGCAGCCATGTCCCCCACCGCACGCTCCCCGATCACCCGCCGTTCCCTGCTCGCCGGTGCCGCGGCGACCGCGGGGCTGTCCGCCCTCGGCACGCCCGCCGCCCGCGCCGCCGCCCGCAAGCCGGTGCCGGTGACGCGCGAGGAGCAGCGCCTCGTCATCATCGGCTCGGGCTTCGGCGGCGGCGTCGCGGCCCTCCGGTTCGCCCAGGCCGGCGTCCCCTCGCTCGTCCTGGAGCGCGGCCTGTGGTGGCGCACCGGGCCGAACGCCAAGACGTTCCCGAGCCCCGCCAACATCGACAAGCGCGCCTTCTGGCTCGGCCTCGCCCCGGAGATCTTCGGGGTGCCGGTGCCGCCGCTGGACCCCTACACCGGCCTGCTGGAGCTCGTCCGCGGCGAGAACATGAACATCATGTGCGCGGCGGGCGTCGGCGGCGGCTCGCTGGTCTACCAGGGCATGACGCTCCAGCCGACGCGCGCGCTGTTCGAGGCGACGATGCCCGCCTCGATCGACTACACCCGCATGGACCAGGTCTACTACCCGCGCGTCGCGCGGATGCTCGGCATCGAGACCGCGCCCGACGAGCTGATCAACAGCAGGACCTACCTGCCGTCGCGGATCTTCGCGCGGAACGCCGAGCGGGCCGGCTACGCCGTCTCCAAGATCCCGATGCCGATCGACTGGACGTACGCGCTGCGCGAGCTGAAGGGCGAGATGGCGCCGTCCTACACCAACGGCGACTGCTCGCTCGGCGTCAACAACGGCGGCAAGCACTCGGTGGACGTCACCTACATCGCCGCCGCGCAGGCGACCGGCCTGGTGACCGTCGCGACGCAGCACAACGTCACCGACGTCGCGATGACGCCGGCGGGGACCTGGACCGTGCACGTCGACCGGATCGACACCACCGGCGCCGTCCTGGAGAAGAAGATCATTACGACGCCGGCGCTGGTGATGGCCGCCGGCACCGCCGGCACCACCCGGCTGCTCATGCGCGCCGCCGCCAAGGGCGACATCCCCGACATGCCCGACGGCCTCGGGTCCGACTGGGGCACCAACGGCGACCGCATCTACGTCTGGACGAACTTCACCGAGGACTTCGGCGTCCCGCAGGGCGGCCCCGTCGTCTACGGGAGCAAGGAGTGGGACGACCCGGCCACCGCGAACACCGTCATCCAGGCGTCGCTGCCGCCGCTGCCCGCCAACCTGCGGTCCACGATGATGGTCGGCTACGGCATGAGCGAGGGCCGCGGCCGCTTCACCTACGACGCCAAGAAGGACGACGCCGTCCTGCACTGGCCGAAGGGCGGCGACGGCGAGCTCTACGACCGGCTCCAGCAGCGCGCGTCCAAGATCGCCGGCAACGGGTCGGCGCTGGTCGACACCAACGCCGTGCTGCCCTCCACCTGGCACCCGCTCGGCGGCGCGTCGGTCGGGAGCGTCTGCGACACCGCCGGGCGCGTCCTCGGCCACCGCGGCCTGTACGTCCTCGACGGCGCGCTCATGCCGGGCACGACCGCGGCCTGCAACCCGTCCATGACGATCGCCGCGATCGCCGAGCAGGCCACCGACCAGCTCGTCGCCCACGACGTCGGGAAGGTGTTCTGACCGGCCCCTGACCGGCCGGCGCGGTGGGCGTACGTGAGTCCCGAAATGAAGATCATCAGCGCTTCCCGCGAACCCCTCCTCCGTTGGGAGAAGCGCTGTGGTCCAGATCCACCAGGCGGCGACCGGCCGCTCGCGCAGGGACTTCCTGCGCGCCGCCGGCCGCGTCCTGTACGCCGGCGACGGGCTCTCCTACATGGACGCCTGGCAGCACGGCGCCATCCTGTCGGCCCGCGAGGCCGTCACCGCCCTGCACGCCCGCGCCCTGAAGGGGTAGGCGCGCGGCCGGGGCCGCCGCTACTCGGCGGCCCCGGCCTGACGTGGGGCGGCGGGAAGGCCGGTGAAACCACCGATGCCGGGAGGGCGGGGGCGGATCTAGCTTCACGGTGCCATTCCACCCGCGAGGGCGGAATCCGGTCGCGTCCGTCACCCCCGGGCGCGCTCCCCCGTGAAGAGAGGCCCCCATGTCCCCCACCCTCCCCCTGCGGCGGCTCGCGGCCGCCGCCGTCGCGTGCGCGGCCGGCGCCGCCGGCCTGACCGCCGTCTCGGCGACCGCCGCGTCCGCCGCCACCTGCTACGACGTCGACGTGGTGTTCGCGCGCGGCAGCGGCGAGCTGCCCGGTCTCGGCATCGTCGGGACGCCGCTGGTCAGCGGCATCAAGTCCGACCTGCCCGGCCGGTCGGTGACGTCGTACGCGGTGAACTACGCCGCCGACCTCGCGCAGACGAGCGCCGGGCCGGGCGCGACCGACATGAGCAACCACGTGAAGTCGGTCGCCGCGTCCTGCCCGAACACCTCGTTCGTGCTCGGCGGCTACTCGCAGGGCGCCAGCGTCACCGACATCGCGATCGGCATCCCGACGCTGCTCGGCACCGGCGGGACGATCCCGACGAACCTGTCCTCGCGGGTCAAGGCCGTCGTCGTCTACGGCAACCCGCTGCGCCTCTACGGGCAGACGATCAACACCGCGAGCTCGCTGTACGGGCCGAAGGCCAAGGAGTTCTGCAACCTCGGCGACCCGGTGTGCGCCAACGGCGCCGACATCACCGCGCACCTGACCTACCCCTACAACGGCACGGTCACCCAGGGCGCGCAGTTCGCCGCCGACAAGGTGAAGGCGGGCTGAGCCCCGCCCGCGGACGCCGCCCGGTGCAGGGCCGGCGGCGTCCGCGGGCGGCCCGTCCCCGTCCCGTCCCACCCCAAGGAGCACCATGCGGTCCCTCCGTTCGGCGGCGGCGCTCGCGCTCGCCGGCCTCCTCTCCCTCGCCGGGGTCCTCGCCGGCCCCGCCCCCGCCGGCGCGGCGTCCCCCGAATACGTCGCGCTCGGCGACTCGTACTCGTCGGGCACCGGCACCAGCCCCTACATCGACCTGCTCTGCACCCGCAGCAGCGCCGCCTACCCGGTGCTGTACGCGGCGGCCCACCCCGGGACGTCGCTGAAGTTCGTCGCCTGCGGCGGCGCGACGATCCCCGACGTCGTGTCCGACCAGCTCTCGGCGCTGAGCGCGAACACCACCCTCGTGACTCTCAGCATCGGCGGCAACGACTCCGGTTTCGCCAGCACGATGCTGTCCTGTCAGTACGGGACGACGGCCACGTGCACGTCGGCGCTGGACAAGGGCCGCGACTTCTTCGAGAACCAGCTCCCCGGGCAGCTCGACTCGCTCTACGCGCAGGTCCGCGCGCGGGCGCCGCAGGCGAAGGTCGTCATCGTCGGCTATCCGCGCCTGTTCAAGTCGGGCGGCCTCTGCCTGGGCGGGCTCAGCGCCGCCAAGCGCGCGCTGCTCAACCAGGCCGCCGACGACATGTCGGAGGTCATCGCGGGCCGCGCCGCCGCCGCCGGGTTCGCGTTCGCCGACGCCCGCACGACGTTCGCCGGGCACGAGATCTGCACGACGAGCCCGTGGATCGACTCGGCCACCGTCCACCCGAACGCGACCGGCCACCGGCAGGGCTACCTGCCGGTCGTGACGGCCGCCGCCGGAGCCTAGGGCATGTTTTGTGGATCCACGTTCTGTTGCGCGGCGCCCAGGCGGCCCCCGGCGGCGTTGTCGTCGGTCGACGGCCAACACCGGGCCGCCTCCCTCCTCCGCCTTGCCGGGGACCACCTGGACACCGCTCACGACGAACAAGACCCACAAAACACGCCCTAGCGGGCCGCCGCCGTCACGCACGGCGACGGCGGCGGCCCCGTCCGGTGATGCCCTCGTTCGTGGCGGTCCGTGCCCATTACGCTTCCGCCGTGATCTCGCTTCAGCCGCCGGCGCCGGACGATCCGCGCCGGATCGGGCGGTACGCGGTGCTCGGCCGGCTCGGCGAGGGCGGCATGGGCCTCGTCTACCTGGCGCGGTCGCCGGGCGGCGCCCAGGTCGCGCTGAAGGTCGTCCACGAGGCGTACGCGGCGAGCGAGGTGTTCCGCGCCCGGTTCCGGCGCGAAGCGGCGGCGGCCGCGTCGGTGAGCGGCGCGTTCACCGCGCCCGTCCTCGACGCCGACCCCGACGCGCCGCGCCCCTGGCTCGCCACCGCCTACCTCGTCGGGCCGACCCTCCAGGAGGCCGTCGACCGGCACGGCCCGTGGGGCGCCGCCGCGACGGCCGGGCTCGGCGCCGCGCTCGCCGAGGCGCTCGTCAGCATCCACCGGGCCGGGGTCGTGCACCGCGACCTCAAGCCCTCGAACGTCATGCTCACCGCGGACGGGCCGCGCGTCATCGACTTCGGCATCGCCCGCGCCGCCGACGCCGACGCGATCACGCGGCACGGCACGGTGCTCGGCACGCCCGGCTACCTGGCCCCCGAGCAGGCGCTCGGCGGCGTCACCGGGACGGCCGGGGACGTGTTCGCGCTCGGCGGCGTCCTCGCCTTCACCGCCACCGGCACCGGGCCGTTCGGCCGCGCCGAGCTCGCCGAGATGCTGCACCGCGTCGTGCACGAGCCGCCCCGGATCGAGGGGATAGCCGACGAGCGGCTGCGCTCGGTCGTCGCCGCGTGCCTGGCCAAGGACCCGGCCGCGCGACCCACCACGGCCGGCCTGCTCGGGATGCTCGGCGCGCCGCTGCCCGCGCTGCCCTCCGACGTCGCCGCCGACATCGCCGGGCGCGAGCGGCCGCGCCGGTTCGGCCGCCGGGGCGTCCTCGTCGCGGCGGGCGCCGCCGCCGGGGTGGTCGGCGCGGGCGCCCTCGGCGCGTTCGGCGTCGCGGCCCTGCTGCGCGACGACGGCGAGCCCGACCCCGTCGACACCGGCCCGCCGCTGCCGAAGCGGCCCGGCCGCGCGGGCGTCGCGGTGTGGACGCGCGACCTCGCCGCGGCCGTGCGCGCCTCCCCCGCCGTCGCGGGCGGGATCGCGCTGTTCGGCGACGACGGCGGGACGCTGTCCGCGCTGGACCTGCGCACCGGGACCGTCCGCTGGCGCTACCGCGCCGGGGCCGCGATCACCGGCCCGGTGGCGGTCGCGGGCGGCCTCGCCGTCCTCGCCGCCGGCGGCGCGCTGCACGCGGTGCGGCCCGGCGACGGCCGCCGCGCCTGGCACCGTGACCTGGACGAGGCCGTCACCGGCCTCACCGTCGCGGGCGCGGTGCTGTACGCGGCGGGCGAGGAGGGGACCGTCCACTGCCTCGCCCTGGACGGCGGCGCGGTCCGCTGGCGCCGCGCCACCGGCCGCGAGCCGGCCGGCGCCCCGGCGGTCGCGGGCGGGACCGTCGTCGTGGCGGCCGGCGGCCTCCTCGGCCTGTCCGCCCGCGACGGCCGGACGCGCTGGACGGCCGGCGGCGGCGCGTCCCCCGTCGCTGTCGCCGGCGGCCTGCTGCTGAGCGGCACGGGCGCGCCCGCCCTGGAGGCCCGCGACGCCCGCACCCGCAAGGTCGCCTTCACCGTCGAGACCGACGACGAGGTGCGCGCCCCCGCGACCGCGTCCGGCGGATTCCTCTACTTCGCCGATAGCAGCGGCGCCCTGTACGCGCTGGACGCCAAGGGCGCGCGACGCTGGCGGGCGCAACCAGGCGGCGCTGTAGACGGCGGCATCACCGCGTCGGGTGGACGCTTGTACGTCGGCACCGGCGACCATCTCGTCTACGGCGTGGACGCCGCCAACGGCACGACCCTGTGGTCCTACGAGACGAGCGACGCGCTCGGCCCCGCGACGCCGGCGGTCGCCGGTGACTCCCTGCTCGTCGGCGGTCTGGACGGCCGCGCCCACGCACTGCGCACCCACCCGGAGAGAACATGAGAGCGCTGACTCCCGACGACCCCGAGCGGGTCGGGTCGCACGCCCTGCTCGCCCGGCTCGGCGCCGGCGCCGTCGGCGTCGTGTACCTGGCGCGCTCGCCGGGCGGCCGGCCCGTCGCGGTGAAGCTCGCCCACCCCGGACCCGAGGCGCGCGCCCGCCTCCTGCACGAGATCGCCGCCGTCCGGGCGCTGAGCGGGGCGTTCACCGCGCCGCTCGTCGACGCCGGCGAGGCCGCCGAGCGGCCCTGGCTCGCGACCGCCTACCTCGCCGGCGTCCCGCTGCGCGAGGCGATCGCGACGACCGGCCCGCTGCCGCCGGGCGCGCACGACGCGCTCGCCGCCGGGCTCGCCGAGGCCGTCACCGGCCTGCACCGGGCGGGCGTCGCGCACAACGACCTGCAACCGGCGAACGTGCTGCTCACCGAGCTCGGGCCGCGCCTGCTCGACCTCGGGCAGGCCGCGCCGCTCGGCACCCCCGCCGCACCGGGCAGCGGCACGCCCGGGTTCCTGCCGCCCGAGGCCGTCGTCCAGCAGCGGACGCAGCCGCCCGGCCCGCCGCCCCCCACCCAGCCGGGCGGCGCGGACGCCCCCGCGCCCGCCCCCGCCGCGCCCCGGCAGGACGCCGCGCTCGGCGAGGCCCGCGACGTGTTCTCGCTCGCGGCCGTGCTCGTCCACGCCGCCACCGGCGCCGGCCCGTTCGGCGACGGCCCGCCCGACGCCGTCCTCTACCGGACGCTGCACGCCGACCCCTACGTCGGCGGCCTCGCCGACCCGGCCGTGCAGCGCCTCCTGTGGCACTGCCTCGCCCGCGACCCGGCGGCCCGGCCGAAGGCCGCCGACGTCCTCGACTTCTTCGGCGCCCGCGTCCCCGCCGGGACCGCGCGCGGCACCGACCGCCTGCCGCCGCCGCTCGCCGCCCGGATCGTCTCGGCGGCGGCGCAGATCCCGCCGCCCGAGGCCGAGCCGTGGCGGGACGCGCCCGCCCCGGGGCGGCGCACCGTCCTCAAGCGCACGCTGATCGCGGCCGGCGGCGTCGCCGCGCTCGCCGGAGGCGGGACCGCCGCCGCCCTGCTCCTCGGCGGCGGCAAGAACGGCGAGCTGTGGCGCAGCGAGCTCCCCGACGACTCGCTCGCCGACCTTACCGCCCTCGGCGACGCCGTCTACGCCTACAGCCATGACCTCGGGACGTGCGCGCTGGACGCCCGCACCGGCAAGCAGCGCTGGCGCAACCGGGAGGCGACGGCGAGCACGCAGGACACGCTGCGGCTCGCGGGCGACGTCCTCGTCCTGCAGAACTCCGGCACCGTCCAGGCCCTCGACGTCAAGACCGGGACGCGGCGCTGGCAGCAGTTCATCAGCGGCGGCCCCGAACCCGCCGTCGCGGTGCCGCTCGGCCTCATCGCCGTCCACGAGGTGTCGGAGGGCCGCTACGACCGGCGCACCGTCGTCTGCGACCTGCACACCGGCCAGGCCAAATGGCAGTTCGACGACATCATCACCGGCTGCGCGCTGGCGTTCGACGGGAACACCGCCTACGTCCCGCTGAAGTCCGAGGGCCTGTACGGCGTCCTGGAGGCGCGCGACGCCGCGACGGGCCGCCTCCGCTGGCGCACGAAGGTCGCCGACACCGCCTCCTACCCGCTGCTCACGCCCCTCGTCGGCGGCGGCCTCGTCTGCACCATGGGCGGCGACGGGTACCTGCACGCCTACGCCGCCGACACCGGCCGCCCCCGCTGGAAGACGCCGCTGAGCGGCGGCGCCGGGACCATGGTCCGCGACACCGCCTGCGCGGCGATCGCCGGCGGCGCCGTCTACACGCTGACCGGCGACGGCGTCCTGCAGTGCTTCGACCTGGCGTCCGGGAAGCAGCGGTGGCGGTTCCCGACCGCCAACGGCATGACGCAGGAGATCTCCCGGCGGCTCGCCGTCGCCGGCGACGTCGCCGTCGTCATCACCCGCAAGGACCTGTACGGCCTCGGCACCGCCGACGGCCGCACCCGCTGGCGCCGCACCTTCGGCGACGACCTCCTCCGCCTGCCCGTCTCCGACGGCATGGCGTACCTGGACGTCGTCGGCGGCATCCAGACCGTCGACGTCCGCACCGGCGCGGTCACCCGGACCCTGTCCAGCAGCACGTACTCCATGGCCGGGTCGCCGTCCGCGGCGGGCGGGCGGCTGTTCTTCTACACCTACCCGAACCTCGTCGTCGCCGTGCCCGCGCGGGCGTCAGGATCCTGAGACGGTCGCCATGCAGAGCGCCATGCTGCTCGGCCCGCCCGTCTTCAGCGGCTTGCCGTCGAGCAGGATGGTGCAGACGACGCCCTTCTGCAGGTCGGCGATCGTGCCCATCGGGGACGACGCGGTGAGGTTGAAGGTCGTGATCGACGCGCCGGACGGCACGTAGTCGACGTCCACCCGCCACGGCAGCTTGACGTTCTTCAGCTGGACGCTCCTGCCGCTCGTCGGGTCGCTGTAGGAGATGCTGCTCGCCCGGTTCGTCCGGCTGCCGACGACGACGAACGACAGCTTGCTGAGCGTCCCGGTGTCGGTGGCGCCGACGCCCGGCAGGCGCTCCAGGACGCGCGCGGCGAGCCCCGCGGCCGCCTCCTTCGGCGGCTTCTCGCCCTTGTGGTTCCACGCCTGGAGGTTGACCGACACGAGCAGCGCGCCGCGCCGCGCGTACAGGTCGTACTCCTTGAACGTGGCGCTGTCGGAGCCGAGCGTGGCGTTGTCGAACCAGCTCTCGTCGGTGCCGGGCACGACGCCGGTGGCGAGCGCGGACCGGCGCTGGTCCTCCTGCAGCCGGCTCTTGTGGTCGCGCAGCACCTGCGCGTACCGGATCTCCGCGGCCTTGCGGGTCGGCAGGACCTCCACGCCGAGCCCGCCGCCGCCCGTGCTGAGGCACGACACCCGGTTCGGCGGCTGCACGTCGGTGTTGGAGTAGCCGAACCAGCTGTAGCCGAAGTTGGCGTAGTCCTGCCGGGTGAGCAGCCCGCACATGTCGGGGGTGACGCGGCCGTTCTGCGGCTGCGGCCAGCCGCCCGCCGGCGCCTTCGGCTTCCCCGGGTCCAGCGCGGACGTCCCGCCGCCCGACCCGCTCCCCGCCGCGATGCCGCCGCCGACGCCGAACACCGCCAGCAGCGCCACGGCGGCCAGCACGACCGGGATCTGCGCGACCGCCGGCCGGTCCGCCGCCCGCACCACCACCGTGCGGGACGCCTGGTCGTGCAACCCCCGGTGGCGCGGCCGGTCGACCAGCACCCGCACGGCGCTGACCGCGCAGAACACGTCCGCCACCAGCACGACGATCAGCAGCGCCCAGCTCCGGACGGCGACCGGCAGGCCCCGCCCGTACAGCGCCTCCGACGCCGTCGCCACCAGCGCGACGATCCCGGGCGTCGCGAGCACCGCCGGCAGCGTCACCATCGGCCACAGCGCGGCCCGCACGAACGCCCGCCCCGCGCCCGGCCCGTCCTCGGGCCGCTCGGCCCGCGCGACCCGGATGCCGAGCATCCGCATCCCGAGCGTCCGCCCCCACACCGCCATCTGCACGCCCTCGAACGCGCCGAGGAAGGCCACCAGCGGCACGAACGTCGCGCCCGCGACCACCAGCGCCGTGTCGTGCTTCCCGAGGACCGCGACGAGCAGCCCCGCCAGCCCCGTCCCGAGCCCGGCCGCCGCCACCACGAGCAGCACCCCGTCGACGACCCGCGCGACGACCCGCCGCCCCACCCCGGCCGGCTCGACCACCGCCTGCCCCGGCCCCCGCGCCCAGGGCGGCAACTGCTCCCCCGGCTGCTGGAAGGGCGGCACGTAAGGCTGCGGCCCCGTCCCGAACTGAGGCGCGCCCTGCCGCGGCCCCTGCCCGGACGGCGGCGGGCTCGGCGATGCGGGATCGGTCATGGCGGCGGTCCGTTCCTGTCCAGCGAGGGAGCGTGCCGCGATCCTGTTGCAGGACCGACCACCCCACAACCCACTTCGCCCACCATGTCACTTTCCGCCCGCAACCCGCCCCGCCCGACGGCGAACCTCGCCCACCCGCGCCTCCCCTGGCAGGCTCGCACGCGTGACCCTGCGTCTCCTCCTGATCTGCCATGCCCCGACCGAGGCGACGCGGCGGGCGCGCTTCGCCGATCCCGGCGACCTCCCCGAGCCGTCCGGGCTCGCCGCCGCGCAGGCCGTCCGGGGGACGCCGGGCCGTATCACCCGGGCGGTGCGCGGCCCGGAGGCGCGGTGCCGGGCGACGGCCGAGGCGCTCGGCCTCGACGCCGCCGTCCCGGACGACGCCCTCGCCGACCTGGACGTCGGCGCCTGGCGCGGCCTGCCGATGGACGCGGCGGGGCCGGGCCTCGCCGCGTGGCTGGCGGACCCGGCCGCCGCGCCGCACGGCGGCGAGCCCGTCGCCGCGCTGCTGGAGCGGGTGGCGTCCTGGCTGGAGGCGCGGCCCGAGGGTCCCGAGCGCGTCGCCGCCGTCACGCACCCGGCCGTCGTCCGCGCCGCCGTCCTGCACGTCCTCGGCGCCCCCGCCCGAGCCTTCTGGCGCCTGGACGCCGCGCCGCTGTCGCAGACCCGCCTGTCGCGGAGCGGCGGCCGGTGGCGCCTCCGCGAGACCGGCCACGCCCTCTAGGGACCGGGCGGGAAGAGGTGATCGAGGGTGTCCTGGAGGCGGGCGACCGATCCGGAGTCGCCGGTGATGAGGCGCAGCGCGGCGACCAGCTCGCGCAGGCCGCCGGGATGGTCCATGCACGTCTGCACGATGCCGAACACGTCCAGCCGCGCCTCGGGCTGGCGGGCGATCATGTGGGCGATGTCGGGGCGCAGCGCGTCCACGACCCGGTTGCGGCCCTGCTCCCGCGCCATGACCGGAACGTCCAGGACGCGCTCGGCGAGGACGAACAGCAGCTGCGGCGCCAGGAACGGCCGGTCCGCCGGGACGCTCCCGGCACTGGCCGGTTCCGGCCGCGCCCGTTCCACCTCCCCGCGCCGCGGCACGAGGTCGCCCGGCCCGCCGCCGGCGCCCGCCGGGCCGTCCGGCGGGCCGAGCAGGCGCACCCAGCCGGTCGCCGTCGTCTCCTTGGACACCACCTCCAGCGGGCGGTAGAGGGACGGGTCGACCAGCCCCTCGTCGCGCCGGACGACGTCCTCGTGGAAGCGGTCCGACACGATCAGCGCCAGCCGGTGGGCGGCGCCCGCCTCCTTGAAGGCCGGCGCCTCCATCAGCCGGAAGGCGTGGTTCACGGCCGTCCCCACGATCCCGTGCCCGTCGGACTCCATCGCGCCGACGTGCAGCGCGGCCCGCAGCCGTATCGACGCCGCCGCGCTGGCCAGCGCGTGCTGGCGGCGCAGCTCGCCGTCCACCAGGTCGACGAGCGGCGCGAGCAGGACGTCCGCCGGCACCGAGGGCGGCGGGACGACGAACGCGCCGTCGCCCCTGTCCTCGCTGTAGCAGTCGGCGAGGGGCGCCTTCGCCGCGTCGAACGCCCTGGTCAGGCACTCATAGAGTTGCGCCCGCAGGTGGCGCTGGACGTGGTCGGTGCGCTCGGCGGCGCCGAAGGACACGATGTCGCAGGCGAAGATGGGGCAGCGGCCGGTCGGATACCAGCCGGCCCGCACCGCCCCCGGACTCCCCGTTCCCATGCTGGACTCTCCCCGTACAGAACCGGAACCGGACTCCGTCACTGTGCGCTGCGCGGGTGCGCCCGGCAAGGCCGCCCGCGCGGGTCCAGGGGACCACCGCCGCAAGCGTGATCGAGGACACAGACGGCTGCTGTACGGCGGTGTTCACTGGACCCGGCTCCTCTCCCCTTCGGGTTGACGTCATGGTTCACTGACGGGCGACGAGCCGGTGGAGAGCCCGCGAGGACGAGCGCATGACCGCTGCACCGTTTGACGAGCCGGACGGCCGGAACCCCGTGCTGCTCCTGGCGGAGGCGGTGGCGACGCTGCCGTCGTTCGTCCGCCCCGGCGGGCGCGACGCGCTCGTGCGGACGCTGCCGCCCGACATCGCCGCCGCGGTCCGGCAGGACGGCCGCCCCCTGATCCACTCCTTCAGCCTCGTGCAGGCGTGCCTCGACCGGCCCGGCGGGCTCGCCGCGCTCCTCGCCGCGCTGGAGGCGGTGGAGCACGGCTCGGCGCCCATGGCGCGCGTCCGGGCGATCGCGGCGCTGGTGCCCGCCGAGCGGTGGCGGGGTGAGCGCCGTTGAGCGACGGGCTCCGTCCCCTGCGAGCGGGACGCGGCAGGGCCGGCGGCGTCGACGTCGTGCGGGTCGCCGACGCGCTGGCCGACATCCGCCACCTGCACGACGAGAACGGCCGCGCCACCTTCGTCGGCGTCATCGGGGAGGTGCTCGGCGAGGCGCTGCCCGTCGAGCCGGCGCTGCACCTGCGGACCTACGCGTTCCAGGTCGTGCGCGCCTGCCTGGACCGGCCCGGCGGCGTCGCGGCCCTGCTCCAGGGGGTCCACTACATGGCCCGCGGCACCCACGCCGAGGCGCGCGTCCAGCGGCTCCTCGGCCCCGCCGACGACCTGCTGGAACCCGAGGCCGAGGACCACCTGCAGACCCTCCTCAAGGGCCTGCCGGTGCCGCTCCTCGGCCGGATCTTCCAGCTGGCGAGCGGCGGCAGCGGCCCGCCGCCCGACGCGCTGGACGACGCCTGGCAGGCGTTCTCCCTCCTGCTGGACGCCAACAGCATGCCCGGCCGCATGTCCCCGCACCTGTACTACGTGGCGCTGGTCCTGCTGGTGCTGGAGCGGACGGCGGGCCCCGCCGGGGAGCCGGGCTCGGGCGAGTCCTGGGCGGCCGAGCAGCTGCGCGCCTGGTACGACGCCGAGCAGGCCCGGCTCGGCGTCGGGGCCGCCGACGCCGCGGCGGAGCTGGCGCGGATCGGGGCGAGCAGGGAGCTGGGGGCGCTGTTCGAGGACCTCACCATCCACCTGATCGTCCAGCTGGAGGCGGCCGGCCCGGGCCTCGTCCGCGTCGCGCACTGGCACCAGTCCCACCCGCTGCGGTGGCGGCCGCTGCGGGGCGAGGACGCGACGGTCCCGCTCGCGGAGGTCCCCGACGTCGTCCGCGACCTCGTCCGCGAGGCCGAGACCGGCTGGGCCTACCGGCTGCGCGGCTCGCTCATGCTGCAGTTCGTCCTGCCCGACGACTTCCTGGAGGCGGACACCGCGCCCGACGCCTGGACGCGCGACCCGCCCGACGAGCCCTACCCGACGCCCCTCGGCATGGACTACGCGGTCGTGCTGCGCAGCCACCGCCGCATGTACGACCGGACCACCCACCGCCAGTGGTGGGAGCGGTGGGAGACGCTGATGGGCGCGGTGGGGTGCGCCGTGCACCGGGGCGACGGCGCCGACCCCCGCGAGCTCGGCGGGCGGCTGCTGCGCGAGCGCGGCATCGTGGCGTGCGTGCTGTCCTCGCCGCCCACCCGCGAACCCGGCCGGTCCGAGCTGCGCATGGCGCTGCGGATGGGCGTGCCGGTCGTCCTGTGGAACCGGAGCGGGCCGCCCGGCGGCGGGCCGCACGACGAGATGGAGCCGATCCTCGATGGCACCGATCTGCGCGAGCTCCCCGACACCGTCAAGCAGGTCCGGCGGCAGCGGCCGCCGACCGCCGCCGGCGGCGGCGCGGAGATCAGCCTGCTCTACGACAACCCCTGGCACTTCCTGGACGAGGTCCGCCCCCTGCGGCCGCCCGAGTGACACGGCGGCGCGCCCGGCGGGCGGCCCGGCGGGCGGCGCGGCGGACCGGGCCGATATCGGCGACCGTAACCCGTGCCGCAACCGGCCGCGCCCTTGCCATCGGGCGCCCGCCGGGGGAGCGTTGGGGACGACCGTCCGCAGCCGGGTCGACGCCCCCGTCCGCCGGCCGGCGCGGCGCCCGCGCACGCCCCCGGCCGGAGAGAGGCACCGCCGATGAGCGCCGACCAGCCCCCCGGCCGCCCGGCGGCCGCCCCGCGCGACGGGAACGGCGGCGGCCCCCCGGCGGGCGAGCGCCCGCCGGCGTGGTGGCTGTACCACGGCACCGGCCGGCCGCGACCCGATTTCGACCTGCGGCGGGAGCTGCCCGCCCCGCCGCCCTGGCGGACCTTCGGCGGCGGCGACCCGCAACCGCCGCCGCCCGAGGACGACGACTTCGCCCGCCGCCTCGGGCCGGTGGAGAACCTCCGCCCGACCGCCGCCGACCGGGCGGAGATCGAGGCGGTGAACGCCGCCCTCCTGCTCCGGCGGCCGCTGCTGGTCACCGGGCCGCCCGGCGTCGGCAAGTCGTCGCTGGCCTACCGGATCAGCCGGGAGCTGCGCCTGGGCCGCGTCCTGAGATGGCCGATCAGCAGTAGGAGCACCCTGGCCGGGGGCCTCCACGCCTACGACGCCGTCGGGCGGGTCCAGGCTGCCGCCGCGGAGCGCGCCGAACGCAGAAAAAATGATACAGAAACGGATATTGGGGATTTCTTGCGGCTCGGCCCGCTGGGCACCGCACTTCTTCCCCACGCCCTTCCCCGGGTGCTCCTCATCGACGAGCTGGACAAGAGCGATATCGACCTTCCGAACGATCTGCTGGACGTCCTGGAAGAAGGACATTTCCGGATCCCTGAACTGGAGAGAGTAAGCGGGAACTTCCCGCAGGTCAAGGTGCATACCGCTGATCCCGGGGTTAGGGCATTGGTCCGCAACGGGCATGTCCAGTGCGCCGAGTTCCCGCTTATAGTCATCACCAGTAACGGGGAGCGGGCTTTTCCGCCCGCCCTCCGCCGCCGCTGCCTGCACTTCGAGATGGAGGAGCCGGATGAGGAGCGCCTCGCCGACATGGTCGCCGCGCACTTCTCCGGCCATGCCGGGCCCGACGTGCAGCGCATGGTCGCCGACTTCCTGCGGCAGCGCCGGGCGCGCGGCGGACTCGCCATCGACCAATTGCTCAATGCGGCTTATCTGCTGAGGTCCGGGACCGGCGCCGAGACCGACGAGGCCGGCTTTCGGCGAATTCTCGATCTTATTTGGCAGCGGCTGAACGACGTCGAGCTGAAGGCGGTTGAGTGAACAGGCGAGCCCGCGGTGTCCGGCGCCAGGAAACGGCAGCTCCTGACGTCGCCGATACCCGTCTCGCCTTCCTCGACGTGTCCGACGCCCTGTGGCTCGCCGCGCACCGCCACGCCGCCGAGGCCGCCGCCGGCGGGACCCTCGGACCGGACGACCCCGCCCCGCCGGCGCCACCCCCGCCCGCCGGACGCGAGCCGGGCGTCCCGCCGCCCGCCGCGCCGCCGCGCGCGGACCGGTGGCCGGACGTTGCCAGAGAGGCGACAGCGAACGGTGGGGTGCGAGAGCCTGCCGAGGCAGACGATCACCGTGAGATCGGAAGCCGCATGCCCCGCGCCGCCGGCGTTCGCCCGGCCGCCGGCCGCGTGCCGGGCGGCGTCCCGGCCGCCCCGCCGGCCGCCGTCCCGCCGCTGCGCTCCGGCTCGCCCGCCGGCCTCCTGCCGGACGCCCCACCGCTCCCCGCGCGCCGCCTGCTCACCCGCGCCCTCGCGCCCCTCAAGCTGACCGTCGGATCGCGCCTCGGGGACGTGGAGCTCGACGAGGCCGCCACCGCCGAGCGGGCCGCGCAGGACCGGCTCTGGCTGCCGGAGTGCCGGCCCGTCCGCGAGCGCCGGTTCGACCTGGACGTCATCGTCGACGACGGCTCCCTCGCCCGGCTGCACCGGCCTCTCTACGAGGGGTTCGTCGACTGCCTCACCGAGCTCGGCGCCTTCCGGACCCTCCAGGTCCACCTGCTCGACACCGACCAGCGCGACGGCGCCGTCCCGCTGCTCCGCGGTCCCGGCCCCGCACCCGTCCCGCGCCCCGCCACCGGCCCGGGCGGCGGCCTCGCCGGCGTCCCGGCGGGCCGCCACCTGGTCATCGTGCTCACCGACGGCGCGGGCGCCGCCTGGCACTCGGGCGCCGCGCAGCGGCTGCTGGCCCGCTGGGGCGCGACGGCCGCGGTCGCCGTCGTCTGCCCGCTGCCGCAGCGCACCCTGCGCCGCACGGGGCTCGCCGTCCGGTCCGCGACCGTCACCGCGACGGCCGCCGGCACGGCCAACGGCCGCTACCGGATCGGCGGTCCGGCCGGCGGCCGCACGGCGGGCGAGGTGTGCGTCCCCGTCCTGGGGTTCGACCCCGACCGGCTGCACGACTGGGCGGAGCTGGTCGCCTGCGTGCGGCCCCGCTGGCACGGGCGGGCGGTCTTCTGCGCGCCGGACACCGCCGGCGACGCCGACCCGCCCGGAACCGGACGGGAGCCACCGGACCGCCGGGCGCGGCGCGGTGATCCCGACGCCGCCGCCGAGCTGGTGGACCGCTTCCGCGCCGCCGCTCCGCGGACCGCGTTCGACCTCGCCGTCTCGCTGGCCGCCGCCGCGCCGCTCAACACGCACGTCATGCGGCTGATCCAGCGCGAGCTCGTCCCGCGCTCGGGACCGTCCGACCTCACCGAGCTGCTCGGAAGCGGCCTGCTACAGGTTTTGCCGCCGGCCGCTCCTCGCCCGCCCGCCGAAGCGCTGGACGCCGCCACCTACGATTTCGTCCCCGGCGCGCGGGCGCACCTGCTGGCCGAGGGCCGCCGCTCGCACACCGCCCGCGTGCTGACCACGCTCAGCACGCACCTGGGCGACCTGATCCCGGTCCTCGGCGATCTCGGCGAGGTCGTCGCCGCACCCGGCGAAGCCCCGCCGCCGAACCTCACCCGCGACAACGTCGCCGTCGCCGCGCCTCTTCTGCACGCCCTCCGGGCCCTCTCCGGCAAGTACACGCCCCGCGCGAAAGCACTCGAACGCTCGGTAGAGGAGATCACGGAAGGGGCCTCTCCTTCCGCCGGGCCGGAAATCACGGCCGCCGATACCGGCGGCGATGACGACCGATCGGAACACGCGCATCCCGTCAAGCTCTTCCCTCCCCCGCCAGGAGTCGGTGTGACTATCAGGGACACCCCGCCCGCGCCCCCGAGAAGCCCCGAAGAGCCGCCTCCCATATGGGGGAATATACCGGCAAGGAACCGGAATTTCGTGGGGCGCGATGAAATACTCGAACTACTTCATGAACGCCTGTCCCAGGGCACGACGGCCGTTCTTCCCGAAGCGCTGCACGGAATGGGCGGCGTCGGGAAATCGCAGATCGCCATCGAGTACGCGCACCGGCACTCCACCGACTACGACCTCGTCTGGTGGATCCCCGCGGAGCGGCCGGGCCAGATCCAGCAGGCGCTCACCGAGCTGGCATCCCAGCTCAACCCGCTGATCAGTCCCGAGGCCAACGTCGCCGTGCCGGCCGTACGCGAGGCGCTCCGCCTCGGCCGCCCCTACCGCAACTGGCTGCTGATCTTCGACAACGCCGAGCAGCTGGAGGACGTGCAGAAGTTCTTCCCCACCAACGGGCCCGGGAAGATCCTGGTGACCTCGCGCAACCAGGCGTGGACGACGGTCGCCAACTCGCTGGAAGTGGACATCTTCAAGCGGGTGGAGAGCAAGAAGCTGCTGAACCTGCGCGGCCCGGGCCTCAGCGACGGGAGCGCCGACGAGCTGGCGTCCCTCCTCGGCGACCTGCCCCTCGCCATCGAGCAGGCGGCGGTCTGGCTCTACGAGACCGGCATGCCGGTCGACGAGTACCTCACCCTGTTCAAGGAGAAGCACGACCGGGCCGTCGAGCTGCTGGGCGACACCGCCCCCGCCGCCTACGACCTGCCGGTCGCCGCCGCGTGGAACGTCTCGCTGGACCAGCTCCGCGAGTCCAATCCGGGCGCCCTGCGGCTCCTCCAGGTCTGCTCCTTCTTCGCGCCCGAGCCGATCTCCCGCCGGCTGTTCAGCGGCGCCCGCCACGTCGACGGCCCGCCCGAGCTGCTCGACGTCCTGGGCGACCCGATCAAGCTGTCGCGCGCCTTCCGCGCCATCAACCAGTACGCCCTCGCCAAGATCAGCCACGGCACCGGCACGATCGCGCTGCACCGCCTCGTCCAGCGCGTCCTGATCGACCAGCTCACCGCGCAGGAGGCCGCCGAGCTCAAGCACTGCGGCCACCAGATGCTCGCGCAGGTCGACCCCGGCGACCCCGCGCTCAGCGAGAACTGGAGCCGCTACGCCGACCTGCTCCCGCACGTCCAGTACTCCGGCATCATCGACTGCGACGACAAGTGGGCGCAGCAGCTCGTCCTCAACGAGATCAACTTCCTCTGGCAGTGGGGCAACCACGACGGCTTCCTCGGCCTCTCCGAACGCGTCGTGCGGGCGTGGACCGACCGGCTCGGCGACGAGGCCGAGCAGACGCTGGCCGCCGGGCAGCTGTACGGGCGCGCGCTGCGCATCCTTGGCCGGTTCACCGAGGCCTACGAGCAGCACCTGCACGTGCGCGACATCTTCATGAAGAACCACGGCCCCACCGACGAGCGGACCCTGGAGGCGCAGACCCTGCTCGGCGCGGACCTGCGCTATCTCGGCAGGTTCACCGAGGCGCTGGAGCTGGACCGCGCGTCGTACGAGGTGATGCGGCGCCGCTTCGGCCCGAACGAGCCGATGACCCTCGACCAGGCCCACCTGCTCGCCATCGACCTGCGTCTCACCGGCGACCCGCGCGCCGCGCTGGAACTCGACACGAGGACCCGCGACACCAAGGCGCTCGAACTCGGCGAGAACCATCTCAAGACCATGGCCACCCACGTCGCCGTCGCGATCGACGAGCTGGAGCTCGGCCGGTACACCGTCGCGCGCGACCAGCTGCGGCAGATCGAGCAGCGCTACCGGACGCTGTTCGGCGAGGACAACCCCGGCACGATCGAGACCCTCAACGTGCTGGCGGTAGCCGAGCGGAAGACCGGCGCGCACGAGCGGGCCGCCGAGCTGTCGGAGAAGGCGCTGGCCACGTCCCGGATCCGGTACGGCGACCTGCACCCCGGCACGCTGGCCGCCGCCCTCAACCACGCCATCAGCCTGCGGCAGATCGGCGACCTCGAAGGGGCCGTCCGGCTGTCAGAGGGATCGGGCCGGCAGTACGCCGAGCTGTTCGGCCCCGACCACCCCAACACCCCCACGTCGCAGGTCAACCTCGCGGTCACGCTGCGGCTCGGCGGCCGCCCGAACCAGGCCCTCCAGCTGGACGAGGCGGCCCTCGCGAACCTCACCCGGTCGATGGGCGAGGAGCATCCGCGGAGCATCGTGTGCGCGATCAACCTGGCCAGCGATCTCGCCGCGCTCGGCCGCGTGGACGAGGCGCTGGAGAGGGGCACCGCGACCATGGCCGTCAGCGAGCGGATCCTCGGCGAGGACCACCCGACCTCGCTGGCCTGCTCCCTCAATCTCGCTTTCGACATGCTCGCCGCCGGCACCGACGAGGACGCGGCGAAGGCGCGGCTGAACGAGACGCTCACCCGCTACCGGGAGGTGTTCGGCCCGACCCACCCCGCGACGCTGGCGGCCGTGCAGAGCATCCGCGCGGACTGCGACATCTACCCCATTCCAGTCTGATCCCCCGCTCCGGCCGATGAGTCGAGCCGGCCGGAACGGATCGCCTCCAGAAGAGCGGCCGCCCCGCTCCGGGAAAGAGCCAGCCGGGCACGACCGGGATCCCTGCTGTCCCTGACCAGGATGCACGCGTCCAGCGAGGCGAGGCTCACACATCCGGTGCTGTCCGACCGCGAACTCTTGCGCCAGACGATCTCTCCCGCTCCACCCTGGCTGATCATTTGACCTCTTCCACCCTCTATCGAGGCTCAGTCGACCGAGTGAATGGGGACGCCGCTGTCCACCGGCCACATTTATCGCAATGTGTCGCGTTCAATTGTTTGACGGTCTTTCGAGGATCGAACGAACATGCCGTGCCATATCACACCCGACCGCATAACGCATTCGCGTCCACTCTAGGTCGGGGGAAACAGGATGTCCAGGCGGGAAGTCGACAGAGCACTTGACCCGGCGCCTGTAATGGAAAGCACATAAATACGGTTAACTGGCACCCGCAAGACGCCGCGCGGCCCTGGGCTGCGCATCCTCGCTTTATGCGCCGATGGACGTACGCTCCGGTTCAGGAACGCAGTGTCACCACCCCGACCGGACGCGCCACCGGGAGGCGGGGAGCGCTCCGACCCCCGCCTCCCGGCCTAATGCGACAGGGCGCCGTTAAAGGTCCAGGTCGCCGTTCTTCACCGCGCCCAGCAGAGCGCGCAGCTCACCGACCGAGAAGGCGAGCGCCGGCCCGTCCGGGTTCTTGGAGTCGCGCACGCCGCGCATTCCCCCGGCCGGCGCGAGCTCGACGCAGGTACCGATTTCCGGGTCGCCGCTGTAGGTGCTTTTGCGCCACTTGAGAGACGCCACGGTCGTGGCGGCCAGGATTCGAGCCATTTCCCTTACTCCCCGTTGCACTGGTAATGGAATACCCGGCACGACCGGACGGCCCTGCCGCGGCTCCGCCGAATCTACCGCTAGGATCTTGCCTGCGGGGCGCACTCGGAAAAGCCTGGCAACATTTGGGGAATATCCAGAATATCCCTTCAATCCTCGCGTTCGAACATGTTCCACGCTTTAGCACCCGGCTGGTTTATGAATGGCGACCGGCACGGATCCGTCCATTCACCGCCGCGCTCCCGCCCGGCCTGGGCGTCCGGCATCGCGCGCGGCGAGGCAGTATGGAGGGGTGAGCGTTGCGGGGGTGGGGGTCGAGGCGGCGTTCGAGCTGCTCGGCGAGCTCGTCGGCGAGGGCGAGGTGGTGGTGCTGAGCGGCGCCGGGCTGTCCACCGAGTCCGGCATTCCGGACTACCGGGGGCCGACGGGGCGGCGGCGGCCCGCGACGCCGATGACGTACCAGGCGTTCACCGGCAGCGCGGCCGCGCGGCAGCGGTACTGGGCGCGCAGCCATGTCGGCTGGCGGCACGTGACGGGGGCGGCGCCGAACGCCGGGCACCGGGCGGTCGCCGAGCTGGAGCGGCGCGGCCTGGTCGTCGGGACGGTCACCCAGAACGTGGACGGGCTGCACCGCGCCGCCGGGACGCGGGAGGTCGTCGAGCTGCACGGTGCGCTGGACCGGGTGCGGTGCCTCGGCTGCGGCGTCCGGTCGTCGCGGGAGGAGCTGGACGCGCGGCTGACGGCGGCCAACCCGGGCTGGAGCGCGGTGTCCGACGAGGTGAACCCCGACGGCGACGTGGTGCTGCCGGACGCGCTGGTGGAGGGGTTCCGGACGGTGGACTGCCTGCGGTGCGGGGGCGTGCTGAAACCCGACGTGATCTTCTTCGGGGAGAACGTGCCGGGCGAGCGGGTGGCCGAGTGCTTCGGGCTGGTCGAGCGGGCCGGGCTGCTGCTCGTCCTCGGGTCCTCGCTGGCGGTCATGTCGGGCTACCGGTTCGTGCGGCGCGCGGCGGAGCTCGGAACGCCGGTCGCGATCGTCAACCAGGGCGAGACGCGCGGCGACGCCGACGCCCTCCTGACCCTGGACCGCCCCCTGGGCCCCACCCTGACGGCTCTGGTGGACCACCTGGGAAGCCCCGCGTCAACCGACCACCCCGGCCATCCCGCCTCCTGACCACCTCGGCCGCCCAGTCGTCAGCGGACCGCCCCGGCCAGCCCGCGCCAGCAGCCCCCGGCCGGCCCGTGGCAGCGGGCCGCCTCAGGCCGGTTGGTGTCCTGGCAGGGGTCGCGAGGGGACGCCGCCGGGCATGGCCGCCCGAGTGGCCAAGAGTCGAGATGCGGCGTGTCGGGCACTTTCGGTCCTTGTAGCGCCCGCCATGCCGCCCCCAACGAGCGGTGACCACCCGGTCGTCCGACGTTGACGTGCGGCGTGTTGCCTGGTGGGAGCGTTCCCATGAGGCAACACGCCGCACGTCGACGAAGGGCGACCGGGTGGTCAGTGGCGCGCGACCGCCCCGGCCACGCGCGCGAGGGCGCTACCTGGCCGCGCGGGGCGATGCCGGAGGCGAGCCCCGCGCGGGCAGATCGCGAAGCGATGTCGCGCTCGCCCGAGGCGCGGTCAAGGGGTGAGCCGCCAGGCGAACCCCTTGGGCCGGGACTCGATCAACCCGTCTGGTCGTCGAGTTCGGCGTTGGGGGCGTTCTTCTTGACGGACTCGATGCCGTTGACGGCGGCGGACTTGCTCTCGTAGCTCTCGCTGGTCGCGATCACCTGCCCGTTGGTGGCCAGCAGGTTGAAATGGAACTTGCCGGTGCTGCCCTTCTTCAGGACGAACTTGGCGGCCATCGTGTGCTCCTCTCCAGCGGGGCGCGGCGTTCCGGACACGCTGCGCGTGGCCCTCATGCTGCCCAGCAAAGGGGACATGACACAGAAATCGCCGCTAGCTGGCAAAACACGTAAAAGTCGCAGGACGTGGCCCGTTCCGGCCGTCCCGCTTCAAAAGATCATCGTGGGGTAGACGAGGTCCGGAAGCGGGAGGCGGGACGATGGATCAAGGGCTGGTGCTGCTGGCCGCCTGGGGCATGTGGCTGCTGCTGGTCGCGGCGCTCGGGTACTTCCTGGCGCGCGGCCGGTGAGCGCGCGGGTGCGGGTGCGGCGGGCCGGGACGGCCGTGGTGGCGGCGGCGGTGCTCGCCGCGTCCGGCGGCTGCGCGAGCAGTTCGCGGAGCGACGGGGACTGGCGGCGCAAGACCGCCGAGACGGCCGAGGCCGCCGCGTCGGCGGTGCGGACCGCGGAGATCGGCGTGCGGGCCGCCAAGGGCGGCAAGGCGACCGGCCCCTACCTGTCGGTGCTGTTCAACGACGCCGACAAGGACCTGAACGAGGTGCAGAGCGGCTACCTGTCGCGGCAGCCGCCGAGCGTGGGCGCCGACAACCTGCGGGCCCGCGTCTCCGACCTGCTGGACGAGGCGGTGGACGCCCTGGACGCGCTGCGCATCGCGGTGCGGCGCGGGCAGATCGGGAAGCTCGCCGAGATCGGCAAGGGACTGCCCGCGCTCGCGGGGCAGCTCGAAGCGGTGCAGGAGGACCTGACGTGAAGCGCCTGCTCGCCGTCACGCTCGGCATCCTCACCGCCATCGGCGGGTTCGTCGACATCGGCGACCTCGTCGCGTCGTCGCTGGTCGGGGCCCGGTTCGGGTTCGCGCTCGTCTGGATGCTCGCGGTCGGCCTCGTCGGCATCTGCGTGTACGCCGAGATGGCGGGGCGGGTCGCGGCGGTGGCGGGGCGGCCGACGTTCGACCTGGTCCGGGAGCGGCTCGGCCCGCGCATCGGGCTCGCCAACCTCGCCGCGTCGCTGCTGGTGACGCTGCTGACGCTGGCGGCCGAGCTCGCCGGCGTCGCGCTCGCCGTCGAGCTGCTGAGCTCGGTGCCGTACCTGCTGTGGGTGCCGGCGGTGACGCTGCTCGTCTGGCTGGTCATCTGGCGGGTGCGGTTCGAGACCATGGAGCGGATCTTCGGGCTGCTCGGGCTGGTGCTCATCGTGTTCGTCGTCGCGGTGTTCCGGCTGGACCCGTCCTGGGGCGACGTCCTGCACCAGGTGACGCACCCCGCGGTGCCGCAGGGCGAGGGCGTCCCGACGTACCTGTACTACGCGATCGCGCTGTTCGCGAGCGCGATGACGCCCTACGAGGTGTTCTTCTTCTCCTCCGGCGGCATCGAGGAGAAGTGGAAGCCGAAGGACCTGGCGACGGTCCGCGTCAACGCGTTCCTGGGGTTCCCGCTCGGCGGCCTGCTCGCCCTGTCGATCATGGCGGCGGCGGCGCTGCTGCTGCACCCGGCCGGGGTCAGCGTGGACCACCTGTCGCAGGTGGTGCTGCCGACGTCGGTCGCGCTCGGCAAGTTCGGCCTCGGCCTCGCCCTCATCGGGGTGTTCGCGGCGACGTTCGGGGCGTCGCTGGAGACGGCCCTGTCGTCGGGGTACACCGTCGCGCAGTACTTCGGGTGGCGGTGGGGGAAGACGGCGGCGCCGCGCACCGCGTCCCGGTTCCACCTGGTGGTGATCGTGGCGCTGCTGGCGTGCTCGGCGCTGATCCTGACGGGCCTGGACCCGGTGAAGGTCACCGAGTACTCGCTGGTGTTCGCGGCGGTCGCGCTCCCGCTCACCTACCTGCCGATCCTGGTGGTCGCCAACGACCCCGAGTACATGGGCGAGCACGCCAACGGGCGGCTCGCCAACACGCTCGGCACGGTCTACCTGGTGATCGTGCTGGTCATCTCCGTCGCGGCGCTGCCGCTCATGCTCGCCACGAAGGCAGGTCAGTGATGACGGTCCACGGCCCCGACCCCGACGAGCGCGCGCCCGGCCGCGCCTACAGCGCCCGGTTCCACTGGCTGGACCGGCAGGTCGTCGCCGACGACGGCACCCCGATCAGCAAGGTCGACGACCTGGAGCTGGACGGGCGCGACGGCCGCCTGTACGCGACGGCGGTCCTCGTCGGCCCGGACGCGCTCGCGCCCCGGCTGCGCGGCCGCCTCGGCCGCCTCGTCGCGGCCGTCGCGCGGCGCCTCGCCGCGGCCGAGGGCGGCCGGCCGCCGCGCATCGACCTCGCGGACGTCGCCGCGGTCGGCGCGGCGGTGACGCTCCGCCCGTCCACCGGCGACCTGCGCGTGCACGCCCTGGAGGACTGGACCAGGGCCAACGTCATCGAACGCATCCCGGGAGCGCGCCATGCGTCTGGCTGACCTGATCGACGCCCTGGTGCTGGACGGCGCCGGGGACCTCGCCGGGCGCGTCACCGACGTCCGGCTGGTCGAGACCGCCGACGGGCTCGTGGTGGACGGCCTGGTGGTGTCGCCGAAGCGGCGCGGCCGGCTGCTCGCCTGGGACCACCGGCCGGTGGAGCGGCCCCGGATCCTCGGGGCGATCGCGCGGGCCGGGTCGCGGCGCGCGCGGTGGGTGCCGTGGGACGCGGTCGCCTCGCACGAGCCGCCCGGACGCCTCGGCGACCTCGGCACCGTCCGCCTCGACCGGGCCTCCGCCGACCTCGTCCCGCTCGCGGACGCCCAGCGGGAATGGGCCTGACGCGCTACTGAAGGCTGAGGCGGGTGGCCTCGTCGCCGCTCGCGCACGCGCCGATCCAGGCGTCCACCCGCTCCCACTGGGTGAAGAGCCAGTCGATGCGCTCCTCGCGGCCGGCGGGGATCTCGGCGGCGGGGATGCGCCACCAGTGCGCGCGGACGGTCCGCTCCAGCGGCACGTCGCGCCACACGTCGCGGGCGGTCGCCATGGCCTCCAGGCCGCTGTGCGCGACGAACACGACGTCGGCGTCGGGCGCGGCGGTGAGCGCGGCGATGACGCCGCTCGCGCGCGGCGCCATGACGTTCTCCATGCCGGCGCCGCGCACCGCCTCGCGGGGGCGGCGCTGGCGCAGCAGCCGGACGATGGCGCGGCGGCGGCGCGTCGGGGTGAAGTTGCCGCCCTCGGGGAAGATCACGACGGCGGCGCGCTCGCCGAGGCCGCGCGCGGCCAGCTCGATGCGCTCGGCGGCGCCGTCGCCGGGCCGCACCCACACGTTCGGCAGCCGGTTGCCGGCGATGTCGATGCACGGGTCGTACTGCAGGAACGCCTTCATGACGACGCGGGGCCGCCGCCGGTACTCGGTCAGCAGCGAGTGGACGAGCAGCAGCGCGTCGCCCGGCCCGGCGTGCCGGCTGAGCACGATGACGGGCCGGTCGGCGGCGGTCGCGCCGGGCGCCTCGGGGTCGGGCACGACGGTGCCGGTCTGCTCGATGCGCAGCCCGAGGTGGCGCTCGGCGGCGCCGTACAGGCCCGCGACGTAGCGGCGGATGACGGCGTAGTGCGCGTCCTGCAGCCGCGGGGTCTTCACGTGGAACGGGGCGCGGCACCACAGCAGCGCGCACTCCAGGACGGCGCGCGTCTCCAGCGTGCCCCACGCGACGGCGAAGGCGAGCAGCCGGATGGCGCGGCGGCGCCCGTTCCGGACGCGGGACGCGAGCGCCGCCGCCGGGAACACGACGGGGAACAGCGCCAGCACGAGCAGCGTGAGGACGAACAGCAGGGGGACGAACACCAGGCGGCGGATCACGGGGGGAGGCATCATCTCTACGTCCGCTCTTTCAAGTACTGCAAGGACGCCTGGTAGGCGCCCTCGACGTGCCCGGCGATGTTCGCGGCGTTGCGGTAGCGGACCTGGGCGAGGTCCACGCCGGCCTTCTTCGGCGGGCCGCCCGCGGGCATGACGTGCACGGTCACGTCGCCCGGCAGGTTCGCCATCTCCTCGAAGAACCGGTGCCGGCGCGCGATCTCGAAGGCGACCATGCCGACCTCCCAGGGGCGGCGCGGGGGCGCCAGGTCGCGGTCGATGCGGCCGACGTGCAGGACGTAGATCGTGTCGGCGCCGAGCTCGATGGCGCGGCCGACGGGGATGCTGTGCACGAGGCCGCCGTCGAGGAAGTGCTCGTCGCCGATCCGGACGGGCGGCAGCATGCCGGGGGCGGCGGAGGACGCCAGCACCGCCGGGATGAGGGGGCCGCTGGAGAACCAGTGCGCCTGGGCCTTCTCGATGCTGGCGGCCACGCACTGGAACGGCAGCTCCAGCTTCTCGAACGTCTCGACGGGCAGCACGTGCCGCAGCATCCGCTCCAGCGGCTCGGCCGAGTGCAGGTGGGTGCCCGAGCGGGCGAGCGTCCAGAGCCGCTCCCACACGCGGGCGCCGAGGGCCTCCTGCACCGAGTCGCTGGACCACAGGCGGGTGAGGCGCTCGACGGCGCGGTCGGGATCGGCGGCGACGGCGGCGCCGTTCATCGCGCCGATCGAGGTGCCGACGACGAGGTCGGGCCGGACGCCGCACTCGTGCAGGGCGCGCAGCATCCCGACCTCGTGCGCGCCGAGCACGCCGCCGCCCCCGAGCACGAACGCGGTCCGCGATTGACCTGCCACCGGCACCCCCTGGACGTCCTCTCCGGAGGATCTCCGTGGGAGAGCAGGGTAAACCGTTCAGTCCCGCCCGTCGATGCGGGCGAGCTTGTCCGGGTTGAGGACGGTGTAGACGCCCTCGATCCGGCCGTCGGCGTCCAGGTCCAGGACCATGACGGCGAACGGGGCGTCGTGGTCGAACAGCACCGCGGACGGGTCGCCGTTGACGGTGCGGTAGCGGACGTCCAGGGCGGCCGAGGCGGCGCGGCCGGACGCGGTGACCTCGCTGATGAGGCGGGCGACGCGGCCGCTGCCGCGCACGGGGCGCAGGGCGGCACCGCGCTTGCCGCCGCCGTCGGACCAGAGGGTGACGTCGGGCGCGAGCAGCTCCAGCAGGTCGGCGATGCCGCCGCCGAACGCGGCGGCGAGGAACCGCTCGGTGACCTCGCGTTGCAGGCGCGGGTCGGCGTGGTGGCGGGGGCGGCGGGCGCGGACGTGCGCGCGGGCGCGGTGCGCGAGCTGGCGGACGGCGGGCGCGGACCGGTCGAGGATCCCGGCGACCTCGGTGAGGGGGTAGCCGAACACCTCGTGCAGGACGAACACGGCGCGCTCCAGCGGCGACAGCGTCTCCAGCACCACCAGCAGCGCCATCGACACCGACTCGGCGCGCAGCACCGGGTCCGCCGCGTCCTCGGCGCCCGCGGCGGGCTCGACGAGCGGTTCGGGCAGCCAGGGCCCGACGTAGCTCTCCCGGCGGCGGCTGATGGCGGCCTGCCGGGCGAGCGCGGCGTTCACCGCGATCCGCACGAGGTAGGCGCGCGGGTTCCCGATCGGTTCGGCGGCGGCGTCGCGGTGCCGGGCGGCCCAGGCGAGCCAGGCGTCCTGGAGGACGTCCTCGGTGTCGGCGACCCCGCCGAGCAGGTTGTAGACGACCGAGAACAGCAGCTCGCGGTGGTCCGCGAACACCTCGGTCGCGGTGTCGGACGGGACGGCTCCGGGCTGGACGTCGGGCATGGCGGCCTCCTCGCGCTCGCCCCCTCAGAGGGCCCGCGCGCCCGAAGTGTGACATGGCGCGCCCGGATGTGATCTGCGCCTCCCCGTGTCACGTCCGGGCGGGGCGCCGCCCTCCTAGGGGGTGAACGGGCCACGCCCGCACCGAGTCCCCGGAGGCATCCGCCATGTCCGCACCCGATCCCGCGCCGGCCGTCCTCGCGACCGGCCGGGGCAAGCTCATCCTGCTGCTGCTCTGCACGATCGCGTTCGTCGACTTCATCGACGGCTCGATCGTCAACGTCGCCCTCCCGGCGATCCGCGCCGACCTCGGCTTCTCCGTCCAGGACCTGCAGTGGGTGCCGAGCGGCTACCTGCTCACCTACGGCGGGCTGATGCTGCTCGGCGGCCGCGCCGCCGACCTGCTGGGACGCCGCCGCGTCCTCGTCGCCGGGACGCTGCTGTTCGCGGCGTCCTGCCTGGCGGGCGGCCTCGCCGGGACGCCGGGCGTGCTGGTCGGCGCGCGGCTCGCGCAGGGCGCGGGCGCGGCGATGATGCTGCCCGCGGCGCTGTCGATCCTCACCACCACCTTCCGCGACGGCGCCGAGCGCGCCAAGGCGCTCGGCGTGTGGGGCGGCGTCGCCGGCCTCGCGTCGGCCGTCGGCGTCCTCGCGGGCGGGCTGCTCACCGAGGGGCCGGGCTGGCGCTGGGTGATGCTGGTGAACCTGCCGTTCGTCGCCGCCGCCTTGGCCGGCGTCCTCCTGCTGCTGCCCGCCGACCGGCCCGCCCGCGACGGGCGCGGCTTCGACGCGCCGGGCGCGGCGCTGGTCACCGGCGGGATGCTGCTGCTCGTCTTCACCCTGGTCAAGGCGCCCGACGCCGGCTGGGACGCGGCCCGCACGGTCGGCGGCCTCGCCGGGGCGGCCGTCCTGCTCGCCCTGTTCCTGCTGGTGGAGGCCCGCACCCGCGCCCCGATGCTGCCGCTGTCGATCCTCCGCGTGCGGGGGCTCGCCGCCGCCGACGCGACGCTGCTGGTCACCGCCGCCGGGATGCTGTCGATGTTCTTCTTCCTCAGCCTCTACATGGTGAACGTGCTGCACTACTCGCCGCTGGAGACCGGCTCGGCGTACCTGCCGCTCACCCTCGGCGTCGGGATCTCGGCGGGCGCCGCGTCCAAGCTGATGACGCGGACCGGGACGCGGCCGGTGCTCGTCGCCGGGCTGCTGGTGTCGGCGGCCGGGCTGTACCTGCTGTCGCGGATCCCGGTGGACGGCTCCTACCCCGGCGACCTGCTGCCCGGCCTGCTGGTCGCCTCGCTCGGGCTCGGCGCGGTGTTCGTCAGCGTGACGGCGGCGGCGAACGCGGGCGTCCCCGCCGAGCGGGCGGGCCTCGCCGCGGCGCTGCTGAACGCCTCCCAGCAGATCGGCGGCGCCCTCGGCCTGGCGATCTTCTCGGCGCTCGCGGCGTCCCGCACCACCGGCCTGCTGCACGACCGGCGCCCCGTCCCCGACGCCCTGACCGGCGGCTTCCAGCGGGCGCTGCTCGCCGGCTGCCTGTTCCTGGTCGCCGCCGCCGCCATCGCCCTCCGCGCCGGCAACGCCCGCGGCGAGGCGGCGACCGAGACCCCCGCGCCCGTCCCCGAACGCGTCTGAGCTGCGGCTCCGCCCGGAAGCGGTCGCCGCGTTTCGGCGGCCGCTTCCGGGTAGGGGACTTCCTCCGGCGACGAAAGGGAGCGAACATGAAGGCCGTCACCTGGCACGGCAAGCGCGACGTCCGCGTGGACACCGTGCCCGACCCGGTGATCGAGAAGCCCACCGACGCCATCATCAAGGTCACCTCGACCGGCATCTGCGGTTCGGACCTGCACCTGTACGAGGTGCTCGGGCCGTTCCTCAGCGAGGGCGACATCCTCGGGCACGAGCCGATGGGCGTCGTGGAGGCCGTCGGCGCGGAGGTCGCCCACATCAAGCCCGGCGACCGCGTCGTCGTCCCGTTCAACGTGTCCTGCGGGCACTGCTTCATGTGCGGCGAGAAGCTGTACGCGCAGTGCGAGACGACGCAGGTCCGCGAGTACGGCACCGGCGCCTCGCTGCTCGGCTACACCAAGCTGTACGGGCAGGTCCCGGGCGGACAGGCCGAGTACCTGCGCGTCCCGCAGGCCCACTTCGGGCCGGTCAAGGTGCCGGACGGACCGCCGGACGAGCGGTTCGTGTACCTGTCGGACGTGCTGCCGACCGCCTGGCAGGCCGTCGAGTGGGCGAACGTCCCCGACGGCGGGTCGGTCACGGTCCTCGGCCTCGGCCCGATCGGGCAGATGGCGGCGCGCGTCGCGCTGCACCGCGGGTACCGCGTCATCGGCGTGGACCTCGTGCCCGAGCGGCTCGCGCTCGCCGCCAAGCACGGCGTCGAGGTGGTGGACGCCAAGACCGGCGACCTCGCCGAGGCGATCCGCACGATGACCGACGGGCGCGGCACCGACTCGGTGATCGACGCGGTCGGGATGGAGGCGCACGGCTCGCCCGTCGGCAAGCTCGCCCAGACGCTCACCGGGTTCCTGCCCGACCGGGCCGCCGCGCCGCTCATGCAGCACGCCGGCGTGGACCGGCTCGCCGCGCTGAACTCCGCCATCGAGATCGTCCGCCGGGGCGGGACGATCTCGCTGAGCGGCGTGTACGGCGGCATGGCCGACCCGCTGCCGATGCTCCAGATGTTCGACAAGGGCATCACGCTGCGGATGGGGCAGGCGCACGTCAAGCGCTGGATCGACGACCTGCTGCCGCTGGTCGCCGACGACGCCGACCCGCTCGGCGTCATGGACCTCGCCTCGCACAAGCTGCCGCTGGACGAGGCCCCGCACGCCTACGAGATCTTCCAGAAGAAGCAGGACGGAGCGATCAAAATCCTGCTCAATCCCTGACCGCCGCGCGCATGCCCGGCCACCGGCCGGGTAGGCGCGCAGGGTCGGGGAGAGTGGGAGGTGCCCGTGGGCGCACGCGATCTGATCAAGCTGTGGCCGGTGTACCGGCAGCTCACCGGGGACGACCGGCTCGGCCGCGGCGCCGCGGCCGAGTCGGCGGTGACGCGGGGGCTGCGGCCCCGCACCGCCACCGCCGACAAGGTGGTGAAGTCGGTCTGCCCGTACTGCGCCGTCGGCTGCGGCCAGCAGGTGTACGTCAAGGACGAGAAGGTCGTGCAGATCGAGGGCGACCCCGACTCCCCCATCAGCCGCGGCCGGCTCTGCCCGAAGGGCTCGGCGTCGCTCCAGCTCACCACCGGCGACGCCCGCGGCCACAAGGTCCTCTACCGGCGCCCGCACGGCACCGACTGGGAGGAGCTGGACCTCGACACCGCCATGAACATGATCGCGGACCGGGTGGTGGCGACGCGCGGCGCGTCCTTCGACTGGCACGACGACGAGGGCACCCGCGTCCGGCGCACCCTCGGCGTCGCGAGCCTCGGCGGCGCCACGCTGGACAACGAGGAGAACTACCTCATCAAGAAGCTGTTCACCGCGCTCGGCATCGTCCAGGTGGAGAACCAGGCGCGGGTCTGCCACTCCTCGACGGTCGCGGGGCTCGGCACCAGCTTCGGGCGCGGCGGCGCGACGACGTTCATGCAGGACCTGCAGAACTCCGACTGCATCGTCATCCAGGGCTCCAACTACGCCGAGGCGCACCCCGTCGGGTTCCAGTGGGTGGTGGAGGCCAAGGCCCGCGGCGCGAAGATCATCCACGTGGATCCGCGGTTCACCCGGACGAGCGCGCTCGCCGACCTGTACGTGCCGATCCGCGCCGGGTCCGACATCGCGCTGCTCGGCGGCATCATCAACCACGTCATCGGCACCGGCGCCTGGTTCCGCGACTACGTCGTGAACTACACCAACGCCGCGACGATCGTCAGCGAGGACTTCCGCGACACCGAGGACCTCGACGGGCTGTTCTCCGGCCTCGACGCCGAGACCCGGCACTACGACTTCCACTCCTGGTCCTACGAGGGCCTGGACGTGGCGCCCGCGTCCGGCGACCGCGACTCCGGCTACGAGGCGCGCATCCGCGAGTCGGGGCGCGGCGAGAGCCACGGGGCGGGCGGCGCGTCCGTCGGCGAGGGCGAGCCGCGGACCGACCCGACGCTGGAGCACCCGCGCTGCGTGTTCCAGATCCTCAAGCGGCACTACTCCCGCTACACCCCCGAGGTCGTGCAGGAGGTCTGCGGCATCACGCCCGACCTGTTCGCCGAGCTCTGCGAGTCGCTCACCGCCAACTCCGGCCGCGACCGCACCAGCGCGTTCGCCTACGCGGTCGGCTGGACGCAGCACACCGTCGGGTCGCAGTACATCCGCGCCGCGTGCATCCTGCAGCTGCTGCTCGGCAACATCGGGCGGCCCGGCGGCGGCATCCAGGCGCTGCGCGGGCACGCCAGCATCCAGGGGTCCAGCGACATCCCAACGCTGTTCGACCTGCTGCCCGGCTACATCCCGATGCCGCACGCGCACGCCCACCAGGACCTGGACGCCTTCGTCGCCGCCGACGCGGCCGAGAAGGGCTACTGGGGCAACATGCGCGCCTACGTCACCAGCCTGCTGAAGGCGTGGTGGGGCGACGCCGCCACCGCCGAGAACGACTTCGCGTTCGACTACCTGCCGAAGCTCACCGGCAGCCACTCCACCTACGAGACGGCGCTCGCGCAGATGGACGGCGTCTGCAAGGGCTACTTCCTCATGGGCGAGAACCCGGCGGTCGGGTCCGCGAACGCCAAGGTGCAGCGGCTCGGCATGGCGAACCTGGACTGGCTCGTCGTCCGGGACTTCTCGCTCATCGAGTCGGCGACGTGGTGGAAGGACGGCCCGGAGATCGAGACGGGCGAGCTGCGCACCGAGGACATCGGCACCGAGGTGTTCTTCCTGCCCGCCGCCGCGCACACCGAGAAGGCGGGCAGCTTCACCAACACCAACCGGACGCTCCAGTGGCGGCACGCCGCCGTCGAGCCCGCCGGCGAGGCCCGCAGCGACCTGTGGTTCACCTACCACCTCGGCCGGCTGATCCGCGAGCGCCTCGCCGCCTCCGGCGACCTGGAACGCGACCGGCCCGTCCTGGAGCTGACCTGGGACTACCCGACCGAGGGGCCGCTGGACGAGCCGTCCGCCGAGGCCGTCCTCGCCGAGATCAACGGGTACGGACCGGACGGCGCGCACCTGTCGTCCTACGAGCAGCTGAAGGACGACGGCTCCACCTCCTGCGGCTGCTGGATCTACTGCGGCGTCTACGCCGACGGCGTCAACCAGGCCGCGCGCCGCAAGCCCGGCTCCGAGCAGGACTGGATCGCCGCCGAATGGGCGTGGGCGTGGCCCGCCAACCGCCGCATCCTGTACAACCGGGCGTCCGCCGACCCCGACGGGAAGCCGTGGAGCGAGCGCAAGGCGCTCGTCTGGTGGGACGCGGCGAAGGGCGAGTGGACCGGCCACGACGTCCCCGACTTCAAGGCCGACAAGGCGCCCGACTACCTGCCGCCCGCCGGCGCGACCGGCCCCGAGGGGATCTCCGGCACCGACCCGTTCGTCCTCCAGGCCGACGGCAAGGGCTGGCTGTTCGCGCCCGCCGGGCTCGTCGACGGGCCGCTGCCGACGCACTACGAACCGCAGGACTCCCCCTTCGACAACCCCCTGTACGGGCAGAGCCGCAACCCCGTCCGGCAAGTGTTCTCGCGCCGCGAGAACCGTTTGCACCCGAGCGGGTCCGAGCCGGGCGCGGACGTCTTCCCCTACGTGGTGACGACCTACCGGCTCACCGAGCACTTCACCGCCGGCGGCATGACCCGCTGGTCGCCCTACCTGGCCGAGCTCCAGCCGGAGTTCTTCTGCGAGATCTCCCCCGCGCTCGCCGCCGAGCGCGCGCTGGAGCACGGCGGCTGGGCGACGGTCGTCACGGCCCGCAGCGCGATCGAGTGCCGCGTCATGGTGACCGAGCGGATGACGCCGCTGCGCGTGCAGGGCCGCACGATCCACCAGATCGGGCTGCCCTACCACTGGGGCCCGAACGGGTACACGACCGGCGACGCCGCCAACGAGCTGTCGGCGATCGCGCTCGACCCGAACGTGCACATCCAGGAGGTGAAGGCGCTGACCGCCGACATCCGCCCCGGCCGCCGCCCGCGCGGCCCCGCCCTGCCCGAGCTGGTGCGCGAGTACCAACGGCGGGCCGGCATCACCGAGCGCACCGGAACGGGGGCCTAGCCATGGGACGCATCTCCGGACCCCTGCACGACGTCGCGGGCGACGCCGGCCACCACGACCACCCGCCCCGCATGGGGTTCTTCACCGACACCTCGGTGTGCATCGGCTGCAAGGCGTGCGAGGTGGCGTGCAAGGAGTGGAACGCCATCCCCGAGGACGGGCTGACGTTCACCGGCATGTCCTACGACAACACCCAGGGCCTGTCGGCCGACACCTGGCGGCACGTCGCGTTCATCGAGCAGCGCCGCCCCGTCGAGCCGCCCGAGGACTACGCGGGCGTCGACGTCCTCGGCATGGCCGCCGACGGCGCCGCCGCCGACTTCCGCTGGCTGATGGCCTCGGACGTGTGCAAGCACTGCACGCACGCCGCGTGCCTGGACGTCTGCCCGACCGGCGCGCTGTTCCGCACCGAGTTCGGCACCGTCGTGGTGCAGGAGGACGTCTGCAACGGCTGCGGCTACTGCGTGCCCGCCTGCCCGTACGGCGTCATCGACCAGCGCAAGGACGACGGCCGCGCCTGGAAGTGCACCATGTGCTACGACCGGATCGGCGACGGGCTGGAGCCCGCCTGCGCCAAGGCGTGCCCGACCGAGTCGATCCAGTTCGGGCCGCTCGACGAGCTGCGCGAGCGCGCCGCCGCGCGCGTCGAGCGGCTCCACGCCGACGGGGTGCCCGAGGCGCGGCTGTACGGCGCCGACCCCGACGACGGCGTCGGCGGCGACGGCGCGTTCTTCCTGCTGCTGGACGAGCCGGAGGTGTACGGGCTGCCGCCCGCGCCGGTCGTCACGACGCGGGACCTGCCCTCGATGTGGCGGCACGCCGGTGCCGCCGCCCTCACCCTGATCGGCGGCGTGACCGCCGCGTACCTGGCGGGACGGAAGCGATGAGCGAGGCCGAGGCCACCCGGGACGGGCTGCGGAACCAGCGGCCGGGACGCGAGGCGCGCGGCGCGGCGGGCGGCCCGAAGCGGCGCGGGCGGCGGCGGCGCGGCGAGGAGACGGTCGTCCCCGACGCCGAGTTCCGCTCCTACTACGGGCGGCCGATCATCAAGCCGCCGACGTGGAAGGCCGCCGACATCGCGGGCTACCTGTTCCTCGGCGGCCTCGCGGGCTCGTCGTCGCTGCTCGCGCTCGGCGCCGAGCTGACCGGGCGGCCGCGCGCCGCGCGGGCCGGGAAGATCGGCGGGCTCGGCGCGATCGGGCTGTCCACGGTGCTGCTGATCCACGACCTCGGGCGCCCGGCGCGGTTCGCCAACATGCTGCGGGTCGCCAAGCCGACGTCGCCGATGAGCATGGGCTCGTGGATCCTCATGGCCTACGGCCCGGCCGCCGGGGTCGCCGCCGCGACCGACGTCACGGGCCTGTTCCCGCGGATCGGGCGCGCCGCGACGGGGTGGGCGGCGCTCGCCGGGCCCGCCGTCGTGTCCTACACCGCCGTGCTGATCTCCGACACCGCGATCCCGGCCTGGCACGGCGCGCACCGCGAGCTGCCGTTCGTGTTCGCCGGATCGGGCGCGGCCGCCGCGTCCGGCCTCGTCCTGCTCGCCGCGCCGCGCTCCGAGACGGCCCCGGCGCGCACCGTCGCGGTGTTCGGGGCGGCCCTGGACCTCGCCGCGTCCCGGCTGCTGGAGCGCCGCCTCGGCCCGGTGGTCGCCGAGCCGTACCGGACGGGGCGCGGCGGGCGGCTGATGCACGCCGCGACCGCGCTGACGGCCGCCGGCGCTCTCGGCGCCGCGCTGCTCGCGGGCCGCTCCCGCCCGGCCGCCGCCCTCGCGGGCGCGGCGCTGCTGGCGGGCTCGGCCTGCACCCGCTTCGGCGTCTTCGCCGCCGGCGTCCAGAGCGCCACCGACCCCAAGTACACGATCGCCGCCCAGCGCCCCGCCCCCGAGTGACCGCCCGTCAGGGGGCGGACCAGGCGACGGGGTGGAGGGCGTGCTCGCCGTCGAAGCCCTTGAGGGACGCGCGGCGCGGCTCGTCGCGGAGGAGGCGGGCGGGGTCGGGGAGGGCGGCGGCGGTCTCGCCGCTGACGAGGATCTCGCCGCCGTCCGCCTGCGCGGCGACGCGGGCGGCCATGGCGACGGCCCGCCCGAAGTAGTCGCCGTCGCGGGAGACGGCGGCGCCGCGGTGGACGCCGATGCGCACCGCGACGCGGGCGCCGCCCCGCGCCCTGCCGTGACGCCCGGCCAGCGCGCGCTGGATCGCGGCGGCGGCGTCGAGCGCCCGCTCCGGATCCCCGAACGCGATCATGAAGCCGTCGCCCTGGGACTTCACGATGTGGCCTCCGCGGGCGGTGACCTCCCGGCGGACCAGCCGGTCGTGCGCTTTCAGGAGCCGCACCCAGGCCCGGTCGCCGAGCGCGCCGTTCAGCGCGGTCGAGTCGACGATGTCGGTGAACACGAAGGTGACGGTGCCGTCGGGCGCGGTGACGCGGACGAGCTCGGCGCGGTCCTCGGCGGCCCAGCGGGCGAGGTCGTCCAGGGACGCCACCAGCATGCCGCGGGCGCCGTGCCGGCGCAGCCGCGAGGCGGTGGTCACCGCGACCTGCACGGCCCGCTGCGTCCCCTGGAGGAGGCCGGACTCGGGGCGCGGCCGGGTCGCCTCCAGCAGCTCCGCGTAGCGGCGGCGCTCGCGGGCGAGCAGGACGGCCAGGACGGCCGCGGCGGCGAGGGCGAGGGCGGCGACGGCGGACGCGGCCATCGGCCAGAAGGCGGCGATGGCTCCTCCTCGGGTCGGGGGACCGGGAGCAGCACTCTACCCGTCGGTAACTTGCCGGGGGCGGCCGGGCTCAGTCGGGGTGCGGGCCGGTCTGGAACCAGTAGGTGACGGCCGCCTGGTACTCCAGGTTGCGGTCGGGGTCGCGGATGGCGGGGCCGAACGCCTCGTCCAGGCGGCGCACCCGGTAGCGGATGGTCTGCGGGTGCAGGTGCAGGAGCGTCGCGACCTCGGAGGCGTTGAAGCCCGTCTGGAGGCACCGCAGCAGCGTCTCCATGAGCGCCTCGCGGCTGCGCCGCACGTCGGTGAGCGGCGCCAGCAGCGTCGCCGCCAGGTGCTCCATGAGGTCGGCGCCGTGCCGCAGCACGAGCGGCACGGCGTGGTCGGCGGTGTGCACGGGCCCGCCGTCGCCCGGACCGGTGCGGGCGGCCAGCTCCAGCGTCCGGCGGGCCCAGCGCAGCGATGTGCGGACCTGCGCGAGCGGGACGGCGGGGCCGACCGCGGCCGTCCAGTCCTTCAGCTCGGCGGCGAGCCGGGCGCGCCCGCCGGGCCCCTCCGGGTCGGGGACGATCAGGCAGGGCTCCGGCAGGTGCAGGCCGGGCAGCGCGTCGGCGGGGACGCCGGGCCGCGGCCCCGCCGCGCCGGGGCGGCGGACGAGGGCGACGGCGGCGACCGTCCGCGGGACCGGCCAGCCGGCGTCCGCGGCGAGCCGCCGCACGTCCTCGGGCCGCGGGTCGCCGCGCAGGACCAGGTCCAGCAGGGCGCGGCGGCGCTGCAGGACGTCCCCGGCGGCGCGGGCGCTGTCGTAGCCCTCGGCCAGCGCGCCGGTGATCTCGTCGAGGTAGTACAGGACGTTCTCGGCGACCCGGGCGATGGCCGTCGGGGTGACGCCGGGGAACGACCCGGCGGCCTCGGTCAGCCGGTTGATCGCGACGCCGGTGCTGACCCGGAAGCACTCCTGCCAGGTGTCCTGCGGGATGCCCTCCTCGGCGACGAGCACGCCGAGGTCCCGGTAGAAGGCGCGCAGCTCCGCCAGCCCGCCGTCCCCGCCGGTGAGGACCTCGACGAACCGGCCGATGCCCCAGTGCACCGCCTGCGTCAGGAACGCGGAGTAGCGCGGGTCCTGCGGCCGCACCAGCGCCGGGAGCCGCGCCTCGATCTCGCCGACGGCCTCGGCGGAGACGTCCGCCAGGCGGCCGCGCAGCACGTCGCCGAGCTCCGCGGCCTGGGCGTCGGTCAGGTCCAGATCGGTCAGCCGCACGGCACTCGCCCCCTCGTGTAACTCAGGTCACACGATAGGGCCGAAACGGGCATAGGGGACCTTCAGCGAACGCGCAATCTCAGCGGGCCGAGGAGGGAGCGGACGCTGCCGAGCGCCACCGGCACGAAGACGGCGAGGGCGAGCGCGGCGTCCGCCGGGGAGACCGCCGGTCCCCGCAGCAACCCGAGGGCACGAGGGATCCCGCGTCTCAGCCTGGGCAGCGGGCGGCCGCCCGCCCTCGGCCGGAAGTGGGGGCGCCGGGCGCGCCCCGCGCGACTTCCGGACGATCCCGGAGGCGCCGGCGCCCTTATCCCGCGGCCGGGATTTCCGGCCGGAAAAGGTTTATCGGAAAGAACGCGGGCAGCCCCCGGCCGTAACGGCCGGGGGCTGTGCTACGGATGGGCCGCGATGGCCCGCCCGGTGCCCGATCCTGCCCGAGATCCCCGCTGAGCACGGCGTCAGCGGCGAACGCTCGGGCGGGGTCAATGGAAGATGCTGACGCCGCCGGGGCCGACGAGCAGGCCGACGATGATCAGCACGACGCCCCAGAGGATGTCGCGGCGGGCGATGAGGACGTAGATACCGGCGATGACCAGAATGACGGCGATGAGCCACAGAATGAATGCCATGCGCCAAAGGTCCCCCTAGAGAATGATGTCAAACAACTCCGCACTGCCTTTCTCCGGAAACCCTTGCGGACAAGGGTTTCCAGAGGTACGCGCCCGAGCCCCTTCCGCGTCGGGGCGCCGCGGGCACGACCGTCCCCCCGGCGAGCGGGTACCGTCCGCACGCACGTCCTGACGGAACGTGGTGGGGCGGGGCGGAAAATCAAGGGGTCTCGTGGTGAACCGGTGGGCCGGAGCGACCGTTGATACGTAGGGTGAACAAGTCGACGGCAAGCCCGTACAGGGCGAGTTTTTACCGATATTGTTCCCCTTTGGGGCTGTTGGGCTAAAGAAGGAACACCGTGCGACGGGGTACCACGTTCATCGCGCTCGGGCTCGCGCTCGGGCTGGTCTCGGCCTGCTCGTCGAACGGGACGGGCGGCGGCGACAAGACGACCACGCAGGAGGGCAAGGACGGCGCCCCCTCGGTCTCGATCACGCCGTCCAACCTGGCCAAGAACGCCGAGCCCGACAAGGGCGTCACGGTCACCGCCGCGGGCGGCACGCTCAGCCGGGTCACCGTCACCTACAAGGGCAGGCCGGTCCCCGGCGCCCTGTCGGACGACAAGACCACCTGGCGCTCCACCTGGACCCTCACGCCCGGCGGCCGCTACCAGGTCGCGGCCACCGCGACCGGCGCCAAGGGCAAGACCACCGACGCTACCAGCAGCTTCCAGGCCGACAAGCACGTCGCGGCCACCACCATCTCCCAGGTGATCCCGGCGACCGGCGAGAAGGTCGGCGTCGGCATGCCGATCCTCGTCCAGTTCAGCAAGGCCGTCCCGGTCAAGGCCCGCCCGGCGGTCGAGAAGGCCCTGGAGATCACCTCCACCCACCCGACCGAGGGCGCCTGGCGCTGGCTGAGCGCCGGCGAGTCGTTCAACGGCCTGCCGTCGGTGGCGTTCCGGCCGCGCAAGCCGTGGAAGGCCAACCAGAAGGTCACCATCACCGCGCACTACGCGGGCCTCCGCATCGGCGACGCGGTGTTCGGCGACAAGGACGTCAAGCACACCTTCACCATCGGCGACGCGCACACCATCACCGTCAACGCCAAGACCGACAAGCTCGTCGTCCGCAAGAACGGCAAGGTCGTGCGGTCGTGGGGCGTCAGCCTCGGCTCCGGCGGCGACGTGCAGGCCGACGGCGTCGACCACCTGCTCACCACCAGCGGCGTGCACCTCACGATGAACAAGAGCCGCCTGGAGCGCATGCGCCCGCCCGGCAAGAAGGAGGGCGACCCGGGCTGGTACGACGAGAAGGTGCCCTGGGCGTACCGGATCTCCAACTCCGGCGAGTACATCCACCAGAACATGGACGACCCGTCGTGCCTCGGCAACCGCAACTGCAGCCACGGCTGCGTGCGGTCCCCCGCCGGCGACGCGCAGTGGTTCTTCGGCTGGGCCTACCCGGGCGACATCGTCACGATCACCGGCACCAAGCGCAAGCTCGCCTGGACCAACGGCTGGGGCTACTGGCAGCTCCCGTTCGGCACCTGGACGCAGGGCGGCGCGCTGAAGAAGCCGGTGACGACCGCGCCGCACACCGCCGCGCCGGCGGCCGGCGCGTCCCCGACGGCCTCGCCGCCGGTGACGCCGGGCGCCTGACCGTCCCCGCACGCACGCCCGGACCGGGGCGGCACGCCCCGGCTTGGTGAACTCTTTGCACCCCCCAGGACCCCGCCTGGTCTTACCGACCTAGCGGACAGGTGAGGACTCTCAACGAGGAAACCACCAAGCGCCACGGTCCCGGGAGGAAGCGTGCATCTGCGGGACTTTCCCGGGCGGTCGACCGCCATCGACCTCGGCAGCGCCACGGTGCGCGTGCACGTCGCCGGACGCGGGATCGTCGCCGCCGAACCGGCCGCGCTCGCCCGCTGCACCGAGACCGGCCGGGTCCTCGCGATCGGCCGCGCGGCCGTGGACCTCGCCGAGCGGCGCCGCGGCGTCCGGCTCGTCCGCCCGGTCCGCGGCGGCGTGCCCGCCGAGCCCGACGACACCGAGGCGATCCTGCGGCGGCTGCTCCGCCACCACCACCGCAGCCGCTACCTGGCCCGGCCGCGCATGGCGATCACCGCGCCGAGCCTGCTCACGCCGCTGCAGCGCGAGGCCGTCTGCGAGGCGGCGTTCCGCGCCGGCGCCCGCAAGCTCACCGTGGTGCCGAAGCCGCTCGCGGCGGCGCTCGGCGCCGGGCTGCCCGGCCCCGGCAGCGACACCGCCGTCGTCGCCGACATCGGCGCGCACGTCACCGACGTCGGCCTGATCACGTTCGGCGGCCTCGCCGGTTCGGCGACGGCGCCGGTCGGCGGCGCCGACCTCGACCGCGCGATCGTGTCCTTCGTCCGCACCGAGCACCGCCTGCACATCTCCGCCGCCGCCGCCGAGCGGGTGAAGACCGAGCTGGGCGCGCTCGCGCCGCGCGGCCGCCGCCGCGCCCAGCAGATCCTCGTGCACGGCCGGGACGTGCGGACGGGCCTGCCGCGCGCCGAGGTGCTCGCCGCCGACGACGTGCACGCCGCGATCGCCGCGCCGGTGGACGCGATCGTCGAGGCCGTCACGAGCGGCCTCGCGTCCTGCTCGCCGGACATGGCCGCCGAGCTGGTCTCGGGCGGCCTCACCCTGACCGGCGGCACCGCCGCGCTGCGCGGCCTGGACCGCCGCGTCCACGAGGCCACCGGCCTGCCCGTGCGGGTCGCCGCCGACCCGGCGGACGCCGCGGTGAAGGGCGCCGCGGCGATGCTCGCGCTCGGCGGCGCGTCGCCCGACCCCGACGTCCGCTCCGGGCGGCGCGGGTCGCTGCTGCCGTCGCCGCCGCAGCCGTGGCCGGTCCGCTCCCTCTGACCGCTCCGATCCGCACCGACCGACGGGATGTGCCCATGAGCGACCTGATCGCCATCGCCTACAACGACCTGGAGACCGCGCAGCAGGCCCGCGCCCAGCTCATCGAGCTGCAGAAGCAGCACCTGGTCGAGCTGTCGGACCTGGTGGTCGTCGAGCGCAGGCAGGACGGCAAGATCAAGCTGCACCAGTCCAACAACCTGCTGGCGGGCGGCGCGCTCGGCGGCGCCGCCTGGGGCGGCCTGATCGGGCTGATCTTCCTGAACCCGCTGCTCGGCATGGCGATCGGCGGCGCCACCGGCGCGGCCGTCGGCGCCGCCACCGACGTCGGCGTCGACGACGACTTCATGCGCCGCCTCGGCGAGGGCCTCACGCCGGGCGCCGCCGCGGTGTTCGTGCTGGTCGACCACGCCAGCCCGGACAAGGTCGTCCCGCAGATGGCGCGGCTCGGCGGGCAGATCATCCAGACGTCGCTGTCCAACGACGCCGAGGAGGCGCTCCGCGAGGCGATCGCGGCCAACGGCCGCCCCGCGGACGCCGTCCACCGCGAGACCGCGCCGCAGTCCTAGCGGCCGCGGTCCTAGCAGAAGGGCGCGGCCGTGGCGGCGCCGCCGTCCTGCGGGGTGCTCTTGAGCGTGCAGGGGTCGATGCCGGCCCCGCGCAGGGCCGCCCTCGCGGCGGCGGCGTCGTCCGCCGCGAGGGCGGGCGTGCGCGACAGGACGAAGCCGCTCCGGCGGCCCGCGTCGGTGACGGCGGCCCACCGGTAGCCGCCGTCCAGGCCGACCACGATGTAGTTGGCGCCGGTGCCGTGGGCGTAGGAGCCGTTGAAGCCGAGGAACGACACGTTCAGGCGCGCGTTCGTCGCGTCGAGCGGCTTCGCGTCGCCCGTGACGGTGCTCTTGATCCCGAACACCGACCGGCAGGCGTTCTTCACCGAGACGGTGCCCGCCGCGCTCAGGGCGTAGTCGGCGGTGGCGTTGCGCAGGCACTGGATCTCGTACCAGGCGGGCACGGACGCCACCTGGTACCAGTGCCCGACGTAGCGCTGCACGTCCACCGACGGGACGGGCGCGGGCGGCGCGGGCGCCGCGCTCGCGGGCACGGCCGCCGCGACCAGCGCCCCCGCCGCCACCAGACTCCCCAGCAGGACCTTGTTCGTGGAACGCATCGCCGCTCTCCTCCTCGCCACCCTGCACCGCTTTGCGCAAGTTTTGCCCAACTTTCCCCGAAGGCTGGCTCGCCAAACGGCTTCGCGACGATCGGGCGTGAACGCCGAGGCCGCACCTCTTGCGCCCGCGTGCACGAGCGCGCCCGGGAGGGTGGCAGGCTGGGAACGATCTTCGAGGAGGGCACGACATGACGACCGATCTCCCCGGCGGGGCGCTGCGCCTCGCCGACGACCTCGTCCTCACCCGCATCGGCTTCGGGGCGATGCAGCTCGCCGGGCCCGGCGTGTGGGGGCCGCCGCGCGACCGGGACGAGGCGCTGCGGGTGCTGCGCGCCGTCGTGGACGCGGGCATCACCCACCTGGACACGAGCGACTACTACGGCCCGCACGTGGTGAACGAGCTGATCCGCGAGGCGCTGCACCCCTACCCCGGCGACCTGCGCATCGTCACCAAGGTCGGCGCGCGGCGCACGCCCGACAAGGGCTGGCCGCCCGCGCTGTCGCGCGACGAGCTGGTCCGCGCCGTGCACGACAACCTGGAGCGGCTCGGGCTGGAGGCGCTCGACGTCGTCAACCTGCGGATGAGCGACGACCGGGACATCACCGAGCCGCTGTCGGTGCTCGCCGGGCTGCGCGACGAGGGCCTGGTCCGGCACCTCGGCGTCAGCAACGTCAGCGCGGAGCAGTTCGAGGCGGCGCTCGGCGTCGCGCCCATCGTCGGCGTGCAGAACTACTACAACGTCGCCAAGCGCGACGACGACGCGCTCGTGGACCGCTGCGCCGAGCTCGGCATCGCGTACGTGCCGTTCTTCCCGCTCGGCGGCTTCCAGCCGTTGCAGGCCGAGGCACTGCACCGGGTCGCCGCCGACGTCGGCGCGACCGACCGGCAGGTGGCGCTCGCCTGGCTGCTGCACCGGTCGCCGGCGATCCTGCTGATCCCCGGGACGTCGTCCGTCGCGCACCTGCGCGACAACATCGCCGTCGGCGCGCTCGACCTGCCGGCGGAGGCGCTGCGCACCCTGGACGCCATCGGCGGCTGAACGGGCGCCCCCTCCCGTGATGCAACGCTGTTGTACATCAGCGTTGCATCACGTAGCCTCCTGCCCTGCCCCCGGCATCAGGAGAGCCCCGTGACGTCCTTCGCCCCCGCCCTGTCCTTCGCCTTCGAGATCCGCGCCCGCGTCGCGCCGTCCCTGGACGTCGCGCGCGGCGGCCCGGTCACCGAGTTCACCCCGATCACCGGCGGGACGGTCGCCGGGCCGCGGCTGACCGGGACCGTCCTCGCCGGCGGCGGCGACTGGAGCAGCACGAGCAGGGCGGACGGCGTCTGCCGGCTGGAGGCCCGCTACCTGATCCGGGCCGACGACGGCGCCGTCATCGACATCGTCAACCGCGGCTTCTACCGCCCGGACGCCGGCACCGCCGCGCAGCGCGACGGGGACCTGACGGTGGCGGCGGACGGCCTGTACTTCCGCACCTCGCCGGTCTTCCACACCGACGCTCCGGCGCACCGCTGGCTCGCCGAGACGGTGTTCGTCGGCCTCGCCCGCGACGAGGACGACGTCATCGCCATCCGCCTGTACGCCGTCGAGTAGCGCCTCAGCCGGTCCAGGTGGTGCCGGTGAGCCGCTCGTAGACCTCGACGTAGCGGGCGCGGGTGGCCTCGACGATCTCGTCGGGGATCTCCGGGCCGGGGGCGGTGCGGTCCCAGTCCAGCGTCGCCGACCAGTCGCGGACGAACTGCTTGTCCAGCGAGTTCTGCGGGCGGCCCGGCGCCCAGCCGTCGGTCGGCCAGAACCGCGAGGAGTCGGGGGTGAGGACCTCGTCGGCGAGGACGAGCGTGCCGTCGGGGGCGCGGCCGAACTCCAGCTTGGTGTCGGCGATGACGATGCCGCGCCGCGCGGCGACGGTCGCGCCGCGCCGGTAGACCTCCAGGGTGGCGGCCTTGAGGCGGGCGGCGGTGTCCGCGCCGATCTCGGCGACGACGTCGTCGTAGGTGATGAACTCGTCGTGGCCCTCGGTCGCCTTGGTCGTCGGCGTGAAGATCGGCTCGGGCAGCCGGGACGCCTCGGCGAGGCCCGCGGGCAGCGCGACGCCCGACACCGTGCCGGACTTGCGGTACTCGGCGAGGCCGAGCCCGGCGAGGTAGCCGCGGGCGATCCACTCGACCGGGAGCATCTCCAGCCGCCGCACGCGGATCGCGCGGCCCGCCCACTCGGCCGGCACGTCGGTCGCGGAGATCACGTGGTTCGGCATGACGTCGGCGAGCCGGTCGAACCACCACAGCGAGAGCTGGGTGAGGATCTTCCCCTTGTCGGGCACCTCGGTCGGCAGCACCACGTCGTAGACGCTGACCCGGTCGGAGGCGACCAGGACCAGGTCGTCGCCGTCGGCGTAGACGTCCCGGACCTTGCCGGAGTGCAGCAGTTCCATACCTGTCCCTCGGTCGGTGATCTCGTACTCGTAGGTCATCCAGCGGCCGGCGACCGAGACGGACTCGCCGTACTCCAGCACGCCGCCCGCGCCGTCGCGGATCCAGTTGCGGCCGCGCAGCACCGGGTCGCCGGGCGCGACGCGGAGGTCGGCGGCCTCGCCGGCGGTGGCGGCGCCCGCGGTGAACTGGTCGGTCTGCGGGCCGCCGACGGCGCGGCCGGTGGCGCGGCCGACGCGCGCGGGCGTGCCGCCGACGCTGCGGGCGGCCAGCAGCTCGGGGACGGCGTCCGCGAGCGCGCCGTCCAGCCAGGAGGTGGACGCCGACACCGGGACGCCGTCGCGGGAGGTGACCCGGCGGCGCCGCACGACGGGCGCGCCGGGCGCGAGGCCGAGGGCGTCGGCGACGTGCGGCGGCGCGGGGACGAGCCCGGCGGCGCGGATCTCGGCGCGCTCGGCGCCGCCGTGGACGCGGCCGGTGCGGGCGGCGGCGGCCAGCCGGTCGCGGGGGGCGGGCAGCGTGCCGCGCGTCGTCACGATGGTGCCGACGCCGGGGACGCCGACGGCGAGGCCCTCGGCGCGCAGCGCGGCGAGCGCCTTGGTGGCGGTGGCCATCGACACGCCCCAGTCGCTCATGATGCGGCGGGTGGAGGGGACGCGGTCGCCCTCGGCGAGCGCGCCGGACTCGATCCGCGCGCGGATCTGCTTGACGACCTGCAGATACGGCGGATCGGCCCGGATGATGCCGCGGTCCATGTGCCCTCCCGCGACGGAGTGTACTAGTGCACTAGGCACCCGCTCCGAGCTGTCGCGACGCCAGGCCGCCCCTCTCGCCCGCAGGTGACGATTCCGTGCCGGCGGTCCCGGAACCGTCACCATCCGCGACGAGCCCGTGCGGAGCGTCCACCATCTGGGACGCGGCCCGGTGACGCCCGGTCGCAGCCCGTACGCGCAGGGCCTTCGCGGCAGGGAGACGCCGCCCTGGTCGCACGTCGCACGGTGTCCGGACAGTGGACCCGTCAAGAGCGTTAAACGCAACGCCGCGTCCACATCGGGTCAATCGCGCCGTCAGGCGGGGACTAACCGACATATTGGACCTTTCGTGAGAATCTCACAGGAGGTGTCCGTGAAGAAGATCGTCGTGCGCCGGACCGGTCCCGTCGCCCTGCGCGGCGCGGCGAGCGCCAAGCACGTGGGCTGAGGAGCCGCCACCGGTCCGCCGGCCGCCCCCGGGACCGCACCGGCGGTTCCGGGCCTCGGCCGGCCCACCCCGACGACGAGGGGCGCTGCGATGAAGATCTCCGCCGACCGCCGGCTGCGCGGTCCCTACACCGCCGCCGGCGCGCTGCTCGGCCCGCTGGCCGCCGAGGCGCTGGAAGCCCATCCCGAGATCCTGTCCCGGCACGCCGCCGTCCTGCGGGCGCTCGCGCCGGACGCACCCGACCTCCCGGCCACCGTCCGCCCGCTGGTGGACCGCGTCCCGGACGCCGAGCGGGTGCTCGTGCCCGCGCCCCGGCGGACGCTGCGGCTCGCCAACGGCGCCGCCGAGTTCGTCCGCGAGCACCTGGCCCGCCGCGGCCGCCCGCTGGAGGTGACGGTCACCGCCTACGCCGAGGCGGACGCCGCCGACCGGGAGCTGCTCGCGGTGCTGCGCCGCCGCGTCGACCCGGCGCTGCTGCGGATCCACCTGGTCGAGGAGGGCCCGGCCGCGCCCGCGCTCCGCCCGCGCGAGCACGACGCGCTCGCCGCGCGGGCGGCCGCCGGCGGCCTCGCCGGCCCGCGCCTCGGCGCCGTCCCCTACCACCGGGCGCGCGGCACCGACCCGCTGCTCGCGGCGGCCGCGCACCGGTACGCGACGGGCCGCTGCCTCGCGCTGGGCTGCCACCGCGCCGTCGCCGAGCTCGGCGCCGCCGGCCTCGCGCTCGCCGACCCGGCCGCCGACCCCGACACCTGGTGGGGGCTCGTCCACGACACCGCGACCGCGCTCGGCGCGACCGGCCGCGAGGACGAGGCCGCCGCGCTGCTGCACGCCGCGCGGCGCGGCACCGCCGACCCCGTCCGGCACTCCACCATCGCCTACACCCTCGCGATGCTCGCCGTCCGCCACCACGACCCGGCCCGCCGCGACCCGGCGGCGGCGCTGGAGTGGGTCAACACCGCGATCGCGCTCTGCGCCCACCTGCCCGACCGCGCCGAGCGGGCCGTCAAGCTCGGCTTCGACCTGAACGGCAAGGCGCTCGTCGAGATGCGGCGCGGGCGCCCCGCCGAGGCGCTGGACCTCGTCCAGGAGGCGATCGGCCTCGCCGAGCGCGACCTGCCCGCCGGGGCGCAGCCGGTGCACCGGATGGTGCTGCTCGCCAACCGGGCGCGGCTGTTCGACCGGCTCGGCCGCACCGGCGAGGCGCTCGCCGACTGGGACGCGGTGATCGCCGCCGACCCCGCCTACCCCGACTACTACATCGACCGCGGCAACCTGCGGCTCCGGCTCGGCCGCACCGGCGACGCGGTCGCCGACTACGAGGCGGCCATGCGGACCGGGCCGCCGTCCGCCGAACCCCACTTCAACCGGTCCCAGGCCCGGTACGCCGAAGGCGACCTGGACGGGGCGCTCGCCGACCTGGACCGCGCGCTGGAGCTGGAGCCCGACTTCCTGGACGCCCTGGTCAACCGGGCCGGGCTGCTCGCCGCCGCCGGGGAGCACGAGGCGGCCCGCGCCGACTGCGACGCGGGCCTCGCCGCCGACCCCGGCAACGCCTGCCTGCTCGCCGCCCTCGGTCAGGTCGAGCTCGCCGAGGGCGACCGGGGGCGGGCGCGGGCCTGCTTCGACCGGGCGCTGGAGGCCGATCCGGGGCTCGCCGCGGCCTGGGCGGGCCGGGCGGCGCTGGCGTTCGAGTCCGGCGACCCCGAGGCCGCCGTCCGCGACCTCGGCCGCGCCCTGGACCTCGGCGAGGACCCCGCCCTCCTCTACAACCGCGCCGTCGCCCTCCGCGCCGCCGGCCGCCCCGCCGAGGCCCGCGCCGACCTGGAGCGGGCCGCCGAGCTCGACCCCGACGACACCGACATCCGCACCGCCCTCATCCGCTGACCCCCCGGTCACCGTTCGTTGAGATGCGGCGTGTTGGGCACTTTCGATCTCCACGGAGCCCAACACGCCGCATCTCAACCTCGTGGCGGCGGCCGGGCGGGTTACCAGTGGGAGTGGACGAGGGCCTGGAGGGCGATGGCCGTCGCGGCCTGGGCGGCGAGCCAGGGGCGCGTTCCGATACGGCTCGGGGTGAGGGCGGCGAGCGGGAGGAGCCAGGCGGCGAACGGCACCCAGATGCGTTCGACCTCGCCGCGTGTGACTCCCGACAGGTCCAGCGCCAGGACGCCGACGAGCGCGGCGGCGGCGAGGAGCGCCACGGGCGCCTCCGGCGGCATCCGGCGGCGGAGCGCCCGCGCGGCGGCGGGACCGGCGGCGGCGACGGCCGGACCGGTCAGCAGGGCGAGCACCGCGAGGTTCCCGACGAGGTAGAAGGCGTAGGAGCGCTGCGCCGAGCCGCCGGAGATCAGGTAGGTGGCGTGCGTGGCCGCCACCCCGTCCGGCCACCAGAACCCGCCGAGGGTGAACGCGGCGGGCACGACGGCCAGCCCCGCGAGCATCGGCCACCAGCGGGGCCGCTGCAACAGGACGACGACGGCGGGGACGGCGAACAGCGGCAGCAGCCCGTAGCTGAGGTAGGGCAGCGCGCCGAGGACGAGCCCGCCCGCGAGCGCCCGGCGGCGCGCCAGCAGCGCCGTCCCCCACGCGGCGACGCCGAGGAAGAGCGCGTCCATCGTCGTGGCGACCCACACCGCGAGCGGCGCGAGGGCGAGGAACGGGACGGCCGCCCGCGCGATCCGCTCCCCCGCGACGGCCCGGACGGTGACGGCGACCGCGGCGGCGGCCGAGGAGCCCGCCGCGATGATCAGCGCGGCGGCCCAGCCGGTGCCGTGCAGGCCGGCCGCGTCCAGCGTCCACACCAGCAGCGTCGGCAGCGGCGGATGGCCGCGCACGTGCGTGGTGTAGCCGGCGAGGCGCTCGGTGAAGGTGCGCAGCCACAGCGCGGGGTCGGCGTCCACGGCCGGGATCGCGACGGGGTACTCGGTCGGCGCGTCCAGCGGGCGGTGCAGGGCGTCCCAGCCGTCGCTGAGCGCGAGCACGATCGCCCAGCCGGCGGCGGCGGCCCAGGCCGCCAGCAGCAGCGGCCGCCACGCCATGCGCCGCGCCAGCGGCGGCAGGACGGCCACGGCCAACGCCGCGTAGGCGACGGCCGGAAGCATCTGCCAGGTCAGCAGCCGCGCGGACGCGTGCAGGGGAGGCAGCAGGTCGCCCTGTGTGTGCGCGGCGCGCGTCCCGATGGCGAAGACCGCCGCGATGAACGCCGCCCAGAGCGCCGCCGCCCTCATCGTCGCCGCCACCACACGACGGCGGCCACCGCCGCGACGACGGCGAGGACGATGAGCAGGTTCCAGCCGTAGTGCAGCGGCAGGATCGACGGGTTGTCGGGCCGGGCGCCGAGCCGCAGCACCATCGGCAGCGCCACGAGGGTCAGCACGCCTCCGACCGCCAGCGCGCCCTGGAGCACCGGGCGCCGCGTCACCACGGCGCCCACCAGCAGCACGGCGGGCGCGAAAACGGCGTCGTGCAGTACCGCGCCGCCCGCGAACCAGACCGCCCAGCCGAACAGGTCCGGCACGTGCGCGACGATCCCGTACGCGCCGATGCCCATGAGGACGGTCCCGACCGCGTACGCCCCGTACCGGGCCGCCGTCGTCCCGTTCACGCGACCACCAGCCCGCCGACCCACTTGGTCTGCATGACGCCCGGCCGGTCCGGCGCGATCAGCCGGCAGGGGGCGCCGTGATCGAGCGCGAGCGGCTCGCCGTTCAGGCCGAGCGCGAGCAGCGTCAGCCCGTCGTGCCAGTGCCGCGGCTCGACCCAGGACGTGCGGTAGGCGCCGTAGCGCTCCAGCGACTCGACCCGCACGCGCGCGCCGTCCGCGACGCCCGCGAGGCGCAGCACGTCGCGCAGCCGGACGCCCTCCCAGTCGCCGGACGCGCTCCAGCCCTCCACGCAGGCGATCGGCAGCCGGACCGTGCGGACCGGCAGCGCCCGCAGGTCGGCGAGCGACAGCGACAGCTCCCGTCCGACGGCACCGGTCACGCGCAGCCGCCACTCCGGCGGCACCGCCGTGATCCCGGCCGCGTAGGCGGTCTTGTTGACGGGCAGGCGCTGCGGGCCGGTGCCGGGGCGGCGCGGCGCGAGCAGCGCCAGCCGGGCCAGCGGCGACAGCGTCTCGCCGACCGTGGCGAGCGCGACGGCGCCGGACGCCGCCGCGACCGTCAGCAGGAACGCGCGGCGCGGCACCGCGTCCTCGGGCCGCGTCATGACGGTGTGCCGCACCTTGGACGCCTGGTTCGCGACGTGCACGACGAGCGCGCCGACGACCAGGTAGGCCGTCCAGTAGTGCGCGACGGTGAAGAAGAACGGGAAGGGGTACCAGTAGGCGATGTTGAACAGGCCGGTGGCGAGCTGGAACACCGCGCCGCCGACCAGCACGAACACCGCGCCGCGCTCGATCGCCTGCCCCGCCGACCGGAACGGCGGCCACTGGAACAGCCGCGGGTAGACCGTCCACAGCTTGGCGAGCAGCAGCGGGATCGTGGCGAGGCCGCCGATGACGTGCAGGCCCTGCGTCACGCGGTAGAGGTTCACCGGTCGCGAAGGCCAGTGCAGCCAGCCCGGTGGGTGCTGCATGAAGTGGCTGATCAGGCCGGTGACGAACGCCGTCCCGAAGGAGACGCCGAGGGCGATGCCGAGCCACGCCGCCACCCGCTCGTCGTGCAGGCGGCTGGTGAACCGGCCCGCGATCACCTCAGCAGGGCCGCGAACCAACGTCCCGCCTCCTCCCATATCTCGGCGACGCGGTAGCCGCCCGCGGCGGCGGCGATGTCGTCGGCCGACACGACCGCCCATGCGAACCACTCGCCGGTGACGCGCCCGCCGCGCAGCCGGACCCGCTCCACCACCGACGGCGTGCCCGGCGGCGCGACCTCGGCGAGCAGCCGCCCGCCCGGCGCGAGCAGCTCGGCGGCGCGGCCGAGCAGCGCCGCCGGGTCGCCGCCGATGCCGATGTTGCCGTCGGCGAGCAGCACGGTCGCGTAGCCGCCCGCGCCGGGGACGTCGCCGAACACGTCGCGGACGAGCGCCGGGCCGCCCGCCGCGACGGTGAGCGCGACGGCGTGCGGGGCGACGTCGATGCCGAGCGCGAGCACGCCGCGGGCGGTGAGCGCGGCGGTGAACCGCCCCGGACCCGAGCCGACGTCCAGGGCGGGCCCGGTACATCGGTCGAGCAGGCCGTGGTCGCCGGGCCGGAGCGCCCGCCAGTCGTCCACCGGCAGCGGGCGGCGGTGCCCGGCGGCGTCCTCGATCTCCACCCGGCCGGTGCCCGACAGCGCCCGCGCGTACAGCTCGCCGATCACGCCGGGACGCCGTTCAGGGCGGCCGCGAACCGGGTGTGCGGGGCGGCGCGGGCGACCTCGGCGGCGTCGGCGGGGGTGTCGACGTCGGTGAGGGCGGGCAGCGTCGCGACGCGCAGGCCGGCCAGGCGGGCGAGCTGGCGGCGGCCGGTGTCGTCCCGCGACATGGGGACGCCGAGCAGCAGCGCCGGGTCGGGGACGCGCAGGCCGAGCAGCCAGAAGCCGCCGTCGGTCGCGGGCCCGAACACCGCGTCGTGGTCGGCGAGGGCGGCCGTCGCCTCACCCAGCAGCGCGGGCGTGACCTGCGGGGTGTCCATGCCGACCAGGACGAGCGGGCGGCCCCGGTAGGCGTCGTCGAAGGCGTGCGCGAGGCGCTCGTCCAGGCCGTCCCCGCGCTGCGGCAGCACCGTGAAGCCGTCCGGGAGCCACGGGCCCGGCCGCCCGGCGAGGGCGAGCGTGCGCGCCCCGGCGGGGGTCGCGGCCACCGCGGCCAGGGTGTCGGCGAGCGCGGCGGCGGCGAGCTCCGCCGCCCGCTCGGGCGTGTGGACGGGCGTGAGGCGCGTCTTCACCCGGCCCGGCACCGGCTCCTTGGCGATGACGAGGAGGTCGGCGGTCATGCCGGCACCTCGGCGAGGACGCGGCGCATGTCGCGGACGGCGCGGACGGTGCCGCGCGCCGTCCCGGTGACCTTGGACCGGCCGTTGCGCGGCAGGTACGGCACGTCCAGCTCGTCGATCGCCCACCCGGCGCGGGCCGCGCGCAGCACCATCTCCAGCGGGTAGCCGAAGCGGCGGTCGGCGAGGCCCAGCGCGAGCAGCGACTCCCGGCGCGCGGCGCGCATCGGGCCGAGGTCGTGCAGGCGGGTGCCCGCGCGGCGGTTCAGCGAGCGGGCCAGGACGGCGTTGCCGAGCCGCGCGTGCGCGGGCCAGGCGCCGCGCCCGGCCGGGCGGCGGCGGCCGAGCACCAGGTCCGCGCCCGCGTCGAGGGCGGCGGCGAGGCGCGGCAGCTCGCCCGGGTCGAGCGAGGCGTCGGCGTCCATGAACGCGACGACGTCCGAGGTCGCGGCGCCGAGGCCCGCGTGGCAGGCGGCGCCGAACCCGCGCCGCTCCTCGCGGACGACGAGCGCGCCGTGCGCGGCGGCGACCTCGCCGGACCCGTCGGTCGAGCCGTTGTCCACCACGATCGCGCGGTGGCCGGGCGGCATCCGGTCCAGCACCCACGGGAGCGCCGCCGCCTCGTCCAGGCAGGGCAGGATCACGTCGATCACGCGGGCACCCCCGCGAACTCCGCCATCCCGTCGGCGAACGCGACCCCGGCGGTGTAGCCGAGCTCGCGGCGGGCCCGCTCGGGGCTCGCCACGATGTGCCGGACGTCGCCGAGGCGGAAACCGCCCGTCACGACCGGTTCGGGACCGCCGTAGGCGGCGGCGAGCGCGGCCGCCATGTCGGCGATGGTGCGGGGCGTGCCGCTCGCCACGTTGTAGGCGCGCGACGCGCCCGGCGTCCCTTCCTGCTCCAGCGCGAGGACGTTGGCGCGGGCGACGTCGCGGACGTGGACGAAGTCGCGGCGCTGGCCGCCGTCCTCGAACACCAGCGGCGCCTCGCCGCGCTCCAGCCGCGACCGGAACAGCGCGGCGACGCCCGCGTACGGGGTGTCGCGCGGCATCCGCGGCCCGTACACGTTGTGGTAGCGCAGCGCCGTGACCGAGCCGCCGACCGCGCGCGCCCACGAGGCCGCCAAGTGCTCCTGCGCGAGCTTGGTGTCGGCGTAGACGTTGCGGGGGTCCAGCGGCGCGTCCTCGGTGACCGTCCCGGGCGCGAGCCGGGCGCCGCACTCGGGGCAGGCGGGCTCGAACACGCCGGCGGCGAGGTCGTCCTCGGCGCGCGGCCCCGGCCGCACCGTCCCGTGCCGGGCGCACGCGTAGGCGCCCTCGCCGTAGACGACCATGGACGAGGCGAGCACCAGCCGCCGCACCCCGGCGCGCGCCATCTCCGCCAGGAGCACGGCGGTGCCCTGCACGTTGACCGACGAGTAGTCCGGCATGTCGGACACGTCGACGCCGAGGCCGACCTTGGCGGCCTGGTGGCAGACGGCGTCCGCGCCTTCGAGCAGGCGCGCGACGGCCGCCGCGTCCCGCACGTCCCGCCCGTCCCGGAGGTCCAGCGTGCGGACGGCGTGCCCGGCCGCGACCGCCGCCTCGGCGACGTGCGAGCCGATGAACCCCGACGAACCTGTGATCAGCACCTGCATGGGGCCGACGCTAGGTGTCCGGAGGCCGCCCGCCCGGTTCCAGCGCGGTCCCGTACGCACCTCGTAAGATTTGTTTACCCGCCCGACGCGCCGCCGCCCTCCCCGGCGACCCGCTCGTGCAGCCGCTGCCGGATCTCGTCCGGCGTGTACGCGCGGCGCCGCCGCTCCTGCCGCGCGATCACCGCCCCGGTGGCCGCGACCCCGACGAAACCGGCGATGCCCAGCGCCTTCCACCACTTCATGCCCCCACCGTAGTGACTAAGGTGGCGATCATGGCTGGCACGAGCATCGGCCTCGACGAGGCCGCCGAGCTGACCCGCACCGGCGACGTCTGGCTGTTCCGCGGCCGCACCGCCGCCGACCGGGCCATCCGCACCATGACCAACAGTCCCGTCAACCACGTCGGCATGGCGATCGTGCTCGACGACCTGCCGCCCCTCATGTGGCACGCCGAGCTGGGCCGCTCCCTCACCGACATGTGGACCGGCAGGAACCAGCGCGGCGCCCAGCTCCACGACCTGCGCGAGGCCGTCACCACCTGGTGCACCCGCTACGAGCAGCGGGCCTGGCTCCGCCAGCTCGAACCGCCCGCCACCGCGGCGATGGAGGACGCGGCGCTCCGCACCGTCGCGCGCCTCGACGGGACCCCCTTCCCGTCCACCACCCGGATGGCGTCCCGCTGGATCCGCGGCCGCGTCCCGGTCCGGCGGCCGAAGGAGCGCGACCTGAACCTGGAGACCGCGTTCTGCGCCGAGATCGTCGCCTCCACGTACCAGGACATGGGGCTGCTCGCCCGCGACCGGCGGCCCAACTGGTTCGACCCGGGCCGCTTCTGGAGCGGCGACGAGCTGGAGCTCCAGGACGGCGCCACCCTCGGCGGCGAGATCAAAGTCGTGACGTAACGCCTGCTTGGCGGCCTCACAATGGGGGGACGAGGTGATCTATGAGCATTGTTTCCCGGGGTTTCCACGGCCGCCGCGGCGGTGACCCCGCGCTGCCGCCCGGCCAGTACCTGACCGAGGACTTCCCCGTCCTGTCCGCCGGGCCGACGCCGCGCGTCCCGCCGGCCGCCTGGACCTTCACGATCACCAACGCCGCCGGCGCGAGCCGCCGGTGGACGTGGCGGGAGTACCTGGCGCTGCCCGCCGAGCGGCCGCACGTCGACATCCACTGCGTGACCAAGTGGTCCAAGCTCGGCACCGACTGGGAGGGCGTCTCGCTCGACACGCTCTTCGAGGAGGTCGAACCGGACGCCCCGTACGCCATGATCGAGTGCTACGGCGGGTACACCACCAACCTGCCCGTCGAGGACCTGCTCGACGGCAAGGCGTGGGTCGCGCACGGCTTCGGCGGCGAACCGCTGCATCCCGAGCACGGCGGCCCGGCGCGGCTGCTCGTCCCGCACCTGTACTTCTGGAAGTCGGCCAAGTGGGTGAGCGGCATCCGGCTGATGGACCACGACGAGCCCGGCTTCTGGGAGGCCGCGGGCTACCACAACTATGGAGACCCATGGCGCGAGCAGCGGTACGAGGGCGACTGACCTGGACGGCGGCGCGCCTCGCCGCCGTCCGCGACGAGACCGCGTCCGCGCGGACGCTCACCTTCGCGGTGCCGGACTGGCCGGGCCACCTGCCCGGCCAGCACGTCGACGTCCGCCTCACCGCCGAGGACGGCTACGTCGCCGAGCGGTCCTACTCGCTGGCGAGCGCCGAGGGGGTGGAGCTGACGATCCAGCGCGTCCCCGACGGCGAGGTCTCGCCGTACCTGGCGGACGTCCTGGAGGTCGGCGACGAGATCGAGCTGCGCGGCCCCGTCGGCGGCTGGTTCGTGTGGCGCGGCGGCACGGGCCCGGTGGTGCTCGTCGGCGGCGGGTCGGGCATCGTCCCGCTGATGGCGATGGTCCGCGCCCACCGGGCGGCGGGCGGCGCGGCGCCGTTCCACCTGCTCTACTCGGTGCGGACGCCCCGCGACGTCTACTACGCCGCCGAGCTCGCCGAACCGCGGCCCGGCCTGGAGGTCACCCTCCTCTACACCCGGGAGGCCCCGCCCGGCCACGCCCGGCCGCCGGGCCGGATCGGCCCGGACGACCTCGCCGGCCTCGCCCGGCCCGCCGACTGCTTCGTCTGCGGCCCGACCGGCTTCGTCGAGGCGACGTCCACGCTGCTCGTCGACCTGGGCCACGATCCCCGCCGCATCCGCACCGAACGCTTCGGCCCCACGGGAGCCTGACATGCCGACCGACAACAGCACACCGCCGAACGGGGCCGCCCCGGCCGCCGGACACGTGGACGGCAACGCGCTGGCGGGCCCGCTCGGCGAGCTGCTGAACGCGGACGTGACGTCGATGACGAGCCAGTGCGCGCACTGCGGGCGGAGCGGCGCCTTCGCCGAGCTGCGCGTCTACGCGCACGCGCCCGGCTGGGTGGCGCGCTGCCCCGGCTGCGACGGCGTGGTCCTGAAGCTCGTCCGCAGCGCCGGCCGGGTCTGGCTGGAGCTCGCCGGCACCGCCCGCTGGAACCTCACCCTGAGCTGACCGCCCGGCTCGCGTCCGCCGGGAGGGCCGCGTCCGGCGGCGCGGCGCCCGGCCCGGCGGGGGTGCGGAGGCCGAACGCCGTGACGGCCGCGCCGAGCAACGCCGCCGCCACGGGGACGACCAGCCCGGCGCGCAGGCCGTCCAGGCCCGAACCGGCGGCGACGCTGACGGCGGTGACGGCCGACAGGCCGAGCGCCGTGCCGAACTGCATGGAGGTGTAGAGCAGGCCGCCCGCCAGGCCCTGCTCGTCCTCGGCGACGCCCTCGGTGGCGGCCATGGTGAGCGGCCCGTACGCCAGGGAGAACGCCACCCCGAGCGACAGCAGCGCGGGGAGCATGGCGGCGTAGGTCCAGTCCGCCCCGACGGGAAGGAACAGCGCGTACGCGGCCGCCGCGAGGACGAGGCCGCCGAACAGCACGCGGGCGTTCCCGAAACGGGCCACCAGGCGCGGCGTCAGGACGGGCGCGAGGACGGTGTCGACACCGATCACCAGCATGGCCAGGCCGGTCTGCAGCGCGCTCCAGCCGCGCACCTCCTGGAAGTACAGGGTGGCCAGGAACTGGAAGCCCGCGAACGCGGCCAGGAACAGCAGCGCGGCCACGTTGACGCGCACGAGCGGCGCCGAGCGCAGCGTCCCGAGCCGCACCAGCGGGGACGCGGACCGCCGCTCGACCGCGCCGAACAGCCCGAGCAGCGCCAGGCCCCCGGCGAGCACGCCGGCCGTCAGGCCCGGACCGTCGCCGGGACGCTCCAGCCGCACCACCCCGTACGCCAGCAGCAGCATCGCCCCGGTGAGCGCGCCGGCCCCCGCCACGTCGAAGCCGCCCGCGGGGCGCTCGCCGCCCGGATCGCGGACGAGGGCCAGCGCCGCCACCAGGATCAGCGCCGCCAGGACGACCGGCGCGAAGAACACCCACCGCCAGCCGAACGAGACGAGCACGCCGCCCGCGACGACGCCGAGCGAGAACCCGCCCGCCGCCGTCCCCGCGTACACGCCGAGCGCCCGGGTGCGGGCCGGCCCGTCTGGGAACGCCGAGGTGACCAGCGCCAGCCCGGCGGGCGCCATGAAGGCGGCCGCGACCCCGGTGACGAACCGGGCGACCAGCAGCACCCACCCGCCGGGGGCGAACCCGCCGAGCCCGGAGAAGACCAGGAACACCGCGAGCCACGACACGAACATCCGGCGGTGCCCCAGCAGGTCGGCGGCGCGCCCGCCCAGCAGCATGAACCCGCCGTAGCCCAGCACGTAGGCGCTGACGACCCCGCCGAGCATGCCGGTGGACAGGCCCAGGTCGGCGCGGATCGCCGGCAGCGCCACGTTCAGCATCGCCACGTCGATCCCCTCCAGGAAGATCGCGCCGCACAGCACCAGCAGCACGGCCCGGGCGCGTCCCGCGTCGGATGCGGTCATCGGCCCCCGCCCCCTCTCGTCGCGGGAACCGGGCCCGGGGCGGTTCCCCGAGAGCATGCCGGTTCCCTCTTGTTACCGACAGCATCATCGGAGACCATCGGGGACCATGGAAGACGGCACTTTCGAGTCCCTCGGGCACTGCGCGGATACCGGCGTCGACGACGACGTCCTCCAGTGGGACCAGCGCGCCGACTGCGAGGTGCGGCAGATCCTCGACCGCGTCGCCGACAAGTGGTCGCTGCTGGTGATCGCCTTGCTGGACAAGCGCAGCCTGCGGTTCACCGAGCTGAAGCGCGCGATCGACGGGGTCAGCCAGCGGATGCTGACCCGCACGCTGCGGCAGCTGGAACGCGACGGGCTGGTGAGCCGGACCGTGCACCCGACCGTCCCGCCGCGCGTGGACTACGCGCTGACGCCGATGGGCGCGTCCCTGCACAGCACCATCCGCGCCCTGGTCGGCTGGACCGAGGAGCACCAGAACGCCATCGCGGCGGCCCGCACCGCCTACGACGCCCGCGCCGCCGCCGAACGGGAGGCGGCCGAGCGCGCGGCGGCCGGGCGCGACGCCGTCGCCCGCGCCGCCCTGCCGGGGGGCGGCTGACCGGCGGCGTCAGGCGAAGGCGGGGACGGGCGCCGGGGCCGGGGCCGGGGCCGGGCGGCGGACGGTGCGGGCGGCGCGGCGGCCGGGCGGGGTGGTGAGGCCCGGGAGGGCCGTGGCGGCGAGGGCGACGACCGCGAGGGTCGTGAAGGCGTTCTGGTAGCCGCCGCTCGCGGCGAGGGCCGCGACGAGGAGCGGGCCGACGACGCCGCCGATGCTCCAGGCGATGTTCATCAGCCCGTAGATCGCGCCCGCGTTGGTGAGGCCGAAGAAGTCCCCGGCGGTCGCGGGCATGACCGCGTAGCCGCCGCCGAAGTTGGCGAAGACCACCGCCGCGAGGGCGATGAACGCGACCGGCGAGGACGCGTAGGGGACGGCGAGCAGGCAGGCGCCCATCAGCGCCAGGATCATCGTGAAGATCCGCATCCGGCCGTACCGCTCCGACATCGCGCCCCAGAAGATGCGGCCCGCGCCGTTGAACAGGCCCATCCCGCCGGTGAGGGCGGCCGCCGCGGCCGGGCCGATGCCGGTGATCGCGGTGGCGGCGCCCGCGGTGACCGCGACGAACCCGATGCCCGAGACGGTGTTCAGCGTCAGCATCGCGGTGAGCAGGTACCACTGGCGCGTCCGCAGCGCCTCCGCGCAGGTGAAGTCGCCGCGCCGGCCGGCCGGGCGGGCCGCCGGCGGCGGGTTGCGGAACAGCGTCGCGCCGCAGGTGGTGAACACCAGGTAGCAGACGCCGAGCGGCAGGAACGCGCGCGTCGGCACGGTCCGGTTGGCCTCGACGAGGTACTGGGCGAGCGGCGAGGTCAGCACCGCGCCGAACCCGAACCCGCCGACCGCGACGCCGGTGATCAGGCCGCGCTTCTCGGGGTACCACTTCTGCAGCATGGCGACCGGGACGATGTAGGCGATGCCGAGGCCGATGCCGCCGACGACGCCGTAGGCGAGCAGCAGGAACCACAGCTCGCCGCGCCCGGAGGCGAGCGAGGCGAGCAGCGCGCCGGTCGAGTAGAGGACGCCGCCGAGCAGCGCCGCGGCGCGCGGCCCGCGCCGGTCCTGGAGGCGGCCGCCGAGGTAGGTGCCGACGAACACGATGCCGATGGCGACCGAGAACGGCAGCACCGCCTGCGCCCTCGTCAGCTCGAACGCGCCGGGCTGCTGGAGCGCCCGCGCGATCACCGACCAGGAGTAGATGCCGCCGAGCGACGCCTGGAACAGCACGGCGCCGCCCGCGATGGCCAGGCGCGGCGGCCCGCCCGCCACGGCACCGGTCCGCCGATGCCGCCCCGGAACCCGCTGCCGCTCCCCCGCCCCCACGGACGACCGGGGATCCACCCGATGCCGCTCCCCAGGACGCGCATCACCGATCCGACCACCCGCCGCGTCCACCTCCTCCGCGTACAGCTCGCCCACGTGCGAACCGGCCCCGCCAGGGCCGGCCGCAGCCGAGCCGCTCGGATAAGGATTCGTCGTAGACGAGCCGCTGCCGTACAGACCCGCCTCGCGCGAGCCGACCCCATACAGACCCCCCACGGACGAGTCGACCGCCGCCCGGTCGACCGCATAAGGGCCGGTCGTATTCGAGCCGACCGCGTGCGAGTCGGGCGCGTGCGGCCCGGCCATGTGCGAGCCGGACACGCCTGGCCCGGCCGTGTGCGGGCCAGGCACGTGCGGACTGGCTGCGTGCGGGCCGGTCGTGTGCGAGTCGGGCGCGTGCGAGTTGGCCGTGTGCGGGCCGGTCGTGTGCGAGCCGGGCGCGTGCGAGTTGGGTGCGTGTGGGTCGGACGCGTGCGAGCCGGGCGCGTGCGAG
>NZ_JAIBOA010000028.1 GCF_019458805.1 Actinomadura parmotrematis
GTCGCCGGTCGCGCTGCCGGCGCCGTCGCCGGTCGCGGCGCGCCCGGCCGCGCCGGCGCCCGCCGTCCCGTCCGTGCCGGCCGAGGTGTGCGTGCCTCAGCCGCTGGTCTCGGCGGCCAGCGGTCCGCTGCCGGCGCCGAGGGACGCCGCGGGCGTCCCGGCGAGCCCGGCGACGAGCCCCGCCAGCGAGGCGAACGTGTCCGCCATGTCGAACCCGGCGGCCGCGGCCGCACCGGCGGCGCCCTCCGCGTCCGCGAGCCCGGGGGCCGACAGCCGCTCGGCCACGGCGGCGGCGAGCGCGGCGGCGTCCTCGGCGGGCACCAGCGCGCCCCTGCCGGGCGCCACCACCTCGGCCAGCCCGGGGACGTCGGACGCCACCAGCGACCGGCCGACCGCCAGCGCCTCCAGCGCCGCGAGCGGCAGCCCCTCCCAGCGGGAGGGCATCACCACCACGTCGGCCGCGGCGAGCCAGGGGCGCGGATCGGCGACGGCGGGGACGAGCAGCACGCCCGGCCCGGCCTGCCCGCGCAGCTGATCGGCGGCGTCGCCGTCGCCGACCAGGACCAGCTCGGCGTCCGGGCGGCGCTCGCGGACGAGCGGCCAGGCGGCCAGCAGCACGTCCTGGCCCTTCTGCCGAGTCAGCCGGCCGATGCACACCGCGAGCCGCGCGCTCGGCGGGACGCCGAGGGCCGCGCGGGCGGCCGCCCGGCCCTCGGCGCCGGCCGGGCGGAACCGGTCGCGGTCCACCCCGTTGCGGATCATGTGGAAGGCGCCGCGCACGCCCGCCGCGCGGCCCTGCTCCAGCTCCCCCGCGCCGACGCAGACGACGGCGTCGGCGCGGTGCGCCGCGTACCGCTCCCAGGCGAGGCTGACCGGCCCGAGCGGGCCGCTGCCCGCGAGCCAGGACCAGCCGTGCGGCTGGAAGACGACGCGCCGGTCGCCCGCGACGCCCGGCAGCCGCCCCGCGAGGCCCGCCTTGGCGGAGTGCAGGTGCACCACGTCCGGGTCGAACGCCGCGACGAGGCCGCGCAGCCGCCGCGCCTCGGCGAGGGTGCCCGGCCCCGGCGAGCGGCCCGCCCGCCAGGGCAGGTGCGGCACGCCGGCGGCGGCGAGCCGGGCGACGAGCTCGCCCTCGGGCGGGCACGCGACGGCGACCCGCCACCCGCGCCCCGCCTGCTCCGCCGCCGCCTGCGCGACATAGACCGCCACACCCCCATGCGTCGGCTGACTCACATGCAGAACCCCCGGCCGCCCCGACATCCCCGCCCCAGCCACCTCCCTCGTCCTGGCAACCTCAAGTACCCCGGCCACCCCGATCGGCCCAGCGACCTCAAATACCCCGGCCGCCCCGGGCAGCTCGACCACCCCAGCCGCCCCGGCCACCCCGGCGGCCCCGGCCACCCCGGCGGTCTTGCGCGGCCCGGCGGCCCCGGGCAGCCCGGCGGCCTTGCGCGGCCCGGCGGCCCCAGGCGGCCCGGCGGCCCCAGGCGGCCCGGCGGCCCCAGGCGGCCCGGCGGTCTTGCGCGGCCCGGCGGGCTCGGGCGGTCCGGCGGGCTCGGGCGGTCCGGGCGGTCCGGCGGGCTCGGGTGTGCTGGGCGGTCCGGGTGGTCCGGCGGGGTCGGGTGTCATGGCGGGCTCGGGCGGGTCGGGTGTCATTCGGGGGCTCCGTTGCCCTTGGGGCGGGTGCGGTTCCGGGCGGTGGGGCGGGCGGCTCCGTCCTTGCGGTCGTTGGCGCGGTCCGCGTGCGGGTCGGCGGGGTGGGCGAGGGCGCGGTCGCGGTGGCGGTGCTTGGCGGCGCGGAGGCCGGCGCGGCCGAGTTCGGCGGCGACGAACGGGGCGGCGAGCGGGGAGCGCGCCAGGAGCAGGCGCTCGTTGCGCACCGGGTCCGGGCGCCACTTCATCTTGTACTCCTCCACGCCCCGCAGCATGTTGACGGCGGGCCGGCCGAGCCGGTGCGCGAGCAGCAGTTCCTGCTGGAGCAGCATCAGCGACACGTCGACGCGGCCGCGCAGGCCGGGGTCGCAGCCGAACAGGTAGCCGCCGACGAAGCCGCCGCCGACGAGCGCGAGATCGGCGGCGACGAGCGCGCCGTCCTCGGTGTAGCGGAACACCTGCGCGCCGCCCTGGTGCGCCAGGGCGGTGACGGCGTCCACGAGGTGGCGGCGGAACCGCCCGCGCAGGTGCTCGGGGTTGATGCCGCGCCCCTCCCACTGCCGGACGTGCAGGTCGAGCAGCTCCTCCACCGCGCGCGGCACCTCGTCCGGCGGGACGGCGGTCGCGGTCGGGCCGGCCGCCTCGATCCGCCGCAGCCGCGCCCGGATCTTGCCGGCCGAGCGGCCCGGCAGCCGGGCCAGGAACGCCGCCGGGTCCTCGGCGGGCAGCCGCAGGCACGTCGAGGACGGCAGCCGCCGGACGCGCCGCGGCCACCGCTCGGCCAGCAGGTGCGCCGCGGCGTCCGGGCCCGTCTCGGGCAGGGCGAGGACGTGCCAGCCGGGCTCGCCCAGCAGCGCCGCCGCCAGGTGCCCGGCGGCGTCGCCGGCGTGGTCGGGGTCCAGCAGTACGTCGCTGAAGTCGCTGAGGTCGGCCGCCAGCGGCTCCAGCACCAGGCAGCCCCGGCGCGGGACGGCGTGCAGGGCGGCGAGGCCGGCGAGGCGGCCGTCGCGGCGCACCACGGCGAGCCGCAGCCGCCCCGGCCGCCCGTAGTGGCGCCACCAGGAGGCGGCCCAGGCGTGCGACTGGAACGGCGTGGCGGCCGGGCAGCGGCCGTGCAGGTCCTCCCACGGGCCGCGCAGCTCGGCGAGCGCCGCGTCGTCGCGGAGCACCTCGGCGGTCCAGAGCCCGGTGCGCGCCGCCGCGCCGGTGGCGGCGGTCATGCTCCCGCCGGTTCCGCGCCGTCCCCGCGGCCGGCGGGCCCGGCCGCGACCGGAACGGGCGCCGCGCCGCTCCCGGCGGGCGCGGCGGGCTGCGCGGGCCTGGGCCGGGCCGGGCGGCGGCCGAGGCCGCCGAGCGCGGCGAGCGCGGCGAGCAGCACGCCCGTCGCGCCGCCGATCAGCAGGTCGACCGGCAGGTCGGGCGAGGACGGCGCGGCCGGCACCGCCGCCGGGCTCATCAGGGCGACCTTCACGCCGGTGTCGGCCTTGTGCATGGTGCCGTAGCCGACGAGGGCGCTCGCCGCGCCGTTGGCGTAGGCGGCGGCGCGGGCCGGCGTCGCCGCCGACCCGGTGATGTGGATCAGCGGCGTGTCGGGCGAGGTGGACGCCTGGACGCTGCTGCGCGCGTCCCGCACGATCTCCGGCGGCAGCGCGGGCGTCGCCCACACCAGGGTGGACGGCAGCGCGGCGAGCCGCCCGTACGCCTGCGCGAAGTTCGTCGCCGACGGGCCGCCGTCCGCGCGGTCGGCGACGACCACCGCGTAGGCCGACGCGGTGTAGGACGGCGGCTTCAGCAGCGCGTAGCCGGCGCCGCCCAGCAGCCCGGCGGCGACCAGGACGGCGGGCACGCCGACCCGTGCGGCGAGACGCGCGGGGGTCCACCGTGTTCTAGGAGGCATGCGAGTCCCTTTCGTGAGGAGAGCCCGCCGTCCTGGATCCGACGGCGGCGGGAGCGGGTGCGGGGTCGGGAAGGGGAGCGGGCGCGGCCCCGTACAGGGCGGCCAGCCGGGCGGCGTGGACGCCGGCGGCGTACGCCTCGACCGCGGGCGGCGGCGCGAAGCGCTCCGGCCGCCGCATCGCCAGGCGCTGGATCGCGGCGCCGAAGGCGGCCGCGTCGGCCCGCAGGCGCTCGGCGTGCGGGGCGTGCCCGGCCGGCAGGTCCTCCAGCGCCGGGCACACCGCGTACAGGACGGGCAGCCCGGCGGCGAGGGCCTCCACGACGCCGAGGCCGAACGTCTCCTGGGTGGACGCCGACGCGAACACGTCCATGGCCGCGAGGGCGTCCGCGACGTGCCCGGTCTCGCCGGCGAACACGATGCGCGGAGCCGCCGGCGACCGGGCTGCGCGCGCGCGCAGCTCGGCGGCGGCGGGCCCGTCGCCGACGACCAGCAGGACGGCGGCGGCCGTCGCGGCCATCGCGTCGATGAGGACGTCGACGTTCTTGGTGGGCACGAGGCGCCCGACGGTACCGACGACGAAGTCGCGTTCGCCGAGGCCGAAGCGCGCGCGCACCCGCGCCCGCGCTTCGCCGTCGTAGGCGAACGCGGCGGCGTCCACACCGTTCGGGATCGTCACGATGCGCGCGCGCGGCACGCCCCAGGCGGCGAGGCGTTCGGCGACGGTGGGCGAGACGGCCACGGTGACGGTGCCGAGCCGCTCGGTCGCCCGGTACAGCCGCCGGACGCCGCGCGTCGTCGCGCGGCCCTCGATGTGGCCGGTGCCGAGGGAGTGCTCGGTCGCGACGATGTGCCGGACGCCCGCGAGGCGCGCGGCGAGGCGCCCGTACACGCAGGCCCGGTACAGGTGCGTGTGGACGACGTCGTAGCGGCCCCGCCGGATCAGCCGGACGAGGGCGGGCAGCGCCGCCAGGTCGGTGTTGCCGCGCATGCCGATCCGGTGGACGGGGACGCCGAGCGCCTCGATCTGCGGGCTCAGCGCGCCGTCCCCGGTGAGGACGGCGACCTCGCTCGTCACCGGCAGGTGCCGCAGCAGCAGCAGGAGCTGCTGCTCGGCGCCGCCCCGGTCGAGTCCGGTGATGATGTGCAGGACGCGCGTCATACGCGGACCCTCCAGCGCAGCCGGTGCCGGAGCAGCTTCGCGCGGAGGCGCAGGCCGCCGTCCCGGTCGCCGATGTAGGTGCGCGCGAGCGCGTGCCGGCTCGGGTGGGAGCCCCAGATGGCGCAGCCGTAGTCGTATCCGGCCGCGGCGACGGCCGCGACCTCGCGGTCCCCGATATGGCCGTAGGGGTAGGCGAAGCCGGTGACGGGCCGGTCCAGGATCCGTTCCAGCAGGGAGCGGCTCTCGTGGAGCTCGCGGGCCAGCTCCTCGGTGCCGGTCTCGGGCAGGGACAGGTGCGCGAGGCCGTGGGAGGCGACCTCCATCCCGGCGTCGGCGACGCCGCGGAGCTGCCCCGCCGTCATCAGCGGCTTGCGCGGGCCGTCGTCCCAGGCGTTGTCGCCGCCGATGCGGCCCGCGACCATGAACACCGTCGCGGTGAAGCCGAAGTCCTGGAGGATCGGCAGCGCGGCGGTGGCGAAGTCGGCGTAGCCGTCGTCGAAGGTGAGGCCGACGAGGCCGCGGGCCGTCCCGGCGTCGCGGGCGCGCAGCAGCTCGGCCATGCCGACGCCGCGGAGGCCGCGCTGGGCCAGCCAGCGCATCTGCCGCGCGAACATGGCGGGCGGCACGGCCAGCAGGTGCGGATCCTCGGCGGCGTCCTCGACGGAGTGGTACATCAGCACGTACGGCATGGCCGCCGGTGCCGGGGCCGGCGCGATGGCCGGCGTGACTGCGGTTCTGTTCACGGTGCCTCTCCCCTGGGGACGCCCGGCGCGCTGCCTGCGCCGGTGGCTTCGTCGGCGGCGAGCGCGCGGAATCCGAGGGTGGGCCCGCCGCGGCGGGTCGCCCCGAGGACGAGCGCGACGACCGCCGTGACGGTGCACGCGCCGCCCGCGAGCTGCAGCGGCAGGGGGAGACCGGGAGGGAAGGAGCGGGCGAGCATCGCGCCGACGGCGGCGGCGCACGCGGCGGCGGCGAGCAGGCGCGCCACGTCCGGGCCGAGGCGGCGCAGCCCGATGGGGGCGACCCGGGCGCGCACGCCCGCGAGCAGCAGCAGCGCCGCGATCGTGATGCCGAGCGCGTTGCCGGCGGCGAGGGCGACCGCGCCGAACCGGCCGACGAGCAGCGCCCCGAACACCACCGTGACGGCGAGGCCCGCCGCGACGCAGAGCGCGGGCCGCCAGAGCGGCTGGCTGCGGGCGAACAGCGCCCGCGCCGACACGCCGACCATCGCCTGCCCCCACAGCCCGAGCGAGTAGATCCGCAGGATGAGGGCGGTGCGGGAGGTGTCGGCGGCGGTGAAGTTTCCGTGCTGGAACAGCAGGCCGACGATCGCGGGGGCGAACGCGGTGAGGAAGGCGACGGCGCAGAGGACGAGGCCGCCGACGACGACGATGTCGGCCTCGATCCGCCGCCGCATCCCGTCGGTGTCGCGGTCGGCGGAGGCGCGGGCGAGGCGGGGGAAGGTGACCGTCACGATCAGCAGCGACAGCACCATGGGGACCTGCGCGACCTTCTGCGCGTAGTTCAGGTAGGAGATCGAGCCCGCCGCGAGGCCCGACCCGAGGAACCGCTCGGCCAGCACCTGCGACTGCCGGGTGAGGGTGTAGACGATGACGGGGACGACGGCGAGCAGCTCGGGGCGGGCGGCCGCGGACCGGGACCGCGGCCCGGCGGGCGGGCGCGGCGCGGCGCGCAGCCGGCGGGCGAACGCCGGCGCCTGCACCGCCGCCATGAGGAGGCTGCCGCCGGCCACGCCGATGGCCGCGCTGACGACGCCGAGGCGCCCGGTCAGCGTGACGATCGCGGTGAGGATCCCGACGTTGTAGGCGAGGTAGATCGCGGCGGGCGGCCCGAAGCAGTGGTGGGCGCGCAGCGTGGCGTTCATGAAGCCGGTGACGCCGAACGCGAGGACGGTCACCGACGTCCAGCGCACGCACTGCACCGCGTCGGCGGTGTCGGTGAGGCCGGGCGCGAGCGCCGCCACCAGCCACGGCGCGGCGAGCGCGGTGCCGACGGCGACCAGCGCGAGCGTCAGCACGAGCCGCGGCAGGGTGCTGCGCACGAGCGGCCGCACCCCGTCGGGGCCCGCCATCGCGCGGGTGACGGCGGGCACCATGACGAGCGCCATCGCGTCCTCGATCAGCAGCGGCGAGACCGTCTCGGGGATCGTCCAGGACACCAGGAAGGCGTCGGTGCTGCCGCTCGCCCCGAACCGGTGCGCCATGAGCAGGTCGCGGACGAAGCCGAGCGCGGTGCCGCCCGCGATCAGCATCGCCGACAGGCCGGCGGCGCCCACCATCGCGTGCCGGAGCGGCAGCCGCCGGACGGTCGCCCGCGCGGTGTCCAGGACGACGCTCATGCGGCGGCCGCCGGGGCGCCCGCCGTACCCGCCGCGCCCGGGGCGAGGTCGGCGCGCAGGGCGCGGGCCGCCACCGCCCCGATCATGACGGCGGTGAGGGTGCAGGTGGGGCCGCCGAGGTCGGCGTACCAGAAGTTGATCGCCAGGCTGCCGAGCAGGCCCGCGCCGAGCAGCCACGCCGGGTCGGTGCGGTCCCGGCGGAGCGCCAGGCCGCGCACGAGGGCGCCGAACAGCAGCAGGAACCCGGCGAGGCCGAGGACGCCCTGCTCCGACAGCACCAGCAGGTACTCGTTGTGCGGCGACAGCAGCGGCTGGCGGCGGTAGCCGTGCGTCGGGTCGTCGGTCTCGCTGGCGCCCGACAGGCCGAGCGGCGCGTAGGTGTCGCGGAACTCGGGGAAGTTCTTCACGCCGACGCCGGTGACGGGGTGGTCGCGCCAGATCGCGACGGCGGTCCCCCACAGGTCGTAGCGGTCGCTGACCGACCGGTCGGGGGCGTCGACCGAGCTGGCGATCGACAGGGTGCGGTCCTTCAGGCCGTCCGAGCCGAGGCCGAACCCGCCGACGAGGACGGTCGCCGCCGCGCCCGCGCAGAGGACGGTGCGGAGCGCCGCGCGCGGGTCCGACAGCGTCAGCACGATCAGCACGCCGGCGCCGACCGCGATCCAGCTGCCCCGGCTGAGCGCGAGCAGCAGCCCGGCGCCGAGGACGGCGAGGACCGCGCAGGCCGCGGCCCGGGCCCGCCCCGGCCGGGCGGCCGCGACGGCCGCCGCGACGATCGTCGCGAAGCCCGCCACCGTCGCCATCGCCATGACGTCGGTGGCGCCGAAGGTGCCGACGGCCCGCACGGTGCGGCCGCCGATGGACGCGCCGGTGCCGGTCGCCGCCTGCCAGGCCCCGAAGCCGGCCTCGAAGGTCCCGACCGCGACGACCGCGCCGAGGACGACGGCGAGGTCGTCGCGGTCGCGGACGGCGAGGACCACCGCGACCGGGACCAGCACGAAGATCTGGACGACCCGCACGTACCCCGGCAGGCTCGCCGCGACGTCCTGCGAGCACACCGTCGAGGCGGTCAGCGCGACCAGCAGCGGCGCGAACGCGAGCGGGAGGGCGCGCGGGACGCGCGCGCCGCGCAGCCAGGCCGCCAGCGCGGCCAGCGCGACGACCGCCGCGCCCGCCACGTCGGCGGCGGTGACCTGCACGCCGTCGCCGCCGCCGCCTCCCGACGGGACGCAGACGCACAGCGTCGCGGCGGCGACCGCCCAGCTCAGCCGGGGCGGGCCGGCGGCGCGCAGCAGCGCGGCGGCGCGGGCGGCGGCGCGGGCGGCGGGCACGGGCGCCGCGCCCGCCGGGAGCGCCGCCGTCACCGCCCGCCCCCGCCGAGGATCTCGCGGACCGTCATGAGGAGGATCCGCAGGTCGCCGGAGAACGTCCAGCCGTCGATGTAGTGGTTGTCCAGCCGGGTGCGCCGCTCGATGGAGGTGTCCCCGCGCAGGCCGTGCACCTGCGACCAGCCGGTCAGGCCGACCGGGGCGCGGTGCCGCAGCGGGTAGCCGGGGTGCGCGCCGGTGAACTGCTGGACGAAGTGCGGCCGCTCGGGGCGCGGGCCGACCAGGCTCATGTCGCCGCGGACGATGTTCCACAGCTGCGGCAGCTCGTCCAGCGAGGTCTTGCGCAGGAACCGGCCGACCGGCCCCATCCGGTGGTCGCCCGCGACGGACCAGCGGGTGTCGGCCTCGCGGTCGTCGCTCGGCCGCAGCGTCCGGAACTTCAGCAGCACGAACGGGCGGCCCTCCAGGCCGATGCGGCGCTGCCGGAACAGCACGCCGGGGCCGCTCTCCAGCCGGACCGCGACCGCGCAGGCGAGCAGCACCGGCAGCAGGACCGGGACGATGAGCAGGGCCGCGGCGAGGTCGAAGGCGCGCTTGGCGAGCCGGGCGGGGCTGCGGTGGCCGCGGACGGCCAGCCGGGTGCAGGGCAGGCCCGCCAGGTACCCCGGCGCGCGGCCGGGCGAGGCGGCGAGCCCGGCCGGCGCCGGCAGCACCAGCACCTCGGTGCCGGGCGGGCAGGCGCGGACGGCGGTGTCGCCGTGGCGGCCGGGGACGTCCTCCATGACCACCACGACGGTGCGGGCGCGCTCGGCGTCGATCACCGCGCGCAGGTCCGGGAGCCGGCCGAGGACCGGCGCGTCCGCGGGCTCGGGCGCCGGCGCGGGCACGGTGCCGGGCGCCGGGCGGTCGGCGGCGGCGATCCGGCCGGCGACCGCGAGGCCGAGGGCGGGCCGCTCGGCGAGCGCCTCGATCACGTGGTCGGTGGCGGGGCCGCCGCCGACCACCAGCGTCCGCCGCCCGTGCGGGCGGGCCCGCCGGTAGAGGCCGACCAGCCGGTGCGCCGCGGCGCGCCCGAGCAGCACGGCCGCCACGCAGCCGAGCACGACGCCCGCCGCCGGGACCGGGTCCGGGGCGCTCCGGCCCGGCAGGGTCGCCGCGACCGGCACCAGCACGGCGAGCGCGGTCCGCGCCGCCAGGGAGAACGCCTCGTCGACGATCGACCGGGTGCGGCAGGGCCGGTAGCCGCCCGCGACGGCCTGCGCGCCGACCAGCACCGCGGCCGCGGTCGTCGCGGCGGCCGCGGCGACCGCCTGCGGCGCCAGCGTCCACGCCCCGAGCCCCGCGGCGGCGGCGTCGAGGCCGGCCAGGCCGAGCGGGTAGAGCGCCAGCCCGGTCCGCCGCACGGCGGCCGAGCGCCGTGCGCGCGCCGCGCCCGCCGCCCGCCCGCGCCCGGCCCCCGGCGCCGGGGCGGGCGCGGGCGGCGCGGCGGCGGACGGGACACCGAGGTCCTGAACTGGCATCGCGGGTGTCCTTTCGGAAGGGAGGGACGGAGTCGCGGCGCGCGGGGGAAACGGGACGCCGGCCTGTCGCGGCCGTCCCGGCCGCTCCCGTCCGCCTGCCGAACGGTCCTCGCGCACCGGTACCGGAATCCGCCCCTGTGGCGCGCTCAAGGATGGCAGCATTCCATGATCGGTCAGTGCTCCTTTCGACCAAGGATATAGAAATTTTGACATCACCCCGGATTCGGCGGAAGCGGAACGGACGGCGACCCCCGCGAGCGGTTCCCGCGGCCGCCGGGTCATCGCTTCGCCAGCCGCCGGACCGCCAGGCGATGGCCGTTCCATCAGTTGCCAAAGGAACCGTCATAACGCCCGTTCCGGTGTGACACCGGCGCGTTTTCGCGCTACTTCTTTATCTCGATCCGCAGCCACCGCGTGTGCGAATCGAATGAGATTCTGATCAGTACCCGAAAGGACGACTCTCATGATCAAGCGACTGGCCGCCGCGGGCCTGCTCTCCGTCACCGCCGCCGGTGTCCTGATGAGCGCTGCCCCCGCCATGGCGAACGGCGTCGACTCGGACAACAACCAGATCATCGGCGCCCAGACCTGCCGCGCCATCGACGTCGCCGTCATCGGCGCCGCGATCCACAACATCCTCGGCGTCGACCACGAGCAGGGCGACTGCGACAACGGCTCGACCAACATCGGCCGCTGAACCGACGCTGTAACTGACTGACGGGCTCCGCCCCGAAGTACAGATCGCGACCCCTCGCTGGCAGGCCCCGCAGCGAGGGGTCGCGAGCTTTTCCGCACCTTTTCGCCAGCACTCCCCCCACGCCCGTCCACCTCCCCCCAAATGGACATTGCGGACCTAGTCCAGCAACCCCCCAGAAAAACCCGCCCCTCTTGCTCTCCCCATAAGCGACATTCGTATTTCTTTACCTTTGTCACCAGTTACCAGAACAAGCCGCTGGGAATCCGTAGAGCAGTCGGGAACCGCCGGTCCGGTCCCGCGGAAGGCGGCGCGGGAAAAGGCGGCGCCGCGCCGCGGAACCGCATTCGCGGCCCGCCCCGCACGGGTTCCGGTCCGGTCGCGATCAGCGCCTCCCGTCGCCCGTGGGCCACCCTCGCCGCCCAGGCGATTTCCGGATTGCGGTGACAGCATGCTCAACAGACACGCCGGCGTGTGGTCCCTGCCGGCGCTCCTCTCCCTGATCGCCTGCCCGGCCCTCGCCGCGGCGGCCCCGCCCGCGGACGCCGGCCCGGCCCGGACGGCCCCCCCGTCCTGGTGCCCGCCCGGCGGCGCCCTCGCCGCCGGGCGGCTCCCGGCCTCGGTCCCCCTGGCCTCCTGCGACCTGCGGGGCCGCACCGTCCAGGGCCCCGGCGGGCTGGCGGTGACCGTCCCGGACGGCACCGCCGCCGTCACCGCCGAGAGCCTGCGCACCGACGGCGCCGACGTCCTGCGGGTCGCCGTCGACGTGCCGGCCGGACGGGTGCGCATCGAGCGCACCGCGCCGCCGCCGCCGGGCACCGCCGCCGAGCCCGGAGCGCCCGGCCTCACGGACGCCTCCCCGACCCCCGACGCCACGGACGGCCCCCCGGCCACCGATCCCGAGGACGAACCGACGGCCGCCGGCCCCGACCCCGACGACGACGAGTCCGGCGAGTCCGGCGACGAGCCCGAGGGGACGGGCTCCGAGGTCAAGGGCCAGCCGGCCGCCGTCCGCGCCTGCCGCGACAGGACCTGGCGGGCGTCCACGTCGGCATGGACGAGAGGCCGCACCATCTTCTGGCGCTACTACGGCGGCGCCTCGATCGAGGGCGGCATCAGCGCGGGTGACGCCGAGCAGGCGGTGCGGTCCGGCGTCGCCGCCGCCGTCGGCGCGCGGACCGACTGCACCCGCACCGGCCACTTCTCGCCCCGGCCGAACATCCGCCAGCACTACCTCGGGCGGACCGCGCGCAAGCCCGGCATCGGCCGCCGAGGCGGCTGCAAGCAGCCGGACGGGACCAACTCCTTCGGCTGGCTGTCGCTCGGCGGCCTGCCCTCCTCCACCCTCGCCATGACCTGCACCTGGCAGGGCTGGCGCAACACCGTGGAGGCGGACGTGGCGCTCCAGAGCGACGACAAGGCGTGGTGGTCGCCCGCGGGCGGCGAGGACCGGGCCGCGGGCGGCTGCCCGGCGGGCCACTACCTGCCGGCGGCGATCGTCGCCCACGAGACCCTGCACGTGCTCGGCCTCGACCACGTGAAGGGCGCGCGGCACGCGAACCTGACCATGACGCCGGTCGCCGCCCCGTGCGACGACCGCATGGCCACCCTGGGACGCGGCGACTACCGGGGCCTCATCGCCCTCTACGGCCCGCGCCGCTGACCGGCCACCCGCTCCCGCCACCTGCGACCACCCGGTCACCTCCCGTCGAGATGCGGCGTGTCGCCCACTTTCGATCTTCGAAGTGGGCAACACGCCGCATCTCGACGTGTGACGACCGGGCGGTCATGTGGAGCGCGGGCGTCAGCGGCCGGCGGCCGTGCCGCAGCAGGTGGTGGACGAGCTGGTGGCCTTCTTCGGGCCCGCGGTGAGCTTCGTCACGGTCTTGGCCGGGCAGGACGGCGCGACGGACGTCCCGCCGGCCGCGCCGGCCGTGCCGGCCGTGCCGAGGGCGTCCGCCCCGCCCAGCGGGCTCGGCGCGCCCAGGACGTCCGTCGCGCCGAGGGGACTCGTCGTGCCGGCGGCGTCCGGGACGGTCGCCGGGGCGGCCGCGGGCGGGGCCGCCGGGCCGCCGGTGACCGGGTCGGGCGGCAGCGGGGCGCCCGACACCGGGTCGGTCGCCGGGCCGCGCGCCCCGTCGCCCGTCGCCGTGCACTCCACGCCGGCCGCGCCCGCGCTGCGCACGCCGCTCCCGACCGGGACGCCCTGGACGCCGACGCCCGTGCCCGTCACGCCCGGGCCCGCGCCGGTGTCGGAGCCGACGTCGACCGAGATCGAGGAGTCGGTGAGGGTGAGCGTGGAGCCGCGCCCGAGGCTCACCGTGGGCGAGCCCGCCGCGCCGGCGCCGTAGACCGTGACGTCGGACAGGCGCAGGCGGGCGCCCGGTGCCACGCTGAACACCGACCGGATGGGCTCGGTGCCCGACCAGGTGATGGACGAGCCCGCGCCGTCGACGGTGGTGTCCTTGGTGACGGTGGGCAGCGCCGAGTGGGCGCCCTCCCGCTTGGTCAGCTCGTAGTCGCACTTCTTGCCGAGCCGGTAGGGGCCGCCGGTCTGGAACGCCTTGACCAGGGCCGCGACGTCGCCGGTCGTGCCGGTGCAGGCGACCGGCGCCGGCGCGTCCGCGCGGGCGGCCGGCGCGGCGGCGGTCACCGCGAGCCCGGCGGCCGCGGCGGCGGTCACCGGGACGGCGGCGAGCGCCGCCCGGCGGAGGCCCGCCCGCAGGACGGCGCGGGTCCCCCGGACCGCCCCCGCCCGCCGGTCGTGGTCCGCGGTCCCGGCGGTCGGTCGCGTGTCGGCCTGGCGCATGGTCTCCCCCTGATCCCCGCGGTCCCGGCAGCCAGGACGCGGTACTCGCATCGTGATCATGACTACGAGTAGTGAATCAGACACGCTCCGCCCGCCCGGCACGCCCCCCGCGCCGCCCGCGCGCCCCGGCGCCGCATAGGCCAGAACCCCGGAAGGCTCACCCCCGGCGGCTCCACATTTGGCCAAAGTAAGCATTACCCGCACAGCGTGTTGGATTGATCACGGTCGGTAATGAAGAACCTGCAAGCTCGCCGGGACGGCCTCACCGCAGGATCCGGCGGAGGTTCCGCAACCCGCGTCGGCACCTTCCCGACGTGGACGAGAGGGAATGGTTCATGAACACGCTGCACAAGCTCACCATCGTCGGCTTCGCCACCGCCGGCCTCGCGCTCGCCGCTCCCGCCGCCATGGCGGACACCTTCCACGGCCAGGGCAGCAAGGCCGCCGGCCCGAACGGCGCCTCGTCGACCGGCATCGTCTCGGGCGCCGTGGACGGCCACCACGGCCACGGCGGCGGCGGCGACCACGGCGACGGCGGCGTCTTCTACGGCAAGAAGGCGCAGACCGCGGGCCCGAACGGCGCCACGTCCTCGGGCGTGGTCAGCGCCGCCGACTGACCGGTCGCCATCCGGTCTCGCTAGACGACCCGCGAGCGGTCCCGCCCGGACGCCGGGCGGGACCGTCTCCGTTCGGCCGACGCCGCCCGCCCCTGCTCAGGAAGAGAACACCATGCGCTCCATCTCCCGCTCCGCCGCCGTCGCCCTCTCGGCCACCGCGGCCCTCATGGCGGCCCCCTCCCTCGCCCACGCCGACGCCGAGTACCGCTCCTCCTCGATGAAGGCCGACGCGCACGGCAGCACGCTGCACATCCGCCGCGTCTTCGCCGGCGACGACGGCGAGGTCCGCTACGAGGACTCCTACTACACCTCCGGCCCCGACGGCGCGAGCGTCCGGCACGTGTACAGCCGCGCGCACTGACGCGCGGGCAAGCGGAAACGGGGGGCGCGCGGCGGCGCGCCCCCCGTCGCCGTGCGCGGGGTCAGGCGATCCGGTCGATGATCAGCGGCAGCGGGGCGGGGCCGCCGTCGCCGCCGATCTCCCAGGCGCCGTCCAGGGACTCCAGGGCCCGCTCGAACCGGGCCGGGTCGTCGGCGTGCAGGGTGAGCAGCGGCTGCCCCGCGGCCACCGCGTCGCCCGGCTTGGCGTGGCAGGTCACGCCGGCGCCGAACGACACCGGGTCCTCCTTGCGGGCGCGGCCCGCGCCGAGCCGCCAGGCCGCGACGCCGACGCCGAACGCGTCCAGCCGGGTGAGGACGCCCGCCGCCGGAGCGGTGATCACGTGCGTCTCGGCGGCCGCGGGCAGCGGCGCGTCCGGGTCGCCGCCCTGCGCGGAGATCATGGTGCGCCAGGCGTCCATGGCCGAGCCGTCGCGGAGCGCGTCCGCCGGGTCCTTGCCCGCGACCCCGGCGGCGTCCAGCATCTCGCGGGCGAGCGCCACGGTCAGCTCGACGACGTCGGCGGGCCCGCCGCCCGCCAGGACCTCCACCGACTCGGCGACCTCGATCGCGTTGCCGACGGCGGCGCCGAGCGGCCGGTCCATGGCGGTGAGCAGCGCGACCGTGGTGAGGCCGGCGTCCTTGCCGATGGCGACCATCGTCTCGGCGAGCTCGCGGGCCCGCTCGGGCGTCTTCATGAACGCGCCGGAGCCGACCTTGACGTCCAGCACCAGCGCCCCGGTGCCCTCGGCGATCTTCTTGGACATGATCGACGAGGCGATCAGCGGGATCGACTCGACGGTGCCGGTGACGTCCCGCAGCGCGTACAGCTTGCGGTCGGCGGGGGCGAGGCCGCCGCCCGCCGCGCAGATCACCGCGCCGGCGGAGGCGAGCACGTCCAGCATCTCGGCGTTGGACAGCGACGCCCGCCAGCCCGGGATGGACTCCAGCTTGTCGAGCGTGCCGCCGGTGTGGCCGAGGCCGCGGCCCGACAGCTGCGGGACGGCCGCGCCGCACGCCGCCACGAGCGGCGCCAGCGGCAGCGTGATCTTGTCGCCGACGCCGCCGGTGGAGTGCTTGTCGGTGGTCGGGCGGTCCAGCGCCGACCAGTCCATCCGCTCCCCCGAGCGGATCATGGCGTCGGTCCAGCGGGCGACCTCGGCGCGGGTCATGCCGTTCAGCAGCACCGCCATGGCGAGCGCCGCCATCTGCTCCTCGGCGACGGCGTCGCGGGTGTAGGCGTCGATCACCCAGTCGATCTGCGCGGGCGCGAGCTCCTGCCCGTCGCGCTTGGCCCGGATGACGTCGATGGCATCCACGCGTGGCCCCTTTCAGGCTCGTTCGATGAGGTCGTCGGGGCCGAACGCGTCCGGCAGCACCTCCGACATGGGGCGGATGCCCGACACGGTCTCCAGCAGCATCGCGGGGCCGCCGTGCTCCCAGAGGAGCTGGCGGCAGCGGCCGCACGGCATCAGCGGGTCGCCGTGGCCGTCCACCACCGCCACCGCGACCAGCCGGGGCCGCTCCCCGCCGTCCGCCTTGCCCTCCCCGTGCAGCGCCGAGACGAGGCTGCACTCGGCGCAGAGGCCGACGCCGTAGGAGGCGTTCTCGATGTTGCAGCCGCTGACGGTCCGCCCGTCGTCCACCAGGGCGGCGGCGCCGACGGGGAACGACGAGTAGGGGGCGTAGGCGCGCCGCATGGCGGCCCGCGCCGCGGTGCGCAGCGCGGGCCAGTCGATCTCGTTCATACGTCCATGATCGGTGATCGGGGCGGTGCGCGGGACGGCCGCGCACCGCCCGGTCAGTGACCTTCGCCGCGCCGGTAGCGCAGCCCGTCGGCGGCGGGCATCCGCAGCCGCTGGGACGCCAGCGTCAGCACCAGCAGCGTGGTGATGTGCGGGCTGTAGGTGACGATCTCCTTGGGGAGCTCGTCGGTCAGCAGGTACCAGACGAGCAGCAGGACGCCCGCGACGACCGCGACCGCGGGCCGCAGGAACCGCCGCCAGGCCGGGGCGGGCGCCTCGCCCGCCGCCGCCGGCGTCCGGGCGGCCTTCCAGACCTGGAGGGCCGCGAACGCGAACAGGCCGATCGCGAGGACGAGCAGCAGCGCGTGCACCGCGCCCGTCGCGCCGCGCTGCTGGAGCGCGTCGGTGTAGCCGAACAGGCCGGTGCCGGCGGCCAGGCCGCCGGGCCGCCAGTTACCGAAGATCATCGCGGCGAGGCCGATGAAGCCGCGGCCGCCGGTCTGGTTCTCCTGGTAGGCCGACGAGCCGACCATCGCCAGGAACACGCCGCCGAGCCCGGCCAGCCCGCCCGAGATGATCACCGCGAGGTACTTCATCGTGTAGACCCGCACGCCGAGCGACTCGGCCGCGTACGGGTTCTCGCCGCAGGACCGGACGCGCAGCCCGAACGCCGTCCGCCAGAGCACGAACCAGGTGACCGGCACCAGCGCGACCGCGATCAGCGTGACCGCCGACAGGTCGGTGGTGAGGCCGCGGACGAGGCCGGCGAGGTCGGACACGAAGAACCAGCCGTGCCCCTCCAGGTCGCCGAGCGGGCCGTCCACGCCGGGGACGCTGACCTTGGGGAAGCCCGGCAGCGGCGGCGACTGGTTGGCGCCGCCGCCCTCGTGGCCGAGGAACACGATCGTCGACAGGTAGCGGGCGACGCCCGGCGCGAGGATGTTCAGCGCGACGCCGGACACGATGTGGTCGACGCCGAAGGTGACCGTCGCGACGGCGTGCAGCAGGCCGCCGAGGGCGCCCATCGCGACGCCGACGACCAGGCCGACCCAGGCGTTGCCGGTCGTGTAGGCGCCGTACGCGCCGCCCCACGTCCCGAAGATCATCATGCCTTCGAGGCCGATGTTGACGACGCCGGCGCGCTCGCACCACAGGCCGCCGAGCGCCGCCATCCCGATCGGGACGCCGAGCGCGAGCGTCGCGCCGAAGGTGCCGCTGGAGGTGATGGCGCGCTCGCCGGTGAGGGCGCGGAGCAGCACCAGCCCGACGAACACCGCCCCGAGGAAGAGCAGCCAGGTGCGGGCGCTGCGGCGCCGCCGGGTCGCGGGGGCGGGCGCGGCGTCCGCCGGGCGCGGTTCGGACAGGACGGTCACGCCGCCACCTCCTTCGTGCCGGCCGGGCCGCGTTCGGCGAGCTCGGCGGCCACCGTCTGCTGCTGCCAGCGCAGCCCGAGCCGGCGGACGATCTCGTAGACGACCACGACCGACAGCAGCACCGCCGCCTGCGTGATCGCCACGATCTCCTTGGGGATGTCGTTGAACTGCAGGATCTGCGAGGACTGGTCCAGGAACGACCAGAGCAGCGCGGCGAACGCGATGCCGACCGGGTGGTTGCGGCCGAGCAGCGCGATGCCGATGCCGGTGAAGCCGAGCCCGGTCGGGAAGTCCAGGCCGTAGGTGTAGGACGCGCCGAGCAGCTGCGGCATGCCGATGAGGCCGGCCGCCGCGCCCGACAGCAGCATCGCGGTGACGACCATCCGCCGGGCGTTGACGCCGCCCGCCGACGCCGCCGTCGCCGACAGGCCGGTGGCGCGCAGGTCGAACCCGAACCGGGTCCGGTTGACCACGACGTGGAACACCACGCCGACCGCGACCGCCAGGAAGATCAGCCCGAAGACCTGGAGGTTCGCGCCCGGGTAGGGGATGCCCGCGACGCGGCCGGACGGGGCGATCGTCTTCGTGCCGATGTTGTCGCTGCCCGCCACCTGGTGGCCGAGCCGCCCCTTCTGGAGCAGCACGGCGATGACGCCGGTCGCGATGAAGTTCAGCATGATCGTCGAGATGACCTCGCTGACCCCGCGGGTGACCTTGAGGACGCCCGCGATGCCCGCCCACAGGCCGCCGACGAGCATCGCCACGATGATGATCATGGCCTGGTGCAGCACCGGCGGCAGCGCGATCGCGCCGCCGGCCGCGGCGGCGAGCATCGCGGCGAGCCGGTACTGGCCGTCCACGCCGATGTTGAACAGGTTCATCCGGAAGCCGATCGCCACCGCGATCGCCGCCAGGTAGTAGGTCGACGCCCGGTTCAGCGTGTTGGCGACGCTGTCGGGCTTGGTGCCGAAGTCCAGCATCGCCTGGAACGTCGACAGCGGGTCGAACCCGCTCGCCGACAGCACGACCGCCGTCACCGCGACCGCGAACACCAGCGCCAGCACGGCGGCCAGCACGGTGAGCGCGAGCGGCGAGTTCTTCAGCCTGTTCACGAGTCCTCCTTCGGCGCCGCGTCCTCGGCCGGGGGCCGCGGCGCGGGCACCGGCTCCGCGGGGGCGTCCGCCGGGGCGCCGGCGCCCGCCGCCGCGCCGGTCATCGCCGACCCGAGGCTCTCGGGGGTGACGGTGGCGGGGTCGGCCTCGGCGACGATCCGGCCGCGCAGGATCACCCGCAGCGTGTCCGACATGCCGATCAGCTCGTCCAGGTCGGCGGAGATCAGCAGCACCGCCAGGCCCTCGGCGCGCGCGGCCCGCAGGTACTCCCAGATCGCGGCCTGCGCGCCGACGTCCACGCCGCGCGTCGGGTGCGCGGCGATGAGGAACTTGGGGTTCCCCGACATCTCGCGGCCGACGATGAGCTTCTGCTGGTTGCCGCCCGACAGCGCGGCGGCGGTCACGTCGATGCCGGGGGTGCGCACGTCGTACTCGGCGACGATGCGCTCGGTGTCGGCGCGCGCGCCGCGCCGGTCGATCCACGGGCCCTTGACGTTGGGCTTCTCGGTCTGGTGGCCGAGGACCCGGTTCTCCCAGAGCGGCGACTCCAGCAGCAGCCCGTGCCGGTGCCGGTCCTCGGGGATGAACCCGACGCCGCTCTCCCGGCGGCGCCGCGTCGGCCAGTCGGTGACGTCGGTGCCGTCCAGCCGGACCGTCCCGGCGTCCGGGGCCCGCAGCCCCATGATCGCCTCGACGAGCTCGGCCTGCCCGTTGCCCTCCACGCCCGCGATGCCGAGGATCTCCCCGGCGCGGATGACGAGGTCGACGCCGTCCACGACCGGGCGGCCGCCCGCGCGGACCGTCAGCCCGGCGAGCTCCAGCACCGGCCGGTCCGTCACCGTCGACTCGCGCAGCTCCGGCACCGGCAGCTCGCTGCCGACCATGAGCTGGGCGAGCTCGCGCGCGGTGACGCCGGCCGGGTCCACGCCGTCCGCGACGGTCGTGCCGCGCCGGATCACCGTGATCTGGTCGGCGATGGCGAGCACCTCGTCGAGCTTGTGCGAGATGAACAGGACGGTGAGGCCCTCGCGCTTCAGGTCGCGCAGGTTCCCGAACAGCTCCTCGACCTCCTGCGGCACGAGCACCGCCGTCGGCTCGTCCAGGATCAGCAGCCGGGCGCCCCGGTACAGCACCTTGAGGATCTCCACGCGCTGGCGGTCGCCGACGCCGAGCTCCTCCACGAGCCGGTCCGGGTCCAGGCGCATGCCGAACCGCTCCGCGAGCCCGGTGATGCGGCGGCGGGCCTTGCCGCCGATGCCGTGCAGCCGCTCCGCGCCGAGGACGATGTTCTCCAGCACGGTCAGGTTGTCGGCGAGCATGAAGTGCTGGTGCACCATGCCGACGCCGCGCGCGATCGCGTCGGCCGGCGAGTGCAGCACGACCTCCTCGCCGGCGAGCCGGACGGTGCCCTCGTCGGGGCGGTGCATCCCGTACAGGGTCTTCATCAGGGTGGACTTGCCCGCGCCGTTCTCGCCGACGATGGCGTGCACCGTGCCGGCGGCGACGGTGAGGTCGATGTCGCGGTTGGCGACGACGCCGGGGAACCGCTTGGTGATGCCGCGCAGCTCGATGGCGGGGGCGTGCGGGTCGGACTCGTGGGCCGGCCGCTCGGTGGTGGACATCCTTGCTCTCCCAGAAGTGTCCCGAAGCGCGGGACTGGCCCGGGCGGCGGCGCTGCCGCCGCCCGGGCCGTCAGGATGGTGCGGACGCGATCGCGGGGATCAGCTGTTCGGCACCGTGATGGTGCCGTCGATGATCTGCTTCTTCAGCTCGTCCAGCTTCGCCTGGACGTCCTTGATCGCCTCGGGGTTGGACACCGCGTAGCCGATGCCGTCGTTCTTCAGGTCGAAGGTCTGCTCGCCGGCCTTGGTGGTGCCCTTGCTGGCGTCCTCGACGAAGTTGAACACCGCGGTGTCCACGCGCTTCAGCATCGAGGTGACGATGTAGGGCTGCGCGGCGGGCTTGGCGGTGAGGTACTGGTCGGAGTCCACGCCGATCGCGAACTTCTTCTTCTCGATCGCGGCGTCGAACAGGCCGTTGCCGGACGCGCCGGCGGCGTGGTAGATCACGTCGGCGCCGGCGTCGTACTGGCCCTCGGCGATCGTCTTGCCCTTCGCCGGGTCGGAGAACCCGGAGAAGTCGGTGCCGCGCGAGATGTACTTGACGTCGACCTTGATCTTCGGGTTGGCCTTCTTGGCGCCCGCGGTGTAGCCGGCCTCGAACGACTTGATCAGCGGGGTGTCCACGCCGCCGAGGAACCCGACCGTGCCGGACTTGGACTTCAGCGCGGCGGCGGCGCCGACCAGGTAGGAGCCCTGGTTGGCGGCGAAGAGCAGGTTCGTGACGTTGGCGGCCTTGACCGAGCTGTCGTCGACGATCGCGAACTTGGTGTTCGGGTACTTGGCGGCGACCTTGCCGAGCGGGCCGGCGTAGGCGAAGCCGACCGCGACGACGGGGTTGTAGCCCGAGCTCGCCAGCAGGTCCAGCCGCTGCTGCTTGTCGTTGTCGGACTCGCCCTTGGTGGCCTCGAGGTCCTTGACGTCGACGTTCAGGGTCTTCTTGGCCTGCTGGAGGCCCTCGTAGGCGGCGTCGTTGAACGACTTGTCGCCGCGGCCGCCGATGTCGTAGGCGAGACCGACCTTGATGGTCTTCTTGGTGTCGCCGCCGTCGCCGCTGTCGGCCTTCTTGCCGCCGCAGGCGGAAGCGCTGAGCGTCAGCGCGGCGCCCGTCACGGTGACGAGCGAGATCTTGAGTGCACGGCGCACGAGAGCGCTCCCTTCGGTTCCCCAGCCCCCTGCAGGCATGCGGCCGTCATCGTGGCCGCTGGAATCGATCGGAACGTACATCCTGAAAAGAGTAAAACGGTCGCCGTGCACCGATTCGCAATGCGTCCGTTACCAACGCGTACGCTTATCGCCACAGGTCACAGGGGTGCGGGGAACGCCGCCGGGCGCGGCGGAACGCCCCCTGGCGGCCGGGCCGGCGCGCCCGCGCGCGCCGGCCCGGAATGTGACCGGGATCTCGCCCCCGGCCGGCGGGCCCGGTCAGGCGAGCGGCGTCGCCTCGACGGGGTCGCCGCCGGGGCGGTTGCCGTCCCACAGGGCGGTGAGCGCGGTCGCGGTGAGGACGCGGACGCCGACGGCGATGCACGCCTCGTCGACGTCGAAGTCGCCGCGGTGCAGGTCGTAGTCGGCGCCCGACCCGGGCGTGCTCACGCCGAGGCGCGCCAGGGCGCCAGGCACCGACTCCAGGTACCAGCCGAAGTCCTCGCCGCCGAGGCTCTGCGGCGTCGGGATCGCGCCGTCCTCGCCGAGGACGAGCGCGGCGGCGTCGCGGAACATCTGCACGCTCGTCGCCTCGTTGACGGTCGGCGGGACGCCCCGCCGGTACTCCAGCGTCGCCTCCACGTCGTAGGCCGAGGCGACCGACTGGAGCAGCGCCTCGACCATCTCGGGCGCCTTGTGCCACGCCTCGTCGTCCAGGCAGCGGACGGTGCCCTCGGCGATGCCGTCGTCGGGGATGGCGTTGGCGACCGACCCGGCCGACACCCGGCCCCACACGAGCGACAGGCTGGACCGCGGGTCGACGCGCCGCGACAGCGCCGCCGGCAGCTCGGTGACGATCTTGGCGAGGGCGTAGACGAGGTCGGCGGTCAGGTGCGGGCGGGCGGTGTGCCCGCCGGGCCCGGTCACCCGCACGTACACCTTGTCGCAGGCCGCGGTGATCGCGCCGGTCCGCAGGCCGAGCTGGCCGACCTCGGCGCGCGGGTCGCAGTGCAGCGCGAACGCGCGGTCGACGCCGACGACGCCGCCGGCGGCGATCACGTCGAGGGCGCCGCCGGGCGTCTCCTCGGCGGGCTGGAACAGCAGCCGGACGCGGCCGGGCAGCAGCCCCGCCTCGGCCTGCTGGGCGAGGAACAGGCCGGCGCCGAGCACCATGGCGGTGTGCACGTCGTGGCCGCAGGCGTGCGCGACGCCCGGCACCGTCGACCGGTACGCCACGCCCTCCTTCTCGTCCTGGAGGGGCAGCGCGTCGATGTCGGCGCGCAGCGCGACGGTGTAGCCGTCCTCGGGGCCGATGTCGCAGAACAGGCCGGTGCCGCCGGGCAGCACCTGCGGCTTCAGGCCGGCCGCGACCAGCGCGTCCGCGATCCGCCCGGTGGTGCGGTACTCGGCGTAGCCGAGCTCGGGGTGGGCGTGCAGGTCGCGGCGGAACGCGACGAGCCGCTGCTCGTGGCGGGCCAGGAACGCGTCGAGCTGCGGTTGCAGCGCGGCGTCCGGAGCGCTCGTCGTCGGTGCGGCGCCGGGCATCACCCCGGGTGCTCGATGGGTCATATGCGCCCCCTGCGCGAGGGCGGCGCCCGGAGGCGTCCGCCCGGTGGTCTCTTCGTTGCGCGGGCCGCCGCGCCGCGGCGGCCCCTCGCGGTGTCCCGCCGGATCGGCGGGCTCCTCAGTGCTCGCCACGGACGACCTCCCCGAAGGTGACGAAGCGGTCCTCGGCCAGCTCGATGATCGCCGCGTCGACGACGTGCTCCAGGGTGCCGCCGGCCGCGCGGATGGCGCGCTGCCGCTCGTAGGGCGCCCCCTGCTCCAGGACCTCCCCGGCCACCTTGAGCTCCTCGGCGCAGCCGAGGCGGCCCGCGACCGGCTCCAGCTCCCGCACCAGCTCGTACACCGCGTCGCGCAGCGGCGCGGTCCGCCCGCTGTCGTCGGTGATGACGATGGCGTCGAGCCCGTAGCGGGTGGCGCGCCACTTGTTGTCGCGCACCACCCAGGCGGCCGGCCGCGGCAGGGTGTAGCCGCGGTCCAGCTGCTGCTCGAACAGGGCGACGAGGCTCTGGCAGAGCGCCGCCGCCATGCCGACCTCGCGCATGGTGGGGATCCCGTCGAACATCCGGATCTCGACGGTGCCGAAGTCCGGGTGCGGGCGGATGTCCCACCACACCTCCTTGATGCTGCGGATGGTGCCGGCCCGCAGCAGGGTCTCCATGTACTCCTCGAACGCCGGCCAGTCGTCCAGCGAGTGCGGCGGCCCGGCCGTCGGGAGCTGCCCGAACACGACCGCGCGGCTCGACGCGAGGCCGGTGTCGCCGCCGCTCCAGTACGGGCTGGAGGCGGTCAGCGCGAGGAAGTGCGGCAGGTAGGCCGACAGCGCGTTGACGATCGGGATCGCCCGGTCCGCGCCGGTCACCCCGACGTGCACGTGCACGCCGAAGGTCTGGATGCGGCGGGCGAGCCACTGCATCTGCTCGATGAGGTCGGCGTAGCGCTGCACCGGCGCCATCACCGCGTCCCGCCAGTCGCTGATCGGGTGGGTGCCGAGGCAGGCGAGGGTGGTGCCGCGGGCGGCGGCGGCCGCGCGCAGCTCGGCGAGCGTCGCGGCGAGGTCGTCCTTGGCCTCGCCGACGGTGTGGTCGATGCCGGTGACGACCTCGACCATGGACTCCATCAGCTCGGCGTGGATGCGCGGCTCCGCGCCCCCCTCGCCGAGGGAGGGCAGCGCGGCCAGCACCTCGCGGGCGTCCTGCCGCAGGTGCCGGGTGCGCTCGTCGATGAGCTGGAGCTCCCACTCGATGCCGAGGGTCGCGCCGCGCGACGGCGTGAAGTCAATGGCCACGGCCAACCTCCGTCCACAATCCTCCCAGGCCGACGCGCGGCGCGTGGGGCGATCCGGCCCGCGCGTCCGCTGCCTGGGCGAACACCGGGCCGGGCACCGCCCCGGCCCCTCCATTCTGCCGCCCGCCGCCCGCCACGCTGCGGCTTTGCATGCCCCGCGCGGGTCATTTGACTCGCACTGACCGCTAACGATCACAACGGGTCACCGATTCCGGCCCCCCGGGACGCGCCCGCGGTCACCCGAAATGACTAGCACCCCGGCGACCCCCGCCGCAGCGAAACGGAGGTCCGAAGGGTCCGCCATCTCCGGTTCGACCGGGCCGTCCCGGTCCGCGGGCGCCATTGCGCAAGGCGGGAGCGCCCTTGACGGGGGCGGGCGTGTCGTTGTCATATCGCCGGGGCAGATAGCCAGCGCGGCGGGCGCCGACGCGATCCGGACCCGCCGCCGCACGGGAGGTCTCGACCGATAGAACCGCGATACGGGCCATCGGTACGGTTTCCCTGACAGGTCGCCTACGCTTTCGGGGAACCATGCACGCTCTCACACGCAGCGCCGCGGCGCTCGCCGCGCCGCTCGTCGCGGCGGCGTCCGTCCTGCCCGCCACGCCCGCGCTCGCGGCGCCGCCCGCCGCCGCCCGGCGGGCCGCGTCCCAGCACGCCGCCGGCGACCCCGTGGGCGGGGCGCAGCTCGGCGGCAGGGGCGTCGTCGTGAACGGCGCGCCCGGGGTGAAGGCGCCCCCGAAGATCAACGCGTCGTCGTACCTCATCGCCGACATGGACACCGGCGACGTGCTGGCCGCCAAGGACCCGCACGGGCAGTACCTGCCGGCGAGCACGCTGAAGACGCTGACGGCGCTCGCCCTCGTGCCGAAGCTCGACCCGAACCGCCTGGTCCGGCCCTCGCAGGCGGCGGTCGACGTCGAGGGCACCAAGGTCGGCATGACGACCAAGATGCAGTACAAGGTGTCCGACCTGTTCATGGCGCTGATGATGATGTCGGCCAACGACGCGGCGGTGACGCTCGCCGAGGCCGACGGCGGCATGGCGAAGACCATCGCCGACATGAACGCCGAGGCCCGCCGGATCAACGCCCGCGACACCCTGGCCGCGTCCCCGAACGGCCTCGACGTCGACATGAAGCTGACCGTCCGGACCCAGCACACCTCGTCGTACGACCTGGCGCTGATCCTGCGCGAGGGGCTGAAGAACCCCGACTACCTCAAGTACGTGCAGACGATCGACCACCACTTCCCGGCGCCGCCGACCAAGAAGCAGCGCAAGAAGCACCAGCAGGGCGGCTACCCGATCCACACCCACAACCACATGCTGCCGGGCGAGGCCGCGTCCTACCCGGGCATGATCGGCGGGAAGAACGGCTACACGATCGCCGCGCACCAGACGTTCGTGGCGGCCGCGAAGCGCGGCGGCCACACCATCATCATCGCGCTGATGCGCGCCGACGTCCCGCCGTCGCCGTACGCGGCCAAGCTGCTGGACTGGGGCTTCGCGGCGCGCGGCAAGGTGAAGCCGGTCGGGACGCTCGTCGCGCCCGGCGACCCGGCCGCCAAGAAGGACACCGGACCGGGCGGCAAGGGCACCAGGAACCTGCTGCCGGGCAGCCCGCTGAACAAGGACGGCACGGCGAGCCGGTGGCTGGTCGGCGGCGGCACCGTCGGCGTCCTGCTGGCGATCTCGGTGCTGATCCTGGTGCTGTGGCGCCGCCGCCACACGCCGCCCGCCGCCGCGCGGCCGGGCCGCCCGGCGGCCTCCCCGCCGCCGCCCGCCCCGGCGCCCGACGACGACCCGGACGCGTCCTACGACCAGCACGACCCGCAGGGCGCGGCGAGCCGCGACGAGTGACGGTGCCGGTCAGGACGCGGCGGCGGCGCCGTCGCGCCGCTCCGCGGTCAGGCCCGTGATCTCCCGGACGGCCTCGTCCGCGCAGTCGGCGTCCGCCGCGGCGTCCCTGGTGCCGTCGGCGCGGAGGATGGCGCTGCGGGTGGCGGTCCAGGCGGCCGTCCAGAGCACGAACCGCGACACGATGTTGATCCACACCATCAGCCCGACGAGCACCGCGAACGAGGCGTAGACGGGGTTGCTGGTGGTGCGGGCGAGGAGCAGCGTGGCGACCTGCTTCAGCGCCTCGAACCCGACGCCGCCGAACAGCGCGCCCTTCAGGATGCGCCGCCACGGCGCCCGGGTGCCGCTCAGCCGGGAGAACAGCGTCAGGAAGATCAGCGTGTCGAAGGCGACCGCGACGCCCATCGACAGCAGCCAGAGCACCGTCCCGGCGCCGGTGACGTCCTCCAGCCCGAGCCAGCCGAGGACGGTGTGGGTGGCCTGGCTCGCCAGGCTCGACACCGCGACGCTCGCCATCAGGATCGCGCCGAGGAACAGCAGCACCGACACGTCGTAGATCTTCAGCAGCACGAAGTTGCCCTCGGCCTGCGGCTCCTTGCCCCAGATGGTGCGGAGCGACTCGCGCAGCGTCGCGACCCAGCCGAGGCCGGTGAGCAGCAGGCCGACGAGGCCGATGACGCCGGCGGTCGTCTTGGACTGCACGATCCGGTCGACCTGCAGCGGCGCCGACAGGCCCGGCAGGATCGAGTCGATCGCCTCGATGAAGTAGCCGCGGGCCTCGTCGCTGATCCCGACGAGGTAGCCGAGCAGCGAGTAGGCGAGCGCGAGCAGCGGGAAGAACGACAGGAAGCCGTAGGAGGTGAGGGCGGCGGCGAGGCGGTCGCCGCGGCGGTCCTGGTAGCGCTCGTAGGCGCGGCCCCAGTGGTCGAACCAGGGCCAGCGGGCGCGGGCGGCCCGCAGCACGGCCTTGATCGCGTCGGTGACCCGCTCGATGGAGCGCTGGACCGTGCTGACCACCTGCGGCATGTACGGAAAGTACCCCGCCGCGGACGGTCGATGCGGCGCCGCGCCGGTCGATCGGGTCGCGTTTCAGCGGCCCCCGCCGGCGCCGAGGACGAAGTCGCGGCGCGGCCGCCAGACGCCGTCGGCGCCGTGCTCGTACAGCGCGAACCGCCGCACCTCGAACTCGGCCCGGAAGTCGGCGAGCTCCTTGACCGCCCGGTCCATGACCTCGTCGGGCAGGTGGTGGGCGATGGTGACGTGCGGGTGGTACGGGAAGGTCAGGGCGCGGGCGAGCGGCCCCGACATCACCGCCGCCTGGAGCCGCTCGCAGCCGCCGGCGCCGTCGGCGAGGGCGACGAACACGACCGGCGACACCGGGCGGAACGTCCCGGTGCCGCGCAGCCGGATCCGGAAGCCGCGCTGGCCGGCGGCCACCGACCGCAGGTGGTCCTCGACGCAGCCGAGGTCGCCGGCCGGGACGTCGGTCGGCGGCAGCAGCGTGACGTGCGTCGGGATGGCCCGCGCCAGCGGGTCGCCGAGCGCCTCCCGGGTGCGCTGGAGCCAGCCGCCGTACGGCTCGGGGATCGGCACGGCGACCCCGATCGTGCGCGTGCCGGCGGCCGGCGAGGCCGTGTCAGCGACCACGTCCCACGAATCCCACCCGCTCGCGCACGATCTCCATGTTGCGGCGGGCGACCGCGCCGGCCCGCTCCGCCCCCTGCGCGAGCAGCCGGTCGAGGGCGTCCTCGTCGGCGAGCAGCTCGCGGGTGCGCTCGCGGATCGGCTCGAAGGTGTCCACGACGAGCGCGGCGAGGTCCTTCTTGAACTGGCCGTACCCGGCGCCCTCGTAGCGCTTCTCGATGTCGCCGTAGGACGTGCCGTCGAGGGCCGCGTAGATCCGCATGAGGTTGGTGACGCCGGCCTTGCCCTCCTCGTCGTAGCGGACCTCGGTGCCGGTGTCGGTGACCGCGCGCATGATCTTCTTGCGCATCGGGCCGGGCTCCTCCAGCACGTCGATGATCCCCTGCGGGGAGGACGCCGACTTGCTCATCTTGGCGCCCGGCTCCTGCAGGTCGGTGATCTTGGCGGCGTTCTCCGGGATGTAGGCCTCGGGCGCCACGAACGTCGTGCCGAACCGGTGGTTGAAGCGGCCCGCGAGGTCGCGGGTGAGCTCCAGGTGCTGGCGCTGGTCCTCGCCGACCGGGACCTGCAGGACGGCGCCCGCGCGCGGCTCGGGCGTGTACAGCAGGATGTCGGCGGCCTGCAGGATCGGGTAGGTGAACAGGCCGACGCTGGCGCCGGCGGTGCCCTGCTTGGCGGCCTTGTCCTTGAACTGCGTCATCCGGCCGGCCTCGCCGAAGCCGGTGATGCAGCCGAGCACCCAGGCGAGCTCGGTGTGCTCGGGGACGTGGCTCTGCACGAACAGCGTGGAACGGTCCTGGTCCAGGCCCATCGCGAGGAGCTGCGCGGCCGACACGCGGGTGCGGCGCCGCAGCGCGGCCGGGTCGTGCTCGACGGTGATCGCGTGCAGGTCCACGACGCAGTAGAACGCCTCGTGCGTCTCCTGGAGCGCCACCCACTGCCGCAGCGCGCCCAGGTAGTTGCCCAGGTGGAAGGAGTCCGCGGTGGGCTGGATGCCGGAGAACACGCGGGGCGTGGCGGCGGCTTCGGTGGTGGGCGCTTCAGGCATGTGCACGCCTCGATTCTCTCAGGCCCCGTCCGGGGCGGCGTCGCCGGTGGCGGGGGCGCCCGTCCCGGGGGCGCCCTCCCCTGCTGTGACGCCCCCGCGACCGAGGGTGTTCGGACCGGGAAAGGCCCGCCGGGCCGCGCGGGGCGCGGCCTGCGGCGCGGGCTGGGGCACGGGGGGCGTGACGCGGACGCGGGCGACGCGGCGGCCCTCCATGCGGGCGACGGCGAGGCGGCGGCCGCCGGCCTGGACGGCGTCGCCCTCGGACGGGACACGGCCGAGCGCGGCCATGATGTGCCCGGCGACGGTCTCGTAGGGCCCGGCGGGCAGCCTGATCCCGGTCTCGGCGGCGAAGTCGTCGAGGTTCAGCAGACCGTCGACCTCGACCACCCCATCGCGCAGACGCCGTGCCTGTCCGTCCCGCACATCATATTCGTCCCGGATGTCCCCGATGAGCTCCTCGACCAGATCCTCCAGCGTGACGATCCCGGCGGTGCCGCCGTACTCGTCCAGCACCACCGCGAGGTGGCACGCCTCGCGGCGCATCTCCGACAGCACCGCCAGCACCCGCTGCCACGGCGGCAGGAACTTCACCGGCCGGACGAGCGCGCCGACCGGCGCCGCCGGGTCCGCGGCGCCCGGCACCAGCAGGTCCCGGATGTGCACGAAGCCGATCACCTCGTCGTGCGAGCCGCGGCAGACCGGGAACCGCGAGTGCGGGCTGCGCGCCGCCACCCGGGCGGCGGCCGCGACCGGCAGCGCGGCGTCCAGGAACTCGACCTCGGTGCGCGGCACCAGCACCTCGCGGAGCGGCCGGTCGCCGGCCGCGAACACGCGGGCGGTGAGGGCGCGCTCCTCGCTGGTCAGGCGGGTGCTCGCCGCGACGAGCGCGCGCATCCGCTCGGCGCTCGGCTCCTCGGGGTCGCCCGCGCCGAGCCGGACGGCCAGCCGGGCCAGCAGCCGCACCGCTCTCATTCCTCGACCCCTCCCGCATGCCCCGGTCGGTAGCCTGGGCGCCGTCCGCTCCCATCCTGACTTTCGGAGGTCCGCGCGTGAAGCTGCTCGTCACCGGAGGCGCCGGCTACATCGGCAGCGTGGTCTCGGCCCTGCTGCTGGAGGCCGGCCACGAGGTGGTCGTCCTCGACGACCTGTCGACCGGCCACGAGGACGCCGTCCCCGCGGGCGCGGCCCTGGTCCGCGGCACGCTGCGCGACGCCGCGTTCGCGACCCTGGACGGCGCCGGATTCGACGCGGTGCTGCACTTCGCCGCGAAGTCGCTGGTCGGCGAGTCGGTGGAGAAGCCGGGCCTGTACTGGGACAAGAACCTCGGCGAGTCGCTGGCGCTGCTCGACGCGATGCGGCGCGCGTCGGTGCCGCGCCTGGTGTTCTCCTCCACCGCCGCCACCTACGGCGAGCCGGAGTCCACCCCGATCCTGGAGACCGCGCCGACGCGGCCGACCAACCCCTACGGCGCGTCCAAGCTCGCCATCGACACCGCGCTCGCCGAGTGGGCGCGGCTGTACGGCCTCGGCGCGGTGTCGCTGCGCTACTTCAACGTGGCGGGGGCGCGCGGCGCGCAGGGCGAGCGGCACGCCGTGGAGACGCACCTGATCCCGAACGTGCTGAAGGTCGCGCTCGGCGAGCGCGACGCCGTCCACCTGTTCGGCGACGACTACCCGACGCCCGACGGCACCTGTATCCGCGACTACGTGCACGTCGTCGACCTCGGCGCCGCGCACCTGCTGGCGCTGGAGGCGACCGCGCCCGGCACCCACCAGATCTTCAACCTGGGCAGCGGCACCGGCTACTCGGTGCGCGAGGTCGTCGAGGTGTGCCGGGCGGTCACCGGGCATCCGATCCCCGCGACGGTGAGCCCGCGGCGCCCCGGCGACCCGGCGGTGCTGGTCGCCTCCTCCGCCAAGATCGAGTCGGCGCTCGGCTGGAAGCCCGAGCGCGACCTCACGACCATGGTCACCGACGCCTGGTCCTTCCTCCAGGGCCGGTGAGCCCCCTCCTGCGGCGGCGGCGCCGGACCCCGGCGCCGCCCCGGGCCGCCTGGACGGTCCCGGGGCCGGTGTCGGCCGAGACGCTCGCCGCCGCGTTCACCGAGGCGTACCAGCGGCCGCCCGAGGCCGTCTGGCGCGCGCCCGCCGAGGCGGCGCTGCTGGAGGCGCCCGGGGATGGGCTGTCGCTGCTGTTCGCGCTGCCCTTCGGGGCCTGCGCGGCGGCGGCACGCCGCGACGACGGCGTCCTGGAGGTGCGCTCGCTCCAAGCCGCGGACGCGGCCCCCGTCCTCCTGCCCGGCGGGGACGCGCCCTCCTGGGCCGCGGGCCTGGCGGAATCGCTGCGCGCCCTCGACGCGGGCGGGGCGTCGCTGCTGCTGGACTCCGAGATCCTCCCTCGCGCGGGGCTGGGCGCCGCCCGCGCCCTCCGGGCGGCGCTGGCATCGGCCGTCTGCGACCTGTACGACGTCGCCCCGGCCCTCGGCCCGGTCCCGTCGCGCGCCGAGCCGGGGCACGTCCTGCTGCACGACGCCCGGAGCGGCCTCACCGGCCGCCTCCCCTTCGACGCGGCCGGGGCGGGCCTCGCGCTGCTGGTGATCGGAACGGGGGTCTCCCCCGGCCGGGACGCCGCCGCCGCCCGCGCCGCGACGCTCGCGAAGGCCCTGGCCTCGCTGGGCCTGGCGTCACCCCGCGAGGTGACGGACCTGCCCGCCGCGCTCGCCGCCCTGCCCGACCCGGCACTGCGCGGCGCCGTCCAGCACGCCGTCACCGAGCACCACCGGGTGGAGGCGGCGGCGGGCCTCCTGCGGGCGGGCGCCGTCGCCGAGCTCGGCGCGATGCTGACGGCGTCGCAGATGTCGCTGCGCGACTCCTGCGGCGCGTCCTGGCCGGAGGCCGACGCCGCCCTGGACGCCGCCGTCCGCGCGGGCGCACGAGGCGGCCGGCTGATCGGCCCGGGATCGGGCGGCTGCGTCCTGGTCCTCGCCGCCGCCGACCGCCTCCCGACCGTCCGCGACGCCGTCAAGGCCACCTACACCCGCCGTTCCTGGCCCCCACCCGTCTTCCTGGACGGCACCCCTTCAACAGCCGCCCACCCCATCCCCTGACCCCCCGGTCACCCCCCGTCGACTTGCGGCGTGTTGGCCACTTTCGATCTCCAAAGTGCCCAACACGCCGCATCTCAACTTTCGACGACCGGGGGTCACCGCTCGAACGGACGGGCCGGACGGACGGACGCGGCCGGCGGACGGGACGGTCAGGCGAGGCGGGCGAGGGCCTCGTCGGCGGTGACGACCTCGCCGAAGCGCGGCAGGTCGAGGGTGACGGCGGCCTCGTGCTCGGGGGCGCTGAGGGCGGCCATGGCGTCCTCGACGAACAGCAGGCCGTAGCCGTGGTCGCTCGCGGCCCGCGCGGTGGACTCGACGCCCAGGTTGGTGGCGATGCCGCCGAACACGAGCGTCCCGATCCCGTACTCCTGGAGCAGCGCGTGCAGGGCGCCGTCGTGGAAGCCGCCGACGGTGTGCTTGGTGAACACCAGATCGCCGTGCTCCCAGAGCCCGGCCTCCAGCTCGCTGTCGAGCGGCTGCTCGTCCACTCCGGGCCGGTGCGCCTGCACGAGGACGACGGCCGCGCCCGCCGCCCGGAACCCGCGCGCGAGCCGCTTCGCCGTCGCCACGACCTCGGCGCCCGCACGCGGGAACAGCGGCCGCGCCGCGATCCGCACCTGGAGGTCCACGAGTACCAATGCGGTCTTCTGATGATCAAGGGAGGCCATGCCCGCCACCGTACGCGCCCGATCGCGGCGCGGGGGCCCGTCAGCGGGTGCGCGGGCCGGAGGTGAGGTGGGCGGTGGCGGTGTTGTCGGCGGGGGCGGTCTCGCCCGCCGCGCTCGTGACGCTCGCGGCGAAGCGCTGGGCGCCGCCGCCGGTCTGGGTGGCGGTGCGGACGGTGCGGGACGTGCCGGGCGTCAGGGTGCCGAGGTCGCAGCGCAGGTACTGGTCGCGGCCGCTCGCGCGGGTGGCGGCGCAGCGGTCGGCGGGGCTGGTCAGCAGGTGGGCGCCGTGCGCGCCCAGGTACAGGGTGACGCGCCGGGCCGTCGCGCCGCCGCGGTTGGCGACGACGGCGGTGAGCGGCGTGCGGGCGCCGCGGGCGGCGGTGCGGCGGGGGGTGGTGAGCCGGACGGCCATGTCGGTGCCGGGCGTCAGCGGGGTCGTCACGGCCGCGGTGTCGTTGTCGCGCGACGGGTCGGCCGTCGCCGACCGGACGCGCGCCGAGGCGTGCAGCGGGCCGCGGGCCTCGGGTGCGATGACGCCCTGGAGGCGGACGGTGCGGGCGGCGCCCGCCGCGAGGTCGCGGAAGGTGCAGCGGACGGCGCGGCTCCGGTCGGTGCAGGACGGCGCGTCCAGGCCGATCACGGCGAAGCCGCGCGGGAGCGCGAAGGTCGCCGCGACGGCGCGGGACGCGACGGGGCCGGTGTTCCACACCGTCATCGCGTAGGTCATCGGGGCGCCCGCCGCCGCGCGGGCGGGGCCGCTGACGGCGACGCCGAGGTCCGCGCCCGGGACCGCGCCGGCCTGCGCGCCGGAGGCGAGCAGCATGGTGACGGCAGCGCCGCTGACGGCCAGAACCCGCATGGTGACATCCACCCCGAACGACGGCGGCGCGCCCCCGAAGGGACGCGCCGCACCGCGAAAGCCCGTGTACGCAGGGAATTCTATCGACTACGAGGGGTCGGCGCCGTCGCTCCCGTGCGGCGTGTCGGTGAGGTCGTCGAGGAGGGCGCGGGCCTGGGACGCCGCGTCCTTCTCGTCGATGGACGCGAAACCGGCGACCGCGCGGTGCAGGTTCCCGATCGCCGCCGCGCGGTCGTCGTCGAGGAGGAGCCGCGCCTCGTCGTAGTCGATGAGGGCGGTGTGCCAGGCGAGGGCGGGCCCGGCGTCGGGCGGCAGGCCGGCGAGGGCGGCGCGGGCGTCCCGCATCTGGGCGCGGGCCTCGTCGGGGCGCCCGCTCCACCAGCGGCACATCGCGCCGCGGCGCAGGGCGTCGACGGCGGCGAAGGGGTCGCCGCCCTCGCTGAACCAGCGGGCGGCCTCGGTGAAGCGCTCGGCGGCGGCGTCGTCCTTGTCGGCGCCGGTGAGGATCTCGCCGGCGTGCCGCAGGTGGTGGCCCTTGCCGAGGGGGTGCTCCTCCAGGGCGGCGAGCTCGGTGAAGGCGTCGGCGGCGCCGGGCTCGCCGAGCTTCTCCTGCGCGTTCGCGGCGATGAGCCGGGCGCGCAGGTCGTCGCCGGGTTCGAGCGGCCCGAGCTGCGCCTCCTCGGCGAGCTCGGCGGCCTCCAGGTGGCGGCCCGTCATGTGGTGGGCGGCGGCGAGGTCGATGCGGACGCAGGCGGCGTCCTCGGCCTGGCCCAGGGCGGTGAAGGCCGCGACGGCCTCGGCGAGGTCGGGCGCGGCGTCCGCCGGGCGCTCCAGGCGGAGCAGCAGCTCGCCGCGGTAGCGGTGCGCGGTGGCCGCCATCGGCCCGCCCGGGGGCGCGTGCTCAAGGGCCTCGCCGAGCAGCGCGGCGGCCTCGTCCAGGGCGTTCTCGTCGGTCTGCGCGAGGATCTGCGCGAGGATGAACGGGGCCTGCGCCGCGACGTCCGGGACCGTGCCGGCCGCCGTCTCGCGGGCCGCGCGCAGCGCTCCGGCGGCCTCCTCGACGTCGCCCGCGTCGAGGTGCGCCTGGGCGCGCAGCATGAGGTGCCGGGAGCGCACGGCAGCGTCGTCGGTGGCGGGCGGCACGTCCAGGACGGCGAGGGCCTCGGCGCCCCGCCCGCCCTCCAGCAGCAGCATCGCCAGGCGAACGCGGGCCATCGCGGCGCGGCGCGGTTCGGTGCCGTGGGCCTCCATCCACGCGAGCGTCTCCCGGACGTCGCCCTCGGCGCCCGCGTCGCCCGCCAGGGCGCGCATCGTCGCGGCGAGGTTGCGCAGCGTGGCGGCGTCCTCGGCCTTGCCGAGCGTCTCGTACAGCGCGGCGCCCTCCGACCAGGCGCCCGCCGCCTCGGCGAAGTCGCCCGCGCCCTGGTGCGCGGCGCCGGTGCCCTCCAGGCGCCGGGCGCGCTGGAGGACGGTCGGCTCGGCGCCCGCCGCGACGAGCTCGTCGTAGCGGCGCCAGGCGGCGTGGGCGGCGTCCATCGCCTCGGCCTTGCGGTGCTCCTCGGCGAGGTCGAGGGCGGCGTCCAGGGTGTCGACGCCCGGCGGGACGGGCGCGGGCGCCGGGGCGGGCGCGGGCGGGCGGCGGCGCGGGCCGCCGGTGAGCGGCAGGTGGTCGGTCCAGGGTTCGGCGGCGAGGGTCTCGCGGACGATGTCGCCCTGCCGGGACGTGCCGTTGCGGGCGTCGAAGCGGGCGGCCAGGGAGGTGGCGAGGCCGGCGAGCTCGGTACGCAGCGCGCCCGCCGTCGTCGGCTCGCCGGGGCGCCGCACGAGCTCGGCGGCCGGGTCGACGCGGCCGAGCAGCAGGGCGGCGGGGGCGGCGAAGTCCATCGCCGCCGACGGGCTCGGCGCGCGGTCGAGCCACTCCAGGTGCCGCTGGAGGATCTCCAGGCCGCGCGCCTCGTTGCCGGTCCGCGCGCAGAACTCCAGGTGGGCGCCGATGTCGCCGAGCCGCGCGAGCTGCGTGCGGTACTGCCGGTAGGCGCGCAGGTGCGCGGTGCGGGCCTCGTCCCAGCGGCCGGTGCGCGCGTACAGCGGCAGCAGGGTGGTGAGGATCCCGCCCGGCTGCTCGGTGCAGTTCAGCTCCTCCAGCAGCACCGGCCCGGCGACGGCGAGCGCCTCGTCGTAGCGGCCGCGCCAGTACAGGTGGGCGGCCTTGCCGGACGGGTCGCAGCCCGCGCAGTCCGACAGGTCGTCGCGCGGCGCCGCCTGCCACAGCCCGAACCAGCGGTCGGCCGCCGCCGCGTCGCCGAGGTGCTTGGCGACGCGGGCGCGCCGCCCGTACAGGGCGTGCAGGCTGTGCCCGCCTTGGCGGTAGCGGCGCTCCATGTCGTCCAGGACGGCGAGGGTGCGGTCGAGCGGCACCTCGGGGAACTGGGTGAGCGACGACACGATCCACTTGAACTGCCAGAGGAGCTGGTGCTCGGCGCCCTCGCCCACCTCGGCGGGCGCGGCGTCGAAGTCGGCGAGCGCACGGGTGAAGGTGGTGAACAGCTTCATGGGCTCGCCGCCGAACTCGTAGGCGGTGCCGAGCTCCATCCGGACGCGGAACGCCAGCGCGCGGTCGCCGCCCTCAGCGCGGCGCAGCGCCTCCTCGACGAGGACGGTGCGGGGCTCGCCGTAGGGCAGCTCGTAGGCCCGCTGCATCAGGTCGTGCACGTCGCTCATCGGCCGTCCTCCGGGGTGTGCACGGCCCACTCCAGCAGGCCGAGGAACGAGCGGTTCAGCACGGCCGTGTCGGCCGGGCGCAGCGGGTGGTGGCCGAGCAGCAGCGCCTGCCCGTACAGGCCCTGCACGGCCAGCTCGACGAGGCCGTCCTCGGCGAGCGCGGTGATCCGGCGGGTCAGCGGGTTGCGGTGGTTGAGGACGAGCTGCGGGCGATCGGCGCGGACCGCCGAGTGCAGCGCGTCCAGCAGCCCGCCGAACAGCTCGTCGGCGGCCTCGCGGGCCTCGGCGACCTCGGCCTGGTGCTCGGCGGCGCGGCTGGTCAGGTAGAGGGCGGGCAGCGAGGCGGGGTCGAAGTCGCGGACGACGACCTCGCAGCCGAGGTGGTCGACGGCGCGCTGCGCGGCGGCGAGGAACGGCCGCAGCGCGAGCTCGGCGGCCGGGTCGACGACGCCGAACGCGGTGGTCAGCTCGGCCGGGTCGAGGCGGCGGACGGCGATGCCGGGGTCGATCGCCGGCAGCCGCTCGATGATCTCGGTGTCGTGGACGTAGCCGCCGTTGACGACGCCGACGCCCTGCGCGCCCGCGACCGCCGCGAGCCGCCGGAACTCCTCGACGCTCGCCGCGTAGCGGGCGGTGCCGGGGTGGCGGCGGCGGAACTCGGCGAGCGTCATCGGCCCGGCGGAGGTCTCGAACTCCAGCCAGCGGTCGACGAGGCGCAGCATGTCGTCGTCGTGCAGCGCCATCGCCTTGACGCCGAGCCGGTGCAGCCGCAGGAAGCCGCGCAGCCGGGCCGGGTCGGTCTCGGCGAGGCGGACGAGCCACTGGCGGAGCCGGTCGCCGAGCGCGTCGCGGGTGGCGTCGAGCAGCTCGTCCTCGTAGAGCGCCTCGCGGCTCGCGGTGGGCTTCAGCTCGGTGGCGTCGACGACGCAGCGCACGAAGAACGCCCAGCCGGGCAGCAGCCCCTCGACGCCCTCGGCGAGCAGCATCCGCTTGAGGTAGACGCGGTGCGCGCCGCGCGCGCTCGGCGCGACGGGCCGCGGCAGGACGAACGCGACGCCGGTGAGGCCCGCCTCGGGGACGTCGAGGTCGATGACGTCGAACGGCTCGAACCCGTACAGGTCGCGGCAGTAGGCGTCGAGGGCGCGGCGCCGCGCGGCCGGGTCGCGGTGGGCGGCGAGCCAGGGCGGGCCGCCGGCGGTGACGGGGGCGCCGTCCACGGTGAGGTCGATCGGCAGCAGGCCGCCGTAGGTCGCGGCGAGCTCGCGGACGACGTCCGGGGCGAGCAGCTCGCCGGAGCCCGGCCGGGCGCGCAGCGTCACCGTCGTGCCGGGCTCGGCGCGCTCGCCGGGCTCGACGCGGTAGCTGCCGCCGGCGAGGCCCGTCCAGCGGACCGCCGGGCCGCCCTTGGCCGACCGCGTCACCACCTCGATCTCGTCGGCGACGAGGAAGCCCGACAGCAGGCCGATGCCGAACTGGCCGAGGAAGTCGTGCCGGGCGAAGCCGAGCTCGTCGCGCTTGGACGAGCGGCCGATCGTGGCGAGCAGCGCGTGGACCTCGTCCTCGGTGAGGCCGACGCCGTCGTCGTGGACGCGGAGGGCGCCGCCGCCCGTCTCGATCCGCACCCGCCCGCCGCCGGCGCCGCGCGCGGTGATCGCGTCGACCGCGTTCTGCAGCAGCTCGCGCAGGTAGACGCGGGGACTGGAGTACAGATGCCGGCTGAGGAGGTCCACCACCCCCCGCAGATCGACCTGGAATGCCCGCTCCGCCACGCCCGTCCCCCTCGTCCCGTACCTGCCGGTACGAGGGGCAGCCTATCGAGGGGGGCCGACAGAGCCGCCCCGATTTTCCGGCGCGATCGAGCGGAAAGCCCCGGGCGCGCGGGCGTCCGGGGCTTTCGCGGGGGTGCGTCAGATGAGGCCGAGCTTGCGGACGGCGTCGCGCTCCTCCGCCAGCTCGCCGACCGAGGCGTCGATGCGCGCGCGGGAGAAGTCGTCGATCTCCAGGCCCTGCACGATCGACCACTCGCCGCCGGAGGTGGTGACCGGGAAGGAGGAGATGAGGCCCTCCGGCACGCCGTAGGAGCCGTCGGACACGACCGCCATGGACGTCCAGTCGCCCTCGGCGGTGCCGTTGACCCAGGTGTGCACGTGGTCGATCGCGGCCGAGGCGGCCGAGGCGGCCGAGGACGCGCCGCGCGCCTCGATGATCGCGGCGCCGCGCTTGGCGACGGTCGGGATGAAGTCGTCCTCCAGCCACGCCTGGTCGTTCACCGTCTCGGCGGCGGACTTGCCGGCGATCTCGGCGCGGAAGATGTCGGGGTACTGGGTCGCCGAGTGGTTGCCCCAGATCGTCAGCTTCCTGATCTCGGACACGGAGACGCCGGCCTTCTTGGACAGCTGCGCGAGGGCGCGGTTGTGGTCCAGGCGGGTCATCGCGGTGAAGCGGGCCGCCGGGACGTCCGGCGCGTGCTGCTGGGCGATCAGGGCGTTGGTGTTGGCCGGGTTGCCGACCACCAGCACCTTGATGTCGTCGGCGGCGCCGGCGTTGATCGCCTCGCCCTGCGGCTTGAAGATGCCGCCGTTGGCCTCCAGCAGGTCGCCGCGCTCCATGCCCTTGGTGCGGGGGCGGGCGCCGACGAGCAGCGCGACGTTGGCGCCGTCGAACGCCCGCGCGGCGTCGTCGAAGATGTCGATGCCGGACAGCAGCGGGAACGCGGCGTCCTCCAGCTCCATCGCGGTGCCCTCGGCGGCCTTCACGGCCTGCGGGATCTCCAGCAGCCGGAGGCGGACCGGGACGTCCGCGCCGAGGAGCTGGCCGGACGCGATGCGGAACAGCAGCGCGTAGCCGATCTGGCCCGCGGCGCCGGTGACGGTGACGTTGACTGGGGTGCGCGTCATTGCCTGTTTCATCTCCTGCGGTGACCCGACGGGGCTCGGTCGGCCTCGCCGTCGCGTGTGTGCGGCGTGTGGACGGGCGGTGCTCCCGGGGCCGATCGCCCCGGACCGCCGCGCCCGGATCTCTCGGCGTCGAGATACTCCGTCCCTCAGGTTATCGCGCGCCCGGCCCGCCGCGTCCCGCCGGGCGCCCGGCGAGCATCCCCCCGCAAGATCATCATTTCTCGATCATGATTCGGCAGGCCGGGCGGCCCCGCCCCCGCCCGCGGGCACGCTCCCCGGCATGCCGAGAACGTTCACCTGCCTGCTGACGAGCGCGGCCCTGCTGCTCGGGCTCGCCTCAGCACCCGCGCGGGCGGAGGCGCCGCAGCCCCGCGCCGACGAGTTGAAGGTCACCCTGGTCGCCCGCCAGTGCGACGAGTACACCGACATCATGGCCAACCTGGCCCGCAACAACATCCAGGAGTCGCTCCGCGATCTCGGCAAGAACAGCGTCTACACGAGCGGCCAGCCGATCGACCCGTCGATCGAGGAGCCCAACGACCCGAACTGCCGGCCGCTCGTCGGCTGGGGCTTCGAGTGGGGCGGCAACTACACCGCCTCCGACCCGCTCAGCACCGTCACCGGCTCCGCCGGGCGCACGCCCGTCACCAAGGCGTCCACGCCCTGGCTCGACAAGGACGGCAACCCGACCGGGAAGAGCGTCCAGGCCGCCGTCACCGTCACCCTGAACTCCCAGCAGCAGAAGCTCGCGCAGAACGGCAACCTCTGGGTGCAGGGCGGCTACGTCTCCGACCCGCTGATGGACGCCGCCTTCGGCCGCGGCACCTACGGGTTCGGCGCGCTGCGCTGCTCGGTCGACAACCTCAACGGCGACAACGTCGAGACGGCGCGCTTCCCGTCCGGCTACAGCCACATCTTCTGCTACTACTACGCCGTCACCCCGCCGCCCACCGCCGGCAAGATCATCGTGCGGAAGCAGGTGGAGGGCGGCGGCGCCCAGACCCACCGCTTCCACTTCCACGGCAACGTCTCCTACAACCCCGGCGGCGCCTTCGACGAGGACGCCGCGCCCGGCGCTCCCGGCTCGATGACCTTCGACCGCGGCGAGACCCGCCCGCAGGACGACCCCTGGGAGTTCACCGAGGACATCCCCGACGGCTGGGAGCTGGCCTCGCTGACCTGCGACTCGGCGACCGATGAGAGCCGCGTCGAGATCAGCGGCGCGCACGCCGCCGTCACCCTCGCCGGCGAGGACACCGTCACCTGCACCTACACCGACCGGCGCGTGTTCAGCACCGGCATCTCGGTGTTCAAGCGCACCTACGGCGCCGTCGGCGGCCCGTTCGCCTTCACCGTGGACCGCCCCGGCGGCACGACCACCGACCTCGGCTCCCTGTCCACCCAGGTCCTCGGCCGGCCCGAGCTCGCCGGCCGCGTCGAGGACGCCGAGGCCGGCGTCTACACCCTGCACGAGACGCTCCCGGACGCCACCGAGCACGGCTACTGGACGGCGGACGGCGTCGAGTGCGTGTCCGCGACGCGCAAGGTCGCCAAGGCCGCGCCCACCCGCGCCCGGACCGCCCGCGCCGCCCGGCGCGCCACCCGCGTCGACTACAAGGTGGACCTGGCCGACACCCCGGTGAACTGCCTGTTCACCAACACCTTCCACCCCACCGGGAAGATCACCGTCGAGAAGCTCACCGTCGGAGGTTACGGGCGGGCCGACTTCCAGTCCCGCGGGCTGATCCCGACCGGCGAGGCCGCCACCTCCCGCGAGGTCGGGCCGGACTTCCGCAGCGTCACCACCGCACCCGGCCGCAATCCCGCGTCGACCTCCAAGGACCGGCTGCCGCTCGGCCGCTACTTCATCACCGAGCTGCACCACGACGACGCGGCCGGCCGCTGGGAGCTGACCTCGATCACCTGCGACGGCAGGACGCAGCCCGTCGGCGACGCGACCGCCACCGTCGACCTCACCGCCGCGCAGCCGAACCACACCTGCCGGTTCACCGACAGGTTCACGCCGTGGGGGAAGCTGCGCGTCGAGAAGCTGATCGAGGACCCGCGGGGCGTCCGCACCGGCCCGGTGAAGATCAAGGTGCGCTGCTCGGACGGGCAGACCGCCTCCTACACCGTCGAGCCCGGCCGTGACGGCCTCGTCCGCCTGCGGAAGCCGCTCGTCCTGCCGAGGGAGGCGAGTTGCACCGTCCGCGAGACCGCCGACGGCGCGCGCGGCCCCGCCTCCGTCACCGTCCGGCACCAGGTCGGCGGGGGCGCCAAGGCCAGGGGGCGCACGGTCACCGTCAAGGCCGGCGGGACGAAGTCGGCCACCGTCCGGTTCATCGACACCTACAAGGTGAAGCGCCGCACCAAGTAGCGGCGGGACCATAACGGCGAAGGCCGCCCCGGGATCACCGGGGCGGCCTTCGGCGCGAAGGGGCGGGCGCGTCAGGCGCCGACCTTCTTCTGGAGGTTGGTGTCCAGCGCCTCCAGGAACTGCTCCGTGGTCAGCCACGGGGTGTCGCCGCCGACGATCAGGGCCAGGTCCTTGGTCATCTGGCCGGCCTCGACGGTCTCCACGCAGACCTGCTCCAGCGCCCGCGCGAAGCCGATGACCTCGGGGGTGTTGTCGAGCTTGCCGCGGTGCTCCAGGCCCCGCGTCCAGGCGAAGATGGACGCGATCGGGTTGGTGGAGGTGGCCTTGCCCTGCTGGTGCTGGCGGTAGTGGCGGGTGACCGTGCCGTGCGCGGCCTCGGCCTCCAGCGTCCTGCCGTCCGGCGTCATGAGGACCGAGGTCATCAGGCCGAGCGAGCCGAAGCCCTGCGCGAGGGTGTCGGACTGCACGTCGCCGTCGTAGTTCTTGGCGGCCCAGACGAAGCCGCCCTCCCACTTCAGCGCCGCCGCGACCATGTCGTCGATCAGCCGGTGCTCGTAGGTGAGGCCCTTGGCGTCGAAGTCGGCCTTGAACTCGGCGTCGAAGACCTCCTGGAAGAGGTCCTTGAACCGGCCGTCGTAGGCCTTGAGGATGGTGTTCTTGGTCGACAGGTACAGCGGCATCTCCCGCTCCAGCGCGTAGCGCATGGAGGTGCGGGCGAAGTCGCGGATCGAGTCGTCGTAGTTGTACATGCCCATGGCGACGCCGCCGCCCGGGAAGTTCGCGACCTCGAACTCCATCGGCTCGTCGCCGTTCTCCGGGGTGTAGGTGATCGTCACCTTGCCCGGGCCCGGCACGACGAAGTCGGTGGCCTTGTACTGGTCGCCGTGGGCGTGGCGGCCGATGATGATGGGCTTGGTCCAGCCCGGAACGAGCCGCGGCACGTTCCGCACCACGATGGGCTCGCGGAAGATCACGCCGCCCAGGATGTTGCGGATCGTTCCATTGGGGGAACGCCACATCTTCTTGAGGCCGAACTCCTCGACGCGCGCCTCGTCGGGGGTGATCGTCGCGCACTTGACGCCGACGCCGTACTGCTTGATGGCGTTCGCGGCGTCGATGGTGACCTGGTCGTCGGTCTCGTCGCGGTACTCGATCCCGAGGTCGTAGTACTTCAGGTCGACGTCCAGGTAGGGCAGGATCAACTGGTCCTTGATGAACTTCCAGATGATCCGCGTCATCTCGTCCCCGTCGAGTTCGACGACGGGGGCGGCTACCTTGATCTTGGGCATGGTGATGCTGTCCCTTTCCTACACCGGCCAGCAGTCCTTGTAAGGCTCACTGGGGAGGCTATCCGAGCGAGGCCGGAGGTCTAGACCTCGCCCTACGAATACGTACCCATAGGGGCGTACCGCCCGTTCAACCGCTAATGGGGCACCACGTAGGCGACCCCGGCGATGGCGAAGGCGAAGACCGCCATCATCGTGACGTCCAGCCAGCGCTTGCGGGTCTCCAGCATGCCGATCTGGCTGGGCGGCAGGACGAGCCGGGCCAGCGCGCCGAACAGCACGGCGGCGGCCATCAGGCCCGAGCCCTTGCGGAAGTAGTCGAGCGCGCAGAGCGCGAGGCCGCCGCCGACGCCGGCGAGCACGATCAGGTAGGGCAGCCGCCCGAGCCAGTGCGGCGCCGCGCCCTTGCTTCGGGGTGCCCGGCGCCGTCGCCGGTGCAGCTCGGTGCTCATGCCCACGCTCCGCTCGCTTCGTCCCCTTCCACGGTAGTGGGAAAGGCGTCCGGTCACGACATCGGACGGCCCGCCGCGCCGCCGCCGGGCGTCCAGCAGATGAGACGCGACATTCCACCCCTTGACGGACATGGCCCCGGGACGAGGTGGGACAAGGGGTGCGGGACGGGCGCGGCGGGGCGCGGGAGCCCTTGCGCCATCTGGCCTACTCGCCAGTAGGAGGGTGTGACGGTGGGGCGGCCGGGTAACCCGGCAGACAGGGGTCGCTAACTAGCTGGGAGGACTGCCGTGGAGGGGCCGTTCATGCGGATCGAGGACAGCGGGCTGGTGGTGCCGCTGCGCCCCGACGTCACGACGGTCGGACGCGGACGAGGAGTCGACGTCCGTCTCGACGACCCGAGTGTGTCCCGTTTGCACGCAGAGATCATTCGGCGCGGCCCGTACGTCTACGTCGTCGACATGGGGCTGTCCCGCAACGGGACACGTGTCAACGGCCGGCCGATCGCGCGCCGCGTCCTGGAGGACGGTGACGTCGTGAGCTTCGGCACGGCGCGCTGCCGGATGGGGGGCATCCCCCGCGAGGAGGTCGACCCCGACGTCGAGCTGCGGCGCGCCGTGGCTCCCGAGCTCACCCGCCGCGAGGTCGACGTGCTGACCTCGCTCTGCCGGCCCGCCCTCTCGGACGAGGCGTTCGTCGCGCCGGCGACCGCCCGGGAGATCGCCGGCGACCTGGTGGTCACCGAGGCCGCCGTCAAGCAGCACCTGCTGCGGCTCTACCAGAAGTTCCGCATCCCCGAGGGCGCCAACCGGCGCACCCGGCTCGCCAACGAAGTGATCGCGATGGGGCTGGTGCGCCCGCTGCCGCCGGTGCACGTGCCCCAGCAGACCCGGCCGCCGATGGAGGGCCAGCCGGGGCCGGGCGGCGTCCGCCGTCCGGGACCGCCGGGCGCCGCGCACGGTCCCGGGAACGGTCCCGGGCACCTGACCGGGCCGGGCCGCCCGGCCACCGCGGCGGGCCGCCGGGCCAGCTGAGCAGGGCGGAGGCCCCGCGCCGCAGCCCGCGGCGCGGGGCTTCCGCGCGGGCTAGGCGCGGGCGCTCGCCTCGGCGGCCTCGACGACGTTGGCGAGCAGCATGGCGCGCGTCATGGGGCCGACGCCGCCGGGGTTCGGGGCGACCCAGCCGGCGACCTCGCGGACGTCGGCGGCGACGTCGCCGGCGAGCTTGCCGTCGACGCGGGAGACGCCGACGTCCAGCACGGCCGCGCCGGGCTTCACCATGCCGGCGGTGATGAGGCCGGGCACGCCGGCCGCCGCGACGACGATGTCGGCCTTGCGGGTGTGCGCGGCGAGGTTGCGGGTGCCGGTGTGGCAGAGCGTGACGGTCGCGTTCTCGGTGCGGCGGGTGAGCAGCAGGCCGAGCGAGCGGCCGACGGTGATGCCGCGGCCGACGACGGTGACCTCGGCGCCCGCGACCGGCACGTCGAAGCGGCGGAGCAGCTCCACGATGCCCTTCGGCGTGCAGGGCAGCGGGCCGGGCTGCATGAGGACGAGCCGGCCGAGGTTGGTCGGGTGCAGGCCGTCGGCGTCCTTGGCGGGGTCGATGCGCTCCAGCACGCGCTGCTCGTCGAGGCCCTTCGGCAGCGGGAGCTGCACGATGTAGCCGGTGCAGGCGGGGTTGCCGTTCAGCTCGGCGACGGCGCGCTCCACCTCGTCCTGCGAGGCGTCCGCGGGCAGGTCGTAGCGCAGGCTCTCGATGCCGACCTCGGCGCAGTCGCGGTGCTTCATGTTGACGTAGGCGTGGCTGCCGGGGTCGTCGCCGACGAGGACGGTGCCGAGGCCGACGCCGACGCCGCGCTCGCGGAGCGCCTCGACGCGGCCCTTCAGGTCGGTGCGGATCTCGGCGGCCGTGGCCTTGCCGTCCAGGAGCTGTGCCGTCATGTGCGTACCTCCGCGCGGGTCGAGCGCCGGGGCACGGGCCCACGGCGCCGGTCCCGGCCACCCAGGCGCGCGGTGGGCCGGTCCTGCGTCGCTCCCCGGTGGTCGAGTCCACCTTCTTCGCGCCAGTCGCGTGAGACACCCATGCTAACCGGCCAGTGGTCGCCCGGAATCCGGCATGTGCGGCTGGAGCCGCCGGCGCCGGAGCACGCGGAGGGACTGCTGGAAGTGGGCGGGGATCCGGAGGTGTGGCGGTGGCTGCCGGCGACGCTGCCGGAGATGCGGGGGGCGGCTGCGGCGGGGCGCGCCGCAGGGGGTGCGGTAGGGGGTCGCGGGAGGGGTCAGTCCTCGTCGGTGCGGCCGCGCCAGGCGATGACGCGGTCGGTGCCGTGCCAGCCGAGCTGGGCCGCCATGATCGCCGCGAGGAAGGCCGCGACCAGGCCGATCATCTGGCGCGCGTCCAGCAGCAGCGAGCCGGTCTGCACGATCGAGCCGGCCCAGAAGGTCAGCAGGGCGTCCATGGAGCCTCCCGATAAACCTGTACGGAGGTCACAAAAGCATCAAGCGACTGTGACCTTCCCGAGACTATCAACGGATCGGCGTGATGGGTCCAGTGATCGCTAAACATCCACAACCGGCCGCAGGGCCCGGTCCCACCCTGGGAACCGGGCCCTGCCTGCGGGAACGCCGCGAGAAATCAGTGGAAAAAGTGGCGCGTCCCGGTGAAGTACAGCGCGATTCCGGCCTTGGCGGCCGCCTCGATGACGTCCGGGTCGTTCTTCGAGCCGCCCGGCTCGACGATCGCGCGGACGCCCGCGTCGGCGAGCACCTGCAGCCCGTCGGGGAACGGGAAGAACGCGTCGGAGGCGCCGACCGAGGCGGCGGCGCGCTCCTCCCCCGCCCGCGCGACGGCGAGCCGCGCCGAGTCGACCCGGTTGACCTGGCCCATGCCGACGCCGGTCGTCGCGCCGTCGTGCGCGAGCAGGATCGCGTTGGACTTGACCGACCGGCACGCCTTCCAGGCGAACGCCAGGTCCGCCAGCGTCGCCTCGTCCACGGCCTCGCCGGTCTTCAGCTCCCAGGCGGCGGGGTCGTCGCCGGGGGCGTCCACCCGGTCCACCTGCTGGAGGAGGACGCCGCCGTCGATGCGCCGGGACTCGAACGGCGCGGGGACGCCGTCCTCCGCGACCAGCAGGCGGATGTTCTTCTTGCGGGTGAGGATCTCCAGCGCCGCGTCCTCGAACGCGGGCGCGACCAGCACCTCGGTGAACACCTCGGCGACCTGCTCGGCCATCGCGGCGGTGACCGGGCGGTTCACCGCGATGACGCCGCCGAAGGCCGACAGGGGGTCGCAGGCGTGCGCCTTGCGGTGCGCCTCGGCGACGTCGGCGCCGACCGCGATGCCGCACGGGTTGGCGTGCTTGATGATCGCGACGGCGGGCTCGGCGAAGTCGCCGGCGGCGCGGCGGGCGGCGTCGGCGTCCACGTAGTTGTTGTAGGACATCTCCTTGCCGTGCAGCTGCTCGGCGCCCGCGAGGCCGCCGCGGTGGCCGGTGTCGGTGTAGAGCGCGGCCTTCTGGTGCGGGTTCTCGCCGTAGCGGAGGACGTCCGAGCGCTGCCAGGTGGAGCCCAGGAAGTCCGGCCAGCCCGACTCGCCGGCCTGCGCGTCCGGCGCGTAGGTCGACGCGAACCAGGACGCCACCGCGACGTCGTAGGACGCGGTGTGGCCGAACGCCTCGGCGGCCAGGCGGCGCCGCTCCGCCAGCGTGAAGCCGCCCTGCCCGACCGCCTCCAGGACGGCGCCGTAGGCGCGCGGCGACACCACGACGGCGACGCTCGCGTGGTTCTTGGCGGCGGCGCGGACCATCGTCGGGCCGCCGATGTCGATCTGCTCCACGCACTCGTCGGGGCGGGCGCCCGAGTCGACGGTGTCGGCGAACGGGTAGAGGTTCACCACGGCGAGGTCGAACGGCTCGACGTGCAGGTCCTCCAGCTGCTGGAGGTGGTCGTCCTTGCGGCGGTCGGCGAGCAGGCCCGCGTGCACCCGGGGATGCAGCGTCTTCACCCGGCCGTCCAGGCACTCGGGGAACCCGGTGAGCTTCTCCACCTTCATCACCGGCACGCCGGCGGCGGCGATCCGCCCCGCCGTCGACCCGGTGGAGACGATCTCCACCCCGGCCGCGTGCAGGCCGCGGGCCAGTTCCTCCAGGCCCGTCTTGTCGTAAACGCTGATCAGCGCGCGCTTAATCGCGACCCGACTCACCGGTCGAGCTCCCCTCGTTGTCGGCCTCGTCCCCCGCGGCGGCGGAGGTGTCACAGGTACGGCACTTCATGGAGACCCGCCTGCCCCGCTCGGTCCACCCGTCCCGGGCGAGCCGTCCGACGACGTCGACGAGGAGGCGCCGCTCCACCTGCTTGATGCGCTCGTGCAGGGAGTCCTCGTCGTCATGCCAGCGCACGGGGACCGTTTCCTGGGCGATGACGGGTCCGGTGTCCACGCCTTCGTCGACGAAGTGCACGGTACAGCCCGTCACCTTCACCCCGTAGGCCAGGGCGTCCCGGACGGCGTGCGCGCCCGGGAACGACGGCAGCAGCGCCGGGTGGGTGTTGACGATCCGGCCGCCGAAGCGCTCCAGGAACCGCGGGCCGAGGATCTTCATGAACCCGGCGGACACCACCAGGTCGGGCGCGTGCGCGGCGACCGCCTCGGTGAGCGCGGCGTCCCACTCCGCGCGGTCGGCGAAGTCGGGGATGCGGACGGTGAAAGCGGGCAGGCCCGCCTCCTGCGCGCGCGCGGTGCCGGCGATCCCGGACCGGTCGGCGCCTACGGCCACCACCTGCGCCCCGTAGGCTGGGTCAGCGCACGCGTCGAGCAGCGCTTGGAGGTTGGTCCCCGCGCCGGAGACCAGGACGACGAGCCGGGCGGACACCATGACTCCCTGCTGTGGGGTACGGGTTCGGCGGCCGCGGCGTCTCCCGCGGCGGCCGTGGGAAAGCCTATAGGCCCAGCTCGTCAGCCCCGCACGACCAGCCGGAAACCGTCCCGGACGAGCCGGGACGGCGGCCACATGGAGGAGAGCACGTGAGCGAGCAGCCCGGCCAGGGCCACGGTGTCCAGACCCCCGAGCGGCCCCCGCGGCAGGACGCCGAGGCGGCCGCCGTGGTGGCCCGCCGCGCCGCCTGGCTCGGCGTCGGCGGGCTGTTGATCACGCTGATCTTCATGCCGCTCGGCCTGATCCTGTCGATCGCCGGCCTCGTCCTCGGGCTGCGCGCCCGCCGGAGCGTCCGGCACCTCGCGGGCGCGACCACCGGCATCGTCACCGGCGCGGTCGGGGTGCTGCTGTCGCTCGCCTCCATCGCCGTGCTGCTCTACATCTCCCCGCAGGTCAGCGACCTGAACGACTGCCTGGACGCGGCCAACACCGTCGCCGACGAGCAGCAGTGCCGCGACACCTACGTCCCCAAGATCGAGAAGCGGCTCGGCGCCGAGCCCGGCACCCTCGACTGGGCGTTCTGACCCCCCGCGCCGCGGCTACTCGCCGTCGGCGCCGGGGTCGCGGAGGACGTAGATGGCGCCGCCCCGGTTCTCGGTGCGGTCGGGGGCCGACTCGCGCTGCGACGGGACGGGGCGCTCCGGCTCCGGCTGGGTGAGTTCGGTCTCCACTTCGGGCTCGGGCTCGATCTCTGTGGCCTCCACCTCGTCGTAGGGCTCGGCGGGCGCGGGGGGCGTGTTCGGGCGGGCCTTCGCGCGGGCGGGGCGGCGCGGGGCGAGGACGGGCTCGGCCTCCTCGAACTCCATCGCCGGGGGCGCGAAGGGGTCGGCCGGACGCGGCGCGGGCTCGGCCGGGCGGGGCGGCTCGGGCCGCGGCGACCGGTCCTCCGCCGGGGCGGGCGCCGGGGCCGGGACGGGGACCGGCACCGGGCGCACGACCGGCTTGCGCTTCGCCTTCGCCTTCGCCTTCGCTTTGGCCTTGGGCGGGGTGGCGGGGCGGCGCTGGACGCGCCAGTTCGTCAGCCAGGCCGCGAGGGCGGCGGCGATGCCGACCTCCAGCGCCGCCAGCAGGCCGACCTGCCACGCCGACGGGCCGACCGCGACGAGGCGCCCGCCGCCGAGGGGGCCGCCCGACAGGGCCGCCAGGACGGCCGCGACGGCGCCGGTGAGCACGCCCGACGCGAACCCCCACATCGGCGCCGCCTCCTGCGTCAGCGTCGGCATGGCGCGCATGGTGAGCGTCCCGCCGACGATGCCGGCGAGGAACGGCGCGGCGAGCGCCAGCAGCGACAGCGCGGGCGCCTGGCCCGGCTCCGGCAGCGCGGCGAGCAGCGGGAACGCCGGGACCGCGTCCAGCGTCACGCCGTTCGGCGACACGCTGGTGCCCGCGCCGACCGCGAACCCCGGGCCGACCGCGTAGGCCAGGCCCCAGATGACGGCGTTCGGCAGGTACGCCAGCTCCACGATGATCAGCAGGAGGGTGCCGACGACGCCGGGCGCGAGCAGCCCGTACACCCGCCCCGCCTCCCCGATGTGCAGCGCGAGCGAGCCGCCGACGAGCAGGGCGCCCGACCCGAGCAGCACCGCGACCGCGCCGGACACCCCGATGACGAGCGAGCGCGGGCGCTCGGGCAGCAGCTTCAGCAGCGCGCCGAGGCCCGAGCGGACGCCGCGTCCGCGCGCGCGGGCCGCGACGAGCGCGCGGGCCGCGCCGAGGCCGCCCGCCACGACCGCCACCAGGAAGCTCGTGAGCAGCGCCTGCCAGGCCGACGGGTGCACCTGCGGCGAGGCCGCCGCGAGCGCCAGCATGCCCGCGAGGACCGCGTAGGGCACCGCCAGCGCCACGGCGACCCGCAGCACCGCGCGCCGGGAGCCGTCCGCGCCGCCCGCGGCGCGCAGGACCCAGCCGCCGCAGCGGTGCAGCAGGGCGCCCGGCAGCACGAGGACGCCGAGCGGCAGCAGCCCGAACCGGCCGCCGCTGTAGGAGAACCCGGCGTGGTGCGACACCAGCCAGAAGTTGACCACCGTCCGGAACACGCCCGGCAGGCCGTGGCCGAGGGCGGTGCGGGGCGCGGCGATCCAGCCGACGAGCGTGATCGTGGTGAGCACCGCGAGGCCGATGCCGACGCACCACAGGGCCCCGACGAGCCCCGCCACGTACAGCGGGCGCTGCGGGCCGCCGCCGGGCGGCTTCCGGGCCGGCGGCTTCGGCTTGGCCTTCGCCTTCGGTTCGGGCTTGGGCTTCGGTTCGGGCTTCGGCGCCGGTCCGGGCTTCGGCGCCGGTCCGGCCGCCGTCCCCGCGACGACCTGGGGGCGCTGCGCCTTGGCGCGCTCGGCGTCGGCCTTCAACTGCTGCGGCCCGAACATCGGGCGGCCACCGCCGCCGCCCTCGACGACGCGCGGGCGCGGCCGGCGGTCCGGCGCGTCCGGCGCCCGCTCCGGGGCGGGCCTGCCGCGCCGGGGCCCGCCGCGCTCGGGCTCGGCCCGGCCGGGCTCGGCGCGGTCCCCGGAGCGGCGGCGTCCGGACGTTCGGGGGGCGGGACGCGACGGTTCGGCCCGGGCGGGGGCCCGGCGGGATTCGGGATTGTCGTCGCTCACCCGCCCATGCTGGCACCGGCGCGGGCGCGCCGGGACCTGCCGCGCCCGGCGTGTCGTCTTTGTCATCGGAGCCGCCACCGGAAACTCCCCCGCCGGGACTTGACATCCCGGTCGGCGGTTACCTATAAATTCAGTTGTAGGTTTCCTCTCGCCGAGAGGGCAGGCTTCCGGGTGGAAGGACCCGGTGTTCTTCGGAGGTGATGGCGATGCTGCTCACGTCGATCGACCCCTTCGTCCAGGAGTTCGAGCGCCAGTTCGACCGGCTCGCGCGGCAGGCGTCCGGCCGCGGCGCCGAGGGCGCCCCCATGCCGATGGACGGGATCCGGCGCGCCGACGACGTCGTCCTGCGCTTCGACCTGCCGGGCATCGACCCCGGCTCGGTCGAGGTCACCGTCGACCGCGGGGTGCTGACGGTGTCGGCGCGCCGCGAGGAGGAGCTCGGCGAGGACGAGCGCCCGTTCGTGCGCGAGCGCACGATGGGCGTCTTCACCCGCCGCGTCTACCTGTCCGAGCACCTGGACGCCGAGGCGGTGGAGGCCGCCTACGACAACGGCGTGCTGGCCGTCCGCATCCCGGTCCTGGAGCGCGCGAAGCCCCGCAAGATCGAGATCCGGACCGGCGAGGGCGGGCAGCGCGCCCTCTCGCGCTGACGCCCATCGGGCGGGCGGCCCCGACCCCCGAGGCCGCCCGCCCGACCACCGCACGGCCCGCACCGCACCGCACGGCCCGCCGCCCGGCGACGAGAGGAGAACGGATGACCGACGACGATCCGCTGCCGCCCGGCCCCGCGGCCCTGGACGACCGGCACGCGCCGATCTACAGCATCGGGCAGGTCGCCGGCCTGCTGGACGTCCAGCAGGCGTTCCTGCGCCGCATCGAGGAGCAGCACCTGCTCTCCCCCGGCCGCTCCGAGGGCGGGCAGCGCCGCTACAGCCGCTTCGACATCGGCCGGGCCCGGCACGTCGCCGACATGGCCGACGAGGGCATGACGCTGCCCTCCATCCGCCGCATCATCGAGCTGGAGCACGAGCTGGCCGAGATCACCCGCGAACGCGACGAGCTCGCCGCCCGCCTCCGCGCCCTCCACGCCCGCCACCCCGCCGAGCAGCTCGACCGGCCCGGCCGGCCCACCTAGAGGACGGCCGGCAGCAGCCGGGACGGCAGGAGGGCAAGCGCGGTCCGCCCGGGAAGAGGACGACCACGGCGCTCAGGACGGCCGGAGCGACGGCCAAGACGGCAGGCGCCGGAGCGGCCGGGACGGCCGAGGCGCCTCATACGGCCGGAGCGGCCGGAGCAGTCGGGGCGGCCGAGGCGCCTCATACGGCCAGAACGGCCGGAGAGTCCGAGACGGCCCCGGCGGTTGGGCTAGTGCGGGTCGCCTGCCCGATGGAGGGTTGCCGGGCGGGCCGGGGCGGTCCGGAGGCGGTCCCGAGGCGGTCCCGGGGCGGTCAGGTGAGGTAGAGGGCGGCCAGGCGGGGGCAGTGGCGGCGGAGTTCGGCGGGGTCGTCGAAGTCGCCCTCGGTGTCCGGGCGGGGGCGGGGGACGGCCGGGAGGGAGCCGAGGGGCAGGTCGGTGCCGAAGGCGGCCAGATGGGCGGTGGAGGCGATGGCGAGGGCGTCCTCGCACTCCAGGGGCGCGCCGTCGGCGCGGGCGCGCTGGACGGCGGGCAGCGCGGCCAGCTTGTCGGGATCGTCGACGACGGTCGCGAACACCACCCGGCCCTGCGTGATCAGCCAGCCGCGGAAGTGGTCGAAACCGTCGTCGGAGCGGCCGCCGCCGATCAGGTGCGCGGCGGCCCGCAGCGGGGTCGTGCGGGAGCGCGCCAGCAGGCCGTCGATGACGGCCTGCACGCCGGTGATCTCCTCGCGGCTGCGGCCGGCGAGGACCTCGGCGGCGCGGTCGGCCACCTCCTCGGCGTCCGTCGTGCCCGTCTCGCGGATCCCGTCGATCAGGCCCCAGAACTCGTCCTCGGTCATGCCCGGCATCCTGCCACCGCCCCCGGACGCGCGGACGCCCGCGCCGCCGGGAGGGCGGTGCGGGCGTCCGGGACGACCGGCGGAGCGGTCAGCGGTTCTGCATGATCTCCCGCATGAGGCGGGCGGTCTCGCTGGGGGTCTTGCCGACGCGCACGCCGACCTTCTCCAGCGCCTCCTTCTTCGCCTGGGCGGTGCCGGCCGAGCCGGACACGATGGCGCCGGCGTGGCCCATCGTCTTGCCCTCGGGGGCGGTGAAGCCCGCGACGTAGCCGACGACCGGCTTGGTCACGTTCTTCTCGATGAACGCCGCGGCGCGCTCCTCGGCGTCGCCGCCGATCTCGCCGATCATGACGATCGCGTCGGTGTCCGGGTCGTCCTGGAACGCCTGGAGCGCATCGATGTGGGTCGTCCCGATGATCGGGTCGCCGCCGATGCCGACGCAGGTGGAGAACCCGAAGTCGCGCAGCTCGTACATCATCTGGTAGGTCAGCGTGCCCGACTTCGACACGAGGCCGATGCGGCCCGGCGTCGTGATGTCGGCCGGGATGATGCCGGCGTTGGACGCGCCCGGGGAGGCGATGCCGGGGCAGTTCGGCCCGACGATGCGGGTCTTGTTGCCCTTGGACTCGGCGTACGCCCAGAAGTAGGCGGTGTCGTGCACCGGGATGCCCTCGGTGATGACGACGCAGAGCGGGATCTCGGCGTCGATCGCCTCGACGACGGCGTCCTTGGTGAACTTCGGCGGCACGAACACCACCGACACGTCCGCGCCGGTCGCCTCGATGGCCTCGGTCACGGTGCCGAACACCGGCAGCTCGGTGCCGTCGAAGTCGACGCTCTGCCCGGCCTTGCGGGCGTTCACGCCGCCGACGACCTGCGCGCCCGCCGCGAGCATGCGGCGCCCGTGCTTGGTGCCCTCGGAGCCGGTGATGCCCTGCACGATGATCTTGCTGTTCTCAGTGAGCCAGATGGCCATGCTCATGCACCTGCCGCAGCGAGTTCGGCGGCGCGCTTGGCCGCGTCGTCCATGGTGTCGACCTGCTGGACGCCGGGGAGCGCCGCCTCGGTCAGGATCCGCCGGCCGAGCTCGGCGTTGTTGCCGTCCAGGCGGACCACCAGCGGGCGGTTCACGGACTCGCCGCGGCCCTCCAGCAGCTTGTAGGCGGACACGATGCCGTTGGCGACCGCGTCGCAGGCGGTGATGCCGCCGAAGACGTTGACGAACACCGACTTCACGGCGGGGTCCGACAGGACGATCTCCAGGCTGTCGGCCATGACCTCGGCGGAGGCGCCGCCGCCGATGTCGAGGAAGTTGGCGGGCTTCTGGCCGCCGAACTCCTCGCCGGCGTAGGAGACCACGTCGAGGGTCGACATGACCAGGCCGGCGCCGTTGCCGATGATGCCGACGCTGCCGTCGAGCTTCACGTAGTTGAGGTCCTTGGCCTTCGCCGCCGCCTCCAGCGGGTCGGCGCTGGCCTTGTCCTCCAGCTCGCCGTGCTCCTGGCGGAACCCGGCGTTGTCGTCCAGGGTCACCTTGCCGTCGAGCGCCTTGACGTCGCCGTCGGCGGTCAGGATCAGCGGGTTCACCTCGACGAGGGTCGCGTCCTCGTCGGTGAACACCGACCAGAGCCGCTCGATGATCTGCGCGGCGCCGTCCAGCGCCTCGGCGGGCAGCCGCCCGGCCTCGGCGATGGCGCGGGCCTTGGCGAGGTCCACGCCGTCCAGCGGGGAGACCGGGACGAGGCCGAGCCGGTCGTGCGGCACGTCCTCGATCTCCATGCCGCCCTCGACCGAGCAGATGGACAGGAAGGTGCGGTTCGCCCGGTCCAGCAGGAAGGAGAAGTAGTACTCCTGCGCGATCGCGCTGCCTTCCTCGATCAGGACCTTGTGGACCGTGTGGCCCTTGATGTCCATGCCGAGGATCTGGCCGGCCAGCGTCTCGGCCTCGGCGGCGTCGTCGGCGAGCTTGACGCCGCCGGCCTTGCCGCGCCCGCCGGTCTTCACCTGGGCCTTGACGACGACCTTCTTGCTGCCCGCGGAGAACAGCTCCTCCGCGATGGCACGCGCTTCCTGGGGAGTATGGGCGACCTTGCCGGTAGGCACCGGTACCCCGTACTCGGCGAAGAGCTCCTTCGCCTGATGTTCGAACAGGTCCACGAGGCGTCCTTAACGGATCGACAGCCAAATGACCACTCAAGTGGGGGTACACGGGGATCTCCGTGCGGCCGCCACTTCGCGGTCCGCTCCGTCGATGCAGCCTAGTCCTCCCAGGTCCATGGTCATGCCGCCGGGGCCGTTCCCGTCGTTCCCGCAGGTCGGTGCAGGGCGGCGGGGGTGGTGGCGGCCCCCTCCGGGTGTCCCGTGATTTGCCGCGGTTTGATCTACTTGGAGGGCCCCGGGGGACGGCCGGGGTCGCGGGGGCGAGAAGGGATCGACGCAGGTGGCCGGTGGCGGGAGGCGCTTCGCGCCGGGCGGCGGGGCGCGCCGGACGGTGCGGGTCACCGCGCTGCTGGCGGCGGCGGCGCTGGTGTCGGCGCTCGGCTCGGCCGAGCTGCCGCGGCGCGGCGAGCCGCCGTGGGCCAGTCCCGGCCTCGTCGGCGGGGGCGGCTGGCCGTTCGCCTCGCAGCCGCTGGACCCGGCGGACGCGGCGGGCGCCGCCTACGTCCCCGACAGCTCGGTGGTGCGGCTGAAGGACGGCCGGGTGCGGCTGATCCCGCTCGGCGCCGAGACCGCGGCCACGCTGGCGGCGTCGGATCCGCGGGTGGCGTCGGCGGTGACGATCGACAAGGCGTGGCTCGCGCGCGGTTCGGTGCCCGGCCTGAAGGTGCCGGTGCTGCCGGAGAACGTGGTGACGGCGCCGCGCGGCGGTGAGGCGCCGTCGGTGACGGCGCCCGCGACGCGCGCCCCGTCCACGCGGACGGTCGTCACGCAGTCCAACCAGAAGTACCGGGACATGGCTGCGCGCGCGCTGCTGGACCTGCGGCTCCTCACCCAGCCCAACGGGGCGTCGCTGGCGTCCTGGTACGGCGCGTGGCGCTACTCGTGGCCGCGTGACTCCGCGTTCGCCGCCGCCGCGTTCACCGTGACGGGCCACCGCGTCGAGGCGCAGCGCATCCTGCGGTTCCTGGCCGGTGTGCAGGCCGGGAACGGGATGTGGGCGGCCCGCTACAACGCCGGCGGGAGCGCCGTCGCCGACGGGCGGGCGCCGCAGTCCGACTCGCTCGGCTGGGTGCTGTGGGCGGCCTGGCTGTTCCACGAGAAGGACCCCGACGCCGCCGCGGGCATGCCCGAGCTGTGGACGATGGTGCGGCGCGCCGCCGACCGCCTGGCGGGCTCGCTCGGGGCGGACGGGATGCCGCCGCCGTCCTCGGACTACTGGGAGCGCTCGCCGGGCAGCGAGCAGGACCCCGGGACGGCGACGCTCGGCGTCGTCGCGCCCGTCCTCGCCGGGATGCGGTCGGCGGCGGAGTTCGCGCGCGAGACCGGGCACGCCGCCGACGCGTCCCGCTGGGAGGCGGCCGCCGCCCGGCTGGACGGCGCGGTGGCCGCGCGGTTCGCGCCGCTCGGCTACCCGCGGTCGGCGGTGCGGGACGGCCGCATGGACACCTCGGTGACGTTCCTCACGCCGCCGTTCGCGCCCGCCGACCCGTTCGTGGCGGGCGCCGTGCGGCGCGCCGCGGACAAGCTCGCGCTGCCGAACGGCGGGGTGCTGCCCGGCGAGCGCTGGTCGGGCAACCAGAAGGTGGCCTGGACGCCGGAGATGGCGCTGTTCACGCTGTCGGCGGCCGCGTCCGGCCGCACCGCCGAGGCCGTCCACCGCCTGGACTGGCTCGCCGCGCACCGCACCTCGCTCGGCTCGCTGCCCGAGAAGGTGGACGACGCCGGGCGCCCGGCCGCCGTCGCGCCGCTCGGCTGGACGGCGTCGCTGGTCGTGCTGAGCCTGTCCGCGCTGGAGGCGCCGCTACCGGTACCGGGCGTCTGCACGAGCGCCAGCACGGGCGTCCGCACGGTCGCGGCCGGTTCCGGTCAGGCCCAGAACTGCTCGTAGCCGAGCTTGGCGACCATCGCGGTGACGACGCAGAGCAGCACGACGCGGACGAAGCCCGCGCCGCGCCGGACGGCGGTGCGGGCGCCGAGCTGCGCCCCGGCGATGTTCGCGGCGGCCATGGCGAGGCCGAGCGCCCAGAGGACGTGGCCCTGGACGGCGAAGACGGCGAGCGCGCCGAGGTTGGTGCCGGTGTTGATGATCTTGGCGTTGGCCGAGGCGTTGACGAAGTCGGTGCCGAGCAGCGTGGTGAAGGCGAGCACCAGGAACGTTCCGGTGCCGGGGCCGACGAGCCCGTCGTAGAAGGCGATCAGCAGGCCGGGGACGAGCACCGCGGCGGCGAGCCGGCGGCGCGTCCGCAGGACGGCGCGCGGCGCGCGCCCGAGGTCCGGGCGGAGCACCACGAGGGCGGCGACGCCGAGCAGCACCACCATGATCAGCGGTTTGAGCACGGCCGCCGAGATCGCCGCCGCGCAGAGCGCGCCGCCCGCCGCCGACACGACCGCGATCGCGCCGGCGGGCAGCGCGACCCGCAGGTCGGGCTTGGCGTGCCGCAGGTAGGCGACGGCGGCCGACGACGTCCCGGCGATCGAGCCGAGCTTGTTGGTCGCGAGGGCCGCCGCGACCGGCTGGCCCGGGACGAGCAGCAGCAGCGCGGGGAGCTGGATGAGCCCGCCGCCGCCGACGACGGCGTCCACCCATCCGGCGGCGAGCGCGGCGAGCAGCAGGAGGACGACGTGCTCGGCCTGCACGGGGCTCCTTCGGACGATCGCGGAAGTAATGAGTCAGGACATGGAACGCTTATGACCCTAATGGTGGAGACAGTTCTCTAGGTCCGCGGCGCCACCCCGGCGACACCTTGCCCGTGTTCGCCCGGGCACTGAGGGTGAAGGGCATGGCCTACGTCGTTCTGCTCGGCACGCTGGACACCAAGGGCGCGGAGTACGGGTGGCTCCGCGACCGGCTGCGCGGCCTCGGCGCCGACGTCGTCCTCGTCGACACCGGCACGCGGGGCGCGCCGCGCGTCGTCCCCGACGTGCCGCGCGAGGAGGTGGCGCGCGCCGCCGGCCTCGACCTCGCCGCGCAGGACGACCGGGGCGCCGCGCTCACCGCGATGGCGGGCGGCGCGGCGGCCGTCCTCGTCCGGCTGCACCGGCGGGGGCGGCTGCACGGGGTGCTGTCGGTCGGCGGCAGCGGCAACTCGGCGCTGTCGACGGCGGCGATGCGGGCGCTGCCGGTGGGCGTGCCGAAGCTGATGGTGTCGAGCATGGCGTCCGGCGACGTGTCGCCCTACGTCGGCGGCAGCGACCTCACGCTCATGTACAGCGTCGTCGACGTCGCCGGCATCAACCGCGTCTCGGCGCGGGTCCTCGCCAACGCCGCCGACGCGATCGCGGGCATGGCCGCCGGGTACGCGGCGGGCCGCCCGGCCGTCCCGGCGGGGTGGCCGGTGGTCGGCGCGACGATGGCGGGCGTCACCACGCGCGGCGTCGACGCCGCCCGCGACCTGCTGGACGGCCTCGGCTACGAGGTGCTGGTCTTCCACGCGAGCGGCGCGGGCGGCCGGTCGTTCGAGGCGATGGCGGGCTCGGGGGCGCTCGCCGGGGTGCTGGACGCGACGCTGCTGGAGGTGTCGACGGCGCTGCTCGGCGGCGTCGGCCGGGCCGGGCCCGAGCGGCTGGAGTCGGCGGGCCGGGCGGGCGTCCCGCAGGTCGTCGGGCTCGGCGCGCTCGACATGGGCAAGTTCGGGCCGTCGGTGCCCGAGCGGCTGCGCGGCCGGCACGTCCACATGCACAACGCGGCGGTGGCGGTGGTGCGGACGACGCCCGCCGAGTGCGCCGAGCTCGGCCGCCTCGTCGCGGGCAAGCTGCGCGCCGCGACCGGCCCGGCGGCGGTGTACCTGCCGCTGCGCGGCCTGTCCACGCTCGGCCTGCCCGGCGGCCCCTACCACCGGCCCGACGCGGACGCGGCGCTGTTCGACGCGGTCCGCGAGGGCCTCGCCGGCTCCCCCGTCGAGGTCCACGAGCTGGACACCGACGCCAACGACCCGGCGTTCGGGCTCGCCATGGCGACCCGCCTGCACGCGATGCTCGCGCCCGCCGCCGTCCCGCTGACGTACTGACCGGCGCCGGGCGCGGCGGCTCAGAGCAGCTCGGCGTCGTGGACGAGCAGGGCGAGCTGGGTGCGGTTGTTCAGCTCCAGCTTCGCCAGGATGCTCGACACGTGCGCCTTCACCGTCGGCACGCCCATCCCGAGCGCCGCGCCGATCTCGGCGTTGCCCTCGCCGCCCGCGACGGCGACCGCGACGTCGCGCTCGCGCGGGGTGAGGGCGGCGAGCGCGGCGCGGGCGCGGCGGGCGGCGTCCGCGCGGTCGGTGACGTGCGCCATCAGCCGCCGGGTGATCTGCGGGGACAGCATCGGCTCGCCGCTCGCGACCTGCCGCACGGCCGCGACGATCCGGGCGGGCGGGGAGTCCTTCAGCAAGAACCCGGCGGCGCCCGCGCGGAGCGCCTCCACGACGTTCTCGTCGGTGTCGAAGGTGGTGAGGACGATCACTTCGGGCGGGTTCGGGCGGGCGCGCAGCCGCCGCGTCGCGGCGATCCCGCCGACGCGCGGCATCCGCAGGTCCATCAGCACGACGTCGGGGAAGCAGGCGGCGACGGCGTCCGGGACGTCGGCGCCGTCGGCGGCCTCGCCGACGACGCGGATGCCCTCGGCGCCGTCCAGCATCATCGTGAGGGCTGCGCGGACGAGGGTCTCGTCGTCCACCAGCAGGACACGCGTCATCGCTCCGCCGCCGGGAACGGCAGCCGGGCGGCGAGCCGGAACGCGCCGCCCGCCGCGCCGTGCTCCGCCGCGCCGCCCGCGAGGCGGACCCGCTCGGCGACGCCGACGAGGCCGGTGCCCGAGCCGGGGAGGGCGGCCGTGCCGCCGGTGAGCGGATTGGTCAGCTCGACGGTGAGGCCGTCGCCGGGGCGCCCGGCGAGGGCGACGCGGACGGGCGCGCCGGGGGCGTGCTTGCGGGCGTTCGTCAGCCCTTCCTGGATCACCCGGTAGACGGTACGCGACAGCGTCGGCGGCAGCCCGGCGGCGTCCTCCACACCGCCCGCGAGCTCGACGGGCGTGCCCGCCGCGCGCGCCTCGTCGAGCAGGGCGGGCAGGTCGGCGAGGACGGGCTGCGGGCCGTCGGGCTCGGCGCCGTCGCCGGCGGCGCGGAGGACGGTGAGGACGTCGCGCAGCTCGCCGAGCGCCTGATGCGCGCCGTCGCGGACCACCCCGGCGGCCTTGGCGAGCTGCTCGGGCGGCGCGTCCGGCCGGTACTCCAGCGCGCCCGCGAAGGTCGCGAGCAGCGACAGGCGGTGCGCGAGGACGTCGTGCATCTCGCGGGCGATGCGGGCCCGCTCCAGGCCGCGCGCCTCGGCGACGCGGGCGTGCTGCTCGGCCTCGGCGCGGGCGGCGCGCTCGCGCAGCGAGGCGATCAGCGCGGCGCGCGCCTGGTGCAGGGTGCCCCAGCCGACGAGCGCGGCGTGCGCGACCGCGATCAGCACCAGCCACCAGCCCCACGACAGGCCCGGCGTCGGGCGGACCGGCCAGCGGGCGGCGTGCGCGGCGACGCCGGCCGCGCCGACCGCGACGGCGAGCCGCAGCGGGCGGCGCATCGCGGTGTGCAGCGTCCCGACGGTCGCGGCGGGCGTCGCCGCCGGGGACACGGCGGCGAGCGCGTCCATGAGCAGCGTCGCGAGGACGGGCCGGGCGGGCACGAGCGCCAGCAGCAGCCAGGCGGCGGCGCCGGCGGCGACGTCCAGGGCGAGCAGCCGCCCGGCGGCGGGCTGCCCCCAGACCGTCGCCGCGATCAGCAGTCCGATGGGGACCATCAGCGCCGCGCGCTCGGCGACGGGCCGGTGCGGCCGGGAAAGGGTGGTCACGGGGCCACGGTAGGCAGCCGCGCCGCCGCGCGACAGCTACCAAAGTCGGGGGTGGGGCCGTCCGCGGACCGATGTGCGCGGCCGGCGCCCGGGTGCATCCTCGGCGGCATGAACACCACGAAGCAGACCGCCCCCGCGCCGCACCTCCGCCGCGCCGCCACCGTCCTCGCCGCCGCTGCGGCGGGCCTCGCCGTCTGGGCGGTCGCCGGGCCGCTCGCCGGCGTCGACCTGGACGCGAGCGGGCAGCACGTCGGCGGCCCGCAGGTCGCCCTCACCGGCCTCCTCGCGGGCGCCGTGTCCTGGCTGCTGCTGACCGGCCTGGAGCGGTTCACGAGCCGCCCGCGCCGGGCCTGGACGATGTTCGGCGGGATCTCGCTGGTCCTGTCGTGCACGGGCCCGTTCACCGCCGACGGCGTCGCCGCCGGCGCCGTCCTCGTGCTCCTGCACCTGGCCGTCGGCCTGACGCTCCTGCTCGGCCTCCGCGCCACCCTCAAGGACGCCCCCTGCGCCCCCGCCGCCGCGTGACCGGCGGTCAGGGCGCCGCCGTCGGAGGGGCGGCGGCGTCCCCGGTCTCGGTCTCGTCGAACAGGTCGGCCTTCCAGCGGTCGATCAGGGCCGTGTTGTCGAAGTCGTCGGGGTGGAAGCCGGGGCGGGTGTAGGCGCGGATGCGGGCGATCGCGTCGGGCTTCAGCCACGGCGAGGACGGCAGCTTGCGGAGGCTCGCGGTCAGCGCCCGCAGGTCGTAGGCGGCGCGGTCCTTGGCCAGCGAGGCGAGCACGCCGGTGAAGGTGCCGGCGAGCAGCCCGAACGTGGCGTAGCGCATGGCCCAGACGCGGACGCGCTCGTTGCCGCTCACCGTCATGAACACGTCGAAGGCGACCGACTTGTGCTCGCTCTCCTCCAGCGCGTGCCAGAGCAGCAGCCGCCGCACCTCCGGCGAGTCGATGATCGCGCGGGCCTCGGGGTCCAGGAGCAGCACTTCGGCGAGCGTCGCGGTGTAGTGCTCCAGCGCGGCGGTGACGGCGAGCTGGAAGTCCTTCGGCAGCACCCGGTGCGCGAACGCCAGGCCGTACTTGGTGCGGCGGTCCACGAACCGCGTCGGGTAGCCGAGGTCGGCGAGCCGGTCGTTCAGGTGCCGGTGCTCGCGGCCGTGCGTGACCTCCTGGCCGATGAACCCGGCGACCTGCCGCTGCAGCTCCGGGTCGGTGATCTCGTCGCGGTAGGCGCGGACGGTGCGGACGAAGAAGTCCTCGCCCTCGGGGAACAGCGCCGACAGGACCGCCACGATGTGGCTCATCATGAGGTCGCCGCCCGCGTAGTGGCGCCGCAGCGTCCCGGGCGGGTAGCTGAACGAGACGCGGCGCGTCCGCACGCGGCGCGGGCGGACGGCGACGGCGGGGCGGGTCCGGGCGGCGGGGCTGCTCATGGGGACTCCTGGGGCGTGGGGCGTCCGCGGCGGCGCCGCGGGCGGCGGGCCCGCGCGGCGCCTGCCCTCGACCGTACGAGCGCCCCCGCACGCGGGCAATGGCGCCCGCGTGTGGCCCACGTCACAATTGGACGAGCAGTCCAGTTAGGCCGCGGCTAGAGCTTCTCCATCGGCGCGTACCGCACGATGAGCTGCTTCACGCCGGTGTCGCCGCCGAAGTCCACGCTCGCCTTGCCGCTCGCGTTGTCGGCCGTGACGACCGTCCCGAGCCCGAACGAGTCGTGGGTGACGCGGTCGCCGGGCGCGAGCGCCGGCCCCGGCTTGCCGCCCGGCGCGCGGACGCCCGGCCGCGACGCCGGGCCCGTCGCCGCCGACGGCTTCAGCGACGGCGCGTCCCGCTCCCAGTCGATCAGCGTGTCGGGGACCTCGCCGAGGAACCGCGACGGCGGGTTGGTCTGCGGCGCGCCCCACGACGAGCGGACCCACGAGCGGCTCACGTACAGGCGCTGCCGGGCGCGGGTGATGCCGACGTAGGCGAGGCGCCGCTCCTCCTCCAGCTCCTTGGGGTTGCTCATCGCGCGCAGGTGCGGGAAGACGCCGTCCTCCATGCCGGTGAGGAACACGACCGGGAACTCCAGGCCCTTGGCCGTGTGCAGCGTCATCAGCGTGACGACGCCCTGGTCGTCGGCCGGGCCCTCCTCGCCCGGCGCGGCCGGGTTGCCCTTCGCGCCGCCGGGGATCGAGTCGGCGTCGGCGACGAGCGCGACCTGCTCCAGGAAGTCCACGAGGCGGCCCTCGGCGGACTCGCCGTCGAGGCGCTCCTCGTACTCGCGGGCGACCGACTCGAACTCCTGGAGGTTCTCGATGCGGGTCTCGTCCTGCGGGTCCTTGGACGCCTGCAGCTCGGCCAGGTAGCCGCTCTTCACCAGGATCCGCTCGACCAGGTCGGCGGGGGTGGACGTCTCGACGGCCTCGCCGAGCTCGTCCAGCAGCGCCACGAACTCGCGCACCGCGTTGATCGAGCGGGTCGCCATGCCGGGGACGTCCTCGGGGCGGCGCAGCGCCCGCCAGAACGAGATCCGCTCGCGGGCGGCGTGCGCCTCCACGACGGCCTCGGCGCGGTCGCCGATGCCGCGCTTCGGCACGTTGAGGATGCGGCGCAGGCTGACGGTGTCCTCGGGGTTGGCGAGGACGCGCAGGTAGGCCAGCAGGTCGCGGACCTCCTTGCGCTCGTAGAACCGCACGCCGCCGACGACCTTGTAGGGCAGGCCGACGCGGATGAACACCTCTTCGAAGACGCGGGACTGCGCGTTGGTGCGGTAGAAGACCGCGACGTCGCCGGGGCGGGCGTCGCCGGCGTCGGTGAGGCGGTCGACCTCGCGGGCGACGAACGCCGCCTCGTCGTGCTCGTTGTCGGCCACGTACCCGACGATCCGGTGGCCCTGGCCCTGCTCGGACCAGAGGCGCTTCGGCTTGCGGTCGGCGTTCCGCTCGATCACCGCGTTCGCCGCCGACAGGATCGTCTGGGTGGAGCGGTAGTTCTGCTCCAGCAGGATCGTGGTGGCGTCGGGGTAGTCGCGCTCGAACTCCAGGATGTTGCGGATCGTCGCGCCGCGGAACGCGTAGATCGACTGGTCGGCGTCGCCGACGACGCACAGCTCGGCCGCCGCGCCGCCGTCGATCGGCGCGGTCAGCTCGCGGACCAGCTCGTACTGGGCGTGGTTGGTGTCCTGGTACTCGTCGACCAGCACGTGCCGGAACCGGCGCCGGTAGTGCTCGGCGGCCTCGGGGAACACCTGCAGCAGGTTCACCGTCAGCATGATCAGGTCGTCGAAGTCCATCGCGCCGGCCTGCATGAGGCGCGCCTGGTACATCTCGTACGCCTGCGCCAGCGTCTGCTCCATGTGGGTGGAGGCGCGCGCTTTGAACGTCTCGTAGTCGATCAGCTCGTTCTTCAGGTTCGACACCTGCGCGCTGAACGACCGCGGCGGGTAGCGCTTGGGGTCCAGGTCGAGCTCGCGGCAGACCAGCGCCATGAGGCGCTGCGCGTCGGCCTGGTCGTAGATCGAGAAGCTGGTGGGGAAGCCGAGCCGCTTGGCCTCGCGGCGCAGGATCCGCACGCACGCCGAGTGGAACGTCATCACCCACATGGCGCGGCTGCGCGGGCCGACGAGGGCGTCGACGCGCTCCTTCATCTCGGCCGCGGCCTTGTTCGTGAAGGTGATCGCCAGGATCTGCCCGGGGTGCACGCCGCGCTCGCCGAGCAGGTGGGCGATGCGGTGGGTGAGCACGCGGGTCTTGCCCGAACCGGCACCCGCCACGATCAGCAGGGGGCCGCCGGCGTGCTCCACGGCGGCGCGCTGCTGCGGGTTGAGGCCGGCCAGCAAGGGGTGCGTTTCGGTCGTCGACATCACGCCCGAGTCTACGGTGCGGCACCGACAGGGCGGGCCGACTCCCGGACGCGCGGTCCGCCGGAAGGCCCCGCCCGGCCCCGCCGGCCTCTGCTCCCCCCGGTCAGGAGATCTTGCGATGGTTGCGGGCGTCCTCGGCGGCGGCGCGGACGGCGGCCAGGTCGGCGCCGGCGGCGGCCAGGGACGCGGCCGCGACGGCGCCCTCGACGAAGGGGGCGTCGGCCAGCGCCACCCGGCCGGCGGCGTCCTCGGCGGCGAGCTTGCACGTGAGGACGGAGCTGCCGAGGTCGGCGAGCAGCACCACGCCGTCGCCGTCGTCGGCGGCGGCGATGGCCGCCTCGACCAGTTCGGGGCTGGTGCCGAGGCCGCCGTCCGCGTCGCCGCCCGCCGCGTGCACGACGGCGCGGCCGCCGCCGAGAGTGCGGGCCAGCTCGGCGGCGCCCTCGGCGAGCGCCCGGCTGTGCGAGACGAGCACGATCCCGATCACGGCTCCTCCCCGGCGGTGTCGGCGAGGGCGCGGAGGAGGAGGGCCGTGGAGGCGGCGCCGGGGTCGGGGTGGCCGACGCTGCGGTCGCCGAGGTAGCTGGCGCGGCCCTTGCGGGCGCGCAGCGGGACGGTCGCCTCGGCGCCGCGCTCGGCGGCGGACGCGGCGGCCGTCGCGGCGGCGGCGAGCGTCGCGCCGTTCTCCACCGCCTCGGTGTAGGCGGCGACGGCGGGCGCGAGGGCGTCCACCATCGTCTTGTCGCCTTCGGCGGCGCCGCCGAGTTCGCGGACGCCGTCGAGCGCCGCGCGCAGGGCGGCGGCGAGCCCTGCGGCGTCGGCCTCGGGGGCGTCGCCGAGCGCCTTGCCGGCGCGCCGCAGGGCCGTCCCGTACAGCGGTCCGGACGCGCCGCCGGTCTGGGCGACGAGCGCGCGGCCCGCCGCGATCAGGGCGCGGCCGGGCGGGCCGTCCCCGGGCAGCGCCGCGGCGGCGGCCGCGAAGCCGCGCCGCAGGTTGTGGCCGTGGTCGCCGTCGCCGATCGCGGCGTCCAGGCGGGTGAGGCGGTCCGCGTCGGCGGCGATCCGCTCGGCGGCGCGGGCGATCCAGGCGGGGACGTCCAGGGCGGTCACCGCGCGCCCGCCCGGAGGGCCGGGGTGTCGGCGGGCGCGTCCCAGAGGCCGGTCAGGGCGCCGCTCGTCCGGCACACCGTGATCATCAGGCCGGCCATCTCCAGGCTCGTCACGTACGGGCCGACGAGCGACCGGACGACCGTGGCGCCGCGCGCGGCGAGCCCCCCGGCGGCGGCCGCGTACGCGATGTACTGCTCCAGCAGCGGGGTGCCGCCCATGCCGTTGACCAGCACCAGCACGTCCTGCCCGGCGACGGGCAGGTCGTCGTCGATCGCGGTGAGCGCCGCGTCGACGATCTCGGCGGCGGGCCTCGCCTTCGCGCGCTCGCGGCCCGGCTCGCCGTGGATGCCGATGCCGAGCTCGATCTCGTCCGCGGCGAGCTCGAAGGTGGGCGTCCCGGCGGCCGGGACGGTGCACGGCGCCAGCGCGACGCCGAACGACCGGCACCGCCCGGCGACGTCGGCGGCGACCGCGGCGACCTCGGCGAGCGGCGCGCCCGCCTCCGCCGCCGCCCCGGCGATCTTCTCGACGAACAGCGTGCCGCCGGTGCCGCGGCGGCCCGCCGTGTAGGTGCTGTCCTCCACCGCGACGTCGTCGGCCACCACGACGGCGGCGACCTCGATGCCCTCGTCCTCGGCGAGCTCGGCGGCCAGCCGGAAGTTCAGCACGTCGCCGGTGTAGTTCTTGACCACGTGCAGCACGCCCGCGCCGCCGTCCACCGCCATCGTCGCGGCGAGGATCCGGTCGGGCGTCGGCGAGGTGAACACCTCCCCCGCGCAGGCGGCGTCGAGCATCCCGGGGCCGACGAACCCGGCGTGCAGCGGCTCGTGCCCCGATCCGCCGCCCGACACCAGGGCGACCTTCCCGCGGCGCGGCGCGTCCGCGCGGACGACGACGCCGGTCGCGGCGTCCACCCGCAGCGAGGGATGCGCGGCGGCCATGCCGCGCAGCGCGTCGGAGACGACGTCTTCCGGGGCGTTGATGAGTTTGCGCATACCCCACCGTGAACCGGCGCGGACCGGCCGTCCACCCCGCCGGGGCGGCCCGGTGCGGCGGGCGCACGGACGCCGTCGCACCGGGCCGCGTCCAATGGGGGCGGCAGGGGGAGTGCCCCCGGGTCCTTCAGCGCCGTCACCGCCGGAAGTGTCACACCCGCTCCTGATCGATTGCAGAATGTCCGTCGTGACGGGTGTCCCTCCGGACGAGCTGGACCGTGCCGTGCAGGACGCGCGGCGCGGTGACGAGCACGCCTTCCGGCTGCTCTACCGGGACCTGCACCCGCGCCTCGTCCGCTACGCGACGGCGCTCGCGGGCGCCGACGCCGAGGACGTCGTCGCCGAGGCGTGGCTCCAGATCGCCCGGGACGTGCGGACCTTCGACGGCGACGTGGACGGGTTCCGCGGCTGGGCCGCGACGATCGTCCGGCACCGGGCGCTCGACCACGCGCGGCGCGCGGCCCGCCGCCCGGTCGCCGACGTGCCGCTCAGCGACCTGGCGGGCCTGCCCGCCGGGGCGGACGCGGCGACGCTCGCGCTGGAGGGCCTCGCGACCCGCGAGGCGCTGCGGCTGATCGGGGAGCTGCCGCCCGACCAGGCCGAGGCCGTCCTGCTGCGCGTGGTGCTCGGCCTGGACGCGCCGACCGCCGCGCGGGTGCTCGGCAAGCGCGCGGGCGCCGTCCGCACCGCCGCCCACCGGGGCCTCCGGCGGCTGTCGGACCGGCTCGCGGACGGCGGCGCGGCGAGCGGCGACCGCGCGGCGAAGGGGGCGCGATGAGCCGGGACCTGCCCTCGCCGGACGAGCTCGACCGGCTGCTCGCCGGCGCGCCCGTCGAGGGCCGCGAGGAGCTGCACCGGCTGCTCGGCGCCGCCGTGCCGCGCGGCGCGGACGGCCCGCTGCCCGGCGAGGACGCCGCGCTGGCGGCGTTCCGCGCCACCGGACCCGTCCCGGCGCCCCCGCCGGCCGTGCCCGGCCGCCGCGTCGGGCGGCGCGCCGCCGTCAAGATCGCGGTGATCGCCGCGTGCGTCTTCGGGCTGGGCGGGGTCGCGGTGGCGGCCGGGACCGGCACGCTGCCGGTGCCCGCGCCCGTCCGCCTGCACCACGACGAGCCCGCCCCGTCCCGCTCGCCCCGGGACGTCCCGGCGAGGCCGACAGCGCCGACGGCGCCGCGCACGCGCCCGCCCGCGCCGCCCACCGCGCCGCGGACGCCGCCGCCGTCCCCCTCGCCGAGCGCCACGCCCACGCCGACGCCGACGCCGACGCCGACGGCGTCCGAGACCGACGCCGTCATCAGCGCTCCGGAGGAGACGAAGAAGGCGAAGAAGACGAAGAAGCCGCACCCCGCCCATCCGTCCACGGACCGACGCCCGTCTCCCACCCCAGGTGGATGATCAGCCGGGGCCGCCGACATAGGGTTGAAACCGTGACCAACGTTCTGGACGACAGCGAGATCGAGCGCCTCCTCGTCGTGATGGCGCATCCCGACGACGTCGACTTCGGCGCCGCCGGCACGGTCGCGACCTGGACCGACGCCGGCATCGAGGTGGTCTACCTGATGATCACCGACGGGGACGCCGGCGGGTTCGACGACGCCTTCCCGCGCGCGGAGATGGCCGGGCTGCGCCGCGACGAGCAGCGCGCCGCCGCCAAGTGCGTCGGCGTCACCGACGTCCGGTTCCTCGGCTACCCCGACGGGCGGCTGGAGGCGACGCTGGACCTGCGCCGCGACATCGCCCGGGTGATCCGGCAGGTCCGCCCCGACCGGATGCTGATCCCGAGCCCGGAGCGCAACTTCGAGCGGATCGCGCCGAGCCACCCCGACCACCGGGCGGCGGGCGCGGCGGCGCTGGACGCCGTGTACCCCGACGCGCGCAACCCCTACGCCTTCCCCGAGCTGCTGAAGGACGAGGGGCTGGAGGCGTGGACGGTCCGCGAGGTGTGGATGACGAGCGCGCCGCCGAACCCGAACCACCACGTGGACGTCACCGAGACGTTCGAGCGCAAGCTGAACGCGCTGCGCTCGCACGCCAGCCAGACCGCGCACCTGGGCGACGGCCTGACCGACATGGTGCGCGGCTGGCTCACCGCCAACGCGCTGGAGCTGGGGCTCCCCGAAGGCAGGCTCGCCGAGACCTTCCAGGTCGTCCCGACCCCCTGACCCGGCCCCGCCGGCCCGTCCCCGCCGACCCGTCCCCCGCCACGACTCCCGGAGCCGTCCCCCCATGCCCAAGATCCTGCTGGACTGCGACACCGGCATCGACGACGCCCTGACGCTGCTCTACCTGGCCGCCCTCGTGCGCGCCGGCGACGCCGAGCTGGCCGCCGTCGGCACCGTCCACGGCAACGTCGACCCGCTGTCGGGCGCGCTGAACACGCTGCGCGTGCTGGAGCTGGCCGGCGTCGAGGGCGTGCCGGTCGCCGTCGGCGCGCCCCGCCCGATGGCGCAGGACGTGCACTACGCGGTGGACTGGCACGGCCGCGACGGCCTCGGCGACACCGGCCTGCCCGCACCACGGGGCGTCCCGGCGGACGAGCCGGCGGCGGCGCAGATCGTCCGGCTGGCCCGCGCCCACCCGGGCGAGCTGACGCTGCTCGCGACCGGCCCCCTCACCAACCTCGGGGCCGCGCTGCTGCTCGACGCCGAGCTGCCGGCCCTGGTCCGCGAAGTCGTGATCATGGGTGGGGCGTTCGACCACCCGGGCAACATCACCACGCACGCCGAGGCCAACGTCTGGCACGACCCCGAGGCCGCGGACCTGGTGTTCGCGGCGGACTGGCCGGTCGTCCTCGTGCCGCTGGACGCCACCCACCCGACGGCGGTCGGCGAGCCGTGGCTGCTGAAGCTCGCCGGCCACGACTCCGAAGCCGCCCGCTTCGCGACCCGCGTCCTGGAGTTCTACATCGCCGCCTACACGCCGGTGCTGAAGCGGCGCGGCGCGGTGATCCACGACGCGCTCGCGGCGATGCTCGCCGTCGACCCGGGCGTCTGCGGCTACACCGAGCGGCCCGTCCGGGTGGAGCTGCGCGGCGAGCTGACCCGCGGCACGACCGTCTGGGACGCCCGCTCCCTGCCCGCCGACGACCACCGCCGCCCCGTCCGGATCGCCACCTCCGTCGACGCCGCCGCCTTCCAGGACCGCCTCCTCACCGCCCTCCTCGCCCTCTGATCCCGCGACCACCCGGTCACCCGACGTTGACTTGCGGCGTGTTGGCCCATGGGAGCGCTCCCATAGGCCAACACGCCGCATCTCGACGCCGGGCGACCGGGCGGTCATGGACGGGCGGGTCAGGAGGCGCTTGCGGGACGGGGCGCGCGCTGCGGTAGCGTGCGCGCACTTGACGCCGTCCCCCGGAGCGCCGCGATGCCCCACCATGTCCAGGCCACCGCCGTCGTGCCCGGATCGCCGGAGATGGTGTTCCGCCATCTCGCCGTCGCCGAGGCGTGGAACGTGTGGGGGCGCCTGCCGACGCGGGCGCGCCGCGAGCGGGCGGGCGACACCGACCCCGACGGCGTCGGCGCGATCCGGCGGATCTTCCCGGCCCGCGAGCAGGTCGTCGCCTACGAGCCGCCGGTCCGCTACTCCTACGTGGCGCTCGCCGGGCTGCCGGTCCGCGACTACCGGGCGGACGTGGAGCTGGAGCCGCGCGGCGACGCCACCCTGCTCACCTGGCGCGGCCGGTTCGAGCCGCGGATCCCCGGCACCGGCGGCGCGCTCACCTTCTTCCTCAACCGGATGCTGCACTCGTTCGCGACCGGCATCGCCCGGCACGCCGAGCGGTGCGGCCCCGGCTGCCCGGCCCACGAATGACCCCATTCCCGACGGGAATAGTGGGCTTGCGGGGCGGGTTGCCGCGGGCATGAGCATCGGAGCAGCCCTCGCCCCTCCCCCGTCCGGCAACGCCGTGGACGGCCTCGTCGCGCTCGCCCGCGAGGCCGCCGGCGCCGGCCTGCGCTCGGCCTGGTTCGGCCAGCGCTTCGACTACGACGCCATCGCGGTCGCCGGGCTCGTCGGGCGCGAGGTGCCCGGCCTCGCCGTCGGCACCTCCGCGGTCCCGCTGCAGCCCCGCCACCCGCTGGTGATCGCCGCGCAGGCGCAGACGGCGCAGGCCGCGACGGGCGGCCGGTTCCGGCTCGGGCTCGCGCTCGGCGCGCCGGCCTTCGTCGAGCCGGTCTACGGCGTCCGCTACGAGCGGCCCGCCGCGCGGCTGCGCGAGTACCTGACGGTGCTGCGGCGCGTCGCGGACGGCGACGCCTCCCCCTTCGAGGGCGAGCTCGTCACCGCCGCACCGCCCATGCCGACCGCCCTCGACGGCGGGACGCCCTACCCGCTGCTGGTCGCCGCGCTCGGCCCGCAGGCGCTCCGCGTCACCGGCGAGCTCGGCGACGGGACGCTGCCGTTCCTCGCCGGGCCGCGCGCCCTCGGCGAGCACATCGTCCCCGAGATCACCCGGGCCGCCGAGAAGGCCGGGCGGCCCGCGCCGCGCGTCGTCGCGTTCGTGGCGGGCGTCGTCACCGGCGACGTGGACGCGGCGCGCGAGGCGGCCGCGCGGGCGACCGCGTTCTACGACCGCGTCCCCTCCTACCAGCGGGCCATCGCGCTGAGCGGCGCCGAGCGCGCCGCCGACCTCGTCGTCGCCGGCGACGCGGCGGCGGTGGAGGCGGCCGTCCGTTCCTACTTCGACGCGGGCGCGACCGAGGTCGTCTTCACCCAGACCGACCTGGTCGGCCGGGAGGCGCAGTCGCGCACGCTGGAGGTGCTCGGCGGCCTGGCCTAGCGGCGGACGCGGCGGACGCGGCGCGCGTAGAGGGGGCGCCCGAGCAGGTGCCAGACCGCCCGCGCGGGGGCGGGCATCGCGCCGAGGAACCGGGCGTGCTCCTCGGGGGTGGCGTCCTCCAGGACGACGCCGAGGAGCAGCAGGGCGCGGTGCTTGGCGGCCTTGGCGAAGTGCTCGCCCTGGGCGTCCCACTCGGCGGCGGTGAGGTGGCGCTCGGCGAGCGGCAGCAGGTTCGCCTCCTCGTCGTCGAGGTGCTCGACGAGGACGGCGCGGTGCGCGCGCAGGGCGGCGACGAGCGCGTCGCGGCCGGCGGCGTCGCCGCGCCAGCGGGCGGCGGCGTCCCGGACCGCGTCGATGGACGCGGCGACCTTCTCGTGCTGGGCCTCCATGCGCAGCACGACGTCGGCGCCGAGGTCGACGCGGGACAGCAGCAGCGGCCAGATCAGGTCGTCCTCGCCGGTGTGGTGGTGGTGCAGGCCGATCAGGTAGTCGCGCAGGTGCTTGGCGAGGACGCGGGCGCGGGCCCGGTCGCCGTCCCGGACGGCGCCGATCTGCTCGGCGAGGACGCGCGACTCGCGGCGCAGCCCGCGGTGGATCACGACCATGGAGTGCGTGTCGGGACGGTCGGCGGCGGGAGTGGCGGCGGCGGTGCTCGTGTTCGTCATGTCCCCAGGCTGGCCGGGGCCGCTTGGAACGCTCTTGGCGCCGTCTTGGAGGCGTCTGCGATGATCGTCCCGATGGTGACGATCGGGGTGCTCGGCGCGTTCCGGGCCGAGGTGGACGGCCGTGCCGTGGCGCTGGGCGGGCCGCGGCAGCGGGCCGTCCTCGGCATCCTCGCGGCGGCGCGCGGCCGCGCCGTGTCGGCGGACCGCCTCATCGACGATGTGTGGCAGGGCACCCCGCCCGCGCAGGCCCCGGCGTCCCTCCAGGCGTACGTGTCGAACCTGCGCAGGCTGCTGGAACCCGGCCGCCCGCCTCGCGCGCCCGCGCGGCTGCTGGTGAGCGAGGCCCCCGGTTACGCGCTGCGCCTCCCGCCCGACGCCGTGGACGCCTGGCGCTTCGAGCGGCTGGTCGCGGACGCCCGCGCCGCCTCCCCCGCCGACGCTCCGGCGCTGCTGGACGAGGCGCTCGCGCTCTGGCGGGGCGAGGCGTTCGCCGAGGCGGCCGAGGAGGGATGGGCGCGCGCCGAGATCGTCCGGCTGACGGAGCTGCGCCGGGCGGCGCGCGAGCTGCGCGTCGCCGCCGCGCTCCGCCTCGGCGACGTCGCGGGCGCGCTCCCCGACGCCGAGCTGCTGACTCTGGACGCCCCGCTGCGCGAGGAGGGCTGGCGCCTTTACGCGCTCGCGCTGTGGCGCGCGGACCGCCAGGGCGACGCCCTCGCCGCGCTGCGCCGCGCCCGCACGACGCTCGCCGAGGAACTCGGCCTGGATCCGGGCCGCCCTTTGGCCGACCTGGAACACGCCATCCTCACCCAGGCCCCCGACGACATCGCCCCCGTCCCGCAGCAGGCGCGGCCCGCCGCCGCCGATGACGTCCTGTTCATCGGCCGTGAGCCGGAACTCGCCGCGTTGCAGGAGGCCGCGGGCCGTCCCGGTCAGCGCGTCGTGCTCGTCACCGGCGAGGCCGGGCTCGGCAAGACGTCCCTGCTCGACCGGTTCACCGCCGGTCTGCGCCGTGACGGCTGGCTCGTCGCGTCCGGGGCCTGCCTGGAAGAGGAGGGCGCGCCGCCCGCCTGGGCGTGGTCGCAGGCCCTCCGCGCGGTCGCGGCCGAGGTCCCGCCGCCGCCGGAGGCCGCCGCGCTGCTATCGGACGCGCCGCCTCCCGCGTCCGAAGGCGGCCGGTTCCGGCTGCACCGCGCCGTGTGGGAGTGGCTGGAGGAGGCAGCGCGCGCGCAGCGGCTCGCCGTCGTCCTCGACGACCTGCATTGGGCGGACGCCGAAACGCTCGCGCTGCTGTCGGCCGCCACCGGTGCGCCGCTGCTCCTCGTCGCCGCCTACCGGCCCGGCGAGATCGGCGACCGGCTCACCCGGACGCTCGCGGTGCTGGCCCGCCGCGCGCCGCTCCGGCTCGCGCTGCCCGGCCTCGCCGCCGGCGACGTCGCGCGCCTCGTCGCCGCCGAGACCGACGGCCCGGTCGACGGCGCGACGCTCGCCGCGCTCGCCGAGCGGACCGGCGGCAACCCCTTCTACGTGCGCGAGAGCGCGCGGCTGCTCGCCGGGGAGGGCGGGCTCGTCGCGCTGTCGGAGGTGCCCGAGGGCGTGCGGGACGTGCTGCGCCGCCGCCTCGCGCGCCTCCCCGAACCCGCCGTGGCGGTGCTCCGCCTCGCCGCGCTCGCCGGCGCCGAGTGCGCCGTCGAGCCGCTCACCGAGGCCGCCGAGGTCGGCGCGGACGCGGTGCTGGACGCCCTGGACGCCGGGATCGCCGCCGGGCTGCTCGCCGAGCCGTCGCCCGGCCGCGTCCGGTTCGTGCACGCCCTGGTCCGCGACACCATGACCGCCGACCTGTCCGGGCTGCGCCGCAGCCGCATGCACGCCCGCCTCGCCGCCGCCTTGGAGCGCCTGACTCCCGGCGACGTGCCCGCCCTCGCGCACCACTTCGCCCGCGCCGGGACGGCCGCGACCGCCGCGAAGGCCGTCGAGTACGGGGTGCGGGCGGCGGCGCTCGCGGGCGACCGGTACGCGCACGAGACCGCCGTCGCGCTGCTGGAGCAGGCGGTGGAGTCCTACGAGCGCGTCCCCGAAGCGACGGACGCGCGCCGCGTCGAACTGCTCGGCCTGCTCCTGCGCGCGCGCGTACGGGCGGGGGACGTGGCGGGCGCGCGCGCCGCACGCGCCCGCGCCGTCGAAGTGGCGGCGGGCCGCGACGACCTGCTCGTCGCCGCGTTCACCGCCTGGACCGAGATGACGCCCTGGCAGTCCCGCCCCTACGGCGAGGTCGACACCGCGACGGTCGGGCTGCTCGCCCGGCTGCTCCAGCGCGGCGACCTCGCGCCAGCCGACCGCTGCCGCCTGCTGAACGCCTACGCCGCCGAACTCAGCGGCACCGGCGACCCGTCCACCCTCGCCGCCGCCGAGGAGGCCGTCGAGATCGCCCGCGGGCTCGGCGACCCGACGCTGGTCGCGCTCACCGCCGTCGGCCTCACCCGCGAGCTGCCCCGCCACGACGGCGCCCGCCTCGGCCGGCTCGGCGCCGAGATCCTGGCCGCCGGTCCCGGCCTGCCCACCGCGCGCTGGTCGGGCACCGTCAACCTGGCCACCGCCGCGATCATCGGCGGCGACCCGGCCGCCGCCCGCCGCCTGGTCGCCGAGGCGGGCGCGCTCGCCCGCCGCGCCGGGCTGCCGGACGCCGCGGTCGTCACCGACTGCGCCGAGGCCGCGCTCGCGCACACCACGGGCGACCTCGCCGGCGCCCGCCGCCGCTACCTGGACGCCGCCACCGCGATGATCGGGCAGGGGTCGATGCACGGCGCGGGGTTCCTGCTGCTGGCCCGCGCCACCCTCGCCGTCACCGCGGGCCGCTCCACCGCGCCGCCCGGCCTCGTCGAGCCCGACGATCCGCCCGAGCTGGCCGCCGCCCTGCGGGAGCTGGCGGCGGGCCCGGTCGCCGCCGACGTCCGCGCCGCTTTCGGCGACGGCACCCTGGACGGCCTGCCGCCGTTGCAGCCGGACTTCCTGTTCACCGTGTTCGCGACGTTCCGCGCGATGGCCGCCGTCCGCACCGGCGACCGCGCCGCCGCCGCCGACCTGCACGCCGCGCTCCTGCCCTACCGCGACGGACCGCCCGCCGGGCTGGAAAGCCTGTCGCTGGCGATGCGGCCCGCCGCCCACACCCTCGGCGACCTCGCAGCCGTCCTCGGTGACGACCCGGTCCCCTACTACAGCCGCGCCCTGGAAATCGCCGAGCTCTGGGAGTCACCGCACTGGACCGCCGACGCCCGCACCGCCCTGCGTCGCGCGCGCGCCTGACCCCGGTCAGACGAGGCGGCGGGCGGCGGCCCAGCGCGACAGCTCGTGCCGGTTGGACAGCTGGAGCTTGCGCAGCACGCTCGACACGTGCGTCTCGACCGTCTTCACCGAGATGAACAGCTCCCTGGCGATCTCCTTGTAGGCGTAGCCGCGCGCGATGAGGCGCAGCACGTCGCGCTCCCGCTGGGTGATCTGGTCCAGCTCGGGGTCCGCCGCCGGGGCGTCCGAGGCGGCGAAGGCGTCCAGCACGAACCCGGCGAGGCGCGGCGAGAACACCGCGTCGCCGCCCGCGACGCGCTCGATCGCGTCGGTCAGCTCCGGCCCGGAGATCGTCTTGGTGACGTAGCCGCGGGCGCCGCCGCGCACCACCCCGATGACGTCCTCGGCGGCGTCCGACACCGACAGCGCGAGGAACCGCGACGGCACCGTGCCGTGCAGCCGGCGCAGCACCTCGATGCCCCCGCCGCCGGGCAGGTGCACGTCCAGCAGCACGACGTCGGGCCGCAGCGCGCCGACGACCGCGACGGCCTCGTCCACGTCGCCCGCCTCGCCGAGGATCTCCACCGCGCCGCCGAGCTCGGCCTTCACCCCGGTGCGGAACATCTGGTGGTCGTCCACCAGGACCACGCTGCGGATCCCGTTCCCCTCGCCCATGCCGGCTCCTTCCGCCTCCCCCATCATCTCAGCCGCGCCCCGTCTCGATGCGCACCTCGGTGCCCTCGCCGGGCGCGGTGCGGACGGACGCGGTGCCGCCGTTGCGCTCCATCCGGCCGACGATCGAGCCGCGCACGCCCATCCGGTCCGCGGGGATCGCGTCGAGGTCGAAGCCCTTCCCGCGGTCCCGCACGAAGACCGCCACCGCGTCCCGCTCGACCTCGGCGTACACCGACACCGACGGGGCGCCCGAGTACTTGGCGGCGTTCACCATCGCCTCGCGGGCCGCCTGCAGCGCGGCGCCGAGCCGCTCGTCCAGGGCGGTGTCGCCGACGACCACGACCTCCATCGGGACGCCGTGGTCGTCCTCGACCTCGCCCGCCAGCTCGCGGATCGCGGCGGCGAACGTGCGGCCCGGGTCGGACTTCGGCTCGTACAGCCAGCTGCGCAGCGTCCGCTCCTGCGAGCGGGCGAGGCGCGCGACCTCCTTCGGGTCGTGCGCGTTCCGCTGGATCAGGGTCAGGGTGTGCAGCACCGAGTCGTGGACGTGCGCGGCGAGCTCGGCGCGCTCCTGCGAGCGGATCCGCTCGTGCCGCTCGGCGTCCAGGTCCTGCCAGAGCCGCACCACCCAGGGCGTCGCGATGACCGTCACGCCGGTCAGGATGATCAGGGTGGCGATGATGACGAACCGGGCCTGCCCGGCGTCGACCTGCCGGGCCACGAAACCGCCGATGCCGCCGATCACCAGCAGCAGCCCGATGACGCTGCGCAGCCAGAGCTGCCGGAGCGGCACCACCCAGCGGTGCCGCTGGTCGCGGTCGGCCTGCTGCCAGAGGATCGCGACGCCGATGCCGCCCGCGATGAACGGCCAGAGCGCGACCCGCACGAGCCCGGCGCTCCACGTGAGGCTGGACAGCCCGACGGTGACGGCGGCGTAGGCGGCGAGCTGCATCCAGTCGCGGCCGCGGGCCGCGCCGCCGTCCTCGTCCTGCCGCGCGGGCACCATCAGCCAGAACGCGCCGTACACGGCCACGCCGATCCCGCCGCTCACGCTGAGCAGCACGAACGCCGACCGGACGATCAGCACGTCCACGCCGAGGTGCGCGGCGAGGCCGCGGCACACGCCGGCGACCAGCCGGCCCTGCCGCCACCGCGCGAGGCGCGGCGGGGCGGCCGCCTCCGGCGGCGCGTCGGTCGTCATCGAGGTCCTCCCACGACACCGATCGTCACACGCCGGAGGCGGCGCCCGCATCAGGGCAGGCCCCTGAGGCGCGGCTCAGGGTCGCGCGGCGTCCCGCTGGGCGCCGAACGGGGCGCCCGTGCCGGTCTCGGCGTAGTCGGCGAGGCTGCGCAGGAACTGGTCCCAGCCCGCCCGGCAGGCGTCGTAGCAGTCCAGGCCGGGGCGCAGGCCGGCGTGGGTGAAGCGGAGGAGGCCGTCCTCGATCTCGAACACGATCGAGGTGCCGTTCCACTCGGGGTGCGCGTCGCCGCCGACGGACGTCCAGCGGACGCGGTCCGGGGCGTCCTCCTCGACGCGCACGACGGTCGATCCGTACCCCTCGAACGCGAACCGCAGCTCGTCGCCGGGCGCGGTGCCGCCGGTGGTGTCGCGCGTCCACCAGCCGCGCAGCCCGTCCAGGGTGGTGACGGCCGCGTGGATCCGCTCGGCGGGGGCGCGGAGGACGAGCCGGGCGGTGTAGTCGTCGCCGCTCTCCAGCAGCGTCTTGAGCCTGGCCACGACGGCGGGCCAGCCGCCGCCGATCAGCCCGCGCAGGACGCCGCCGGGCGCCAGGCCGTCGTGCACGACGGTGAGCTTGACGCCGGTGTCGGCGGGCTCGATGTCGAAGGTGACGGTGGAGCGCGGCTCGGCCGCGACCCGCGCGCGCGTCGGCTCGTCGAGGCCGACGGCGGCGCCGATGTCCTCGGTGAAGTCGTGCCAGCTGTAGGAGAGCCGCCGGTAGGGGTCGGCCTCCAGCACGACCTGCTCGGGGCCCTTCACGACGACGTCGCCGATGTGCCAGGTCATCGGCGACCCGGCCGCCCAGTCGGTGTCGAAGGAGGTGTTCCAGTAGCGGCGGGTGAACGCCGGGTCGGTGAGGGCCCGCCAGAGCCGCTCGGGGGTGGTGTCGATGTAGGTGGTGTAGACGAACTCGGTGTCGGCCATGGCGGTCTGCTCCAATGCGGTCTTCAGGTCGGCCAGGGCGTGCACGCGGGCGCGGTCGTAGCGCTGGATCCAGCGGTCGGCGATCGCGTTGACCGGCTCGGCGTTCAGGTAGTGCAGCTTCTCCCGGCCGCGCCGCACCGTCGTGATCAGGTTGGCCGCCTCCAGCACCGCCAGGTGCTTGCTGACCGACTGGCGGGCCATGTCCAGGCCCGCGCAGAGCTCGCGCAGCGTCTGCCCGTTGCGCTCGTTCAGCCGGTCCAGCAGGCGGCGGCGGGAACCGTCGGCCAGCGCTTTGAACACCTCGTCCACGTGCGTGATTCTTCCAGCTCGAACATGCAGCCTTTTGGCTGCCTTCAAATTAGGCAGCCGTCCGGCTGCCTGTCAAGGGCTCGGCTTGGAGCCGCCCGCCCGAGCGGGCCGCCCCGGCCGGTCAGGTGATCTTCGACAGGTCCACCATCAGGTAGCCCGGCCGGGTCTTCTCGAACAGCTGCGTCCGGGCGGGGTCGTGGACGCCGATGCCCGTCCGCTCGCCGCCCGTGCCGAGGTCGAGGAGGTTCCCGGTGCGCAGGTCGTACAGGAGGTCGCCGCCGGCCCGCCGCGCCGGCCGGTAGGGCAGGAACCGGTCGGCGATGATCTGGTCGACCGGCCCGCTCTCCGAGGGCGGGAGCGCGCGGGCGTCCTTCTCCCCGCGCGCCTGCACGGCCGTGATCATCTTGTCGGTCGCGGTGCGGTAGGTGACGCCGGCCGCCGCCTCGCCCACGCACCAGGACAGGGAGCAGACCCACGTCCCCTTGAACGACGGCGGGGACGCCCGGCGGACCTCCCCGGTGACGAGGTTCCGCACCGTGCCCGCCAGCACCTCGCCGACCCCGCCCTTCGTGGTGCCCGGCGTGCCGACCCACGGCCACGCCACGATCCCGTACCCCTTCGTGCCCGCGAACACCTTCGGCACGCCGCCCGCCAGCGGCAGCCGGACGATGCCCTGGGGCGACGCCCAGACGACCGCGTCCCCGTCGGCGACGAGGTTCTCAATGGCGGACATCTGCTTCGGCAACACGGCGAACCGCCGCGCGGGGCCGCCCGCCAGCGGCGCCTTCCAGAACTCCACGGCGCCCGGGAGCCCGGCCCGCCAGACGAGCTGGTCCCCGGCGAGGATGAAGCCGCCGGCGTAGAAGAGCGTCTCGGGCGTCATCGGGACGTCGGTGATCACCCTGGCCTTGCCGGTGCGCAGGTCGTAGGCCCATAGCCGGTACGGCAGACCGGGGGCCGACTCGGTCGCGGCGATGAGCACGTGCCCGTCCAGCAGCCGGACGGGGCGCAGCTCGCGGCCGCCCGGGAGCCGGTCCGGGACGGTCCGCACCGCCGCCGGCCAGCGCTTCGCGATCGTGATGGGGGCGCCGAGCGGCGTGTCGGTGAAGGTGCCCTGGCCCGTCGCCGCCGCCGGGGCCTTCTCGCGCGGCGCGGCGCCGTCGCGGACACCGGCGAGGCCGGCCGTCCCGCCGAGGACGAGGACGGCGGCGGTCGCGGCGGCCGTGACCCGCCTGCGGCGGCGGCGCCGGACGCCGCGCTCGACGCCCTCCAGCAGGTCGGGCGCGGGCGCGGGAGCGTCGTGGGCGGCGGTCCGCAGCGCGGTGCGGAGCGCCCCGTCCAGGTCATCGTGCATGGCGGGCCCCCATCGGGTCCAGGGCGCGGTCGGCGCGGAGCTTGTCCAGGGCGCGGGCGGCCTGGCTGCGGACCGTCCCGCGCGAGATGCCGAGCATCGCGGCGATCTCCGCGTCGGCGAGGTCCTCGTAGTAGCGCAGCACCAGCACCGCGCGCTGCCGCTTCGGCAGGGCGGCGAGCGCCGCCCACAGGCCGGGGGCCTGCTCGGCCCGGTCCAGGCCGGCGTCGCGGTACTCCCCCTCGGGCGGCCGGTCCACCAGGCGCTCGCGCTTCCGCCGCCGCCACGCGCTGACGTGCTGCCGCGCCATGATCCGGCGCAGGTAGCCCTCCGGATCGTCCTTGTTCAGCACCCGCGGCCAGGCCGCGCGGAGGCGGATCAGGCCTTCCTGCACGAGGTCGGCCGCGTCGTGGGGGTCGCCGGTCAGCACGTAGCCGTAGCGGAGCAGCGCCTGCGCGCGGTCCGTCACGAACCGCTCGTAGGTCAGGGCGTCGTCGTCCAAAGGGCCGTCCTTCCGTCCTCCCGAGGACGCCCGCCGGGCCCCGCCCGTTGCACCGGTGATCGACTTTTCCGGGCGCCGGGAGGTGACGGCGCCCGCGGACGCCGTCACCGCCCTCGCCCGCCTGGAGGCGACCGTCGCGCTCCAGGAGTTCGCCGCCCGCGTCGGCCCCTGCGAGATCGACGAGTCCGCCGCCCGCCGCACCCGCTCCCCCCTCTTCCGCAACTTCACCCGCCTCCCCGTCGTCCCGATCCCAGGGTCGGCTCAGGGGCGTCCCTGATACCCGGGGGCGGTCGGCCGCGCCACGATGAGGGCATGACCGAACGTCCCGTGAGCACCGAAACGCCGCCCCGGCGGATGCCGCGCGTCCCCGAGGGGCGCATCATCGCGGGCGTCTGCAGCGGCCTCGGGCGCTACACCGGCATCGACCCGCTGGTGTACCGGGCCGGGTTCGCCGTGCTGACCCTCGCCCAAGGACAGGGCATCGTGCTCTACATCGGCGCCGTGCTGCTGATGCCGTCCGAACCGGGCGTGGCCGCGCCGATCGAGCAGCCGCTGAAGCGCCGGTTCGACGGCGCGGCGGTGCTGTCGCTGCTCGGGCTGGCGCTCGCCCTGTCGGTCGCGGCCGGGCTGATCGGCGGCGTCTCGTCGGACGCGCTGACCGTCCTCACCGTCTTCGGGCTGGTGCTGCTCGTCGCGCACGCCCGGGGCGTCGACCTGCGCGAGCAGGTGCGGCTGCTGCCCGAGCGGCTCCAGGGGCGCCCGCCGCAGGACGTCCCCCGCGACACCCGGCCGGTGGCGCTGGACGAGCTCGCCGCCGACGGTCTGGGCGAGGGCATGGTCGACCTGGCCGCCTACTCGGCGTCGGCGCGGGCGGCCGCGCCGCCGGACGTCACCGCCTACGGCGCGACGGACGCCATGTCGGAGCCCCCGGTCGCGCGCGCGAAAAACCAGAAGACGTCGCCGCTCACCTGGATTACGTTGCTGCTCGCGTGCGCCGTCGGAGCGCTCGTGCTGCCCGCGGCGCGGGAGCACGGCGCGCCGCGCGCGGTCCTCATGGCCGGCGGCGCCGCGCTCCTGGTGATCGGCGCCGGGCTGGTGATCGGCGGATTCGTCCGCGTCCGCGGGCTGGCCACCGCGGGCACGCTGCTGACCTTCGCGTTGCTGGCCGGTGGGGTGGTGAGCGAGTTGCCCGAGGGCAGCCGGTACGGGGACGTGGTGTGGCGGCCCACCGGCGCCGTCAGCGCGCCGCAGGACTACAGGTTGGGGATCGGCGTGGGGAATCTGGACCTGACCGACCTCGCCGTCGCGGGCGGCCAGCGGGTCGCGATCGACGCGCAGGTGACGTTCGGGGAGCTGAAGGTGCGCATCCCGGCGGGCGCCCGGGTGGTGCTGGACGCGCGGGTGCGGATGGGCGACCTCGTCGTCGGGTCGCGGACGATCGGCGGCCCGAACGCGCGGGTCACCGAGGTCTGGGAGCCCGAGGGGCAGGTCGCGGACCCGCCGGTGATCGAGCTGCGGGTCCGCGGGCGCCTCGGCGACGTGGAGGTGTCCCGTGCCTGAGCGCCCCGCCCGCGGGCGCCGCTTCGACCCCGGCGCCGTCGTCACCGGCCTGCTGTTCCTCGCCGCCGGCGCGGTGTTCCTCCGGTCCGGCCTGACCGGCCGCCCCGTCGTGGAGATGCTGGTGTTCGGGCCGGTCGTCGTCGCCGGCCTCGGCCTCGCCGGCATCGTCCACGTCCTCACCCGCCGCCGCCGCAGGTAGCCGCGTCAGCTCAGGCAGCGCGCGGCCGCCCGCACGAACGCAGCGGCCGTCCGGTCGCCGGCGGCCGACGCCCTCCCCTGCTGCTCCCTGACGATCTCGCGGATGCCGCCCTCCAGCAGCAGTTCCAGGCCGAGCAGGACGCGGGCCTGCGCGGCGTCCAGCCCCGCCTCGCCCGCCGACCAGGCCGCGAGCGCGGCGGGCGCGGCGTCCGCGCCACCGACCCGCGCGCACCAGCGGGCCGCGTCGAACGCGGCCGGCCCCGTGTAGGCGCTCGCGTCCAGCAGGAGCAGCCCGCCCGCCCGCTCGCGCAGCACGTTGCCGAGCCCGAGGTCGCCGTGCAGCAGCACCGCCGGTCCCTGCCCGTAGGCCGCGGCGGCGTCCCGCCAGCCCGCGGGCGGGACGTGGCCGTGGCGCTCCAGCGCGGCGGCCGACGCCCGCAGGCGGCCGGGCAGCACGGCGGCGAGCGGCCGGGCGCCCGGCAGGGCGGTGCCCCCGGACGCGTGCGCCGCGCGCAGCACCTCGGCCAGCTCGCGCGTGAGCCCCGGCAGCCGCGCGCCGGCCGCCGCGCCCGTCCCGGCCAGCGCGGCGCCGTCCACGCGCCGCATCAGCAGCCAGGTCGCCGGGTCGTCGCCGCCGTCGAGCACGGTGGCCGCTGGGATCCCGTGGCGCGTCCAGTGCCGGAGCGCCTGCGCCTCCCCCGCCCGGCGCTTGCCGTAGACCTTGAGGACGACCTCGCCGGACGCGCCGCCGGCGAATTCGAGCACGAGCTGCGGGCGGCCCGCGTTGTGGGTGAGCGGGCCGCGGAACCGGCCGAGCCCGAGCCGCCCGGCGAGGTCCGCCGCGAGGGCCGCGGCCGTCCGGATCTCCGTCCGGTCACCGCCGTCCCGCCCGCCGGTCAGCGCGACCCGGCGGTCCACCGCGGCGATCTGCGCGCGCAGCGCGGCGGCCAGCGGGCCGCCGGCCGCGGCCGTAAAAGGGTTTCGGTCATCGGGGCGATGCGGGAAGGGAGACAAGCCGATCTCCGATGCGTCTCAATACCGGAGGAGGAACCACATCATCGCGGATCGGGGGTCCGGATGCCGGAACGGCGGGAGGGCGGCCTCCGCGCGCGGCTGCGCCGCGCCCGGGAGGCGCACGGCGTCCCGGCCGGCGCCGGGGTGGCGGTCGGGCTCGGCGCCTACGCCGGGATCGCCGCGCAGGTGCCGCCGACGGCGGGGGCCGTGCCGGTCTCGCTCAGCGTGTTCTCCTCGCTGGTCGTCGGCGGCGGCACCTACCTGGAGGCGCGGCGCCGCGCCCGCCTCCGCGACCCGCGCCGGCCGGCGGTGCCGCCGCGCCGGGTGACGGTGGTCTACCACCCCGCCGACGCGACCGGCGGGCACTGGGTGCAGGCGTGCCTGCGCGCCGTCCCCGGCGTCGAGGTCGGGAGCCGGCCCTGGGACGCCGCGCCGGCGGGCGGCTGGGAGCTGCTGGTGCTGTCCACCACCTGGGAGCTGCTGGCGGACACCGGCTTCGAGCCCGCCGATCCGGCGCGGCTCCTGGTGGTCCGGATGGAGGACTGCGCCGTCCCGCCCCGGCTGGCCGCCCGGGAGATCGTCGACATCGGCGGCGCGGACGAGGCCGCCGCCTCCGGCACGCTGCTCGCCGCGCTCGCCCGGCACGGCGTGATCGGCGCGGTCGGCCCGGCCGCCGCGCAGCTGCCGTCCGCCGCCGGGATCCCGTTCCCGCGGATGGGGCCGGCGGTCGCCAACCTGCGGCCGCCCGACCCGGGGTTCGTCGGCCGCGACCGGCTGCTCCGCGAGGTCCGCGAGCGGCTGGTGCGCGGCGCCGGCGACGGCGTCGCGGTCACCGCGCTCCGCGGCCTCGGCGGCGTCGGCAAGTCCAGCACCGCCGTCAACTACGCGCACCGCTACCGGCGGCACTACGAGATCGTCTGGTGGCTCACCGCCGACAGCCCGACCGACCTGCGCGGCAGCCTGCTGAAGCTCGCCCTCGCCCTCGGCGTCGCCGAGCAGGCCGACGCCGACCAGATGATCGCCGAGCTGTGGGCGGAGCTGCGCCGCCGCTCGGGCTGGCTGCTGATCTACGACAACGCCGACGAGGGCAGCGAGCTCGCCGGGCACTGGCCGCCGGGCGGCGGCCACCTGCTGATCACCTCCCGGCTGTCGGACCTCGCCGGGCTGGTCGCGCCGGACGCCTGCCTGGAGGTCCCGCCGCTCGACGACCGCACCGCCGCCGCGATGCTCTGCGAGCAGACCGGCCGTGACGAGGAGGCCGCCGCGCTCGCCGTCGCCCGCATGCTCGGGCAGCTCCCGCTGGCGCTCGCGCACGCCGTCGCCTACGTCCGGCTGTCGGGCCTCACCCTGGAGGAGTACCGGCAGACGCTGGAGAGCCGCCTCGACCACATCCTGGAGCGGTTCCGGCCCGACCCGAACGAGAAGCCGGTCGCGATGACCTGGTCGCTGTCGCTGCGCCGCGCCAACGAGCAGGAGCCGCTCGCGCTCGACCTGATGCGGCTCTGGGCGATGCTGGCACCCGACCGGATCTCCCGCGACCTGCTCGGCCCGCTCACCGGGCGGCTGCCCGGCGCCGCGGGCGATCCGGTCGCCTACCATCTCGCCGTCCAGCCGCTCGCCCGCTACTCGCTGATCCGGGTCGACGACGGCGAGGTGTCGGTGCACCGGCTCGTGCAGGCGGTGGTGCGGCTGGAGATGACGCCCGAGGAGGGCGCGCGCTGGCTGGAGACCGCCACGCTCGCGCTCGCCGAGGTGTTCCCCGAGCGGGTGAACGAGAGCGGCCGCTGGCCGGTCTGCTCGCGGCTCCTCGCGCACGTGCTCGCCGTGCACGCCAACCTGCGGCGGTTGGAGCGGGCGCTGCCGGCGGGCCGTCCCGCCCCGCCCGCCCTGGAGCGGACCGGGGCGCCCCTCGGCGCGCTGCTGCACGCCGTCGGCCGCTACCTGATCGAGCGGTCCGGCTACGACGTGGCGGTCGAGCCGCTCGACGCCGCGCGGGCGCTCCGGGCCCGCGCGCACGGCGAGCGGAGCGAGCAGGTCGCCGAGACCTGGCTGTGCCAGGGCATCGCCCAGTTCCGGCTGGCCGACATCGAGGCCGCCCGCGCCTCCGTGCAGGGCGCGCTCGACACGATGGAGGCGGTCCGCGGACCCGACGACCCCGCCCTGTACAAGTTCCTGCTGTGGCGGTGCTGGGTGCTGATGGAGTTCTCCGAGCTGGACGGCGCCTACGCCTCGGCGGAGCGCGGCCACCGGCTGATCGCCGAGCACTGCCCGCCGGACGACCCGCGGCTCCCCGAGATCGACGACGCGCGTGCGACGGTGCGGTGGCGCCAGGGCCACTTCCGCGAGGCGGTCGGCATGATGCGAGGCGTCGTGGAAACGCTGCGCGGCATGTACGGGGAGGAGGACGGCCGGACGCTGGTCGCCGAGGGCGGTCTCGCCTACTTCGGGCACGACCTCGGCGTGCTGCTCGGCGATCGGGAGATGCTGGCGGCGACGGCCGAGCGGCTCACCGCGGTGTCCGACGCGCTCGCCGACCGGTTCGGCGACACCCACTTCCGGGTGATCGAGCAGCGCAAGACGCTGGCGGCGGTGCTGATCGCCCTCGGCGACCACGCGGGCGCGGCGCGGCTGCTCGCCCCCGTCGTCGCCACCTACCGCAGCACCCTCGGCAAGCATCCGAGCACCGTCCAGGCCGAGAAGCTGTATGCCGTGGCCCTGGCGCACCGGGGGGAGGCCGAGGAGGCGCTGCTGCTCATGCGCGAGGGGCTCCTCCTCTACGAGGGCCTCTACGGCGCCGACCACCCCTACGTCGCCGAGATCCTCGCCGAGTACGGCCCCGTCCTCGCCGCCGTGGGCCGGAACGAGGAGGCGGCCGAGGCGCTCCGCGGCACGCTCACCATCGTCGAGCGCTGCTACGGTCCCGGCCATCCGAAGCTCGTCCGCCCCGCGCTGGCCCTCGCCGCCCTGCCGGGCGTGCCGGCGGACGAGGCGGCGCGGCTCCGCGAGCGCGCCGAACGCATCAGGGCCACGGCATGATCCGGGCCACGGCCCGGGGAAGGGACGACCGCCATCGACACCGCCCAGTTCGCGGACATCTTCCTGAAGCGCCACGTGCGCGCGCAGCTGTCGCCCGACGTGGTGACCGACCCCCGCTACTCGGTGCTGGAGTGCTTCAGCGGTTCCCGCTCCCTCCTCGGCGACCTGCGCACCGTCTGGTACACCACGCCGGAGGGCGCGCAGACCGACTGGCACCATCCGGGCGCCGTCGCGCACGACGTCCGCCAGGCGGCCGCGCGCCGGGAGGGCTGGGACACCGCGCGGCGGGCACGGCTGGCCGAGCTGGAGCGGCTGTTCCGCCGTGAGGGCGAGCCGGTCCAGCTCGTGCTGCCGGCGCTCCGCGTCCGCGCGGACCGGGACCTGCTGCTGGACGGAACCCACCGGGCCGTGGCCGCCTACCGGGCGGACGTGCCCGTCACCCTGCTGCTGTTCACGCTGTGCGGGCCTCTGCCGGACACGGTGCTGCCCGACCTGTTCCGCCACCGCTGACGCCGCCCGGCGGCGTGCCTGGGATCAGGCGGGCAGGGCGGCGTGCAGGGTGATGGCGTAGGCGGGGCCGGGGTTGGCGAGGACGCGGGCGTCGCCGCCGCCGTGCACCCGCACCCGGTTGGTGCGGAGCGGCCGCTCGGTGACGCCGTCGGCGGCGAGCGTCGTCTCCGCCAGCTCGCCCGCGACCAGCGCGCTGACCTCGGTGCCGTCGCCGCCCGGCAGGTCGGAGCGGTGGCCGGGCGGCCAGGTCGTCAGCCAGAGCCGGACGCCGCCGGGGTCGGCCAGCTCCGCCCGCACGGGCGCGCCGGCCTCGAACCGGGCCAGGTGCCACCACCGCTCGGGGCGGGCGGCGAGGGCGGCGAGGCGGGCGGCGAGCTGGCCCGCCGTCGGCGGCCGCTCGGCGACGGCGCGGCCGTGCGGATCGGCCTGACCACGCATGGTGATGTCGGGAACCACGACAGGTCCTTCGTGTCGAGAAGGTGGATGCAACCGAGGGGGCGGGGAGCCGTCACCCGCCGGAGAACGCCGCTGTCAGCGACAACAACACGAAGGACACAGCGCGCCGGCCGCGCGGCGGGGCGCCGCGGGGCTGCAGACGAGGAATCGCGCTGGCATGCGGACTAGCAGACACTCCGTCACCGAGCGTTGTCAAGTCGGACACCGAAGGATCTTCCTCTTTCCGTTCACGCCGCGGTCGGTTCCGGGCCGCCGGGCCGCCGCCGGGCCGCCGCCGCGCCGGAGGAGCATCCGCCGGGTACCCCCTGGAGAACGGAGTCCCCGATGGAGCTGGACCGGCGGAGTGTGCTGCGCGGCGGGCTGGTCGCGGGAGGCGCGGCGCTCGCGTCCGCCGCGTCCCCGGCGCTCGCGGCGCCGTCCCTGCTGCGGTCGCGGCCGGTGCTGACGCACGGCGTGCAGGCCGGCGACGTCACCGCGGGCGAGGCGGTGATCTGGGCGCGCGCCGACCGGCCGGCGCGGATGGTCGTCGAGGTCGCGCGGCGCCCCGACTTCCGCGGCGCGGTCCGCGTCCCCGGCCCCTACCTGACGCCCGACACCGACCTCACCGGCAAGGCGTTCCTGCGCGGCCTGCCGGCCGGCACCGAGCTGCACTACCGGGTCCGCCTCGACGACTCGGCGCCCGTCGCCGGGCGGCTCCGCACCGCGCCGCGCGACCGCCGCGACCTGTCGTTCGTCTGGTCGGGCGACCTCGCCGGGCAGGGCTGGGGCATCGACCCCGCCCGCGGCGGCTACCGGATCTTCCGCGCGATGCGGGCGGTGGACCCCGACTTCTTCCTGTGCAGCGGCGACCTCGTCTACTCCGACGGCCCGCTGTCCGCGACCGTCGCGCTGCCGGACGGGAGCACCTGGCGCAACGTCGTCACCGAGGAGAAGTCGCACATCGCGCAGACCCTCGCCGACTACCGCGGCCAGTTCCGCTACAACCTCCAGGACGAGGCGTTCCGCGCGTTCAACGCCGACGTGCCGATGCTGTACCAGTGGGACGACCACGAGGTCGCCAACAACTGGTATCCGGGCGAGATCCTGGACCGTCCCGGATTCACCGAGAAGCGCGCGGACGTCCTCGCGCAGCGCGCGCGGCGGGCGATGTTCGAGTACACCCCGATCGCCGTGCGCGCGCAGCGCGGCGGCCGCATCTACCGCAAGATCTCCTACGGGCCGCTGCTGGACGTGTTCCTGCTCGACATGCGCACCCACAAGAGCCCGAACACCGCCGGCACCGAGCCCGGCCTCACCGAGGGGCTGCTCGGCGCCGAGCAGACGGCGTGGCTGAAGCGCGAGCTGGCCGCGTCCCGCGCCACCTGGAAGGTCATCGCGAACGACCTGCCGCTCGGGCTGGTCGTCCCCGACGGCGCGAACCAGGAGGCCGCCGCGCAGGGCGACCCGGGCCTGCCGCTCGGCCGCGAGCGCGAGATCGCCGACGTCCTCCGCCACATCAAGCGGCGCCGCGTCCGCAACACGGTGTGGCTGACCGCCGACGTCCACTACACGGCGGCGCACTACTACGACCCGGACAAGGCGGCCTTCCAGGACTTCGACCCGTTCTGGGAGTTCGTCTCCGGCCCCCTCAACGCCGGGACCTTCGGGCCGAACACCCTCGACGCGACCTTCGGCCCGCAGCTCAAGTTCCAGAAGGTCGCGCCGTACGCGAACGCGTCGCCCGCGGCCGGCCACCAGTTCTTCGGCCAGGTCGAGATCGACGGCCGCACCGAGGAGCTGACGGTGAACCTGCGCGACATCAACGGCACCGTCCTCTACTCGCAGGACCTCTTCCCGCGCCGCTGACCGGCGCCGCGCGGCCCGGTCTCGTTTCCCGGGGCCGGGCCGCGCCCTTCCCCCAGGGAGCGGGTCCGCTACGAGCGCGCCCGCCGGACGGCGGGCACGGCCCGTCCGGACGAGACGGCGCGCACCGTCCCGAAGTCCTCGCCGTCGTGCGGGCTCGGCGCGTCCCCGAGGCCACCGAGTTGGGCGAAGCCCTCAGCATCCTGGACACGCCCGGCGGCACCCCGCCCGACCGGACCATCGCGGCGATCCGACGTCCGCGATCGCTCTTCCAGCGCGCCGGCCACGCGCTCTTGCTCCCGGAACGGACCCGGTGCGCGCGTTCTTCGAACGCATGATCGATGATGGGGGTGTGAGCCGAGGCCAGCACGACGCCGAGCGCGTCTTCCCGCCCGACGGCGCCCGGCGCGCCGAGCCGCGCCACCGCGCCGCCTGGCTCCGCCTCGGCGGCTGGCAGCCCGCCGAGATCACCGGCTGGCTCCTCGGACCGGGCGCTGCCCGCGCCGTGCTGCTCACCGTCCGCGGCGAGCCCGGCTGCTTCGCCTACACCCCCGCCACCGTCCGTCCCCGCCATCCTCTGGACGACCTCGGCGTCCGCTGGACGGTCCCGGAGTCCGAGACGGGCCCGCTCCTCCCGACGCCCGCGGGCGGCACCTGGTACGACGCCCGCGACCAGCCGACCTGCCCGGGTTGCAACGCCCCTGTCGAGACGGCCCACCGCCTCCCCGCCGACGACCTCGGCCCCGCGGGCATCGTCCTCCTCCCCTGCGGCCAGCGCCTGGAGATGGTCCCCGATGGGGCCCGCCCGCCGTGACCCGCGCGGCCGGTCAGGCGAGCTTCACGCAGGTGAGCACGACCGCGCCGCCCGGCTTCATCCTCGCGCCGGGCGCCGGCGACTGCTTCACCACTTTCCAGTTCTGCGGCAGCAGCACCACGGACGCGTTCGGGTCCGCCGATCCGAACGTGACGTCCGTCACGCCGAGCGACTCCAGGCGGTCTTGGGCGACGGCGCCGTTCTTTCCGATCAGGCTCGGCATCTGCACGGTCACCGGCACGGCCGGTTTCGACGGTGCGGCCGGGACGGACGGAGCCGCCGGGACCGCCTTCACGGACGGCTGCCGCGTCTGCTGCGGAACTGCGGCTGCAACCTGCGGGGTTGCGGTCACGGTGACCGTCGCGGCCGGGACGGGCGCCTTGGACGCGGCGACGCCCGCGGTGCATCCGAACAGGAGCCCGCCGACCGCGGCCGCACCGGCGACGAGACAGCCGACCTTCCTCGTCATCAGTTGCGGCGGCCGGAGCGCGCCGTGCGGCGCGAGATGCGGCGGGTACGGGGGCGGTGGCGGTGCGTAAGGGGAAGTCACGCCGGATAGGACGCGGCACTACAGTATGCGGTTGCCCCGTTACATGAATCTCACTGAATCGGCAGTCAGGCGTCCCACCGGCCCCGCCCGGGGCACCGATGATCGATCGACTTCACCGCTGCCGCGATCCCGACCGGCGGATTCCACCCACCGACCCGGCGAAGCCCTTATCAGCGGGGATCAGCCGTTCGCGGTGCCGCTCGCGGCCACCGGACAACACGGAAAAGGGCGGGAATTCCCCGGCGCTCGGGAGCGCCGGGGAATGGCGCGTCACGGGGTCTTGCCGCCCCAGCCCGCCTTGAAGCCCGTCCACTTGTTGTAGCCGAGCTGGCGGCTGCCGCCGTAGTTCCACCAGATCTGCGTCTGGTCGCGGTAGTACTTGGACGACGACACTCCGTAGGAGTACAGGTAGATGTACCCGTTGCCGTCGCAGTACTTCTTGCGGGTGGCCTTCTTGAAGTAGAAGTGCCGGATGACGACTTCCTCGCGGTAGCTGCCGTCGTAGAAGTCCTTGATGACCTTGGCCTTGTACTTCTTCGGGGTCGAGTAGGTGACCCCGCTCGCCGTGCCGGCGTACTTCGGCTTGCCGGTGTGGCAGACGCAGAGCGTCTTGGTCTTGGCGCGGCCGAGGTAGTACGAGGTGGCCGCGTCGGCGGGGGCGGCGGACAGCCCGGCGACGAGGCCGGCGCCGACGACGGTCGAGGCGACCGTCGTCAGGGCACGCGTGGGAACGCCCACGGGAACTCCTTTGCACGGAGGGAAAGGGGATGCCGGGGACGCTAACGCAAGCGCGCAACCAAGATCAACACCTTTCGTGTCGATGAATATTGAACGACCCGGATGCGGTCGCGATGAGCTGGGCGAATGCTTTTCAGAAGATTTCCGGGGCGCCCCCTTACTGGACCGGGGTCCAGTTGTTCGTCTGCGTCGATGATCATACGTTGCCTTTTCATGCGGCCGGATGCGGCCAGAAATAAATGGCGGTGACAGGGAACGCGAATACCGCATCGGGCAACGCGTCCCCATTCCGTGACGGCGCGGTCGCCGTGCGCGCTTCCCGGCCCGGACCCGGATCCTGGCCGGGTGCGGACACCGGCACCGGCCGCGCCGGGTTAGGCTGGACGCGTCGGCGAGTGGGGAAGCTCGTCCGGCCGGACGCCCCGTCCCCCGCCTGCGCGGGAGGCGGGGCGTCCGTCATGCGACACACCGGCCCGCGCGACCGGACCGGGAAACCCCAGCTCAGCTAGGGTGCGAAGGGGCCGACCGGGGGGAGGGTCATGATCGAGCTGGTGGACGGGGCGCTGCTCGCGGCCGGGGTGCCCGTGCCGCGCCGCCCGCAGGCGCGGGCCGCCATCCTGCGGTTCCTCGCCGCGCACCGGGCGCCGATCCGGCGGCAGGCGATCGGCGCGGACGCCGCCGGGGCCGGGTACACCGTCGGGCGCTACGTCCACGTGCACGCCCACGAGATGTTCGACGGCGCGGGCCTCACGCCCGCCGAGCGCGTCCGCGTCCTCACCGCGATGCGCGACCGGGGCCTCCGCCCGGTGGCCGCCGGGGGCTGACGCCCGGACCGCGCGAATTCGGCCCTGGCAGTCGGCGGGCGCCCGGCATACGTTCTTAGCGTGGCCGCGGTCCGGCAGCGGGCACGACGCACGTTCGCCGAGAAGGTGGGCCCCGATGCCGTGGCCTGTTCAGCGCGCTCCGCCGCCCGGGACGTCTCTCCCGCAGCCCGACCCCACCCCCCGAGACGTCCCAGGGAGAACCATGCCCCGCATCACCGTCGAGGTCGACGGCGCCGTCCATCAGGACGACGTCGAGCCCCGCGTGCTGCTCGTCCACCATCTGCGCGACCGGGCCGGCAGGACCGGCACCCCGGTCGGCTGCGACACCTCCAACTGCGGCGCCTGCACCGTCCTCATGGACGGGCTCAGCGTCAAGAGCTGCTCGGTGCTGGCCGTGCAGGCCGACGGGCGCGAGATCACCACCGTCGAGGGGCTCGGGCTCGGCGGCGCGCCGCACCCGATGCAGCGCGCGTTCCACGAGGAGCACGCGCTGCAGTGCGGCTACTGCACCCCCGGCATGATCATGGCGGCGATCGACCTGCTGCGGGAGAACCCCGACCCGTCCGAGACCGAGATCCGGGCGGGGCTGGAGGGCAACCTCTGCCGCTGCACCGGCTACCAGAACATCGTGCGGGCGGTCCGCCGCGCCGCCGCCGAGATGCGCGACCCGGCCGCCGCCCGGGAGGTGGCGCCGTGACCGAGATCGGCACCGCGCGCCGCCGGTCCGAGGACGCCCGCCTCGTCACCGGCCGCACCCGCTGGACCGACAACATCGCCCCCGCCGGGACGCTGTACGCGGCGTTCCTGCGCAGCCCCTACGCGCACGCCCGCATCACCGGCGTGGACGCCGAGGCCGCGCGCCGCCGCCCGAACGTGGTGGCGGTGCTGACGGGCGCCGACCTCGCCGGCGAGCAGGGCGCGCTGCCGTGCGCCTGGACCGTCACCGAGGACATGCGCAACCCCGCGCACCCGCCGATGGCCGTCGAGGAGGTCCGCTACGCCGGCGAGCCCGTCGCCTGCGTCGTCGCCCGCGACCGGTACGCGGCGTACGACGCGCTGGAGGACATCGACGTCGACTACGAGCCGCTGCCCGCGGTCGTCGACATGGAGCGGGCCGTCCAGGACGGCGCCGCGCTCGTGCACGCCGACCTCGGCACCAACGAGAGCTACCGGTGGGTGTTCGAGAACGGCGACCTGGACGCGGCGTTCCGCGACGCGCCCGTCGTGCTGGAGCGCCGGTACGTGCAGCAGCGCCTCATCCCGACGGCGATGGAGCCGCGCGCGGTGCTCTGCGAGCCCGACGGCGACGGCTTCACGCTGTACTCGGCGACCCAGATCCCGCACATCCTGCGGCTGATGCTGGCGACCGTCACCGGGATCGGCGAGCACCGCATCCGCGTCGTCGCGCCCGACGTCGGCGGCGGCTTCGGGTCCAAGCTCCAGGTGTACGGCGAGGAGGTGCTCTGCCTGCTGCTCGCGCGCCGCCTCGGCCGCCCGGTGAAGTGGACCGAGACGCGCAGCGAGGGCAACATGGCCGTCCACCACGGCCGCGACCAGATCCAGCGCCTCCGGCTCGCCGCCGACGGCGACGGCCGCGTCCGCGGCCTCAAGGTCGACCTGCTCGCCGACATGGGCGCCTACCTGATGCTCGTGACGCCCGGCATCCCGCTGCTCGGCGCGTTCATGTTCAACGGCATCTACAAGATGGACGCCTACTCCTTCGCCTGCACGGGCGTGTTCACCACCAAGACCCCGACGGACGCCTACCGGGGAGCGGGCCGCCCCGAGGCGACGTTCGGCATCGAGCGGCTGATGGACGAGCTGGCCGCCGAGCTCGGCCTCGACCCGATCGAGGTGCGGCGCCGCAACTGGATCGGGCACGGCGAGTTCCCCTACGACACGATCGCCGGGCTCACTTACGACTCGGGCGACTACGAGGCCGCCACCGACAAGGCCCTCGCGCTGTTCGAGTACGACAAGCTGCGCGCCGAGCAGGCCGACCGGCGCGAGCGCCGCGACCCCGTCCAGCTCGGGATCGGGGTGTCGACGTTCACCGAGATGTGCGGGCTCGCGCCGTCGCGCGTCCTCGGGTCGCTGTCCTACGGGGCGGGCGGCTGGGAGCACGCCGCGGTGCGGGTGCTGCCGTCGGGCAAGGTCGAGGTCGTGACCGGGTCGTCGGCGCACGGGCAGGGCCACGAGACGGCGTGGGCGCAGATCACCGCGGACCGGCTCGGCGTCCCGTTCGAGGACGTCAAGGTGCTGCACGGTGACACCGCCGTGTCGCCCAAGGGCATGGACACCTACGGGTCGCGGTCGCTGGCGGTCGGCGGCGTCGCCCTCTACCGCGCCTGCGACAAGGTCATCGACAAGGCGCGGGTGCTCGCCGCGCACCTGCTGGAGGCCGCCGAGGGCGACCTGGAGTTCACCGCCGGGCGGTTCGCCGTCCGCGGCGTCCGCGACGCCGGCGTCACCCTCCAGGAGGTGACGTCCGCCGCGTTCGCCGCGCACGACCTGCCCGACGGCGTCGAGCCCACCCTGGACTCCGACGCCACCTTCGACCCCGACAACTTCTCCTTCCCGCACGGCACCCACCTCTGCGCCGCCGAGGTCGACACCGAGACCGGGATGGTGCGGCTGCGCTCCTACGTCGCCGTCGACGACATCGGCAAGGTCGTCAACCCGCTGATCGTCGAGGGGCAGGTGCACGGCGGCCTCGCCCAGGGCATCGCGCAGGCCCTCTACGAGGAGGCCGTCTACGACGCCGACGGCAACCTCACCACCACCACGATGGCCGACTACCTCGTCCCGTCGGCCGCCGACCTGCCGGCCTTCACCACCGACCGCACCGAGACGCCCGCGACGAGCAACCCGCTCGGCGTGAAGGGCGTCGGCGAGGCCGGCACGATCGCCTCCACCCCCGCCGTCGTGAACGCGGTCGTGGACGCGCTCCGCCCGTTCGGCGTCACCGACGTCCCCATGCCCTGCACGCCCGAACGCGTCTGGCGGGCGCTGCGGGGCGACCAGGGGGCCGGGCACGCGAGCGCCGAACCCGGCGCCGCGGGCGGCCTCGGCTCCGCCGGAGGTGGGCGATGATCCCCGCGGCGTTCGACTACGCCCGCCCCGCGTCCCTGGACGAGGCCGTGCGCGTCCTCGCCGACGCGGGCGAGGACGCCAAGGTCCTCGCCGGCGGGCAGAGCCTCATGCCGCTGCTGCGGCTGCGGCTCGCCTACCCCGACGCCCTCGTCGACCTGGACCGGCTGGACGGCCTCCGCGAGATCCGCGACGACGGGGACGCCGTCGTCATCGGCGCGCTCGCCACCCACCACCAGGTGCTGCGCGACCCGCTGGTCAACGAGCACCTGCCGCTGCTCGCCCGCGCCACCGCCACCGTCGCCGACCCGGCGGTGCGGCACCGCGGCACGTTCGGCGGGTCGCTCGCGCACGCCGACCCGGCGGGCGACCTGCCCGCCGTCGCGCTCGCGCTCGACGCCGTCCTGCACGCCCGGTCGGTGCGCGGCGAGCGGGAGATCCCGGCGGCGGAGTTCTTCGTGGACTGGATGACCTCCGCGCTGGAGCCCGACGAGCTGCTCACCGCCGTCCGGATCCCCAAGCTCGGGCCGGGCTGGGGCGTGCACTACGAGAAGTTCCACCGGACCGCGCAGGCGTGGGCGATCGTCGGGGTCGCGTGCGCGGTGCGGCGCGTCCAGGGCGCCGTGGAGGACGTCCGGGTCGCGCTCACCAACATGGGGCCGGTGCCGGTGCGGGCGTCGGCGGTCGAGCGGTTCGCCGAGGGCCGGACGCTGTCGCGGGACGCGCTGCGCGCCGCCGCCGCGCACGCCGCCGACGGCACCGGCCCGCCCGCCGACCTGCACGGGTCGGCCGAGTACCGGACGCACCTCGCCGGCGTCCTGACGGCCCGCGCCCTCACCGCGGCCGCCGGCGTCTGACCCCCGCGCCCCGCCGGGCGCGTCCCGTCCCGGACGGGACGCGCCTGGCGGGGCTTCGCGCGTCGGTCGTAAGGTCACGGGAGAGGCCCCAGAGCAGAATGGACGGAAAACATGGAGCTCGACCACGAATTCACCGTCCCCGTACCGGTGGATCGAGCCTGGTCGGTGCTGCTGGACGTGCAGCGGGTCGCGCTGTGCGTGCCGGGCGCCACGCTGGACTCGGCCGACGGCGACGAGTACGCGGGACGGCTGCGGGTGAAGGTCGGCGCGATGACCATCACCTACCGCGGCACCGCGCGCATCACCTCCGCCGACGAGGCCGCCCGCACCGTGACGATCGAGGCCGCCGCCAAGGAGGCCCGCGGCTCGGGCACCGCCGCGGCCACCGTCACCGCCTCCCTGCACGACGAGGGCGCGACGACCCGCGTCACCGTCCGCACCAAGCTGAACGTCACCGGCCGCCCGGCGCAGTTCGGGCGCGGCATCCTCGCCGAGGTCGGCGGGAAGCTCATCGCGCGCTTCGCCAGGAACCTGGCGGCCGAGCTGGAGTCCCCCGCCGCCGAGCGGCCCGCCGAGACCGTCGTCACGGCCGCCGCCGCCAGGCCCGCCAAGCCCGCGGCGCCGGCCGAGCCCGTCGCGCCGGCCGAGGCGGCCGAGGACGGCCCGCCCGCCGACGGCCTCGCCGCCGTCCCGCCCCCCGCCGGGGCCGGTGCGGCGCCCGCCCCCGAGGTCGTCGCGTCCGGCCCCGCCGTGGCCGGCCTCGCCGCCGTCCCGCCCGCGCCCGAGGCGGCCGAGCCGCCCGCCGGCGACCCGGTGGACCAGCAGGGCGCCGCCGAGGTGCTCCGCGACGCCGAGCGCGACACCGGCCCGGTCGCGCCCGTGGCCGTCCCCGCGCCCGACCCGCAGGCCGCCGTGCAGGAGGTCCGCGACGCCGGGGCGGCCGAGGCGCCCCGCCCGGCCGCGCCGCCCGCCTCCGTCACCCCGCTCCGCCCGGTCCCCGCGGCCGCCCGCGACGACGACGCGATCGACCTGCTGGAGTTCGCCGGGCCGTCGCTCGCCAAGCGCGCCGCCCCGGTCGCCGGCGCCCTCGTGCTGCTGCTCCTGGTGCTCCGCTTCCTGGTGCGGCGCCGCCGGGGCTGACCCGCGCCAAAGTGCGGTCAACCTTCCGGCCGCCCCCGGCGCTGCCGGTGGCCCGGGGCCGCGCGATGGCGTCGGCTTGCCCTGTGGACACGCAAGAGTTGCAGCGCATCGCCGGCGCCGGTCCGCGCCACTGGTGGCTCCAGGACCGCCGCGAGCTCATCGCCCGCGAGCTGCGGCGGCTGCCCGAGCCCGGCCGGGCGGTGGACGTCGGCGCCGGGATCGGCGACGGCTGCGCGGTGCTGCTCGACCACGGCTGGCGGGTGACGGCGGTGGACACCGGGGAGCGCGCCGTCGAGCTCTGCCGCGCGCGCGGCGCCGACGCCCACCTCGCCGACCCGCGCTGGCTGCCGCTGCCGTCGGCGTCCTACGACCTGGCGGTCGCGTTCGACGTGCTGTCGCGCCTCGACGACGACCATCTCGCCGCCGCGCAGCTCACCCGCGTGCTGAAGCCGGGCGGCACGGCGCTCGTCGCGGTGCCGAGCGACATGGCGCTCTGGTCGGCGCACGACGTGGCGCTCGGCCGCAGCCGCCGGCACACCCGCGACACGTTCGCGGCGCTGCTGGCGGGCGCCGGGCTCGCCCTGGACGAGATGTGGAGCCGCGGCATCGTGGTGCGGCCGCTCGTCCGCCGCCGCCGGCACCGGGTGGACGGCTGGGAGACGCGCCGCCGCTGCACCGCCGTCAACCGCCTGCTGTCGTGGACGCTGTCGGCCGAGCAGTGGCTCCCGGCCACGTCCCTGCCCGGCACCTGGCTCGTCGCCCGCGCCCACCGCCCCCACGACGGCTGACCCCGCTCCGCCCGCAGCTGACCACCCAGTCACCACAGGTCGAGATGCGGCGTGTTGGCCTATGGGAGCGCTCCCAAAGGCCAACACGCCGCAAGTCAACGTTCGGCGACCACCCGGTCACCTGTGGGGCGGGTCAGGAGCCGCCGGTCATGCGGCGCATGGCGCGGGGGGTGGCGGTGAGGGCGCGGCCCATCCGGAAGCTGCGCGAGTTGCGGATGGCGCGCAGCTGCATGCGGGTGCGGCGGAGCTGCCCCTTGAGGCGGATGACCTCGCGGCGCGCGGCGTCCAGGTTGTCGCGGAGCCGGCCCGCCTCGGACGTCAGCCGGGCGTGCTGCTCGGTCGCGGCGCGCAGCGCCGTCTCGGCGAGCTCGCGGCCCTCCTCCTGGAGCTTGGCCTCGGCCTCGGCCTCGGCGGTGCGCTCGGCGGCCTGCCGGAGCGAGGTCTCGGACTCGGTACGGGCCCGCACCAGCGCCTCCCGCTCCGCCTCGGCCGCGGCGGCGCGCTCCTCGGCGGCGACGGCGCGCGCGTCGGCGGCGGCGGCCCGCTCCTCGGCAGTGGCGGCCAGCTCCTCGGCGGCGGCGATGCGCGTGTCGGCGGTGGCCGTCCGCTCCTCGGCGGCGGCGGCGCGCTCCTCGGCGGCGGCCGCGCGGGCGGCCTCGGCCGTGGCGAGCTCCTCGGCGCGCTCGGCGCGCTCCTCGGCCTTGACGGCGCGGCCGATGGTCTGCGCCGCCTCGATCTCGGCGGCCGCCGCGACCTCGGCGAGCTCCTCGGCGCGCTGCTCGGCGGCCTCGGCGTGCTCGACGGCGCGCCCGGCGGCGACCTCGGCGGTGACGGCGCGCTGCACGGCGTCGCGGACCTCGGCGGCGTCCTCGGCGGACAGCCCGTCGGGCTCCTCGTCGCGCGCGCGCAGGAACGGCACGTCGTATTCGGCGATGCGGCAGGTCTCGTGGACGAGGTCGTCCGCGCCCGCCAGGAACGCCAGCAGTTCGTCGCGCACCGCGTCCGGGTCGCCCCAGGTGCCGTAGAGCTTCGAGGGCGTGGCGCAGATCGGGCGGAGGCCGCCGGAGTCCAGCGCCGTCCAGACGGCGGCGGCCGCGCCGGGCGCGTGCACGGCGCGGTGCCCGTCGCAGACGACGATCCCCTCGGGGGCGAGCGCGCTGCGCGCGACCGCGAGGTCGGCGGCCATGTGCTCGTACAGGTGCGAGGCGTCCACGTGCGCGAACCGGCACCGGCCGGGCCGCAGGTAGTCGGAGATCACCGAGGTGGGCGCCTGGACGACGACCGGCGGCCGGTCGTGGAAGGCCAGGTAGGTGCGCTCGAAGTCGGCCCGGGTCAGCCCCGGGTAGCAGCGGGTCACCTCGCGGTCGTTGGCCTCGTCGGGCGCCGGCGAGCCGAACAGGTCGCACACGGTGAGGCGCTCGTCGGCGCGCACGTGCCGGCCGATCAGCACGGCGCTGCGGCCGAGGTAGGTGCCGAGCTCCAGCAGGTCGCCCCGCTGGTCAAGGCGGTCCTGGCGCTCCAGGAACCAGGTGAACAGCCGCTGGTCGGGGCGGCCGAACCAGCCGTCCACGTCCTCCAGCGTCCGGGGTGTCCCAGGGGTGCTGCCGGTCACGTCTCGTTCTCCCATCGCCTCGGCTCCGAAGACCGTAGGCAAGCGTGTCGGCCCCCTCACCGGGATGGCCGACGTTTTACCGCGAACTGGGGAGGGCTCTCCCCGCGCGTCCCGTCGCTAAGGCTTGACGGCGATGCGCCCCTCGTCGACGCGGAGCAGCAGCAGGCGCGCGCCGGTCTCGGCGAGGTACTCCTCGACGGCCTCGCGGGAGCCCTGCCACCAGCCGTAGTCGTCGAGGATGAGGACCCCGCCGGGCGACAGCCGCGGGTACAGGTGCGCCAGCTCGTGCCTGGTGGAGGCGTACCAGTCGGTGTCCAGCCGCAGGACCGAGATCCGCTCCGGCGCCCGCTCGGGCACCGTGTCCTGCACGAGGCCCTTGACGTAGTGGACGCGCTCGGCGGGGAAGTCCACCTGCGCGAAGCCCTCCCGGACGTCCTCCAGGGACGCGACGGCCCGCACGCCGCTGCCGCGGTCGTCGCGCTCCAGCAGGTCGGCGGCGGACGCGCCGTCGTGGCGCAGGTCCCTGCCGCTCGGCGGGGGCATGCCCTCGTAGGTGTCGAACAGGTACAGGTCGCGGGACTCGTCGCCGGCCTCGCGCAGCGTCCGCGCGGCCGCCTGCATGCTGCCGCCGCGCCAGACGCCGCACTCGACGATGTCGCCGGGGACGTCGTGGGCGACGACGTGGCGGACGGCGTGGATCAGCGCGTTGAGCTTCTCCGGCGACGTCATCGTCCAGGGGCGGACGGCCGTGATGGTCGCCTTCGCCAGGTCGTCGTAGTCGGCGGGGAAGGACGGGGCGGCCGGCTTCGGCGCGGCCTTCGCGGCGGCCTTCGCGGCGGGCCGGGCCGTCCGCTTCGGGGCCGCGCCGCACCGCGGGGACGGGACCGGTTTGCGCAGCTCGTACCCGGTGAGCTGCCGCAGACCACCGTTGATGTTCTTGCGCCACGTCATGTCCGCGAAGCTACCGACGCGGCCCGCGCCGCCACCCCGGCCCCGGGCATCCGTTTACCTTGCGGCGGCCGTAACTTGGGACGGCCGAACGCGCGGCCGGACGCGCGGCCGGGCGCGGTCACCGGTACAGGAGCGCGAACAGCCGCTCCCACTGGGCGACGACGGTCGCGGGCGCGAACCGCCGCGTCGACTCCTGCGCGGCGCGGCCCATCTTGCGGCGCAGCTCGGGATCGTCCATGAGCCGTCCGAGAGCGGCCGCGAACTCCACCACGTGCCCGGCGGGCACGACGCACCCGTCCACCCCGTCGGTGACGAGCTCGCGGACGCCCGGCGCGCAGTCGAACGCGACGACCGGCACGCCGTGCGCCATCGCCTCCAGGATCGCCATCGGGAAGCCCTCCTCGCGGGAGGTGAGCGCGAACACCGACGCGCCGCGCAGCGCGCCGCCGATGTCGCTGGTCGGGCCGGCGAAGTCGACCGAGGCGCCGAACCCGGCGCCGGCCGCCTGCTTGCGCAGCGCGGCTTCGGCGGGCCCGGACCCGAACAGCCGGAGCGTCCAGCCGGGCCGCCCCTCCCGCGCGTGGTCCCAGGCGTCCAGGAGCATGTCCTGGCCCTTCTCGTAGGCGAGCCGGCCGAGGCGGGCGACGACCGGCGCGGCCAGCTCGGCGAGGCCCTCGGGCTCGACGTGCAGCGGGTTCGGCATCCAGCCGGTGTTGGTCATCCCGTCGCGGCTCCAGGCGGCGGCGTCGTCCTCGGTGAGCACCAGGAAGCGGTCGGCTTCCGCGAAGTACCGCTTGACCCGCCGGTAGCGGCTGGAGGTGCGGGTCGCCGCGTACGACTCGTGGCTCATGCCGATAACGGGGAGGCCGGCGGTGTCGGCCTCGGCGACCCATTCCATCGCCCACACCTGCGCGGCGATGACGACGCCGCCGGGGCGGGCCGCGCGGAACAGGGCGCTCAGGCGCTCCACGGCGTCCGCGCGGTCGGCGACGCGCCGCCGTTCGCGGCGCCGGGCGGCGAGGTCGGCGCGGCCGGCGATCCCCGACGGCGTCCACGGCGCCGGCGGCTTGCCCGGGTAGAGAGTGACGCGCTCGTAGGATGCGTCGTCGCCGTGGTCGTGCGGGTCGGCCACGTGGTGGATCCCGACGAGGGTGACGGTGTGGCCGCGGGCGGCCAGCAGCCGGGACAGGTGGTGCGCCCAGGTCTGGAGGCCGCCGAGCTCCTCGTGGTTGTTGCAGACGATGAGGACGTCCCGCGCCCTCGCCGTTTCAGGCGCGGCCACGGCGGCCTCCGGGGTCGAAGAAGCGCGCGACGACGCTCTTGGCGGCGGTGCCGGTGTCGTACTCGCCGAACTCCTCGACGAACCGGCGCCGCGCCTCGCGGTAGGCGTCGGGGCGCGACAGGCCGCGCAGCGCGTCGAGGAGGCCGTCCTCGTCGGCGGTGACGGGGCCGGGGGCGTGCTGGGCGAGGTCGAAGTAGGCGCCGCGGGCGCGGCCGGCGTAGTCGTCCAGGTCCGGCGCATGGAAGATCATCGGCCGGTCCAGCAGCGCGAAGTCGAACATCACCGACGAGTAGTCGGTGATGAGGACGTCGCTGACGAGCAGCAGCGAGGTGATGTCGTGCACGTGCGAGGCGTCGCGGACGGTGCCGCACGGCGACGTCGGCGCCGCGCCCGCGCTGAGGTAGTGCGGCCGCACGAGCAGCACGCACTCGCCGCCGAACTCGCGGACGAAGCGGTCCACGTCGAAGGGCAGGGCGAACGTGTCGACCCGGCCGCGCGCGTCGCCGCGGAACGTCGGCGCGTACAGCACGGCGCGGCGGCCGTCGCCGAGGCCGAGCTGCCGCCGCAGCGCGTCCAGCGCGACCGGGTCGCCGCCGGTGACGAGCGCGTCGTTGCGCGGGTAGCCGACGCGCAGCAGCTCGACGGCGCCGTCGTCCAGGCCGAAGCCGGGGACGAGGGTGCGCACGTCGTGCTCGGAGCGGACGACGAACGCGTCGAACCGCTTGACCATGCGGCGCAGCCGGCGGCGGGCCTTCGGCGGCGCCATCTTCAGGTCGGGCTGGTCGAAGCCCATCCGCTTGTAGGCCGAGCCGTGCCAGGTCTGGATGTAGGTGGTGCCGGGCCGCTTGCGGGCGGCGGCCGGGAACCCCTGGTTGTCGATCCAGAACTCGGCGCGGGCGAGCGCCCGGTAGTAGGCGGCCGAGCCGCGCTCGACGAGCCGCGCGTCGGACGGGAACCCGGTCGGGTCGTCGCGGTAGGACCAGACCGCCTTGATCGGGATCCCGGACGCGCGCAGCGCCTCGTAGATCGCGCGCGGGCTGTCGGAGTACTGCTTGCCGAGGTGGCTCTCGAACACGACGGTGCCGCGCTTGATCGGCAGCCGGGTGTACAGGTGCCGGTACAGGCGGGTGCGGACGGCGGGGCTGTCCAGCGCGGCGCGGCCCTTGGCGCGCGGGCGCCCGGCGAGCCGGACGAGGGCGCGCGGCGTCGCGGCGGGCGGCACCCGGCGCGCCGCGCGGGCGCCGG
>NZ_JAIBOA010000029.1 GCF_019458805.1 Actinomadura parmotrematis
GGGGGGGGGGGGGGGGGGGGGGGGGGGGGGGGGGGGGGGGGGGGGGGGGGGGGGGGGGGGGTTGGGGGGGGGGGGGGGGGGGGGGGGGGGGGGGGGGGGGGGGGGTGGCCCCCGCCGCACCCCGCCCGGGAGGCGTCAGCGGCCGGTGCCGCCGTAGACGACGGCCTCGACCTGGTCGGCGTCGAGGTCGAACGCGCGGTGCGTGGCGGCGACCGCGGTGTCGATGTCGTCCTGCGTCACCACCACCGAGATGCGGATCTCCGACGTCGAGATCATCTCGATGTTCACGCCGGCGTCGGCGATCGCGGCGAAGAACGTCGCGGTGACGCCCGGGTGCGAGCGCATCCCCGCGCCGATCAGCGACACCTTGCCGATCCGGTCGTCGTAGCGCAGCGAGCCGAACCCGATGCGCTCCTTCAGCTTGTTCAGCGCGGTGAGCGCGGTCTGCCCGTCGCTCGCCGGGAGCGTGAAGGAGATGTCGGTGCGGCCGGTCGACGCCGCCGACACGTTCTGCACGATCATGTCGATGTTGATCTCGGCCTCGGACAGCACCCGGAAGATCGTGGCGGCCTCGCCGACCTTGTCCGGCACCCCGACCACCGTGATCTTGGCTTCGCTCCGGTCGTGCGCGACCCCGGAGATGATCGCCTGCTCCATCTCGTGCCCTTCGATGTCACTGCTGTCGACGACCCACGTCCCCTCCTTCTGGGAGAACGAGGACCGCACGTGGATCGGGATGCCGTACCGGCGCGCGTACTCCACGCAGCGCAGGTGCAGGATCTTGGCGCCGCTCGCGGCCATCTCCAGCATCTCCTCGTAGGAGATGCGCGGGATCTTGCGGGCGGCGGCGACGATGCGCGGGTCGGCGGTGAACACGCCGTCCACGTCGGAGTAGATCTCGCACACGTCGGCGTTCAGCGCCGCCGCGAGCGCGACGGCGGTCGTGTCGGAGCCGCCGCGGCCGAGCGTGGTGATGTCCTTGGTGCCCTGGGAGACGCCCTGGAAGCCCGCCACGATGCAGATCGAGCCCTCGTCCAGCGCGGTGCGGATACGGCCCGGCGTCACATCGATGATCTTGGCTCGGCCGTGCGCTCCATCGGTGATCACACCGGCCTGCGAGCCGGTGAACGAGCGGGCCTCGTGGCCCAGGTTGGCGATGGCCATGGCGAGCAGCGCCATGGAGATCCGCTCGCCGGCGGTGAGCAGCATGTCGAGCTCGCGGCCGGGGGGCAGCGGGCTGACCCGCTCGGCCATGTCGATGAGATCATCCGTCGTGTCGCCCATGGCGGAGACCACGACGACGACGTCGTTGCCCGCCTTCTTCGTCGCGACGATGCGCTGGGCGACCCGCTTGACGCACTCGGCGTCGGCGACGGAGGAGCCACCGTACTTCTGCACGATAAGAGCCACGGGTGGGCGCTCCTCGGATCGGGGTCAGGCGTTCCGGCGAGCAGTCTACCGAGCGGCCCCGGGTGGATTACGGGCAGGTAAAGACCCAGCTGGGCCGGGGGCGGCGCGGCGCTGGGAGCGCTCCCCTCCGCAGGGGGCGCGGAGCACGGCCGGGAGCGCGCCCCGCCGCCGGGCGGCGGGGCGCGCCACGGCGCGCGTCAGCCCGCGGCGACGGGCTCGGTCACCACGTCCAGCCGCGCGCCGGCGATGACGGCGTGCAGGGCGCGGAGCGCCGCGCCGGCGTGGTTGCCCCAGTGGTTGAAGTAGGAGTACTGCCACCACCAGAGCGCCTCCAGCGGCCGCTCGGCCTTGTAGTGGCGCAGGCCGTGCACGAGGTCGCTGGCGACGTCCACGAGGTCGTCGGACAGCCGGTACTCGGTCGGCTCGGTGTCCTTGTAGGGGTCGAAGACCTCGACGTAGTCGTCGAGGCCGACGAGGCGCTCGGCGAGGCCCTGCCGGACGGTGTCCAGGTCGGGGTCGTCGCCGAGCTCGGGCTCCCAGTTGTCGGGCAGGATCACGTCGGCGCTCGCGCCGAGCTGCGCGCCGGCGAGGATGACCTGCGAGACCTCCAGGAGGAGCAGCGGCACCGTGTGCGTGCCGGCGTCGCCGCGCGACACCGCCTCCAGGCCGTTCAGGTAGTTCTCGACGTGGCACGCGACCCGCTCGGCGAGGGCGTTCCAGTCCTGCGGGCTGTTGGGATCAGACATCGAGCAGCCTCCGTCCTTCGAATGCGCGGCCCAGCGTGACCTCGTCGGCGTACTCGAGGTCGCCACCCACCGGAAGGCCGCTGGCCAGGCGGGTGACTTTCAGGCCCATGGGTTTGACCAGCCGGGCGAGGTAGGTGGCCGTGGCCTCGCCCTCCAGGTTCGGGTCGGTGGCGAGGATCAGCTCGGTCACGGTGCCGTCGGCGAGGCGCTGCATGAGCTCGCGGATGCGCAGCTCCTCCGGGCCGACGCCCTCGATCGGGCTGATCGCGCCGCCGAGCACGTGGTAGCGGCCGCGGAACTCGCGCGTCTTCTCGATCGCGACGACGTCCTTGGACTCCTCCACCACGCAGATGACGGCGGCGTCGCGGCGGACGTCCCGGCAGATCCGGCACTCCTCCTCCTCGGCGACGTTCCCGCACGTCCGGCAGAAGCGGACCTTGTCCTTGACCTCCTTGAGCGCCCTGCCGAGCCGCTCCACGTCGGCGGGGTCGGCCGCCAGGAGGTGGAAGGCGATCCGCTGCGCGCTCTTGGGGCCGACGCCGGGCAGCCTGCCCAGTTCGTCGATGAGGTTCTGAACGACCCCTTCGTACAACGGTCCCTTCCTTTCCTTCTCGGGTCCCTCTCGGGTCCTTCGCAGGTCCCTCTCGGGCTTCCGGTTCCCGCGTCCCGCCGTGCCGTGCCCGACCGGCCGTTAACGATGATGGCGCTGCCGGCTCCGCTCGGCGGGGATTCCCGGCCCTTCGGCCTGTCCGACGCCCGTACTGCCCGATTTGCTGTTTTCGTTCGCGGGGATCGTTCGTGGTCCCCGCATCGGCCGCCGCGTTCCGGTCGCTCCCGCGATGGGGTTCTGGGCGCCCTCCCGTCCGGCGGACGGGCGGGCGGGGGCGCGGCCGGACGTGCGTCAGGCCCCGGGCAGGCCGGGGATGCCGCCGCCGAAGCCCTGCGCGAGCGGGCCCATCTTGGCGGCCTGCAGCTCCTGCGCGGCGCGGCCGGCGTCGCGGATCGCGGCGAGCACGAGGTCGGCGATCGTCTCGGCCGTGTCGGCCGCGTCGTCGGCGTCCACGGCCTTCGGGTCGATGGTGAGGCCGACGACCTCGCCCTGCCCGTTCACGGTCGCGGTGACGAGCCCGCCGCCCGCGGTGCCCTGCACCTCGGTGTCGGCGAGCTCCTGCTGCGCGGCGAAGAGCTGCTCCTGCATGGCCTGCGCCTGCTGCAGGAGTGCCTCCATGTTCAACTGACCACCGGGTTCCACGGTCTGCTCCGTTCCGTTGTGCCCCGCGGCGGGGTGTCTCCTCGGCGCCCCGTCGACCACCGGACGTCCGCCTCCCCGAGACTACGGGGTCGCGGCGCGATGCGGTACGTACCGGGACGGCGCCGGGCGGCCCGGGCGCGGCGGGCCCGGCGGGCGCGCGGCGCCGGCCCGTCAGATGTTGTCGATCTCACGGATGATCTGCCCGCCGAGCTCGCGCTGGATCAGCGCCATGCCGCTGGAGTCGGCCTCGGTCCCGTCGAAGTCGGCGTCGCCGTCGGGGTCGACCTCGTCGCGCTCGTCGTAGGGGCCGGTCGGCTCGGGCGGCGGCGGGGGCTCGTCAGGCGGCGGGGGCAGCGGGCCGGGGTCGGGCGCCTGCCGGGCCGGGGACGGCGCCGCGCCCGAGGGGGCGCCGGACGGCTCGAACGGGGAGGACGGGGCGGACGGCTGGCGGTTGGGCGCCGCGGCCGCCTGCGGCGGGCGCTGCTCGGACGGGGCTCCGGCGAAGCCGCCGGCGGACTGGGACGGGTCGCCGGGGGCACCGGAGGCGCCGCCGTAGCCGGGGGACGCGGGAGCGGGCTGGCCGCTGCCGTACTGTCCGCTGTCGTGCTGGGCGCCGGTCTGCTGGCCGCCGAACTGTTGTCCGCTGGTCTGTTGCGGCTGAGCGGGGGGTTGCTGGGGGGCGGGCTGGTTCTGCCGGCCGCCGTAGCCGCCGCCTCCGCCTGAGCGGGGCTGGGGCGGGGCGGCTCCCCCGCTGCCGAGGACGGTGTCGATGCGCCAGTCGACGCCCATGCGCTCCTTGAGGACCTCGCGGAGGACGACGTCGCGGCCGCCGTTGGTGAAGTTGGTGCGCTTGCCCTCGGCGTCGAAGGCGAGGGTGAGCAGGTTGCGGTCGAGGGAGATCGGATGGACCCCCGACATGATCACCATCCAGGCGACGCGGCTCTTGCGCTTGACCGCCTCGATGATGTCCGGCCAGAGACGCTGAACTGTGGCGACGTCGCCACCTCCGGCGGCGGCGGGCATGGCCGGTGCTTGCTGCGGGGGCTGCTGCGGGGCCGGTCGCGGTGCGGGCTGGGACGCCTGCTGGGCCGCCTGTTGGGACGCTTGCTGGGACGCTTGCTGCGGGGAGGCCGCGCTGTAGGCAGAGGAGCCGTGGGCCACGCCTGCGCCCTGGGAAGCGGGTCCGCCTCCGTGGGGCGTGCCGTCTTGGGGCGTGCCTCCGTAAGGCGTGCCGCCTTGGGGTGCCTGCCCGTCGGCGCCCTGGGCCGCGGCGGGCGGGTTATCCACAGAACGGCGTTCGCCTTCCGTGGAGGTGGGCGCGCGGTTGACACTAGAAGTGGGGTCGCCCCCCTGGGCGGGCGGGGGCTGTTCACCCGCAGCGCCATACCCCCCGCTCCCCTGCCCCGCGCCCCCCTGATCCACGCTCACCGGCACCCGCACCACGGGCGGCGCCTCGTACGTCCCCACCTGCGGCGCCGGCAGCGTCGGCCCCTGCCGCTCCAGCCGGTCCAGCCGGGCGAGCAGCGCCGCCTCGTCCTGGTAGGCGGCCGGCAGCAGGATCCGCGCGGCGACGAGTTCCAGCACGAGCCGCGGCGACGTGGCGCCGCGCATCTCGGTGAGGCCGTTGTGCAGCAGGTCGGCGGCGCGGGTGAGGTCGCCGGGGCCCATGGAGGAGGCCTGGCGGCGCATCTGCTCCAGTTCGTCGGGCGGCACGTTCAGCAGGCCCGATCCGCCCGCCTCGGGGACGTTCGACAGGATCACCAGGTCGCGGAGCCGTTCCAGGAGGTCGGCGGCGAAGCGGCGCGGGTCCTGGCCGCTCTCGATGACGCGGTCGACGGCGGCGAAGACGGCGGCGCCGTCGCGCTGCGCGAACGCGCCGACGACCTCGTCGAGGAGGGCGGAGTCGGTGTAGCCGAGCAGCGACACGGCGCGGGTGTAGGTGATGCCCTTCTCGTCGGAGCCGGCGAGGAGCTGGTCGAGGATCGACAGGGTGTCGCGGGCCGAGCCGGCGCCGGCACGGACCGCGAGGGGCAGCGCCGCCTCCTCGTAGGGGACGTTCTCGGCCTGGAGGATCTCCTCGACGAGCTGCTGGAGGACGCCGGGCGGGATGAGCCGGAACGGGTAGTGGTGGGTCCGCGACCGGATCGTCCCGATGACCTTCTCGGGCTCGGTGGTGGCGAAGACGAACTTCAGGTGCGGCGGGGGTTCCTCGACGAGTTTCAGGAGGGCGTTGAAGCCCTCCCGGGTGACCATGTGGGCCTCGTCGATGATGTAGACCTTGAAGCGCGCGGAGACGGGCGCGAAGAAGGCGCGTTCGCGCAGGTCGCGGGCGTCGTCGACGCCGCCGTGGGAGGCGGCGTCGATCTCGATGACGTCGATGTGGCCGGTGCCGGTGGGGCCGAGGGCGACGCAGGAGTCGCACGTGCCGCAGGGTTCGGGCGTGGGGCCCTGCTCGCAGTTGAGGGAGCGGGCGAGGATGCGGGCGCTGGAGGTCTTGCCGCAGCCGCGGGGCCCGCTGAAGAGGTAGGCGTGGTTGATGCGGCCGTTGCGGAGCGCCTGCTGCAGCGGGTCGGCGACGTGTTCCTGCCCCTTGAGCTCGCCGAATGTGGCGGGCCGGTACTTGCGGTACAGAGCCAGACTCATGGGGCGACCGCCCTCCTCGAGAAGCAGAGCGTCAGAGACGAAAAGGACCCCCCGCACACCCGCCAGAGCCTGCTTATCCTTGCTGCCTTCCGGCCCTGGGGAGGTTCACAGGATGACGCCATGCGAGGGGTCTGCCCCAGAGTCTATGGCATCGGCGGGGCACTCTTCACCTGTTCGGCCGTAGGCTCCGCGCATGTCCTCCGAAGGAGCCCGCGAGGGCGCGGGAACGCTGCTGCACATCGCCGAGCGGCGGTATTGGGAAGAGGTGCGCGCGTCCGGCGCGCCGTACGCGATGTCGACGCGGGGCCGGACGCTCGCGGAGGAGGGGTTCGTGCACTGCTCGTCCTCGGAGGAGCAGGTGGCGGGGGTGCTGTCCCGGTTCTATGCGGACGTGCCGCCGGCGGAGCTGGTCCTGCTGGTGCTGGACGCGGCGAGGCTCGGCGCGCCGGTGCGCCACGAGGCGGTGGGGGACGGCGTCTTCCCGCACGTGTACGGTCCGCTGCCGCTGGAGGCGGTAATCGATGTCCGACCACTGCCCCGGAGCCGGTAGGCTTGCCCGCGGAGGATTCGCCTAGTGGCCTAGGGCGCACGCTTGGAAAGCGTGTTGGGTTCACACCCTCACGAGTTCGAATCTCGTATCCTCCGCCAGCCTGTTCAGGCAGGACAACGGCCGGTGCCCCCAGGGCACCGGCTTTTGCCGTTCTCCGCCCCCTCGTCCCGTTCCGAGCGGCCCGGCGGAGATCGCCGGAAGCGGTCGGTGATGCGCCGCGAAGATGCCGGCCCGGGACCCCGGCCGGAGAGGGCGCCGCTTGGACGCCCCCCGCGGGGCAATTATCACCATTCACACATAAGCGGACATCAGCCCTCACCGTCACCGCTGGCGCCGCCATCCCTGGTGGCGATGCGCCAAAGCGCTGTGCTGTAAGGCTTTTCGCGGGCCGGTCCGCCTCCAGGGCTCACCTCGTCGGGGCGGTTCGCGTGTTTCGGGGTGGCGCGGCGGGTAGGCGGGGGGCCTGTTCGCGGCGTGGCCGGTGGAATGCCTGCTCCTGAGGTTGCGGGGCGGGCGGGGAAGGACGCCGGGCGGCGCCGGAGGCGAGGGGGAGACCATGGTGCTGGCGATGGAGGAGGGCCTGCGCGCGCCGGGGCCGGACGGGCGGCCGGTCAGGGTGGCGTCGGTGCCCGCGGGGCACGTGTACGTGCGGCATCTGGCGGCGCTGGACGGCGGGGACGGTGTGACGCGGCTCGCCGATCCGAAGCCGTGCGGGGCGCCGAGCGGATCCGCGCGGTGGTGGCCGCCGGTGATGCTCGATCCGGCCTGGGTCCGCGAGCACGCCGGGGACTTCGACGTCTTCCACCTGCACTTCGGTTTCGACGCCCAGTCGCCCGCGCGGCTGGAGGAGCTGGTCCGGACGCTGCGCGAGCTGGGCAAGCCGCTGGTGTACACCGTGCACGACCTGCGCAACCCGCACCATCGGACGGCGGGCGAGCACGAGGAGCAGCTCGACGTGCTGGTCCCGGCGGCCGCCGAGCTGATCACGCTGACGCCGGGGGCGGCCCGGCGGGTCGCCGAGCGGTGGGGGCGGGTGGCGGCGGTGCTGCCGCATCCGCACGTGGTGGAGCTCGCGGACGTGGGCCGGCCGCGGCCGCCGCGCGAGGGGTTCACCGTGGGGGTGCACGCCAAGAGCCTGCGGCCGAACATGGCGCCGCTGCCCGTCATCGACGTGCTCGCCGAGACGGTCGCCGGGCTGCCGGGCGCGCGGCTGCGCGTCGACATCCATCCCGAGGTCGAGGATCCCGATTCCTACTGGTACGCGCCGCACGTGATGAAGGACCTGCGGGAGCGGGCCGCGGACGGGGCGCTGGAGCTGCACGTCCACGACTACTTCAGCGACCGCGACCTGTTCGACTACCTGCAAGGGCTCGACCTGTCGGTGCTGCCCTACGTCTTCGGCACGCATTCGGGCTGGCTGGAGGCGTGCCACGACCTGGGAACGCCGGTGGCGGTCTCGGACTGCGGTTTCTACGCCGAGCAGCGGCCCTGCCTGTCCTACCGGCACGACGAGGACGCCCTGGACGCGGACGGGCTGCGCGAGGCCGTGCGCGACGCGTACGAGCGGCGTCCGGTCTGGCGGGCCGATCCGGTGCTGCGGGCGGCCGAGCGGCGCGCGCTGGCCGCGGCGCACCGCCAGACGTATCTGCGGGCGCTCGGATGAGACCGCTGCGGATCGCGCTGATCGCGTCCGCGCGGTTCCCGATCAGGGAGCCGTTCGCGGGTGGCCTGGAGGCGCACACCTGGGCGCTGGCCCGGGCGCTGCAGGCGGGCGGGCACCGGGTGACGCTGTTCGCGGGGGCGGGTTCGGATCCGGGGCTCGGCGTCCGGGAGCTGGCGGTCCACGTCCCGGAGATCAGCGAGGCGGCGCGGCGGGACGTGAGCATGCCGGGGGCGGCGATGCTCGCCGACCACCACGCCTACCTGCAGCTCATGCTGGAGCTGGCGGCGTCGCGCGAGTTCGACCTGGTGCACAACAACTCGCTGCACTACCTGCCGATCGCGATGGCGGCGGCGCTGCCGGTGCCGGTGCTGACGACGCTGCACACGCCGCCGACGCCGTGGCTGGAGTCGGCGATCCAGGCGCCGCGCCGCTGCCCGGTGACGTTCGCCGCCGTCAGCGCGCACGCCGCGCGGGCGTGGCGGCATCTCGTCCCGGACGCGCGCGTGGTCGCCAACGGTGTGGACGTGCGGCGCTGGACGCCGGGGCCGGGCGGGGGCGCGCCGGTGTGGTTCGGGCGGCTGGTGCCGGAGAAGGGGGCGCACCTGGCGATCGAGGCGGCCCGGCTCGCCGGCCTGCCGCTGCGGATCGCCGGGCCGGTCAGCGCCCCGGAGTACTTCGAGGCGCGCATCCGGCCGCTGCTCGGGGAGGGCGTGGAGTACCTGGGGCACCTCGGGACGGCGGAGCTGGCCGGGCTGCTCGGCGGCGCGGCCGCGGTGCTGGTCACGCCGTGCTGGGACGAGCCGTACGGGCTGGTCGTGGCGGAGGCGCTGGCGTGCGGGACGCCGGTCTGCGGGTTCGCGCGCGGCGCGCTGCCGGAGCTGGTGACCGACGCGTGCGGGCGGCTCGTGCCGGGCGACGACGTCGCGGCGCTCGCGGCGGCGCTCGCCGAGACGGTCGGGCTGTCGCGCGCGGACGCCCGCGCGCACGCCGAGCGGACCTGCTCGCTGGAGGCCATGGTCGGCCGCTACGAGCAGCTGTACTGGGAGCTCGCCGCATGATCGGCTACTACGTGCACCATCAGGGGAGGGGGCACCTGCACCGGGCGCTCTGCGTGGCGCGGCACCTCGGGGCGGGGGTCACCGCGCTGTCGTCGCTGCCGCGGCCGGCGGGCTGGCCGGGCGCGTGGGTGGCGCTGCCGCGCGACGACGTCCCGGAGGCGGCGGGCGACACGACCGCGAACGGGCGGCTGCACTGGGCGCCGCACCACCATCCGGGGCTGCGGGGGCGGATGGCGGCGGTGGCGCGGTGGATCGAGGCGGCCGCGCCGGCGGTGCTCGTCGCGGACGTCTCGGTCGAGGTCGCGCTGCTGGCGCGGCTCCTCGGCGTCCCGACGATCGTGGCGGCCATGCGCGGCGACCGCGGCGATCCGGCGCACCGGCTCGCCTACGACGCGGCGGACGGGCTGCTGGCGCCCTGGCCCGCGCACCTGCCGGAGCCGGGCTGGCCCGCCGCCTGGACGGCCAAGACCTGCCATACCGGGGCGTTCTCCCGCTTCGACGGGCGGCCGCGGCCGGCGCCGCCCGCGCGGACGCGCCGCCGCGCCGTCCTGCTCGCCGGGGCGGGCGGCGGCGGTCCGACGTCCGCGCAGGTGTGCCGGGCGAGGCGGGCCGCGCCCGGCTGGGACTTCGCCGCGCTCGGCGGCCCCGGCCCCTGGTGCGGCGACCCGTGGCCGGTGCTGTGCGCGGCGGACGTGGTGGTCACGCACGCGGGGCAGAACGCGGTCGCCGAGTGCGCGGCCGCGGCGCGCCCGGCGGTCGTGATCCCCCAGGACCGCCCGCACGGCGAGCAGCGCGCGACGGCCGCCGCGCTGCGCGGCGCCGGCCTGGCCGACGTCCGGGACCGCTGGCCCGAGCCCGCCGAGTGGCCCGGCCTGCTGGACGCCGCCGCGGGCCGGGACGGCGCGCGCTGGCGCGAGTGGGCGCCGGGCGACGGCGCGGCCCGCGCGGCCGCGTTCGTCCGGGAGGTCGCCGCCCGGCACGACGCCCGGGAGGCGGCGCCGTGCGCACCGCTGTGATCACGCTGGCGGCGGGGCGGCACGCCCACCTGCGCCGCCAGCAGGACGGCCTGGCCGCCGGTTCCCGCGCCCCGGACGCCTACGTGGTCGTGGCCATGGGCGATCCGGGCGTCGCGGGCGCCGTCGCCGGGCGCGCCCCGGCCGCCGACGTCGTCGACGTCCCCGCCGGGGAGGGCGGGCTGCCGCTCGCCGCCGCGCGCAACGCGGGCGCCCGCCGCGCGCTGGAGCTCGGCGCCGACCTGCTGGTCTTCCTGGACGTCGACTGCGTCCCCGGCGCGGAAACGATCGGACGCTACGGGGACGTCGCCCGGCGGGACGTCCCCGCGCTGCTCTGCGGCACCGTCGCCTACCTGCCGCCCCCCGGCGAGGGCGGCTACCGCCTCGCCGACCTGCCCGGCCTGGCCCCGCCGCATCCGGCCCGGCCCGCCCCGGCGCCCGGCGAGGTCCTCCGCGACGGCGACCACGACCTGTTCTGGTCGCTGTCCTTCGCCCTGACCGCCCGGACGTGGCGGGAGATCGGCGGGTTCTGCGAGGAGTACACCGGCTACGGCGGCGAGGACACCGACTTCGCCCAGACGGCCCGCGCGCGCGGCGTCCCGCTCTGGTGGACCGGCGGCGCGCCCGCCTACCACCAGCACCACCCCACGTCCTCGCCGCCCGTCCAGCACCTGGACGACATCCTCCGCAACGCCGCCGTGTTCCACCGCCGCTGGGGCCGCTGGCCGATGGGCGGCTGGCTGCGCGCCTTCGCCGAGCGGGGCCTCGTCGCGCGCGGCCCCGGCGGGTCCTGGCACCGGACCGGTTCGGCGGGCGGCGCCGCGGGAACGCTCCCACCTGCGGGATCTTCGTCGGGACGTTAAACGAGGGCTGTGCTGGATAAGCCCGTTTCCGGAGGTGTCCGCGGGCGGGCACGGCTGGGAAGGGACACCGGAGATGGACTTCAGGGACGACGCGCAGCTCGACAGCTCGCAGGTGGAGGACGGCCGCGGGGGCGGGTTCCCCGGCGGCGGGCTCGCGGTCGGCGGCGGCGCCGTCGGCGTCATCGTGACGATCATCGCGCTGGTGTTCGGGCTCGACCTCGGCGGCGGCGGGGGCGGCGGCACCGGCACGCAGCCGCTGCCGTCCGGCACGGGCGCGAACCTGGCGTCGCAGTGCAAGACGGGGTCGGACGCCGACCAGAGGGACGACTGCCGCATCGTCGGGATCGTCAACAGCGTCCAGTCGTACTGGAGCGGCCAGTTCAAGGAGAGCGGCCGCCAGTACACCAAGGCGTCGACGCGGCTGTTCAGCCAGGCGGTGAACACCGCGTGCGGGCAGGCGACGTCGGACGTCGGGCCGTTCTACTGCCCCGGCGACAAGAAGGTCTACCTGGACCTGACGTTCTTCCAGCAGCTCAAGAGCCAGTTCGGCGCCGAGGGCGGGCCGTTCGCGCAGGCGTACGTGGTGGCGCACGAGTACGGGCACCACGTGCAGGACCTGCTCGGGACGATGGACAAGGTCGGCAGCAAGACCGGCGCCCAGAGCGGCTCGGTGCGGCTGGAGCTGCAGGCCGACTGCTACGCCGGCGTCTGGTCCAAGCACGCCGCGTCGACCGGCTACATCACCGCCCTCACCGACCAGGACATCGAGCAGGCCCTGGACGCCGCGCAGGCCGTCGGCGACGACCGCATCCAGCAGAAGGCGCGCGGCCGCGTCGACCCGGACTCGTTCACGCACGGCACGGCCGAGCAGCGCAAGAAGTGGTTCACGACGGGTTATGAGTCGGGTGACGCTCAGCGATGCGACACCTTCTCCGGGTCCGTCTGAGCACGTAGACTCGATCCGTGATCTTCAAGGCCGTGGGCGACGGGAGGCCCTATCCCGAGCACGGGCTGTCGTCCCGGGACTGGGCCAAGATCCCGCCCCGGCAGATCCGGCTCGACCAGCTCGTCAGCACCAAGCGCGAGCTCGACCTCCAGTCGCTGCTGGCCAAGGACTCCACCTTCTACGGCGATCTGTTCCCCCACGTGGTGCAGTGGAAGAGCGAGCTGTACCTGGAGGACGGGCTGCACCGGGCGCTGCGGGCGGCGCTCCAGCAGCGCCTGGTGCTGCACGCCCGCGTCCTCGACCTGGACGCCGTCGACGTCAACCTGAACGGCCGGCCGGGCGACTAGCGGACCGGCGCCGCCTCGGCGATCCGCTCGGCGGGGCCCTCGGCGGCGGCGCGCGACGGCCGGACGAAGCCGGGCCGCGACGCCAGCACCCCGAACACCACCTCGGGCACGACGAGCGCGAGGAGCAGCCCGAGCGGCACCCGCCAGCCGCCGGTGGCGCCGTGCAGGACGCCGACGGCGAGCGGGCCGAGGCCGGCGAGCAGGTACCCGGCGGTCTGCGCCATCCCCGACAGGCGGGCGGCGACGTGCGGGCTCGCCGACCGCAGGTTGAGCAGCGTGTAGGCGAGCGGGAAGGCGCTGCCGGTGGCCAGCCCGAGGAACACCACCCACAGCCACGCCAGGGACGGGGCGGCCATCAGCCCGCCGATCCCGGCGGCCATGGCGGCGCCGACCGCGTAGACGAGGTGGCGCTGGTCGCGGAGCCGGGCGGCGAAGACCGGGACGGCGAAGCCCAGCGGGATGCCGATGACCATCATCGCCGACACCATGGCGCCCGCCGCGGCGGGCGCCGCGCCGTGGTCCCGCATGATCTCCGGGAGCCAGGACATCACGACGTAGAACATCAGCGACGCCAGGCCCATGAACACCGCGACGCACCAGGCGAGGGGGCTGCGCAGCAGGGTGCCCTCGGCGGCGGGCGCGACGACGGCGCCGTCCTCGGCGGCGGCGGTGCGGCGGCCGCGCAGGGCGAGCGGTCCCCAGACGAGCGCGGCGGCGAGGGAGGGGACGGCCCAGACGGCGAGGGCGGCGCGCCAGCCCGCGGCGTCGCCGATGGGGACGGCGAGGCCGGCGGCGAGGGCGCCGCTCGTCGCCATCAGCATCATCGCGAGGCCGGTGAGGGACCCGACGCGGCCGGGGAACACGCGCTTGATCACGGCGGGCATGAGGACGTTGCCCATCGCGATGCCGGCGCCGGCGAGGACCGTCCCGGCGAACAGCGCCGCCCGGGACGGGACGACGCGCAGCAGGATCCCGGCGGCGATGAGCAGCAGCGACCCGGCGATGGCGGTCTCGGTGCCGAGGCGCCGCGCCGCGACGGGCGCGAGGGAGGCGAACACGCCGAGGCAGAGGACGGGCAGCGTGGTGAGGACGCCGACCTCGGTGCCGCTCAGGTGGAACCGGTCCTGGAGGTCGCCGAGCAGCGGCGACACCCCGGTGATGGCGGCGCGCAGGTTGACGGTGAGCAGGACGATGCCGGCGAGGGTCCAGGCGGCGGTGAGGCGCGGGGCGCGCGGGGATGCGGTGATCATGGAAGCGGTGCCTTCTGCGCGGCGCGGCGCGGTCGTGCGGGTGATCTGGGGGCGGGGCGGGGGCCGGTCAGGCCGGGGGGTGCGGCGCGGTGGAGCGCAGGACCTCGTCCAGGCAGGCGTGCGTGGCGGCCGCGGCGGCGTCCGCGTCGCCGGCCTCGATGGCCGCGGCGATCGGGCCGTGCGGGACGTCGGCGTGCCGGCTCAGCGTCCCGGCGGCGCCGATGGAGGCGCGCAGGACCGTGCTGAAGTCGCGGTACAGGTCGGTGAGGACCCGGTTGTGGGTGGCCTCGACGACGGCGGTGTGGAAGGCCAGGTCGGCCTCCACGAACGCGGCGTGGTCGCCGCCGGCGAAGGCCGCGTCGCGGGCGGCGAGGGCGGCGGCGATCCCGGCGACGTCGCCGGGGGTGCGGCGGGCGGCGGCGAGCCGGGCCGCCTCGGCCTCCAGGCCGCGCCGCACCTCCAGGATCTCCACCAGCTCGGCGGTCTCCAGGCGGCGGCGGACCGCGCCCGACAGCTCGCTGGTCGCGATCACGTAGGTGCCGTCGCCCTGCCGGGACTCCAGCAGGCCCGCGTGGGTGAGGGCGCGGACGGCCTCGCGGACGGTGTTGCGGCCGACGCCGAGGGACTCCGACAGCGCCGGCTCGGGCGGGATCCGGGCGCCGACCGGCCAGCCGCCGGCGGCGATCTCGTCCCGCAGCTGGTCGATGACCTGCTCGACGAGCGACGCGCGGCGCGCGGTGCGCAGCGTCACGGCTCCCCCTCCCCGGGTGTCCGGGACCGGCCGCCGTCCTCCGGTCAGCCGGTCATCCCATGTCTGCATCCTAGGACAGAACATGAAGGCGTTTCATTCCAGGGGGCGGGGGTGACGCGCGTCTCCCCGGGGCGCGTGCGCCCTCAGCGCGCCGCGCCGGCGCCGTCCTTCGCGAGGACGGCGCCGGCGCGGGCGGGGCGGGCGGGACGGCGCGGCGTCAGCGCCGCGTCACACGCGGTCCAGGTCGTAGCTGGCGCTGTGCGAGCCGGGGGCGCGCAGCCCCGCCGACTCCAGCGCCTGCCGGTAGGACGCCACCGCCTCCTCACCCTGCCCCGCCTGCTGGAACAGCTCGCCGAGCTCGCGGTAGACGTGCGCGGCGGCGCGGCCGCGCGGCAGCCCGTCGAGCTGGCCCGCGGCGGCGCGCAGCACCACCAGCGCCGCGCCCGGGTCGCCCTGGGCGAGGCGGGCGCGGGCGAGGACGAGCCGGGCCTGCGCGGTCCTGCGGACGCGGGCGGCCAGGTCGCCGGACGGGCCGGGCGGCGGCAGCGTCCCCGCGCGCGGCGCGGCGAGCGCCCGGCCGGTGTCCAGGAAGTCCTCCAGCAGGGAGATCGCCTGCTGCGGCTCGCCGGCCGGCACGAGCGCGCGGGCCTTCTCGATCGTCGCCTCGTGGGCCTCCGCGCCCGCCAGCGCGCCGGTGCCGGCGAGCAGGTCGAGCGCCTCGCGGGCGGCCCGCGCCGTCGGCTCGGGCAGCGACCGGCCGAGGGCGTCGCCCGCGATGTCCGCCGCCTCCGCCGAGAACGGCGGCACGCCGCGCAGCAGGGCGCGGGCGGCGGCGAGGCGGAGCCGGGCGAGGGGCCGCTCGGGCTCGGCGCCCCGGTGCGCGGCGAGGGCCTGCTCGGCGAAGTACAGCGAGTCGCCGACGGCGCCCTCGTCCAGCGCGCGGACGCTGGCCCGCCGGTAGTGGGCGGCGAGGGGCGCGCCGTCGTCGTCGCCGGCCACCAGCGCGCGCCCGAGGGCGTGCGCGCGCGCGGCGTCGGAGCGGTCCACGTACGCCAGCAGCAGGATGCGCCCGGCCTCGGTGTACTCCTCGCCGGCGGCGAGGTGGAGGAGGCGCAGCCGGTCGAGGGCGCGCTCGCCGAGCGCGACGGCCTGGCCGAGGTCGCCGACGGCGTGGTAGCAGCGGGCCAGCGCGATGACGGCGGGCAGCCGGCTCGCGCGCCCCGGGTCGCGCTCGGCCTGCTCGCGCAGCTCCTCGAAGAGCGCGATGGCCTCCTCGGTGCGGCCGAGCTCCTCCAGCGCGCGGGCGCGGCCCCAGCGCGCGCGGGCGCTCAGGTCGGCGTCGTCGCTGCGGGCCAGCACCTCGTCGAAGGCGGCCTCGGCGACGGCGGCGTCACCGGCCAGCAGGGCCAGGTGGGCGTGTCGCTCCCGGACCTCCAGATGGGCGCGCTGCTCGGGCTCGACCCCCTCGGCGAGGTACTCGGGGGTGCAGCCCAGCCGTTCGGCGAGCATGCGCAGCACGGTGGGCGTCGGAGTCCGCTTCCCGGACTCGATCAACGATATGTAGCTGTCGGAGAGGTCGTGACCGGCGAGCTGGGCCTGCGACAGGCGTCTCGTCAGGCGCAGGTTGCGGACACGTTCGCCGACGTTGCCTGGACCCGGCATGTGTACTCACTTAGCGGAAGTAATCAGGCGGCTGGGGTGCCGACATAATTGCACATTGCTTGGTAATCGCACATCGAGAGCAATGAAGCGGCAGCGGACGGGTTCCCGGTCCCGCCTCGCGGCCGATCCGCCCCGGCCGGGGGTTCCGGCCCTGAAAGCCGACAGTATCGGACGTTGCGCTATGGAACATGCGGCTCGCCGGGCATGTCCGGAACGTCGTGGCTCCGGGCCGGGTGCGGCGGCGCGGGAGCGCGGGTCAGTCGTCGGCGGTGGCGTTCTTGTTCGGGAAGATCATTTCGCAGACCTCCAGGTAGAGCTGCTCGGGGTAGGGCAGGTAGGACACCGTGGACAGCGCCTGGTCCTGGCCGGCCGACTCCAGCACGAACTCGCCATAGCCGAGCATCCGGCCGGTGATCGAGCGCTTGAAGCTCATGTCGGTGACCTTGGCGAGCGGCATCATCGCCACGTTGCGGGTGATCAGCCCGGTGGTGAGGAGCATCCGCTGGTTGGTGATGACGAAGTAGTCCACCGACCACTCCGCGACCCGCCAGACGAACCAGGCGAGCAGCAGCAGCCAGCCCCACCAGATCCAGCTGATGACGCCGCCCGCGCTGCCGGCGGCGACCTGGCTGAGCACGCCCGCCACGATGAGGCCGCCGAGCACGAGGCCGACCGGGAGCATCAGCACCGCCGGGTGCCGGCGGACGGTGATGACCTGCGTCTCGTGCGGGAGCAGGTACTTGTTGACCGACGCGGGGGCGGAGTCGCCCGGGGTGACCAGTCGCATCGGCGCCTCAGCCCAGCTCGCCGAGGAAGGTCGACAGCGATCCGGCCGCCGCGGCGAGCCCGCCCGCCGCGCGGTCCACGGCGCCCGCGGCGCCCCGCGGCTCGGAGATCATGTAGAAGGCCACGAAGGCGGCCGCCGCCCACGTGAGGTACTTCTTGGCCGGCACGACTGCCTCCCGGAGAGCGGTGACCCAGCTGCCCGAAGCCAGTCTCGCACAGCGCGCATCCCCGGTGAAGCAACGGTCAGGGCGCGTTGCCGAGGCTGCTGCGCGGGCCGCGGCGCCGCTTCTCGGCGGCGACGGCGGCGAGCACCTGGAGGTGCCGGCGCGCGATGCGCTCCACGAGGCCGGGCGGCGCGCCGCCGGCGACCTCCAGGGCGCCGTGCCGGGCCGCCTCGACGCAGCGGCCGACGGTGTCCCGCTCGTGCACCCCCGCGAACTCCGCGGTGAGGCGCCGGCCGACCTCCTCGATCGGGTCGACCTCCTCGATCGGGTCGGTCTCCCCGGCCGGGCCGGTCTCGTCGTGTCGCGGCAGTTCGCCGTTCTCATCGTGGGCCATCACGCTTCCTCGGCTGCTCGCACCGTGCCGGCCCGATGCCGTCCCCGCCTCGCCGGCCGGTGGAGGAACGATCCTGGCGTTCCGTTGCCGGGGTGATACCCACGGTGATCCCCGCGCGAAACCGCGCGCCCCCGTCCCGCCTGCGCGGGCAGGGGCGCGGGGGCGCGTCCGGGGAGGGGTCAGACGACCCCGTAGAGGCGGTCGCCGGCGTCGCCGAGGCCCGGGATGATGTAGCCGTTCCCGTCCAGGCGGTCGTCGATCGCGGCGGTGACGACGCGGATCGGCGCGCCCGTCCCCTCGAACGCCTTCGCCAGGTGGTCCAGCCCCTCGGGCGCGGCGAGCAGGCAGAGCGCGGTGACGTCGTCGGCGCCCCGGTCCAGCAGCAGCTTGATCGCCGCGGCCAGCGTGCCGCCGGTGGCGAGCATCGGGTCGAGGACGTAGCACTGGCGGCCCGACAGGTCGTCCGGCAGCCGCGTCGCGTAGGTCTCGGCCTGCAGCGACCCCTCGTCGCGGACCATGCCGAGGAAGCCGACCTCGGCGGTCGGCAGCAGCCGCGTCATGCCGTCGAGCATGCCGAGGCCGGCCCGCAGGATCGGCACGACGAGCGGCTTCGGGGCGGTGAGCTGGACGCCCTGCGCGGTCGCGACGGGAGTCGCCACCGTGGCGGGCGCCACGCGCACGTCGCGGGTGGCCTCGTAGGCCAGGAGCGTGACCAGCTCGTCGGCGAGCCGGCGGAACGTGGGCGAATCGGTGCGCTCGTCGCGGAGCGTCGTGAGCTTGTGCGCGACCAGCGGATGATCCACGGCGTGGGTCTGCATGCGCTCACCGTACCGGCGGCCGGCGGGTAGGACCGGCCCGGACCGGGCACGATGGAGGCATGGACATGCGCGTGCACGACCATGCCGGCCAGCGCCGCGAGCTCGCCGACCGCGTCCGGGAGTCGGCGCCCGACCCGCCCGGGGAGACCGCCGACGCCCTCGCCGGCGACCTGTCGCCCGAGGAGGTCCGCGAGCGCCGCCGGCGCCGCGCCCGGTTCCTGCGCGAGCTCGCCGAGGCGCGCGAGCTGCGCGAGCGGGTGACGCCGCACCGCTCCCGCCGGGCCCGCATCCACGCCGCCCTCCGGCACCGGACCTTTCGTATCAACTGATCGTTATCGGGTAGGTTCGTCCGGCGGTGCCAGCGGGGCACCGTGCTCTCGCGCCGGCGGCGGTTTTCGGCGATGAGGGACGCGAGGGCGCGCTGCATCTGCGACCATGCCCTGGCAGGTAACGCGCCGGTGGGGTGGACATGACCGATGTTGACGAGGCGGAGGACTTCGCCGTCGTGGTGTACCGGGAGGACGACCGGCTCGACGCCGAGATCCTCCCCGTCGCGCTGACCGAGGACCTGGACGGCCTGGTCCACGCGCTGCGCCAGCAGCCGAGCCTCGGCGGCACGATCGGGCTCGTCGCGGTCGGCGACGACTTCTTCGTCGCGCTGCGGCTGCTCGGCGACGAGACGATGGTGTTCCTGTCGGACGTCACCGCCTCGGTCGACTGGCCGCTCGCCCGCCAGGTGCTGGAGTACCTCGACATCCCCGTCCCCGACGACGAGGAGCTCGACCAGGTGCTGCCGGTCGGCGACATGTCGATCTTCGCCGACCTGGGGCTGGACGAGATGGAGCTCGGCGCCATCTCCGGCGACCTGGACCTGTACCCCGACGAGATGCTGATGAGCATCGCCGGGCGGCTCGGCTTCGCGCCCGCCTTCAAGCGCGCCCTCGACACCGTCGGCTGACCCCGCCGCCCGCCGGTGCCCGCCCCGCGGGGGGTGTGCCCGCGGCGCGCCGGTGGGCCACAATGTCCCCGTGCCCTACTTCGCCGCCGTGTTCTCCCGCACCGCCCAGGGCTGGGTCGGCACCGAGCCCGAGCTCGCCGAGGCCGAGAGCGTCGACGACGTCGCCGACCAGCTCCGCGAGGCCGCCGTGGAGACCTACGGCGAGTCGGTCGTCCTGCTGGTCGAGCAGGACGACGACTGGTTCGGCGTCGTCCGCCTCGACGGCCAGGGCGACCCGCGCGCGTACGTGTCGACCGTCCGCGACGACGGCCTCGCCGGGCTGCTGCGCGAGCTGGCCGGCGACGCCGCGGACGGCGCCCCGGGCGGCGACCCCGCGCTGCTGGAGGACCTCGGCGTGTCCGCCGAGCGCCTCGGCGACCTCGGCGACCGCGCCCTGCCGAGCGACGCGCTCGTCACCGTCGCCGAGCTCGCCGGGTTCGCCGAGGAGTTCGACCGGCTGCGCGACTGACCCGCCGTGCCCGTGGACGAGCCGGTGACCGATCTCACCCTCCGCCCCGCGATGCGGCGCGCCCTGGACGAGGCGCGCCGCGCGGGCGAGGCCGGCGACGTGCCCGTCGGCGCCGTCGTCCTCGGCCCGGACGGCGCCGTCCTCGGCACCGGCCGCAACGACCGCGAGGAGACCGGCGACCCGACCGGCCACGCCGAGATCGTCGCGATGCGGCGCGCCGCCGCCGCGCTCGGCGAGTGGCGCCTGGCGGGCTGCACCCTCGTGGTGACCCTGGAGCCCTGCACGATGTGCGCGGGCGCCGCCGTGCAGGCCCGCGTCGCCCGCATCGCCTACGGCGCGGCGGACGCGAAGGCCGGCGCGGTCGGCTCCCTCTGGGACGTCGTCCGCGACCGCCGCCTGAACCACCGCCCCGAGGTGATCTCGGAGGTGCTCGCCGACGAGTGCGCCGCGCTGCTTATCGAGTTCTTCACCACCCGCAGAGTCCGGTAAGCTCCTCCACGGTGGTGTCGCCTAGTGGACGAGGGCGCACGCCTCGAAAGCGTGTGAAGTGCAAGCTTCCGTGGGTTCGAATCCCACCACCACCGCCATCGGCGAAGGCCGCGGTCTCAACGGAGACCGCGGCCCTCGCCGTTTCAGGGGTGCAGGGGGACGCTGCCGCGGAACGCGCCGGCGGCGGTCTCGGCGGGGGCGCCCCGCGTCGAACCGGCCGGAGAAGGGATCAGCCGACGGTGACGAGGGCGACGCCGGCGGCGGCGACGCCGAGGCCGACGCGCTGGATGGCGCGCAGCCGCTCGCTGTAGGCGATGCGGGCGAGCAGCACGGTGATCGCCGGGTAGAGGGAGGTCAGCACGGCGGCGAGGCTGAGCAGGCCCGACTGGGCGGCCGCGAAGTACAGGGCGTTGGCGCCGCCGTCGAGCAGGCCGGACGCGAGCGCGAGGACGAGCGCCGGGCGGCCGAGGTCGCGAAAGCGGGGGCCGGGGACGCCGCCGCGCAGGCGGACCGCGACGGCGAGCGCGACCGCGACGGCGAGGAGGTTGCCGGCGCGGGCGCCGACGACGGGCCAGAGGCCCGCGCCGTCCCCGGCGGCCTTCAGCAGCACGAAGAACACGCCGAAGCAGGCGCCCGACACGAGCGCCATGAGCGGGCCGCTGTCGAGGGGGCCGCCGCCGCCCTCCGCGCGCTCGCCGGCCGGTTCCATGCTGACCAGGCCGATCGCCAGGAGGCAGAGCAGCACCCCGGCGATCGCGACCGGGTCCAGGCGCTCGCCGCGCGCCACCCCGACGAGGACGGGCAGCACGGCGGCGGCGAGCGCCGACACCGGCGCGACGACGCTCATCGGGCCGCGCGCGAGGGCGCGGTAGAAGGTGAGCAGCCCGGCGCCGCCCGCGACGCCGCCCGCGGTGCCGGCGGCGACGGCGGGCGCGGCCGGGGCGCCGCCCGCGGCGACCGCCATCACGACGAGGACGGCGAGGCCGACCGGGACGCTCAGCGTGACGGCGCGGAGCGCCCCGGCGCGGCGCGCGGCCGAGCCGCCGAAGAAGTCGGCGGTCCCGTAGAGCAGCGCGGACAGCAGGGCGAGGGCGGCGGCCATCAGGGCGCCTCGACCAGCCGCGCGGCGATCCGGGCGTCCGGGGAGATCTCGCGGAGGCGGGCGGCGAGCTCGTCGCCGGCCTCGCGGAGGCGCTCGCGGCCGTAGGGGGCGAGGGTCTCCAGCAGGAACAGCGCGTCGGCGGTGTCCTCGGTGATGCGGGTGCGCACGCACTGCCGCCAGTTCCAGCGGCGGCAGGTGACGCCCGCGTCGTCGCGCCAGACGACCTCGCCGGGCGCGGGGTGCTCGACGGCGGGCTCGCCGCCCGCGACGGTGTCGAAGTCCTCCTCACCGGTGGCGCGGACGAGGCGCGCCGGGCCCCGGTAGGCGGCGAGGTCCTCGCCGCCGACGGGCAGCGCGCGGGCGACCGAGACGGCGTTGTAGGCGTCCACGACCAGGTTGACCTGCGGCAGCGCGCCGGCGCGGCGGATCAGCGCGTCCATCGAGGGGCGGGTGCGCTGCGGCTTGGCGCCGAAGGCCCGGTAGGCCTCGCGCCAGGCGTCCAGGTGCGGGTCCTCGGGGTCGGCGCTCTTCGCGGCGTCGGCGAGCCAGGCCGCCGAGCGGGCGTCGCTCGGTCCGCCGGTCAGGCCGTGCGCGGTGACGGCGAGGACGGCGTAGTCGGGACGCAGCGCGTACACGGCGGCGTCGACGGTGATCTCGTCGGGCATCGGTGGTTCCCTCCCCCGGACCGCGGCTCCCGCGCGGTCATTTCATTGAACTACATATAGCATTGAGTCGACCGGAAGCGGGAATCGCGGGAGGCGGGGCGCATGGCGGACGGCGGGGCGGAGCGGGGGGCGGTCGGCGAGGCCGTCGCGCGGAAGGTGCGGGCGCTCCGCGCCGGGCACGGCTGGAGCCTGGACGAGCTCGCCGGCCGCGCCGGGGTGAGCAAGGGCATGCTCGTCGGCCTGGAGCAGGGCCGCGGCAACCCCAACCTCAGCACGCTCGTGCGGATCTCCGAGGCGCTCGGGGTGCCGCTCACCCGCCTCGTGCAGGCCGAGGAGGAGCCGGCCGTGCGGCTGTTCCCGCCGTCCCGGCAGGTGGTGCTCTGGGAGGGCGCGCACGGCGGGACCGGCACGCTGCTCGCCGGCAGCGACCCGCGGCCCTCGCTGGAGCTCTGGACGTGGGACCTGCGGCCCGGCGAGCTGCGCGACAGCGACGCCCACGCCCCCGGCGTCAAGGAGATCGTGCACGTGCGGGAAGGCGTGCTGACGCTGCGCGTGGACGGCGCCGCCGAGCGGCTCGACGCCGGTACGGCGGCGGTTTTCGCGGGCGACCGCCCGCACGGCTACGGAAACGACACCGGCCTCCCCACCCGTTTCGTGCTGACCGTTCTGGACCCCTGAACCGGGACGTCCCGCCCGCCGTCGTCCATATCGGAGACTTCGTGGAGCCGGGGGGTGCGCGTCTTGGTTGAATGGGAGGGCGGACGCTCGTCAGGTGCCGGCCCGCGCCCGGCGGTCGTCCCCGACGGGCTCCCACCCAGAGCTGAGGGGCGGCAGGTGTGAGGCGAGAGCAGACCCAGCGCCATCCGCGGGTCACCGGCACCATGCTGGCGCTCCCGGCGGGCGCCGCCGCCTGGCGGGCCGTCGCCCCGCCCGCCGTGCCCGGCCCGCACCTGCTGAGCGGCGTCGCCGCGGTGTCGGCCACCGAGGCGTGGGCCGTCGGCAACGCCGGTCAGGCCCCGCTCGCCGCCCGCTGGGACGGCGCCTCCTGGACGGTGCCGCCCGGCGCCCCGGTGAACCCCGGGCTCGCCGGGGCGTCCCTCCAGGACGTCGCCGTCCTCGCCGCCGGCCGCGCCGTCGCCGTCGGCGGCGGCCACGACCGGCTCGCGGGCGCCGAGGTCCCGCTGCTGCACGAGTGGGACGGCGCGGCCTGGACGGCGTGGGACGGCGGCGGCCCCGGCCGGGTGCTGACCGGCGTCGCCACGGCCGGCGACGAGGTGTGGGCCGTCGGGCACGGCTTCCCGTGGGGCGGGGCCGAGGGGCCGCTCGTGCTGCACCGGGCGGACGGCGGCTGGCGGCCGGTGCCCGTCCCGGCGGTGCCGCGGGGGCGGCTGCTCGCGGTGTCGGGCACCGCGCCCGACGACGTGTGGGCCGTCGGCGCCGCCGACCGGGCCGCCCTCGTCCTGCACTACGACGGCCGCGCCTGGCGCCGGACCCCCGTCCCGGCGCTGCGCGCGCCGCTCGCCGACGTGGCGGCGGTGTCGCGGACCGAGGCGTGGGCCGTCGGCCGCGACCAGGTGCTGCGCTGGAACGGCCGCCGCTGGACGCGGGTGAAGGCCCCGGTGACCGGCGCGAACACGGTGACGGCGGCGTCCGGCACGGTGTGGGTCGCGGGCGGCGGCGGCGAGCTGGCCCGCTTCGACGGCCGCGCCTGGACGCGCGACGCGTCGGCCGCGCCGCCGTTCGGCGCGGCGGCCGTCTGGCTGGCGTCGGCCTCGGACCCGGGCGGCGTCTGGCTCGCCGGCACCCGCCAGGTCGCCGATCCCGAGGCCCCCGGCGGCGCCCCCTCCGTCCCCGCCCGCACCGCCGACGGCTGACCGGCCCGGCGGGCACGCCGGCCCGTGCGGCGCGTCAGCCCGTGAGGCGGACCGGCATGGCCAGGTAGCGGAAGCCGGTGTCGGCGTCGTCGTCGGGTTCCCCGTCGCCGTCCGGGTCGGGGATGCCGGTGAGGAGGGCGGCCTTGGTGGGGCCGGTGCACTCCAGGCGGACGCGGGCGGTGGCCAGGGCGTTGAGCCCGTCCAGGAGGTACTGGGGGCTGAAGGCGATGTCGACGTCGTCGCCGACGATGTCGGCGGCGACGGCCTCGCGGGCGCGGGCGGCGTCGCCGGTGGCGGCGCGGACCTGGACCTGGCCGCCGGTGAAGTCGAGGCGGACGGGCGTGCCGCGCTCGGCGACGAGCGCGACGCGCTTCACCGCCTCCACCAGCGGGACGCGGGCGATGGCGACGGTGGTGGACCAGGTGCCGGTGAGGCGGGACCGGTAGTCGATGTACTGCTCGTCCAGCAGCCGGGTCGTCATGCTGCGGCCGCCGCCCGACACGCCGATGAGGGTGTCGGCGGTGCCGGTGAGGTCGATGGCGACCTCCGCGCCGGGCCGGATGGCCTTGGCGGTGTCGGCGAGGGTGCGGGCCGGGACGACGACGCCCGCGGTGAAGCCGTCCGCGGCCGGCGACCAGCCGATCTCGACGGCGGCGATGCGGTACCGGTCGGTGCAGGCGAGGCGGAGGGCGGGGCCGTCGAAGTCCATCCGGACGCCGGTCAGCATCGGCAGCGTGTCGTCGCGGCCGGCGGCCGGGACGACCTGCGCGACGGCGGCGGCGAACGCCTCGCCGGGCACCGTCCCGGCGGGGGCGGGCGCCTCGGGCAGCGTCGGGTAGTCCTCGACCGGCATGATCTGCAGGCCGAACTCGGCGCTGCCGCACCGCACCTCGACCTCCGAGCCCTTGGCGGCGACCTCGACGGCGCCGCCCGCGGGCAGGCTGCGCACGATGTCGGCGAGCAGCCGCCCCGACACCAGGACCCGGCCGGGCTGCACCACCTCGGCGTCGAACTCGGCGCGCGCCGACATCTCGTAGTCGAAGCCGGCGACCGCCATCCGCCCCTCGCCGGCGCTCTCCACGAGCATCCCGGCGAGGACCGGCAGCGCGGGCCGCGCGGGCAGGCTGCGCGCCGCCCACGCGACCGCGTCGGCGAGCGCCTGGCGCTCCGCCCGGAACTCGACCATGGCCGGCCTCCTCTGCTGGATCGGTCGTGCGTCCGTCTCCGACGGTAGCCGCGACCTCTGACATTCCCGCCGAGCGGCCGTCAGAACAGCGCGCTGCCCCTCTCGAAGTCCAGCAGGTAGCGCTTGTTGGCGAGGCCGCCGCCGTAGCCGGTGAGGTCGCCGCCCGACCCGACGACGCGGTGGCAGGGCACGATGACGCTGACGGGGTTGCGGCCGTTGGCGAGGCCGACGGCGCGGGACGCCGACGGGTTGCCGAGGCGCCGCGCGAGCTCCCCGTAGCTGATCGTCTCGCCGTAGGGGATGGCGCGGAGCTGCTCCCAGACGGCCCGCTGGAACGGGGTGCCGTGCAGCGACAGGGGCACGTCGAACTCGCTCAGCGTCCCGTCGAAGTAACGGCCGAGCTGGTCGGCGGCGGCGTCGAGGTGGGCGCCGCCGGGGACGCGGTCCCCGAACGTGGCGGGTTCGGGCATGTGCCGGTGGCCGGTCATGTAGAGGCCGCTGATGCCGTCCTCGTCGGCGACGAGGGTGAGCGGCCCGACCGGGCTGTCGATGACGGTGTGCGTCTGCTCGCGCGGCGGCGTGCGGGTGGCCATGGTGTCCTCCTCCGGTAAGGGAATGGTCAGGCGGGCAGGCGGTTGACGGCGTGGTCGCCGGTCGCCCACAGGTGCTGGACGGCGTAGGCGCGCCAGGGCCGCCAGGCGGCGGCGCGGCGGGTGAGGGCGGCCGGGGTGGCCGGCAGGTCGAGCGCCTTGGCGGCGGCGCGGATGCCGAGGTCGCCGGGCAGGAACGCGTCGGGGTCGCCGAGAGCGCGCATGGCGATGGTCTCGATGGTCCAGGGCCCGAAGCCGGGCAGTTCGGCGAGGCGGGCGCGGGCGGCGTCCCAGTCGGCGCCGGCGCCGACGTCCAGGGAACCGTCCGCGAGGGCCGCGACGAGCCCTTGCAGGGTGGCGCGCCGGGCGCGCGGGAGCCGCAGTGACTCCGGGTCGAGGCCGGCGAGCGCGTCGGGCGTCGGGAACAGGTGGGTGAGGCCGCCGCCGGGGTCGCGGACGGGGTCGCCGTGGGCGGTGACGAGGCGGGCGGCGTGCGTGCGGGCGGCGGCCGTGGACACCTGCTGTCCCAGGACCGCGCGGACGGCGAGCTCCTCGGGGTCGGTGGTGCGCGGGACGCGGCGGCCGGGCGCCTTGCGGACGAGCGGCTCCAGCGCCGGGTCGGCGGCGAGCAGCTCGTCGACGGCGACCGGGTCGGCGTCCAGGTCGAGCAGGCGGCGGCAGCGGCTGATCGCGATGGTGAGGTCGCGGACGTCGGCCAGGTGCAGCGTGCAGGCGACGTGGTCGGGCGCCGGGCGGAGCGCGGCGATCCCGGCGCCGTGCGGGAGGCGCAGCGTCCTCCGGTAGGCGCCGTCGCGCCACTCCTCCACGCCGGGGACGGCGGTCGCGGCGAGGTGCCCGAACAGGTTGTCGGGGTACAGCGGCGCCCGGAACGGCAGCCGCAGCGCGAGCGCGCCCGGCGCGGGGGCGGGGCGGCGCGCGGCGCGCTCGCGCAGCGCCGACGGGGTGAGCGCGAACACCTCGCGGACGGTGTCGTTGAAGGCGCGGATGCTGGCGAACCCGGCGGCGAACGCCACGTCGCCCATCGGCATCGCGGTGGTCTCGACGAGCAGCCGCGCCGTCTGGGCGCGCTGGGCGCGGGCGAGCGCGAGCGGCCCGGCGCCGAGCTCGGCGTTCAGCTGCCGCTCGATCTGGCGGGCGCTGTAGCCGAGGCGGGCGGCGAGGCCGGTGACGCCGTCGCGGTCGACGACGCCGTCGGCGATGAGCCGCATCGCGCGGGCGACGGCGTCCGCGCGGTGGTTCCACTCCGGGGAGCCGGGGGAGGTGTCGGGGCGGCAGCGCTTGCAGGCGCGGTAGCCGGCCTGCTGGGCGGCGGCGGCGCTCGGGTGGAAGGTCATGTTCTCGGGCCTCGGCGTCACCGCCGGGCAGCTCGGCCGGCAGTAGATGCCGGTGGTGCGCACGGCGGTGAAGAACCAGCCGTCGAACCGCGCGTCCTTGGAGCGGACGGCGCGGACGCAGCGCTCGGTGTCCTCGTGCATGCCTCCAGCATCACCGATGGAACGGCCCGTCACTGGCAGGAAAACGACATCGACGTCGCGCGGGGCCGGGGCGTTCCGCCATGACCCCCCAGGTAATCGCCCCCGCTACCCGCCGACCGGCAGAGTCGGGGACATCAGCCGGAACACTACGGAGGAGACCGACATGACCGACGCCCGCACCCTCGCCGAACGCTACATCGCCGCCTGGAACGAGCAGGACGGGGCGGCCCGCCGCGCCGCCGTCGCGGACCTGTGGACCGAGGGCGCCGTCTACACCGACCCGCTCGGCGTCGCCGAGGGCCGCGACGCCATCGCCGCGACGATCGGCGCCGTGCAGGAGCAGTTCGCCGGGATGGTGTTCGCGCTGGTCGGCGACGTGGACGCGCACCACGACGTCGTCCGCTTCACCTGGGGCCTCGGGCCGGCGGGTGCCGAGCCGCTCGTCGTGGGGTTCGACGTCGCCGTCCTCGCCGGGGACGGCCGGATCGACAAGGTCCACGGGTTCCTGGACAAGGTGCCCGCCTGAACGCGCCGGGCGCGCGGGCCCCGGAGGGGGGTCCGCGCGCCCGGTGGCGGCGTGTCAGATTTGGCGCAGGGCGCCGCCGTCCACCGCCCACTCGGCGCCGGTGACCTGCCCGGCGAGCGGCGACAGCAGGTAGGCGATCACCCGGGCGACGTCGCCGGGGGCGCCGAGCCGCCCCGACGGCAGCCGCCGCTCCTCGGCGACGAACCGCTCGACGGCCTCCTCGACCGGCAGGCCGTGGCGGGCGGCGAGCTGCTCGGCGAACCCGCCGGGCGCGTCCCACAGGCGCGTCCGCGTCGGGCCGGGCGCGACGACGTTGGACCGCACCCCGCACGGCCCGAACTCGGCCGCGAGGGTCTTGGACACCGACAGCAGCGCGGTCTTGGCGGCGGCGTAGTCGACCAGCGGGGTGTCGGGGAAGCGGGCCGCCTCGCTGGTGACGTGCACGAGGCTCCCGCCGCCCTGGTCGATCAGCGCGGGCAGCGCGGCCCGCGCCGCCCGCACCGCCGCGTGGAAGTTGAGCTCGAAGGCGGCGTGCCACTGGTCGTCGGTGACGTCCAGGAACCCGATCCGCGGCTCCAGCCCCCCGGCGTTGTTGACCAGGCCGTCCAGCCGCCCGTGCAGGTCCAGCGCGGCCGCCACGACGCGCTCGGCGGCGCCCGGGTCGGTGAGGTCGGCGGCGACGGTGCGGACGCCCTCGGGGTCGCGGCCCGGCCGGCGGGCGGCGCCGACGACGTGCGCGCCCTCGGCGGCGAGCAGCCGCGCCGTCGCCTCGCCGATGCCGGCGGACGAGCCGGTCACGATGAACACCCGGTCCTTCAGTTCGAGGTCCATCCCGGTCACCGGCGCTTCAGGAAGGCGAGGGCGAGGCCGGCGCCGAGGAGCGCCACGGCCGCGTTGACCAGGGTGGCGGTGTGCACGCCGGTGAGGACCCCGACGCTCCCGGCGGTCGCGACGGCGCTCATCACCGGGATGCCGAGGGTGATCGCGACCTGCTGCGTCATGGTGGCGAGGCCGGTCGCGAGGCCCTGCTCCCCGTCGGGCAGGCCGCTCGTCGCGGTGCCCATGAACGCCACGATCGCGACGAGGTTCCCGAACCCGCCGACGGCGGTCGCGACGAGCAGCAGCGGCAGCGACGCGTGCGTCCCGCCGAGGCCGGCGAGCGCGGCCGTCGCGACGGCCTGGAGCGTCAGGCCGGCGGCGAGGGTGGCGCGGCCGCCGAGGCGTCCCATGATGCGCGGGGCGGCGATCCCGCCCGACACGGTCCCGGCGCCGAGGACGGCGAGCGCGAGGCCCGTCGCGAGCGGCGAGTAGCCGAGGACGCGCTGCAGGTACAGCGTCATGAGGAACACCAGCGACGTCTCGGTGGCGAAGGCGATGAACCCGCCGGCGTTGCCCCAGGCGACGGTGCGCTTGGTGAGGACGCCGAGAGGGACGAGCGGCGCGGCGGCGCGGCGCTCGGCGAGGACGAACAGCACGAGCAGCACCGCGGCGACCGGCAGCGCCCACGCCCAGGTGGTGATGCCGAGGACGAGGGCGAGCAGCCCGCCGGTCACCGTGACGGCGCCGGGGACGTCGAGGCGGGCCCGGCCGCCGTCGCGGCTCTCGGTGATCACGGCGGAGGTGACGGCGAGGACGAGCAGCGCGACGGGCACGTTCACCAGGAACGCCCACCGCCAGCTCAGCAGGTCGGTGAGCACGCCGCCGAGGACGGCGCCGACGGTGAAGCCCGCCGACATCAGCGCGCCGCTCAGCCCGAGCGCCCGCGCCCGCAGCGGCCCCTCGGCGAACGACGTGGTGATCAGCGACAGCGCGGCGGGCGTCGCGATCGCGGTGGCGAGCCCTTGCAGGACGCGGCCGGCCAGCAGCAGCGCCGGGTTCGCCGCGAGGCCGCCGAGCAGCGAGCCCGCCGCGAGGAGCGCCATGCCGAGCAGCAGCATGCGGCGGCGTCCCACCAGGTCGGCGACGCGGCCGAACAGCAGCGTGAGGCCGGCGGCGGGCAGCGCGAACGCCGTCGCGATCCATTGCAGGGAGCCGAGGCCGAAGCCGAGGCCCGCGCCGACGGCGGGCATCGCGACGTTGAGGATGGAGAAGTCGATGGCGAGCATGAACTGCGCGCCGAGCAGCAGGGTGAGGACGAGCTTCTGCCGGGGGGTCATCCCGGTGGCGGCCCGCGCGGGGCGGGCCTCGGTGAGGGCTGTCATGCACCCCAAGATCGTCCGTGCCGGCGCGGGTACCCAGCCCCCGCCCGTTCGTACCACCAGCAGTAGCAGGCTGGGGGTGCCGCTAGCCTCGTCCCGTGCTGGGCGAATTCCTGAAATCGCGGCGGGCGGGGCTGCGTCCCGAGGACGTGGGGCTGCGCGACTACGGCGGGCGGCGCCGCGTCCCCGGGTTGCGCCGCGAGGAGCTCGCGCAGCTCGCCGGCGTCAGCGTCGCCTACTACATCCGCCTGGAGCAGGGGCACGCCGACAACGTGTCGGACGAGATCCTGGACGCGATAGCGCGCGCGCTGCGGCTGGACCCCGCCGAACGCGACCACCTGCACCGGCTCGCGCATCCGCGCCGGGACCGGCCGCCGGAGGAGCCGGTGGTGCTGCGGCCGCCGCTCCGGCACCTGCTGGACGCGATCACGCACGCGCCCGCCTACATCGTCGGGCACCGCACCGAGGTCGTCGCCTGGAACCGGCTGACCGCCGAGGTCTTCGTGGACCTGGCCGCCGTCCCGCCGGCCGAGCGGACCTGGAGCCACCAGATCCACCTGAACCTGGACTACCGGGCGCGGCTCGGCGCGAACTGGCCCGTCGTCGCCCGCCGCAACGCCGCCTACCTGCGGTTCCGGGCCGGGGAGGACCCCGGCGACCGGCGGCTCGCCGCGCTGGTCGCCGAGCTGCGCGAGCGCAGCCCCGGCTTCGCGGGGCTCTGGGACGAGCACCGCGTCGGCGGCCTCGACCACGGCGAGGCCCGCATCGAGCACCCGGCCGAGGGGCCGCTCGTCCTGCCGTTCGAGACGCTGCACCTGCCCGGCGACCCGCAGATCAGCCGCCTGATGCTGTACGCGGCCGAGCCGGGGTCGGCGTCGGAGGCGGCGCTGCGGCGGCTCGCCGCGACGTCGACCCGCCTGTCCAGCGCCGAACTCGCGGCGGGGTGAGGCACCATCGGGCGAATGGAACCCCTGCTGAACCGGGCACTGCTGGAGTGGGACGAGGACGGTGCGCGGCGGTCGGCGCGCTGGCGGTCGGACGGCCGGACGGGCGCGCCGCGGCGCGTGACCGTCGTCGACGACTCGCTCAAGGCCGATACGGCGTTCCGGCTGGCCAGTGAGGGCACGGCGCTGCTGTGGCGGGGCGACTACCAGAACGCCCGCGCGCTGCTTCAGGCGATGGCGCGCCGCGTCGACCGTCCTAAGCGGCGGCCCAAGCAGGCGCCCGAGGGCGCGCAGGCGTTCCACCTGTACCGGCAAGCGCGCGCGCAGCGGGCGCGGCTGCTCGGGATGCTGCTGATTCCCGTGGACGCGGGCCACGTCGTCGCGTTGCGGCGGGCGCCTGATGTGCGGGAGGCGTGCGTCCGCGCGTTCGGCCCGGCCGACGAGCCGTACGTGACGTCGCTGAGGGACCTGCTCGGTGCCATCGGCGCCAATGAGTGGCGGGAGAAGGGCGTCCCGGTGCCCGCGCTCGGCGGCGACCGGATCCACCCGCACTACGGCGTTTTCTCCCCGGTCCGCGGCGAGTACGTCGATCTGGTGGCGGAGGCACCGCTCCCCCCGGCCGCCACCGCGTTCGATATCGGGACGGGTACGGGTGTGCTGGCGGCGGTCCTGGCGCGGCGCGGCGTCCCCGAAGTCGTCGCGACCGACGTCGACCCGCGCGCGCTCGCCTGCGCCGAAGAGAACGCGGCCCGGCTCAAGGTCGCCGACCGCGTCCGTATCGAGCGGGCCGACCTGTTCCCGGCGGGACGGGCCGGGCTGGTCGTCTGCAACCCGCCCTGGCTGCCCGGCAAGGCCGCCACCTCGCTGGAGGGGGCGGTGTACGACCCGGACTCGCGGATGCTGCGCGGCTTCCTGGACGGTCTCGCCGGCCGCCTGGAATCGGGCGGCGAGGGCTGGCTCGTCATCTCCGACCTCGCCGAGCTCCTCGGCCTGCGCGCGCCCGGCGAGCTCACCGGCCGGTTCGGCGCCGCCGGGCTGTGCGTCCTCGGCCGCCTGGACGCGCGTCCCCGCCACCCGAAGGCCGTCGACGCGGGCGACGCCCTGCACGCGGCGCGCGCCGCCGAGGTGACGACGCTCTGGCGGCTCGGCGCCGTCAGCGATGCGCCGCGTGGGTGACCTCGGGGCCGACGTGCCCGAGCAGCTCCAGCGCGTCGAGGCCCGGTGACCCCGGCGGCGGGGTGAACACCAGCATCCGCTGGTCCTCGGCGGGGGTGAGGAGCGCCTCGACGTCCAGCTCGATGAGCCCGACCGTCGGGTGCTTCACCCGCATCCGGCTCTGCCGGCGGACCGCCACCTCGTGCCGCTCCCACAGCGCGGCGAACTCCGCGCTCGCCCCGGTCAGCCGGGCGACGAGCTCCGTCGACCGCGCGTCGTGGCCGCGCCGGGCGACGGCCGCCCGCAGGTCGGCGGCGTGCATGCGGCTGATGGCGGCGCACTCCTCGGCCGAGTACGGCTCGCGCTGGTACGGCTCGGTGAACCAGCGCAGCACGATGTTGCGGCCGGCGGGCTCGATCGAGCAGACGCAGCCGAGCAGCGCCTCGGCCATGGCGTTCTGCGCGAGCAGGTCGCCGATGTCGGAGACGATGTGCGCGGGCGTGCCGGCCAGCCGGTCCAGCAGGTGGAGCAGGCCGGGCCGCACGTGCTCTCCGGCCTGCCGCCCGGCGGGCGGGCGGTGCCCGGCCAGCAGGTACAGGTGGTCGCGCTCGTCCTCGGTGAAGCGCAGCGCGCGCGCGAGCGCGGCCAGCATCTGCGCGGACGGCTGCGGGCTGCGGGCCTGCTCCAGGCGCATCAGGTAGTCGGCGGACATGCCCGCGAGCTGCGCCACCTCCTCCCGGCGCAGGCCGGGCGTGCGGCGGCGGCCGCCGGCCCCGGCGGCGACGCTGATGCCGACCTCGGCCGGGCGCAGCCGCTCCCGGGAGCGGCGCAGGAAATCAGCCAGTTCGTGGCGGTCCATCCCGCCATTATCGGCGCCGCGCGGGGCGGGACGGCTGGACGCGGGCCGCGGCGGTGCGCCACCCTCGACCGCATGATCTTCGAGGGCGCCGGCTACGTGGCGATGGGCAGCTCGTTCGCCGCCGGCCCGGGCATCGCCCCGGCCGCCGACCGGCGGGCGGGCCGCTCGGCGGCGAACTACCCGCACCTGGTCGCGGCAGCGCTCGGGCTGCGCCTCACCGACGTCACCTTCTCCGGCGCGACCACCGCGCACCTGCTGGACGCCCCGCAGCGCGGGCGGCCGCCGCAGATCGCCGCCGTCCGGCCGGACACCCGCCTCGTCACCGTCACCGCGGGCGGCAACGACGCCGGGTACATCGGGTCGCTGATCAAGGCCGGCGCCCTGCCGGGGCCGTTCCGCCGGTCCGCCCGGATCCCCGAGGCGGCGGCGTTCGACGCGGTCGCGGCGTCGCTGGCCCGCGTCGTGCGGGCGGTCCGTGCTCACGCGCCGGGCGCGCGCGTCCTGCTGGTCGACTACCTGCCCGTCCTGGACCCCGCCACCAGCGGCGCCGACGGGCTGCCGCTGACTCCCGAGCAGGCCCGCCGGGCGCGGGCGGCGGCCGCCGCGCTGACTTCGGCGTTCCGCCGGGCGGCCGGGGAGGGCGCGGAGTTCGTCGAGGTCGCGGACGCCGCACGCGGCCACGGCCACCGCTCCCCCGCCCCGTGGACCACCGGGTTCGCGCGGTCGTGGCCGTTCCGCGGCGCCGTCCCGTACCACCCGACGGGCGCGGGCATGGAGGCGCTCGCGGCGCTCGTGGTGGACCGCCTCGCCGCCTGATACTTCGCTTGCCGATATATCCGTCGCCGATATATGGTGCGGGGCATGGCACGGCCCATGACCGAACCCACCTACTTCATCCTCGCCGCGCTCCTGGACGGCCCGAGCCACGGCTACGGGATCATCAAGCTCGCCGAGCGCGAGTCCGGCGGCCGCGTCCGGCTCGCCGTCGGCACCCTCTACGGCGCGCTCGACCGGCTCGCCGAGGCGGGCCTCGTCGCGCTCGACCGCGAGGAGACCGTCCAGGGCCGGCCCCGCCGCTACTACCGCATCACGGACGACGGCCAGGACGCCGTCGCCGCCGAGGCGGCCCGCATGCGCGCGGCCGCGCTCGCCGTGACCCGCAGACTCCCCCCGAGGACGGCACCCGCATGACCGACCGGATGGAACGCCACTACCGGCGGGCGATGCTCGCCTACCCCCGCGGCTACCGCGCCGCCAACACCGACGCCGTCGTCGCCACGCTGCTGGAGGTGCGCGGCCCCGTCGCCCGCGAGACCCTCGCCCTCGTCCGCGGCGGCCTCGCCGAACGGCTGCGGGAGCGGACCGCCCGCACCCCCTGGTGGGCCGGCGGCCTGCACCTGGCCGCGCTGGCCGTCCTCGCCTCCGCCGCCACCTGGGCGCTGCCGCTGATGAACCTGCGCCCCGTGTCCGGCGTCCTGCTGGTGGCGGCGGCCCTCCTCACCGCGCTCGGCCGCGTCCGCCTCGCCCTGCCGTTCGCGCTCGCCCTGACGCCCCACCCCGTCCGGCCGCTGATCGGCCCGGACGACGTCGGCGTGGCCTGGTACAGCGGGCGCCCCCTCGCCGCCGACTACGGGCCGTGGACGCTGACGGTGATCCTGTGGGCGCCCGCCGTGCTGCTCGCGGTCCTCAGCCTGCGGCGCGGCCCCCGCCTGCCCCGGCGCAGCCTCCTCTGGCCCGCCGTGATCGCGGCGATGGCCGTCTACGCCCACTCCCTGAACTTCGACACCGCCCCCGACTGGGAGCCGTCCTTCGCGCTCCTGCGCACCGCCTGCGAGGCCGGCGCCCTCCTCCTCGTCCTGGCCGCGACCGCCCTCGTCCGCGACGCCCGCTGGGCCCTGGCAGCGACCGTCTACCTGGCCTGCACGGTGGCCCCCGCCGCCCTGCTCGCCGCCAACTCCCCGCACCGGACCGCCGCGTACGGAACCCTGGCGGCGCTCACCCTCCTGGCCATCGCCACGTCCCGTCGAAAGGAGCGCACGGCGTGACCGCCCGGCTGGAACGCCACTACCGGCGCGCCATGCTCGCCTACCTCCGCGACTACCGCGAGGCCCACGCGGACGCCATCGTCGCCACCCTGCTGGAGGCACACGGCCCCACTCTCCGCGAGTTACCCGCCCTCGTCCGCAGCGGCCTGGCCGAACGCATCCGGGCCGCCACCCGCCACCCCGCCCCCTGGTGGGCCGACGGCCTCCATCTCAGCGCTCTCGCCATGCTCCTGGGCTGCGCGGCGGCGGCCGTCTCCGGGCTGCGTTACGACTGGGGACTCACGGGCGGGCTACTGCTCGTGACGGTGCTCGCGGCGCTCGGCCGCGTCCGCCTCGCCTTGCCGGCCGCCGCGCTCCTGGCGCTGTACGTCGATCTGGGCGGCAACGGCTCCGGGCTGGGTCCTGGACTGCCGATGGGGTTCTGGGGGACCGCCATCAGGATCGGGCACTGGCAGCTCACCGGCATGTTCTGGCTGCCCGTCGCGCTCCTCGCGGTGCTCGCCGCGCTGCCGTGGCGGCCCCGGCCGCGCGGCCCGGTGTGGATCGCCGCGATGGCGGTACTGCTCGCCTACGGCCTCGCGCTCGGGACGAGCGGCACCTGGTGGGCGCTGGCGCGGGGCGGCGTCGAGTGCGGGGTGCTGGCGGCGGCGATCGTCGCGGGCGCGGTCGCGCGGGACGCCCGCTGGGCGCTCATGGGCGCCCTCTACCTGGTCCACGCGTGGGCGCCGCTCGCGCTGCTCGGCAGCGTCGGCACGTCGCGCGCGATCGTGCACTGGGGCGTGCTCGCGGGCCTCGCCCTCCTCGCCGCCGCCGCGTCCCGGCGACCCGTCCGGACCTGACCGGGACGCCCGCCGCCCACCGCCTCCCTCCACAGTGACCGCCCGGCCACTCACCGTTGAGATGCGGCGTGTTGGCCACTTTGGATCTCCAAAGTGGCCAACACGCCGCATCTCAACTTTTGGCGACCGGGTGGTCACTGCCCGACGGCGGGGCGGTGGTGGTGACGGCGGGCCGTGATGCCGTCGCGACGGGGCGGATCCGGAGAGGCCGTGCCAGCCGGTGCGTTCCGGTGGACGCCGGGAATCGGGGATCGGTGATCGCGCTCAGGAGTGGGCCGCGCTTGATATTCGTTGTGCGAACTATTAATGTTCGTTCAACGAACTTGTGGGGGTGGGCATGAGCCGAACGGTTGCAGTGGTGGGCGGCGGATACGGCGGGATCGCCGTCGCCAAGGCGCTCGACGAGGACGCCGACGTCGTCCTCGTCGACCCGCGGGAGGCGTTCGTGCACGCCGCCGGAGCGCTCCGCGCGCTCGTCCGGCCCGACTGGGCCGACCACGTCTTCTTCCCCTACGACCGCCTGCTGAGGCGCGGCCGGATCGTGCGCGACCGCGCCACCGGCCTCGACGCCGGCGGCATCGCCCTCGCCTCGGGCGGCCGCGTCGACGCCGACCACGTCGTGCTCGCCACCGGCTCGGACTACCCCTTCCCCGCCAAGCACGACGCCCCCACCACCGCCGCGGCCCTCGACCGCCTGCGCCTCGCGCACAAGGAGCTCACCGGCGCACGGCGGGTGCTGATCGCCGGCGCCGGGCCCGTCGGCCTCGAACTGGCCGGCGAGATCAAGGCGGTCTGGCCGGACAAGCACGTGATCATCACCGACCCGGCGCCCGCACCGCTGCCCGGCGTCATCTCCGAAGTGCGCGACCGGCTGCACGCCCTCCTGGACGACCTCGGCGTCGAGCTCCTCACCGGCACGACCGTCCGCCCCCCGACCGAACCCGGCGTCCTCGCCCCCTTCACCGCGGACGGCGTCACCGCCGACCTCTGGTACCGCGCCCACGGCGCCCGCCCCAACACCGCCTGGCTCGCCGGGATCACCACGCCCGCCGGCCTCGTCCCGGTGACCGGCACCCTCGAAGTCGCCGGCCACGACGGCCTCTACGCCATCGGCGACATCACCGACGTGCCCGAGGACAAGCGGGCGGGCGCCGCGACGCGCCACGCCGCCGTCGTCGCCGCCAACATCCTCGCCCGCCTCCGCGGCGAGCCCCCGGCGGCCACCTACACCCCGGGCCCGCCCGCGATCCTGCTGCCGCTCGGCCCCGCCACCGGCGTCGGCCAGCTCCCCGGACCGGACGGACCGGTCCCCGCGCCCGTCGAGCAGGTCGTCCAGTACAAGGCCGCCGACCTCATGAGCGGCCGCTTCGCCGAACTGTTCGACGCGCCCGTCACTCCTCCGGGTCGCTGAACACGGCGGGCACCTCGTTCGCGGTGACGACCCGCGCGAGCAACTCGGCGAGCACCTCACGGTCGGCGAGATCCAGGGTCGCCGAGAGCTCCTCGACACGGCGGGACGTCGCCGCGTAGAACTCCTCGGCGACCCGCGCGCCCTTGGCGGTGAGCTCCGCCCGCACCGTCCGCGCGTCCCCCGGGCACGCCGCCCGCCGGACGAGACCGCGCTCGGACGTCCGGTCGACCAGCCCCGTCAGGCTCGACTTGGCCAGCCCGAGCATCGCGCCGAGCTCCCCCATCCCGCGCGCGCCCGGCATCAGCACGCAGAGCAGCTGCCCCTGCTGCGGCGTCAGCCCGTGCTCGCGCGCCGCCGCGGCGTACACCGCGTCCACCAGGAACGACGACCGCACCAGCGCGACCGCGATCCCCATCGCCGCCCCGGGCTCCTCCGCGATCCCCATTCCGCCACCCTACCCCGCACCATCAATTCGCCCCGCGAACTAACTCCGGCGGCGCGCGTTCCGCCCGGGGCGCCGCGTCACTGCGCCATGTCGACGAAGCGGCTGTAATGACCCTGGAACGCGACCGTCACCGTCGCCGTCGGCCCGTTACGGTGCTTGGCCACGATCAGGTCCGCCTCGCCCGCCCGCGGCGACTCCTTCTCGTAAGCGTCCTCCCGATGCAGCAGGATCACCATGTCCGCATCCTGTTCGATCGAATTGTGAAGCGAAACGCCGTTCGCCACGAAGTTGTGCAGCCCGAGCACCGTCGCGTCGTAGACGTCCTGCTCGCCGACGCTCTCGACGGAGAGGATCTCGTCCCAGAAGACGTCGTTGGTGGCCAGCATCTCCAGTTCGGCGCTCTCCAGCACCGCCGCCACCTTGCCCAGTCGCCTGCGCGCCGGCGCGTGCTTCCATAGGGTGCTGCCGGAGAACTGCGTGCCGATGGCGGCGGCGAACTCCCGATGCGACATCCCCTGGTCGATGAGGATCCGCCGGACGTCGTCCCACACCTCGCGCGGCACGGTGTCGACGTTGGTGTTGCCGCGCAGCTCGCGGAGATGGCTCGCCGCGGAGACCGCCACGGCACCGCGCGCGCCATGGACGCGCACCGCCTCGAAGAACGCGAGCTGGTTCTCCGCTCCGGTGATGTGCAGCTGATAGCCGGGGCGGTACCCCTCCTTCTTCACCGTCTTGATCCTCGACATGATGCCGAACCGGAGCAGCAGCCGGGCCACGTCGTCGATGAGACGGCGGCTGGTCGAGGCGTAGTAGACCCGGCACTGGCCCTGACCCGCCTTCCAGTGCACACAGCCGTCGGTCGCCCACAGATGGCGAAGGAACAGGGCGACCTGCTCCTTGGGCAGGGAGAACACCTCGCCCGGCACGAACTTCTCGTGCGAGCGCAGGCCGAAGAGCCCGAGCCCGTCCAACCACTCGGCGATCGGATTGCGGCGTCCGTGGGTCAGCCGGTACGGCGCCGGCAACCGCAGCGTGGTCACGCGGGCCGCCTCATGATCGTCTCGAACCGCGGTGATGCCGAAGTGCCGGGCCGCCTCCGCGACCGCCGTCAAGCACGCCTCGTCCTTGCTGGCGTAGCGGATCGGCTGCCTCCTGACGAAGGAGCCGTCACCGATGAGGTGGGCCAGCAGCACGATGCGTTCCTGCGGCCACGGCTTGATTTCCAGCGGCGGCGGCGTGTGACGCGACACCGCCACGCGCGTTCCGGGGCCGAGGTCTCCGAGCGGTGTCCAGCCGGTGTACGTGAGGAAGGGGTGGCTGGCCGTCGCCTCCACCTCCTTGCCGGACGCCAGCCTGACCCGGAAGACCTCCTTGCGGCCGCTCGGGAAGGCGTGCGTCATCGTCCGCGGCACGTACTTCAACCGGTCGTCGAGCGCCCACACGGGGAGGTCGCGCACGCCGTCCCGCAGCATCTCGCCGATCGTGATCTCTTCGTTGGTGTCCGCCCGCAGCAGACGCGTGGACGCCGGCACGCACCCCGATTCGCGGAGGTCGGAGACCATGGGCTTCTTGTCGGTGCGCTGCTCGGGGCCTCGGTTCAGCTGGGAGAGCGCGATGACCGGGACCTGGAGCTCCTTGGCCAGCAGCTTGAGCTGCCGGGAGAACTCCGAGACCTCGACCTGGCGGCTCTCCACCCGCTTGCCCGACGTCATCAGCTGCAGGTAGTCGATCACCACCAGGCGCAGGTCGTGCTGCTGCTTCAGGCGGCGGCACTTGGCGCGGATCTCCATCATCGACATGTTGGGCGAGTCGTCGATGAACAGCGGCGCCTCGGCGACCTCGCTCATGCGGCGGGCGAGGCGGGTCCAGTCCTCGTCCTGCATGGTGCCCGAGCGCATCGCGTGCAGCGCGACGCGCGCCTCGGCGGACAGCAGGCGCATGGTGATCTCGTTGCGGCCCATCTCCAGCGAGAAGAACGCCGAGGTCAGGCCGTGCTTGATGGACGCCGCGCGGGCGAAGTCGAGCGCGAGCGTGGAGTTGTGCGTCGGGACGCAGGACCGGCCCGCCAGATACATGTGGTCGGCGTTGTCGACCTGCACGCACCGCACCGGCACGCTCGCCACCGGCCGCACGTCCACGATGTAGCGCACCTGCGCCTTGGGATGCACGACCGCCCGTTGCCGCGCCGCCTTGCGGGGCAGCCGGAACACCGTTTCGACCGGGGTGAAGTTGATGCGGTAGAAGGTGGAGGTCTCCTCGCAGCGGCCCGCGACCCGCTTGGTGGTCATCGTGGCCCGGTAGCCGAGGCTGAGGATGAGCTCGTGCGCACCCTCGGCCAGCCGCTTGTTGACGAATGCGAGCTGCACCTGGCCGATCTCGGAGACATAGCCGTCGGTGTCGAGCATCCCGGCCAGCAGCGCCCGCCGCTGCGCCTCCGACGCCCGCAGGTACGCGGCGGGGATGTGCTTGTTGCGGAACAGATCGTTGTCGATGAGCTTGCGCTTCAGCTTCAGAAGACCGAACCGCCCCGGCGTCGAGTGCCGGGTGACCTCCTGGCCCGTCGCCTCGATCTCCCCGATGATCTCCTCGTCGAAGCAGGTGATGGCGCCGTTCCAGCTGTCCCCGTCGCCGAGCCAGGCACCGAGGACGTAGGGATCGATGGGCAGGTCGGCCTCGGGAAGGACGAAAGGCGCGGTCAGCGCGACCGCGTGGTTCGGCCGCGCGTCGCTGCCACAGCGGAGGGTCGCCGCGATCTCCGCGGTCGTCTTGACGGGCTCGTGGCGCGCCGTCGTCGCGTCGTTCTTGGGGCGCACGGCACGGCGCAGCAGCCCGCGGTAGAGGTCGGTGCACTCGTATCGGGGGCTGCGCTTGGACAGAGTCGTGTCGGCCGCCCCGCGGTGGCCGAGTTCGCGGGTGACGGCGTAGAGCGCATGCTTGAACTCCGTGCCGACTTCAGCCATGGCTTGGCCGTGAGTGGCGAGGCGCGGCGGCTGCTCGTTGGCGTCCGCCGTGGCCCAACGGACCCGGTTGATCGCCTCGTCGGACCAGTAGCGGGCCGTCCGCCGAGCACCCTCCTGGCGGCGGCTCGCACGGGTGGTGGTGCGCCACTGGTGTTCGGCGTCGGCGGTGATGATCTCGCCGTCGGAGAACTCGATCTCGTAGCAGGGGCGGCCGTGCATGACCTCGGTGGCGGCGACGACGCGGGTGGGACGGCCGTCGGCGCCGATCAGCAGGTCACCGACCCGCACGTCGCCCATGGTGGTCCAGCCGAACGGTGTCGGAATTGGTGTATTAAGCGCCAAGGCCTTACCCATTGCCGGCCTTGCAGCCACAACTACCATTTGTCCGGAATGGAGGCCGTTGGTGAGGGCGTCGAGGTCGGCGAAGCCGGTGGGGACGCCGGTCATCTGGCCGCCGCGGCTGCCGATGGCCTCGATCTCGTCGAGGGCGCCGGGCATGATCTCGCTGAGCGGGACGTAGTCCTCGCCGGCGCGCTTCTCGGCGATGGCGAAGACCTCGGCCTGGGCGCGGTCGAGGACGTCGTCGGCGTCGGCGCCGTCGGCGGCGTAGCCCATCTGGACGATGCGGGTGCCGGTCTCGACGAGCTTGCGGAGCACCGAGCGCTCGCGGACGATCCTGGCGTAGTAGCCGGCGTTGGCGGCGGTGGGGACCGAGGAGATCAGGGTGTGCAGGTAGGGGGCTCCGCCGACGCGGGTGATCTCGCCGCGCTTGGTGAGCTCGCCGGCGATGGTGACGGCGTCGGCGGGCTCGCCGCGGCCGTACAGGTCGAGGACGGCGTCCCAGATGATCTGGTGGGCGGGCCGGTAGAAGTCGGCGGTGCGCAGTTCCTCGACGACCTCGGCGATGGCGTCCTGGGAGAGCAGCATGCCGCCGAGGACGCCCTGCTCGGCGGCGATGTCGTGCGGCGGGGTGCGCTCGAACCCCGGATCGCCGGAACCGATCTCGGTCACACTCATCAGGCGCGCACCCCCCTCATCTCGGTCACCGGCCGCCCCGCCGGCCGATCCTTGCGTCCCACGTCTACCGGAGACCTCTGACATTCTGCGAGCGCGCCGGGCCGGGGAGCAAAAGGATCTGTGGACGGGGCTGTGCATACACGCCGGGAAAGTTGTGCACGACCTGTGGACAACCCTGTGGACAGTCTGTGGGTAACTCTAGCCGTACGGCTGTGAGCTGCGGAAATGCGGGGCCGGGGTTGTGGGGGAAAGAAAGTCGGCCGGGCGGGGGAAGTAAGGGGATATTCACACTTGACGCTTACCGGTAGCGTGGCGGCGATGCTTCGCCCTGCACCGCGCGACCGGGAGATCCTGCGGCTGGCGCTGCCGGCGTTCGGCGCGCTGGTCGCCGAGCCGCTGTTCCTGCTGTCGGACTCGGCGATCGTGGGGCGGCTCGGGACGGCGCCGCTCGGCGGTCTCGGCGTCGCCGGGCAGGCGCTGGCGACGCTCGTGTACCTCTGCGTGTTCCTGGCGTACGGGACGACGGCGGGGGTGGCGCGGCGGGTCGGCGCGGGGGACCTGCGGGCGGCGGTGCGGCAGGGCGTGGACGGGATGTGGCTGGCGCTGCTGATCGGCGCGGTGCTGGTCGCGGCGGGCCGGCCGCTCGTGCCGTGGCTGGTGGGGCTGTTCGGGGCGTCGGCGGAGGTGGCGCCGTACGCGGAGACCTACCTTCGGGTCAGCCTGTTCGGGATCCCGGGGATGCTGCTGATGCTGGCCGGGACGGGCGTGCTGCGGGGGTTGCAGGACACCCGGACGCCGCTGGTGGTGTCGGTCGGCGGTTTCTCCGCCAACCTGGCGCTGAACGTGCTGTTCGTGCTCGGCTTCGGGTGGGGCATCGGCGGTTCGGCGGCCGGGACGGTGATCGCGCAGACGGGCGGCGCGGCGGTGTACGTGGTGGTGGTGCTGCGGGCGGCCCGCCGGTACGGGGCGCCGGTGCGGCCGGACGTGGCGGGGGTGCGGGCGGCGGCGTCGGCGGGGGTCGCGCTGCTGGTGCGGACGGCGGCGCTGCGGGTCGTGCTGATCGTGGGGACGGCGGTGGCGGCGCGGATGGGGGACGCCGAGATCGCCGCGTACCAGGTGGGGTTCCAGGTGTGGACGCTGGCGGCGTTCGCGCTGGACGCGATCGCGATCGCGGGGCAGGCGCTGACGGGCCGCCACCTGGGGGCGGCGGACGCGGCGGAGGTGCGGGCGGTGACCCGGCGGATGGTCGGGTGGGGCGCGGCGTGCGGGGTGGTGTTCGCCGGCGGGATCCTCGCGGTGCGGTCGTGGCTGCCGGACCTGTTCACCGGGGACCCGCGGGTGCGCGCTCTGCTGCTGGCGTCGCTGCTGGTGGTGGCGGTGCTGCAGCCGGTGGCGGGGGTGGTGTTCGTGCTGGACGGCATCCTGATCGGCGCGGGCGACGGCGCGTACCTGGCGGTGACGACGCTGGCGGCGACGGCGGTGTTCGTGCCGGTGGCGCTGGGGGTGCACGCGGCCGGCGGGGGCCTCGTGGCGCTGTGGCTGGCGATCGGGCTGTGGATGCTGGTGCGGATGGCGACGCTCGCGCTGCGGGCGCGCGGCGACGCGTGGCTGGTGACGGGCGCGGTGCGGTAGCCGCCGCGACACGGTGATCGGAACCCGCCGATCCCACCCGGAACCGGCGCCCCTCCCACTACGATTCGAACATGCGTTCCAGCGAGGGGGAGCCGGTGGACCGGCTGGCCGAGGCGATCGACGCGCTGGCCGGCGAGGGCCTCGCGGACCTGCCGCCCGAGATCCTGCTGGAGCGCGTCGCCGGCCTCTGGTCCCTGGTGGAGGCCATCGATCCCGAGATCGCCCGCCGCCGCACCGGCTACACCGGTACGGAGACGGGCACCGGCACCGACGGATGAGGATCAGCGGTCGGGCCGCACGGTGATGCGCTCGCGGTCGTCGTCGGCCTTGGAGATCGGCGGCCGCGGCACGTGGACGGGCGCGGGCGCCTTCTCGGGGTAGCCGAGCCGGGCGGCGACGCCGTCGCGGAGGGCGGGCAGCCGCGCGTACAGGGCGTCGCCGGGGCAGTCGGTCGCGCAGTAGTCGCGGTGCCCGACGATCGCCTTGTAGGGGTCGAGGCGGTACTGGTCGCACAGCCACGCGCACACCCCGATCAGGGAGTCCCACTGGGCGCCCGGCGGCCGCCGGGTCATGTAGGTGCCCTCGTTCTCGATGCCGATGGTGTGCTCGTTGTGGTGCAGCGCCTGCGCGCCGACGGTGTGCCGGCGCGCCATGATCGACGCGAGGCTGCCGTTGCGGCCCTCCATGACGTGGCCGCCGCGGCTGATGGTGAGCTGCTGCCCGGTGTCGTCCCAGCCGCGGGGGCCCATGTGGAACCGCTGGATCGACCGCGACAGCGCGTAGGCGTGCTCCAGCGAGTAGTCGGTGCTGTTGGCCGAGGCGGTGTGGTGCACGACGATGTGGTCGGGTGCCCGGTCGAGGACGCGGGCGCGGTGCCGCGGCGGCCGCGCCTTCCAGGCGGTGCGGGGGCGGACGAGGGGGCGCGCGCCCGACGGCCCGGCGAAGGGCAGGCGGAGGGCGGCGTCCAGCGGGGCGGCCATCGCCTCATTGTCCAGCAGGCCCTCGGCGAGGGCGTCCAGGGCGAGCGCCGCGGGCAGTCCCGCGAGGCCGGCCAGCAGGGCGCGGCGCGTCGGCGCGTCCCCTCCGCGTAGTGACGACTCCCCGAACATCGCACCCCTTCCGTCACGCTGCGCCTGGTACGCCTGTTACGGACGGTAGTCACGGAGACTGGAGATGATCAAGGAACGGGAGGTTCGGGGCGAACCGGATGCGCGCCCGCGGGGGCGCCCCCGCCGGGGCGCCCCCGGACACGGCGCAGGGCCGGAACCCCGGACGGGGTTCCGGCCCTGCGGACGTGCGGCCGTGCGCGGCGGTACGGTCAGCCGGCGACGACGTCGACGTCGATCGTGGCGCTCACGTCGGAGTGCAGCCGGACGCTGACCCGGTGTGTGCCCACGGTCTTGATCGGGTTGCCGATCTCGATCCGGCGCTTGTCCAGGTCGGGACCGTCGGCGGCCTTGACCGCGTCGGCGATGTCGGCGGCGGTCACCGCGCCGAACAGGCGGCCGTTGGCGCCCGTGCGGGTGCGCAGCGTCACCTTGATCGACTTCAGCCGGCCGGCGACCTCCTTGGCGTGCTCGACCGTGGCGATCTCGCGGGCGGAGCGCGCCTTCTTGATCGAGTCGATCTCCTTCTCGGCGCCCCGGGTCCACTTGATCGCGAACCCGCGCGGCACGAGGTAGTTGCGGCCGTAGCCGTCCTTCACCTCGATGACGTCGCCGGGCTCGCCGAGACCGGAGACCTGCTGGGTCAGGATGAGCTTCATGTCGTTACCCCCTGCCTCAGCGCGCGGTGCTGGTGTAGGGCAGCAGCGCCATCTCACGAGCGTTCTTGATCGCCGTGGCGACGTCGCGCTGGTGCTGGGTGCAGTTGCCGGTCACCCGACGGGCCCGGATCTTGCCGCGGTCGGAGATGAACTTCCGCAGCAGGCCGGTGTCCTTGTAGTCGACGTAGGAGATCTTCTCCTGGCAGAACACGCAAACCTTCTTCTTCGGCTTGCGGGGAGGTGGCTTCGCCATCGTGGTGCTCCTTAGTGAGAGCCCCGCTCTCGCGGGAATGGACGTGAACTGGTCTGGATGGTGCTGGTCTAGAAGGGCGGGTCGTCGGAGAACCCGCCGCCGCCACCGCCGCCGGTGGCCCACGGGTCGTTCGCGGGGGCGCCGCCGCCCCGGTTGCCGCCGCCGCCCTGGCCGCCGCCGCCGAAGCCGCCGCCGCCGGAGTTGCCGCCGCCGCCGAAGCCGCCGCCGCCACCGCCGCCGAAGTCACCGCCGCCGCCCTGGCCGCCGCCGAAGCCGCCGCCACCGCCCTGCCGCTGGGTCTTGTTGACCTTGGCGGTGGCGTTGCGCAGGGACGGGCCGACCTCGTCGACCTCGATCTCGAAGACGGTGCGCTTCTCGCCTTCCTTGGTCTCGTAGGACCGCTGCTTCAGGCGCCCCTGGACGATGACCCGCATGCCGCGCGTGAGGGACTCGGCGCAGTTCTCCGCCGCCTGCCGCCACACGTTGCAGGTCAGGAACAGGGCCTCCCCGTCCTTCCAGTCGTTCGACTGGCGGTCGAAGAACCGCGGGGTCGAGGCGATGCGGAAGGACGCGACCGCCTGGCCGCTGGAGGTGAAGCGCAGATTCGGGTCCTCGACGAGGTTCCCGACGATCGTGATGACGGTGTCGCCTGCCATGGGCTCACTCCGGCTGCTGAGAGGGCTGGGCCTGGGCCGTGGCCCCGGCTCAGTGGACCTCGGGGCGGATGACCTTGGTGCGGAGGATCGACTCGCTCAGGTTGAGCTGACGGTCGAGCTCCTTGACCGTGGCAGGCTCAGCCGACAGGTCGACCACCGCGTAGATGCCTTCGGACTTCTTCTGGATGTCATAGGACAGGCGGCGCCGGCCCCAGACGTCGACCTTCTCCACCGTCCCGCCGCCACCGGTGACGACCTTCAGGAACGGGTCGAGAGCGGCACCGGCGGTGCGCTCGTCGATGGCGGGGTCGAGGATGGCCATGAGCTCGTAACGACGCATGGTGTCCCTACCTCCTCTGGACTCAGGCGGTCACGGTCTCTCCGTGACAGGAGGGCTCTTGCGTCCGTCGCGGCGGCGGCGCCGGCCCTCTGATTGGGGGCACCGGCCGCGAGACCGGTACAGGTTACCAAGAGTCGGCAGCGTAAGCGCCGGTTCGCGGCGCCCTCCCCTGCGGCGGCCCCTGCCACCGGCCCCGGCCCCTGCCGCGACGGCGGGGCCCGGGACCGCCCTAGCGGCGGACGGTGCCCGGATGGGACCGGGCCGCGCAGCGGCGGCGTTCGAGCTCGGCCATGATGTCGGCCATCCTGGCCCGCATCCTGGCCGCCTGCGTGGTCAGCATCGACAGTTCCTCGACGAGCTCGGCGTCGCCGAAGACCGCCAGTTCGCTCTCTCGCACCGGATACCACTCCTTCCCGCCGCGGGACCGGCCGTCCTGAACCCGAAGTCCTCGAATCCATGTTCGACACTATCCCCCGGGGCCGACATTTTCGCGGCCGTCCGCCCGGGTTGGCCGCCCCGGGTTCCGGGAATCCTCCAGGCGCGGGGACAGGCGCGGGGACAGGCCCGCGGCGACCCGCAGCGGGACCCGCAACGGAGGGGGTGGACCCGATGCCGCAGGAGGCGACGGGGGACGAGCGCCGGATCACCGGTGCCCGCAGCAGCACCGGCGGCGGCACCGCCGCCGGCGTCCGGGCGGAGCGGCGGCCGCTCCTCCGCACGCTCGCGCCGGCCGCGATCGTGCTCGGACTCGCCGCGCTGGTGCTCGGGTTCATCCCGCCCACCCACCTGCTCGGCGCGATCGCGGGCGTCGTCGGCCTGCCGCTGTCGCTCTACTCCCAGCTCGTGTCGACGTCGACCAACGAGCGGTGGCTGAACGTCGTCGGCATGGTCGGGTCGTTCGTCGGCCTCGCCTTCGCCGTCAGCCACGGCGGCTTCACGCTCTGATCCCGCGCCGATCCCGCCGGGTCCGGGGCGCGGGCGGCTAGGCTCGGCGGCATGCGCATCGGAGCCCACGTCGACCAGCACGACCCCCTCGGCAGCGCCCGCGAGAAGGACGCCGAGGTGGTGCAGTTCTTCCTCGGCGACCCGCAGGGCTGGAAGAAGCCCGTGCTGCCGGACGGCCTGGACGCGCTCGCCGGGTCGGGCGTGGACGTGTACGTGCACGCCCCCTACGTGATCAACGTGGCGACGTCCAACAACCGCATCCGCATCCCGAGCCGCAAGCTGCTCCAGCAGCAGCTCGACGCCGCCGCCGGCATCGGCGCGAAGGCGCTGATCGTGCACGGCGGCCACGTGCTGAAGGACGACGACCCCGAGACCGGCTTCGAGAACTGGCGCAAGGTGTTCGAGCGCCTGGAGACGCCGATCCCCGTCTACATCGAGAACACCGCGGGCGGCGGCAACGCGATGGCTCGCAAGTTCGAGCGGATCGCCCGGCTGTGGGAGGTCATGGGCGAGGTGACCGACCTCGACGCCAAGGTCGGGTTCTGCCTGGACACCTGCCACGCGCACGCCGCCGGCGAGGAGCTGGTGGACGCGGTGGACCGCATCAAGGCGATCACCGGGCGGATCGACCTGGTGCACTGCAACGACAGCCGGGACGCGTTCGGGTCGGGCGCCGACCGGCACGCCAACCTCGGCGCCGGCGAGATCGACCCCGAGCTGATCCTGACGGTGGTGCGCGCCGCGGGCGCCCCGGTCGTCGTGGAGACGCCGGGCGCGGGCCAGGCGGACGACATCGCCTGGCTGCGCGACAAGCTCGGCTGACCGGGACGCGGGGCGAGCGGGGAGCGGGCGCGGGAACCGATCGGGGCGGCCGGGCATCCAAGGGGGCGGAAGGGATCATCGCTGGAGCGGCACCCCCGCTCCTGGCACAATCCCCCTGAAAGCACCTGAGAGCCCCACCCAGCGCACGCGGACCCCTATCCCCGCCGGCGGGCGCGCGACCCGATCGGGAACTCCATGTCCTATCCCCCCTATGGGTCACCCGACCCCTACGGCTACGGCTCCCCCGACCCCTACCAGCAGGCGGGCTACCAGCAGGCCGGCTACCAGCAGCCCGCCCCGGTCGCCTACCCGGTGGGCCCGCCGGTCGTGGCGCGCACCAACGGGATGGCGACGGCCGCCATGGTCGTCGGCATCATCAGCGCCGTGCTGACGCTGATCAGCTGCGGGTTCTTCGGCGTCACCGGCCCGCTGGCGGTCATCTTCGGGCACCTGGCGCAGGGCCAGATCAAGCGGACCGGCGAGGCCGGCTCCGGGCAGGCCGTCGCGGGCCTGGTGCTCGGCTACCTCACCTCCGCGATCGTCCTCATCGCCTGGATCTTCGTCTTCGGCATCTACGGCTGGGCGTTCTGGTCGCTCGACCACAGCACCTCCGACTACTAGCCCTCACTCCAGCACGGGCAGGCCGGCCGGCACGGGCGTGCCGTCCAACTCCGCGGGCAGCAGCACGCTCATCGGCGTCGCGGTGTCCCGCCACGACGCGACGGCCTCGGCGAACACGTCGAGGACGGTGCGGAACGAGCCCTCGTCGGCGTCCGCCAGCCGCTCCCACCCGTCGTAGACGACGAGGTAGCCGCGGCGCGACGGCGCCCAGGACAGGTCGGTGAGGCTGTCCTCCAGGGCGTCCCAGTTGGCCCCGAACCATTCGGGGAGGTCGAAGGCGTCCGCGCAGGCGCGCAGCAGCCCGTCCTTGCCGGCGATGCGGGCGCCGTCCAGGTGGAAGGCGCGCACGCCCTCGCCGGCGGCGCGGCTCAGAGCGGCGGTCGTGTCCGCGGTACCCGCCACGGGCCAGCGGTAGAGGCCGGGCGGGCGCCGCCCGGCGAGGAGCTCGGTCACGGCTCGGTCGGTGTCCACGTCGTCCCCCGTCAGCCGGCCACCCGGGCGAAGCTCCGGTAGTGGTCGGCGGTGTAGTAGCGTTCCCCGGCCCCGCCCGCGATGATGCGCCGGGCGCCGCGGTCGCGCGATCCGGGGGTCGGCACCGTGTACTCGTGGTAGTAGCCGCTCCGCTCGCGCGGTAGAAGTCCCTCGCGGTTGCCGAAGACGGTGCCGTCCTGCCGGTAGGGGAAGGGCCCGCCGGCGCTGATGAGGCGCAGCGTCGTCCGCGCCTCGGCGGGCAGGCTCGCCGCCCGCACCTCGGGCAGGCCGTCGGAGGCGGTCGGGCGGGCGGACGCCGCGCCCGTCCGCGTGCCGGACGCGGTCGCCGTGCCGGACGTCGTCGCCGGCGCCGCGCCGTCGCCGCCGCCGTCCTGGCAGGCGGCCGTGCCGAGGACGAGCGTGCAGGCCAGCAGCAGCCGCGCCGCCCCGGTGCCGATCCTCATCGCGCTCCCCCTTCACCGCCCGTGATGCTCGCACAACGGGTCCGCCGGACGCCCCGCTGACGCGCGGCCTGGCGGGATCGTTGCCGGTAAAGGCGGGAGTATGCGACGAGGGGCGGCCTCAGTGGTGGAAGCCCCAGTCCAGGAGGCGGGCGGCGTCGCGGAAGCGGGCGTAGCGGCGGGTCGTCGAGCTGTTGAGGACGGCGCCGACCAGGGTGCGCCCGGAGCGGCGGGCGGCGAACAGGAAGCTGTAGCCGGCGGCGCCGGTATGGCCGCTCTTGATGCCGAGCATGCCGGGGTAGTCGCCGAGCAGCTCGTCGGTGCTGCGCCACACGTACCGGCCGTGCCCGTGGCCCGCCGGGAGGACGTGGCGCCGCTGCTTCACGAGCGCGCGGAACTCCGGGAAGCGCATCGCGTACCGGCCGAGCACCACCTGGTCGCGGGCGGTCGAGGCGCCGGGGGCGGGCGGCAGCCCGGCGACGTCGCCGTAGCGGGTGCGGCGCATGCCGAGGCGGGCGGCCATCCGGTTCATCTTGGCGACGAACCTGCGCGGGCCGGGGCCGTAGCGCCGGGCGAGGGCCGCGGCGGCGTCGCAGCCGGACGGGAGCAGCAGCGCGGCGAGCAGCTCGCGGGCCGGGACGCGGTCGCCGGCGCGCAGGCGGGCCGTCGAGCCGTGCCGGGCGGCGGCGTAGGCGGCGTCGGACGGCGCGACGCGGATCCGCCGGTCGAGGCCGCCGGCGCGCAGCACCACGACGGCCGTCATGACCTTGGTGATGCTGCCGATCGGGCGCCGGGCCGCCGCCTGCCGCGACCAGAGGGCGCGGCCGGTGCCGTCGTCCACCAGGTACGCCGACAGGGCGCGCACCCCGGCCGGTCCGCGGGCCGCGGGGCGGGCGGCGGGCCGCGCGGCGGCGGTGCCGGGCGCGGCCCGCGCGGGGACGGCGAGGGACAGGGGCAGCAGGAGCGCGACGGCCGCGCCGAGCAAGATCCGCATGGTCCGGGAACTACCCCGGTGACCGGCGCGCCCATGCCCGCGCCGTCCAGATCTTGACCCGGCGGGCGCGGCGCCCGCCGGGACTGTCCGGCCCGTCCGGATTCAGCCCGCGACCGGTACGGCCGCCTCGGCGCGCGGGCCGCGCCGGAGCGCGAACCGGTCGGGCGCGCCGTCGAGGACGCCGCCCGCCGGGTCGTCCGCGCCGGGGTCGCGGCGCACCGCGTCGGCGGACGGCCGCAGGATCTCCCAGATGACGAGCAGCGCGAGCAGCAGCACCGTGCCGAAGCGGGCGAGCAGCGCGAGCGAGTAGACGTCGTGGTCGATGCCGTGCTCGGGGGCGTGCAGGCCGAGGACGGCCGAGACGGTCGCGCCGAGGCCGGCGCCTTCGGCCTGCTCGGTGACCGACAGCAGGTACCACCAGATGCCGAAGAAGTAGAGCAGCTCGCCCGCCTGCCACACCAGGAACGCGGGCAGCTTCGGCCGGGCCAGCACCGCCGGCGGCAGCAGCCACAGCACGTACTGCGGCGACCACACCTTGTTCGGCAGCATGAACGCCACCAGCACGAGGAACATGAGCTGCGGCAGGCGGGGGCGGCGCGGCGCCGTCCAGGCGAGCACCGCGATGCTGGCGGCGAGCAGCACGAACGTCCCGGTCCCGTACAGGTTGAGGCGGGACACGTCGCTCGTCGCGGTGACGCCGTGGTCCTGCAGCACGAAGAAGATCGAGCCCCAGTCGACGCCGCGCTTCTGGCTGAAGGTGTAGAACTCCAGCCAGCCGTCCCAGGCGAACACCATGACGGGCACGTTCACGGCCAGCCACGCGCCGGCCGTCCCCGCCAGGAGCCGCCCGAACGCCCGCCACTGCCCGGCGCGCGCGCAGAGCAGGAACAGCGGCCCGAGGAACAGCAGCGGGTAGAACTTCGCGGCGATGGCGAGGCCGAGCAGGACGCCCGCGAGGGCGGGCCGCCGCCGCGACCACGCCGCCAGCGCGAGCGCGGACAGCCCGACGGCGAGCAGGTCCCAGTTGATGTAGGCGGTGAGGAGCAGCGACGGCGACAGCGCGATCATCAGGCCGGTGCGCAGCGACCGGCGCCCGGCGGCGTAGGCCGTCGCGAGGACCGTCGTGATCGCCAGCAGCGCGAGCAGCACGACCGTCAGGTGGTAGAACGCCATGCCGCGGGTCGCAGGGTCGAACGGGTGCGCCAGCCAGGTGACGAGCTGCATGAGGTAGCCGCTCAGCACCGGGTACTCGACGTGGTGGATGTCGCCGCCGTCGATCGCGTCGAAGTAGGGGACCTTGCCCTTGTCCAGGCCGCGCGCGTAGTACAGCGGGTAGATGTCGGTGTAGCAGCCGTGCGTCGTCGTCTTGACGAAGTCGAACCCGGCCGTCGCGCAGGGGCGCTTCTGGAGCCAGCCGAGCAGGCAAGTGAGGGCGGTCACGCCGGCGAGGACGGGCGCGGCCGCGGCCGCCCGGCCGGGCGGGGGCGCTCCGGCGGACGGATCAGACGAGGGCGACGACATCCCAGCAGACTATTGGCCCCGCCCGCCGCCGATCCACCATGCCCGCCCCGGAGACGGGGGCGCCCCGGGCCTGGAGTGGCCCGGGGCGCCCCCCGTCGTGCGGTCCGTCCTACTGGCCGCTGCTGTCGGCGTTGTCGTTGCCCCTGCCGGGCCGCGCCGTGTTGGTCGGCGTGCAGTTCTGCTGGCCGGGGAAGGTGCACGGGACCGTCGGCGGGCTGGTCGTCGGCGACGACGTCGGCGACGACGTCGGCATGGACGGCGTCACCGTCGGCGTGCTGGTGTCCGCCTCGCAGGGCTCGTCCGGCGTGCTCTGCTGGCCCGGCGCGCAGGACGGCGTCCTGGTCGGCGTCGGCGTGGGCGTCGGGGTCGGCTGCTTCGCCGACCAGTCCGGGATGGTGCCGCCGCCGGGCGCCACCGGCAGCGGCTGGACCGCCTTGCCCGCCAGCGCCTTCATCATGAACAGCTTGAAGATCTCGGCGGGGACGGTGCCACCGTAGATCTGGCTGTAGCCGGCGAGGCCGCCCTTCAGCGACTGCCGGTTGCCCTTCTTGTCCTCCGACCACATCGACACCGACGTGGCGAGCTGCTTCGGCGTGAACCCGACGAACCAGGCCGACTTGTTCTCGTCGGTGGTGCCGGTCTTGCCGGCGACCGGCCGGTCGGGCAGCGCGGCGGCGGTGCCGGTGCCGCCCGTGACGACGGCGCGCATGGCCTTCGTCGCGTTGGCCGAGACGTCGGCGCTGAACACCCGCGTCGTCTTCAGCGGCCGCTTGATCTCCTTGCCGGAACGGTCGACGACCTTGGCGATGACGTGCACCGGCGTGTGCTCGCCCTCGGCCGCGAACGTCGAGTACACCGACGCCATGTTGACCGAGCTCACGTCGATCGGGCCGAGCGGGAGGCTCGTCACGGTGGCGTTCAGGCCCTTGGTGCTCGGCGGGAAGCCCATCTTCTCGGCCATGTCGACGACGTTGTCGAGGCCGACCCGCTGGCCGAGGTCCACGTAGGCGGTGTTGATGGAGTGCTGGGTCATCGTGACCAGGTTGTAGACGCCGTTCTCCGACCGGGAGTCGTTGGTGAACGTCGCCTGGTTGATGGTCCGCTTGTAGCTGCCGTCGAGCGAGGTCTCCAGGCTGTAGCCCTTGCTGAGGGCGGTCGCCAGCACGATCGGCTTGAACGACGAGCCGGGCGCCACCGCGCCGTTGAAGGAGTTGTCGTAGGGCTGCTTGATGTAGTCGGGGCCGCCGTAGGCGGCGCGGACCTCGCCGTCGGGGGTGACCGCGGCGAGCCCGAAGCGGATCTGGGCGTTGAGGTTGTGCGCCTTCTTGTAGGAGGCGACGACGTCCCCGGCGGCCTTGGTGAGGTCGGCGTCGAACGTCGTGGTGATCGTGTAGCCGCCCTGGTCGAGCTGCTGCTCGTTGATGTCGTAGCGCGACTCCAGCTCCGACAGCACCCGCTGCTTGAGGTAGCCGGCCTGGCCCTTCTCGGTGACGTCGCTCCACTGGCGCTCGGTCTTCGGGAACTTCTGCTTCGCGCGGTCGGACGCCGTCAGCCACTGCTTGGTGACCATGCCGTCCAGCACGTAGTTCCAGCGGGCGACGAGGGCCTTCTTGCGCGGGTCGCTGTCCTTGGCGGTGGTCGCGAAGTAGTTCGGGCGCTGGATCATCGCCGCCAGCATCGCCGCCTGCGCGGGGGTGAGGTGCTTGACGTCGGTGCGGAAGTAGGCGCGCGCGGCGGCCTGGATGCCGTACGACTGGCGGCCGAAGTAGACCGTGTTCAGGTACAGCCCGAGGATCGTGTTCTTCTCCATCTCCTTGCCCATCCGCATGGAGATGAAGATCTCCTTGAACTTGCGGCTGAGGCTGCGCTCCTGGCTGAGGCCCGCGTAGTAGTTGCGGGCGAGCTGCTGGGTGATGGTCGAGCCGCCCTGCACGTCGCCGCCGGTGGCGGTCTTGAACAGCGCGCGCGTCACGCCCTTCGGGGAGACGCCGGGCTCGGTCTCGAAGTTGCGGTCCTCGGCGGCGAGCACCGCGTTCCGCACCATCTTCGGGATGTCGTCCAGGTCGACGATCTCGCGCCGCATGCCGACGCGGGCGATCGCCGTCTTGCCGTCCCGGTACTTGATCACCGATTCCTCGGCGGTCGCGCTCGCCTGCGCCGTCTTCGGGATCGGGGTGCTCTGGTAGACCACGAACACGAACAGCGCGGCGGCGAGGACGAACACCCCGGCGAGCGCCGTCGTCAGCTTCCAGGAGGGCACGTACTGGCGCCAGCCCTCCTTGCCCGGTCGCGGCGCGCGCCCGCTGCGGCGGGTGCTCTCCTCGCCCCAGAAACCGTCGCCGGGACCGCCCGGCCCGCCCGGTCCCCCGGGGCCGCCCGGTCCTCCGGGACCACCGGGACCACCGGGACCACCCGGGCCGCCGGGGCCGGCGGGTCCGCCCGGACCGCCGGGACGGCGCTGCGGCGCGCCGGCGCGGCGGCGCCCGCCAGCGGGGGGCGCGGCGTTGCGCGAGGCCATGCGACCGCCCGGACGCGGGGGCCTGCCCTGCGGGGCGCCGCGGCCGGGCGCCGGCGGCTGCCCGCCGGGCATGCCGGGGACGGGGGGCCGCCCCTGCGGCACGCCGGGGCCGCCGGGACCGCCCCGGCCGCCGGGCGCACCCGGCCCGCCCGGCATGCCGGGCCGTCCCTGCGGCGCGGGACCGCCGGGACCGCCCTGGCCGCCGGGACCGTACGAGCTCTGACCGCGCCGTCCCTCTCCGCGGTCCGGTCCGTATTGGCTTGGGTAACTCACGCGTCCTCATCAAGTGGGGTGCGGTGGTGCGTCGTCCGAGAGTACTGCCCCGATCTCGTCCCGAGCGGGGCCGCCGGACACGACCCGCCAGCATCCGGACCGCCGCAGCCCGGATCCCGGCTTTGGTTTTTTCTTGACGGTAAATATGCCTCATGCAGCCCGATGCCCGGCAATCGGCGCCGGGTCCCGCCCGTTCCGCCGGACCGCTCGGCGCGGCCCGCGCGGGCCGCCGGAACGGAGACCGGACGCCCGGCGCACGGAGCACGGACCGCCCCCTTCGCGGCGCGAAGAAGGCGGTCCATGAGAATTTCCGCTACCCGTCCCGGTCGTCGCGGCCGAGCGGGATCGCCTCGGTCCGCGCCAGGAACGGCAGCTCCGGCAGGTTGTTGCCGCGCTGCCGGCGGCAGAGCTGGCTGTCGCGGTGCATGGCGCACCACCACCCCGGCGGCGGGTTGGCCGGCGGCTTGCTCGGGTCGCAGTCGGCGGTGGTGACGGGCGTCGTGCAGGCGGGCTTGTCCTGGTTCCCGCCCCCGTCGCCGCCGTCGTCCTTGCAGCGCTGGTCGTACTTGCCGATCGGGGTGTTGCACCACGGCGGCTTGCCCTCGTCGGGCTTCTTCTCCTTCTTCTTCGGCAGCTTGGCCCACTGCTGGGTGATGCCGTTCATCGGCGCCGGCGGGAACTGCTCGACCGGCAGGCCGCGGGTCGCGTCGGCCATGTACTCGTGCCAGATGCGCGCCGGGATCGACCCGCCCTCGACGACGCCGATGCCGGGCAGCACCAGCGACTTCTTCTTCTTGGTCGCGGGGTCGATCGCGTCGTTGTAGAGCGTCACCGCGGTCGACACCTGCGGGATGTAGCCGACGAACCAGGTCGCCACGTTGCGGTCGGTGGTGCCGGTCTTGCCGGCGACGGGCCGGTCGGGCAGCGCCGCCGCGGTGCCGGTGCCGCCGGTGACGACCGCGCGGAGCGCCACCGTCGCGTCGGCCGCGACGTCGGCGCTGAACACCTGGTGGTCGTCCCAGTTCAGGGCCTTGCGCTGGCCGCCGTTGGTCTTCACCGACCTGATGACGTGCGGCTGGTGGTACTTGCCGCCGTTGGCGAAGACGGCGTACCCGGCGGCCTGCTCGATCGGCCGGATGTTGTTCACGCCGAGCGGCATGGAGAGGTTCTCCTCCTCGCCCTTCAGCAGGTCGGGCGAGACGCCGGCGGCCACCGCCGTCTGGATCACCTTGTCGCGGCCGACCTTGCCGGCGAGCTGCACGAACGCGGTGTTGATCGACAGCTTGGTCGCCTCGACGAGGTCGATGGCGTCGGGCACCTTGTGGCCGTTCGGGACCTCGTAGGCGCCCGGCGTCCCCCTCGGGACGACGTTGCCGTGGCCGTCGAGCGGGATCATCGACCGGCCCTCGACCATGGTCTTCAGGCTGTACCCCTGTTTCAGCGCGGTCGCGAGCACGTAGGGCTTCATCGCCGACCCGGCCTGCGCGCTGCCCGACCACACGTTGTCGAACGCTTGGTTCAGGTAGCCGGGCCCGCCGTAGAAGGCGAGCACCTCGCCGTTCCGCGCGTCCACCGACACGAGGCCGACCCGGATCTTCTTCTTCGCGAGCGACTTCGGGTGTACCTGCGGGATGGACCGCTCCGCCGCGCGCGTCGCCGCCGCCATCTTCTTCTGGTCGAAGGTGGTGACGATGCGCATGCCCTGCGTGGTGAGCATGTCCGAGGTGATGTGCTGGCGCTCCAGCTCCTTCTTCGCGCGCATCAGCATGTAGCCGCGCTGGCCGCCGTAGAGCTGGCCGTCCGCCCCCGCGTCGTAGATCTTCGGGAGCTTGTTCATGTACTTGTCGGCCTCGGCCTGCGGCAGCTTCCCCATGCCGACGAGGCCCTTCAGGGTGTACTGGTAGCGCATCATCACCCAGGCCGCGTTCGCCTTGTCCGACGGGTCGCGGTTGGGGTTCTGGATGATGCCGCCGAGCAGCGCCGCCTCGTCGGGCCTGAGGGCCTTGGCGTCCTTGTGGAAGTACTCCTGCGACGCCGCCTGGATGCCGTAGGTGTCGCGGCCCCAGTAGATGGTGTTCAGGTAGAGCTTGAGGATCTCCTTCTTGTCCATCTTGTCGTCGAGCTTGATGGAGATGAAGAGCTCCTTGAACTTCCGGCCGTAGGTCCGGTTGTTCGGGTCGGAGTAGTAGTTCTTGGCGAGCTGCTGGGTGATCGTCGAGCCGCCGCCCGAGCCGCCCGTCAGGTTCACCCAGACGGCGCGCGTGGTGCCCTTGATCGAGTAGCCGTTGTCCTCGTAGAAGCTGCGGTTCTCCGCCGCGATCGTGGACCACTCGGCGATGTCGACGACGTCCTTCAGCTCGACGCTCTCGCGGCGCTTGCCGATCCGGCCGATCTCGGTCCTGCCGTCGCGGTAGTAGAAGATCGACGCCTGGTCCTGGACGCCCTTGACGGTGGGCTCGCCCGGGGTCGGCGTCTCGGCGTAGGCGACCCAGACCATCGCGACGAGGCCGAAGAAGCCGAGCAGGGCGACGCCGGTGACGAGCTTCCACGACGGCAGGAAGCGCCGCCAGCCGGCCGGGCGCGAGCGCAGGTGGTCGAGGAGGCCGCGCTTCGGGCCGGGCTTCGCCCGCCGCCCGGGGCCGCCGGGGCCGCCCGGCCCACCCGGCCCTCCCGGTCCGCCGGGGCCGCCCGGCCCGCCGGGTCTGCCGGGGCCGCCCGGAGCCCCGAAGACGGCCGTCTTCCCGGCACCACCGGGAGCGCCGGGAGCACCAGGCCCGTTCATCGGGCCGCGCATGCCGGGGCTTTGGGGACCGCCGGGGAAACCCGGCCCGTTCGGGACACCGGGACCGCCCGGACCGGCGGGGCCGGCGGGGCCGGCGGGGCCGGCGGCCATGCCCGGCCTGCCCGGTCCGCCGGACGGTCCGGGGCCGGGCGCGGGCGGGCCGGAGAACGAGGGGCTGGAGAACGAGGGGCCGACGAGCTCGCCGGCCGAGCGCGGCACGCCGGGGAACCCGGACGGCGAGGGAGAAGAGGACGGCGAGGGGGGTCCGGACGGTCCGGGACCGCCGAGATCGGACGGCAGGGCGTGCGCCCCCGAGGGACCGGGCGGTCCGGAAGGCGTGGCCGAGCCGCCCGGGGCCTGGTGGCGGCCGGGGCCGGGGAAGCTCGGCCCGCCCGGCTCCAGCGGCTCGGGCTCCGGGCGAGGGTGGCTCGGGTTGCTCACGGGACCTCGTTCGACAGGGGGCGGCGTCTCCTACGTAGCCCCGAAGGGTACTGGGCGGGCCACCGGGCGGGAGGGGCGCGGGTGGACGGCGCGGGGCGGGCGCACCGGCCGGCGGCGCGCCCGAAGGCGGGGCGCACTCGCGCCGGGACGATCTCGCCGACCCGCTCCGAGGTCCCCGGTGGCCGGGGCCGTGGACGGCGTCAGGCGGTCTCCGCGCATCACTCTGGCACATTTCTGCCCCAAAGATGCTCAAACCGGCATATTCCCAGTCCAGCCCAGCCCAGCGCGGCCAGTCCGCACCCGCGAACCCCCGGCGAACGCCCCCCGAACGCGCCCTGAACACGCCCCGTCCGCCGGGTGCGGCCTCCGTCACATCGGGGGCCGCTTGCCAGGATGCGGGTTCGTACGTATCTTGGCGATGTATCGAAGCGATACATTCGCTCGATACATCGAGTGGAGACATCGGCTCCGCACCGAGACGAGGAGACGGACATGGCGGCCAGGAAGGGCGCGGGCGTGCTGGAGCTCGCCGTGCTCGGGCTGCTCCACGAGGCCCCCATGCACGGGTACGAGCTGCGCAAGCGGCTGAACACCCTGCTCGGGATGTTCCGTGCCTTCTCCTACGGCTCGCTCTACCCGTGCCTCAAGCTGCTCCTCGCCAAGGGGCTCATCGTCGAGGACCGGCCGGAGGACGAGGCGGTCCCGCCGCTGCCGCTGCAGAGCCGCCGCTCGAAGATCGTCTACAAGCTCACCGCCGACGGCAAGGAGCGGCTCCAGCAGCTCCTCACCGAGGCCGGCCCGGCGGCGTGGGAGGACGAGGGGTTCGGCGTGCACTTCGCCTTCTTCTCGCACACCCGCGCCGACGTGCGGCTGCGCATCCTGGAAGGCCGGCGCAGCCGGCTGGAGGAGCGGCTGGACGGCATGCGCGCCGCGCTGGCGCGCACCCGCGAGCGGGTGGACAGCTACACCCTCGAACTGCAGAACCACGGACTGGAGTCCGTCGAGCGCGAGGTCCGGTGGCTCAACGAGCTCATCGGCCGGGAGAGCGCCGAGCAGGGTCTGCGGGCCGAGGCCACGAAGAACACGAATCAGGACATGCCTCGGGAGACGGGCCGCTGAGAGCGGCCCACCCCCCTCGGGGGCCGGTGCACATTCACCACATGTTCCGTTACAGAGAAGGAGCGACCGGATGGGTTCGGTGCGCGTAGCCATCGTCGGTGTGGGCAACTGCGCCTCTTCCCTCGTCCAGGGCGTCGAGTTCTACAAGGACGCGGCCCCCGAGACGCGAGTGCCCGGCCTGATGCACGTCCAGTTCGGCGACTACCACGTCGGCGACGTCGAGTTCGTGGCCGCGTTCGACGTGGACGCCAAGAAGGTCGGGATGGACCTGTCCGAGGCCATCCACGCCAGCGAGAACAACACCATCAAGTTCGCCGACGTCCCGCCGAGCGGCGTGACCGTGCAGCGCGGCCACACCTTCGACGGCCTCGGCGAGTACTACCGCGACATGGTCGAGGAGTCGTCGGCGCAGCCGGTCGACGTCGTGCAGGCCCTGAAGGACGCCGAGGTCGACGTCCTCGTGTCGTACCTGCCGGTGGGCTCGGAGGAGGCGGACCGCTTCTACGCGCAGTGCGCCATCGACGCCAAGGTCGCCTTCGTCAACGCCCTCCCGGTCTTCATCGCCTCCGACCCCGAGTGGGCGGCCAAGTTCACCGACGCCGGCGTGCCGATCGTCGGCGACGACATCAAGTCGCAGGTCGGCGCGACCATCACGCACCGCGTGATGGCCAAGCTGTTCGAGGACCGCGGCGTCGAGCTGCTGCGCACGTACCAGCTCAACTTCGGCGGCAACATGGACTTCATGAACATGCTGGAGCGCAAGCGCCTGCAGTCCAAGAAGATCTCCAAGACGCAGTCGGTCACCTCCCAGATCCCGCACGAGATGGCGAAGGCCGACGTGCACATCGGCCCGTCGGACCACGTGCCGTGGCTGGACGACCGCAAGTGGGCCTACGTCCGCCTGGAGGGCAAGTCCTTCGGCGACACCCCGCTGAACCTGGAGTACAAGCTGGAGGTCTGGGACTCTCCGAACTCCGCCGGCGTCATCATCGACGCGGTGCGCGCCGCCAAGATCGCCAAGGACCGCGGCATCGGCGGCCCGATCCTGTCGGCCAGCTCCTACTTCATGAAGTCCCCGCCCGAGCAGTACAACGACGACCAGGCCCGCCAGGCCGTCGAGGCGTTCATCAAGGGCGAGGTCGAGCGCTGAGCGACCGCCCCGCGCGACCGAGAGGCTGATCACACCGGCCGGTGAGAGGGCCCTGGCAGTGGACACCACTGTCAGGGCCTCCTTACTTTCTCCAAGGAAAGTCGTGATCTGAGGGCCGTTGTCACGCTCTGGCCCTACTGTGGCACTTCCCGTGACGGGCGGGCCGCTGGGGAGGACGGGCAATGGCGTCGATCGCGTTCAGGGTGACGGCCGGGACGGTGGGGATGGCCGTGGCGGGCGCCGCCGCCCTCGCGGGGTGCGCCGGGCCGGGCGGCGAGGGCTCGCGGACGGGGCCGGTCCGCGACGGCGGGACGCTGCGGATCGCCGGGTCCTCCGACGTCGACCACCTCGACACCGCGAGCGCCGGCAGCACCGTCGCGTACGGCCTGACCCGGACGTTCGCGCGGACGCTGCTCGGCTACCAGGCGTCGAACTCCTTCGACGAGACGGTCCCGGTGCAGGCCGACATGGCCGCGCGCGTCCCCACCCGCGAGAACGGCGACGTCTCCAAGGACGGCCGCACCTACACCGTGCGGCTGCGCCCGGGCGTGCGGTGGAACACGGCGCCGCCGCGGCCGGTCGTCGCGCAGGACTTCGTCCGCGGCTTCGAGCGCCTCTGCAACCCCGCGTCCCCGTCGCCGGGCCAGGGCTACTTCCGCTCGACGCTGAAGGGCATGGACGCCTACTGCAAGGGGTTCGCCGGCGTGGACCCGCGCAGCGCCGCGGCCATCGCCCGCTACCAGCGGGACCACTCCATCGAGGGCGTGCGCGCCGACGGCGACGGCAAGATCGTGTTCGAGCTGCGGGAGCCCGCCGCCGACTTCCCGAACCTGCTCGCGCTCCAGTACGCCGCCGCCGCGCCCCGCGAGTACGACGCCTACGTGCCCGACAGCGCGGAGTTCCGGCGGCACACCGTCTCCGACGGCCCGTACCAGATCACCGACTACCGGCCCGGCCGCTCCTACACGCTCGGCCGCAACCCGGTGTGGCGCGCGGCCGACGACCCGCTGCGCGGCCGGCACGCCGACCGCATCGAGATCACCCTCGGCCAGGACTCGGCGGAGAGCGTGCAGCGGATGCTGGAGGGCGGCTCCGCCGACCTCGCCTGGGACCAGCCGGTGCCGACGTCCGCGCTGCCGCGGCTGCGCGGCGACGCCCGGTTCGCGGTGCGGGACCTGCCGAGCGCGAACCCCTACCTGGTGTTCAACACGCGCAGCCCGTCGAACGGCGGCGCGCTCGGCAAGCCCGAGGTGCGGCGGGCGCTGGAGTACGCGGTGGACCGGTCCGCGCTCGTGAAGATCGCGGGCGGTCCGGACGTGGCGGCGCCGCTGCACACCGTGATCCCGCCGGGCAACGCCGGGTACGCCCCCGCGAACCCCTACCCGGTGCCCGGCGAGGGCGCCGACCCGGCGACCTGCCGGGCGCGGCTCGCCAAGGCCGGATACCGGTCCCTGACGCTGCGCTTCCCCTACCGCACCAACGGCCTGCACCGGCTGTTCGCGCAGTCGATCGCGGCGGACCTGAAGAACTGCGGGGTGACGGCCGAGCTCACCGCCGACACCGGCGGCGACTTCTACGGCCGCACCCTCGGCGACCCCGAGCAGGCCGCGGCGGGCCGCTGGGACATCGCGGCGCCCGGCTGGACGCCCGACTGGTACGGCGGCAACGGCCGGTCGATCATCCAGCCGCTGTTCGGGTCGCGGGCGATCGGCCGGGGCGGCACCAACTACGGCGGCTACTCCTCGCCGCAGGTGGACGCGCTCATCGACGCCGCCCTCACCGCGCCCGACGCCGGCCGCGCCGCCTGGTACTGGCAGCAGGCCGACCGGCAGATCATGCGGGACGCCGCGATCGTCCCGCTGCTGGACCGCGCCGTGCCGCTCTGCACCTCGGCCCGGGTGCGCGGCGCCCGGTTCCTGCCCACCGCGAACGGCTACGACTACACGCGGATCTGGCTCGCCCGATGACCCGCGCCGCCCGATGAGCCGCGCCGTCCGGCGGCGGGGCCGGTCGCCGGGGGCGCGTAGGGTGATCGCGTGAAGGCGGGTGACCTGCGGGGGATCGTGCGCGGCCGGGACTTCCGGCGGCTCTACGCGACCCGCCTGACCTCCCAGTTCACCGACGGGCTGTTCCAGGTCGCGCTCGCCGGCTACGTGTTCTTCTCCCCCGAGAAGGAGCCGTCGGCGGGCCGCGCCGCCGCCGCGTTCGCCGTCACCCTGCTGCCCTACTCGGCGCTCGGCCCGTTCGCCGGGGTGTTCATCGACCGCTGGCCGCGCCGCCGGATCCTCGTGTGGACGCCCGCGCTGCGCGCCCTGCTCGTCCTCGCGGTCGCCGGGCTCGTCGCCGCCGGGCACGACGGCGCCCTGTTCTTCCTCGGCGTGCTGCTCGTCCTCGGCGTCAACCGGTTCTTCCTGTCGGCGCTGTCGGCGGCGCTGCCGCACGTCGTGCCGCGCCCCGACCTCGTCACCGCCAACGCGTTCACCGTGACGTCCGGGACGGTCGCGGCGTTCCTCGGCGCGGGCGCCGGGTACGGGCTGCGGCGCCTGGCGGGCGGCGGCGCGGCCGGCACCGCCGTCCTCCTCGCGGCGGCCGCCGCGCTGTTCCTGGCCGCCGGGCTCACCGCGACGCGCCTGCCGGCCGGGCTGCTCGGCCCGCACTTGGACCGCGAGCGGCCGGAGGCGCGGCGGGCCGTCGGGACGGTGCTGCACGGCCTCGCCGACGGCGCCCGCTACATCCGCCGCCGCCGGCCCGCGCTGCTCGCCCTCGCCGCGATCTCCTTCCACCGGTTCCTGTACGGCATCGTGCTGATCATGACGCTGCTGCTCTGCCGGGGCCTGTTCACCGGCGGCGACGCCGAGGACGGCCTGGCGGCGTTCGGGCTGATGCTCGGGGTGTCGGGGGCGGGCTACTTCGCGGCGGCGCTCGCGACCCCGGCGGTGGTGCGCCGCATCAGCAAGCAGGCGTGGATCGCGCTGCTGCTGGCGGCCGGGGCGGCCGCGCTCGCGCTGTTCGGGCTGCCGTTCGCCGAAGGCCCGTGGGCGGCGGGGGCGTTCGCGCTCGGCGTCGTGTCGCAGGGCGTGAAGCTCTGCGTCGACACCATCCTCCAGGAGTCGATCGACGACGCCTACCGGGGCCGCGTCTTCGCCGTCTACGACATGCTCTTCAACGCCGCGTTCGCGGCGGCCGCCGCGGCGGCGGCGACGTGGCTGCCCGCCGACGGCCGTTCCTACGCCACGCTCGCCGCCGTCATCGCGGCCTACCTGCTGGGCGCCGCCGCCTACCGGGCCGCCGCCGCGCGCGCGCCGGAACCCGTCGCGGCAGACCGGTAGCCGCCGGAAAGCGCGGTCACGCCATTCGCAGGACGGCGGCGGAGACCTGCCCGGCCGGGTCGGCGCCGGCGACGACCGCGACGCGCCCCGCCGCGTCGGCGAGCGCCGCGAGCGCGGCGGCGATCTGGAACACCGCCGCGACCGCGCCGGTGTCGCCGATGAGACCCCGCGCGTCGGGCATCCGGGCGGCGGCGCGCGCGGGGACGCCCGCGCCCTCCAGGCCGGGCGTCGCGGCCCACACGCCGGCGGGCGCGACCCGGGCGCGGTCCAGCGCGCGGCGGGCGACGTCCGCGAGGGCCGCGTCGACGCCGGACGCGACGGCGAGCACCCGGGCGAGCGCGCCCGGCGTCCCGGCGCGCTCCAGCCGGAGCACCGCGGCGCCCTCGCCGAGGCGGGCGGGCGCGCCGTCCCGCCCGTGGTGCTCCAGCCAGGACCGGGCCGGCGAGTACTCCTCGGCGGCGCCGCAGAGCACCGCCGCGGCGCGCCCGGCGAGCAGCAGCCGCCGCGCGTGGGCGAGGCCGAGCAGCCCGGACGCGCGGCCCCCGGCGATCGTGATGTTCGGGCCGGTCAGGCCGTGCCGGAGGGCGCACTGCCCGGCGGCGCAGTTCATCACCGCGCCCGGGACGGCCGCGGGCGCCACGTCGAAGGGCCGCTCGCCGGTCAGCGACGCGGCGGTGAAGTCGGTCATCGACTGCGCGCTGCCGCCCGTCGTGCCGAGGACGAGCGCGGTGCCGGGCCCGGCGGGACGGTCCGCGACGAGCGCCCCGACGGCGGCGACGGCGAGGCCGGTGACCCGGTCCATCGCGCGGGTGCCCCGGCGGCCGAGCGCCGCGCGCGGGTCGAAGCCCGGCACGAGGCACACCTCGGTGTCCGGCACGTCCGCCGGGTCGGCCGCGGCGGCGGCGGGACGGCCCGCCCGCACGGCCTCGGCGAAGGGACCGCCGCCCGTCCCGTAGGGCGACAGCGCGGTCCACGCGGTGATGTCCATCAGGCCGCCCCCGCCGCGCCGTGGCGGCCGAGCAGCACGACGGCGTTGGTGCCGCCGAAGGCCAGGCCGTTGCTCTGCACGACGCGCAGGTCGGCCTCGACGGCCTCGTTCGGGACGCAGTCGAGCCCGCACTCGGGGTCGGTACGCCGGTGGTTGATGGTCGGCGGCACGAACCGGTGGGCGATCGCGAGCGCGCAGGCGACCGCGGACAGCGCGCCCGCCGCGCCCATCGTGTGGCCGAACATCGACTTCAGCCCGACCGTGCGCGGCGGCGCGTCCCCGAACACCGCCCGGATCGCGCGGGCCTCGGTGACGTCGTTGGCGCGGGTGCCGGTGCCGTGCGCGGAGATCAGGTCGACGTCGGCGGGCGCCACCCCGGCGTCGGCGAGCGCCAGCTCCATGCAGCGGGCCACGCCGCGCTCGTCGGGCGCGACGGGGTGGCGGGCGTCGCAGTTCAGCCCGTACCCGAGGACCTCGGCGTGGACGCGGGCGCCGCGGGCGCGCGCCGAGTCCAGGCTCTCCAGCACGAGGACGCCGGCGCCCTCGCCGGGCAGGATGCCGCGCCGGCCCGCGTCGAAGGGCCGGCAGGCGTCGGGCGCGACGGTGCCGAGCCGGTAGAACGCGGTGAAGGTCTTGCGGCAGAGCGCGTCGGCGCCGCCGCAGAACGCCAGGTCGGCGTCGCCGACGCGGACCGCGTCCAGGCCGTCGCCGATGGCGTGGGTGCCGGCGGCGCAGGCCGTCCCGAAGGTGATCGCCTCGGCGGCGGTGAGGCCGAGCTCGCGGGCGGCCGCCGCCGGCAGGGCGGCCGCGGGGACGCGGCGGACGGCGGCCCGGTCCAGCGCGGCGGGCCCGGCCGCGAGCCGGGCGGCGGTGAGGGCGTCCAGCTCGTCCGCGCCGCCGTCGGTGGTGCCGATCGCGACCTGGCAGCGGGCGCCGCGCAGGTCGGCGTCGGTCAGCCCGGCGTCGGCCGCGGCCATCCGCGCCGCCGCCGCGGCGAACCGGGCGGCGCGGCCGAGCCCGGCCGCCGGGACGCGGCGGAGCACCCGGCCCGCGTCGAAGCCGGTGACGGGGCAGCCGGTGGCGTGCGCGTACCCGGCGGTGTCGAAGGCGGTGATCGGCGCGGCGCCGCTCCGCCCGGCGCGCAGCCCGGCGGCGAACCCCGCCGCGCCGGTGCCGATGCTGGAGACCGCGCCGAGGCCGGTCACCACCACCCGGCGCGGGGCGGCTACCATCCCGGCGCCTCGGCGAGCACCGCGCGGACGCCCCGCACGTCCACCATGCGGGGCAGCTCGCGCTGGTCGATGGCGACCCGGAACTCGCGCTCCAGCGCGGCCAGCAGGTCGATCAGCGCCATCGAGTCGGCGCCGTGGTCCTCCACGAACAGGTCGCCCTCGCCGATCTCGGCGGGGTCCAGCTCCAGGTGCTCGGCGACGATCTCGACGATCCGCGCGGTGCGTCCTCGGTCAGGGTCCGTTCCGGTGTGCATGCGTGCTCCTCGTTGGTGCGGCCGCGCGGGCGCGGCGGTGTGCGGAGGTGCGCGGTGGCGCCCGGGGTGGCCGGGCGGCGGTTCAGCGGGCCGCGGCGAGGCGGCGGGTCGACCGCCAGCGCGTCACGTCGGCGGTGTCGCGGACGGCGGCGCAGGCGTCCAGGATCCGGGCGACGCGGCGCTTGGTCAGGCCGGCGTGCACGGAGAACCGCAGCGCGGCGCCGTTGCGCCCGACCGCGGGGTGGGCGAACGGCGCGCCGAAGACGCCCTCGGCGTCCAGCGCGCCCTGGAGGCGGCAGAGCGCGTCCTCGCCGCCGGGCCGCAGGGACACGATGTGGCTGCGGCTCGGCGCGATGTTGTAGCCGAGGCCGGCGAGGCCGTCGCGGAGCAGCGCGGCGTTGCGGGCGAGCCGGGCGCGCCGCCGGTCGCCGATCTCGACCAGGTCGAGGACGGCGGCGAGCCCGGCGACGTCGTGCGGCAGCAGCGCCGTGCTGAAGACGGCCGGGTGCGCGTGGTACGGCAGGTAGGCGCCGACGCGGCGGTCGCAGGCGACCAGCCCGGCGCGGCCCGCGAACGCCTTCGCCAGGCTCGCGGTGCGGTAGGCGACGCGGCCGGCGAGGCCGAGCGCGGGCACGAGGCCGGCGCCGTCGGGGCCGAGCACGCCGAGGGTGTGCGACTCGTCGGCGACGACGGCGCAGCCGCTCCGCTCGGCGACCTCGACGATCTCGGGCAGCGGGCAGAAGTCGCCGCCGACGCTGTAGAGCGTGTCGACGGCGATGAGGCCGGGCCCGTGCCGGCCGATCAGCCGTTCCAGGTGGCCGGTGTCGTTGTGCGCGAAGACGCGGGCGGCGGCGCGCGCGGCGTCGATGCCGGCGCGCAGCGAGGCGTGCGCGGCGGCGTCCACGTAGACGGGCGAGCACGGCGGCGCGATCGCCTGCACGAGCCCGACGTTCGCGGCCCATCCGGACTGGCAGAGCCGCACCGACGGCGCGTCCAGAAAGGCGGCGAGGCGTGCCTCCAGCGCCCGCTGCGGGTCGCCGTCGGCGAGGTGGGCGCCCGACATGAGGGCCCCACAGCCCCCGGCGCGGAGCGCCGCCACCTGTCTCTCCACCACGTGCGGATGGGCGCCGATCGCCAGGTAGTCGTTGCTCATCAGCACCTCGGCGCCCGGCCCGGGTGCGGCCCTTCCCTGGAACAGCGCGCCGCCCCAGCCGGCCCGTCTCGCGTCCCACGCGTCGAGACGGGCGGTCAAGGAGACCGGTTCGTCCACGTTCGATCCTCATCCCTGTTTCGGTGACCCAGGGAAGAGCCTGCCGAGGCGAGGGCGGCGGCGCGGCCTCCTCCGCCCCCAACAGTTGAAGCCTTTACTTCAATAAGGGGCGACCGAAAATCGGGCGCGGGTCACCGGGCGCCCGGAGCCAGGGACGCGGCGACCGCGTACAGCGCGTCCGCGATGTGCCCCGTCTCGTCCTCCGTGCACACGTAGGGCGGCATCGCGTAGACCAGCCGCCCGAACGGGCGCAGCCAGACGCCGTGGTCCATCGCGACCTCCTGCGCCGCCGCGACGTCCACCGGCTCCTCGGTCTCCACGACGCCGATCGCGCCGAGCACCCGGACGTCCCGGACGCCCGGCAGGTCGCGCGCGCCCGCGAGACCCGCGGTGAGGACGGCCTCGATGGTGTCGACCTCCGCGCGCCAGTCCCGCGACAGCAGCAGGTCGACGGACGCCGACGCGACGGCGGCGGCGAGCGGGTTGCCCATGAACGTCGGGCCGTGCATCAGCGCCGGCGCCTCCCCGCCGGAGATGCCGGCGGCGATCTCGGCGGTGCAGAGCGTCGCCGCCATCGACAGGTAGCCGCCGGTCAGCGCCTTGCCGACGCACATGATGTCGGGCGCGACCTCGGCGTGGTCGCAGCCCCACAGCTCGCCGGTGCGGCCGAACCCGGTGGCGATCTCGTCGAGGATCAGCGGCACGCCGTGCTCGTCGGCGAGGTCGCGGAGCGCCCGCAGGTACTCGGGCGCGTAGAAGCGCATGCCGCCGGCGCCCTGCACGACCGGCTCCACGATGATCCCGGCGAGCTCCCCGGCGTGCTCGCCCGCGAGCCGCTCCAGCCCGGCGAGGTAGCCGGGGTCGGGCTCGGCGTCGTAGCCGGCGGGCGGCTCGGGCGCGAACACGTGCCGGGCGAGGACGTCGGTGAACAGGTGGTGCATCCCGTTGACCGGGTCGCAGACGGCCATGTCGCCGAAGGTGTCGCCGTGGTAGCCGCCGCGCACGGTGAGCAGCCGGTGCCGCTCGGGACGGCCCCGCGCGCGCTGGAGCTGCAGCGCCATCTTGATCGCGACCTCGACGGCGACCGAGCCGGAGTCGGCGAGGAACACCTTCTCCAGCGGCGCGGGCGTGATCGCGACCAGCTTTTCGGCCAGCCGGATCGCGGGCGGGTGGGTGAGGCCGCCGAACATCACGTGCGCCATCCGCCCGAGCTGCCCGGTGACGGCGGCGTCCAGCGCCGGGTGCCGGTAGCCGTGGATCGCCGCCCACCACGACGACATCCCGTCGATCAGCTCGGTGCCGTCGGCGAGGGTGAGCCGCACCCCCGCCGCCCCGACGACCAGCTCCGGCGCGACGGCGGCGGGCATCGGCGCGTAGGGGTGCCAGACGTGGGCGGCGTCGTAGCCGCGCAGCCGGTCCGCCTCCGCCGGGCTCATCCGGCCGAGCCTCAGGTCGATCATCGCGCGTCCCCGGTCCCCTGCCCCGCGGTCTCCTGTTCGGCGGCCCAGCGGCGCAGCTCCGCCACCGCCGCGTCGTGGCCGATGATCCCCCGGTCCAGGCGGACCTCCAGCAGGTGCTTGTAGGCGCGCCCGACCAGCGGGCCCGGCGTGATCCCGAGCACCTCCTGGATCTGGTTGCCGTCCAGCTCGGGCCGCATCGCGGCGAGCTCCTCCTCCTGCGCGAGCCGGTCGATGCGCACCTCCAGCTCGTCGTAGGTGCGGCGGAGCCGGTCGGCCTTGCGCTTGTTGCGGGTCGTGCAGTCGGCGCGCGTCAGCTTGTGCAGGCGCGACAGCAGCGGCCCGGCGTCGCGGACGTAGCGGCGCACCGCCGAGTCCGTCCACTCGCCGTTGCCGTACCCGTGGAACCGCAGGTGCAGCTCGACGAGCCGCGACACCTCGGTCACGACGTCCTTCGGGTAGCGCAGCGCGGTCAGGCGCTTGCGGGTCATCTTCGCGCCGACCATCTCGTGGTGGTGGAAGGAGACCCGGCCGCCCTCCTCGAACCGGCGCGTCCGCGGCTTGCCGATGTCGTGCAGCAGCGCGGCGAGCCGCAGCACCAGGTCGGGGCCGTCCTCCTCCTGCGCGATGGCCTGCTCCAGGACGATCAGCGAGTGCTCGTAGACGTCCTTGTGCCGGTGGTGCTCGTCGATCTCCAGCCGCAGCTTCGGCAGCTCGGGCAGCACGCGCGCGGCGAGGCCGGTGTCCACCAGCAGCGCGAGGCCCTCGCGCGGGTGCGCGCCGCAGAGCAGCTTGGACAGCTCGTCGCGGACCCGCTCGGCCGACACGATCTCGATGCGCTCCGCCATCGCCGTCATCGCCTCGACCACGTCCGGCGCCACGGCGAACCCGAGCTGGGACGCGAACCGGGCGGCCCGCATCATCCGCAGCGGGTCGTCGCTGAAGGAGTCCTCGGGACGCCCCGGCGTGCGGATCACCTTGCGGCCGAGGTCGGGCAGGCCGCCGAACGGGTCGACGAACTCGTGGCCGGGCAGCCGCGCCGCCATCGCGTTCACCGCGAAGTCGCGCCGCCGCAGGTCCTCCACCAGCGACGTCCCGTAGGCGACGACCGGCTTGCGCGACTTCGGGTCGTAGGACTCGCTGCGGTAGGTGGTGATCTCCAGGTCGTGGCCGCCCTTGCGGAGGCCGACCGTGCCGAACTCGATGCCGATCGTCCAGTGGGTGTCCGCCCAGCCCTTGATGATCTCCAGGACGCGCTCGGGCGGCGCGTCGGTGGTGAGGTCGACGTCCTTGGTCGGGCGGCGCAGCAGCGCGTCCCGGACCGGGCCGCCGACGAGGGCCAGCTCGTGCCCGGCCGCGGCGAACCGGGCGCCCAGCTCGTCGGCGACGGGCGCGACGCCGCGGAGCAGCTCGGCGATCGCGGCGCGGGGCGGGGCGGGCGGGGTGGCGTTCTGTTCGGGCACGGCCATCGAGGGTAGTTCCTTGGCGAATCGGCTGACAAAAGGATGCACGGGCCGCGCGGGCGCCCGCGGGCTCTTCACATGACGCGATCCTCGGGTTACGTTCTGGACACCCCGGACGACCCCGCCGGCGAGACTCCCCGTGCTCCCACGGTAGCGGGACGGCCGGGGACCGCGGGCCACCGAGGCCGCGCGCGGGCGCCGGGCACGGGCACGCCCCTCCCCGGCCGCCGGACGGGCCGCCGTCGCCCAGGCAGCTGGGCCGGGCGGGCAGGACGGGGGGTGGCGCGGGATTTCCCGCAGGACGGAGCCGGTCATGAAGGACGCTCTCACCATCCACCGGGCGCTGCTGGAGCGGGAGACCCGCCACGAGATCGTGCGGCTGCCCATCCCCGTCGCGCACGCCGACGGGCTGCCGCGGGCGCTCGGACTGCCCGCCGGGCGGTGCCTGGTGACCCGCGTCTACGCCTGCACCGGGGCGCACCGCGCGCAGCGCTTCCTCGCCGGAGCGGTCGTCCCGGCCGGCGAGCGGCCGCGCGGCGACCTGCTGCGGGCCGCCACCGGCGCCCGGCTGGTCCGCCCGGCGCCCGCCGACCTCGTCAACGCCGCCACCGAGTACGCCGCCGGGTTCGTCTGCCCGCTGCTGCTGCCCGCCGGGATGCCGCTGTTCATCGACCGGGCGGCCGCCGTCGCCGCCGACGTCGTCTACACCGCGACCGGGGAGGCGTCCACCGCCCTCGGCATCGGCGCCCTGGACCTGCTGGCGCTGAGCGGCGCCGAGCCCGCCGAGCTGCTCGCCCCGCGCCGCCGCCGCGCCGCCCCCGCGCCCCGCCATCCGGTCGGCTGACGGCACCGCTTTCCTTAAGATCGCCATCGCGGGGTCGGACGGCCGCGGCGGCGCGGCTAACATCGACCGCGTGGTCCGGGAAAACGACGCCCGCCGCCGAGCCGCCCCGACGGGCGGCCATCGGGCGGCGCCGGCGTGAGAAGGCTCCGACGCGCGGCCGTGCTGGCCGCTCTGGTCCCCTGCCTCGCGGCGCAGGCCCCGGCGATGGCGGCGCCCCCGCACGCCGCGCGGGCGGGCGCCGCGAAGGCGGCGGGCGCCCCGGCCGCCGCCCGCGCCCGCGACCAGGTGACGATCGCGCTGACCAGGATGACCGCCAAGGTCTCCGCGGCCGGCGACCGGATCACCGTGACCGGAACGGTGCAGAACAACACCGGCAAGGCCGTCCCCTCCCTCGGCGTGCGGCTCCGCTTCTCCCAGCAGCGCATGACGAGCCGCTCCATGCTCGACCAGTACGCCGCCACGCAGCCCTACAACCTGAGCGGCTACTCCCCGACGGTGCCGGCCGCGGGAGCCGTCCCCGCCGGCGGCAAGCAGGCGTTCCGGCTGAGCATGAAGGCGACCGCCCTCGGCGTCGCGACCTTCGGCGTCGTCCCCGTCGGCGTCGAGGCCGTGAACGCCGCCGGGCAGCCGCTGAGCGGCGGCGTCACCTCCTTCGTCACCGTCGCGCCGAAGGGCCGCCGCGTCACCCCCGTCAAGATCGGCTGGGTCTGGCCGGTGATCGACCGGATGCACCGCACCAACGACCGCAACTTCACCGACGACCAGCTCGCGAAGGACGTCGCGCCCGGCGGCCGGCTCGCCGGCCTCGTCGCCGCCGCCCGCGGGTCGCGCACCCCCGTCACCTGGGCGGTCGACCCGGCGCTGCTCGACGACGTGCGGACGATGGCGACCGGCCCCTACACCGTCCGGCCCGTCGGCACCTCGATCACCAAGGAGATCGCGCCGACCGCCAAGAGCGCGGCGGCCGCCGCCTGGCTCGGCGACCTGAAGACCGCCGTCGGCTCCTCGCCCTACTTCGACGTGCCCTACGCCGACCCCGACGCCGTCGCGCTCGTCCGCTGGAAGATGACGGCCCAGCTGAAGGCCGCCTACGCCGCCGACAACCTCCAGGTCGCCGCCGACGTGCTCGGCCGCCCCGCCGACGCCCGCATCGCCTGGCCCGTCGCCGGCCTCGCCGGGCGCGGCACCATCGACCAGCTCACCAGGCTCGCCAAGATCGGCAAGGGCGACGGCGCGCTGCTGCTCAGCAAGCAGATGTTCGAGGACCCGGTGACCGGCTACACCAGCGGCGCGACCACCACCGTCCCCACCTCCGCCGGCAACCGCACCGCCGTCACCTACGACGACGAGCTCAGCCGGATCGTCAGCCAGGACGACGGCGCGCCCGGCTCCGCCGTGCTCGTCCAGCAGCGCTTCCTCGCCGAGACCGCGATGATCAGCGCGGAGACGAGCGTCCCGCGCACCCTCGTCGTCGCGCCGACCCGGCACTGGAGCCCGAGCCGGCAGCTGGCGTCCGGGCTGCTCGCCGCCTCCTCCGCCGCGCCCTGGCTGAAGGCGGTCCCGCTGGACACGATCACCAGGGCGGCGCCCGAGCCGCGCCAGTACGCCGGCTACGCCGACGCCAACGAGCGCAACGAGCTCGGCGGCCCCTACCTCGCCGAGGTCCGCCGCTCCCTGGTCAAGGGCAGCGACCAGTTCAGCTCGATCATGGTGCCGCCCGCCGAGACCGGCTACCGCAAGGGCGTGCTGCGCGCCGTGTCGGCGTCCTGGCGCGGGCACAACGGCCGCGCCGTGCGGTCCCGCGACATGCTGGCCCGCCAGCTCGCGCACGACATGGCCAAGGTGGGGGTGCTCAGAACGGTGATCTCGCTGGCCGGCCGGTCCGGCGAGATCACCCTCACCGTCGCCAACGACCTGCCGCCCGGCCGGCGGATCAAGGCGCTGCTCCGCGTCGAGTCGGGCAACCGCGCCAAGCTGCAGATCGGCCGCATCGAGCAGCCGCACTACCTGGAGGTCGAGCTGAACGGCGGCCAGAAGGTCGCCAAGCGCATCCCCGTCCAGGTGTCGGGCAACGGCAACGTCACCGTGCACGCCGACCTGGTGTCGCCGGCCGACGGCCGTGTCTTCGGCCCCGGCCAGGACATCACCGTCCGGACCACGGCGCTCGGGCGGACCGCGCTGCTCATCACCGGCGGGGCGCTTGCCGTACTCTTCCTGGGCGTCGGAGTGCGCGCCACCAGGGCGCGGCGGCGCCGGAAAGCGGAGGCAGCTGTTGACGGGTCGACCGGAGGAATGGGAGCGACGGCGGTCGTGGGAGCCGGCCTCCCCGGCGCCGGGCCGGCCGGGGCCGGGTTCCCCCCCGACGGCGGGGACCGGCTCCCCGACGGGTCGCCCACCGGGTTCGGGACCGCGACCGGGAACGGGGCCGGCGCCCACGCCGCACCGTCCGGCGTACCCGGCGCCCACGCCGCCCCCGGCGCACCGCCGGCCGCGCCCGCCGATCCCTGGCGTCCCGCCGAACCCGACCGGACCGGCGACGGGCGCCCCTCCGGCGGCCGGCACCGCGGCGGAAACGGCGGTTGACCTCGAGATCCCGCCGATCACCGGCGCGGACCGGCCCGCCGCCGAGCCCGCGCCCCCCGCGAGCGGCGGGGACGGTGGCGGCGGCGGCATCATGCGGTCCGGCGCGATCATGGCGGTGGGGACGCTGGCGTCCCGCGTCACCGGGTTCCTGCGCACCAGCCTGCTCGCCGCCGCGCTCGGCGCCGGCGCCATCGCCGACGCCTACAACACCGCCAACACCGTCCCGTTCATCATCTACGACCTGCTCCTCGGGGGCGTGCTGACGGCGGTCGTGGTGCCGCTCATCGTCCGCGCCCGCGAGCGCGACGCCGCCTACGGCGCCCGCTACGAGCAGCGGCTGTTCACCCTCGCCGTCCTCGGCCTCGCCGTCATCACCGCCGTCACGGTGCTGCTCGGGCCGGTGTTCATCGACGTCTACGGCGGGTCGATGCACGGCTCGCAGCGCGACCTCGCGGTGCTGTTCGCCCGCCTGTTCGCGGTGCAGATCTTCTTCCTCGGCGTCAGCGCCTTCTCCGGCGCGATCCTCAACACCCGCAAGCGGTTCGCCGCGCCCATGTGGGCGCCGGTGCTGAACAACATCGTCATCTGCACCACCGCGCTCGCGTTCCTGCTCGTCACCGCCGGGAAGGTCACCCCCGACTCGATCTCCGGCCTCCAGGTGGGGCTGCTCACCGCCGGCACCGTCGGCGGCATGGCGCTGCAGACGCTCGCGCTCTGGCCGTCGCTGCGCGGCTCGGGGTTCCGCTGGCGGCCCCGGCTGGACTTCCGCAAGGGCGAGCTCGGCCAGATGGGCCGGATGGCGGTGTGGACGCTCGCCTACGTCGTCATCACCCAGATCGGCTTCGCGATCACCACCCGGCTGGCCAACTCGGCGGGCGTGCGGGGCCGCGCCGAGCACCTCGGCGACGTCGGCTACACCCCCTACTTCAACGCCTACCAGCTCTTCCAGCTGCCCTACGCGATCATCGGCGTGTCGGTGATCACCGCGCTGCTGCCGCGGATGAGCGAGCACGCCGCGGCCGGCCGGCTGGCCGAGGTCCGCGACGACTTCTCGGCCGGCCTGCGGCTCTGCTCGGTGATCATCCTGCCGGCGGCCGGGCTGATGGCGATGCTCGGCTCGGAGATCATCGTGGTGCTGCTGGCGCACGGCCAGACCACCCTCGCCAACGCGCACGTCATCGCCGAGGTGCTGCGGATGTTCGCGATCGCGCTGGTCCCGTTCGCCGGCTACCAGCTCATGCTGCGCGTCTTCTACGCCATGCAGGACACCCGCACCCCCGCGCTGATCAGCCTCGCCGTGGTCGGCACCAACATCGCCTGCGCGCTGACGGTGTACCGGCTGCTGCCCGCCGACAAGATCATCGTGGGGATCGCCGGCGGCTTCGCGCTGGCCCAGACGGCGGGCGCCGCGGTGAGCTGGGTCGTCCTCCGCCGCCGCCTGGACGGGATGGACGGCCGCCGCGTGCTCGGCACCTACGCCAAGCTCGCCGTCGCGCTCTGGCCGCTGATCGGGTTCGCCTACGCGGTGCACGCCGTCGTCACCGCCGCCCTCGGCGAGGGCCTGCTCCCCGGCCTGCTCGCCCTCGCCGTCGGCGGCGCGGGCGGCGGCGCCCTCTACCTGGCGTTCGCCAAGGCCCTGCGGGTCGGCGAGGTGCAGACGATGGTCGCCACGATCGCGGGGCGGCTGCCCGGCGTCCGGCGCGGCTGAGCGCGGGCGGGCGCGGGCGGGCGGGCGCGGCAAAGTACGCGGGACGCGCCGCGATAAGGCAGCCGCCCACCCCGGATGCCACTACCATGTGGGTGACCACGGCTTGCGGGGCGACACCCTGGGGAACGCAAAGAGGAGGGTCGGAGGCGTAAGCTGCCACGCCACGAACATGGGATCTGACCACCTGCGCTGGATGGTGCCGTGAGCACGTCAGTGATCGAGCCCGGCACCCGGCTGGCCGGCCGCTACCGCCTGGAAGAGCGCATCAGCAAGACCGGCGGATCCTCGCTGTGGAAGGCCATCGACGAGATCCTGGCGCGCGCCGTCGCCGTCCGCACCTTCGATCCCGAGTTCCCGCGCGTCGCCGAGGTCGTCACCGCCGCCCGCGCCGCCAGCCGGCTGACCGACCCGCGCCTCACCCAGGTCTTCGACGCCGACGACTCCGGCGAGGCCGCCTACGTCGTCAGCGAGTGGGTCGCCGGCGAGCCGCTGGAGCAGATGCTCGCCAAGGCGCCGCTGGAGCCCGGCCGCGCCGCCACCCTGCTGTACGAGGCCACCGAGGCGATCGCCGCCGCCCACGCGGCCGGCCTCGCCCACCTCTGCCTCACCCCGAGCGACCTCGTCTGGACGACCGGCGGCACCGTGAAGGTCCTCGGCATCGCCGTCGACGCCGTGCTGTGCGACCGCTACGACGAGGACCCCGCCGCCGAGGACGTGCGCGGCCTCGGCGCCATGCTCTACGCGGCCCTCACCGCCCGCTGGCCGGGCGACCCCGAGGCGTCCGCGCTCCCGGCCGCGCCCGCCGCGGGCGGCGTCCCCGAGCCGCCCCGGCAGGTCCAGGCGGGCATCGCGCAGGGCGTCAACGACATCGTCTGCCGCTGCGTCGGCATCCCGCTGCCCGGCGCCGAGCCGATCACCACGCCCGCCGGCATGGCGCGGGCGCTGCGCGGCGTGCCGCGCACCCCGCTGCCGCTGTTCGCGGGCCTCGGCAACGCCCAGCCGCCCGCGCCGCGCGCGCCCCGGCCGCCGTCCCCCACCACGACGACCCCGGACGCCACGCGCCCGCAGCACCGGCCCCAGCGCGGGTCGCAGCACGGGTCCCAGCACGGGCAGGAGCAGCGGCAGAGCCTCCGGCAGCCGCCGCCCGCCCCGCCGTCGCAGCGGACCGCCGCGGTGCCGCACGGCGGCGGTCCGCGCCGCTCCGGGCCGTCCAACAAGCTCCTCGCGGGCATCGCCGCGGCCGCCCTCACCGTCGTCGTCGGCATCACCGCGTTCGCGCTGAGCGGCGGCGACGACGGCAAGAAGGCCGGACCGGGCACCAGCGCCAAGCCCACCGCGACGGCGTCCACCGGCCCCGCCAAGCTCGACGTCAAGGCCGTCTACCCGTTCGAGGAACTGACGCAGGGCAGCCCCGAGAGCGGCATCAACGAGGGCCTCAACGCGCTGATCGACGGCGACGCCTCCACCGGGACGTGGCACACCTCGACGTTCAACGGCTCCGACTTCGGCCGCCTGGCCAAGGGCTTCGGCGTCGTGCTCGACCTCGGCGGCCCGCACCGGGTCACCGGCGCGAAGGTGGCGTCCAGGGCGAGCGGCGCCAAGCTGGAGCTGCGCGTCGGCGACGGCCGCACGCTCGCCGCGACGAAGTCCGCCGGTTCCGCGCAGGCGCAGCTCGGCACCGTCGAGATCAAGGCGGACACGCCGCTCACCGGCCGGTACGTCCTGGTCTGGTTCACCACGCCCGCCGTCACCGGCTTCAAGGCGAAGATGACGGAAGTGTCGGTCTACGGCACTCCCGCCTCCTGACCACCGCCCCCGCGCCGGGGTCACGAGTGGGTGGCGATCGGGACCGGCGATCTGCGCCCTGTGACGCCTGACCGCGCCAGTCGGTATCGTGCCTGACTGAGAGCAGAACATCCCCCCTTCCCCCCAGGAATCCGTGGTGTGCATCCCAGAGGTCGTGTCCCGCCGCCCCGCAGGTGACAGGAGCGGGCGGTCATGGCGTCGGTGAGCGTGCGGCGCGTCGACGAGGTCCCCGACAAGGAGCTGCTCGCGCGGCACGCCCAGGGGGACCCGCACGCGTTCGCCGAGCTCGTGAACCGGCACCGCGACCGCATGTGGGCGGTCGCGCTGCGCACCCTCGGCGACCCGGAGGAGGCCGCCGACGCCCTCCAGGACGCCTGCCTGTCGGCGTTCCGCGCGGCCGGCCGGTTCCGCGGCGACGCCGCCGTCACCACCTGGCTGCACCGCATCGTGGTGAACGCCTGCCTGGACCGCGTGCGCCGCCGCTCGGTGCGGCCCGCCACCCCGATGGGCGACGACGCCGCCTTCGACGCCGTCGCGCCGAAGATGCCCGACCCGACCGACGCGCACGGCGTCTCCCTCGACGTGCGGGAGGCGCTCGCCGCGCTGCCGTTCGAGCAGCGCGCCGCCCTCGTCCTCGTCGACATGATGGGCTACTCGGTCGAGGACGCCGCCCGCGTGCTGGAGGTCCCCGCCGGGACGATCAAGAGCCGGTGCGCGCGCGGGCGGGCCCGCCTCGCGCCGCTTCTCGGCCACCACCGGAACCGTCCGGCGCCCCGGAACGTCGGAGGTGGGGAAGGAGGTGGCACATCCTGATGAACAACCCCGCGCATCTCGATTACGACACTCTGGCTGACCTCGCCGAGGGACTGCTGGCGGACGACCGCGCCGCCTCCGTCAACGCGCACCTCGACGCCTGCGCCGACTGCCGGGACCGCTCCGCCGACCTTGCGGACGTCTCCCGGCTCCTGGCGGAGGCGCCCGTCCCTGCCATGCCCGCCGAACTGGCGTCGCGCATCGACCAGGCCATCGCGGCCGAGTCGCTGAACAGCGCCGCCGTCGCGAGCCTGGAGCAGCGACGCGGCAGGCGGCATTGGCGGATCCTGTCGGCCGCGGCGGCCACCGTCGCCGTCCTCGGCGGCGGCGCGGTCGTCGCGCAGTCGGCACTGCAGAACGGCGGCGACGGCGCCGCGCACGTCCCCGCGTCCGACGCGGGCCGCGCCGCGCCCCTGAACGCGGCCGCGTTCACCGTCGAGCACTCGGGCACCGACTACCGCGCCGGCGACGTCGCCCGGCAGGTCGGCGCGCTGCTCGGCACTCTCCGGACGGCGGAGCTGCGGACGCAGGGCGGGCAGGCCGCCGCGACGCTGCTCGGCTGCGTCGAGGCCGTCACCCGCGGCCGCACCCCCGAGCTGGTCGACCAGGCCCGCTACCAGGGGGCGCCCGCGACGGTCATCGCGGCGCCCGGCGCGTCCGGCGTCCGCGACATCTGGGTCGTCGGCGCCGACTGCACGCCGCAGCGGCCGCACGTCCTCGCCCACACCACCGCGTCCCGCGGCTGATCATCCCGCCGGCCCCGGAACGGCCGGCGACGACGCATGCCCCCGCCCGGCCGGGCGGGGGCATGCGTCGTTCTCACAGCTCGGCGAGGAAGTCCAGCGCGATCGCCCAGGCGCGGCCGGCGGCCTCGGCGTCGTGGTCGGGCAGGCCGGGGTCGGTGAACAGGTGGCCGACGCCCCGGTAGCGGAACACCTCGACGTCGGCGCCCGCCCGCCGCATCCGCAGGTACCAGGCGTTGACCCAGTCGACCGGCTCCCAGGTGTCGGGATCGGCGACGTGCAGCTGCACGGGGATGCCGGTGGACGCGTCGTCGGCCATGTCGGACGTGCCGTGCAGCATCAGCAGGCCGCGCGCCCGCTCGTCGCCGAGCGCGAGGTTCTGCGCGATGGACGCGCCGAGCGAGAACCCGGCGTAGACGAGACCCTCGGAGGCGAGCGGCGCGGCGGCCGCGATCGCGCGGCGCAGCAGCTCGTCCCGCCCGATCTCCTCCTTGATCTTGATGCCCTCCTCGGCGTCGTCCGTGACGCGCCCGCCGTACAGGTCGGGGACGGCCACCTCGTGGCCCGCGGCGCGCAGCCGCCCGGCCGCGTCGAGGACCGCGGGACGCAGCCCGTACATGGAGTGCAGCAGAAGAATCGACGCCATGTGGCAAAGCTTATGGCCGCCGTCACCCCAGGTCGGGACCGCCCGGGAATCCCCGGGGCCTAGGATCGGTTGACGCGACTGTCAGGCCGGTCGCGGCGGGAGGCGTGCAGCAGCCACGGGGGGCGCGGCTGCGGCCCCGCCGGCCGGATCGCGGCACCGAAGGCCATCGAGGAGAGGCACAGAACAGTGAGCGACGTCCGCAACGTCATCGTCATCGGCTCGGGCCCCGCGGGCTACACGGCGGCCATCTACGCGGCGCGCGGCGACCTGAAGCCGCTCGTGTTCGAGGGTTCGGTGACCGCAGGCGGAGCCCTGATGAACACCACCGACGTGGAGAACTTCCCCGGCTTCCCCGACGGCATCATGGGCCCCGACCTCATGGACAACCTGCGCAAGCAGGCGGAGCGGTTCGGCGCCGAGCTCATCACCGACGACGTCACCGAGGTCGACCTCACCGCCGACCCCAAGATCGTCCGTGTGGGCGACGAGGAGTATCGCGCCCGCGCCGTCATCGTCGCGACCGGCTCGGGCTACCGCGAGCTCGGCCTGGAGAACGAGAAGCGCCTGTCGGGGCGCGGCGTCTCCTGGTGCGCGACCTGCGACGGCTTCTTCTTCCGCGACCAGGACATCGCCGTCGTCGGCGGCGGCGACACCGCGATGGAGGAGGCGACCTTCCTCACCAAGTTCGCCCGCTCGGTGACCGTCGTGCACCGCCGCGACGAGCTGCGCGCCAGCAAGATCATGCAGGACCGGGCGCTGGCCAACGAGAAGATCCGGTTCGCCTGGAACAGCGAGGTCGCCGACGTCATCGGCGACGACCGGCTGCGCGCGATCACCCTCCGCGACACCGTCACCGGCGCCGAGCGCGAGCTGCCCGTCACCGGCCTGTTCATCGCGATCGGCCACGACCCGCGCAGCGAGCTGTTCGCCGGCCAGCTCGACGCCGACGCCGACGGCTACCTCACCGTCGAGTCGCCCACCACCAAGACCAAGATCCCCGGTGTGTTCGCCTGCGGCGACGTCGTCGACCACACCTACCGGCAGGCCATCACGGCCGCCGCCAGCGGCTGCTCGGCCGCCATCGACGCCGAGCGCTGGCTCGCCGACCGGGGCGCCGCCGAGACGGTCCCCCAGGACCCGGCGGAACTGTCCCACCAGGGCTGACCGATGAAGGAGAACGCCATGAAGGCCGTGACCGACGCCGACTTCGCCACCGAGGTCCTGAAGAGCGGCAAGCCCGTGCTCGTCGACTTCTGGGCGGAGTGGTGCGGCCCCTGCCGGATGGTCGCCCCCATCCTGGAGGAGATCTCGCAGGAGCACGGCGACAAGCTGGAGATCGTCAAGCTGAACACCGACGAGAACCCGGCCACCGCCACCGAGTACCAGATCATGCAGATCCCGAACCTGCTGGTCTTCAAGGACGGCGAGGTCGTCAAGCAGATCCTCGGCGCCAAGCCGAAGGCCGCGCTCGTCCGCGAGCTCGCCGAGTTCCTCTGATCCACCCGCACGCGCCGCGGCCCCCGTCCCTCGGGTAGAGGACGGGGGCCGCGGCGTTTCGCGGTGCTAGGCGGGGCGGAGCGCCCCCTCGGGCGTCATGGAGCCGAGCAGCCGCTCCAGCGCCACCTCGACGTCCTCCCGCCACGACATCGCCGACTTCAGCTCCAGCCGGAGCCGCGGGTAGCGGTGGTGCGGCCGGACCGTCTTGAACCCGACCGACAGCAGGTAGTCGGCGTGCACCAGGCAGGCCCCCGGACCGCCGACGAGGTCCCCGAACGCCTCGATCGCCTTCACCCCGCGCCGGGTGAGATCCTTCGCGACGCCCTGCACCAGCATCCGGCCGAGGCCGCCGCCGGTGAACTCCGGGGTGATGTGCGCGGTCATCAGCAGCACCGCGTCGGCGCTGACGGGGCTCGTCGGGAACGCCGTCGAGCGCGGCACGTACAGCGGCGGCGCGAACATCACGAACCCGGCGGGCACGTCGTCCACGTAGGCGATCTTCCCGCAGCTGCCCCAGTCCAGCAGCGTCGCCGAGATCCACGCCTCCTTCTCCAGGCCCGGATCGCCGGTCTTGGCGGCGCGCTCGCCGCTCACCGCGTCCAGCTCCCAGAACACGCACCGCCGGCAGCGGTGCGGCAGGTCGTCGACGTTGTCCAGCGTGATGTTGACGAGGCGACGCGACACCGACCCTGGCACCCCCCAGCGGCTTCGTGACCACGCGGCGGGTAGCACCGACGCGCCATTTCCCGGTGATTCCCGGCAACACTCCGGGACCCTCGGGCATCGTATCGGAAGGGGCCGGAAGGGATCGTTCCTCCCGCGACTCGCGCGGGGGCGCCTCCCCGGACCGGCCCGCCCATGCCGTAGTTTGCTCAGCAGATCCGAACACCCGTGGAGGTCCCTCGTGGAACAGCACGCGCGTACAGATGCCCATGCCGACCGCTACGCCGCCCGCGCCGCCGGGATGGTGCCGTCGGAGATCAGGGCCCTGTTCGCCGTGGTGTCCCGCCCCGAGGTCGTCTCCCTCGCCGGCGGCGCCCCCTACGTGTCCGCGCTGCCCCTCGACGTCGTCGGCGGCATGGTCGGCGACCTCGTCGCCGGCAAGGGCGCCGAGGTCCTCCAGTACGGCTCCGCGCAGGGCGACGAGGAGCTGCGCGCCCGCATCTGCGAGGTGATGGCGCTGGAGGGCGTCACCGCGAACGCCGACGACGTCGTCGTCACCGTCGGCGCCCAGCAGGGCCTCGACCTCCTCACCAAGATCTTCATCGATCCAGGGGACGTGGTGCTCGCCGAGGCCCCGTCCTACGTCGGCGCGCTCGGTACCTTCGCGTCCTACCAGGCCGACGTCGTGCACGTCCCGATGGACGGCGAGGGCCTCGTCCCCGCCGCGCTCCGCGAGACGCTGGCGCGCCTGCGCCGCGAGGGCCGCCGGGTGAAGTTCCTCTACACCGTCCCCACCTTCCAGAACCCGGCGGGCGTGACGCTGAGCGCCGCCCGCCGCGCCGAGGTCCTCGACATCTGCGCCGCGCACGACGTCCTCGTCGTCGAGGACAACCCCTACGGGCTGCTCTGCTACGACCACGAGCCCCTGCGGGCGCTGCGCGCGGACGACGACCGGGTCGTCTACCTCGGCTCGTTCTCCAAGACGATCGCCTCCGGCCTCCGCGTCGGCTGGGTGCTCGCCCCGCAGGGCGTCCGCACCAAGCTGGTCCTCGCCGCCGAGTCCGCGGTGCTCTGCCCGCCGAACTTCTCCCAGCTCGCCGTCCGCGAGTACCTGAACACCCAGCCCTGGCGCGAGCAGATCAAGAGCTTCCGCGAGCTGTACCGCGAGCGCCGCGACACCATGCTGGAGTCCCTGGACGCGCTCATGCCGGACGGCTGCACCTGGACGCGCCCGGCGGGCGGCTTCTTCGTCTGGCTCACCCTCCCCGAGGGCCTGGACGCCAAGGCGATGGCGCCGCGCGCCCTCGCCGAGCGCGTCGCCTACGTCCCCGGCACCGGCTTCTACGCCGACGGCACCGGGCAGCGGCACCTGCGCCTGTCCTACTGCTTCCCCGAGCCGCACCGGATCCGCGAGGGCGTCCGCCGGCTCGCCTCGGTGGTCCAGCAGGAGATCGGGATGCGGGACACTTTCGGGGGAGCCCGCCCGGACCGCGCCCCCCGCGGGGTGCACACGCCGGGACCGGGCATCGTCTGAGACATTCTGGAACGCCGGCTCCCCGACCCCGGGGGGCCGGCGTTCTCTCGTTCATGGGGAAGGGGCCTGGCGTGGAGCTCGGGCATGTCGTCGTTCTGGCCGGGGGCCTGTCGTACGAGCGGGAGGTGTCGCTCCGCTCGGGGCGCCGCGTCGCGGACGCGCTGCGCTCGCTGGACGTGCCCGTCGTCCTCTACGACTCCGACGCCTCCCTGCTGGACCGCCTCGCCGCCGACCCGCCCGACGTCGTCTTCCCGGTCCTGCACGGCGCCTCGGGCGAGGACGGCGCCGTCCGCGGCGTCCTGGACCTGCTGCCGGTCCCCTACGTCGGCGCCCGCCCGGACGCCTGCCGGATCGCCTGGGACAAGCCGGCGGCGAAGTCCGTCGTCGCCGCGGCGGGCCTCGCCACGCCGCCGTCCATCGCGCTGCCGAAGGAGGTCTTCCACGACCTCGGCGCGTCCGCCGTCCTCGACCGCGTGGTGGCGGCGCTCGGCCTCCCGCTCTTCGTGAAACCGACCCGCGGCGGCTCCGCGCTCGGCGCCTCCGCCGTCCACTCCGCCCACGAGCTCCCCGCCGCGATGGTCGGCTGCTTCGCCTACGGCGACACCGCCCTCATCGAGCGGTGCGTCGAGGGCACCGAGATCGCCGTCAGCGTCCTGGACCTCCCGGACGGCCTCCGCGCCCTGCCGCCCGTCGAGATCGCCGCACCGGGCCGGCTGTACGACTACACGGCCCGCTACGAGGCGGGGGAGACCGAGTTCATCGCCCCGGCCCGCCTCTCCCCGGCCGTCACCGAGAAGGCCACCGCCGCCGCCCTCACCGCCCACCGCGCCCTCGGCCTGCGCGACCTGTCCCGCACCGACATGATCGTCGACCGCGCGGGCGAGGTGCACTTCCTGGAGGTGAACGTCGCACCCGGCATGACCGAGACGAGCCTCCTGCCCCGCGCCGTGAAGGCCGCGGGCCTGAACCTGGGCACCGTCTGCCGCGACCTCCTCCTGCGCCGCTTCCCCTGACCGAAGGGCGCCCCTCCTCGTTTCACGTGAAACGCCCCGGGTACCTCTCGCCCTTTCACCCCGAACGTTTCACGAGAAACCTCGCCCGCCCCCGATCGGAAGGCGACCGCTCGCGCCCACCAGATGGTCCGTGGCCATGTTTCACGGGAAACCTCGACTCCCCGTGAGACTCCCCACCCCGCTCATCCGTTTCACGACGCCGACCGGCGGCCACGCCACCGCGACGGCGCGCCTTGGGAGCCGCAGCCTCCTGACGAGTCCTCGCGCCCCCTTCAGGGTTCGGACGATCCAGAGATCACGGGAGCACGTCCAAGCCCGGTGGCGTGCCTCACCAGGCGACGGTCCACATGCGGCACCGCCCCAGGGGCAGGAGCGCCCTGGTAGATGGCTGCGGGGTTCGCAGGACGCGGGCGAGCTGGAGATCGCTGCGGCGCCTTCGAACCTGACGGCACGCTCGCAGGGGACGGTCGACCTACTGCGCCGTCGAGCCGGGGCCGGACCCCGGATGGTGCTGCCGGAGCCTTGCAGGGCTCCGGCCGGCCGGAGATCGTGGGGCGTATGTGAGCACGGCCGCCCCCTCACGGGCACCGGCCCATATGCGGCGCCGTTTCGGGAGCCCCGGTCACCGGACGGGTGCCCACCGGGCCTGGCAGTGCTCGGCGAGCCGGCGAACGCGGGGGGCGTCCGAATCTGGCGGTGCGTCTCACGGGGACGGTCCGCCTGCTGCGCCGTCGTGGGAGGGCCGCCGTGGGTGGGCGTCCGCGGTGCCCTGGAGGGTCCGGACGGGCCGGAGATCGCCAAGGCGCACCCAGGCCCGGCACGGGCACCGGGGGCGCTCAGGGGATCACTGGGGCTCGTGGGGGAGCGGGGAAAGCGGAGCGCCCCGGAACCGGGAGCGGTTCCGGGGCGCGTTCGGCGCGTGCGGCAGGGGCTAGCGGTCGTCCAGGCCGCCGTCGGCGAGGCCGCGGTCGTCGGGGACCATCGACTTGATGATGCGGTCCAGGTCGTCCAGCGAGGCGAACTCCACCACGATCTTGCCCTTGCTGCGGCCCATGTCGACGCGGACCCTGGTCTCGTAGCGGTCCGAGAGCCGGTCGGCGAGCTGCTTCAGCTCCGGCGCCGGGGTCGCCTTGCGGCGGCCCTGGCGCGGGGCGGGCGGCCCGTCCTCCACCTCGCGCAGCGCGATGATCTCCTCGACGGCGCGGACCGACAGGTTCTCGGCGACGATCCGGGCGGCGAGGTGCTCCTGCGCCTCGGCGCTGTCCAGCGACAGCAGGGCGCGGGCGTGGCCGGCGGAGATGACGCCCGCGGCGACCCGGCGCTGCACCAGCGGCGGCAGGTTCAGCAGCCGCAGGGTGTTGGAGATGTGCGGGCGCGAGCGGCCGATGCGGGCGGCGAGCTGCTCGTGGGTGACGTCGAAGTCCTTGAGGAGCTGCTCGTAGGCGGCCGCCTCCTCCAGCGCGTTCAGCTGCTGGCGGTGCAGGTTCTCCAGCAGCGCGTCGCGGAGCATGTCGTCGTCGGAGGTGGCTCGGATGATGGCCGGGACGGCGGTGAGGCCGGCCCGCTGCGCCGCCTGCCAGCGCCGCTCCCCCATGATCAGCTCGAACTCGTGGTCGGCGGCCTCGACGCGGCGGACCACGATCGGCTGGAGCATGCCGACGATGTGGATCGAGTCGGCGAGCTCCTGGAGCGCGTCCTCGTCGAAGTGCTCGCGCGGCTGGCGCGGGTTCGGCCGGATGCTCTCGGGCTTCAGCTCGGCGAAGAACGCGCCCGCGACGGGCTGCTGCACCGGGGCGCCGACCGGGGCGGCCGCGCCGTCCGAGCCGGTGCCGTTCGGCCGGGCGCCGCCGCCCGGCGCCTGCTCGCCCGGCGCGGCCGGAGGAGGCGGCGGGGCGGTGGGGATGAGGGCGTCCAGGCCCTTGCCGAGTCCGGGGCGTCGTTGCCGGCTCACGTGGCCTCTCCATTGCGGTGGGCGATCTCGGAGGCGGCCTCGCTGTAGGCGAGCGCCCCGCTGGAGCCCGGGTCGTAGGTCATCACCGACTGCCCGTAGCTGGGCGCCTCGGACACCCGGACGCTGCGCGGGATCACGGTGTTCAGCACCACGTCGCCGAAGTGGTTCCGCACGTCCTCGGCGACCTGGGCGGCCAGCCGGGTGCGGGCGTCGTACATCGTCAGCAGGATCGTGGAGACGTTCAGCGTCGGGTTCAGGTGCGAGCGGACGAGGTCGACCGTCCGGATCAGCTGGCCGAGGCCCTCCAGGGCGTAGTACTCGCACTGGATCGGGATGAGCAGCTCGTCGCCGCCGACGAGGGCGTTGACGGTGAGCAGCCCGAGCGACGGCGGGCAGTCGATGAGGACGTAGTCGAACTTGTCCTTGTCGTAGGCGTCCAGGGCGCGCTGGAGGCGCGACTCGCGGGCCACCTTGGAGACGAGCTCGATCTCGGCGCCGGCGAGGTTCAGCGTCGCCGGCGCGCAGAACAGGTTGGGGATCTCGGGGGCCGGGACGACGATGTCGGCGAGCGGCACGTCCTCGATCAGCACGTCGTAGATGGACGGCACGTCCGCGTGGTGGTCGACGCCGAGCGCGGTGGAGGCGTTGCCCTGCGGGTCCAGGTCGACGACCAGGACCTGCGCGCCGTGCATCGCGAGCGAGGCCGCCAGGTTGACCGAGCTGGTGGTCTTGCCCACCCCGCCCTTCTGGTTGGCGATCGTGACGACCCGGCAGCGCGCGGGCCGCGGCCAGTCGCGGTCCGCTCCGCCCGGCTTGGACTTGGGTGCGGCCGCCGAGGTTTCATGTGAAACCTTGGCGTCCTTCAGCGCCTCGCGCACCAGTTCCGACTCCCCCTGATTCGGACGCCGGGCCGCCGGTGCGGCGGCCGGGCCGCCGGTCGGCACGTAGCCGACGTTCTCCGCGGTCCCCGACGTCGTGCTTCCCCAATTGGCGTGCCCGGAGGGCGCCGCCTCCGCCGCGGTCTCCCCCGGTCCGGGATCGGGCTGCTGATCGTCGGGGGTTTCGCCGGCGCGATCAGGCCAGCCCTGTCCTGGTCCGGTGCTCATGAAGACCTCTTCCTCGACCCTGGGGCCCGCCGGGGGGCGCGCGCTCCGGCGACCACGCGGACAAGCGTTGTCGGCGGGTCGACCTTACCGCGCCCGACTTGCAGCAGTTCGGTGCTCCGCACACCGAATCGGTCCAGCACGGGCCCCGCCTCCGCCAGTTCCGCGGCGGCGCGCTCGCCCTTCAGCGCGAGCAGCTCGCCGCCCGGCCGGAGCAGGGGGAGGGCCCAGCCCGCCAGCCGCTCCAGGGGGGCGACGGCGCGCGCCGTCGCGACGTCCACCGTCAGCTTGCCGGCGTGCTCCTCGGCGCGCCCGCGGAGCACCGTCACGTTGCCGAGCTTCAGCATGCCGACGGCCTCGTCGAGGAAGGTGGTGCGGCGGAGCAGCGGCTCCAGCAGCGTGATGTCCAGATCGGGCCGGACGATCGCCAGGACCAGGCCGGGCAGCCCGGCGCCGGAGCCGATGTCGACGACGCTCGCCGCCGCCGGGATCGCCTCGGCCACCACCGCGCAGTTGATCAGATGCCGTTCCCAGAGGCGGTCGACCTCGCGGGGGCCGATCAGCCCCCGCTCGACGCCCGGACCCGACAGGAACTCCGCGTACTGCTCCGCGACCGGCAGCGCGTCACCGAAAACCTCACGTGCGATCCCCACCGCCGAATCGTTCCACAAAAGGCACGGCACCCGCACACGGGTGCCGCCGGCCGGGCGATTCATGACCGGCAGAGGGGTGTGACCAGTCCGGCAGGTCGTCTTACCTCCACGTCCGTCCCCTTTTCGGATAAAGGCTGGACGGGCGGGTAAGGAGCGGGTCAAGTGCTGCCCGCCCGTCACGGAAGGAGGCTCCGAGGCAATGGGTATCGGAGTCGGACTTGCATTCCTGGCCATCGGAGCGATCCTGGCCTTCGCCATCCGCGCCGACCTCAGCGGGGTGGACATCCACCTGGTCGGCTGGATCCTGATCCTCATCGGGATCCTCAGCCTGGTGTTCACCTTCAAGCTCAACCGCCGGGGCGAGAACCCCGACGAGGTGTTCGAGTCGGTCCGCGAGGAGCGCGAGCGCGAATCCCGCCCCGAGACGCACGTGGTGCGCGAGGAGCGCATCATCGAGCGCCCCGTCCGCGCCGACGGCGAGGTCGTGGAGCGGATCGTCGAGGAGCGGCCCGTCCGCCGCGAGGCGCCGCCGGTCCGCAACCCCAACGACCCGGCGTTCGCGAACGACCCGGCGTTCGCCAACGACCCCGCGGTGGTGAACGACCCGGCCCTGGAGAACGGCCCCCGCCACCTTCCGACCCACGACGAGCTGCGCTGACCCGTCCGGCGCGCGAGCGGCGCTGAATCCCGCGGACCGCCCGGTGTGCCAAGGCGGCGGTGCACACCGGGCTCACGCAGAGGCCCCGTCCTCCGGCGGGGCCTCTGCCCTGCCCGCGAACGGCTCCGGACGACCGCCGAGACGGCGGCGGCCCCGCACCCGATGCCCGGGTGCGGGGCCGCCGCCGTCTCGCTCGATCAGGAGGGGTGGACCACCACGTAGCGCTCGGGCTCCTCGCCCTCGGACTCGCTGCGCAGCCCGGCCGCCGCGATCGCATCGTGCACGATCTTGCGCTCGAACGGCGTCATCGGCGCCAGCGGCTTGGCCTGCCCGCCCTGCTTGACCTCCGCGGCGACCTCCTCGCCGAGGCGGGTGAGCTCGGCGCGGCGGCGCTCCCGGTAGCCGCCGATGTCGAGCATCAGCCGGGTCCGGTTGCCGGTCTGGCGGTGCACCGCGAGGCGGGTCAGCTCCTGGATCGCCTCCAGCACCTCGCCGCGCTTGCCGACGAGCTCGTCCAGCGCCGCGCCGACCACCGCGACGACGGCCCGCTCGCCCTCGACGTCCATGTCGATGTCGCCGTCGTAGTCACCGATGTCCAGCAGGCCCTCGATGTAGTCGGCGGCGATCTCGCCCTCCTGCTCGAGGGCCTGGACGTCGACCTCGGTGGTGTCGGTCTGGCTCAACGGAGTCTCTCCTTCTTCGGCGGGACCGGAACTCAAACTAGCGCTTCGACGTGCCGCTGCGCTTGCTGCGCGGCTTGCGGGTCGGCTGGTTCCGCACGACCTTGGCCTTCTCGGGCTCGGGCTCGGGCGCCGGCTCCGGCTCCTTCTTCAGCCGGGCCTTCAGGCCGGTGGCGGGCTTGTCGTCCTTGGCCGGCGCGGGGGCGGCGCCGTCCGCGCCGAGCGGCGGGTACTTGGAGTAGATGTAGTGCTGCTGCGCGAGGGTCCAGCTGTTGGACGTCACCCAGTACATGAGGACGCCGAGCGGGAAGCCGAGGCCGAACAGGCCGAACAGCGGGGCGAGGAAGACCATCATCTTCTGCGCCTGCGCCATCGGGTTGGCGTCGTCGGTGACGGGCTGGCGCTTCATGCTGGCCCGCACGGTGAAGAAGGTCGTGCAGGAGGAGACGACCACCGCGATGCCGGTGATGAGGATCGCGCTCCAGCTCTTCGGGTCGGCGCCCCAGGCGTGCAGGAACGTGTCGGGGATGTGCGCGCCGAAGATGTTGGCCTTCTGGGCGCTCTGCACCAGCTCGGGCGACAGCGCGAACACGCCGGTGCCGGGCTTGGCGTCGGAGATCCGCTTCAGCGTCTGGAAGAGGCCGATGAACACCGGCATCTGCACGACCAGGGGGAGGCAGCCCGCCAGCGGGTTCGCGCCGTTCTCCTGGTAGAGCTTCATCACCTCCTGGTTCATCCGCTGCTTGTCGTTCTTGTACTTCTTGCGCAGCGCCTGAACCTTGGGGTTCAGCTCCTGCATCTTGCGGGAGGCGTGGATCTGCTTGACGAACAGCGGGACGAGCGCCAGCCGCAGCAGGACGGTCAGCAGGATGATCGAGCCGCCCCAGGCCCAGCCGCTGTCCTTGGGGACGACCAGGCTGAGCCCGCTGTGAATCCAGACGATCAGGTGGGCGACGATCGAATACAACCAGTCAAGCACCGGGCAGCTCCTTGGGCTCTGCTAGGGCGGGACCGCTTCCCTCGCGGCCGCGGGTAGGCGAGTCGGGGGCCGCCGGTGCGCCCTCGCGGGGCGGTACCGGGTCGAATCCACCACGGTTGAAAGGATGGCATCGGCTGATGCGGCGGACGGTGAGCCAGCCCCCGCGGAGCGCGCCGTGCACCTGGAGGGCCTCCAGGCCGTAGGCGCTGCACGAGGGCTCGAAGCGGCACACCGGTCCGAGCAGGGGGCTGACGAAGCGGCGGTAGCCGCGGACGAGCAGGATCAGCGCCCGCGCGACCGGGCCGGCGGGCCGCTGCGCGTCGCGCCGGTCAGGCACGGGATCCCCCGGCCGTACTCGTCATTTTCGCCCCTTGGACGCGGGCCGCAGGAGCCGGTCGAGCGCCGACTCCACATCCGCGGCCAGTTCGTCGTCGCGCGCCGCCCCGGCGGCGGGGTTGGCGCGCACTACGAGCAGGCTACCGCGCGGCAGCCGGTGCAGGTGATCGCGGAGCCGGTGCCGCAGGCGACGCCGGACCCGGTTGCGGGTCACGGCGTCACCGACGGTCCGGGCCACGATGAAACCGACCAGCGGCGGCGCGTCCCCCGCCGGTCCGGTGCCGGACGTCCCGGCGCCGGCGGAACCGGTGCCCGCGGTCCCGGCGCCGGCGGATCCGACGGCGGAGGGGCCGGTGTCGGAGGGCCCGGGATCGGACGGCCGGAGGAGGTGTAGGACGACAGTCGGCCGTCCGGCGCGGCGACCGCGCCGGACGGCCGACGTGAACTCGTCCCGCCGCCGCATCCGGTTACCGGACGGCAGCATGTGAGGGGAGGATCAGACCGCGATGCGGGCGCGGCCCTTGCCGCGCCGCGAGGCCAGCACGGCGCGACCCGCACGGGTACGCATCCGCAGCCGGAAGCCGTGCTTCTTGTGGCGACGACGGTTGTTCGGCTGGAAAGTACGCTTGCTCACGAGAGGCTCCAGGTGCTGCGGTCGTTGGTCTAGAGGCGCGATGGCTCGCATCGAGGGCCGCGTCCGGTCCCCCGCAGCGGGGGCCCGTCCGCGCTCGCGGGGAGCGGGCGGGCACGCGTCATCTCCGTCGATGCGACTCGACCTCAGAACGTTACGGGCTACCGGCCCATCAGGTCAAACGGAGACAGGGTGGCGGTGAACACCCGCACCCCCCGCACGACGCCTCCGGCGGCCGCCCTCCGCGCCCGTCCGCGCCGGTCCCCGCGCTCGTCCCCAGCGTGTCCACAGCGCCGGCGGCGCCTGTGGACGAACACCGCCCCCGGGGTTCCTGTTGCGGGGCCCGAAAGGCAGCCGCTACAGTTTCCCCCTCCGGTGAGCGGCCCCGACGCGGCGGCTCCCTCTGGTCCAGCGATCCCCCTGACCAGGCACGACACTCCCCGCGAACGTTCAAGATCCCGTGCGCCGACGACTTTTGCACAGGGATCTCATGCTCATGCACAGTCTGTGGACAACTCTGTGGACAACTCGTGAGAGAGTAATCATTCCGCGGCGCCATCGTGGTCTTTGCGGCGGTTCACACCAGTGGAACGACAGGGACTCGGCACGGACAGGTCAGGTGCCCCGGCAACCGGGGGTGGTGGGGAGGGGCCTTGCGCATGGACGGTCAGGATCTCGGGTCGGTCTGGTCCCGCACCCTGACGGCGCTCGGCGAGAGCGATCTCACCCCGAGCTACCGCGCCTGGCTCCCCATGGTCCGCCCGCTCGCGCTGATCGAGGGCACCGCCCTGCTGGCGGCGCCGAACGAGTTCGCCAAGCACGCCCTGGAGAACCGCCTCCGCAGCCTCATCACCCAGGCCCTGTCGCACGAGCTCGGCCGCGAGATCCAGGTGGCCGTCACCGTCCAGCCCGAGCCCTCCGCGGCGGGCGGCGAGCCGGGGCAGGCCCCGCCCGACCGCGACGCCGAGTCGTCCCCCTCCTACGGGGACCGCTCCTACGACTCTTTCGAGGAGCGCCCCTACGAGCAGTACGACTCCTCCTACGAGGAGCGCCCGTACGGCGACGACCGCTCGTACGGCGAGCGGTCCTACGGCAACGAGCAGGGCTCGTTCGGCGGCCGCCCCCAGCAGGGCGGCGACCGCTTCCCTCCCCCCGGCGAGGACCGCGGCTGGCCCCAGCGCGACGGCGAGCACGGCGGCGCCTTCCCCGCCGCCCCCCGCCCGCCCGCCTACGGCGCCGGCCCCGAGCGGCGCGGCTCCCGCCCGTCCCCCTTCGAGGGACGCGGCCAGCAGAACGGCTTCCCCGGCGACCGCGCCCGCCCCGGGCAGGAGGGGTTCGGCGGCGAGCGCCAGCAGGGCGCGCCCGCCCCGTCCCACCTCAACGACCGGACGCTCGGCGCCTCCAGGCCCGGCGGCCCGGGCGGTCCCGGTAGTCCGGGCGGGCGCGGCGAGGCGCAGGGAGCGCGCGGCGGCGAGGAGCGGTCCGGCTCCGACGACACGGTGCTGACCCGCTCCGACGACGCCTTCACCAGCGAGGCGTTCGAGTCGTTCAAGGCCGGCGAGCAGTACCGCGGCGACGAGCCCGCGGGCGGTCCCGCCGGCGCCCCGGCGGGCGGCGCGGCCGCCCCCGCCGCGGGCGGCGACCGGCTGAACTCCAAGTACACCTTCGAGACGTTCGTCATCGGCTCGTCCAACCGGTTCGCGCACGCCGCCGCCGTCGCCGTCGCCGAGCAGCCCGCCAAGGCGTACAACCCGCTGTTCATCTACGGCGACTCCGGCCTCGGCAAGACGCACCTGCTGCACGCCATCGGCCACTACGCGCAGAGCCTCTTCAACGGCGCGCGGGTGCGGTACGTGAGCTCGGAGGAGTTCACCAACGACTTCATCAACTCCATCCGCGACGGCAAGGCCGACGGGTTCCGCCGGCGCTACCGCGACGTCGACATCCTGCTCGTGGACGACATCCAGTTCCTGGAGGGCAAGGAGCAGACGCAGGAGGAGTTCTTCCACACCTTCAACACGCTGCACAACGCCAGCAAGCAGATCGTCATCTCCAGCGACCGGCCGCCCCGCGAGCTCGTCACGCTGGAGGACCGGCTGCGCAACCGGTTCGAGTGGGGCCTCACCACCGACGTCCAGCCGCCCGAGCTGGAGACCCGGATCGCGATCCTGCAGAAGAAGGCCCGCCAGGAGGGCCTGGTCGTGCCGCCGGACGTGCTGGAGTTCATCGCCTCCCAGATCGCCACCAACATCCGCGAGCTGGAGGGCGCGCTCATCCGCGTCACGGCGTTCGCCAGCCTGAACCGCCAGTCGGTGGACCTGAAGCTCGCCGAGATCGTGCTGAAGGACCTCATCCCCAACGACTCCGGCCCCGAGATCACCGCATCGATGATCATGGCGCAGACGGTGGAGTACTTCGGCACCACCATCGACGACCTGTGCGGCCCGTCCCGGTCCCGGATGCTGGTGACCGCCCGCCAGATCGCCATGTACCTCTGCCGGGAGCTGACCGAGCTGTCCCTCCCCAAGATCGGCCAGCAGTTCGGCGGCCGCGACCACACCACGGTGATGCACGCCGAGCGCAAGGTCCGCAGCCTGATGGCCGAGCGCCGCGCCATCTACAACCAGGTCACCGAACTGACCGGCCGCATCAAGCACCAAGCCCGCAAACGCTGACCCGCACCCCCTCCCTCCCTCCCCCCCCCCCCCCCCCCCCCCCCCCGCGGGGGGGCGCCC
>NZ_JAIBOA010000003.1 GCF_019458805.1 Actinomadura parmotrematis
GCCCCACCACGCGCCGCCGCACGCCGCACGCCGCACGCCGCACGCCACCGCACGCCGCCACACGCCGCACCGCCGCACCGCCGCACCGCCGCACCGCCGCACCGCCGTAGGCCGTCACACGCCGCCACAATGCCGCACGCCGCCGCACGCCGCCGCACGCCGCCGCACGCCGCACCGCCGCAGGCGCCCCGCACGCCACCGCACGCCACCCGCCCCACCACCGCCACGAGCTACGAGCACGAGCCCCGCGCACGAGCCCGCGCACGAGCTACGAGCCACGAGCCACGAGCCACGAGCACACGCCACACGCAACCGCACGCCACATGCCGCCACATAGCTGGCCGCAGCCGGACGCTGCCGCCGAACGTCCGGCCGCCGGCCTCGCCGCTGCTGAGCGCCGCCGCACACCAGCCGCCGCACGACCAGCCACTGCACGACCAGCCGCCATTCATGCCCCGCCGTCGCCGCATGCTCGGCCGCATCCATGTGCCCAGCCGGGGCTGGGCGCCGCCAGACGACCAGCCCGTCGCACGACCAGCCGCCGCGTCACACGTACGGCGCCGCCGAACGTCCGGCCGCCTGCCTAGCCACCGCTGAGCGCCGTCGCGCACCAGCTGTCATCGCGCACCAGCTGTCATCGCACGTTCAGCCGCCGCTGCATGTTCAGTCACCGCCGTGCGTCGCCGTACGCCTGGCTGCCACCGTGCGCTCGGCTACCGCGCTCTCAGCCCTCGGCACCCCCCAGCCTTCATCCGCATGCTCAACCGTCGCCGTCCTCGCCACCATGCCCAGCCACCGCATTGGGCGTCGCGCCCGGCCGTCGCGCGAAGGCCGTCGCCCTCCGGGACGGCTTTGCGCGTTGCTCTGTGCGGTCGCTTCCAGGTGGTGGCAACGCCCCTGTACGGGGGGCTGTGTCCAGTGTGCGGGGCGGCCGGCGGGGGCGGAAGGGGAGGCGCGCCCTGTGGATAACGTGCGTCCACAGGGCGGTGCGCGCTGTCCACAGGGGGTAACCGCAGGTCGGAGTCTTGATCGGGAAAAATCGTCGGCGCGCGGCCCGCGTTTCGTCCACAGGTCGCCGATCTGTGGACAACGGCCGTGAGAGCCTGTGCACAGTACCGTCCGGTTCTGTACACAGGCTTGATCGTTCCGTGGCGGCGACTCGTCCGCGCTCGTCGGGTTTTACCCACAGGCTGTGGACAACCCTGGGATCTCTGTGGATAACCCGGGCTCCGCCTGCGGAAAACCTGTGGACCGGCAGTGGACGGATTGGGGAACGCTGTGGACGGTCACCCGGCATCATGGGGACGGACCCGTGGACAACCTGTGGATGTCCTGGGGACGGGCTGAGGATAAGTTCGCCGTCGGACCCGTCTGCTAGAACTACCCCTGTCCACAGGTGGGAAACCTGCGGATAACCCGTGGACAACCTGTGATCGTTCTGGGGATGACCTGGGGACGGCCTGTGGGCAAGGATTCGTCATCCACAGATCGTTTTTCGTCGTCCACCGTCTGTCCACCGGGGCTGTGGACGACGCCACGCGGTCCCACCTGCGACAACAGAGGTTGTGCACAGTATCCACAGCCCCTATGACGAGTACTACCCCATGTCTCTCACAAGGAAAATGAACAGCTTGACTTAGGGCCTGGGGACAAGCGCCCCGAGCGCACCCCGACTCGATCATGAGTCAGCCCGATGTCGTCCCATCACCCTCAGGAGGCGGGTCACGTGAAGTTCCGCATCGACAGAGACGCCCTGGCCGACGCCGTGGCCTGGACGGCGCGCACCCTGCCCGCGCGCCCCCCGGTGCCCGTCCTCGCCGGCATGCACCTGGCCGCGGGCGACCGGCTGACGCTGTCGGCGTTCGACTACGAGGTGTCGGCCCAGGTGTCGGCCGACATCGACACCGAGGAGCCGGGCAGCGCGCTCGTCTCGGGCCGCCTGCTCGCCGAGATCTCGCGCAGCCTTCCTCCACAGCCTGTGGAGGTGACCACCGACGGCGCCAAGGTGATGCTCCGCTGCGGCAGCGCGAAGTTCACACTGCTGACGATGCCTGTGGAGGACTACCCGACGCTGCCGGAGATGCCGCCCGCCGCGGGCGCCGTCGGCAGCGACGAGTTCGCCGCCGCCGTGTCGCAGGTCGCGATCGCCGCCGGCCGCGACGACACGATCCCGATGCTCACCGGCGTCCGGGTCGAGATCGAGGGCGAGACCGTCACCCTCGCCTCCACCGACCGCTACCGGCTGGCCGTCCGCGAGCTGCACTGGAAGCCCGAGCGGCCGGACTTCTCCGCGGTCGCCCTGGTGCCCGCCAAGACCCTCGCCGACACCGCCAAGTCGCTGACCTCCGGCGCCGAAGTGAAGATCGCGCTGGCCGCGCAGGGCGTCGGCGGCGCGGGCGAGGGCATGATCGGTTTCGAGGGCGGCGGCCGCCGCACCACCTCGCGGCTGCTGGACGGCGACTTCGTCAAGTACCGCTCGCTGCTGCCGAGCGAGTACGCGGGCCTCGCCGACATCCCGACCGGCCAGTTCATCGAGGCCGTCAAGCGCGTGTCGCTCGTCGCCGAGCGCAACACGCCGGTGCGGCTGTCGTTCCGGCAGGGCGAGGTCGTCCTGGAGGCCGGCACCGGCGACGAGGCGCAGGCCGTGGAGGCCCTGGAGGCCACGCTGGAGGGCGACGACATCGACATCGCGTTCAACCCCGGGTTCCTGCTCGACGGCCTCGCCGCGATCGGCTCGGACACCGCGCGGCTGTCGTTCACGACGCCGACGAAGCCGGCCGTGCTCACCGGCAAGCCGCCGCAGGAGGGCGAGACCCCCGGCTACCGTTACCTGATCATGCCGGTGCGGTTGTCGGGTTGACCCGCCGGTCGGGGTAAAACTCCCCAACGGGGCATACCACGGGGACCGACCGGGGACGGAGAGGCCGTCCGCGCGCCGTGAGCAGGGGACGAGCAGGGGAGATCCAATGGAGCTGGGCATGATCGGGCTCGGCCGGATGGGCGGCAACATGGCCGAACGTCTGCGCCGGGGCGGCCACACGGTGGTCGGTTTCGACAACAACCCCGACGTGAGCGACGTCGCCACCCTCGAGGAGCTCGTGCAGCGCCTCGCGGCGCCGCGCGTGGTGTGGGTGATGGTCCCGGCCGGCGAGCCGACCCAGGCGACCGTCACGCGGCTGGGCGAGGTGCTGGAGTCCGGCGACCTGGTCATCGACGGCGGCAACTCGCACTACATCGACGACCAGAAGCACGGCGCGGAGCTGGCCGAGAAGGGCATCGGCTTCGTCGACTGCGGCGTCAGCGGCGGCGTCTGGGGCCTGCAGAACGGCTACGCGCTGATGGTCGGCGGGTCCGAGGACAGCGTGCGCCGGCTCATGCCGATCTTCGAGACGCTGAAGCCCGAGGGCGACTTCGGGTTCGTGCACTCGGGCAAGATCGGCGCCGGGCACTTCGCCAAGATGGTCCACAACGGCATCGAGTACGCGATGATGCAGGCGTTCGGCGAGGGCTACGAGCTGCTGGAGGCGAGCGACGTCGTCACCGACGTGCCGGCGACGTTCCTGTCCTGGCAGGAGGGCACCGTCATCCGGTCCTGGCTGCTGGACCTGATGAACCGCGCGCTCGCCGGCGACCCGAAGCTCGCCGAGCTGCGCGGCTACGCCAACGACTCGGGCGAGGGCCGCTGGACGGTCCAGGCCGCCGTCGACCACGCCGTGCCGCTGCCCGCCATCACCGCCTCGCTGTTCGCGCGGTTCGCGTCCCGCCAGGACGACTCGCCGGCGATGAAGGTCGTCGCGGCGCTGCGCAACCAGTTCGGCGGGCACGCCATCGAGTCGGCCAAGGGCGCCGACGCGCCCGGCGCGGACGTCGACCCGCCGAAGGTCTGACACCGCCGGGCGGCGCGCCCGGAACCGACGCACGGCACGGCCGTCCCGCTCCGGGACGGCCGCCGCCGTCCCCGGCCTGTGGACACCGCGGCCCGCCGACCAGCGGAGCATCCTTGCCCTCCGTTGGGTTATCCACAGCCTGTGTATGAACTTTCTCCTCCCGCACGTCCGGGAGCAGCGGCGACGCGGCGGTATCCACAGGCTGTGCGGGACGGCGCCGGGGGCGCGGGCCGCCGCACGGCGCGCGTCCACAGGCGGTGGACGGCGGCGTGGACGGGGGAGCGCGGCGCCGCGCACCGCACCGGTGGGGTGGGTGTGGCCGCCGGGGCGGCCCGGAGGGCCTACCCTCGTGTCCCGTGCACGTCGCCCACCTTTCGCTGCAGGACTTCCGCTCCTACGCCACCGCCGAGGTCGCGCTGGAGCCGGGCGTCACGGCCTTCGTGGGCCCGAACGGGCAGGGCAAGACCAACCTCGTCGAGGCCGTCGGCTACGTCGCGACCCACGGCAGCCACCGCGCCGCCACCGACGCCCCGCTGGTCCGGCAGGGCGCGGCGCGCGCCATCGTGCGGGCCGGGGTGGTCCGCGACGACCGGCGGGCGCTCATCGAGCTGGAGATCAACCCGGGCCGGGCGAACCGGGCCCGGCTGAACCGCTCGCCCGTCCCCCGCCCCCGCGAGATCCTCGGGATGCTGCGGACGGTGCTGTTCGCCCCCGAGGACCTCGCCATGGTCAAGGGCGACCCGGGGGAGCGCCGCCGCTTCATGGACGAGCTGCTCACCGCCCGCGCCCCGCGCTTCGCCGCCGTCCGCTCCGACTACGAGCGGGTCGTCAAGCAGCGCAACGCCCTGCTGCGGTCGGCGGCCGCGCACCGCCGCTCCCCCGGCGCCGAGGTGCTCGCCACGCTCGACGTGTGGGACGCCCACCTGGCCCGCACTGGCGCCGACCTGCTCGCGGCCCGCCTGGAGCTCGTGGCGGCGCTGCGGCCCCTCGTCGCCCGCGCGTACGCCGAGCTCGCCCCGCACAGCGGCGCGGCCGGCCTCGCCTACAAGAGCTCCCTCGGCGACGAGCCGCTGTCCACAGACCGCGCACAGCTCGGCGAGCGGCTCCTCAAGGGCGCCGCCGAGGCCCGCAAGCAGGAGCTGGAGCGCGGCGTCAGCCTGGTCGGCCCGCACCGCGACGAGCTGCAGCTGCGGCTCGGCGACCTGCCCGCCCGCGGCTACGCCAGCCACGGCGAGTCGTGGTCGTTCGCGCTGGCGCTGCGGCTCGCCGCGTTCGAGCTGCTGCGCGCCGACGGCGACGACCCGGTGCTGATCCTCGACGATGTGTTCGCCGAGCTGGACGCGGGCCGCCGCGCCCGCCTCGCCGGGATGGTCGCGCCCGCCGAGCAGGTGCTGATCACCGCGGCGGTGCCCGCCGACGTGCCCGGCGAGCTGACCGGCGCCGCCTACACCGTGGCGGACGGCGAGGTGCGGAGGGACGGGGCGCGGAGGGACGGGGCGCGGGGGGAGGGGCCGTGAGCGACGAGCCGGCGCCCGGCGCCGAGCCCGGCGGTCCACAGCCTGGGGACGGTGCGCCGCCCGCGGCGGGGGCCGCCCCCGCCAAGTCCGGCATCGAGCTGGCCCGCGAGGCGCTCGCGCAGGCCAAGGCCGACGCCCGCAAGCGCGGCACGCTGCCCGGCCAGGGCAAGCGGAAGCGCGCCCCCGGCGGCCCGGTGCGGCAGCCGGGGCGCGGCGGCGACCCGCAGCGGTTCGGCTCGGCCATCCGCGACCTGATGGCGTCCCGCGGCTGGGAGCAGCGCGCGGCGGTCGGCGGCGTCTTCGGCAACTGGCCCGGCATCGTCGGCCCCGAGCTCGCCGAGCACACCAAGCCGGAGAAGTTCGAGGACGGCGAGCTCACCGTCGTCGCCGACTCCACCACCTGGGCGACCCAGCTGCGCCTGCTGCGCACCCAGCTCGTGCGGCGGCTGAACGAGGAGCTCGGGGCCGGCACCGTCAAGCAGGTGAAGGTCGTCGGCCCGTCCTCGGGCCCGCGCCGCGCGGGCGCCTGGCGCGTCCGCTGACCCGCCCGCCCGCGGGCGGACCGCGCCGCCTGCGACTGGCAGAAGACGGGACGCGGGCCGCGATGTTGGGAATCTCCTCCCGGTCCCCCGGTGTTTCCCCAGGTCAGTGGCGTGTCCCACAATGTCAGTGGGTGGTGAGAGCATCTCCTCGTGGCTTCTGGACCGTCTTTTCGCTGCGAGGGCCTCACAGGCCCGAGAACCCCCCAGGGTGAAAGGGGGGATGTGGCTCCTTGCCCGCCAGGGCGCCACACGTGCGCACAGCGTCCGTCAGTGCCACTTTTCGGTCCATCACCCGGTAGAATGAAAGCGGGTTCAGGATGCTGGGCCGCCATGGGTCGCCCCGGGACTCCCTGATCGGCAGATCGGGGGCCAGGCGCCCTTACGTGTGTTACGGGGCACACCGCGCCCGGCGAGGGCGCGGGGGGCGGCACGCTTCCCCGGCAGGAGGATCTTCCTTTGGCGTACGACGCTAGTTCGATCACTGTCCTCGAAGGGCTCGAGGCGGTGCGCAAGCGCCCGGGCATGTACATCGGCTCGACCGGTGAACGGGGGCTGCACCACCTCGTCTACGAGATCGTCGACAACTCGGTCGACGAGGCCCTGGCCGGCCACGCCGACGCCATCGAGGTGACCCTGCTGGCCGACGGCGGCGTCCGGGTGAAGGACAACGGCCGCGGCATCCCGGTCGGCATGCACCCCGTCGAGAAGCGGCCCGCCATCGAGCTCGTGCTGACCACGCTGCACGCGGGCGGCAAGTTCGACAGCCAGTCCTACGCGGTGTCCGGCGGCCTGCACGGCGTCGGCTCGGCCGTGGTGAACGCGCTGTCGACCCGCCTGGAGGCCGAGGTCCGCACCGACGGCCACTACTGGCGCCAGTCCTACAACTGGCGCGGCGCCGAAGGGCCGCTGGAGCAGGGCGAGCCCACCGAGGAGACCGGCACCCAGATCACCTTCTGGCCGGACGGCGACATCTTCGAGACCCTCGAGTGGAACTTCGAGACGCTCTCGCGCCGCATGCAGGAGATGGCGTTCCTGAACCGCGGCCTGTCGATCGAGCTGACCGACGAGCGCGAGGACCACCGCTCCGAAGAGGGCGACCCCATCACGGTGCGGTACCACTACGAGGGCGGCATCGAGGACTTCGTCCGCTACCTCAACGCGCGCAAGGAGGCCGTCCACGAGTCGGTCGTCTACCTGAGCGACGACACCGAGGGCATGTCGGTCGAGATCGCCATGCAGTGGAACGCCTCCTACGCCGAGTCGGTGCACACCTTCGCCAACACGATCAACACGGCGGAGGGCGGCACCCACGAGGAGGGCTTCCGCGCCGCGCTCACCACGATCGTCAACCGGTACGCGCGCGAGAAGGGCCTGCTGCGCGACAAGGACGACAACCTGACCGGCGAGGACGTCCGCGAGGGCCTCACGGCGATCATCTCGATCAAGCTGTCCGACCCGCAGTTCGAGGGCCAGACCAAGACCAAGCTCGGCAACACCGAGGCCAAGTCGTTCGTGCAGAAGGCGTGCAACGAGCACCTGCGCGACTGGTTCGAGGAGAACCCCGGCGAGGCCAAGGAGATCATCAACAAGGCGACGCAGGCGGCGCGCGCCCGCGTCGCGGCCCGCCAGGCCCGCGACCTCACCCGCCGCAAGAGCCTGCTGGAGTCGACGTCCCTGCCGGGCAAGCTGTCGGACTGCCAGTCCACCGACCCGGCCAGGTCCGAGGTGTACATCGTCGAGGGCGACTCGGCGGGCGGCTCGGCCAAGGGCGGCCGCAACCCGATGTACCAGGCCATCCTGCCGATCCGCGGCAAGATCCTGAACGTCGAGAAGGCGCGCATCGACCGCATCCTCAAGAACAACGAGGTGCAGGCGATCATCACCGCGCTCGGCACCGGGGTGCACGACGAGTTCGACATCGCCAAGCTGCGCTACCACAAGATCATTCTGATGTCGGACGCCGACGTCGACGGCCACCACATCAACACGCTGCTGCTCACGCTGCTGTTCCGGTTCATGAAGCCGCTCATCGAGGCCGGCCACGTGTACCTGTCGCAGCCCCCGCTCTACAAGATCAAGTGGGACGCCCGCGGCACCGACGCCGACTACGCCTACTCCGACTCCGAGCGCGACTCGATCATCGAGGCGGGCATCGCGGCCGGCAAGCGCGACCCGCGCCCGCGCGACCAGGTCCAGCGCTTCAAGGGCCTCGGCGAGATGAACGCGAGCGAGCTGTGGGACACCACCATGGACCCCGACAAGCGGGTCCTGCTGCAGGTCCAGCTCGACGACGCCGCCCAGGCCGACGAGCTGTTCAGCGTGCTCATGGGCGAGGAGGTCGAACCCCGCCGCGAGTTCATCCAGCGCAACGCCAAGGACGTGCGCTTCCTCGACATCTGAGCCCCCGGCGGCGACGAGCTCCCTTTCCACCACGTAGAAGAGGTCTTGCACAGTGACGGACGTGACCACCGAGGGCGGCGCCCCGGGCGAGCGGATCGAGCCGGTCGATCTCCAGGCGTCGATGCAGAAGTCCTACCTGGACTACGCGATGTCGGTCATCGTCGCGCGCGCGCTGCCGGAGGTCCGCGACGGGCTGAAGCCGGTGCACCGGCGCGTGCTGTACGCGATGTACGACGGCGGGTACCGGCCCGACCGCGGCTATTTCAAGTGCGCCCGCGTCGTCGGCGACGTCATGGGCAACTACCACCCGCACGGCGACTCGGCCATCTACGACGCCCTGGTCCGCCTCGCGCAGCCCTGGTCGCTGCGCTACCCGCTGGTCGACGGCAACGGCAACTTCGGGTCGCGCGGCAACGACCCGGCGGCCGCCATGCGCTACACCGAGTGCCGCATGGCCCCCCTGGCGATGGAGCTCCTCCGCGACATCGACAAGGAGACCGTCGACTTCTCCCCCAACTACGACGGCCGGTCCGCCGAGCCCGACGTCATGCCGTCGCGGTACCCGAACCTGCTCGTCAACGGCGCCGCCGGCATCGCCGTCGGCATGGCGACCAACATCCCGCCGCACAACCTGCGCGAGGTCGGCGAGGGCGTCCGCTGGTTCCTGGACAACTACGGCGCCTCCGACGACGAGCTCCTCGACGCCCTCATCGAGCGGATCAAGGGCCCGGACTTCCCGACGGCCGGCCTCATCGTCGGCCGCAAGGGCATCGAGGAGGCGTACCGCACCGGGCGCGGCTCCATCACGATGCGCGCGGTCGTCGAGGTCGAGGAGATCCAGAACCGCACCTGCCTCGTCGTCACCGAGCTGCCCTACCAGGTCAACCCGGACAACCTCGCGCTGAAGATCGCCGAGCTGGTCAAGGACGGCAAGCTCGACGGCATCGCCGACGTCCGCGACGAGACCTCCGGCCGCACCGGCCAGCGCCTCGTCATCGTGCTGAAGCGCGACGCCGTCGCCAAGGTCGTCCTCAACAACCTGTACAAGCACACCCAGCTCCAGGAGACCTTCGGCGCGAACATGCTCGCGCTGGTCGACGGCGTGCCGCGCACGCTCCGCCTCGACCAGTTCATCCGGCACTGGGTCGCCCACCAGATCGACGTCATCGTCCGCCGCACCCGGTTCCTGCTCCGCAAGGCCGAGGAGCGCGCCCACATCCTGCGCGCGCTGCTGAAGGCGCTCGACCGCATCGACGACGTCATCGCGCTCATCCGCCGCTCGCCGTCGGCGTCGGAGGCCCAGCGCGGCCTGATGGACCTGCTGGAGATCGACGAGGTCCAGGCGCAGGCCATCCTCGACATGCAGCTGCGCAAGCTCGCCGCCCTGGAACGCCAGGCGATCACCGACGAGTTCGACAAGCTCATGGCGGAGATCACCGACTACAACGACATCCTCGCCTCGCCCGACCGGCAGCGCCGCATCGTCGGCGAGGAGCTCGACCCGATCGTGGACAAGTTCGGCGACGACCGCCGCACCCAGATCATCCCCTTCGACGGCGACGTGTCCTACGAGGACCTCATCGCCGAGGAGGACATCGTCGTCACGATCACCCGCGGCGGCTACGCCAAGCGCACCCGCACCGACCAGTACCGGGCGCAGCGGCGCGGCGGCAAGGGCGTGCGCGGCGCGCAGCTGAAGCAGGACGACATCGTCGACCAGTTCTTCGTCACCACGACGCACCACTGGATCCTGTTCTTCACCAACAAGGGCCGCGTGTACCGGGCCAAGGCCTACGAGCTGCCCGACTCGGGCCGCGACGCCCGCGGCCAGCACGTGGCGAACCTGCTGGCGTTCCAACCCGACGAGCACATCGCCCAGGTCATGGACCTGCGCGACTACGACGTCGCGCCCTACCTGGTGCTCGCCACCAAGAAGGGCCGGGTCAAGAAGACCGCGCTCCGCGACTTCGACTCGCCGCGCACCGGCGGCATCATCGCGATCAACCTGATCGACGACGACGAGGTCATCGCGGCCCGCCTGGTCTCGCCCGACGACGACCTGCTGATGGTGTCGACCGGCGCCCAGTCGATCCGGTTCAGCGCCTCCGACGACTCGCTGCGGCCGATGGGCCGCGCCACCTCGGGCGTCATCGGGATGCGCTTCGAGGGCGAGCAGGTCGTCCTGAACATGCTGGTCGTGCACGAGGAGGACCAGAACGTCCTCGTCGCGACCGTCGGCGGCTACGCCAAGCGCACCCCCGTCGGGCAGTACCCGCGGCAAGGTCGTGGGGGCAAGGGAGTTCTCACCGCTAAGATCGTGGAATCGCGCGGCAGGTTGGTGGGGGCACTGATGGTGGGCCCGGAGGACGAGGTGTTCGCCATGACGTCGAACGGCGGCGTCATCCGGACCAGCGCGGCCGAGATCAAGCAGTCGGGCCGGCAGACCATGGGCGTCCGGCTGATGAGTCTCGCCGACAAGGCCGGCATCGTCGCCATCGCGCGGAACGTAGAGTCCATGGTGGACTCGGACGACGCGGAGGAGGAGGGGGCCGGTGACACCGCCGAGTGACGCGGCCCCTGATCCCGCGCAAGGCCAGGAGGACACGTGAGCACCCAGCCCGGCAAGAACAAGGGCCGGACGGACGGACCCGCGGACGGCGCCGAGGCCGGTGCGGCCGGCAACGGCGCCGAGCGGGCGGCGCCCGCCTCCGCCGCGCCCGGCCGGGACGACACGGCCGTCGAGATCACCCCGGTGGACGAGACGACGCCCGACCTGGGCGCCGTGCCGGCCGCGTCCAACGGCGCGGGCAAGAGCGCGGCCAAGGACGCCGGCACCGTCGTCGACGCCGTGCCGCCGACCGCGCCCGAGGCCACGGCGCGGCCCGAGCCCGACGACAAGCCGGTCGCGCCGGTCCGCGACGACCCCGAGCCGTCCTGGACCACGCCGGCCGAGCCGGCCGCGTCGATGTCGACGACCCGCACCGACAAGCCGTTCGGGCGCCGCGAGGTGTCCGGCGGCGCGCCGTCCGCGTCGTCCGGCCCGCTCGGCACCGCGCTGAAGGACCGGCCCGTGAACAACTCCGCGGGCCCCGCCCCGGCCGGCCGCCCGCAGCCCGACACCGACGCCGCGGCCCCGGCCGGCGCGGGCAAGCCCGCCCGCAAGGCCCAGCTGCAGCTCGCCCGGCTGGAGCCCTGGTCGGTGATGAAGTTCAGCTTCGTGATGTCGCTGGTCTGCTTCGTCGTGCTGCTCGTCGCCGTGGTCGTCCTCTACATGATCCTGGCGGGCCTCGGCGTCTTCGACGCCATCGGCGACACCGTCAACAGCCTCACCCGCCGCCCCGGCGAGACCTCGGGCGGCGTGGACGCCGGCAGCTGGTTCTCCTTCGCCCGCATCTTCGGCTACACGGTGCTCGTCGGCGCCCTCAACGTGCTTCTCGTGACGGCGCTCTCCACCGTCGGCTCGGTCATCTACAACCTGGCCGCCGACCTCGTCGGAGGCGTGGAGGTGACCCTCAAGGAGGCCGAGTGACGGCCCCCGCAATGGATTACCGGTCGCATCCTGGGATGCGGTAATCTCTCCTTGCGCCGCCGGAAGGCGGCCGCGAGGTGCGGGCGTATAGCTCAGTCGGTTAGAGCGCATCCCTGATAAGGATGAGGCCCCAGGTTCAAGTCCTGGTACGCCCACCGCAGTGGAAGGCCCCCGCCGGGGAACCGGCGGGGGCCTTTCGCGTTCGGGTCAGAAGTACTCGTTCAGGGCCTCGTCCTCCGGGCGGACGGGTTCGGGGCCGTCGGGGCCGACGCGCAGGATCGGCATCAGGCGGCACAGGCGGTGGGGCTCGTCCTCGATCGTGACGTCGGCGGCCTGGTCGGCGGCCTCCAGGGCGTCGGCGTCGCGGGCGGCCTGGGCGACGTCCTCGTCGGTGGTGCCGGTCAGCTCGCGGAAGCGGGGGTCGCCGGTGTGGCGCAGGTAGTCGATCACCCGGTGGCGGGCGAGGCCCGGGCCGGCCTCCTCCCAGATGGTGGGGATCCACCCGTCGGGGCCGCGCCGCACGAATAGGAAGCGGACGGGCAGCAGCACCACGCCCGGGTGGGCGTCCTGCTCGGGGCCGCCGGGGCCCCGGCAGATCTCCATGCGGAGGAGGCCGTCGGTGAGGGTGGTGGGGGCGGCCGGGTCCAGGACGAACCAGTGCTGGGGGTCGCGGCCGGGCAGGCCGGGCGGCGGGTCGGTGTCGGTGTCGTGGACGGGTTCGGGGCCCTCGGGGCCGAAGCGCATGAGCGCAGGGCTGCGCACGATCCGGTAGCGGCGGCCGCCGACCGCCCACTCGGCGCCGGTGTCGCCGCCGAGCTCGGGGTCGATGCGCTCGACGAGCGCGCGGAGCTCGGCGCCGAACGCCTCGCGCAGGGCGGGCCGCTCGTCCTCGGGGACCAGGTTGGGGAACCGGGAGGCGGGCAGCTCGTCGGGGTCGTCGGGCCGGACGGTGCCGCGGATCCTCGACGCCAGCGTGCGGCGGGCGTGCTCGGGGCTGTTGTCGCCGCCGAACAGCAGCCGCCACCGGCCCTCGGTCTGCTCGGCGGCGCCGAACCGGGGGTGGCCGAGCACGCGCAGCTGCGGGTGCGCGTGGGCGCTGAGCGCGGCCTGATGGGCGCGCAGGGCGTCCAGCGGGTCGTCGCCGACGACGCCGGTGATGTTGATCATGTTGTAGGCGGGCATGCTGGAGGCGTCCACATCCTTCATCGTGGCGCCCGGCGGCCCGGTCCGCTCAGGCTTTGCCGCTACTGACCGCAGGAAGTGCTGACGGACGGTAGGCGGCGCCCCCGCCGTCGTGCGGCGGGGGCGCGGGGCCGAGGTCAGGAACCGAGCTCGTAGAGGGTGCCGGAGCCGGACGAGGAGCCGTCGTAGGTGACGGCCGTGCCGTTCGCCTTCACCCAGGCGGCGACCTCGCTGTTCCCGCCGCGGTCGCCGTCGATCAGGACGTACTTCAGCTTCCCGGTCTCCACGTAGTCCTTGAGCTTGGTAACGGTCATCGCCGGGTCCGAGCCGGAGAAGCCGCCCATCGCGATGACGGGCTTCCCGGTCTGCAGGATCAGCGACGACGCGGACTGCGCGCTGGACACCGCGACCAGCCATGTGGCGTTCCCCTGGTTCTTCACCAGGTAGGAGGTGAGGGTGCTACTGGCCTGGCCCCCGCCACCGCCGCCGCGCATGCCGCCCGAGGGCCGTTCGCCGGACTGGGCGTTCGCCGGGGCCTGGTCGCCGGAGGGCGGCTGGGAGCCGCCTCGTCCGCCGCCGGGGCCGCCCATCCCCATGCCCATGCCCGCCCCGGACGACGAGCCCACGCGCGCCGTCGGGTTCGTGCCGTTGGTCGCGCCCGACAGGGCCGTGGACGCGGCGTAGGCCGCCGGTCCCGTCAGGGCCGCGAGGAGGCCGGCGGCGGCCGCCCCCACGGCCAGCCGCCGGCGGGCGCGCGGCCCGAGCAGCGCGACCAGCAGGACGCCCGCCGCGAGCGAGGAGACCGTGAGGACCGTCCAGGCCAGCCACGGGTGCCAGTCCGGGGTCCGCCGCAGCAGCGCGAACGCCCACGCGCCGGTGACCGCGAACGCGACCGGCAGCGTCCACGCGAGCCTGCGCGGCGCCGTCAGCATGGCGGCGACGCCCGCCCCCGTCAGGGCGGCGACGGCCGGCGCGAGCGCGGTCGTGTAGTAGGGGTGGAAGGTGCCCTCGCTCAGGCTGAAGACGAGGAAGTGCACGGCCGCCCAGCCGCCCCACATCAGCAGCGCCGCGCGCGCACGGTCGGTGCGCGGGCTGCGCCCGCATCGCACCAGGCCCGCGATCAGGGCGATCGCGGCGAACGGCAGCAGCCAGGAGATCTGCGCGCCCATCGTGGTGTTGAACAGGCGGCCGATCCCGGCGGCGCCGCCGAAACCGGCGCCGTTGCCCATCCCGCCGTTGCCGGCGGATTCGCCGAAGATGCGGCCGAGGCCGTTGTAGCCGATGACGAGGTCCCAGACGGTGCCGTCGGTGCTGCCGCCGATGAACGGGCGGTTGGCGGCCGGGACCGCGTCGACGATGACCATCCACCAGGACGACGCCAGCGCCAGGATGACACCCGCCCCCGCGAGGTGCCCGACCCGGCGCAGCACGCCGCCCGGCGCGCACAGCAGGTAGACCAGCGCGAACGCCGGCAGGACCAGGAACCCCTGCAGCATCTTGGTGTTGAAGGCGAGCCCGACGAACAGCGCGCAGAGCTGGAGCCAGCGGAGCCGCCCGGTGTGCACGGCGCGCTGCAGCGCCCAGGCCGCCGCGACGAGCAGCAGCACGAGGAGCGTGTCGGGGTTGTTGTCCCGGTCGATCGCCACCGTGATCGGCGTCAGCGCCAGGACGAGCGCCGCGACGAGCCCGGCGGTGCGGCCGAACACGCGCCGCACCGTGGCGTACAGCAGCGCCACCGACGCGACGCCCATCACCACCGACGGGCCGACGAGGCTCCAGCCGTTCACCCCGACGGCGCGCGCGGTGAGGGACTGCACCCAGAGCGACAGCGGCGGCTTGTCCACCGTGATGAACGAGCCGGCGTCGAGCGCCCCGTAGAAGAACGCCTTCCAGCTCTGCGTGCCGGACAGGACGGCCGCCGAGTAGTAGGAGTTGCCGGTCTGGTCCCAGACGCCCCACCCGTACAGGAAGGCGGCGAGGAGCAGGATCGCGGCGAGGGCGCCGCGCGTCCACAGCGGGGCGCGGGCGGCGTGCCGGGGCTCGGTGCGGGCGGGCGCGGCGGTGGTCGGCGCCTCGGCCGTCGCCGCCGTCATGCCGCCACCCGGTCGCGGGCGCGGGGCGAGGGGACGGCGGCGGTGAAGCGGCCCCGCCGGATCTCGCGGCGGACCCGCGCCATGCCGCGCAGGTCGTCGAGGGCGGTGCGGACGATGTCGACGCGGCTGTCGGGGTCGTCGGTCCAGTCCACCGGGACCTCGTGGACGCGCAGGCCGAGCCGCTCGGCGAGGAGCAGCAGCTCGGTGTCGAAGAACCACTCCTCGTCCTGCACCGCGGGCAGCAGGGCCTGCACGACCTCGGTCCGGCCGGCCTTGAAGCCGCACTGGGCGTCGGTGAAGTGCGCCCGCATCAGGGTGCGGAGGAGCAGGTTGTAGGAGCGGGAGATGAACTCGCGCTTCGGGCCGCGCACGACCCGGGCGCCGCGGGCGAGCCGCGATCCGATCGCCAGGTCGCTGTGGCCCGAGAGGAGCGGCATGACGAGCGGGAGGAACGCGTCCAGGTCGGTCGACAGGTCCACGTCCATGTAGGCGACGACGTCGGCGGAGCTCTCCGACCACACGCGCCGCAGCGCGCGGCCCCGGCCCTTGCGGTCCAGGTGGACGGCGCGCACGTGCGGCAGCGTCTCGGCCAGCCGGGACGCCACGTTCCACGTGGTGTCGGTGCTGGCGTTGTCGGCGACCGTGATGACGAAGTCGTAGGGCAGGTCGGCGCGCAGGAAGGCGTACAGCCGGAGGACGCTCGCCTCCAGCACCCGCTCCTCGTTGTACACGGGGATGACGATCTCTACCAGGCTCATGCCGTCCACGTTCGGCGGCGGGTCTGTGCGGCGGCTGAGGCGCTGATGAGACGGGCCGAAGAGTCGCTTTCATCTGGGTCTCATGGAACGCCGGCGGTCTGGGCGGGCGATGAGAGGCCGCCGTCACAGGCGTCCACGGATCGCGCGCCGCGCTGTATCCACACTGTGGACAGCGAGATGATCTGGGGACGACGCTGCGGATAACCGGTGGACGACCGTTGTCCACTGGAATCGGGTTCTGTGGACACAGGTTGTCCACAGGTTGTGGACAACACGGGATCACCGCCCGTCTTCGCGCTCTGACCTGCGGCGACGTCCGATGCTCGGATTGTGGGAAAACCCCTGCTCCGAGGGCGACCGGTGGATAACTCTCCGTCCACAGGCGCCGCCGCCTGTGGACGAAAGTTATCCACAGGCAGGGAGGGTGGTGGCGTTCACGACCGGCGGGCGCCGGCCCCCAGCAGCCGGCGGAGGTGCGCCTCCAAGGGCGGTTCGAGGCGGGCGCGCCGCAGGTGGTCCGCCAGCTCCGGCGGGGGCGGCGTGAACGGCAGGTGGCCGCCGTCCCGTACCAGGCGCCGCAGGTCGTCGCGGGCGGCGTCGCCGAGCTGCGGGTCGTCGGCGAGGAGGAGGTCGGCGCCGATCCGCGTCCACAGCGGCCCGTGCGTGAGCAGCCAGAACGCGTTCCGCCGCACGTGCGGCGGCCGGCCGGGCGCGACCAGCTCGCGGAGGCGCGCGGGGGACGGCGCGTGCGGCAGGGCGCGGGCGACCGCCTTGACGACCCGCGCCGACGGATCGGTGATCATGAAGGCGGCGTGGTCCGGCAGCTCGCCGAGCCGGTCGAGGGCGCGCACGGCCGCGGCCCGGACGGCGGGCCGCGCATCGCCCAGGAACGGCACCAGCCGCCCCGCATCCGACGCGTCGCCGGCCGCTCACCGCTGACGCCTGCCACTTGCTGTCTGCTGAGCCGCTCACCCCGCTAAGCGCTGCACTGCCAGATGCTCCATCTCCCGCCCGTACCGCGCCTGCCGCGCCTGCCGCGCCCTTGCCGCGCGCAGCGCGGCAAGGGCACGCGCTCGGTGGAGCGGGACGCTCGGAGCGGGCGGGTTATCCACAGTTCGCGAGAACTCTTCCCCGCCCTGACCTGGGCATTCGACAATGGATGTATGGTCCGCCCCCGGGTGGGAGGGGCCTGCCTGGCTCCACCAGAACGGTCGGCGCGACAGCGCACGCCGCGCGGCCGCTCGCCTCGACGGCCTCGGCGTAGGCGGTCCGGGCGAGCGTGTCCTTCTCCGCCAGCGCTGCGGCGGTGAGGTCCTCGGGGGCCGGGTCCTGCTCCAGCCACAGGCGCAGGGCGACGCGGCGCAGGCGCGGGCCGCCCGCCGTGCGCGCCGCCTCCAGGAGGCCGGGGACTTCGCGGCGGAGGATCGCCACCGTCAGGGCGGCGGCGTCGCCCCGGGAGCGCCCGGCCAGCAGGGACGCGATGTCGGCCGCTTCCACCGTCCCGGGAAGGTCGGCCTTCCCCAGCAGCCGTTCGAGCGACCGGCGGGCGGCCTCGCGGACCTGGGGGACGTGGTCGGTGGCGCACACGACGGCGATCGGCAGCAGCCGGACGTCACCGTGGAACGCGCCGGTGAAGTACCGCGAGGTGAGGGCGCGCTCGCGCAGGTGGCCGTTGTGCGAGCAGGCCATGAGGAGCGCCTCGAACGCGTCGGCGGGAGGCGGCGCGTTCCAGGGGAGCCGGGACGACCGGAGGTCGCGGCTGCGCAGCGCCGCGGCGAGGCGCGGCCAGTCGGCGCTGGTCAACCCGTCCAGGCGGGTCCAGCCTGCCGCGGCGTCCTCCTGGTGGAACTCGCGGGCGAGGGCCGTCGCCGCCTCCCGGCTGAGCGGACGGCCGGCGCGTGAGGAGGTCATAGAGCCCATTCTCGGCGAAAGAGGCTGTGACCTGCGAAGGCTTATCCGCTGTCAAGGGACGCCGGTATCGACTCCGTCACGGACGGGAGCGATGCCTTCCGGCGCGCCCGCGGAAGCTGTGATCATGGGGTGTCGGGCGAGGACGGGGGACCGCATGGATCCGTACCGGTACAGCGAGCAGCCGCAGTGGGGGTATCCCGGGCCGTCCACCGACGGGCGCGGCCTGGCCCCGGCGGGGCAGGAGCCCGTTCTGCTGCAGATCGGCGACACGGGCGTCACCCGCTCCCACGTCCTTCTCCCGCACGGGCGCTATCCGCTGCGCGGCTCGATGTGGAATGTGCAGGACTCGACCCAGGTCAGCGAGGGCATTCCGGCGGTCGCCATCGTGCTCACGATCCTGTTCGTCTGGTTCTGCCTGCTGGGGTTGCTGTTCCTGCTGATGAAGGAGCGCCGTTACTCGGGATTCGTCTCCATCTCCGTGACGGGGGACGGATTCCACCACAGCATGCAGTTCCCGGGCGGCCCGCAGACGAGTGCCTGGGCCGCGGGCGTGGTCGCGCAGGCGCGCGGGATGGCGGCCATGGCGCCGCCGGCGGTCTGACGCCGGAAAGGCGCGCCGCCCCCGGAGTGGCGTATGGAGCGGCGGCCCCGCGCGGGTCAGGGTGGTGGTGGGGAACGCGGCGGCGGCCATTGCCGCGCCGTTCCGGGTTATCCACAGGATGTGGAGAATTCCTGTGTACAAAGTCCCGGCCCTGCCAATCCGCGTGCCCATTGATGCCGGTGTGGCGGAAGCGGAACCCGCTTTCCGCAGGGTTTCCGGGGCTGCAATCCCGCGTTCATCAGGGCGTTCGCCGCGCCCCTTTTCCGGCTCGCGCGGGCGGGCGATCTGTGGAAAACCGCCGGAATGCCTCCGGTGTGTCGCCTGGTGGGACGGCCGCGCGGCCGCGATCGTGGACCCCTGCGCACACCGCCCGATGATCTGGGGACAAGGCTGGGGACGACCGGTGGACAACGTTGTCCCCAGATCATCCGGCCTGTGGAGGGCGGTTGTCCACAGTCTGTGCACAGCGTGTACGCAGTTCGCTACGGTTCGGCATCGAACGCCTGGTCACAGGGTTGTCCACCGGTGGACGAGCGGGTTGTGCACAGGTCCATGATCTGGGGATGGAGCGGTGGACGACGGCTGCGCCGTCCGCCCACAGCCTGTGCACGAAGGTTATCCACAACCTGTGGACAACGGGTCCGGCGCCAGTGTTGTCCACAGGCGGCCGGTCGGCGCCGCGAAACCCCCGCCACTTGGGGATCACGCTGTGGATACGTTTCCCCGAACCCCTTGCGGGACAGGCCCCGCGCCTGTGGGTAACTCCGTCCCCAGCCTGTGGACAACCGGGTTCCCCGGCTGGACGCGCGGCGTTCCGGCGTGAGTGGATGGCGCCGTGAGCACGCCCCCCGTCCAGCCCCCCGACCGGCGCCCCGACCGGGCCGAGTGGACCCGTGTCCCCGTCCTCCCGGACGCCGCGCCGCTCGACCTGCTGGACGCCCGCTTCGGCCGCCACCACTACGCGCCCCACACCCACGACGAGTACGCGATCGGCGTATGCCTGGAGGGGGCGGAGACCATGCGCCACCGGGGCGAGCGGATCGTCTCGGGGCCCGGCGCGATCATCGTCGTCGAGCCCGGCGCGGCCCACACCGGCGGTCCCGCCGGGCCCGAGGGGTACGCCTACCTCGCGCTGTACCCGGGGGAGCCGCTGCTCCGCTCGCTCGGCCTCGGCCTCCCCCGCTTCCACGGCCCGGTGATCGACGATCCGCCGCTCGCGACCGCCCTGCGCGCCGCGCACCGCGCCCTCCGCGGCGGCGCCGAGCCGCTGGAGGCCGAGTCCCGGCTCCTGCTGCTGCTCGGCGGCCTCGCCCGCCGGCACGGCGGCGCCGCCGCTCCGCCGGAGGCGCCCGGCCGCGACGTCGCGCGCGCCGTCAAGGCGCGCCTCGCCGAGCAGGTGCAGGACCCGCCCACCCTCGGCGACCTCGCCGCCGACCTCGGCATGTCCCGCTACCGGTTGCTCCGCACGTTCCGCGCGTCGGCCGGAATGCCGCCCTACGCGTGGCTCGCCCAGCACCGCGTCCACCGTGCGCGCGCGCTGCTGGACGCCGGGCGCCGCCCCGCCGAGGCCGCGGCGCTCGCCGGGTTCGCCGACCAGGCGCACCTCACCCGCTGGTTCCGGCGCGTCCTCGGGGTGACGCCCGGCGCGTACCGCAACGGCGTTCAAGACGTCCCCGCCGCCCGTCCCGCAGAATGACCGGCGGCGGCCCCACCCCGGCGGGCCGCGTCCGAGGAGGTGGCCGTGACCCGGCGGGGCTGGACGCTGTTCGCCGCGATGTGCGTGCTGTGGGGCGTCCCCTACCTGATGATCAAAGTGGCGGTGGCGGAGGTGTCCGTCCCGGTGGTGGTGTTCGCGCGCACCGCCGCCGGCGCGCTGCTCCTGCTGCCGTTCGCGGTGCGCTCGGGCGGCCTCGCCGCGGCCCGCGCGCGCTGGCGGCCGCTGCTGCTGTTCGCGGCGCTGGAGATCCTCGGCCCGTGGGCGCTGCTCTCCGACGCCGAGCGGACCCTGTCCAGCTCGATGACGGGCCTGCTGATCGCGGCCGTGCCGATCGCGGGCGTCCTCATCGGCCGGCTGGCCGGCGACGCCGAGCGGCTCGGCCCCGCCCGCTGGGCCGGGCTGCTGGTCGGCCTCGGCGGCGTCGCGCTGCTCGCCGCGCCGCACCTCGGCGGCGGCAGCGCCCGCGCGTTCGGCGAGGTGCTGCTCGTCGTGCTCGGCTACGCGACCGCGCCGATCGTCATGGCGCGCCGCCTCCAGGACGTGCCGAGCGTCGCGCTGTCCACGGTGTGCCTGGCGGTCGGCGCCCTCGTCTACGCCGTCCCGGCCGCGCTGACGCGGCCCGCCGCGGCGCCGTCCGGGAAGGCGCTCGCCGCCCTCGCCGGGCTCGGCGTGCTCTGCACCGCCGTCGCGTTCCTGGTGTTCTTCGAGCTGCTCCGCGAGGCCGGCACGTCACGGGCGATGGTGTTCACCTACGTGAACCCGGCCGTCGCCGTCGCGGGCGGCGTGCTGCTGCTGGACGAGCCGCTGGACGCCGGGATCCTCGCCTCGTTCGCGCTGATCCTCGCCGGCTCGGTGCTCGCGACGCTGCGGGGCCGCGCGGCGCCGGCCGCTCAGGGCACCGCGTACCCGGGCACCGACGGCCAGCGCACCGTCAGCACGACGGACTCCTCCTCGGCCTCCCAGGAGTGGTCGACGCCGCGCGGCCACACCACGTAGTCGCCCTGCTCGGCCAGCACCACGTCGCCGCCGGGGAACTCCAGCCGGAACCGCCCGCTGATCAGCACCAGCAGCGCGGTCCGGCTCTCCCCCGACGTCCAGCGGGCACGCCGCTCCCCCTTGGGGTGCACGCCCCACTTGATCTCGACGTCGGCGCTGTGCCGCCGGTCGCCGGGCTCCTTGAAGTGCCCGAGCAGCCAGCCCCGGTCGGCCGCGGCGTCCGCGGCCGCCTTCCCCACGTACACGTCGTCCGGCACGGGCGACGACTCTACCGGGGGTCTAGGAGGGCCGCTGGTAGACGAAGCCGTCGCCGACGACGGCCGCCAGGTTCAGGTACGCCTCGCGGGTGCCGGGGGACAGCGCCTCCAGCTCGACCTCGGCGCCCTCCTCCAAGTGGTCGTCGTAGGGGATCCGCACGACGGCCCGGCAGCGCGACTCGAAGTGCGCCTGGAGCTTGTCCAGGTCGACCTGGCTGCGCGTCCGGTTGCGCACCATCGACAGCACCACGACGCCGTTGCGGACGAGGTGGCCGTGGTCGTGGGCCTCCAGCCAGTCGAGGGTGGCGCTCGCGCTGCGCGCGCCGTCCACCGACGGGGAGCTGACGAGCACGAGCTGGTCGGCGAGGGCGAGGACGCCCGCCATCGCCGAGTGCAGCAGGCCGGTGCCGCAGTCGGTGATGCAGATCGAGTAGTACTGCTCCAGCACGACCGACACGGCGGCGTAGTCCTCGGCGCTGAAGGCCTCGCTGACCGCCGGGTCGCGGTCGGAGGCGAGGACCTCCAGGCGCGCGCCGTTCTGCGAGGTGAACGCGCGGACGTCGGCGTAGCGGTGCACCTGGCCGCGGTCGTTCAGCAGGTCGCGGACCGTCGCCGCGGTCTCCAGCCGCACCTTGTCCGACAGGGTGCCGCGGTCGGGGTTGGCGTCCACGGCGATGACGCGGTCGCCGCGCAGCGAGGCGAGCATCGAGCCGAGGCCGGTCGTGGTGGTCGTCTTGCCGACGCCGCCCTTCAGCGACATGACCGCGACGCGGTGGTGGCCGCCGGCGACGGGCGTGCGGGCCCGGTCGACGAGGTCCTTGCGGCGCAGGTCGGACTGCGACTCGCCCGGGTGGATGCCGCCCGCGGTCGCCTTGTAGACGGCGCGGCGCCATCCCGACGACGGGGCGTGGCGGCGCTCGCCGAGCAGGTTCTCCGAGCTGAGGCTCTCCGCCGACTGCGGGTCGGGCGGCGGGGCCTGCGGCGGCTGCGCGGGGAGCGGCGGCTGCGGGTAGGGCGGCGCGTAGCCCTGCGGAGGCCCGGCCGGGTAGGGCGGGAGCTGCTCCAGCGGGGGCGCGCCCTCGCCTTCGGCGGGCGGGCCGTAGGGCGGCTGCGGGATGTCGAAGCCCGGCGTCCCCGGGAAGCCCTGCGGGTTCTCGTACGGCTGCGGGCCCGGCGCGTACGGCGCGGGCGGGCCGGGCTGCGGGGGCGGGCCGGGCCGGAAGCCGCCCTCGGGCCCCCAGCCGGGCTGCCCGTAGGGCGCGGGCGGCTGCTGTCCCGCATGGCCGCCCGGGACCGGCGGCCGGCCGTAGCCCTCCGGTGGGCCGTAACCGGCGGGCGGCGGCGCGTTGTAACCGGCGTTCTCCCACGGCGGCGGGGTGAAGACGGGCGGCCCGGCGGGGGCGCCCGGCTGCTCGGGAGCGGGAACGGGAGCGGGGCCGGGAGCGGGACCGGCGTCCGCGACCGTGGGCTCGGCGTTCTCGGGTCCGGGCGTTCCGGGGCCGTGGCCGACGACGGACGTCCGGGCGTCCTCCTCGTCGGCCTCGGGCTCCGCCGGCTGCGGAGCGGGCGGCTGCGCCGTGCTGTACCCGCCGGGGACGTCCTGCCCGTAGTAGGCGGGCGGCGGCTCCGAGCTCAGCCCGGGTGCGGGCTGGCCGTATCCGGGCGGCGCCTGCCCCGGCAGCGGCTGGCCGGGCAGCGGCTGCCCCGGGGCGGGCTGCCCGGCAGGGGCGCCCTCGCCTTCGGGGGCGCCGGGCCGCTGCTCGTCCGAGGCGCGCCCGTGCCCCGGAGCGCCGGGCACGGGCGCGCCGCCTGGCGGAGGCGGGGGCGCGTTGAAGTCGGCAGGATGGTCGGCCGGGTAATGGTCGGGGAGGCCGCCGCCCGGAGGGGGCGGCGGGACCGGCGTGCCGAACTGCGTGGGAGCGCCGAAGTCGGGCGGCGGCGGGCTGCCGTAGGCGGGCGGGGCGCCGTACTCCTGGCCCGGGGGAGGCGGCGGGGACGGCGGCGGCGCCGCGAGCCACGGGTTCGCGTCGGGGGCCGGACCGGGGGCGGCCTCCGGGCCGGCGGGCCCGGGTTCCGGCCGCGGGCGCTCGGCGGTCGGTTCGGCGGCCGAGTCGGGACGGGGCCGCTCGCCGGTGTCGCCGCTCATCGCGTCCAGCGAGGCGAGCCGCTCTTCGAGGGAGCGTCCGTCCTGGTCGTTCCTCGCCACCGTCTCTCCCCTCGGTCACGTCCCGGGCGATCATCCACCGAACAGGGCGGCAACAGCCCAACGGCAGGATACCCGGCAGCAAATACCATGTATCCCAGACGTAGACGCACACCATCGGGCATCGCCGACAATTCACGGCAACGTTTCGGTCACTCCCGTGCCCGGTAGCGTGGGGACCATGCACGCGATCGTCATCCGCGAACCCGGCGGCACCGACGTCCTGGAGTGGACCGAGGTGCCCGATCCCGCGCCCGGTCCGGGCGAGGTCCTGGTCGACGTGGCCGCGTCCGCGGTCAACCGGGCCGACGTCATGCAGCGCCGCGGCTTCTACCCGCCGCCCGACGGCGCCCCGCCCTACCCCGGTCTGGAGGCGTCCGGCACCGTCGCCGCCGTCGGCGCGGACGTGACGGGCTGGCGTCCCGGCGACCGGGTCTGCGCGCTGCTCGCGGGCGGCGGCTACGCCGAGCGCGTCGCCGTCCCGGCGGGCCAGCTGCTGCCCGTCCCGGCGGGGGTGGACCTCGTCGACGCCGCCGCGCTGCCCGAGGTCGCGTGCACCGTCTGGTCCAACGTCTTCCAGATCGCGCGGCTGGCCGAGGGAGAGCGCTTCCTCGTGCACGGCGGCGGCAGCGGCATCGGCACGATGGCGATCCAGCTCGCCAAGGCGTACGGCGCCACCGTCGCCTGCACGGTCGGCAGCGCGGCCAAGGGCGAGCGGTGCCGCGGGCTCGGCGCCGACCAGGTGATCAACTACCGGGAGGACGACTTCGTCGAACACGGCCCGTTCGACGTCATCCTCGACCACCTCGGCGCGTCCTACCTCGCCCGCAACATCGCGGCGCTGAACGCCGACGGCCGCATCGCGATCCTCGGGATGCAGGGCGGCGCGAAGGCCGAGCTGGACCTCCTCGCGCTGATGGCCAAGCGCGGCTCGGTCAGCGCAACCGGACTGCGCGCCCGTCCGTTGGACCAGAAGGCCGCCATCGTGTCCGCGGTCCGCGAGCACGTGTGGCCCCTGCTGGAGTCGGGACGGGTGCGGCCGGTCGTCGACCGGCGGATCCCGATGGCCGGCGCGGCGGCGGCCCACCGCGTGATGGAGGACGGCGGGCACGTCGGCAAGATCGTGCTGACCGTGTGAGAATCGAGGGACTATGACTGAGCAGCCTTCTGACAAGCAGCCGCAGATCCTGGTCGTCGGGCCGAACGGCATCGCGGCCGGCGGCGCGCCCGGCCAGGGCGACGGCGACCGCGAGGAGAAGTCGGTCGCCGAGATGGTCGAGCAGCCCGCCAAGGTCATGCGCATCGGCGGCATGATCCGCCAGCTGCTGGACGAGGTGAAGGCCGCCCCGCTGGACGAGGCGAGCCGCGCCCGGCTGCGCGAGATCCACCAGTCCTCGATCAAGGAGCTGGAGGACGGCCTCGCGCCCGAGCTCGTCGAGGAGCTGGAGCGGCTGTCGCTGCCGTTCGCCGAGGGCCAGGTGCCGAGCGAGTCCGAGCTGCGCATCGCGCAGGCCCAGCTCGTCGGCTGGCTGGAGGGCCTGTTCCACGGCATCCAGACGACGCTGTTCGCGCAGCAGATGGCGGCGCGCGCGCAGCTGGAGCAGATGCGCCGGGCGCTGCCCGCCGGCGTCCTGCCGCCCGGCGCCGTCGCGCCGGAGGACGAGGACGAGCGGCCCGGCGGCCGCACCAACGGCCCCTACCTGTAACCCGCCTAGGCGGGGAAGAGCCGTTCGAGGACCTGGGCGACGCCGTCGTCGTCGTTGCGGAGCGTCGTGCCGGTGACGGCCGACAGCACCAGCGGGTGCGCGTTCGCGACGCCGTAGGAGGTGCCCGCCCAGGTCAGCATCGGCAGGTCGTTCGGCATGTCGCCGAACGCGACGACCTCGGCGGGCGCGATGCGCTGCTCGGCGCAGAACGCCGCGAGCGCGCTCGCCTTGGTGACGCCGTGCGCGCTCATCTCCAGCAGGCCCCGCCCGGAGGAGTGGGTGACGGTGACGAGGTCGCCGACGGCCTTGCCGGCCCGCTCGGCGAGGTCGTCGGGGTCGGCGCTCGGGTGGAAGGCGAGCAGCTTGGTGCCGGGGCGGCCGGTCAGCGCCTCGCCGTCGACGGGCCGCCCGCCGAGCGCCTCGGCGTCCCAGCGGCCGAGGTTGTAGCGGGCCTCGAAGACGAACCCGTCGGGGTACTCGACGGCGAACCGCAGCTCGGGGTCGATGCCGCGGAGCCGCTCCACCGCCCGCGCGATCACCTCGGGCTCGATCAGGTCGGCGTGCAGCACGGTCTCGGTGCGCAGGTCGTAGCGGACCGCGCCGTTGGCGCAGATCGCCACGCCGTGGTGCCCGACGGCCGCGGCGATCTCGGCCATCCAGCGCGGCGGCCGGCCGGTGACCATGACGAGCGCCGCGCCGCACTCCTCGACGCGGGCGAGCGCGGCGACCGTCCGGTCGGAGACCGTGCCGTCGGAGCGGACGATCGTCCCGTCCAGATCGGTGGCCACGAGGCGCGGCTTCGTAACAGGCATGTCACCTTCCCGTGCTGACGGGACACACACTAGGCGACGCCCCGGACGCCCGCCTCCCCCGCGCGCGCCCCGCGGATCGCCGGTGGGCCTTCCCGTTCCGGCCTCCCCGGCGCTACCGTGCGGACAGCTCGTTGCGAAATCTTCTTCACGTTCCCCGCCCCCCGTGTGGAAGGCCGTCCGCATGACCCGCAGGATCCTCGCCGCCGCCCTCGCGGGCACCGTCGCCCTCGCCCCCGCCGCCCTCCCCGCCCCGGCGGGCGCCGCGACCGCCCGCACCGCCGCCGCCGTCCCGCGCGTCATCGCGGTGGACGGCGCCGCCAACGTCCGCGACATCGGCGGGTACGCCGCCGCGTCCGGCCGGCACGTGCGCTACGGCCTCGTCTACCGCGCCGCGACCCTCAGCAAGGTGACACCAGCGGGCGTGCGGGCCCTCGCCGGGCTGCGCCTCACCGCCGCCGTCGACTTCCGCTCCACCGGCGAGATCGCCTCCGACGGCAAGGACCGGCTGCCCGCCGGCGTCACGCCCGTCGCCGCGCCGATCAACGCCGCGTCCGCGTCGCTGCTCGACCTCGGCCCCGCCCTGGCGAACGCGGTCGCCGCGCCCGACAAGAGCGCCGCGTTCATGGAGCTGTCCTACCGGGGCTTCATCCACGACCCGGCCTCGCGCGCGCGGTTCGCCGCGACGCTGCGGCGCATCGCCGCCGGCAAGGGGCCCGTCCTCTACCACTGCACCGCCGGCAAGGACCGCACCGGCACCATGACCGCGATCCTGCTGACGCTCCTCGGCGTGGACCGCGCGACCGTCTACCGCGACTTCCTGCGCTCCAACGCCGAGCTCGCCGCCGGGAACGCCGCGACCGAGGCGAAGCTGCGGGCGGTCGGCATCGACCCGGCGTTCCTCGTGCCGTTCCTCACCGTCCGCCGCTCCTACCTCGACGCGGCGTTCGACCAGATCCGCCGCGACTACGGCTCGTTCGACGCGTTCGCGGCCCGCGGCCTCGGCGTGGACGCCGCGACCCGGGCCGCGCTGCGGAACCGGCTGCTGCGGTAGCGCGGTCAGCGCTTGACGGGCTCCAGCACGTCGAGGCCGATGAACTTGCGGAGCGCCTCGGGCACCCGCACCGACCCGTCGGCCCGCTGGTGGTTCTCCAGGATCGCGACCATCCACCGGGTGGTGGCGAGCGTCCCGTTCAGCGTCGCGACCGGCGCGGTCCGCCCGTCGGCGTCGCGGTGCCGGATCGACAGGCGGCGCGCCTGGAAGTCGGTGCAGTTCGACGTCGAGGTGACCTCGCGGTACGCCCGCTGCGTCGGCACCCACGCCTCGCAGTCGTACTTGCGGGCCGCGCTGGACCCGAGGTCGCCCGCCGCGACGTCGATGACCCGGTAGGGGATCTCGACCTTGGCGAGCATCTCCTTCTCCCACGCCAGCAGCCGCAGGTGCTCGGCGTGCGCGTCCGCCGGGTCGACGTAGGAGAACATCTCGACCTTGTCGAACTGGTGCACCCGGATGATGCCGCGGGTGTCCTTGCCGTACGACCCGGCCTCGCGGCGGAAGCACGACGACCAGGCCGCGTAGCGCCGCGGCAACGCGTCGACGATCTCGTCCATGTGGTAGGCGGCGAGCGGCACCTCGGAGGTGCCGACCAGGTACAGGTCGTCGGCGTTCAGCCGGTACACCTCGTCGGCGTGCCGGCCGAGGAACCCGGTGCCCTCCATCGCCTCCGGCTTCACCAGCACCGGCGGGTACATCGGGACGAAGCCGTTCGCGACGGCCTGCTCCATGGCGAGGTTCAGCAGCGCGTACTGCAGCCGCGCGCCGACGCCCGTCAGGTAGTAGAAGCGGGCGCCCGCGACCTTCGCGCCGCGCTCCATGTCGATCGCGCCGAGCGCCTCGCCGAGCTCCAGGTGGTCCTTCGGCTCGAAGTCGAAGGACGTCGGCTCGCCGACGTGCTCCAGCACGGCGAAGTCCTGCTCGCCGCCGGGCGGGACGCCGTCCTCGACGACGTTCGGGACGCTCTTCAGCAGCCCGTCGAGCTCGGCGCCGAGCCGGTCGGCCTCCGCCTCGGCGTCCTTGACCTGGCCCGCGAGCTCCTTGCCGCGCTCGATCAGCGCCTGCCGCTCGTCGCCCTGCGCCCGGGAGACCGACTTGCCGAAGCTCTTCTGCTCGGCGCGCAGCCGCTCGAACGACGTCAGCGCGGAGCGGCGCCGCTCGTCCAGGTCGAGCAGGGCGCCGACGACGGCGTCGTCCTCACCGCGGGCGCGCTGGGACGCGCGCAGCCGCTCCGGGTCGTCTCGAAGAGCTCGCAGGTCAATCACAGGCACGAGGCTACCGGTTCGCGGGCCGCCGGACGCACCGATATCCCCGCCGTTCAGGCGGTCCCGCGGGCGAGGAGGGCGCGCGCCGGCAGGACGGTCCGGCCACCGCGCGCGTAGCGGGCGACGACGCGGTCGTAGGCGTCCTTGACGCGGGCGACGGCCGGCGCGTCCAGCCGCCCGACGACGACGCCGTTGGTGCCGACGCGGCCGAGCGCGACCTGCGCCCACCACTCCTCGGCGTCCACGGGGTGCTCCCAGTCGAGCGGTTCGGCGACGGCGTCGAACCCGGCCGCGCGGACGAGGCGCTCGAACGGCTCGCGCCGCCCGTGCTCGGCGAACGGCGGCTCGGGGATGTCGGCGGGCATCGGGACGCCGGCCGCGTCGAGCGCCTCGCGCACGACCGACAGCGCGCCGACGCCCGGCATCACCCAGCAGGTCAGCGCGATCCGCCCGCCCGGCCGCAGCACGCGGCGCAGCTCCGTGAGGGTGACGAGCGGATCGCTGACGTGGTTGATGACGAAGTTGCCGGCGACCGCGTCGAACTCGCCGTCGGGGAACGGCACGTCCGGCAGCACCGCGACCCGCACGTCCAGGCCGGGCACGTTGCGGCGGGCCGTCTCGGCCATCCCGGGCTCGGCGTCGAGGGCCGACACGAGCGCGCCCCGGCGCACGGCCTCGGCCGCCACGAAGCCGGGACCGGTGCCGGCGTCCAGCACGCGCGTGCCCTCCCCGACGCCGGCGGCGTCGAGGAGCGGCCCGACCGCGCCGCGCGTCAGCAGCGCGAACCCCTGCTCGTACGCCGCCGCACGCCCGGACCACAGCTCGCGCTCGTACGCGTCGAAGTCGTTCGCCATGGCCCGGACGATAGCTCAGCGGACGTCGACGTAGTCGCCGGCGCTGGTGGAGCCGAGGTAGGTGGTGCTGCCCTTGTAGGAGGCGTACCAGGTGCCGTCCTTGGACGCCTTGAACTTCTTGGCGAAGGTGCCCGTGGAGGTGGTCTTGGCGGTGGCCAGGAGGGTCCAGGCGGTGGCGCCCTTGGCCTTGAAGTAGATGCCGATGGACGCTCCGGCGCCCGCGGGCTTCCACTTGCCGCCGAGGTAGCGGTTGAGCTTGCCGCCGACGGTGATCGTCCTGCCCTTCTTCACCGGCTCGGGCGAGGCGTTGAAGCCGGAGAACGCGGTCTTGGCCCCGACCGTCACCTTGACGGCGGCGCTGGTGGCGTCCGCGTTCGGGGTGGTGAACGTCGTGCTGTCGATGCCGTCGTAGTAGGCGCGCCAGAAACCGGTCCGCGTGGCCTTGGCGGCGATGGTGAAGCGGCCCTGCGCGCCGGTGGTGCCGGCCACCGCGTAGTCCCAGGTGCGGCCGTCGGCGGAGAACTGGAAGAAGACGTGGTGCCCGGCGGGGACCGGCTCGACGGTGCCGTTCGCCAGGGTGCGCACGACCTGGCCGCGCGCGGTGACGTTCCCGCTGGAGGCGAGCGCGGACGGCGTCACCGTGAACCCCTTGACCGCGCTGGAGTAGGCGACGGACCGGTGGTCCGTCGAGGCCTCCGCCGGTGTGAAGCCGCGGTCGTCCGGGGTGTCGTAGTCCGCGATCCACCGGCCGCTGCCCGTCACGACGACCTGGGCGCTGTAGCGGCCGGCCGCGTCGGTGACGGCCTGGCCGACGGGGGTGACGGTGGTGCCCTCGGCCAGCGACAGCCGCACGGCCCGCCCGGCGAGGGGCGTCCAGACGTCGCCGCTCCGCCGCTCCAGCACGCCGCTCAGCGTGACCTTCTGGCCGACGCGGGTCGCCGCGGTGGCGGTGAGGGAGAGCTGCGTCGGGAGCCGGTGCCAGCCGATCTGGACGTCCTTGCGCACGCCGGCGTACCGGTCGTCGCCGCCCGCGACGACCGTCCGGGTGACGCCGCCGGTGACGTCCAGGCGCAGGGTGAAGCGGCCGTCGGCGCCGGTGACGGCGGTGGCGTCGGTGTCGGGCACCGAGATCGGGACGCCCTGCTGCGGGACGCCGGTGGCGGCGTCCTCGACCTGGCCGGTGACGGTCACGGTCGGGTGGTCGACGTCGGCGGCCGACGGGGTCGCGGTGAGCTCGGTCAGCGTGCGGGCGAGGCGCCGCTGGACGGTCCCGGACCGGCGGCGCACGGCGTCGCCCTGGCTCCACTGCGTCGTGACGATCTCGTAGTCGCCGACCGGGACGTCCGCTTTCGCGGCGGACCGGTAGGTGACCTGGGTGCCGGACGTGGACGCCGCCAGGGTGCCGAAGTCGGCGACCTGCTCGTCGGTGCCGGCCCGGTAGAGGGCGGCGTCGACGCGCTCGGGCTGCGGCCCGACCAGGTCCAGCTCCGCGCCGAAGGGGGCGGTGACGGCCCCCTGGTTCAACCGGGCCGTGCCGGCGACGGCGTACGGACCGAAGGCGGTGGCGGTGCCGCCCGGGGAATCGGCGAAGGCGGCGGCGGTGCGGGTGGTGCGGTCGCCGTCGGCGTCGGTCACCTCGACGTCCAGGTAGGTACGGCCGGGACGCAGCTCGATCGGCCCGGCCGTCCAGGTGCCCTGCTGCGCGGTGCCGTTGCGGCGCGCCAGGTCGTCGAGGGCGGCGTAGGGGGCGTCCGCGCCCTTGGTGCGGAGCTTGACGGAGACCTTGGCGACGCCGTCCGGCGCCGCGGCGTCGATCTTCACGTAGCCGCGCACCGTCGTGGTGCCCGCGGTGTTGAGCACCGCTTGCAGGATCGCGACGCCGGGGTCGGCCCAGGCCGCCGCCGGGGACAGCGTCGCCACCACGACGCCGAGGGCCGTCAGGCCCGCCAGGTAACCGCGCACACCGTTTCCGCGCACACCATCTCCAAGATCAACAGGGGGTGTTGGAGAGACGGGCGACGGCTCCGATGGGATGACGGATGCCGTAGGTGATGCGGGTCACATTTCCGCGCGGGGGGAGGGGGCCGCCGTTCTCGACGAGTCCTCGACCCACGCCGGGTCGAGGGCTCTCGTCAATTCGCCCGGCGAGCCCCGCCCCGCGCCGTCCCCACCGCCGGCGATGACCACCCGGTCGTCCCATGTTGAGATGCGGCGTGTTGGGCACTTTGAAGATCGAAAGTGCCCGGCACGCCGCATCTCGACTTTGGGTGACCGGGTGGTCGCGGGTGGCGCGGACGGCGCCGGGGCGGGGGCCGGGGGGCGCGACACTTGTCCTACTTCAGGGCATGCCCGTGGAGCGTGGTGACGACGATGGCGGCCAGCCGGTCGAGCTCGGTCGGGGTGGGGTCGGCGTGCACGACGGTCATCCGCCAGTACAGCGGGCCGAGCAGCAGGTCCAGGGCGAGCGGGTCGGCGTCCTCGGACGGCAGCTCGCCGCGCGCGTGGGCCTGGCCGACGACGGCGCGGGTGACCTCGCGCTGCGCGGCGAGCAGGGTGTCCTGGAGGGTGCGGGCCATGGCGGGGTTGCGGGCGGCCTCGGCCAGCAGGTCGGGGACGATCACCGCGGCCAGCGGGTGGCGGAGCGCGCGCACGAGGCCGCGCAGCAGGACGCGCACGTCGCCGCGGAGCGAGCCGGTGTCGGGCACCGGCAGGCGGAGCGCGGCGAACGCCGAGACGGTGTCGATCACCAGGTCGGGCTTGGTCGGCCAGCGCCGGTACACCGCCGCCTTGCCGACGCCGGCGCGGCGCGCGACGGCCTCGATCGACAGCCGCCCGTAGCCGGCCTCGGCGAGCTCGGCGAGGACGGCGGCGCGGATCGCCTCGGTCTTGTCCTCGCGCAGCACGGCGGCACCGGCCGGCGGCCGCCGCGACGGCGGAGGTGGCGTGTCCATGAACAGAGCCTAGCCACGGGACGCGGCGCTTGCGCCCGCCCGGCGGCGCGGCCTACGCTCCGTCAGGACGGAACGGTACCGTTCCGTCCATGCTCGGGACACCGAGAGGAGAGTGACCGGCGTGATCGCAGTTCCCGGCGGCGCCCGGCGGAGCGCCGCCGCGCCCGCGCCCGCCGCCGTCCCGCCCGACGAGGACCTGGCGCCCGCGGCCCTCGCCGCCCGCTACGGCCTGGCGGTGAGCGGCGCCCGCCCGTCCCTGCGCCGCTACACCGCCGAGGTGTGGCGGCGGCGCCACTTCGTGTCCGCGCACGCCACCGCCAAGCTCACCGCGACCTACTCCGGCTCCCGGCTCGGCCAGCTGTGGCAGGTCATGACGCCGCTGCTCAACGCGGCCGTCTACTACCTGATCTTCGGGCTGCTGTTCGGGAGCAGCCGCGGCGTCCCGAACTACATCGCCTACCTCTGCACCGGCGTCTTCGTCTACAACTTCACCCAGACCTCGGTGCTCGCCGGGACCAAGGCGATCCAGGGCAACCTCGCCCTGGTGCGGGCGCTGCACTTCCCGCGCGCCTGCCTGCCGCTGTCGATCACCCTCAGCCAGCTCCAGCAGCTGCTGTTCTCGATGGCCGTGCTCACCGCCATCGTGCTCGCCCGCGGCGAGCCGCTGACGCCGCGCTGGCTCCTCGCCGTCCCCGCGCTCGCCCTCCAGTCGGTGTTCAACGCCGGCCTGGCGATGGCGCTGGCCCGGCTCGGCGCGAAGGTCACCGACGTCTCCCAGCTCATGCCGTTCATCCTGCGGACCTGGATGTACTTCTCCGGCGTGTTCTACGACCCGCGCCACCTCGCCGGCCATTTCCCGCACGCGGTGTCGGCGGCGCTGGAGGCCAACCCGACCGTCGTCTACATCGCGCTGATGCGCTACGCGCTGCTGGACTCCGTCCACCGCGCCGACCTGCCCCCGCACCTCTGGACGCTCGCCATCGGCTGGGCGCTCGCCGCGGGCATCGGCGGCTACCTGGTGTTCTGGCGCGGCGAGGAGGAGTACGGACGTGGCTGACCGCATCCTGCCGGGCGCCGCCCGCGCCGACCATCTCGGCGACCCCACCGTCATCGTCGACGACGTGCACGTCGTCTACCGCGTCAACGGCGTCCGCCCGCCCCGGCCCGCCGGGACGCCGCGGCTCGGGCGGCTCGCCGCACGCCGCGCCGCGCCCGTCGTCCGCGAGGTGCACGCGGTGAAGGGCGTCAGCTTCGTCGCGCGCCAGGGCGAGGCGATCGGCCTCGTCGGGACCAACGGGTCGGGCAAGTCGACGCTGCTCCGCGCCATCGCCGGGCTGCTGCCGCCGCACCGCGGCCGCGTCTACACCGAGGGCCAGCCGTCGCTGCTCGGCGTGAACGCCGCCCTGATGAACGACCTCACCGGCGACCGCAACGTCACCCTCGGCTGCCTGGCGATGGGCATGACGCCCGCCGAGGAGCGCGCCGCCCACGACCCGATCATCGAGTTCGCCGGCATCAACGAGCGCGACGACGCCGCCGCCCGCCCCATGCGCACCTACTCGTCCGGCATGGCGGCCCGGCTGCGGTTCTCCATCGCCGCCGCCCGCACCCACGACGTGCTGCTGATCGACGAGGCGCTGTCCACCGGCGACCGCCGCTTCCAGCGGCGCTCCCGCGACCGCATCCAGGAGCTGCGCGAGGGCGCCGGCACGGTGTTCCTGGTCAGCCACAGCGCGTCCACCATCGCCGAGACCTGCGAGCGCACCATCTGGCTGGACGCCGGCCGCGTCCGCGCCGACGGCCCCACCGAGGAGGTCCTCCCCGAATACGAGCGGAACGCCTGAAACCCGTGCAACCATCCGGCGGCCCGTCCCGATCAGAGGTGCGTCAGGGTCGGCGAGCGGCGGAGGACGGCGGATGGGGTGGGACGGGGACGGCACGGCGGACGCGGAGTACACGGCGTACGTGACGGGGCGGCTCGCCTGGCTGCACAAGGTCGCCGTCCTGCTCTGCCAGGACCCGGCCCGCGCCGAGGACCTCGTCCAGACCGCCGCCATCCGCCTGTACGTGCACTGGGCCCGCGCGCGGAAGGCCGACAACCTCGACGGTTACGTGCGCACCCTGCTCGTCCGGGTGTTCCTGGCCGAGCAGGGCACCGCCTGGTGGCGGCGCGTCGTCACCGTGCGGCAGCCGCCCGACGCCGCCGGCCGCGCCGCCGATCCGGACGCCGCGCTGGACCTGCGGGCCGCGCTCGCCGCGCTCGGTCCGCGCCAGCGCGCCGTCGTGGTGCTGCGGTTCTACTGCGACCTGTCGGTCGAGCAGACCGCCCGCGAGCTCGGCTGCACCCCGGGGACCGTCAAGAGCCAGAGCTCCCGCGCCCTCGCCGCCCTGCGCGCCCGCCTGACCGCCGCCGACGACCGCGACCTCTCCCGGGAGCGCCTCGCATGACCGACCGCACGAGCCATGACACGATCGACCTCGACGGGCTGCGGAGCGGCCTGCACGACCTCGCCGAAGCGTCCGTCCCCCCGATCCGCACCGACCTCGCCGACGTCCGCGCCCGGGGCGCGCGGGCCCGCCGGCGCCGCCGCGCCGCCCGCGCCGCCGTCCCGCTGGCCGCGGGCCTCGCCGCCGCGGCCGTGATCGCCGTGCCCGCCGGCGGGGACGGGCACCGGCCGTCCGTGGCGAGCGGCCGCCCGGCCGCCCGCGACCCGCTGACCGGACCCGCGACGTTCGGCGCGCTGCCCGCCGGCTACCGCGTCACGATCACCGACGACGCGAGCGGTACCTTCCAGCTGACGGCCGCGAAGAAGGGCGGCCTGCCGCAGTACGTGCTGAGCGTCTACCCGCCCGGCCGCGAACCCGCGATGGGCATGATGCGCGGCGCGGTGCCCGCCCGGCGCGTCCCGGCCGGCAAGGTCAACGGCCGCGCCGCGCACTGGCTCCAGCCCCCGCCGCCCGGCGCCGGCACCGCCGCCGGGGAGGCCCGGCTGCGCTTCCAGAGCCCGGACGGCCGCTGGGCCGAGCTCGAACTCGACGCCGCGCCCGCCGGCACCGACCTCGCCGCCCAGATCCACCGCGTCGCCGCCGGCGTCCGCTTCGCCCCGGCGCCCCTCGCGGTCCCGGTCCGCCTCCGCGACCTCCCGGCCGGGCTGCGCCTCATCGGCACCAGCGTCTCGACCGACGCGACCAGCGGCATCGGCTGGCGGACCGTCCTCACGTTCAGCGCCGCGACCCGCTCGCGCGACCTGACCGTCACCCTCGGCAAGCCCGCCGGAGACCGCATGTGGGCGGGCGGCCGGCGCGCGCCCAACACCACCGTCGACGGCCACGCCGCCTACCGCCAGGCCGCCGGCCCCGCCCGCACCAAGGAGGGCCTCACCCGCGTGGGCGCCGGCCTCGACGTCCTCTGCGTCTACGAGGTGACGGGCACCGACGTCTGCCTGGAGGCCACCCCCAAGGGCTCGGCCCTGCTGAAGGCCACCGGCGGGCTGCCCGGCCTCTACGCCCGCACCACCGTCCTCGGCACCGACCCGGCCCGCTGGACGTCCGCGCCCCTCGGCTGATCGCGGGCGCGGGGGTTCCCGCCCGCCCCCGCTCGGGGCACACTGGCGGAACCCCGCGCCCGCCTCCACCCGAGGAGCGCCACATGGTCAACGCGACCACGGCCAAGCTCGCGGTCCTCATCGACGCCGACAACGCCCAGGCCGCCATCGCCGAGCACCTGCTCGCCGAGGTCGCCAGGTACGGGACGGCCCACGTCAAGCGCGCCTACGGCGACTGGACCGGCGCGAACCTGCGCGGCTGGAAGGACCAGCTGCTCGCCCAGTCGATCCAGCCGATCCAGCAGTTCGCCTACACGCGCGGCAAGAACGCCACCGACGCCGCGATGGTCATCGACGCGATGGACCTGCTCTACACCGGCCGCCTGGACGGGTTCTGCCTCGTCTCCAGCGACAGCGACTTCACCCGCCTGGCCGCCCGGATCCGCGAGTCCGGCCTCACCGTCTACGGCTTCGGCGAGCGCAAGACGCCCGCGCCGTTCGTCGCCGCGTGCGACAAGTTCATCTACCTGGAGAACCTCGCCCACGCGCCGGGCGCCGCCGTCGCGACGGGCGCCGCGTCCCGCACCCCGCCGCGCGCCGAACCGCCTGCCCCGCGCGACGACGCCGCCCTCACCGACCGGCTGCGCGACGCCGCCGAGGCCGCCTCCGACGAGGCCGGCTGGGCCCGCCTCGCCGACGTCGGCAACATCCTCAGCAAGCGGCACCCCGACTTCGACACCCGCACCTACGGCTTCACCAAGCTGAGCGACCTGGTGCAGGCCACCGAGCGGTTCGACCTGGACCGGCGCGGCCACGGCGAGGGCAAACCCCAGGTCGTCCGCATCCGCGACCGCCACCGCCCCGCGACCGAGGCCGGCCCCGCGCCCCCCGCCGAGGAGGACGCGGACGCCGCCCCCGCTCAGCGCACGTCGACGTAGTCGCCGGGCGGGAGAGCGGGCGAGGCCAGGGCCGCGGTCAGGCGGCGGGGCCGCCGCGGAGGGAGTCGAGCCAGGCGGCGGCGGCGTCGAAGTCGGCGTCGTGGGTGCCGCGGCGGATCTCGGGGCGGACGCGGTCGGCGCGGGCGTAGGAGCCGACGAAGCGGACGTCGCGGCAGATGCGGCGGAGCGCCATCAGCGCCTCCCCGACCCGCGCGTCGGCGACGTGGCCCTCGAAGTCCATCCAGAACAGGTACGAGCCGAGGCCCGTGCCGGTCGGCCGGGACTGGATGAGGGTGAGGTTGATGCCGCGCACCGAGAACTCGGTCAGGATCTCCAGCAGCGCGCCCGGGTGGTCCGCGCCGATGAAGGCGACGACGGTGGTGCGGTCGGTGCCGGTCGCCGCCGGCGGCTCGCACGGGCGGCGCAGCGCGATGAAGCGGGTGACGGCGTCGGCGACGTCGTGGATGTCCTCGGCGAGGACCTCCAGGCCGTAGCGGGCCGCCGCGAACGACCCGGCGAGCGCCGCGTCGTAGTGGCCGTCGGCGACGTGCTGGGCGGCCTCGGCGTTGGACGTCGCCGCGCGCCACTCGGCGTCCGGGACGTGCTCGGCGAGCCAGCGGCGGCACTGCGGCTGCGCGATCGGGTGCGAGGCGACGGACTTGACGTCGGCGAGGGACGTGCCGGGCCGCACCAGCAGCGCGAACGACACCGGCAGGTGGACCTCCCCGACGATCTGGAGCGGCTCGCCGGTGGCGAGCTCGTCCAGGGTGGTCGGCACCGAGCCCTCGACGGAGTTCTCCAGCGCGACGACGGCGGCGTCGACCTCGCGGCGCCGCAGCGCGTCGAGGACGGCGGGGACGGTCGCGTAGGGGAGGTGGTCGGCGCCCGCCGACGCCGGGAACGCCCGCAGCGCGGCCTCGGTGAAGGTCCCCTGGGGCCCGAGGTAGGCGTAGCGCTCCGGCATCGATCCCGCTCCTCCCGCGCACCGGCGGGGAGCGGCGCCCCCCGGCCTCCGGTTCTTCCTGGGAGGCAAGTCTACGGGCGGGGCGGATCGGGCGCGTCAGGCGCGCGCGGTCGCGCCGCCGAAGTCCGCCAGCGGGTCGTCCATCGACACGACCGGGCCCTTGCCGAGGCGGGCCGCGCGGAGCGCCTGCGACTCCTCGGGGGACAGCGCCTCCAGCGGGTAGCCGTCCCGGACGACCTTGGCGTAGGTGCGGGTCTCGGTGCGGCCGTTGATCGAGCTGACGACGACGCCGTCGCCGGTGGCGTTCAGCAGCGCGAGCGAGAACGAGCGGTGCCCCGACATCTCCTTCAGCGCGTCGTAGTGCACGATCGCGAGGTCGCGGAGGGCGTGGTCGTCGACGGCGCCGCTCGCCACCTGGAGCTGGCGGCGGAGCACCTCGGCGCACTCCTCGACGACCTGGTTGACCCGGTTGTGGGCCACCACCGCGACGGACAGGCCGGCCAGGCCGGCGATCACGCCGGCGACGGCCACGGCGACAAGCATCACGGGGCGAGCGTACCGACCCGCCCGGCCCGGCGCGAAGGATCTTCATGATCGTTACCCGGGCGGAGCCGCCGGTAGAGCCACCCGCCCAGCACGAACAGCATCGCCAGGGCGAGGAGGCCGAAGGCGTCCTGCACGACTTTGCCCACCCCGCGCAAGGGGATCGGGTGCCCGCGGCCGGACAGTGCCGCGCCCCACCACGGCAGCGGGAACAGGAACGCGACCCAGAGCGCGACCGCGAGGACGCTTCTGCGCGTGTCCCGCCCATCGCCGAGCAAAGCCCCCAGCACCGCGATCATCCAGACCAGGTGGTGCATCCAGCCGACCGGCGAGAGCAGCACCGACAGCAGCCCGGTGATCGCGACGCCGGCCAGCAGCGCGCTGTAGGCGTCCGGGCCGGCCGCCGGGTCGGCGGCGCGCAGCAGGTCGGTGCCGCGCGCCGGGCCGGGCCGGACGGGCGCGGCGAGGCCGTCGGCGAGGACGGTGAGGCGCCGCGCGTAGCGGAACCCGATCACGGCGACGGCGAGGACGAGCGCGAGCCAGACGAGCGAGCGGACCGGTCCCTCGGGCAGCAGCCGGGCGATCATCCCGTTGATCGCCTGGTTGGTGGTGCCGTCCACCGCGCCGGTCCGGTCGCCGCCCTGCAGCAGCGCCCCGAACCAGTAGTCGACCGAGTCCTGCGGCAGCAGCGCGAACCCGAACAGCGCGATCGCGCCCGTGGTGAGCAGCGCGTTCACCGCCGCGTCGCGCCGCCCGGTGATCCAGAAGTAGATCAGGAAGACGCCCGGCACGAGCTTCACCGCGATGGCGATGCCGACGAGCAGCCCGCGCGGCCAGTACGCGGTGCGCGCGCAGGCGTCCGCGACGCAGAGCGCCATGAGGAAGAACCCGACCTGCCCGAACCGCATCTGGTCGGACGCGGGCCAGAGCCAGGCCGCCGCGCCGACGAGCGCGCCGGTCGCGACCGGCGACCAGCGGCCGGTGCGCGCGACCAGGTCCCGGAACGCGTACCGGACGATCACCGCGAGGGCCAGGTACATGAGCAGCGTCCACGTCCACTGCGCGGCCTTCCACGGCAGCAGCGTGAAGGGGACGGCGAGCAGCGCCGCGAACGGCGGGTAGGTGAACGGCAGGAACTGCGGCGGCTGGGTGAGCACGTCGTAGAGCGGCGCGCCGCGCAGGACGGCCCTGCCGCCCTCGCGGTAGACCTCCAGGTCGACCAGGCGCTGGTCGGGCGGGCTGTGCAGCCACTTGAGCACGATCGGGGCGACCGCCGCCACGGCGACCAGCACCCCGAGCACCTGGATCCACCGGCCCGCGGCACGCCCCCCGCCGGCCCCGCTTCCTGCACGCATGCGCCCCATCCTGGCGCAGCCCCGAGAGAACACGGTAAGCACGCCCCCCAGCCACGCACGCGAGTGCGCTACCTGCCCGGCGGGGCGAAGCCGGAGGCGAGCCCCGCCGGGCAGATCGCGAAGCGATGTCGCACTCGCCCCCGGGAACGGACTCAGCGCGAGCCGCCAGGCGAGCGCTGAGCCGAGCCCGCGATGAACCCGTACCCTTGCGCGCATGGCACATGCGGGGGCGAAACCGTACACGTGGGCCGGCGTGCTCGCCGGGCTGCTGCTCGCGGTCGCGGCGCTGGTCCACCCGGCGCCCGCCGCGGCGGAGCGGCGGTCGCTGTCCGGCCACACCGTGATCGTCGGGGTGCCGGCGCTCATGTGGAGCGACGTGTCGCCCGAGCGGACGCCCGCGCTGTGGAAGCTGGCCGGGGCGGGCGGCACGGCCGGGCTTTCGGTGCGCGCGACCCGTCCCGGCACCTGCCCGACGGACGGCTGGCTGACGCTGTCGGCCGGGCAGCGCGCCCGGCTGGAGCCCGGCGACTGCGTGCTGCCCGCCGCGCCCGAGACGCAGGGCGTGACGCGGACCGGCACCATCGCGCCCGGCTGGACGCAGATCGTCGCCGACAACGAGCGCACCTCCTACCACGCGCAGGTCGGCCTGCTCGGGACGGCGGTGCACGGAGCGGGCGGCTGCACGTTCGCGGTCGGCGCGGGCGCCGTCTACGGCGTCGCCGACGGCGCCGGCCGCGTCGACCGCTACGCCCCCTCCACCGACCGGGTCGCCCCCGCCGACTGGACGACCTGCAGCCTGTCGGCCGTCGAGGTCGACGACCTGTTCCGCGCCTACCAGGCCGCCGGGGTGGACGCCGCGGGCCAGCCGAACAACGTGGCGGCCGGCGTGCGCGCGAAGGCCGTGGCCGCCGCCGACCGGCGCGTCGGGCAGGTCCTCGCGCAGCTCCCGAAGGACGCGACCGTGCTGGTCGCGGGCCTGTCCGACACCGGGCAGCAGCCGCACGTGCGCCTCGCGGCGGCGTCCGGGAAGGGGTTCCCGGCCGGGTTCATGTCGTCGGGCGCGACCCGCCAGCGCGGCCTCGTCACCCTCACCGACCTGACCGCGACGGCGCTGGACCGGCTCGGTCTGAAGCAGCCGAAGGAGGCCGTCGGGTCGGTCTGGGAGTCACACCGCGACGGCGGGAGCGTCGCCGCCAGGGTGGACACGCTGCGCGACGAGGACACCGCCGCCCAGGCCATCCGCGGTGTGCAGGGCTCGTTCTTCTGGATCCTCGCGCTCTTGCAGGCCGCCGTATACGGCGTGGTCTGGCTGCTGCTGCGCGGCCGGGACGCGCCGGGCCTGCGGCGCCGCGCCCTCGGCGTCGCGCGGATCGCCGCGCTCGCCGCCGCGTCCGCGCCGGTGGCGTCGTTCCTGGCGGGCCTCGTGCCCTGGTGGTCGGCGCCGCGCCCGACGCCGGTGCTGGTAGCCGCCGTCGCCGCGTTCAGCGCGCTGATCACGGGGCTGGCGCTCGCCGGGCCGTGGCGGCGGTCGGCGGTCGTGCCCGCGCTGGCCGTCACCGCGACGACGGTCCTCGTCCTCGCGCTGGACGTCATGACCGGGTCGCGGCTGCAGATGAACTCGCTCATGGGCTACAACGCGCTCGTCGCGGGCCGGTTCTACGGGTTCGGGAACCAGGCGTTCTCGCTGTTCGCGGTCGCGGCGGTGCTGACGGCGGCGTGGCTGGCGTCCTATCCGCTGCGCGCGGGCCGCACGCGCCTGGCCGTCGTCACCGTCGCGGCCGTCGGCGCGTTCGCCGTGGCGGTGGACGGCTTCCCGCTGTGGGGCGCCGACTTCGGCGGCGTCCTCGCCATGGTGCCGGTGTTCGCGGTGCTCGCCCTGATGGTCGCCGGGCGCCGGGTGTCGGTCGTGAAGGTGGCGGTGTTCGCGGCCGTGGCCGTCGCGCTCGTCCTGGCGATCTCCTACGTGAACGCGCGGAGCGCGAACCCGACGCACCTCGGCAAGTTCTGGCAGGACCTGGCGAGCGGGGACGCGTTCGGCGTCGTCGCCCGCAAGTTCGAGTCGATGCTCGGCAGCCTGGACTTCTGGCCCGTGACGGTGCTGCTGGCGGTCGGGCTCGTGCTGCTGTACCGGGTGCTGGCGGTCGGCCGGCCCTGGCGGCCGGACCTGCTGGTGCGCGCCTACGACGCGTGCGCGACGATGCGGGCCGCGCTGCTCTGCGCCCTCACCGCCGGCGTCCTCGGCACCCTCGTCAACGACTCCGGCGTGATCATCCTGACGGTGGCGTTCACCGCGGCGGTGCCGCCGGCGATCGCGGTCGTGCTGCGGTCGCTGGAGCGGTCCGGCGGGCCCGCAGGCACTCCCGCACGAGAGCGGCCAGCACAGCGGTCAGGATCAGCGGGATGACGGCGGACCGCAGCACCGGCACCAGCCAGTGCAGCCCGCCGGGCAGGCCGATCCGCTCGGGGGCGCGGGCGGGCAGGTAGGCCAGGCTGAGCGCGCCGGTGTGCGCCAGCAGGACCGCGTCGAAGCGGGACCAGGGCAGCAGCGCGAGCAGCGCCCAGCCGAACCCGTCGTACCAGGGCAGCTCGTAGGGCGCGGTGAACAGCCAGGCGAGCACCAGCGCGGCGGCCGCCCGCCGCTCCCCGCCGTCGCCGGCGTCGGGCAGCGCCCGCCCGAGCAGCACGACGAGGACGGCCAGCAGCGCGTATGCGACGATCTTGACGAGGGTGCGGTTCCGGACGAGCACGGCGAGCAGGTGCCACGGCGTCGCCAGGGAGATCATGTCGCTGGCGGCGGTCACCTGGTCGAGCGCGTGCGGGCCGGCGAGCGCGTACGCCCCGCCCGCCACGACGACCGCGCCCGCGAGCAGCGCCGCGAGCTGCGTCCACCGGCGCGCGCGCAGCAGCACCCAGACGGGCCCGCCGCCGACGAATGCGGCGGGCAGCTTCACCACGGCCCCGAACCCGGTCAGCGCACCCGACGCAAGCGCGCGCGGCCAGGACGACCGGGCGTGGAAGACGCCGAGTGCGGCGACCATCGGCGCGATCGCCAGGACGTCGTTGTGGCCGCCGGCGACCAGGTGGAACAGCAGCAGCGGGTTGCACGTCCACAGCAGCGCCGCGCGCAGCCGCCCCCGCCCGTCGCGGGCGAGCCGGTGCAGCAGCAGCGCCGCCAGCGCGAACGCCGCCGCGTTCATGACCGACAGGACGAACACGGTGAGCCGCACCGAGTCCCCGCCGATCCGCGACGCGAGCGCCTGTGCGGCCGTGGTGACCGGCCCGTACACCGACGGGGTGTCCCGCCACTCCTCCGCCGCGCCGATCACCGGGTCGCCGGGGACGTCGTTCGCGGTGGTGGCGTACGGGTCGTGCCCGGTGGCGGCCATCCGCCCGTAGGAGGCGTAGTTGAGGTGGTCGGCCGACCCGACGGGCGGCATCAGCGCGAACGCGGCCGCCGCGACCAGGCCCGCCGCGACGAGCGGCCGCGCCCGGCCCTCCCAGCCGCGCCGCACGGCCCGGAAGCACAGGGCGAGCCCGAGGACGCCGGCGAGGACGCCCGCCGCGACCAGCCCGACGACCAGGTACGGCGACGGGTGCGCGTGCAGGGAGAAGGGCGGCTGCCCCGCCGGTCCGGGCAGGGCGGGCTGGAACGCCGACGGGCCGAGCAGCGCCGTCAGCAGGAAGCAGCCGAGGCTCGCGCCGATGGCGGCGAGCCCCGCGCGCGGGGTCACCGTAGGCGGGAGGTCAGCCGCGCCACGGCGGGCTCGCGGGTGGCGAGCGCGCGCGCGACGTCGCGGAACTGCCGGGCGCGGTGCAGCTGCGCGCGCCAGTCGGTGCCGGTGGCGCGGTGCGCGAGGGGCACCTCGACCTCCTCGACGCGGAAGCCCTGCCGGACGAGGTCGATGGTGAGGGCCGTCTCGACGCCGAACCCGGCGGCGAGCGGGCGGGCCGCCTCGAACGCGGCGCGGGTCAGGCAGCGCTGCCCGTTCAGCGGCGCGGCCGCCGCGAACCCGGCGGCGCGGCGGATGCCGTCGCGCGACAGGCGGACCACGAAGCCGTGGCCGCCGAGCTTCACCGTCGTGGTGAACACCGCGATCGTCATGTCGGCCTTGCCGGCGAGGACGGGCTCGACGAGCGGCCCGGCGTCCGCGGCGGTCGCGCCGAGGTCGGCGTCCAGGAACAGCAGGTGGCGGGGCGCCAGGCCCGGCCCGTCGAGGAGCGCGGCGGCCTCGGCGCCGCTCTCCATCGCGGCGCCCTTGCCGCGGTTGCGGCTGTGGCGCACCACCTTGGCGCCCGCCTCGCGGGCGGCGCGGGCGGTGCCGTCGGACGAGCCGTCGTCGACCACCACGACCAGGCCGGCGCCGGGCAGCGTCGCGGCCGCCTCCACCGTGGCCGCGATGCGGTCCGCCTCGTCCTTGGCCGGGATGATCACCGCTACGTCCTGCATGGGTGCGATCGTAGTGGGCCGCGGCCGGTCGCGGCCCGCGCGGCGGGGCCGCGCGGACCGCTAGATGCGGGTCAGCCCGCGTCCAGCGCGGGCACGGCCGCGGTCACGGAGAACACCGTGTCCAGGCCGGTGACCTGCAGGATGCGCCGCACCGCCGGGCGCGGCGCGGCCAGCTCGAAGACCCCGCCCCGCTCCTTCACCCGCTTCATCGCGGCGAGCAGGACGTTCATGCCGGTCGAGTCACAGAACTCCACCCCGCTGAGATCCACCACGATGCGGTCCACCTGGTCGCGGAGGAGGGCCGCCAGGGCGGCCTGCAGCCGGGGTGCGGTGTACAGGTCGAGTTCGCCGTTCGCTGTGACGACGGCGTGACCTCCTTGAGACGCGGTCGAGACGTTTAGCTCCACGCCCGGCACACTATCGGGCGCGCGGCCCCCGGGCCAGGGAGACGCCCAAGTCCCGTGTGGCGCGGGCGTGTCCCGGGCGAGCCGCCCACCCGCACCCCCGGCACGCTTCGCGTACTACGCCCCGTGATGGGGCTTTCACCGGCCCGCGGAGTCCCCGATTCGGCTGCCGCCCCGTCCCGGAGTGAGAGACCCTGAGCGGGCGAGGGCAGCGGGACGGCGACGGGGTGGGGTGGGCCGCGGATGACGAGGGACGGCCGGGGCGGCGACCCCCGCGAGGCGCGGGTCCGCGAGCGCCTGGACGCGCTCCGGGCGCGGGCGCAGAAGGCCACCTGCTGGCGCTCGGCGACCGCCTACCTGGCGCGGCTGGTCGGCCGGTCGGGGACGGTGCCGGTGCGCACCCGCCTCGCCCGCGAGGACCTGGCGTTCCTGGCCGGCGCCCGCGACGACGTGCTCGCCTTCACCGGCCTCGCCGGCCGGCTGCTCGACCTGCACCGGCCGCAGGACGCGGGCGGCATCACCAGCGATCCGCAGAGCCCGATCCGCCGCTGCCGGGCCTGCATGTGGCGGTGGCCCTGCCCGACGTTCCGCGCCATCGACGAGGCGCTGGACCGCTGAGCAGGGCCACCGGGGCTCCGGGCGCCGCCGCGCCGGTTCGCGCGGCGGCGGGCCGGGTCTAGTAGGTGTTGCCGAGCACGTAGCCGAGGTAGGCGGCCTTGCCCTTCACGCCGAAGGCGTTCGGGATGTAGGCGACCGAGACGACCGGGCGGATGCCCGTCGACCTGCCGATGAACGTGGTGAGGGTGCCCTCGGAGCCGTTCTCGTTGCGGACGCCCACCACCAGATCGGCCTTGCCGTCCTTGGTGAGGTCGCCCAGCGCCACGCTCCAGCCGAAGTGGTCGCCGGCCTCGGCGCCGCCGGGGACGCCCTCGGTGGCCTGCGACACCCACTGGGAGCCGGCGCCGGTGAGACCGCTCGGCGAGCCGAGCAGCAGGTAGGCGCCGCCGGCCGCGGCCGCCGTGCCGACCTTCACGCCGGGCGCGCCGATCGCGAGGTCGGCCTTGCCGTCGCCGTTGACGTCGCCGGCCGACAGGCTCGCGCCGAACAGGTCGCCGGTCGCGCGGCCGCCGGGGACGCCCGCGGTGTCGGCGTTGATGACGGTCCTGGCGCCGGTGAGGCCGTCCGCCGAGCCCTTGTAGACGACGACCTGGCCGCCGAGGTGGCCCGAGTCGCCGTAGTTGCCGACCGCGACGTCGCCGTAGCCGTCGCCGTCGAAGTCGCCGGCCGCGACCGGCCCGGCCTGGCCGAGGACCGAGGAGGACGCGGTCAGCGTGTCCGGGTCGCCGTCCTTCGGCCCGAGGACCCACACGCCGCTCTGGCCGGGGGTCGGGTCGTCGGCGGTGACGATGGCGCTCGGGTAGGTCTTGCTGTCGACGTAGCCGCTCGCGACCTTCAGCGTCGGGTAGGTCTCGGCGGCGCGCGCCGCGCCCTTCCAGGCGGGCCGGGCGCCGCGGTGGCCGGTGGCGACGCGCCCCGTGCGGGACGCGGCGGCGGCGGACGGCTCGAACCCGAACCAGCCCCAGCCGTACTTGGCGACGCCGGAGTAGGAGAAGTCGGCGTAGCCGCCGCGGTTGAAGTCGCCGGCGGCGAGGCTGAGGCCGGCGCGGGTGCCCGAGCCCCAGCCGGGGCCGGACGAGATGGCCGAGGCGTAGGTGGACAGGCCCGACCTGGTCCCCCAGAAGATCGTCAGGCTGCCGGAGTTCGTCCAGCTCCCGGCGTCCTCGTCGGGGGCGGAGACGACGAGGTCGGCGTAGCCGTCCTTGTCGAAGTCGGCCGAGGCGACCGCGTAGCCGAAGTGGTCGGCGGCCTCGGCGGTGCCGGGGACGTTGGCGGTGTTCTGGGACAGCACCTGGTGCTTGGCGCCGTTGACGCCGTGGGAGTCGCCGTAGGCGACGGTCACGAAACCGGCCGCCTTGACCTTGCCGACGGTGCCGAGGGGGCTGCCGGCGACGACGTCGCGGTAGCCGTCGCCGTTGAAGTCGTAGGGCTTCGCGGCGGTCGCGGCGGACGCCGCGGTCGGGGAGAGCAGCGCGAGGCCGAGGGCGCCGACCGAGGTCGCCGCCAGGGCACGGGAGACAGGACGCAAAGGGGTGTACCTCCGTGGGCGCGCGTCTCTTCGACGCGCGGTACAACGGGAGACGCGCCCCGTTCGATCTTGGTTTACCGGGATTTCCGGCGAGCCGCCCCGCGAGGTCATCCGCCGAGCAGCGCGCCCAGCCGCGCGCCCTTGCCGCGCGCGCCGAACGCCGCCGCCGCCAGGGACGCCGCCCCGCTCGCCGTCATGCCCTTCGCGCCGCCCCGGACGTACACGACGCCGCCGTCGTCGCGCTGCTCGCCGGGCGTCCCGGCGGTGAGGTCGGCGCGGCCGTCGCCGTCGTGGTCCAGCAGCGCGACGCCCGCGCCGAGGCCGGCGGTGGCCCGCGCCGAGCCCGGCACCCCGGCGGTCGCCCGCGAGAACGCCTGCGCCCGCGCGCCGGTCAGGCCGGACGCCGACCCGAACAGCACGAACGCCCAGCCGGCGTCGTAGGCGCGGCCGACGTCGCCGAGCGGCATCCCGACGGCGAGGTCGGCGCGGCCGTCGCCGTTCGCGTCGCCGACCGCGAGCGACGCCCCGAACCCGTCCCCCGCCTTGGCGGTGCCGGGCACGCCGGGCGAGTTCAGGTGCAGGTCGTAGGACCCGGCGAGCCCGAACGGGCCGCCCCGGTGGACGCGGACGGTGCCGCCCACCCACGGCGAGTCGTAGGTGTCGCCGGTGACGACGTCGGCGCGCCGGTCGCCGTCGAAATCGCCGATCGCGAGGGCGTGCACGGTCGTGTAGGTGGTCTGCCCCCTGGTGAAGCCGCCGTCCGCCGTGCCGTAGAAGACGGTGAAGCCGCGCCGGTGCCCGACCTCGGAGTCGTCGTGGTCGTACCAGGCGTAGGCGACGTCGCCGCGCCCGTCGCCGTCGACGTCGCCGGACGCGATCCAGGAACGGTCCACGTCCTTGGCCGACGCGGCCCGCGCCGCGGGCACCTGCGCGGCCTTGGCGCTCCCGCCGAAGGACAGCCAGGTGTAGGTGCTCGTGCCGGGGACGGTCACGAACAGCTCGGGGGAGCCGTCGCCCTGGATGTCGCCGGTGGCGAGCGCCTCGCCGAACCGGTGGCCCTTCGCGCCGCCCCGCTCCCCGTACGCGGTCGCCCTGCCGAGGCCCTTGGCCGAGCCCCACAGGACCGTGACGCTGCCGGCGCCGCCGTTCTCGCCCGGCGCGCCGACGGCGAGGTCGGCGTACCCGTCCCGGTCGAAGTCGGCGGAGGCGAGCGAGGCGCCGAACCGGTCGTTCTTCTCGGGGGCGCCCGGCACGGCCGAACCGGCCTGGCTCAGGGTCCTCTTCGTGCCGAAGCCGCCCTTGGCGCCGTAGGCGACGCCGACGAACCCGGCCGCGGACGCCGTGCCGACCTTGCCGCCGGGGCTGCCGGTGGCGAGGTCGCGGCGGCCGTCGCCGTTGAAGTCGTAGGGGCGGGCGGCGGGGCGGGCCGCCGCCGTGGCGGGCGCGGCGGCGAGGCCGAGCACGAGGCCGGCGGCGAGCGGGACGGTGAGGGGAGCGGCGAACCGGGCGCGCACGGGGGACCTCCAGGTCACGGCGGCCTATCGCACGCCCTGTCCAATGAACGGGACAGGACGCTACCGTGCGTAAGTGTCCGCTGATCTACCGTGACGCGGCGCACATCAGCGGCGTCTTCGCAGGTCAGGCGACCTGGGGCAGCAAGCGGTTACCGACCGGTAATGACGTAGATCACCGATGCGTCCCCCGTCACATCCCCGGTCGCGTCCCCGCCCCGCCGCGCTCAGGCGAGCAGCGGCAGCGCCACCTCGAAGCGGCAGCCCGGCCCGCTGTTGGCCACCCCGATCTCGCCCGCGTGCGCCTCCACGATGCCGCGCGCGATGGCGAGCCCGAGGCCCCCGCCGCCGCCCGGCGTCCGCGCCGCCTCCCCGCGGAAGGCCACGTCGAAGACGCGCGGCAGGTCCTCCTCGGGGATGCCGCCGCAGGCGTCGGCGACGCTGACGAGCGCGCGCCCGTCCCGCGCCTCCCCGACGATCCGCACCGTCCCGTCGCTCGGGGTGTGCCGGATCGCGTTCACCACCAGGTTGCGGAGCGCCCGCCCGAACTCGGCCGCGTCCACCCGCACCGGCAGGCCGCCCGCCACGTCCCCGCTGATCCGCACGCCCTTGGCGCGGGCGAGCGGCTCGGCGCCCGCGACGGCCTCGGCGACGAGGTCGGCGAGGCCGACCCGCCGCTCGGACAGCCGGAGCGCGCCCGCGTGGATGCGCGACAGCTCGAACAGGTCGTCGACCAGCTCGGCGAGCCGCTCCACCTCCACCCGCATCCGCCCGTGGTAGCGGTGCGCGGTCGCGGCGTCGTCGACGACGCCGTCCTCCAGCGCCTCGGCCATGGCGCGCAGCCCGGCGAGCGGCGTCCGCAGGTCGTGGCTGACCCAGGCGACGAGCTCGCGGCGGCTCGCCTCGGAGTCGCGCAGGCGCGCGTAGGCGGCGTCCAGCTCGCGCGACAGCTCGGCCAGCTCGGCGGGCAGCCGCGCGTCCGGCCGCCGGAACTCCGCCGCCCGCACCGCCTCCACCAGCGTCCGCGCCGACCGCACGAGGCGCCGCCCGAGCAGCACCGACACCGCCATCGCCACGGCCCCGGCGGCGGTGACGACGGCGAGCACCACCGTCAGGTCGTGCCGGTTGATCAGCATCATCAGCGAGATGACGACGACGCCCGACACCGTCGCGAGCACCGTCGCGGCGCCGACCACGGCGAGCTGGACGGCGACCGACCGGTCCCGCCAGAGGTGCAGCAGGCCGAGCCCGGCGGCGGCGACGGCGGCCGCCGCGACCGCGGCGTACCAGGCGACCCAGAGCAGGTCCTGCGGGGAGATCACGCGTCCGCCGGCTCGTACCGGTAGCCGACGCCCCACACCGTGACGAGGCGGCGGGGCGCGGCCGGATCCGCCTCGATCTTCTCCCGCAGCCGCCGCACGTGCACGGTGACCGTCGAGGTGTCGCCGAACGACCAGCCCCACACCCGCTCCAGCAGCTCCTCGCGGGTGAGCACCCGCCGGGGGTGGCGCAGCAGGTGGGCGAGCAGGTCGAACTCGCGGGCCGTCAGGGCGAGCGGGACGCCGTCCAGCGCCGCCTCGTGCGCGCCCGCGTCCAGGACGAGGCCGCCGTCGCGGAGCCGCCCGCCGCCCGGCCGCACGCCGCCGCGCGCCCGGCGCAGCACCGACCGCACCCGGAGCGCCAGCTCGCGCGGGCTGAACGGCTTGGTCACGTAGTCGTCGGCGCCGATCTCCAGGCCGGCGAGCCGGTCGGTCTCGGCGCCGAGCGCGGTCAGCATCACGATCGGGACGGCCGACGCCGCGCGCAGCCGCCGGCACACCTCCAGGCCGCCGAGGCCGGGCAGCATGAGGTCGAGCACGACGAGGTCGGGCGGGTCGGCGAGCGCGCGGGCGAGCGCCCGCCGCCCGTCGGCGAGGCACTCGACGGCGTGCCCGTCGCGGGTCAGGTAGCGGGCGACGACCTCGGCCACGGTCGGGTCGTCGTCCACCACGAGGACCCGGCCGGCCGCCGCGTCCCCGGAGGCTGCGGTCATGCCCGCCACGCTACGCGCGCCCCGCACCGCCGCCGGGGCGCGCGGCCGTTCCGTCACCGGGCCGTAAGGACCCCGCCGGGCGGTCGCGATACGGGCGTGCCGGGCGGTGCCCGATTGTCGACCGATTCCCCTGACACGAGACAAGGGGGATGTGTCGGGGCGTATTGCTCGCTTTAATGGCCGGATGGTGCAATCCCGACCGGCTCCCGCCCCCTCGCCGGGCGCCGCGATCGTCGCGGTGCTGTTCGGCGGAGCCCTCGCCACGGCCGTCGCGTTCGTCCTGGTCCTGATCTTCGATCTCGCGGTGCCCCACCTGTCGATGAGCCTCGGCGCGCTGAAGAGCCTCCGCAACGGCGTGCTGCTCGTCCAGGCGCTGCTCGTCGGGGGCATCGTCGGCTTCGCGCTGCTGCTCGCCAGGGCGCGGGCGCCCCTCGGCCTCATCGCCGGGCCGGTCGCCGCCTTCGTCGCGAACGAGGTCGCCGAACTGCTCTACTACTTCGGCTACCTCACCCTGTGGCGGCACCTGAGCTTCGCCCTGGCGAAGTCCTTCTACACGTCGAGCTGGACGCACCTCACCCCGTTCACGCTGCTCACCATCGTGCTCGGGCCGCTCGTCGCGCTGCTGCTGGCCTTCCTCGCGTCGCGGCGGGCGCCGGCCGCCGGGTCCGCGCCGCGGCCCGGCCCGCAGTGGGGCCCGCAGCCGCCGTACGGCGGGCAGCCTCCCTACGGCGGACGGCCGCCGTACGCGGGGCAGCCGCCTTACGGCGGCCCGCCCGCGCCGCCGTCCGGCCCGTCCTACGGGAACGTGCCGCCCCCGCCGGCCTAGGGGACCGCCCCTGAGGGGGTATCAGGGGGAAGGTCGTCCCCGGGTGTGATGACGGTGGCGCCGGCGGCCCATACCGTTATGGGCATGGCTCGAACAATCCTCACCATCGCCGGAATCGTCCTCGCCGTCTGGCTCCTCTTCACCGTTCTCGGCTGGGTCTTCGCGCTGCTGAAGTTCTTCCTCTTCGTCGGCATCGTCGCCGTCATCGTGATGCTCGTCGTCAAGCTGGTCGCGAAGAGCCCCAGAACCTAGTAACCAACCCCTTGCACCGGTATCGCCCGGCGCCCGATGATGCGCAGACAGCCTGGCGCTCCGACGGCGAAGGAGTAGTACCGTGCCCGTCCTGACCGATCTGCTGCGCGAGCGGGCGCGGCAGCACCCGGACCGCATCATCTTCCACGCCGGTGACGAGAGCGTCACCTACGCCGAGTTCGACGCCCGCGCGGACCGGGTGGCCGCCGCCCTCGCCGCGGCCGGCGTCGGGCCCGGCGACCGGGTCGCGGTGCTCGACAAGAACTCGGTCGAGTACCAGGAGGTGCTGTTCGGCGCCGCCCGCGCCGGCGCCGTCCAGGTCCCGGTCAACTACCGGCTCGCCCCCGACGAGGTCGCCTACATCGTCGACAACGCCGAGGCCAAGGTGCTGGTCGCCGGCCCGGAGTTCACGCCCGTGCTGGACGCGGTCGCGGACCGGCTGAAGCACACCGGCCTGCTCCTCGTCGCCGGCGGCGAGGGCCACGCCTACCGCGACTACCGGTCCTGGGTCGAGGCGACCGGGACCGCCCCGCCCGACCACCGGGCCGACGGCGGCGACGTCTTCGTGCAGCTGTACTCCTCGGGCACGACGGGCCGCCCCAAGGGCGTCATGCTCACCCACGACAACTTCCTGTCGGTGCTGCCGCTCATCGACGACCTGTGGGCGATGGGCGAGCACACCGTCCTCATGGTCGCGATGCCGATGTACCACGTCGCGGGCTGCGCCTGCGCGGTCGCCATCGTCTTCAAGGGCGTGACCGGCGTCATCGCCCGCGAGCCCGACCCGGTCGCGATCGCCGCCGCGATCGAGCGGCACGCCGTCACCCACATCTTCCTCGTGCCGGTGCTGCTGCAGTTCATGCAGCTGATGCCCGAGGTCGCCGCGCACGACCTGTCCAGCCTGGAGCTGCTGCTCTACGGCGCCTCGCCGATCAGCGACGACGTGCTGCGCGGCGCGATGGCGATGCTGCCCGGCTGCCGGTTCATGCAGGTCTACGGCCTCACCGAGACGACCGGCGCGATCACCTACCTGCCGCCCGAGGACCACGACCCCGACGGCCCGCACCCCGCGCGGCTCCGCAGCGCCGGCATCCCGAACCCGATGGTGGAGCTGCGCATCGCCGACCCGGCGACCGGCGAGGACGCCGCGGCGGGCGAGGTCGGCGAGATCTGGTGCCGCACCCCGCAGAACATGCTGGGCTACTGGGCGCTGCCCGAGGCGACCGCCGCCGCGCTCCCCGAGGGCGGCTGGTTCCGCACCGGCGACGCCGGCTACCTCGACGCCGACGGCTACCTCTACATCCACGACCGGGTCAAGGACATGATCATCTCGGGTGGGGAGAACATCTACCCGGCCGAGGTCGAGAACGTCCTCATGGGCCACCCGCAGGTGGCCGACTGCGCCGTCATCGGCGTCCCGGACGAGCGCTGGGGCGAGACGCCGAAGGCGATCGTCGTGCTCGCCGGGGACGCCGACGCCACCGACCGCGACCTCATCGACCACTGCCGCGAGCGCCTCGCCCACTTCAAGTGCCCGTCCAGCGTGGAGCGGCGGGACGCGATCCCGCGCAACCCCACCGGCAAGATCCTCAAGCGGGAGCTGCGCGCGCCCTACTGGGAGGGCGAGGACCGCGCCGTCCACTGACGGGCGCCGCCGCCGGGCGCCACTGACGGGCGCCACTGACGGGCGCCGCCGCCGGGCGCCGCCGCCGGGCGCCGCCCGCTCAGCGGAAGCTGACCAGCGCGGCGACGGGCCGGTGGTCGGACGAGCGGACCGGCTGATCCGGCACCTCGCACGACATGGCGGTGTCCTTCGGGACGAACAGGTAGTCGCTCTTGGCGACGGCGCGCCCCGCCGCGTCCTGCAGCGTCTTCGCGGCGCGGCTCCGGGGCCCCTGGTCGCACTCGGCGCGGTCGCGGTAGAGGACGTCCAGCGGGGCCGCCGTCGGCGCGTCGGTGAGGTCGCCGCCGACGATGGCGCGGCCGCCGCCGGCGAGCTCGGCGAGCCGGCCGGTCTGCTTGCGGCGCCAGGCCCCGGACGGGTCCTCGGCGGTGCCGCTCAGCTGGACGGTGCAGAGCCGGGTCTGCCACGCGGCGACCGTCCCGCAGAGCGCGGTCCGGCCGTGCCCGGCCGGCGCCGGCAGCGCGGGCGACTCCACGTTGTCGATCTTGCCCTGGACGCCGAGCGCGACGCCGGGGCGGCCCTGGCCGTTCGCGCAGGCGCGGGTGCCGCCGGAGGCGGCGAACTCCCAGGTCCAGCCGTGCATGGCGGCGGTCTTGCCGACGGCGACGACGGTCGCCGAGCACACCTCCTGGAGGAGGACGGCGTTCGCGCCGACCCTGCGGCCGCCGACCACGGTGCCGGCGATCTGCTGGGAGATGCGCCTCGCCAGCTCGGCCGGGCGGGCGCCGAGGGGGCAGCCGGGCCGGACGTCGCCGCAGACGTTCCACGTCAGCGCGGTGAGGGTGACCTGCTCGGCGGCGGGGCGCTCCTCGTCGCCGAGGCCGGGGACCGAGCCCTTCTCGATGGCGGCGCCGGCGCCGGCGAACGCCACGATGGCGCCGGCACCGCACACGGCGAGCAAGGGGATCAGAGCGCGGGGGGCTCGCACACATGCTCCAGATGGGTGAATCAGGGAAGGTGGATCAGGGAAGGTGGATCAGGGAAGGCGGATCCAGCGGGGGCCGCCGGGAAATCTCATCACACAAGATCCATTGCCGCCAGCGTTTCGCCGCGCCGGGCCCGCCGCAGCAGCGCGAGACCGATCCCGGCACCGGCGAACTGGAACCCCGCGATCGCGAGGAACAGGCCGCCCGGCCCGATCGTATCCGCCGTGAGGCCGGTGAGCGCGGCGCCGAGCGCGGACGCGCCGATCTTCAGGCTGCCCGCGGTGGTGTTGACCTGCCCGAGCCGCTCGGCCGGCGCCTCGCGCTGGCGGAGCATCAGCGTCGCCGCGAACACCGGCCCCTCGGCGGCGCCCGCGACCGCGAACACCGCGAGCGCCCAGCCGAGCGACGGCATGGCGGGCAGCAGCGCGAGGGCGCCGCCGAACCCGGCGAGGCCCGCGAACAGCACCGGCAGCGCCGCCCGGACCGTCAGCCACCGGCTGCACGCGAGCGACCCGGCGAGCGCGCCGGCCGAGAACGCCACGAGCAGCTGCCCGCCGCCGCTCGCCGGCGCCCCGAACCGCTCGGCGAGCAGCACCGACGACACCGCGACGCCGCCGAACCCGAGCCAGGCGAGCGTCGTCGCGACGGTGAAGGCGCGCAGCACCGGCAGCCGCGCGAGGACCGCCAGCCCGCCGGTGACCACCTCGCCGAGCCCCGGGCGCGCGGCCGGCCCGCCCGCCGGCCCGGGTCCGGGCACGCGGACGAACGGCAGCGCCGCGAGGCCGAGCGCCGCCGCGACGACCATCGCCGCGCCCGCGTGCGCCCCGCCGTACAGGGACGCGACGACGGCGGCGAGGCCCGGCCCGGCGATCGAGGCGACGTCGTAGCTGGCGGCCTCCAGCCCGTAGGCGCGCGGCAGCAGCGGCGCCGGGACGAACCGCGGCAGCAACCCGCTCAGCGCGACCACCACCGGCTCGGTCAGCCCGACCGCGACGGCGGCGACGGCGGCGACCGCGAGCGGCGCGGCGCCGGCGAGCGCCAGCAGCAGCGCGGCCGCCGCGACGTACCCGGCGGCCATCGCGACCGCGACCCGCCCGGGGCGCGCGACCCGGTCCAGGAGATGGCCGGCGACGGGGCCGCTCAGCACGTACGGCAGCGTCATCGCCGTCTGCAGGAACCCCGCCGTCGCGGCGTGCCCGGTCCGCGCGGCGACCGCCAGGACCAGGGCCGTCGCCATGCCCTCCGCCGAGATGCGCAGCGGGGTGGCGGCGGCCAGGTGAACGGGCAGGGACGCGCCGGAGCGGGGGCGGTGCATCCCTGCATGGTGGCATGAGGGGCGATGACGGCACGTCCGCCCGATAGGTAACGATCAGTGCCGCTTAGACTGGTCCGGGTGATGGACAACACGACCCACGAGCACCGCGTCACCAGCGAGGTGGGGCGGCTCCGCACCGTGATGCTGCACCGGCCGGGCGCCGAGCTGAAGCGCCTCACCCCGCGCAACAGCGACAAGCTGCTCTTCGACGCGATCCCCTGGGTCGGCCGGGCGCAGGAGGAGCACGACGCGTTCGCGCAGGCGCTGCGCGACCGCGGCGTCGAGGTCCTCTACCTCGCCGAGCTGCTCCAGGACGCCCTGGAGTACGGGGAGGCCCGCGCCCGGGCGATCGCCGACGTCACCGCCGACCCGCGCTGGGGCGACCAGCTCCGCCGCGCCGTCACCGGCTACCTGGAGGACCAGGACCCCGAGCACCTCGCGCACGCCCTCATCGCCGGGCTCGCGCACGAGGAGCTGAAGGCCGGCCACGGCCTGGTCTACCGGCTGATGGACCGGCTCGACTTCATCATCGACCCGCTGCCCGGCCTGCTGTTCACCCGCGACAGCAGCGCCTGGATCGGCGACCGGGTCGCGGTGACGAGCCTGGCGATGCCGGCCCGCCGCGCCGAGTCGGCGATCACCGGGCTGATCTACCGGCACCACCCGCGGTTCGCCGGCGCGGGCCCGGTGTACGACCCGTCGCTGGAGCACCTGGAGGGCGGCGACGTGCTGCTGCTCTCGCCGGGCGTGCTCGCCGTCGGCACCGGCGAGCGCACCACCCCGGCGGGCGTCGAGCGCCTGGCCCGGCAGGTGTTCGGGGCGGGCCTCGCGCACACCGTGCTCGCCGTCCCGATCGCGCAGGAGCGCGCGACGATGCACCTGGACACCGTCTGCACGATGGTCGACATCGACACCGTCGTCATGTACCCGCCGGTCGCGCACTCGCTGACCGCCTACGCCGTCACCGCCGCGAACGGCGACCTGGACGTGGCGCCCGAGCGCCCGTTCCTGGAGGCCGCCGCCGACGCGATGGGCCTGGACCGGCTGAAGGTCATCGACACCGGCCTGGACCCGGTCACCGCCGAGCGCGAGCAGTGGGACGACGGCAACAACACCCTCGCCATCGCGCCGCGCCTCGCCGTCGCCTACGAGCGCAACATCGAGACGAACGCGCAGCTGGAGGCGTTCGGGATCGAGGTCATCCGGATCAGCGGCAGCGAGCTCGGCAGCGGCCGCGGCGGCCCGCGCTGCATGTCCTGCCCCATCCTGCGCGACCCGCCGCCCGCGCCCTGACCTGCCATGACGCGCGCGGCCCCGCACCGGATCGGTGCGGGGCCGCGCGGAAGCTGGCAGCTCGGGCGGTACCGACGGGGGCACGGCAGCGCCCGAGCTTGGGTGGACCCTACAAGGTCATGACATGTCAGGACCAGCCGGGGTGCGCCCGGATGTCGCGGAGCGGTCCGCGGCGGGCCCGGCCTCAGCCCGGGTAGGCGCGGGACGTGGTCTCGTGCCGGGGCCGGGTCGCGAGGTCGTCGGGCTCGTCCGGGACGTCGGCCAGCTCGGCGAACTCCGGGATCGCGGCGTGCGCGGCGACCGGCGGGACGGTGCGGCGCGCGTCGCCGTGCCGCGGCGCGTCGAGCGTCGCCCACACGGTGGTCGCGCCGTCCTCGTGGCGGACGCCCCAGTCGCGCGAGAGCGTCTCGACGATGCCGAGGCCGCGGCCGCCGAGCGAGGACAGCGTCCCCGGGCCGCGGCGCGGCTCGGTGGAGGCGCCGCCGTCGCTGACCGCCAGCTCCAGCAGGTCGCCGCGGTGCGCCCAGGACAGCCGGACCTGCCCCGACGGGAGCGGGCGGGCGTGCCGCAGGGCGTTGCTCAGCAGCTCGCTGACGATGACGTTGGCGTCGTCCACGGCCGTCTCGGGAACGCCCGAGGCGGTGAGGTCGGCGCTGAGCCGGCGGCGGGCGGCGGACACGCTGGACGCCGCGTGCGGCAGGAGTACGACGCTCGACGTTCTCACCTCCCCGTGATCGCGGCTGCGGCTGCTCGGACGGGCTCCGGCACCGCTCTTCCGGTACGACCGAAATGCCCGGTAACTGGGGACCGGAAACATGCCGGAAACCGGCCGCCGGTGCCGTGACGTGCGCCGCGACGTGCGCAGAGCCAGCCGGACACGGCGCTCACCCCCGTACACAACAGCCAACGGAACCCCATCCTCAACGGAAACCCAAGAGGGATCTATCCACCCTGGCGCGGATTACTCCTCCGGCAGGCGTTTCGTCCGTCACATCGACGGATCGCCGATTTTTCGCCCCGGGGTCCACCCCGCCCGCCGCCAAGATCGCGCAAAGGCCCCCCGCCCGCCCCCCGCCGCCCATGACCACCCGGTCGCCCTCCGTCGAGATGCGGCGTGTTGGCCTCTGGGAGCGCTCCCAGAGGCCAACACGCCGCATCTCAACCGCGGGTGACCGGGCGGTCGTGGACGGGGCGGCGGCCGGCGCCGTCCGGCGCGCGCCGCTCCGCCCGCCCGAGCGCGAGGCGCATCACCGTCCCCGGACCGCCCTCCGGGCCCGCCGGGAGCGCGGTGACGGCGCCGCCCTGCGCCTCGGTCAGCCGCTTCACGATGTAGAGGCCGAGCCCGACGCCGCCGAACCGGCGCCGGTCGCCCGCCTCGCCCTGCACGAACCGCTCGAAGACGCGCTCGTGGTCGCCCGGCGCGATGCCGATCCCCTCGTCCTCCACGGTGACGACGAGGCCGTCGCCCTCCGCGCGGGCCCGCACCCGGACGGCGCCGCCGTCCGGCGAGTACTTGAACGCGTTCTCCAGCAGCTGCCCGAGCACGATGTCGGTCGCCATCGCGTCGCCGCGCGCCGCCGGCAGCCCCGGCTCGACGTCCAGCTCCACCCGGTGCAGCGCCGACAGCGACCGGAAGCCCGCGACGACGCCCTCCAGCACCCGCGCGAGGTCGAACGGCTCGATCGCCACCCGCGGCTCCTCGGCGCCCGCCCGCGACCCGAGCAGCAGGTGCTCGACGAGCCGGCCGAGCGAGCTGGCCCGCTCGGCGATCGTCGCGACGGCGTCGCGGCGCGCGTCGTCGGCCATCTCGTCCCAGCGGCCGACGAGCGTCGCCGCGAAGCCCTGCACGACGGTGATCGGGGTGCGCAGCTCGTGGCTGGTGGTGGCGAGGAACAGGTCCTTGGCGCCCTCCAGGGCCTTGGCCTCCGACACGTCGCGGAAGTCCACGACGAGCTCGCCGGTCTCCTCGATCTCGGCGGCGAGCACGTTCAGCCAGACGCCGGGCGCGTACTCCAGCGTCCGCATGCGCCCCGGCTCGGGCGGGTCGAACGGCAGCCGCCGCCCGAGCGCCTCCCCGGACGGGACGCCCGTCAGCAGGTGCGCGGCCGGGTTCCACTGGCAGACGCGGCCGCCGGGGTCCAGCACCGCGATGCCGTCGGCACTGGAGTCGATCACGGCGCGCTCGTGGGCGCGCTGCCGCACCACCTCGGCGTAGGCGACGGCGTTGCCGACGGCGACGCCGGCGTGCCCGGCGAGCAGCTCCAGCAGCTCCAGCTCGACGTGCCCGACGCGGCGGCCCGAGAACAGCGCGTACAGCGCGCCGTACGGCCGGTTCTGCAGGTAGGACAGGCCGAGCGCGACCGTGTGCAGGCCGGGCAGCTCGGACCAGACGAGGTCGCCGAGGAGCCGCTCGCCGCCCGCGAGCTTCACCGTCTTGCCGGTGCGGAGCAGCTCCCCGACGAGGCTCGGCCGCAGCTCGGCGACCGTGCCGCGCATCCGCTCGGGCAGCCCGGCCAGGCTGACCAGCCGCAGCCGGTCGCCCTCGATCCGCACGAACCCGGCGGCGTCCGCGCCGGTCAGCTCGATCAGCGCGGCGGTGATGCGGTCCAGCACCGTCGCGAGGTCGAGCTCGGTGTTCAGGTCGGCGACGATGTCGTTCAGCCGCCGCACGAGGCGAGCCCGCTCGGCCATGTGGTGCTGGACGGCCTCGTCCTCGCGGACCGGGTGGTAGACGCCGACCCAGCCGAGGTGGCCGCCCGCCGCGTCCTTCAGCAGCGCGGTGTCGATCCGCACGTCCACGAGGCGCCCGTCGCGGTGGAAGCGGCGGGTCGCGATGGAGATCCGCCCGCCCTCGCCGGAGCGGCGGGTGAGCAGCCGCTCCTGCACGGCGTTGTGCTCGGCCTTCAGCTCGTGCGGGACGAGCGGCGGCACCCGCCCGAGCATCGCGGCGGCGGGCCAGCCGAACATCCGCTCGGCCGCCGGGTTCCACACCGTGACGCGGCCCCGCCGGTCCACCGCGATGATCGCGTCCGCCGCGCTCTGCAGGACGGCGCGGGCGATCGGGTCGTGATCGTCGGGCGGGTCGCCGGGGGCGTCGTCGGGGGCGTCGTCGGGAGGCACGCCTGTCATCGTGCCACCGGATCGGGGGGCGGCGCGGGGCAACCGCGAGGGAAAGGTTTCTCCGCGCGACCGGGCGGCGCCGGAAAAACACCACCATGTCGCCCCTGGTCAGTGCGGTGCGTCCGCTCGCCGCCCGCCGATCCGGCCGGCGGCGAGGGCCGCCAGCCCGGCCGCGAGGAACGACAGCAGCGACGCGCTCATCCACGACTGCGGCGTGAAGTGCAGCGCCTCCTGCGCGCGCGTCCAGAGGTCGGTCCACCAGCCGGCCGCGCCCGGGTAGACGAGCTGGTAGACCGCGACGCCCGCCGCCCACGCCGCGATCATGCCCCAGCGGGCGGGGGCGTTGCGGCCCGTGTCCCAGCCGCGCCGCCCGCGGCCGAGGAAGAAGTCCGCGGCGAGGACGCCGAGCATCGGCACGAACACCGACCCGATCAGCGACAGGAACCCCGCGTAGTCGCCGATGTCGAGGACGAGCGCGAGGACCGTGACGCCCGCGCCGAGCGCCAGCGTGAGGACGCGCCGGTCGGCGCGCGGCACCAGGTTCTGGATCGACACCGCCGTCGAGTAGACGTTGGCGAACGACTGGTCGGCCTCGCGCAGCACGAACACCGCGAAGAACACCGCGCCCAGCGTGACGTGCAGGAACGGGTCGAACACCTTGGACGAGTCGCCCGCCACGAGCGCGAGGGCGAGCAGCCCGAGCACGTAGGCGACGATCTGGGTCAGCGAGTAGCCGACGGCCGCCGCGCCGAACGCCGCCTTCGAGCTCCGCGCGTGCCGGGTGTAGTCGGCGGCGACCGGCACCCAGGAGATCGACACCGCCAGCGCCGCGTCCGCGCCGACCCCGAACCCGCTCCACGACCCCGCCGTGAGGTCGGGCAGCGGCTCGCGCAGCAGCTGCACGTAGAAGTAGACGAGCGCGACGAGCACCGCCGCCGTGACGTAGCGGCGCAGCACCCGCACCGACCCGAGCGGCCAGAGCGTCAGCACCGTCGTGAGGACGCCCGCCGCGACGACGTACCCCCAGCGCGGGACGCCGCCCCACAGGGCGCGCGCCGCGTCCGCGATGACGATCAGCTCGAAGGTGCCCCAGCCGACGAGCTGGGCGACGTTCAGCACCGTCGGCGCGTACGACGGGCGGGCGCCGAACAGGCCGCGCAGCAGCACCATCGCGGGCTGCCCGGTGCGCGCGCCGGGCACGGCGGCGAGCCCCAGCATGAGCCCGCCGAGGGCGGTGCCGACGGCCATCGCGACGATCCCGGCGACGATCGACAGCGTCGGCCGGCCCGCCTCGTCGGGCGCCAGCACCGTGTAGGCGCCGGAGAACGCGAACAGGCTGACGCCGAGGTTGCCCCAGAACGCGGCCTGGTCCCAGAAGCCGAGCACCCGCGGGGCGGGTTCGTCCAGCGTGTACGGCGCCTCCGCGCCGCTCGCACGATCATCGACGACGGACGCCATGGCCCACACTCCCTACGCCGGCATTACCCGGACAGGTTCATGCGGTCGGCAGCACCGTCGGACGGCTGCCCTCTCAGCCCGGCTGTGGCCCGAGCTCCCGCGGAAAACGGTCGCACGCATCGTACAACGCCCGGAAAAGACCCGATCGCGGGCTCTATGCTCCCCGGGTGACCGCCCGTCCCCTTCTCGCGCTCGCCGTGCTCGCCTGCCTCGCCGCCGGCTGCTCCTCCGCCCGGCAGCTCGGCAGCGACACCCGGCAGGGCCTCGCGGACGGCAAGCGGCTCGGCATGCTGCAGGCGCACGGCCGCGAGGAGATCGCCGGCCGGGCGCACGTGTCCATCCCCGACCGGCTGCGCTGCCGCGTCACCGGCTCGGGCGGCGGCACGCCGGTGAGCTGCGCGGGCCGCACCGCCGACGGCCGCCCGGTCGCGCTCACCGGCGTGATCACCGAGTCCGGGCCGCTGGACAAGGCCGACTACGTGCGCGGCGACTTCACCGCCACCGTCGCCGGCCGCACCGTCCTCCGGGCCGCCTGCATCGGCCCCGGCTGCTAGCCCGGCCGGTCAGGCGACGCGCGGCGGGCCGTCCTGCGCGGCCTCCATCGGCCGCCCCGCCGCGGCCCAGCCCTGCATGCCGCCGCCGACGTTGCGGGCGGTCCAGCCCGACCGGTTCAGCGCGGCCGTCACCTGCGCGGACCGGCCGCCGGAGCGGCAGATCACGAAGACCTCGCGGTCCTGCGGGATCTCCCCGGCGCGGGCGTTCAGCTCCGTCATCGGGATGTGGACGGCGTCCGGGGCGTGCCCGGCGTCCCACTCGTCCTGCTCGCGGACGTCCAGCAGGTAGCCCTCCTCGGGCACCGCCGCCGCGTCGATCGCCGGGACGTCGTTTCCGTACATCATCGCACCTTCCGTGGAACCGTGCCGGGCCGTACCGCGTCGAACCCTCATGCGGTACCGGATGCTTCTCCTCGCAACGCCCGCCCTCGCCGCGATCCTTTCATCGGCGGCGTGCGGCTCCGAACAGGCGGGCGGCTCCGCCGGCGCGGTGCGCCCGAGCACGGCCGCCGCGTCCCCCGCCGAGACGCTGACCGTCCAGGTCAAGGCATCGCCGGAGGCGCCCGCGAAGAGGTGGACGCTGACGTGCGACCCGGTCGGCGGGGACCACCCGAAGGGCGCCGCCGCCTGCGCGGCGCTCGCCAAGGCGGCCGACCCGTTCAAGGCCCTCCCCAAGGACCGGATCTGCACCAAGATCTACGGGGGCCCCGAGACGGCCACCGTCACCGGCACCTGGAAGGGCGAGCCGGTCGACGCCCGGTTCGCGCGCGCCGACGGCTGCCAGCTCAGCCAGTGGACGGAGCTGAAGCCCCTCTTCGGCGACGTCCCGCCGGTCCGGTAGCACCGGCGGGACGCCCCGCGGCGGTTCAGTCGTTGGCGTGCAGCGCCGCGTTCAGCTCGACGGTGCGGCCGCCGCGGCCGACGGCCTCGACGGCGCCGGACTGGGAGTTGCGGCGGAACAGCAGCCCGGACCGCCCCGACAGCTCCGCGCCCTTCACGACGGCGCCGTCCGGCAGCGCGACCTTCGTGCCGGCGGTCACGTAGAGGCCGGCCTCCACGACGCAGTCGTCGCCGAGGCTGATGCCGATGCCGGAGTTCGCGCCGAGCAGGCAGCGCTCCCCGACCCTGATCACCTCGCTGCCGCCGCCCGACAGCGTCCCCATGATCGACGCGCCGCCGCCGACGTCGGAGTCCGGGCCGACGACGACGCCCGCCGAGATGCGGCCCTCGACCATCGACGCGCCGAGCGTGCCCGCGTTGAAGTTGACGAACCCCTCGTGCATGACGGTCGTCCCGGCCGCGAGGTGCGCGCCGAGCCGGACCCGCGACGCGTCGCCGATCCGCACGCCGGACGGCACCACGTAGTCGGTCATCCGCGGGAACTTGTCCACGGAGTGGACCGTCACCGGGCCGCGCGCCCGCAGCCGCCGCCGGACGTCCTCGAAGCCCTCGACGGCGCAGGGGCCCTGGTCGGTCCACACGACGTTGGCCAGCAGCCCGAAGATGCCGTCCAGGTTCAGGCCGTGCGGGCGGACCAGCCGCGCCGACAGCAGGTGCAGCCGCAGGTAGACGTCGTGGGCGTCCAGCGGCGCCGCCGCCAGGTCGGCGATCGCCACCCGCACCGCGACGGTCTCGACGCCGCGCGCCTCGTCGGCGCCGAGGCGCGCGCCGCCGAACGCCTTCGCCGCCTCGTCCGCGTCCAGCCTTCGGGTGCCCGCCGGGCCGTCGCCGCCGAGGGCGGGCTCGGGGAACCACACGTCCAGGACGGTGCCCTCGCTCGTCAGGGTCGCGATGCCCTCGCCGTACGCGCCGCCGGAAGTCTTCTCGTTCTCGCTCACGCCGTGACCGTACCTACTCCGCCCCGCCGGGGCACACCGGACCCGGCGGCGTCACTTGAGGAGGCGGGACATGCGGCGGTCGGCGAGGGGCGCGCCGCCCGTCTGGCATGAGGGGCAGTACTGGAGCGAGGAGTCGGCGAACGCGACCTCGCGGACGGTGTCGCCGCAGACGGGGCACTTCTCGCCGGTGCGGCCGTGCACGCGCAGGCCGGTCCGCTTCTCGCCCTTCAGGTCCTGCGCCTCCAGCCCGGCCGAGCGCGCGACGGCGTCGCGGAGCGTCCCGACGATCGCGGCGTGCAGGGCGGCGACGTCCTCCCCGGCCAGCGAAGAGGCGATCTTGAAGGGGGACATCCGGGCGGCGTGCAGCACCTCGTCGGAGTAGGCGTTGCCGATGCCCGCCACCACCTTCTGGTCGCGCAGCAGCCCCTTGATCCGCGTGCGGCGGCCCGCGACGATCGCGGCGAGCGCCTCGGGCGTGAACTCCGGCGCGAGCGGGTCGGGGCCGAGCGCGGCGATCCCCGGCACGTCCGCCGGATCCCGGACGACGTGCACGGCGAGGCCCTTGCGCGTCCCGGCCTCGGTGAGGTCGAACCCCGAGCCGTCGTCCAGGTGCACCCGGAGGGCGAGCGGGTTGCGGCCGCCGGGCTTCGCGGGACGCTGCGGCATCTCCTCGCGCCAGCGCAGCCAGCCGGCGCGCGCCAGGTGGACGACCAGGTGCAGGCCGTCCACGTCGACGTCCAGGAACTTGCCGTGCCGGGCGGCGCCCGTCACGGTGAGGCCGCCGAGCGCGGTGACCGGCGGGTCGTAGGTCTTCAGGGCGGAGATCGCGAGAACATCGACGCGGGCCACGGCGTGGCCGGTCGCGCGCTCCCGCAGGAACCCCGCGAGCGCCTCCACCTCGGGCAGTTCGGGCATGCCCCCAGTATCGGTCACGCGGTTGTCCACAGGGCTGTGGAAACCTGTGGACAGAGCTGTGCACAACTTCGGGGAGCGCCGGTTTTCCGCGACGCCCGTCACAACATCCCAGGTGGAAGCGGTCATATGAGGGCATCGTCACCGTCCCCCGGTCCGCCGCGGCCTGTGGATAACTTTGCGCAATATCCCCGTCAAGAGCGCCCGGGCGGGCCGGCCGGCCGGGGTCCGCGCCGGCCGTCGCGCGCTGTGACGTGGATCATGCAATAACCCCTAGGGGGTAGGGGTTGAAGGGGCGGGGGCGGTATGGCAGCATGACGACCCAAGATACCCCCCTGGGGTAAAAGCCGCACAAGGAGGACGCGCCATGGCGACCGCTGTTTACACCGTCACCGGGATGACCTGCGGGCACTGCGAGAGCTCGGTGAAGGAGGAGGTCGGCGGGATCGACGGGGTGACCGGGGTCGACGTCGACCTCGCGTCCGGACGCGTCACCGTCACCTCCGCCGCCCCCGTCGACGACGCCCTGGTCAGGGCCGCCGTCGACGAGGCCGGCTACAAGGTCGAGGAGTGAGGGCGCGGTGAACACCGCGACCCGGCTGGGGGCCTTCGCGGCCGGCCTGGCCGCCGTCTTCGGCGCCGCCCTCGGGCTCGGCGGCCTCGTCGGCCCGGTCGGCGCCACCGCCGAAGACGGCCACGGGTCCGAGCACGGGTCCGGCCATGAGTCAGGGACGCCGGCGGCGGCCGCGCCGCCCGGCGGGCTGCAGATCTCCGCGGGCGGCTACACCTTCCACCCGCGCGCCACCGAGATCGCCGCAGGGCGCCGCACCGACTTCCGGTTCACGATCGACGGCCCGGACGCCCGGCCCGTCACCCGCTACGAGCCGCTGCACGGCAAGCCGCTCCACCTCATCGTGGCGCGCCGCGACCTGTCGGGCTTCCAGCACCTGCACCCGGTGCTCGGCGCGGGCGGCGTCTGGAGCGTTCCGGTCACGCTGGCGGACCCGGGCACCTACCGGTTCTTCACCGACGTCAAGCCCGCCGGCGCCGCGCAGGCCACGCTCGGCGCCGACGTCACCGTCCCCGGCGACCAGCGGCCCGCGCCGCTGCCCGCCGCGTCCCGCACCGCCACCGTGGACGGCTACGAGGTGCGCCTGGACGGCGACCTCGCCGCCGGCCGCTCCAGCGCGCTCACGTTCACCGTGACGCGGGGCGGCGCGCCCGTCACCGACCTGCGGCCCTACCTGGAGGCGTACGGCCACCTGGTCGCCCTCCGCCGGGGCGACCTCGCCTACCTGCACGTGCACCCCGACGGGGAGCCCGGCGACGGCCGCACCCGGCCGGGCCCGCGGATCGCCTTCCACGCCGAGGTCCCGAGCGCCGGGACCTACCGGCTCTACCTGGACTTCGAGCACGGCGGGACGGTGCGCACCGCCGAGTTCACCGCCACCGCCCGATGACGGCGCCGAAAGAGAGGAGCACCGCGATGAGCGACGGCGACCCGGCCGCCCGGATCGAGCTGGCGATCGGCGGGATGACGTGCGCCTCGTGCGCCGCCCGCGTCGAGAAGCGCCTGAACAAGCTGGACGGCGTCACCGCCACGGTCAACTACGCGACCGAGAAGGCCACCGTCGCCTACCCCCCGGGGGTCACCCCGGAGGACCTGGTCGCGACGGTGGAGAAGGCGGGCTACACCGCCGACCTGCCCGCCCCGCCCGCCGGCGGCGACGGCGGCGACGGCGGCGACGGAGAGCCCGACGACGCGCTGCGGCCGCTCCGGCAGCGGCTCGTCACCGCCGTCGTGCTGGCCGTCCCGGTCATCGCCATGGCGATGGTCCCGGCGCTGCAGTTCACCAACTGGCAGTGGCTCTCGCTGACCCTGACCGCGCCCGTCGTCGTCTACGCGGGATGGCCGTTCCACAAGGCCGCCTGGACGAACCTGCGGCACGGCGCCGCGACCATGGACACGCTCGTCTCGCTCGGCACCCTCGCCGCGTTCGGCTGGTCGCTCTGGGCGCTGTTCTTCGGCACCGCGGGCGAGCCCGGCATGCGGCACCCCTTCGAGCTGTCGATCTCCCGGACCGACGGGTCCGGCGCCCTCTACCTGGAGGCGGCCGCGGGCGTCGTCGCGTTCCTCCTCGCCGGCCGCTACTTCGAGGCCCGCGCCAAGCGCCGCGCCGGGTCCGCGCTCCGCGCGCTGCTGGAACTCGGCGCCAAGGACGTCGCGGTCGTCCGCGACGGCCGCGAGCGGCGCGTCCCGATCGCCGACCTGCGGGCCGGCGACGTGTTCGCGGTCCGCCCCGGCGAGCGGATCGCCACCGACGGCACGGTGCGCGAGGGCTCGTCCGCCGTGGACGCCTCGCTGCTCACCGGCGAGTCGGTGCCCGTCGAGGTCGGGCCGGGCGACGCCGTCACGGGCGCGACCGTGAACGCGGGCGGGCGGCTGCTGGTCGAGGCCACGCGCGTCGGCGCCGACACCCAGCTCGCGCGGATGGCGCGGCTGGTCGAGGAGGCGCAGACCGGCAAGGCGCGGGTGCAGCGGCTCGCCGACCGCGTCTCGGGCGTGTTCGTGCCGATCGTGATCGCGCTCGCCGCCGCCACCCTGGGGTTCTGGCTCGGCACCGGCGCGGGCCCGGCCGCGGCGTTCACCGCCGCCGTCGCCGTCCTCATCATCGCCTGCCCCTGCGCGCTCGGCCTCGCCACGCCGACCGCCCTCATGGTCGGCACCGGCCGCGGCGCCCGCCTCGGCATCCTGATCAAGGGGCCGGAGGTGCTGGAGTCCACCCGCGCCGTCGACACCGTCGTGCTCGACAAGACCGGCACCGTCACCACCGGCCGCATGGCGCTGGCCGCCGTCACCGTCGCGGACGGGACCGGCGAGGACGAGGCGCTCCGCCTCGCCGGGGCGCTGGAGCACGCCTCCGAGCACCCGATCGCGCGGGCGATCGCGCGCGGCGCCGCCGAGCGCGCCGGCGCCCTGCCGCCCGTCGACGGCTTCGCCAACGTCGCGGGGCTCGGCGTGGCGGGGACGGTCGAGGGGCGCGCCGTCGTCGTCGGCCGCCCGCGGCTGCTCGCCGACCGGTCGCTGCCGCTCCCGCCCGAGCTGGAGCGGGCCGTCGAGGACGCGCGGCGGCACGGCGTCACCGCCGTCGCCGCCGGCTGGGACGGCGCCGCCCGCGCCGTGCTCACCGTCGCCGACCAGGTCAAGCCGACGTCGGCCGAGGCCGTCGCCCGGCTGCGCGCCCTCGGGCTCCGCCCGGTGCTGCTCACCGGCGACGGGGCGGCCGTCGCCCGCACCGTCGCCGCCGCCGTCGGCATCGACGAGGTGATCGCCGACGTGCTGCCGCAGGACAAGGTCGCGGTGGTGAAGCGGCTCCAGGGCGAGGGCCGCACCGTCGCGATGGTCGGCGACGGCGTCAACGACGCCGCCGCGCTCGCGCAGGCCGACCTCGGCCTCGCCATGGGAACCGGCGCCGACGTGGCGATCGAGGCGTCCGACCTCACCCTGGTCCGCGGCGACCTGCGCGCCGCCGCCGACGCGATCCGGCTGTCGCGGCGCACGCTCCGCACCATCAAGGGCAACCTGTTCTGGGCCTTCGCCTACAACGTGGCGGCGCTGCCGCTCGCCGCGGCGGGCCTGCTCAACCCGATGATCGCGGGGGCGGCGATGGCGTTCTCGTCGGTGTTCGTGGTGAGCAACAGCCTGCGGCTGCGGCGGTTCGCGCCGCTCCCGGACGGCGCGGCGCCCGCCGCCGAACGGACCGCCGGCCCGCGCCCCCAGGTCACCGCCCGCTGATCGCCCCGCCGGACCCCGGCGCCCGGATCCGGACCCCGCCGCGGGACCGGCTCCGGGCGTTTTTTACCTTTGGTAGGGGAACTTCCGTACCGCTGTGCGCCGTCTCACTCCCCGGAACCAGGGAGGCCGGATGAGGATCGCCGACGAGGTGCTGCTGCTCGCCCTGCACGCGAGCGGCGGCCGGCCGCCGGGCGGGGGACCGCTCGGCCCCGCCCTCGGCGCCGCGCTGCTGGCCGAGCTGGCGCTGGCCGGCCGCGTGAAGATCGTCGCGGGCCGCGTCGCCGTCGCGGCCGGCGACCCGACCGGCGACGCCGAGCTGGACGCGGCGCTCGCCCGCGTCGCCGCCGCCCCGGAGCGCGACGCGGCCCGCTGGGCCGCCGAGCTCGGCGACGGCGCGCTGCGCGGCCGCCTCGCCGAGACCCTCGTCGAGGGCGGCATGGTCGCGGCCGAGGAGCACTGGGTGGACGGCGTGCTCGCCTCGTCCGGGCACCCCGAGCTGAACCCGCGCCCGCGCCGCGAGGTCGCCGCCCGGCTCGCCGCGGCGCGCGGCGGCCGTCCCGACGACCGCACGGCGGCGCTGCTCGCCGTCGCCGCGGCCGCCGGGCTCGTCGAGCCGGACGGCGACGGCGACGGCCCCTACGCGTGGGCGGCCGAGGCCGTCGCCGTCGCGGCCGCGCCCGGCGGCTGACCGGCCGTCAGCCGCCCGCCGGCAGCACCTTCACCCGGGTGCCCCGGCAGCCGGGGCAGGACGGGTCGATCCACGGCGGCATGCTCGCCTGGCCGCCGCGCTCCCAGGCCACCTGCCCGGCCCCGCCGTGCCGCGCCCGGAACGGGCGCTCCCACCGGTGCAGGCAGCCGAGGCAGTGGAACCGCCAGAGCTCGTCGACGATCTGGACGTCCTTCATCTTCACGGGTCGCTCCGCTTCTCGATCACGAACGGACGGATCGCGAAAGGGGCGGATTCCGGGCAGGCCGGACGGGCCGGAGAACGCGCGGCCCCGCCCCGGCCCCACCGGAAGGGGCCGCCCCGCGGAGCGGCCTACGTCCGCGAGACGCCGAGCACGACGAGCAGCCGCGCACCGGACGCCCGCCCGGCCGGACCGGCCTGCGGGCCGGCCGCGCGGGCGGGGTGGGCGGCGAAGTCCAGGGCGAGGCGGCGGGCCGCCGCGTCCTCGTCGAGCAGGCCGCGCGGCAGGACGGGCCGCACCACGGCGCGCCGGACCGGCGTGCGCGCCGCCCCGGCGATGTCGGCGGACCCCGCCGCCGGCTGCTCGCGCTCCGGCGCGCCGCCCGCCCGCTCGCCGGACCGCTCCGGCGCCCGCTCGCCCGCGACGGCGTCCGGGACCGGGCCCGCCCCGTCCGGCGGGGGCGCCGCGAGACCGGCGATCACCCCGGCGAGGAGCAGCAGCGCGGCGAGCAGGACCGGCCCTGGCCCGCCGGCCGGCCGACCGGTCGGCACGCGTCGGTACCGGCTCGTCCGCACCCCACCGACCTTACTTCACGCTACGCGCACGGAACATGACTTAAAGTAATCAAAGACCTTCCCGTCCCAGTTCAGGGGCGGTGCGGGGTCGGCGCGTCAGGGGCGCAGGGCGGCGACGAGCGGGGCGACGGCCGTGTCGGCGGCGGCGTCGTCGAGCGCGGCGTGCAGCGCGCCGTCGTAGGTGGGCCCGGCCTCGGCCCGCACCAGGCGGCCGGTGTCGGTGATCACGGTGTAGACGCCGCGCCGGTCCTTCGGGCAGTGCGCGCGGCGGGTGAGGCCGGCCGACTCCAGGCGGGCGACGAGGCGGGTGACCGAGCTCTGGTTCAGGCCGATCGCGTCGGCGAGCTCCTGCATGCGCAGCTCGCCCTCGTCGGCGGCCTCCAGGGCGCAGAGGGCGCGGAAGTCCGACAGCCCGAGCCGGTGGTGCTCCTGGAGCGCCCGGGCGAGCGCGTGCTCGACGCGGCCGTGCAGCGTGACCACCTGGTCCCAGCCGGGCGCGCCGGCGGCGTCCATCACCGAAAGTCCCCTCCCTCGTCCTGTTGACATCAGGATACTCGCTCGTGCAATCTATGTATGTACATGCAAAGAAAGGACGCGCCATGACCGTCTCGCTGCTCGACCCCTACACCGGCCCGCACCTGCGCCTGCCCAACCGCGTCGCGATGGCCCCGGTCACGCGCGGCCGCGCCGACGACGCCACCGGCGTCCCGCACCCGGCCGCCCGCGACTACTACGCGCAGCGCGCCTCCGCCGGGCTGATCGTCACCGAGGGGATCTGGCCGCACCGGCTCGGCAAGGGGGAACCGGGCGTCCCCGGCCTCGTCACCGCCGAGCAGGCGGCGGGCTGGCGCGCCGTCACCGGCGCGGTGCACGCGGCCGGCGGCCGGATCTTCGCGCAGCTCTGGCACGTCGGCCGGATGAGCCACCCGCTCGTCCTGGACGGCGCGGCGCCGGTCGCGCCCTCGGCCGTCCGCATCGAGGGCGAGTACCTCCACACCGCCGCCGGGCGGCGCGACCACGTCACGCCGCGCGCCCTGGAGACCGCCGAGGTCGAGGAGCTCGTCGGAGCGTTCGCCGCGGCCGCCCGCGCCGCCGTCGGCGCCGGCTTCGACGGCGTCGAGGTGCACGGCGCCAACGGCTACCTCATCCAGCAGTTCCTCGGCACCAACACCAACCGGCGCACCGACCGCTACGCCGAGCCCACCCTCTTCGCGCGCGAGGTCGTGCGCGCCGTCGCCGCCGCCGTCGGCCCGGAGCGGACGGCGCTGCGCATCTCGCCCGGCAGCACCGACCACGCGATCGACGAGGCCGACCCCCGGACCGTCTACCGGGCGCTGCTCGCCGACCTCGACCCGCTCGGGCTCGCCTACCTGCACATCGTCGAGCGCGGCGCCTACTGCGCCCTCGCCGACCTGCGGCCCCGCTGGTCGGGCACCCTCATCGGCAACCTCGACGGCCCCGAGCCGACCACCCGCGAGGCGGCCGAGCGCGCCGTCCAGGCCGGTCTCGCCGACGTCTTCTCCTTCGGCCGCCTGTTCATCGCCAACCCCGACCTGCCCGCCCGCTTCGCCGCCGGAGCCCCCCTCAACCCCCTCCGCCCCACCCTCATCTACGGAGGCGGCCACGAGGGCTACACCGACTACCCGCCCCTCCCCACCCCGGCCCACACCCCCTAACGCCCGCGCCTAACCCCCACGCCGCACCGGGCGCGCCCTCACCCGCACACCGCGCCGGGCGCGCCCTCACCCGCACACCGCGCCGGGCGCGCCCTCACCCGCACACCGCGCCGGGCGCGCCCTCACCCGCACACCGCGCCGGGCGCGCCCTCACCTTGCACGTCCTGACGCGAGCGTCTTCACCCCGCGCCGTGCCGGGTGCGCCCTCACCCGCACACCGTGACCGGAACGCCTTCACCGTGCACACCCTGCCGGGCGCACCTTCACCCTGCACACCCTGCCGGGCGCGCCCTCACCCCGCGCGCCGTGATGGGAGCGCCCTCACCCTGCACGTCCTGCCGGGCGCGCCTTAACCCCACCCCTACCGAAGGCACCTTCACCCCCACACCCTGACGGGCGCGCCTTCACTCTCCCGGCGGGAGGTCGTAGACCATCGAGTCCACTGCCGCGAAGCCGAGGAGCCTGCTCAGGTAGGGGGTGCGGACGGTCCGCTCGACGCGGAAGCCGAAGCGCTCGTAGAGGGCTTTGGCGCGCGGGTTGGTGTCGATGACCTCCAGCCGGACCCGGCGCAGCCCGCGCCGGCGCGCCTCCCCGGCGGTCGCGCCCAGCAGCGCCGTGCCGACGCCCAGCCCGCGCGCCGCCGGCGACACCGCGAGGATCTCCAGCAGCAGCTCCCCGTCACCCGGCGCCGCCGAATCGAGAAACCGGGCGAGCAGGCTGCGCCAAGTACCACGCAGCGGCCCGAACGCCCGGCGCAGCAACGCCCCGTCCAGCACCGACGCGGACCCGTCCGCGTCCCGCAACGCCGCGATCCCGACCAGCCGGTCACCGTCCCACGCACCGAGAACCCGCTCCGGCACCAGCGAAGCCCCGAGCAACCGCGCAGGCTCCCCGCCTCCAACAACCGGTGCGAGCTTCCGTGAGAATCCCTCCCAGTACAGCTCGCCCGCCGCCTCGCGAGCCTCCTCGCCCAGCCCGAGCCGGATGTACAACGTGCCGCTCTTGGCGCCCATACCGGAAGAATGCCCCCTGGTCAGGCAGCCAACTCCACCCCCGCCCGCCCCCTCAAGTCACAAAACCACCAAAAACTCCCCCACTGTTCGTCCCCCGTCTCCCCGAACAGAACAGCCGCACCCCCCTTCCCGCCCGCGCTCCGTCCGCGCCCGTCCCGCACTCCGCCAGCGATGACCGCCCGGTCGCCGCTCGTTGAGATGCGGCGTGTTGCGCACTTTCGATCTTCGAAGTGCGCAACACGCCGCATCTCAACTTTGGATGACCGGGCGGTCACGGGCGGCGGGGCATTCAGTTCGTTCATGCACGGTCTGTCCGTCAGCGCTTTGGAACGTCGGCAATCTGGTCGGCTCGGGGCGTACGGGCGTACGGGCGTACGGGCGTACGGGCGTGAACGTGTGTAGGCGTGCGGGGCGCGTGGAGCAGAGGGTGCAGGTTGTGTGGAGCGGGGTGGCATGAGTCGTGTGAGGTGCGGGGCACGCAGGGCGGGCGGGGTGCGCGAGGTGCGCAGGGCATGCAGGGCACGCGGGGTGCGTGGGGCGAGCAGGGCACGCGGAGAGTGCGGGGCATGCGAGGCACGCGGAGTGCGCGGGGCACGCGGGGTGCGCGGGGCGAGCAGGGCACGCGGGGTGCGCGGGGCGAGCAGGGCGAGCAGGGCACGCGGAGTGCGCGGGGCATGCGGAGTGCGCAGGGCGAGCAGGGCACGCGGAGTGCGCGGGGCATGCGGAGTGCGCAGGGCGAGCAGGGCATGCGGAGTGCGCGGGGCATGCGGGGCGCGCGGGGCACGCGGGGCACGCGGGGCGCGGGGGGCGCGGGGGGCACGCGGGGCACGAAGGGCGGGCGGGGTGCGCGGGGCGCGCGGGGCACGCGGAGTGCACGGGGTGCACGGGGCACGCAGGGTGCGCAGAGCGAGCAGGGCACGCGGAGTGCGCGGGGTGCACGGGGCACGCGGGGCACGCGGGGTGCGCGGGGCATGTGAGGCACACGGCGTGTGCGGGGCGTGAAAGGCAGACGGGGTGGGCGAGGTGTGAGACAGGCGGGGCGCGCGGGGTGTGCGAGGCAGGCAGGGTGTGTAGAAGGCGCGGGGGCGTGGGGGTGTGTGGGACGCGTGGGGTGTGAGGTAGGTGGGGGTGCGAGGTGAGTGGGGCTTGTGGGGTGGGGGGTCAGGGGAGGGGGACGGTCCAGAAGGTGAGTTCGTGGCGCATGCCGAGCAGGAAGGCGTCTTCGGCGGCGGGGCGCGGTGGGGCCGCTTCGTCGATCATTTCGCCGATGCGGCGGGCCAGGGCGGCGAAGCCGGGGTCGGCGTAGGTGTCCACCCAGCGGCGGTAGCGGGGTTCGGCGGGCGGGTCCTCGGCCAGGCGCGCGCCGAGGCGGGAGTAGCCCCACATGCACGGGTACAGCGCGGCCAGTCCGGTGCCGTAGTCGGCGGCGGCGTCGAGCAGGAACGCGGTGTAGGCGGCGCACGCCGGGCCCTTGCGGGCGCCGTTCAGGTCGGCGCCGAACTCCGCCGACAGCGTCCGGTGCAGGTCGAGTTCCACGTGGAACGTCGAGTGCGCCAGGTCCACGAGGTCGCCCAGGTGAGCGGTGGGGGCCTGCCAGGCGAGGCGGGAGAAGACGCGCACGTAGTCGAGCAGGAACAGGTGGTCCTGCTCCAGCCAGGAGCGGAACACCGCCTCGTCCAGGTCGCCGCGGGCGATGCCCGCCACCGTCGGGTGGGCGAGCTGCTCGGCGACCAGCGGTTCGCCGAGTTCCTCCAGGTGCGCCGCGAGACTCATGGGCCCAGTGTTCCAGCCGGCCGGCGGCTCCGGGAGGCCAGGAAAGACCTGGGCCCCGTCCGCGAAAGCGGAGCGGGGCCCAGGGTCACGACCGATGCGGGGCCGCCTCTCGGCGAAAGGCACGACACGGCTCCAGCCGGACGGTATTCCGTGAAGGCGATGGGTGAAGCCCGGGGGCACCATCGCATCGGCTGACAGGTGTAACCGGCGGGCGCCGCGGGTTGTTCCCGCCCGGCTAGCACACGGGCGGGATCCGGCGCACGGCCCCGGCGCCACATCCCGCAGGCCGGAGTTCGCCACAGGCCCTCTGGCGCGGCGCGGCGGTCAGCCTCTACGGTGGCGGCGCCACCCCGAAAGGATCTCCCGATGAAGCCGACCCGCCTCGCCGTCCTGGCGCTCGTTCCTGCCCTGGCCCTCGCCGCGTGCGGCGGCGGCGACAAGAAGGACGGCGCGGCGAGCGCCTCGCCGTCCGTGTCCGCGCCCTCGGGCGACGCCTCGGCCCCGGCCGGTGCCGGCGGGCCGACCGGCGCGTCCCCCGCCCCCGGCGCGCCCGCGCCCGGCACGAGCAACGGCGCGGGCGGCGGCACCGGCGGCGGCGCGGGCGGCGGCGGCACCGGCGGCGGCGCGGGCGTCCCGAGCCCCACCCCGACCGCGATCACCCGGTTCATCGCGTGCATGCACCAGCACGGCGTCGACATCAAAGCCGGTCAGACCACGCCCCCGAACGTCGACCAGAACAAGCTGAAGCTCGCGACCCTCGCCTGCGTCCAGTACATCACCGCGACGCCGAAGAGCTGACGCCCGCGGCGGGCCCGCGGATCCCCCGGCGATCGCTATAGAGCGGGCGAACGCGGGTAGAGCACCCAGCACAGCCAGCAAGGCCGACTGGGGGTGATCACATTGCTGGACGACACGCCGCCCGCCGACGCCATGGGCCTGCGCCAGCGGGTCGACGGGCGGTGGGTGATCGTGACGGTGACCGGCGACCTCGACCTGTCCACCGCGCCGCGCCTGGAGGCGGTGCTCGACGTGCCCGAGCTGCCCGGCGGGCGGCGGCACGTCGCGGTCGACGCGGCCGGTCTGGAGTTCTGCGACTCCACCGGAGTGAACGTGCTGATCAGGGCGTGGAAGCGGTTGAAGGCCCTGCAGGGCCAGCTCATCCTGCTCCACGTGCCCGAGCCGATCCGCGAGCGGATCGGCTGGATGGGGCTGGACAAGGTGTTCAGCCTGCGCGACTCGCTGCCCGAGCACACCATCAAGATCAGAGGGCCGGAGTGGGAGCGGACCGGCCCGAGCATCCCCGAGGACGCCTGACGAAGGCCGGCGACGCCTGACCGGCGGGCGCCGCGCCGCCTCCCCATCGCCTCCGTGCGGGCGATGCCGGCGGCCGGTCCCGATCGGCGCGGCCAGGGTCCGGCCCGGCTACGGCAGGGCCGCCGCCCCGCCGCGGAAGGTGTGCCGGTAGGCCGACGGCGGCACGCCGAGCGCCGCCACCACGTGCTGGCGCATCGACGCCGCCGTCCCGAACCCCGCGCGCTCGGCGACGACGTCGACGGGCAGGTCGGTGGACTCCAGCAGCCGGCGCGCGTGCTCGACCCGCTGCCGGGCCAGCCACTGCCCCGGCGTCATCCCGACCTCCTGCCGGAACCGCCGCGAGAACGTCCGCACGCTCATCCGCGCGTGCGCCGCGAGGTCGGCGAGCGACAGCGGCCGGTCGAGCCGCCCGAGCGCCCAGTCCCGCGTGGCGCCCGTCGCCGATCCCGCCTCCGCCGGCACCGGCCGCTCGATGAACTGGGCCTGGCCGCCGTCCCGCCACGGCGCCACCACGCAGCGCCGCGCCACCCGGTTGGCGACCTCGCCGCCGTGGTCGCGCCGCACCAGGTGCATGCAGAGGTCGACGCCGGACGCGACGCCCGCCGCCGTCAGCACGTCGCCGTCTTCGACGAACAGCACGTCGGCGTCCACCCGCACGCGCGGGAACGTCGCCTGGAAGTAGGCCGCCTCGTTCCAGTGCGTGGTGGCGCGCCGCCCGTCCAGCAGCCCGGCGGCGGCGAGCGCGTAGGACGCCGTGCAGATCGACACGATGCGGGCGCCGGGCCGCAGCGTGGCGAGCGCCGCCGCGAGCGGCGCGGGCAGCCACTCGCGCGGGCTGTCGTAGCCGCATCCGAACGGCGGCAGGACGAGGGTGTCGGCGGTCGCGACCGCCTCGGCGCCGTGCTCGACGGTGACGGTGAAGTCGGCGGACGTCCGCACCGGCCCGGCGGCGAGCCCGCAGGTCACGACCTCGTACAGGGGGCGGTCGTCCGCGCCGGCGGCGGTGCCGAAGATGCGGACCGGGATGCTCAGCTCGAACGGGTAGACGCCGTCGAGGGCGAGGACCACGACGCGGTGCGCGGCCCGAGCCGGCGCGGCCTGATCATGCATGGCCGGATTCTTGCACATGATGGCCGTCCGGCCACTCGCCGCTCCCGCCGCCCCCGGCCAGGCTGGACGCGTGCACATCCCCGGGAACGTTCCACCGGAACGTCCCGCGAGCCGGAAAGGGGCGCGGCCATGCGCGCTGTCGGTCAGGACGGGTTCGGCGGACCCGAGGTCCTCGAAATCGTCGAGGTGGAGCGGCCGGTGCCGGGCCCGGCGGAGGTCCTCGTCCGGGTGCGGGCGGCGGCCGTCAACCCGACCGACCTCTGGCACCGCGCGACGGGCGGCCTGCTCGGGGAGCCGGTCCGGCTCGGCTGGGACGTGTCGGGCGTCGTCGAGGAGGTCGGCCCGGGGGTGACGCTGTTCGACCCGGGCGACGAGGTGTTCGGCATGCCGCGCCTGCCCGCGCCGGCCGGCGCCTACGCCGAGTACCTGGTCGCGCCCGCGCGGGACCTGGCGCGCAAGCCGACCGCGCTGACGCACGTGCAGGCCGCGGCGCTGCCGGTCGCGGGGCTCACCGCCTGGCAGGCCCTCGTGGACACCGCGGACGTGCGGGCGGGGCAGCGGGTCCTCGTGCACGCGGCGGCGGGCGGCGTCGGCCATCTCGCCGTGCAGATCGCCGCGCTGCGCGGCGCGCACGTGACGGGCACCGCGCGCGCCGCCAAGCACGCCTTCGTGCGCGGCCTCGGCGCCGCCGAGGTGATCGACCACACGGCCGCCGACTTCGCCGGGCCCGCCCGCGACATGGACGTCGTGCTGGACGCGGTCGGCGGCGAGTACGGGCCGCGCTCGCTCCGCACGCTGCGCCCCGGCGGCCGCCTCGTCGCGCTCGCCTCGCCCGCCGAGGCCGCGCTGGCGCCGGTCGCCCGCGCGCAGGGCAAGCGCGCCGACTTCATGATCGTCCAGCCGGACCGGGCCGCGCTGCGCGAGCTCGGCGACCTCGCCGCCGCCGGCCGGCTGCACGTGGAGATCGCCGCCGAGCTGCCGCTGGCGGAGGCCGCGGCGGCGCACCGGCTGGTCGAGTCGGGCCGCACCGTCGGCAAGGTCGTCCTGACGGTCCCCTGATCACTCGCCGGTGGCGCCGTCGATCCGCTCGCGCAGCAGGTCGGCGTGGCCGTTGTGGCGGGCGTACTCCTCGATGAGGTGGCAGAGGACCCAGCGCAGCGTGAACACCTCGCCGCGCCGCTCGCCGGTGGCGTCCAGGGAGGGCGCCTCCAGGACGGCCCGGTCGGTCGCCGCCCACTCGTCCTTCAGCAGGGCGAGGGCCTCGGCGGGGTCGGCGCCGTCGACGTCCCACTCGCCGGGCTCGCCGTTCACCGTCTCCCAGTAGGGGACGGTGCCGGGGGCGTCGCCCATGACGGCGCGCAGCCACATCTGCTCCACCCGGGCCAGGTGCCGGACGAGGCCGAGCAGCGACATCTCCGAGGGCGGGACCGCCCGCTCCCGGAGCTGCTCGGGGCCGAGGCCGTCGCACTTCAGCAGCAGGGTCTCGCGCTGGTAGCGGAGGAAGGCGAGGAGCATGGTCCGCTCGCCGGCGGCGAGCGGGGGTTCGGTGCGGATCATGGCCCCATCCTGCCGTGGCCGGGTCCGGTCAGGTGCTCGGCTCCTGGCGCCGCCAGAACGCCAGCAGGTCCCGCGCCCGCGGCGGCGCGGCGGCCTCGGCGCGCAGCGCGCGGTTCTGCTGCACGAGCACGATGACGAGGCCGGCGAGCGCACCGGCGGTGACGACCATGAAGGTGACGGCGAGTTCCAGCATGGTCCGCTCCTTTCGGGGACGACCGGGGTGGGCACCGGGGTGGGCAAGGGATGCCCCGCCGGGGAACCGGCAAACCGTGCGAAGTATTCCCCATGCGGGCCTTCCTCGCGCGGCCCTCCCCGGCCGGCGCCCCGCCCGGTTCAGCGCAGCGCGACGGGCAGCCGCGCGAGCCCCCGCAGCGCGCTGTTGGTGTTCCAGACCGGCGCCCCCGTGACCTCGATGCGCTCGGTGCCCGCGACCAGCTCCCGCAGCACCGCCTGCCCCTCGGCGCGCGCGAGGTGCGCGCCGAGGCAGAGGTGGATGCCCGAGCCGAACGCCACGTGCCCCGAGGCGTCGCGCTCGACGTCGAAGGCGTCGGGCGCGTCGAACCGCCGCGGGTCGCGGTTGGCGGCGGCGAACAGCAGCAGCACCCGCGACCCGGCCGGGATCGTGGCGTCCCCGACGGTGTGGTCCTGGACGGCGGTCCGGTAGAAGCCCTGGATGGGGGAGCTGTAGCGGAGCTGCTCCTCGATCGCGGCGGGGACGAGCTCGGGCCGCCGCCGCAGCAGCGCGTACTGCTCGGGGTGCCGCGCCAGCGTGAGCAGCATCGTGGACAGCAGGTTCGTCGTCGTCTCGTTGCCCGCGACGAGCAGCAGCGTGGTGAACCAGAACAGGTCCTCGCCGCTCAGCCGGTCCTCGCCGGGCGCGGCGAGGATGCGGCCGAGGATCCCGTCGCCGCGGGTCAGCGCGCCGGACCGGATCTGCCGGTCCAGGTAGCCGCTCAGCTTCAGCAGCGACCGGGTGGTGCGGGTGAACTGGACCGGCAGCCGCGGCCCGAACTCCAGCTCGAACCCCTCGACGATGGCGTCCGACCAGGTCCGGAACATCGCCTGGTGCTCGGCCGGGACGCCGAGGATGTGCGCGATCATCCGCACCGGCATCGGCACCGCCAGCCGCGCCACCGCGTCCGCGCCGGGCGCGCCGCGCAGGCCGCCGACGAGCTCGGCGGAGAGCCGCTCCATCGTCGGGTTCCAGCCCTGCAGCGCGGGGCGGGTGAAGGCGGGCAGCGCGGTGCGGCGGAGCCGGGTGTGGTCGGGCCGGTCCATGGTGATCATCATGGGCAGCGCGACCCGGAACCGGGTGATGCCCTGCGCCGACGACAGGGCGGCGTCGGCGCGGGCGGCCTCGCGCACCGCTTCGTGGTGGCTGATCACGTACAGGTCGCGGCGCCGGTTGTAGGCGACCGGGCCGTCGGCGAGGAGCCGCCGGTACGCCGGGTACGGGTCGGCGATCACGGCCGGATCGAGCGGGTCGTAGGCGGTCTCGGCGATCCCGCGCGGCAGCGCGCCCGACCGCCGGCGGCGCCGGGCCGCGGCCGCCGCGCGGCCGTTGACCACGGCCATCTCGGTGGCGCTGACCATGATGGTCCGCATCTTGTCGGTCCGGGTGACGGGCACGCCCACCCGGATCTCCGGACGGCTCAGCAGGCGCATGGCGACCTCCTCGCGGCAACGTTCCGGAAAGGAACGTAACAGAAATTTCCGTAACAGAGGAGGCCGCAGTCCGGGACGGTAGTTTGGGGCGATGGACGACGAGGAGCTGACCGTCGAGCAGCTCGCCCAGCGGACCGGCATGTCCGTCCGCAACCTGCGCGAGTGGCAGTCGCTCGGCCTGCTGCCGCCGCCGGAGCGGCGCGGCCGGTCCGGGGTGTACGGCACCGGGCACATCGCCCGCGTCCTGCGGATCAAGCAGCTCAAGGCCGACGGCTTCCGGCTCGACCTCATCCGCCGCATCCTCCAGGACGCCGGCGGCGAGCCCGGCGGCACCGTCCGCCGCGCCGCGACGACGCTGCTGGAGCCGTTCACCGTCGAGGAACCGCTCGTCCTCGGCGCGGACGAGCTCGCCGCCCGGCTCCGCGGCGGGCCCGCGCTGATCGACGGCCTCGCCGCCGCCGGCCTCGTGCGGCGCGCGGACGGCGGCGACGTCCTCGTCCGCAGCCCCCGCCTGCTCGCCACCCTGGAGCGGCTCGCCGCCGAGGGCCTGGACCTCGCCGGGGCGCTGGCCCCGCTCACCGAGATCGCCCGGCACAACGAGGCCATCGCCGCGAACCTCGTCGGCGTCTACCGCGAGCAGGTGTGGGAGCCGTTCCTGGCGTCCGGGATGCCCGCGCAGGGCTGGCCCGCCCTCATCGCCACCACCGAGCACCTGCGCCCGCTGCTCTACGACGTCGTCCTCGGCACGCTGCGGCTCGCCCTGGACTCGGTCACCCACCAGGCCCTGATGGAGAACGCCGGACGCGTCCCGCCCCACCTGCGCTGACCGCCGGCCGCCAGACCGCCATCACCGCCAGCAGCGTCCCGGCGGGCAGCGCGAAGGCCAGTGCGGAGAGCGGCAGGACGGCGGCGACGTCCAGCGCGCGGCCGCCGAGCATTCCCGCGACGCCGAGGTTGTCGCCCTGCCCGCCCGCCGCGAGCGGCACGGCGGCGACGGCGGCGCCGACCGCGGCGAGCGCCGCCGGGACGGCGACCGCCCGCCGCCGCGCCAGGAACGCGACCGCCGCCCCCGCCGCGCCGAGCACCGGCAGCGCCATCACCCCGAACCAGCGCGCCGGCTCCGGCCTCAGCTCGACGTCCAGGACGGGCGGCGGCGCGCCCGCGCGCACCCGCCACGCCCGCGCGCCGGCCGGCCGCGCGCCCGGCGACGTCCGGACGGACGCCGGCACCGAGGGCAGCCCCAGCCGCACCACCGCCTCGCCGAAGCCGAGCGCGGCGAGGCGCCGCCAGGCGGGACCGGTGTCGATCCGCAGCGCCACCGCCGCGCCGGGACGGTAGGCGCGCGCCACCTCGGCCCGCCCGTACGGCAGGCCGCGGCCGTCGCCGGTGCGCAGGCCGATCCGCGCCGCGCCGGGGAAGGTCTCCCGGGCGATCCGGCCCGCCAGCTCCCGCACCTCGGCGTCCGACCTCAGCCGCCCGGCGGCGTAGAGGTCGACGCGGGCGCCGCCGCCGGCCAGCACCGCGATCTCCACGCGGGCGCCGGACCCCGGCCGCTCCCGCGGCGCCGCCCCGCAGGACACCGCCGCACCGAGCACCAGGAGCAGCAGGCCGCACACGACGAGGCGCCGGACGCGCACGACCACCTCCCACCCCCGCCACCGAGATCTCCAGCATCGGTGCGACGGGTCGCGGCCCCGTCTCGTTCCGGTCGCGATGGGATCCGCGTCAGGCGGCGGTCTCGAACAGGATCTCCAGGCCGTCCTCCTCGTCCCACTGCTCGCCGACCCGCACGAAGCCGGCGCCGGCGATGGTGGCGAGGGACGCGGCGTTGCCGGGGGAGATCTCGGCGCGCACGATCCGCACCGCCGGCTCCGTCCGGGCCCGCTCCAGCAGGGCCGCGAGCATCGCGCGGGCGTGGCCGCGCCGCCGGTGCGCCGGGTCGACCGCGTAGGAGATCGACACCCGCCCGTCGCCGTCGGGCGGCAGGTGGAACCCGGCGTGCCCGACGACCGCGCCGTCCACGACGGCCGGGCGGGCGATCCAGTCCAGCGTGCCGGGGTCCGCGGCGATCTGGACGAGCCGCCGCTCCCAGAGGGCGCGCGCCTCGCCGGTGACGAAGTAGTCCGTCAGCGGAAGCCCCGACAGCGTCCGGGCGGCCTCCAAGTCCCCGGCGGCGAGCGCCTCCACCACGGGAACGGCCACCGGAACAAGCACAAGCGTCATGCCCGGACCCTAACCACCGCCCGTCCCGGCCCACCGCCCATGACCACCCGCCCACCCGACGTCGACGTGCGGCGTGTTGCCTTCCTGGAACGTTCCAGGAAGGCAACACGCCGCACGTCAACGAGTGGCGACCGGGTGGTCATCGCGGTTCGCCGACCGGTCACGTGACGGATCCGGCGGGCCTTGCGCCCTTCCTAGCGTTCTTGGTGCCGCACCAACGCGGCGCCGCGAGGAGGGGAACCCCATGCAGGAAGCACGTACGGACGGCCCGCTGAAGCTCGCCGTCATCGTCGGCAGCGCCCGCGCGGGCCGGTTCGGGCCCACGGTCGCCGACTGGTTCGTCGCCCAGGCCCGGACCCGCGCCGACATGGACGTCCGCGTGGTCGACGTCGCCGACACCGTCCTCCCCCATTCCCTGGGCGCGCCGACCGCGCCCGCGCACGAGGACGCCGTCCGCGACGCCACCGCCGCGCTGGGGGAGGCCGACGCCTTCGCCGTCATCACCCCCGAGTACAACCACAGCTACCCCGGGGCGCTGAAGAACCTCATCGACTCCCACTTCACGCAGTGGCAGGCCAAGCCCGTCGGGTTCGTCTCCTACGGCGGGATGTCGGGCGGCCTGCGCGCGGTCGAGCACCTGCGGGCGGTGTTCGCCGAGCTGCACGCGACGACCGTCCGCGACACCGTCAGCCTGCACGACCCGTGGGAGTGGGCCGAGCAGGACGCGGGCCGCGACGCCGCCGCCAAGGCCGTGCTCGACCAGCTCGCCTGGTGGGGGACCGCCCTGCGCGCCGCCCGCCTCGCCCGGCCGTACGGGGCATGACGGTGGTGACGGCGACCGCGCCCGCCGGCCGGGCGCTCCCGAAGGACACGACCGTCGCGCTGGTCCTGGTCCTCGGGTCGATCATGGTGTCGCTCGACATGACCGTGGTGAACGTCGCGCTGAACGGCCTGTCCCGCGAGTTCGACACCTCCCTCACCGCGATCGGCTGGACGGTCACCGGGTACACGCTGGCGCTCGCCGCCGTCGTCCCGGCGAGCGCCTGGGCGGCCGGCCGGTTCGGCGCCAAGCGCCTCTACCTCGCCGCGATCGCGCTGTTCACCGCCGGCTCGGTGCTCGCCGGGCTGGCCTGGGACGTCCCGTCGCTGGTCCTCTTCCGGGCCGTGCAGGGCCTCGGCGGCGGCCTCGTCATGCCGACCGGCATGACGATCCTGGTGCGCGCGGCGGGCCCGGACCGGCTCGGCCGCCTCATGGGCACGCTCGGCCTCGCCATCCTCGTCGGGCCGCTCGCCGGCCCGGCGCTCGGCGGCCGGCTGCTCGACGCCGTCTCGTGGCGGGCGCTGTTCCTGATCAACCTGCCGATCGGCCTCGCTGTCCTGCTGATCGGCGGCCGGATCCTGCCCGCCGACGGCCCCGCCGAGCGGCGCCCCCTCGACCGGGGCGGCCTGCTCCTGCTGCCGCCCGGCCTCGTCCTGCTCGTCTACGGCGTGACGACGGGCGGCGAGCGCGGCGGCTTCACCGCGCCCGGCGCCCTCGTCCCGCTGCTCGCCGGCGCCGTGCTGGTCGCGGCGTTCGCGGTGCGCCGCGTCCCGCACCCGCTGATCGACGTCCGGCTGTTCCGCGAGCGCGGGTTCGCGGCGGCGGCGGCCACCCTCGCCCTGTTCTCGGCGGGCTACTTCGGCACGATGCTGTTCGCGCCGCTCTACCTGCAGCTCGTGCGGGGCGAGAGCGCCACCGTGGCGGGCCTCGTCGGCATCCCGGCGGCGCTCGCGTCGGGGACGGCGATGCAGGTCGCGGGCCGCGTCGCCGACAAGGTGCCGCCCGGCCGCCTCGTCCCGGCCGCCGTCGCGACCGCCCTCGCCGGGTACGCGCTGTTCACCGTGCAGCTCACCGCGGACGCCTCCTACTGGGGGCTGTGGGCCGCGATGCTGCTGATGGGCGCGGGCGGCGGCGCGACGATGATGCCCGCCATGACGGCCGCCGCGCGCGCCGTCCCCCGCGAGCAGGCGGCGGCCGCGAGCACCGCCGTCAACCTCCTCAACACCACGATGAACGCGGTGGGGACGGCGGTCGCCTCGGTCGTGCTGACGGCGCTGCTGCCCGTCGCGGGCGGCCTCCAGGGCCTGCACCGGCTGCCGCCCGGGGCGCGGGACGCGATCGCGCCGGACCTCGCGGCCGCGTTCCGGCACTCCTACGTCCTGGCGCTCGTGCTGATGGCGCTCGCCCTCGTCCCCGCCCTGCTGCTGCCCCGCCGCACGTGAGCGGCGCCCCGCCGTTGCGCCGCATATCCTGGACGTGTAATGTCCAGGATATGCGGATGAGCGAGGGCGTGGAATGGGCGCTGCACACCTGCCTCAACCTCTCCTGGGCGCCGCCCGGCGAGGCGGTGACGGCGGGCCGGCTCGCGGCCTTCTACGACCTGCCCGCCGCCTACCTGAACAAGCAGCTCCAGGCGCTCGCGCGGGCGGGCGTCCTCACCTCCGCCTCGGGTCCGCGCGGCGGCTTCCGGCTGGCCCGCGAGCCCGGGCGGATCACCCTGATGGACATCGTCGCCGCCATCGAGGGCGGCGAGGACGCCTTCCGCTGCGAGCAGCTCGCCGGCAAGGGCCCCGGCGGCCGCGACGACGTCGACTACCGCGCGACCTGCTTCATCTCCCGCGAGATGCGGCAGGCCGAGCTCGCCTGGCGCCGCCACCTGGCGTCCCGCACGCTCGCCGACATCAGGGCGGCGGTCGAGCGGAGCTTCCCCGAGACCCCCGAGAGCACCCGGAACGGCTTCGCCAACGCGCGGGCCTGACGGGGCCCTCCCCACGACCCGATTCTGGACGTCCGAACTCCAGAACGACCGGAAAGGCACCGCCGTGCAGGCACGCATGACCAGCTTCCCCACCCACGCCGCCGACGCCTACAAGGGCCTGCTCGCCGTCGAGAAGTACCTCGCCGCGAGCCCCGTCCCGGACGCGACCCTGGAGCTGGTCCGGCTCCGCGTCAGCCAGATCAACGGCTGCGGCTTCTGCGTCGACATGCACGCCCGCGCCGCCAAGGAGGCCGGCGAGACCGACGAGCGCCTCTGGTCGGTCGCGGCCTGGCGCGAGGCGCCGTACTACACCGACGAGGAGCGCGCCGCCCTGGCGCTCGCCGAGGCCGCCACCCGCATCGCCGACGACCCCGGCGGCGTCCCCGACGAGGTGTGGGACGCCGCCGCCGACCACTACGGCGAGGCCGAGCTCGCCGCGCTGATCGCCGCCATCGCCGCCATCAACGCCTGGAACCGCATCAGCGTCACCCAGCGCACCCCCGCCGGCTCCCGCTGACGCCCGCGGAACGGAAAGAGCCCCGGCGCTACCGCGCAGGGGCTCGTTTCGTCACTGTGAGAAGGCGGCTCGCGTCGCTACTCTGGAGTGGGCGAGGAGGGATTTGAACCCTCACGTCCTTTCGGACACACGGACCTGAACCGTGCGCGTCTGCCGTTCCGCCACCCGCCCGGGTGGTGCCCCCGTTTCCGGGTGCAGGGAAGAGATTAGCACGGTCGCGCGGGTGGTTAGGTATCCAGATACTTCGAGCGAACCATCGCACCGATACGATCGTCTATCACTGGGGAAGGGAGGTGCCCGTGGGCGTCATTCAGCGCTTCGAGCGAAGGCTCGAGGGCATGGTCGAAGGGGCCTTCGCCCGGGCCTTCAAGTCCGAGCTCCAGCCGGTCGAGGTGGCCAGTGCTGTGCAGCGCGAGATGGACGACCGGGCCGCCATCGTGGCGCCGGGCCGCACGCTGGTGCCGAACGACTTCGTCGTCGAGATCTCGCAGACCGACGGGCAGCGGCTGCAGGTGTACGCCGACAGCCTGAGCCAGGAGCTGGCGAACCTGGCCCGCGAGTACGCGAAGGAGCAGGGGTACTCCTTCGTCGGCCCCGTCCGGGTGCGGTTCGAGAACGCCGGCGACCTCGCCACGGGCATGTTCCGCATCAGGTCCGGGGTGATCCGCGGCTCCACCGTGGAGGGCGGCGAGATCCGCCGGCCGGTGAGCGACGTGCCGCAGGGCGGCCGGGGCGGCGCCTTCGGCGGCCATCCGCGGCTGCTGGTCACCACCGCCGTCGAGGGCGCCGACGCCACCCAGCGCACCTACGACATCACCACGCCGGTGACGCTGCTCGGCCGCGGCACCGACTGCGATCTCCGGCTTGTCGATCCGGGCGTGTCACGGCACCATGCCGAGATACGCGTAGAAGGTCCCGAAATCGTTCTTGTGGATCTAGGGTCGACCAACGGCTCCTTCGTGAACGGACAGCCGATCCGGCGGGTGACGCTCGTCGACGGTTCCCGCGTCACGATGGGCCGGACAACCCTGGTCTTCCGCCGCGATAGGGAGTAGCCCCCACTCCGATGTCCGAATTCACCCTCACGCTGATCAAGCTGGCGTTCCTCGCGGTGCTGTGGCTCTTCGTCATCGCGGCCGTCGGCGTGATCCGGGCCGACCTGTTCGGTTCCAAGGCCGCAGCCAGGGCCGCCGACCGGGCCGCGCAGCCGCGCCCGGCGCGCGCGCCGAAACCCCCCAAGCCGCAGCGGGCGCAGTCCTCCGGCGGCGGCGCACCGAGCAAGCTCGTCGTGGTCCAGGGCGAGCGGGCCGGCACCGTCATCGACCTGTCGGGGGCGCCCATCACCATCGGCCGGGCCGGGGACGCCACCCTCGTCGTGACCGATGACTACGCGTCGAGCCGGCATGCGCGGATCTTTCCGCAGGACGGACAGTGGATCGTGGAGGACCTCGGGTCGACCAACGGCACCTACCTCGGGCGCACCAAGGTGAGCCGGCCGATGCCGATCCCGCCGGGCGTCCCGGTCCGGATCGGCAAGACCGTGATCGAGCTGCGCAAATGACCCTGGGAATCCGCTACGCCGCGCGCTCCGACGTCGGGATGCTGCGCGAGGGCAACGAGGACTCGGCCTACGCGGGCACCCACCTGCTCGCGGTGGCCGACGGCATGGGCGGCCACGTCGGCGGCGAGATCGCCAGCGCCGCCGCCATCGACGCGCTGCGCCGCCTGGACACCGACCTGCCGGCGAACGAGCTGCTCGCCGCGCTGGAGCACACCGTCCGCACGGCCAACGACGACCTGCACCGCATCGTGGAGTCCGACCCCGCGCTGCAGGGCATGGGCACGACGCTGACGGCGATGCTGTGGGCGGGCGACCAGGTCGCCCTCGTGCACATCGGCGACTCGCGCGCCTACCTGCTGCGCGACGGCAGCCTCTTCCAGATCACCCACGACCACACGCTGGTGCAGTCGCTGGTGGACGAGGGCCGGATCAGCCCCGACGAGGCCGCCTCGCACCCGCAGCGGTCGCTGCTGCTGCGCGCCCTGGACGGCCGGAGCGAGGTCGAGCCCGACCTGTCGCTGCGCGAGGCCAAGGCCGGCGACCGCTACCTGCTCTGCTCCGACGGGCTGTCCGGCGTGATCACCGCCGAGACGATCTTCCAGGTGCTGACCGAGGTGGACGAGCCCGACCAGGCCGTCCGCCAGCTCATCGACCTCGCCAACCGCGGCGGCGGACCCGACAACATCACCTGCGTCGTCGCCGACGTCGTCGACCTCGCCCACCACCAGGTGCCGCAGGGCCCCGGGCGCGCGGTCGGCGCGGCCGCGAACTCGGGGGGCCCCGGCGCCCCGGGCGGCGGCCCCGCCGCCGCGACCACGGCCGTCGACACCCCCGCCGGGCGCGCCGCGCAGCTGCGCGACACGATGCCGCAGCCGCCCGTCGCGCTGGAGGACCGCCCGAACCCGCACGCCCAGCACGAGGCGCAGCACGGGCCGCAGCACGGGCCGGCGGGCGCGCCGCCCGCCGCCGCGCCGGGGCGCCGCCGCCGCGGCCTCGGCAAGTGGACGTGGCTGGTCGTCGCGGCCGGCGTCGTCGTCGTCGGCATCGCCGCGACCGGCTTCTTCGTGGTCAAGGACATCCGCAGCGGCTACTACATCGGCGCGGACAAGGGCGAGGTGGTGCTGTTCCGCGGCACCTCCGACGACGTCCCGCTGATCTCGCTGTCGCGCAGGGCCGACGCGGACCAGCAGTCCAAGCCCCCGATGAAGGTCGCCGACCTGCCGCAGGCGCAGCAGGAGGCCGTCCGCAAGACCTACGTGGTGAAGGGCCCGTCCGGCATCACCGACCTGCAGAAGATCGTCTGCCGGTACGCGCTGGTCGACGAGGGCGGCAAGGTGGCGGTCGTGCGCGGCCGCGACCAGCCGAACTGCCAGGAGACCAAGGTCAAGGGCAGCGAGGTCGCGCTCGCCGACCTGCCGCCCGCCGACGTCCAGTCCGTCCGCGGCTTCAAGCCCGTCATCGGGCAGGCGGCCGCGGAGGCGGCGCTGAAGACCCTCACCGACCACCAGGCCAAGTGCAAGGCCGGCGACACCTCGGTGAAGGACTGCCCGCAGGGGGCGAAGTCCTAGATGCCCTCCCTCGGCGACCAGATCCGCGCCCACCTGCCCTACCAGCGCCGCAACGCGGCCACCCTGGCCCTGCTGATCTTCGCGATGGTGCTGACGCTGTCGGCGTTCGCCGAGGTCGGCCTCGCCCGCGACGGCCACATCCCGCAGGGCCTGTTCCTGTACGGCGGCGGCCTGGTGGTGCTGGCGATCGGCGCCTTCCTCGCGCAGGCGAGGTTCGCGCCCTACGCCGACCCGCTGCTGCTGCCGCTCGCGGTCGGGCTGAACGGCCTCGGCCTCGCGATGATCTACCGGCTGGACCTGGACACCTCCAACGACCGCAAGATCGCCGAAGCGGCCGGGAAGACCTTCCTGAAGGACGCGGCGGACGCGTCCGGCCAGCTCATGTGGACGTTCATCGGGATCGCGCTGTTCGTCGTCGCGGTGTTCATCATGCGCGACACCAGCGACCCCGACGCCAAGCTGTCGTTCACGCCGAAGACCGCGCAGCGCTACACCTACCTGATCGGCCTCGGCGCGATCGTCCTGCTGCTGCTGCCGGTGGTGCCGGGCATCGGCGCCGAGATCAACGGCGCCCGGGTGTGGATCAACGTGGCGGGCTTCTCGGTGCAGCCGGGCGAGTTCGCCAAGCTGCTGCTGGTCGTGTTCTTCGCCGGCTACCTGGTCAACAAGCGGCAGGCGATGTCGCTGATCGGCAAGAAGATCGGCCCGTTCAGCCTGCCGCGCGGCCGCGACCTCGGCCCGATCCTGGTGATCTGGTTCCTCTGCCTCGGCGTGCTGTTCATGCAGAAGGACCTCGGCACCGCGCTGCTGTACTTCGGCCTGTTCGTGTCGATGCTCTACATCGCGACGCAGCGGGTGTCCTGGGTCGCGATCGGCCTCGGCCTGCTCGCCGTCGGCGTGACGATCGCCACGATGCTGCCGTTCATGGGGCACGTGAACCAGCGCATCGACATCTGGCGGAACCCCGGGCCCTACTTCGACGGCGGCTGCCTGGTCGCCGGCAAGGTCGTCCCGGTCAACCCCGACACCGACATCTTCAAGCGCACCAAGCTCGTCCTGCAGGCCAAGGCCGAGGAGTACGAGAAGGCCGGGCAGAAGGCCAAGGCCGCCAACGCCCGCCTGATCGGCCCCGGCTTCTACGCCTGCACCAACACGCTGAAGGGCGAGTACTCCGACAGCGCCCAGCTCATGAAGGGCCTGTTCGCGCTCGGCCAGGGCGGGGTCCTCGGCACCGGCCTCGGCCAGGGCGAGCCCTGGCGGACACCGCTGTCGTTCTCGGACTTCATCTTCGACTCGATGGGCGAGGAGCTCGGCCTCACCGGCCTGATGGCGCTGCTGCTCTGCTACGCGCTGATCGTGCAGCGCGGCATGAAGACCGCGGTCGCGGCCCGCGACCCGTTCCTGAAGCTGTTCGCGGGCGGCGTCTCGTTCGTCCTCGGCCTCCAGGTCTTCGTGATCGTCGGCGGTGTCACCCGGATGATCCCGCTGACCGGTCTCACCACACCGTTCCTGTCCCAGGGCGGCTCGTCGCTGATGGCCAACTGGATCCTCATCGCGATCCTGGTCCGGATGAGCCACGACGCCCGCAAGCCCGCGCCGCAGGCCATCCAGGACGAGGGCATGACCCAGATCGTGAGCACGAGGTGACCCTCCTTTCATGAACACCGAGCGCGCGGGCGTGCCCTGGACTGAGGAGCGCCGGGAGCCTGCGACCAGAGCGACGAGGGAAGGGCGCGCCTGCCAAGGCGCGCTCGCGGCCGACCGGAGGGAGGCCAAATGAACATGGACAAGCCGGTCCGGCGCGTCGCGATCTTCGGCATGCTGCTGTTCTTCGCGCTGATGGCGCAGATCAACTACGTGCAGGGCAGCCAGGCCGAGAAGCTGCAGACCGACAAGAACAACACCCGCCGGTTCGCCGAGGTGTTCAACTCCCCGCGCGGCGAGATCATCGCGGCGAACGGGGAGGTGCTCGCGCTGTCCAAGCCGACCGGCGACGACAACCCCAAGTACGGCCGCACCTACAAGGACGGCCCGGTGTTCTCCCCGGTCACCGGCTACTTCAACGGCGGCGCGAGCAAGGTCGAGCTGGCCTACAACTCGCTGCTCGGCGGCACCGACAAGCGCATCACCCACCAGCGCTGGTTCGACACCTTCATCGGCAAGAAGGCCGAGGGCGCCAACGTCGAGCTCGCGCTGAACCCGACGGCGCAGCGCATCGCGCACCGCGAGCTGAAGTCCAGCACCTCGCGCCGGGCCGGCGCCGCGGTGATCGACGTCAGGACGGGCGCGGTCGTCGTCCTCGCCACCTCCCAGGACTTCGACCCGAACGAGGTCGCGCCGCAGACCGGCAGCAAGGGCGGCACCCGCCTCGCCCAGCTCGACAACGCGCAGGGCGTCATCAAGCCGCTGATCGACAACGCGATGAGCCAGACGTTCCCGCCCGGCTCCTCCTTCAAGATCGTCGCGACCGCGCTGGGCATCGAGGACCTCGGCCTGAACGCCTCCAGCACCGTCGACACGAGCCCGCTGACGCTGCCCGAGTCCGGCCAGCTGCTGCCGAACTCCCACGACGGCGGCAGCTGCGCGGGCCGCGCCCCGCTGAGCGGCGCGTTCGCCGAGTCCTGCAACACCTCCTTCGGCCGCATCGCCCTCGACCTCGGCATCGACAAGCTGAGCGACGGCGCCAAGCGGTTCGGGTTCGGCGAGCCGGTCCGGCTCGACCAGGACATCCGGGTCGCCACCAGCGACGTGCCCAAGTCGATCAAGGACGTGGCGTCCGGCAAGGACATCCCGACCGGCAAGGACGGCACCGCCCGCTCGGGCATCGGCCAGGAGAACGTGCGCGCCACCCCGCTGCAGATGGCCATGGTCGCCGCGGCCGTCGCGAACAAGGGCAAGATCATGCAGCCGTACCTGGTGCAGAACGTCCGCGCCAAGGACCAGAGCTCGCTGTACGAGGCCAGCCCGAAGCTGTTCTCGACGGCGATGAAGTCCGACACCGCGAGCCAGATCGCCGACATGATGCGCGAGGTGGTGTCCAAGGGCACCGCCACCAACCTCCAGGGCCACGACATCGCCGGCAAGACCGGTACGGCCGAGCAGGGCGCGGGCATCCCGAACGCCCGCTGGTTCGTCGGGTTCGGCCCGTCGGAGAACCCCCGCTACGCGTTCGCGGTGATGACCGAGGGCACCGGCGACGGCGCGCACGGCGCCGGCCCGGTCGCCGCCGCGATCATGGATCAGGTGCTGAAGAAGTGACGTCCGGCCTCGTCCTGAACGACCGGTACCGCCTGCTGGAGTTGCTGGCGACCGGTGGGATGGGCGAGGTCTGGCGGGCCGTCGACGACGCGCTGGCCCGCGAGGTCGCGGTGAAGCTGCTCCGCGAGGAGCTCGTCACCGACGAGGCCGCGCGGCGCCGCTTCGCGTCCGAGGCCCGCTACGCCGCCGCGCTCCGGCACGGCGGCATCGCCGCGCTGTTCGACGCCCGCGAGCACGACGGGCGCGCCTACCTGGTGATGGAGCTGGTGGAGGGCGAGCCGCTGTCGCGGCGCCTCGCCCGCACCGGCGGCCTGCCCGTCGACCAGGTCCTGGACCTGGTCGAGCAGACCGCCGCCGCGCTCGCCTGCGCGCACGGCGCCGGGATCGTGCACCGCGACGTCAAGCCGCCCAACCTGATGATCACCGGCGACGGCACCGTCAAGATCACCGATTTCGGCATCGCGCGCGGCCTGAAGGCGGCCTCGCAGACCCAGACCGGCATGGTGATGGGCAGCGCGCACTACATCTCGCCCGAGCAGGCGTCCGGGCGGCCGATCTCGCCGGCCGCCGACCTGTACTCGCTCGGCGTCGTCGCCTACGAGTGCCTGACCGGGGTGCCGCCGTTCGACGGCCGCACCCCCGTCGAGATCGCCCTGCAGCACGTCCGGGACGTCCCGCCGCCGCTCCCGCGGCGGGTGCCCGCCGGGACCCGCGACCTCGTCGCCGAGATGCTCGCCAAGGACCCGGCGGACCGGCCCGCGGACGCCGCCGGCGTCGCCGCCCGCGCGCGCGTCCTCGCCGGCCGCCCCCCGCCGCCGCGCTCCCCGGGGCCGGCGGCGGGATTTGACGGCGGCGACGCTCCGGATACCCTCACGAGCGGAGAGGTGACCGGGCGGCGCCGCCCGGTCCTCGTCTACTGCTCGGTCGCCGCCGGGCTGCTCCTCGTCGTCGCGGTCGCCGTCGGCTCGGTGTGGAGCGGCGGGGGCAGCGCCGGGCTGGTGGGCGACCGGCGCACCGCGCCCCCGTCGACCGGGCCGGCGACCGACCCCGCGCCCGGGTCCGCGCGGCCGTCCCCCACCTGGTACCAGAGCCCCCGGATCATCCCGAACCGGTCGGCGGGACCGGGCCGGGCGTCAACGCCCGGACGGTCCGGCGCGTCTCCTGAACACAGACCGAACCGCAAACCGAAGAGGGCGGGTCCGGGCGTCCGGAGGCCGGCACCCGGCCGGACGGGGGCCACCACGACTCCGTCAACTCCGAGCCCGGCTCGCCAGTCCGTCCAGGGCGGGCGGCTAGGTTCAGAGGACAAGGTGTAGAGGTACGAGGGAAAGTGCGCATATGAGTCAACCTCGGCTGCTGGGCGGCCGCTACGAGCTCGACGCCGTCATCGGGCGCGGTGGCATGGCCGAGGTCTACCGCGCCCGGGACCGGCGCCTCGACCGCGTCGTCGCGATCAAGACGCTCCGCAGCGACCTCTCCCGCGACCCGATCTTCCAGGCGCGGTTCCGCCGCGAGGCGCAGTCCGCCGCGTCCCTGAACCACCCCTCGGTCATCGCGGTGTACGACACCGGCGAGGACATGATCGGCGAGAACTCCATCCCCTACATCGTGATGGAGTACGTCGACGGCAGCACGCTGCGCGACCTGCTGCGGGAGAACCGGGCGCTGCTCCCCGAGAAGGCCCTGGAGATCACCGACGGGATCCTGCGGGCGCTGGACTACAGCCACCGCGGCGGCATCGTGCACCGCGACATCAAGCCCGCCAACGTGATGCTGACCCGCAACCACGAGGTCAAGGTCATGGACTTCGGCATCGCCCGCGCGATGCACGACGCCGCGTCCACGATGACCCAGACCGCGCAGGTGATCGGCACCGCGCAGTACCTGTCGCCCGAGCAGGCCCGCGGCGAGCGCGTCGACGCCCGCAGCGACATCTACTCGACCGGCTGCGTCCTGTACGAGCTGCTGACGGGCCGGCCGCCGTTCACCGGCGACTCGCCGGTCGCGATCGCCTACCAGCACGTCCGCGAGGAGCCGGTGCCGCCGTCGCAGGTGGACCCGGAGATCCCGCAGTGGGCCGACGCGATGGTGCTGAAGGCCATGGCCAAGGACGCCGACCACCGCTACCAGACCGCCAACGAGTTCCGGCAGGACATCCAGCGCGTCCTGCACGGGCAGCCGGTCACCTCGACCGCCGCGTCCACGATGCTGATGGGCGGCGCGGTCCCGCCGCCGCAGGGCACCCAGGTGATGGGCGCGATGCCCGGCCAGACCCGGATGCAGGGCCCGGGGGGCGCCACCGGCTACGACCTGCCGCCCGCGCGCTACGACGACCAGGACGACTACGGGCGCGGCGACGGCGCCGGCAAGAAGGTCGCGCTCTGGCTCGGCCTCGCCGCGCTGATCATCGGCGGTGCCGCGGTCATCGGGTTCCTGCTGTCCAGCGGGGGCGGCGACGACGGGCCGGTGAAGGTGGCCGTCCCGCAGTCGCTGGTGGGGCAGCCGCAGAAGGACGTCCAGGACCAGCTCAAGCAGCTGGGCCTCACCGTCGGCAGCATCGAGGAGAAGTACAGCGACAAGGTCGACGAGGGCAACGTGATCAGCACCGATCCCGACGCCGGCACGCAGGTCGACAAGGGCAGCGCGGTCAACCTCGTGGTGTCCAAGGGCGACAAGCCGCCGGAGAAGGTGGACGTGCCGTCGCTCGCCGGCAAGTCCATGACCGAGGCGCAGAACGCCCTGGAGGAGGCCGGCCTGAGCGGGACGTTCAAGGAGGAGCACTCCAGCAGCGTCGACGCGGGCAAGGTGACGCGCTCGTCGCCGTCGGCGGGAACGTCGGTGAAGAAGGGCGCCACCGTCACGGTGTACATGTCCACCGGCGCCGCGACGGTGAAGGTCCCGAACCTGGCGAACCAGAGCCAGAAGGCGGCCTGCCTGCAGCTGCGGCAGCTCGGGCTGAAGTGCCAGGTGCAGACCGCGGCGCCGCCGCCGGGGCAGAACGTGGCGCCGGGCGTCGTCTACAACCAGTCGGTGCCCGAGGGCACGACGCTCACCGCCGGCGAGACCGTCGTGATCATCGTGGCGCCGAAGCAGACGCAGCAGCCGACCTCGCCGGCCCCGCCGTCGACGGGGCCGCCGCAGCAGTAGGGGACGTGAAGAGAGGGCCGGCTCCCGTGAGGGGGAGCCGGCCCTCGGCGCTCGACGGGGCCGGTGGGGGCGCCCGGAACGCTGGGAGGGTCTCCGCCACTCGGGGGCAATGGCGGAGACCCTCGACAGGTACTTCGTGCCGGCCTTGGGGGGCGTTACACGGATCTGGAGAACTTTTCGCCCTATGTCCGTACAGCGGGGGCGCGGCAGGCCGCGAGCCAGTTCCCCAGCAGGTCGTGGCCGTGCGCGGACAGCACCGACTCGGGATGGAACTGGACGCCCTCGACGGGCAGCCGGACGTGCCGCAGCCCCATCACGACGCCGTCCGCCGTCCGCGCGGACACCTCCAGGACGTCCTGAGGGACCGTCTCGGGGACGACGGCGAGCGAGTGGTAGCGGGTGGCGGGGAAGGCGTCCGGGAGGCCGCTGAAGACGCCCCGGCCGTCGTGGCGGATCCGGCTGGTCGCGCCGTGCACGATCTCGGGGGCGCGGGCGACGCGGGCGCCGAACACGTGCGCGATCATCTGGTGGCCGAGGCAGACGCCGAGCACCGGCGTGCCGCGCCCGGCCGCCCGGCGGAGCAGGGCGAGGCAGGCCCCGGCGTCCGGATCGGCCGGATGGCCCGGCCCGGGGCTGACGAGGACGCCCGCCGCGCCGTCGGCGTCGCCGGGGCGGACGTCCGCGCGGCCGCGCACGGTGCAGTCGGCGCCGAGCTCGCGCAGGTACTGGACGAGGGTGAAGACGAAGCTGTCGCGGTTGTCCACGACCAGGACGCGCGGCGCGGCGCCCTCGCTCCAGGGGGCGGGCGGGATCAGCCGGCCTCCTCGCGGAGCTCCTCGCGCGGCCGCTCGTCGCCCCGCGCGCGCTGGGCCGTCCGCTCGTCCTGCTCGGCGCGGAGCCGGTCCTGGAGGATCTGCAGGCCGGCCATGCCGTCCACCGACAGCCCGACGAGGTCCTGCAGCGACATGGCCGCGTCCTGGTTGCGGAGCGGCGGCTGCCAGCCGGTCTCGGGGTCGTGGCGGCGCAGCACCTTGGCCGGGACGCCGCCGATCACCGCGTGGTCGGGGAACTCGCCGCGCACGACGGCGCCGCCCGCGACCGCGACGTTCCGGCCGAGCCGGGTGCCGGGCAGGATGATCGCGCCGGTGCCGATCCAGCAGCCGTCGCCGATCACCACCGGGTTGTTCTCCGGCCACTGCCGGCCGACCGGCATGCCGAGGTCGGCGTAGGTGTGGTTCTGGTCGGTGATGTAGACGTTCGGGCCGGTGAACACGTCGTCGCCGATCTCGATCGACTGGTGCCCGACGATGTGCGTGCCGCGGCCGAGCGAGCAGCCCTTGCCGATCCGCACGACGAGGTCGGGGCCGAGGTCGAGGCCGGGCACGAACCCGGCGGAGATGGTGACGTGCGTGCCGACCAGCGTGTGGTCGCCGATGGAGATCCACGGCTCGCCGTACAGGGCGCCGACCGGGAACCCGATGCAGGCGCCCTCGCCGAGGTAGGCGAACCGGCGCCGCCCCGGCGTCCGCGGCGTGATCTCGCCCTGCCGCCGCGTCCACTCCCACCCGCGGTGGACGGCGTTGTGCAGGCCCTGGCGCGCCCGGTCCTTGATCCGCGCGGCCAGCGGCCGCCGCAGGGGGGTGGCGTTCGGCGACATGGCGCCCACCGTACCGGGTGGGGCACGGCGCAGTAATCACGCAGGTACCGCTAGGAAGACCCGATAGCCGTCAAAGGGGTACGGGAACGCCGAAAAGCCCGGCCGGCGGCCGGGCCCTCCGAGCGCGCTCACGGTGCGGGCCGCACCGTCCCGTCGGCGTCGACGGCGGTCGCCGAGTCCGCCACCGGCTCCTCGAACAGCGGGTCGGACTGCGCCGACCGGCGCGTCAGCAGCACGCCGACGACACCGGCGGCCGCCACCGTGGCCACGGCCAGCAGGATGAACTTGCGGCCGCGGCGGGCCGGGGGCTCCGGCTCGACGTACGAGGCGGCGTCCGACAGCAGCGAGCTCACCCGGGGGGCCAGCTCGGCCTCCACGTACTGGGCGGCCTGCTCCAGCCGGGGCGCGCTCCAGCCGCGCGCCTGCAGCAGGCGCTCGGCGGCCACGTCACGCGTGTGCTGCGCCGCCGGGGCGATCCGCTCGGCCGCGTCCGCCGCGTTCTGTTTCGCGAACTCGGAGCTCTGCCGGTAGGCATCCTGAACACGGGCCACTTTGGAGAGCACCTCATCCTGCGGGCTACGGCGAGTACTGAACTTTAGGGACACGCTAACCTCCCTGTTTGCGAGGTCCTGCCAAGCAGCCTTCCCACGGGACGGGCCGTAAACCACGACCGCGCGGTAACTGCACGAAGGTTGGCGAACCGTTCGACCGGCCCCGGTCCGCGGGCGGCACGGAGATCGAGTCCACAGGGAGGCCCCATGGCCGAGTCGGTCCTCGCGACGCTGCGCACGTCGCTCGGCGACATCGTGATCCTGCTCTACCCCGACAAGGCGCCGAAGACGGTGGAGAACTTCACCGGCCTCGCCGAGGGCACCCGCGCCTGGACGCACCCCGCCACCGGCGAGCCCGCGGACGGCCCGCTCTACCCCGGCACGCTGTTCCACCGCGTCGTCCCCGGCTTCATGATCCAGGGCGGCGACCCGCTCGGCACCGGCACCGGCGGCCCCGGCTACGCCTTCCCCGACGAGATCCACCCCGCGCTCCGCTTCAACCGGCCCTACCTGGTCGCGATGGCCAACTCCGGGCGGAACACCAACGGGTCGCAGTTCTTCATCACCACCAGCGTCGGCGCCGCGCAGCACCTCACCGGACGGCACACCATCTTCGGGAAGGTCATCGAGGGCACCGGCGTCGTCGACCGCATCGCCGCCCTCCCGGCGGACGCCGACGGCCGACCCGAGCAGGACGTCACCATCGAGTCGGTGACGATCGAGCGCCGCCGGTCGTAGTACAAGTGTGAACCCCACCCGCCCGGCCGCCACGGAGCCCGTCCGATGACCACCGAACAGCCGCCCGAACACCCGCCCGCGCCCGAGACGGCCGCACCCACCTGCTACCGCCACCCCGGCCGCGAGACGTACGTGCGCTGCACCCGCTGCGACCGGCCCATCTGCCCCGACTGCATGCGCGAGGCCGCCGTCGGCCACCAGTGCGTGGAGTGCGTCGCGGCGGGGCGCAAGAGCGTCCGGCAGCCCCGCACCGCGCTCGGCGCGCGGGCGGCGCGCCGGTCCGCGCCCGTCGTCACCTACACCCTCATCGGGCTCTGCGTCCTCGCCTACCTCGCCGAGATCGCCTCGGACCGGGTGGTGGACGACTTCGCCATGATCGGCCTGGTCCGGGACCGGGCCGGGCTGCCGGTCCCCGGCATCGGCGTCGCCGAGGGCGAGTGGTACCGGCTGTTCACCTCGATGTTCCTGCACCAGCCGCCCACCGGCGGCCCCTTCGGCATCACCCACATCCTGTTCAACATGTGGGCGCTCTGGGCGGTCGGCCCGCAGCTGGAGCAGGTGCTCGGCCGCTGGCGGTTCCTCGCCCTCTACCTGCTGTCGGGGCTCGGCGGCTCGGTGCTGCTCTACCTGGTCGCGCCGGGGACGGCGGCGGTCGGCGCGTCCGGCGCCATCTTCGGCCTGTTCGGGGCGTTCTTCGTCATCGGCCGCAAGCTCGGCATCCCGAGCGGGCCGATCCTGTTCGTGGTGGGGCTGAACCTCGTCATCACCTTCGGCGCCGGCAGCGCGATCTCCTGGCAGGCGCACATCGGCGGCCTCGTCGTCGGGCTCGTGCTCGCCGCCGTCTTCGCCTACGCGCCGGCGAAGAGCAGGCAGGCCGTCCAGATCGCGGGCGTGGCCGCCATGACGGTACTGCTCGCCGCGCTCGTCGCGGTCAAGACCGTCCAGCTCGTCTGACCCGGCGTCCCGGCGCACGGTGAGGCCGCCGCGCCCCCCAGGGGGCCGCGGCGGCCTTCGTCACCCGCGGGGCGCCGCGGCGGCTGTCCCCAGGCTGTGGATAACTTCGGTGGATTGCGCCACCGGGAAAGCGGGTAGAGGTCAGCGCCAGCGCGTGGCCAGGATGACGCCCAGGATGATCGCGACGAACCCGATGCCCAGGTTCCAGTTGCCGAGGTCGCTGAGGTAGGGCACGTTCGTGCCGGTGCTCGCGGTCACGTAGAACGTCGCGATCCAGGCGAGCCCGATCAGCCACAGCACGACCATCGTGGGCGCCAGCCAGCGCGGGCTGACCTCGGGGGCCTTGGACTTCTGCGGAGGCGTGTAGACGGCCTTCTTGCGCACTTTGGACTTGGCCACGGTGGGATCGATCTCCTCGGGCGGCTGGCCGGCCGGAGCGCCGGTCCGCGCATGGTCGTTTTGTCGGTTAGCGTGGTCGCTGGTGAGCAGCGTACGGCGTCGAACGTGGGGAAGCATCATTCCAGCCCTCACGCTGGTGGCGGGAACCCTGTTCGCGGCGAGCGCGAGCACGGCCCGCGGTACCGACCTGCGCGAGGGCGGCCGCACCAGGATCACCGAGCTCATCGCCGCCGAGCAGCGCCGCGCCCGCGCCGACCGCGCCGACTACCGGCGGCTCCGCGGCGAGGTCGACGACCTGTCCCGGCGCGCGGGCCGCCGCGACGCCCGCGTCGCCGAGGCCCGCGCCGAGGCCGACCGGCTCGCCGCCCGCGCCGGCTTCACCCCGCTCGCCGGCCGTGCCGTCCGGGTGTCCCTGGACGACGCGCGGACCTCCGGCGGCGAACCGCCGCGCGGCGCCGCGCCGAACGACCTCGTCGTCCACCAGAGCGACGTGCAGGCCGTCGTGAACGCCCTCTGGGCGGGCGGCGCCGCCGGCGTCCAGGTCATGGACCAGCGGATCATCGCGACCAGCGCCGTCCGCTGCGTCGGCAACACCCTCGTCCTCCAGGGCGTCGTGTACTCGCCGCCGTTCCGGGTGACGGCGGTGGGAGATCCGGCCCGGCTGCGCGCCGCGCTTGACTCCTCACCCGGGATTTCGATTTACAAGAGGTACGTACGCGCCTACGGGCTCGGCTACTCGGTGCGGGCCCTGCGCCGCGCCACCTTGCCCGCGTACACCGGGAACGTGACGATGGGCCACGCGACGGTGCCGTCCGGCTGAGGCGGTACGGTCCGGCGACGGCCGGTGCGGGGCGAGAGGGGGTGCGCGGTGCGGACGGTCATCCGCGGGCTGGGCGAACTGTGCATCACCGCCGGGCTGGTCCTGCTGCTGTTCGTCACCTACGAGCTGTGGGGGACCGGGCGCTACACCCGGCAGCAGCAGGACCAGCTCAACAAGGAGCTGGTGAAGTCGTGGGCGGCGCCCCGGGTGACGACCGAGAAGGTCAAGCTGGGCGCGGGGCTCGCGCTCATCCGCATCCCGCGGTTCGGCGCGAAGTACCACTTCGTGATCATCGAGGGGGTCGAGCTCGCCGACCTGCGCAAGGGCCCCGGCCACTACCCGGGCAGCGCGCTGCCCGGCGCGCTCGGCAACTTCGTCGTCTCGGGCCACCGCACGACGTACTCGGCGCCCTTCAACCGGCTCGGCGAGCTGAAGATGGGCGACCGGATCCTCATCGACACCCGGGACCGGCAGTACGTCTACAAGGTCACCGACCGCAAGATCGTCAAGCCGACGGCGGTGGACGTCACCGACCCGGTCCCCTTCCACCCCGGCCGCACCGCGACCAAGCACCTGATCACCCTGACCACCTGCCACCCGGAGTACTCGGCCGCCCAGCGGATGATCGTCTTCGGCGAGCTGAGCGAGTCCATCCCGCGCGCCGCCGCCGGGGCGGGCGCGAAGCCCGCCGCCGACCGGGTGTCCCACTGACCGGCAGTATCGACCCGCAGTATCGACCCGCAGCGTTGCCCCGACCGGAGGAGGACGGCATGTACGCCTGGATCTGGCGGAGCCTGCCCGGCACATGGCAGGCCAGGCTGGCGATCGCCGCCGGCCTGGTCGCCGCGGCGTGCGCGCTGCTCTGGTACGTGATCTTCCCTTGGCTGGAACCCAAGGTCCAGTTCGACCACGGCGTCGTCAACGGCACCCCCACCGCCCCCGCCACCACCCACCGCTGACCCCACCCACCACCGGCACCCCGCGCGCCGCTGACACCGCCCACCGCTGACCCCACCCACCACCGGCACCCCGCGCGCCGCTGACACCGCCCACCGCCGGCACCGCCCACCGCCGGCCCCCGCGCGCCGCTGACACCCCGCGCCGCTGACACCCCGCGCGCCGCCGGCTGCGATGCGCGGTTATCCACAGGCCGGGTTCTCTCTTCCCCTCGCTGACCTGGGCGTTGGACAATAAGAGAGGGTCAGCCCCCGGGCGGGCGGGGTATCTGCAGGGGGGAGCCGACCCACCACCCAGGCGGGCGGCCATCGCACGGGGAAGCCGACCCGCCACCACGGCGGGCGGCCATCGGAACCGGGGGGCCGAGATGCGGGTTGTGATCGCGGGCGGGCACGGGCACATCGCCCGGCTGCTGGAACGCCGGCTGGCGGAGGAGGGCCACACCGGCGTCGGCATCGTGCGCCGGCGCGAGCAGTTCGAGGACATCACCGCAGCAGGCGGCGAGCCCGCCCTCCTCGACCTGGAGCAGGCGTCCGTCGAGGACGTCGCGCGGCTCCTGGACGGCGCCGACGCCGCCGTGTTCGCCGCCGGCGCCGGCGGCGGCAGCACCCCCGAGCGCACCGACGCCGTCGACCGCGCCGGGGCGGCGCTGTTCGCCGCGGCCGCCGAGCGCGCCGGCGTCCGCCCGTTCGTGCAGGTGTCCTCCATCGGCGTCGACGAGCCGCCCGCCCCGGGCGCCGGCGAGGGCTGGGCCGCCTACGTCGCCGCGAAGAAGGCCGCCGAGGACGACCTGCGCGACCGCGACCTGGACTGGCGGATCCTGCGCCCCGCGTCCCTCACCGACGACGACGGCACCGGCGGCGTCGACCTCGTCGCCGAGCGCGGTGCGGTCACGAGCGGCGAGGTGCCGCGCGCCGACGTCGCGGCCGTCATCGTCGCGCTCCTGGAGCGCCCCGACCTGCACCACGTCACGCTGGAGCTCACCAAGGGCTCCACGCCGGTCGCCGAAGCCGTCAAAACCCTGTAACGACCGGCGGAAACGGCGAACGCGCCGCGCCCCGGGAGAACCCGGGACACGGCGCGTCCGTCACGCGGTGCGTCAGTTGTAGTGCGCGGGACGGCGCTCGCCGCCGCCCTCGCGGCGCGGCCCGCCGCTGTAGGAGCCGCCGCGCCGGTTGCCGCCGTAGGAGGAACCGCCCCGGCGCTCGCCGTAGCCGCCGCGGCGCTCGCCCGAGCCGGGCGCGTGCCCGCCCTCGCGGCGCTCGCCGCCGTAGCCGCCGCCCTCGCGCCGGCCCTCGTAGCCGCCTTCGCGGCGCTCGCCGCCGTAGCCGCCGCCCTCGCGGCGCGGTCCGCGGCCGTTGTAGCCGCGCCCGCCACCGCCGCCGCGGCGGCCGCCCGGACGCCCGCCGCGGCCGCCCTCGCTGCGGCGCGGGCGCTCGGGGATCAGCGGCTCCTCGATCGGGATGCCCGACGGCTCGCGCGCGCCGGTCAGCTCGACGAGGTTGGCGTCGCCGGACGCGACCCGCGTGCGGGGCGCCTCGATGCCGGCGCGGCGCGTCATCGCCGAGGTGGACCGCACCTGGTGCGGCAGCACCAGGGTGACGACGGTGCCCTTCTCGCCGGCGCGGGCGGTGCGGCCCGCGCGGTGCATGTAGTCCTTGCTGTCGGCCGGCGGGTCGACGTGCATGACCAGGCTGACGTCGTCGACGTGGATGCCGCGGGCGGCGACGTCGGTGGCGACCAGCACGCTGATCGTGCCCTCGCGGAACTCGTGCAGGGTGCGGGTGCGCAGCCCCTGGCTCTTGCCGCCGTGCAGCCCGGCGGCGCGGACGCCGACGTCGGTGAGCTGCTTGGCGAGCCGGTCCACGCCGTGCTTGGTGCGGGCGAACAGGATGGTGCGGCCCTCGCGGTTGGCGATCTCCGCGGTGATCCGGCCCTTCTCCTTCGGCGCGACGAGCAGCAGGTGGTGGTCCATCGTGTCGACGGACTCGTCGACCGGGCCGATCGCGTGCGTCACCGGGTCGTTCAGGTAGCGCTTGACGAGGACGTCGACGTCGCGGTCCAGGGTGGCCGAGAACAGCAGCCGCTGGCCGCCGGGGCGGGCCTGGTCGAGGATGTCGGTGACGTCGGGCAGGAAGCCCATGTCGGCCATGTGGTCGGCCTCGTCGAGGATGACGATCTCGACGTCGGACAGGTCGCAGGCGCCCTGGCGCATCAGGTCCTTGAGGCGGCCCGGGGTGGCGACGAGGATCTCGACGCCGCGGCGCAGCGCGTCGATCTGCTTGAACATCGAGGTCTGCCCGATGACGGTCTTGAAGTGCAGGCCGAGGCTGCGGCCGAGCGGCTCCAGGTTCGTCTGGACCTGCTGGGCGAGCTCGCGGGTCGGGACGAGGATGAGGCCGAGCGGGCGCTTGGCGGCGGCGCGACGGCCGGCGAGGCGGGCGAGCAGCGGCAGGCCGAAGGCGAGGGTCTTGCCCGAGCCGGTCTTGCCGCGGCCGAGGACGTCGTGCCCCGCGATGACGTCGGGGATGGCGGCGGCCTGGATCGGGAACGGCGCCTCGATGCCCTGGCGGGCCAGGGCGGCGACGAGCTCGGCGGGCAGGCCGAGCTCGGCGAAGGTGGGAACCTTGGCCTCGTCCTCGTGGGACGCGGCGGTCAGGTCGTGGGCAGCAGGAACGTCGGTCACGCAATACCTTCCGAGAGGGGGGCACGTCTCGGGAGGCACCACGATCTTGTCAGTGGGCGTCAAGGACGAGCCGGACGCGTTGGGCGTCGTAAGAGTGATTCGTCCAGTCTAACGTCGTCGGCCTACCTCCTTATGCCCTGTCCCGGGGTATGCCCTTCGCCACATGTCCCTCTCGGGGGGTTTTCGCCGGGTTCGCGGGGGCGGGAAACGGCCCCGGAGGAGGGTATCCGGGGCCGTTCCGTGACCTCGGCCGGCCGTTCTCAGCAGTCGCAGGTGATCCCCGACACGGGCGCCGTCAGCGGGTCGGGCGCGCCGCGCGTCACCGCGCCGCGGCCGTCCTCGACGGCGAAGCCCTCGCGGACCCAGTACTCGTAGCCGCCGAGCATCTCCTTGACGGGGACGCCGAGGCGGGCGAACTCCAGCGCCGCCCGCTGCGCGCCGTTGCAGCCCGGCCCCCAGCAGTAGACGACGGCGGTCGCGCCCGGCGGGACGAGGCCCGCGCCGCGCGCGGCGATCTCCGCGGTCGGCAGGTGGACGGCGCCGCGCGCGTGCCCCTGCCGCCAGGCCGCGTCCCCGCGCGTGTCGACGAGGACGATCCCGGGCGCGCCCTCCGCGAGGTCGCCGGCGACGTCGGACACGTCGCACTCGAACGCGAGCCGCCCCGCGAAGTGCGCGACAGCCGCCTCACTCCCGGCGGCGGGAACCCCGAGTACCCTCATCATCCACTCCTGACCTGCGACATCACCTGCGAACACCCCCGATCATCGCCGCCCGCGTCGCCCCTCCACCAGTGGCGGCATTGCCATTCCCCGCTAACATCCCGCCATGGACCTCGCCGCCCCCGCCCGCCGCCGCACCGTGTCCGTCCTCGCGTTCGACGGGATGGCGCCGTTCGAGCTCGGCTCGGTCGTGGAGGTGTTCGGGCGGCCCCGGCCCGAGCTCGGCGTCCCCTGGTACGACCTGCGGGTCTGCTCCCGCGAGCGCGGCCCGCTCCGCGCCGTCGGCGGCTTCACCCTGGCCACCGAGCACGGCCTGGACGCCTTCGCCGCCGCCGACACCGTCATGGTCGTCGCCGTCCCCGACGTGCGCGGCGACGTCCACCCCGACGTCGTCGCCGCGCTCCGGGAGGCGCACGCGCGCGGCGCGCGGATCGTGTCGATCTGCTCCGGCGCGTTCGCGCTCGCCGCCGCGGGCCTCCTCGACGGCCGCGAGGCCGCCACGCACTGGCGGTACGCCGACCTCCTCCAGCGGCGCCATCCGGCGGTGCGGGTGCGGCCGGACGTCCTGTACGTGGACGGCGGCGACGTGCTGACCGGCGCGGGCAGCGCCGCCGGCCTCGATCTCTGCCTGCACCTGGTCCGCACCGACCACGGCGCCCGCGTCGCCAACTCCGTCGCGCGCCGCCTGGTGATCCCGCCGCACCGCGACGGCGGCCAGGCCCAGTTCGTCGAGGCCCCGATCGCCGCGCCCGGGACCGACGACGCCGTCGCCCGCGCCATGGACTGGGCGCTCGCGCACCTCGCCGAGCCGATCACCGTCGCCGCGCTCGCCCGCGCGGCCCGCACGTCCGAGCGGACCTTCCTCCGGCACTTCCACCGGCAGACCGGCACGAGCCCGCTCCGCTGGGTGATCGCCCAGCGGGTCGGGGCGAGCCTGGCGCTGCTGGAGGACGGCGCGCTGCCGGTCGAGGAGGTCGGCGCGGCCGTCGGCTTCGAGAGCCCGGCGACCTTCCGGCACCACTTCGGCCGCGCCATGCGCACCTCCCCGTCGGCCTACCGGCGGACCTTCCGCGCCGGGACCGCCTGAACCGCCGCCGGCAGCAGGCCCGCCGCGAGCACCGCGGCGCCGACCGGCAGCAGGCCCGTCCGCACGGTGATGGCGGCGAACCCCGCCGCCACGAGCACCGGGCTCCACCACGGCAGCGCCCGCCGCACCGCGAGCACGACCAGCGTCCCGACGAGACCGACCATGAACAGCAGCGGCCCGACCTCGTAGAAGACGGACGGCAGCACGTGCGGGACGTCGGCGTACCGGTCGGCGAGCACGCTCTTCTCCTCCGGACCCGACGCGCGCAGCCCGACGACGATGTCGACGACCGCGACGCGCACGAACGCCGCGAGCCCGGCGAGCCCGACCGCCGCCAGCACGAGGCTCGCGCGCCGCAGCGCGACCAGCCCCACGCCGAACAGCAGCAGGCTGCCGAGGAACAGGACGTGCCCGGCCGTCCAGGCCGGGCCCGGACCGTAGTGACCGTCCAGGCCATCGAAGATCCGCACGACGCCGTAGGCGAACATCAGCAGCGGAGCGGCGATCAGAGCGAAACGGGACACGGCTACCTCCTCAGGTGAACGCCTTGATCGTCTTCCGCGCCGCACCGCGCCCGGAACCCGCGCGAGAGCCGTCCCGCACCCGCCCCCCGAGAGCTAGGGGACGCCCCTGAGACGCCTCAGGGTCACCCCGCTGACCTGCGCATACCCGCGTTCGTCGCACCACCGCACCGGGTAGATCACCGGAACGGCGGGCGGACCACGGGGGGCGACCATGAAGAGCACCTGGCCGAGGGTGCTGATCGGCGGCTTCGGCCTCTGGGTCCTCACCGTCCTCGTCACCGCCGCCACCGCGAACTCCACGCTCGTCCCGACGGTGGTGCTGCTCGGCAGCTTCCTCGTCCCGGTCACCTTCGCGATCTGGGCCTACGAGCACGGCCGGTCCGGCGAGATCACCGTGCCGCTGCTGTTCACCTCGTTCGTCGCCGGCGGCGTCCTCGGCGTGCTCGGCGCGTCGGTGCTGGAGACCTGGCTGCTGCACCCGGCCTGGTGGCTCTACCTCGGCGTCGGGCTGATCGAGGAGGCCGCCAAGCTGGTCGCCCTGATGATCGTGGCGCGCCGGGTGCGGATCCGCTCGTCCCGCGACGGCCTCGTCCTCGGCGCCGCCGTCGGCTTCGGCTTCGCCGCGTTCGAGAGCGCCGGGTACGCGCTCGACGCCCTGCTCACCGCCGACGGCATGAGCCTGCGGTCGATGCTGGAGACCGAGATCGTGCGCGGCGCCCTCACGCCCCTCGGGCACGGCCTCTGGACGGCGATCCTCGGCGGCGCCCTGTTCGGCGCCGCCCGCCGCCACGGCCGGTGGCGCCTCGACGCCACCGTCCTGCTCGCCTACCTCGGCGTCGCCCTGCTGCACGCGCTCTGGGACTCCATGCACGGCATCGCGATCGGCCTCACCCTCCTCCTCACCGGCACCCCCTCCCAGCGCGGCCTCATGGAGCGCGGCCACCTGCCGGACGCCACCGCCGCGCAGGCGCACCTCATCACCGTCCTCAACTGGACGGGACTCGCCGCGATCTCCCTGCTCGCGCTCGCCTGGCTGCGCGTCCTCGCCCGCCGCTCCCGCGCCGAACCCCCCGTCCCGGCCCGCCCCGACCACCCCTGGCGCGCCGGCCACCGCTGACGCGGCCCGTCACTCCTCCCGAACCGCAGCGGCGGCCGCACGATGCCCGGCCGCCGCGGCCGGGTCCGTCCCGTCGAGCACGGCGGCGATCCCCTCGTGCGCCGCCGCCTCCTTGGCGCTGTATCCGAGCTTCGGCGCCAGCTCCAGCGCCTCCCCGTACAGCCGCAGCGCCTCGTCCGGCAGACCGGCCAGCCGGCACGTCTCGGCATAGGGATTCAGGAAGTGGATCTTCCAGTGCTCCTCGAACAGCGCGTCCAGCAGCGCGAACGCCTCCCGGTGCGCGTCCAGCGCCTCCTCGTACCGGCCCGCCCGCCCCAGCACGACGCCGAGGCAGTTCAGGCACCACGCCTCGTTGTTCCGGTGGCCGTCCTCCCGGGCCGACTCCAGCGCCCGCCGCAGATGCCCGACGGCCTCGCCGGGCTCGTCGTCGGCGATCGCCACCCCGAGCGTGATCCGCGCCGACAGCGTCGGCGGCCACGCCGGATCGGGATGCGGGAACCCCAGCGTCTCCCGGGCCAGCCGCGCCGCCTCCTCCCGGTTCCCCAACTGCAGCATCGCCCACGCCTCGTACGCGGTCGCATGGGCCGTCCCGCTCGGGCAACCGGCCTCCGCGTACAGCCGCCCCGCCCGCCGGAACAGTTCGAGCGGCTCCTCGACGAGCCCCTCGTCCCACTTCAGGTAGCCGCGCCGCAGCGTCAGCTCGGCCTCCGACCAGACGTCCCCGGCCGCCGCCACCAGCGGCGCCGCCGCCTCGTAGGCCGCACCCGCCTCCGCCGTCCGCCCCGCGTTGTACCGCGCGAACCCGAGATCGCTGTGCGCCTCGGCGACCCTCACCGGATCCCCCAGCCGCTCCGCCGCCCCCAGCGACCGCTCGAACAGGAAGTTCAGATGCGTCGTGCCGCACCGCCGCGCGAAGTAGGCCCGCATGAACCGGGGCAGCTCGAACGCATGCGCATCGGCCCCCACCGCGACCGCCGTCTCGAAGGCGCCGATCAGGTTCTCGTACTCGACGGTGAACCAGGCCAGCGCCGCATGCTTGTCCGCGAACCGCGGCAGCTCCGCCGGCGCCCGCCCCGCCGACACCTTCCGCCCACCCGGCAGGAACGGCATCGCCGCATCAGCCGCCGCGGCCGCGTGCACGTAGTAGTCCAGCACCCGCCCCAACGCCCGCTCCCGCTCCGCCTCCGCGTCCTCCATCACCGCCCGCCGCGCATACCCGTGCACAAGATCATGCAGCCGATACCGCCCGCCCGGCGTCTGCTCCACCAGATGCGCGTCGAGCAGATCCTCCAGAACCCCCCGCGCCGCCCGCGGCGTCACATCCGCCAACGCCGCCGCCACGTACTCGTCGAACGACGCCCCCGGCAGCAGCCCGAGCAGCCGGAAGAGCCGCCGCTGCCCCCGATCCAACTGCCGCACCGACATGGCCAGCGCGGTGTCGAACTCCGTCGCCCCCTCAGCCATCCGCTCGACGAGAATCCCGACCGTCCACCCCGGCCGATGCCGCAACCGCGCCGCCGCGAGCCGCAGCGCCAGCGGCAGCCGCCCGCAGAGCCGCAGCACCTCCGCCGCCGCCTCCGGCTCCCGCCCGAGCCGCTCACCGCCCCCGCTCGCCCGCTCCAGCAGCTCCGCGCTCTCCTCCGCCGACAGCACGTCCAGCGACACAGGCGGCACCTCGTCCAACCCGACGAGCCGGTTCCGACTGGTGATCAGCGCAACCGACGACCCCGCTCCCGGCAGCAGATACCGCACCTGCTCAGCGTCCACCGCGTTGTCGAGCACCACCACAGCCCGCCGCCGCGCCAGCTCAGCCCGCCAACAAGCGGCCAACTGCTCGATCCCGTCCTGAGGCACCCGCTCAGAAGGCACGTCCAACGCCGTCAACAACATCCGCAACGCCGGATCGGGCCCCAGCGGCTCCCGCCCCTCAGTGAACCCGTGCAGATCCACGTACAACTGCGCATCCGGATACTCCCCGGCCAGCCGATGCGCCGCATGCACCGCCAGACAGGTCTTCCCGACCCCCGCCATCCCGTCAACGGCAACAACCCGCCCGCTCTTCACAGCCGCGAGCACAGCCGCCAACTCCACCTCCCTCCCGGTGAAGTCAGGCGCATCCCGAGGCAGATCATTACGCGGCGGCGCCCACACCCCCGCAGGCGGCACCTGCCGCTCCACCTGCCGGCTCGCCTTCGGCGGCGCCGGCAACGGACTGGACGCCCGCTCCCACACCGCCCGCAACGGCCGAGGATCCCGCTTCACGAGACGGCACAGGTCGAGGACGGCGGACCACGGCGGCACCGTCTGCCCGCTCAGATACCGTGACAGCGACGACGAACTAAGCCCCGCATCCCGCGCGAGCGCCCGAACCCCCCGCCCCGACACCTCCTGAAGCAGCCGCAGTCGCTCAGCCAACTCGTCCTGCGGATCGGTCCTGACCGCCATCGTCCCCCCAGCCCTCGGTGTCCCGCCCTACCGACAGCCTTCTAGACCGACAGATCCCGCTTCTAGCCCTTTCGACCGCCCCGTGCCATCCCCCGCTGACCACCGCCAACACCTCCTACGGCACCGTCCCGCGGCGCGACCGCCAGCCAGGGATTTTTCCCGCCGCCTGCTCCCCACCGACCGCACACCGCGCGCCCCCACCCGCGAAGCGGATGAGGACGCCCGAGAACCCCTTACTGGGTCTCCATGATCGTGGTGGCGACCTGACCGGAGAAACGCACATTGACGTTGTGCGGCGAGGCCTTGGCCCACTCCTCGAGCCCGTCGATCCCGCACCTGGAACCGTCCGCCGACGCCTCGGACCCGTCCGGGCACGTCCCCCCGGCGACGATCACGACGGTCCGGTCGGCGGTGAAGAAGGCGACGTCGCCCACGGTGAACTTCCCCGGCGCCAGATACCGCAGCCGCCCCCACTTGGACGCGATCGGTCGCGCAGGCGAGGAACTCCCACCCGAAGAAGGCCGAGAAGCGGACGGCTCGCTCGAAGGCCCGCCCGAAGGCGCCTCCACCGCAGGAGACGACGAGGACACGGAAGGCACCGCGGACGGCGACGCGGACGGCGACGACGCCGCCGACGTCCCCCCGTCCCCACCGTCACAAGCCGTCAGCCCGAACGCCAGCACCGCCGCCACCCCGGCCATCACGATCTTCCGCATGGTCCGCCGCTCCCATCCTCAGCGCACGACCTTCGCGATCGTGCTGTGGGAGGTGAGACGCACCCCCTCCCCGACGGTGTTCGCACCCCTGCACGTGATCAATAAGACCCGCCCCGCCCCGAACAAGCCCGCCCCCGACCCCGTCAAGACGATCACCGCACCCCAAAAGTTCACCCCCCACCACGATCTTCCCGCCCAACACAAAACGCCCCCGTCCGCGAAGCGGACGAGGGCGTTGAGACCGGTGGAGCCTGGGGGAATCGAACCCCCGACACCCTGCTTGCAAAGCAGGTGCTCTACCTACTGAGCTAAGGCCCCTGGGCGGGTCCAGCTTACCCGGGGTCGGCGGGCTCGCGCGCCTCCAGAAGGAGCGGGGGCAGGTCGGCGACGCTCGGGAGGATGTGGGTGGCGCCGGACGCGCGGAGGGTGGGGGCGTCGTGGGGGCCGGTGCGGACGCCCGCGACGATCGAGGCGCCGGCGCGGCGGCCGGCGAGCATCGCTTCGGCGGTGCCGCCGCAGACGGCGATGTGCCGGACGTCGTCGGTGCCGGCGCGGAGCGCGGCGGACAGGATGAGGTCGGGCCAGGGCTGGCCGCGGCCGGCGCCGTCGGGGCAGACGGCGAAGTCCGCGCGGTCCCACCAGCCGAGCGCTTCGAGGACGCGGCCGAGCGTGCGGCGGCCGAGGGAGCTCACGAGGCAGATGCGGACGCCCGCCTTCGCCAGCTCGTCCAGGGCCTGCTCGGCGCCCGGGACGGGTGCGAGCCCGTGGCGGCCGACGATGCGTTCGTAGGAGCTCTCGAAGGCCAGGTGCGCGGCCTGCGCGCGGGCCTCGTCGGCGAACACGGCCCGGTAGAGGTCCAGGGCCTCGGCGGCCGGGGCGGCGTCCGCGCGGGCCAGCGCCGCGGCGTGGGCGGACGTGCCCGGCGCGAGGCCGAGCGCCGCCAGCGCCTCGGTGTGGGCGGCGCGCAGCGCGCCGCCGTCCGCGACAGTGGTCCCGGCGAGATCGAGGCAGGCGATGGTGATCGGCGCTGCTCCGGTCACGCCGGGGCCTCCTTCGCGGTGCGGTCTCCGCTTGCGGGAGCCGGTCTCAGCTGTCGGAGGACGTGGCCTCGGTCCACAGGTCCAGCTCGGCGCGGTCCTGCTGCAGGCGGCGCCAGACGGCGAAACCGCCGAGAGCGACAACGGCAAGGACGAGCAGCTTCTTCACGATGGGGACCCCTTCACCTCGACTATGAAGTGCAATCACCGAGGGAGGCGTTGCGGAATGGTGTCTCCCCCAGGGACCGCAGCCTAGCAACCGCTCGCCGACGGTTCGCACCCCGTCGGGGTTATCGGACCCAACGTCCAAGTGTGGCGCGGCGGACATCTCGCCCGGACGCCCCGGGCGCCGCATACTCCGTTCATGGGCGCCCCCGACGACTTCGGCCTGTGGGAACGGGAGCTGCGGCCCGAGCCCGAGGACGGCGACGGCGGCCGCGGCCTGCTGCGCGCCGCCGTGGTGATCGTCTTCGGCTGCGTCCTGGCGATCGTGCTGGGCGACGTGGCGCTCGGCGTGGCGGGCCTGGTGCTCGCGGGGCTCATCGTGGTGCTCTGGCGCGCGGGCCTGTAGACCCGCGATGATCGGTCCATGCGACTGGACGGTGCGCGGGTCCTGCTGACGGGTGCGACCGGCGGGATCGGGAGGGCGCTCGCCGTCGCGTTCGCGGCGCGCGGCGCGCACGTGGTGCTGAGCGGCCGGCGGGCGGACGTCCTCGATCCGCTGGCCGCCGAGCTCGGCGGGACGGCGCTCGCCGCCGATCTCGCCGACCGGGACGCGCCCGAGGCGCTCCTCGCCGCGGCGGGCGAGGTGGACGTCCTCGTCGCCAACGCGGCGCTGCCCGCGTCCGGGCTGCTCGCCGACTACAGCATCGGCGAGATCGACCGGGCGCTGGACGTGAACCTGCGCGCGCCCATCGTCATGGCGAAGCTCGCCGGTGCGGCGATGGCCGGACGCGGGCGCGGCCACCTGGTCTTCGTGTCGTCGCTGTCGGGCAAGACGGCCTCCGGCCACGCGTCCCTGTACAACGCGACCAAGTTCGGGATGCGCGGCTTCGCGCTCGGGCTCCGCGAGGACCTGCGCCCGCACGGCGTCGGCGTGTCCACCGTGTTCCCCGGCTTCATCCGCGACGCCGGCATGTTCGCCGAGGCGGGCGTCTCCCTGCCGAGGGGCGTCGGCACCCGCACCCCCGAGGACGTCGCCCGCGCCACGCTGAAGGCGGTGGACCGCAACGCCGCCGAGGTGGACGTCGCGCCGCTCGGCCTGCGGCTCGGCGCGCTCATCGGCGGCGCCGCGCCCGCGCTGTCGGCCGCGGTGCAGCGCCGCGCCGGCGGCCCGCGGGTCTCGCACGACCTCGCCGCGGGGCAGCGCGCGAAACGCTGACCCGGGTGCATGGACCGCGGGCGGGCGGTGATGGAGTGGTCATCAGAGGGAGGACGACCATGACCACGATTTCCGACCGCCCGGCCGAGGCGAGCGGCACCTTCTCCGTCGGCGGCGACCTGCCGGTGCACCGGCTCGGCTACGGCGCCATGCAGCTCACCGGGCCCGGCGTCTGGGGGCCGCCCGCCGACCATGACGAGGCCGTGCGGGTGCTGCGGCGCGCCGTCGAGCTCGGCGTCACCTTCATCGACACCGCCGACTCCTACGGGCCGTTCGTCAGCGAGGACCTGATCGCCGAGGCGCTGCACCCGTACCCGGCGGAGCTGCTCGTCGCCACCAAGGGCGGTTTCACGCGCAGCGGCCCGAACGCGTGGACGCCGCTCGGGCGCCCCGAATACCTGCGGCAGTGCGTCGAGATGAGCCTGCGGCGGCTCCGCCTGGAGCGCATCGACCTCTACCAGCTGCACCGCATCGACCCGGCGGTCCCGCTCGAGGACCAGCTCGGCGTCCTGAAGGACATGCAGGGCGAGGGCAAGATCCGGCACATCGGCCTGTCCGAGGTGTCGGTGGAGGAAGTGAAGCGCTCCCGCGGCCTCACCGAGATCGCCACCGTGCAGAACCTCTACAACCTGACCGAGCGCAAGTCCGAGGACGTGCTGAAGTACTGCGAGGCCGAGGGCATCGGGTTCATCCCGTGGTTCCCGCTCGCGACGGGACAGCTCGCCGAGCCCGGCGGCGTCCTGGCGGAGGCGGCGGAGCGCCACGGCGCGTCGCCCGCACAGCTCGCCCTCGCCTGGCTGCTGCACCGCTCGCCCGTCATGCTGCCGATCCCCGGCACCTCCAAGGTCGCGCACCTGGAGGACAACCTGGCGGCCGCCGCCATCGAGCTGACCGACGACGAGGTCGCCGAGCTCACCGCTCTCGGCTGAGAGCGCCGTGCCCGGTCCCGCGCGGGCCGGGCACGGCAATTCCCCGCGCGGATCGCATTCCGGTGACGGGCCAATAACGGCTGTGCCCCCATTGTTCCGGTGCTGTTAACCTCGCCCGGATCCGCAACGGTGATCTGGACACGGCGTCGCCCGGATAGTTACCCTCGCAGGGCGGGGGAAAGGAATGCGCCGTCCTGCGGCGCGCCTTTCCGCGTCCCTTCGACGGAGGAGACCCGCGTGCGGCTGAGGGCCTCCCGTCTCGTCGCCTTCCGCATCCGCGAGGGGCACCTGGTCGCCGAGGACCCGTGGCGGCGCCGCCGGTTCCCCCTCGGCGACGCGACGTGGGGACTGCTCGCGCAATTCCGGGAGTGGCGCACACCGGGCGACGGGGAACTCGCGCTGGCCCGGGAATTGGTCGACGCCGGACTCCTCGTCGCCGAAGGTTCCGAACAGCACTTCCGCGAGGAATCCCTCGGCGCCTGGGATATGCGGGCCGATGCGCATTCCGTGACGGCCGGCGGTCCATTCCCCGCGCCGGTGCCGCCGCGTCCGGTCGCCCTCGCGCCGCCCGTCCCGATCGACGTCGGGCTCGCCGAGGCGCTGGACGCGGGCCGCGCCGTCCGCGAGTTCGCCGCCGGGGCGCCCGTCCCCTTCGCCCACCTCGGCACCGTCCTGCACCGGACGGCGGCCGCGGACCGCCCGAACGTCACGGTGTATGCGCTGGTCAGCGCGGTGGAGCGGGTCGCGGCGGGCGCCTACCGGTACGTGCCGGGCGGGCACGGGCTGGAGCGGGTGGCGGGCCCGGTCGACGCCGCGCGGCTCTGCGGCGGCCTCGGCGCGGCGGCGGACGTCGGCGCGCTGCTCCTCTACACCTACCGGGCCGCGCCGGGGCGTCCCGCCCGCGGCCGCCGCGCCTACCGGTCGCTGTTCCTCGACCTCGGCGAGGCCAGCCGGACCGCCCACCTGGCGGCGTGCGCGCTCGGCCTCGGCGCGTTCTTCACCGCCGCGATCCGCGACGAGGCCGCCGAGGCCGTCCTCGGGCCGGAGCGCGCGGGGGAGATCCCGCTCGGCGTGACCGGGCTCGGCGTGCCCGGCCCCGCCGAGGCGCGGCGCCCGCGCGTCCTGACCGGCCCGCCCCTCACGCCGGCATCCGTCACGCCGGCATGATCGGGCCGAGCCAGGTGCCGCCGCACACGTTCAGGGTCTGCCCGGTGACGTAGGCGCCGTCGGGGCCGGCGAGGAACGCGACGGCGCCGGCGATCTCGCCGGCCTCGCCGAGCCGCCCGAGCGCGGTGACCGCGGTCAGCCCGGCGACGGCCGCGGGCACCGCCCGGTGCCCGGCCGTCATGTCCGTGACGACCACGCCGGGCGCGACCGTGTTGACGGTGATGCCGCGGCCGCCGAGCTGGTTGGCCAGCGACGGCGTCATCGCGTCGGCGGCGGCCTTCGACATCGTGTAGGCGATCTGCGGGGACACCGCGATGCGCGTCGAGGCCGTCGACCCGACGGTGACGACGCGGGCGCCGTCGTTCAGCAGCGGCAGCGCCCGCTGCAGCACGAAGAACGGCGTCCGCACGTTCACCGTGAAGATCCGGTCGAACTCCTCCGGGGTGACCGCCTGGACCGGGCTCATCGACGCGATGCCGGCGTTGTTCACGAGGACGTCCAGGCCGCGGCCCGCAAGGTGCGGCGCGAGCCCGTCGAACAGGACGTCGGCGGCGTCGGGGCGGGCGAAGTCGGCGCCGACGGCGAAGGCCCGCCCGCCCTTGCCCTCGATGCCCGCCACGACCTCGTCCGCCGCCTCGCGGTTCGCGCCGTAGTGGACGGCGACGAGCGCGCCGTCCGCGGCGAGCCGCTCGGCCACCGCCCGGCCGATCCCGCGCGAGCCGCCGGTCACCAGAGCCGTCCTGCCGGTCGTCGTGGTCATGTCCTTCTCCTTCTCCCCGGGGGCGGTGCGCCCTCCCGACACCCCGGAGACTGGCCGCGGCGGCTGACCGCCGGCGCACCGCGCACTGACCGCCGCTGACCACGGCGCGGGACTACCCATCGGCGGGGCAAGGTGGGGACACTTGCGTCGTGATGGTGAAGACACTGCGCCCGAACGACTACAACGAGGCGCTGCACGTGGGGCACTTCTTCCGGAACAAGCGCGTTCCGGTCGTCATGGACCTCACGGCCCTCCCCGACCCGGTGGCCCGGCAGTTCGTCGACTTCGCCGCGGGCCTCGTCTTCGGTCGCGGCGGCGACCTGGACCGCCTCGCCCCGAAGCTGTTCCTGCTGGTCCCCGCCGGCATCGCCCGCCCCGCCGTCCCGATCGAGAACGCCGGGTAGGCGGGTCTGGAACGCAAGGGTCCGGGGTCAGGCGCCGGCCGCTTCGAGGAGGTCTTCCAGGTCGCCCGCCGCTTCGGCGGTGCACAGGCCGGTGAGCAGGAGGACCGCGGCGACGGCGGCGATGAGCGGGAGCCGGCGGCGCGGGGGCGCGGCCATCAGCGCGGCGACGCGGCGGGGCAGGGGGCCGCCGGCGGCGAGTTCGGCGCCGGCGATGCCGAGCGCGGTGACGGCGCGGCGGGGGCCGCCGGCTCTGAGGAGGGCGGCCTTGGCGACGGTGCGGGCGACCAAGCGGCGGTCGCCGCAGCCGCGGGCGGCGTGCTCATCGGCCCACCGTTCGATGGTGTAGGCGGTGGCCCGTTCCAGGGGGCGGAGGAGCGGGTTCAGGGACGCGGCCAGCCGGGTGGCGGCGGCGAACCAGTGGTGGCGGGCGTGCAGGTGGACGCGTTCGTGGGCGATGAGGACGCCCCGTTCGGGTCCGGTGAGCCCGGCGAGCATGCGGGTGGAGACGACGATGCGGCCGGGGGCGCCGGGGAGGGTGTAGGCGTCGGCGGGGCCGTCGAGGATGACGACGTCGCCGGTGCCGGGTAGGCGGCGCGCTTCGCGTGCCGCCGCCAGCAGCGCCCGGCCGCGATGCCAGAGCGCGCGGGCGGCGGTGAGGGCGGCGGCGGACAGGGCGAGGCCGGCGGCCAGGGAGACCAGCCGGGCGGTCGGGTCGGTGCCGGCCAGGGCGGTGCGTGAGAGCCTGCCGAGGCTCGCGACCAGCGGGATGCGGACGAGGCCCGCGATGGCCAGCAGGCCGAGCGCGGTCGTGCTGGCGGCGGCCAGGAGCAGCGCGGCGGCGGTGAGCAGCCAGGTCGCCGCGCGCGGATCGAGCCGGGCGGCCAGCCACCGGGCCGACAGCGCGGCGGCCACGGGCGGGAGCAACGGCAGGTAGACGGCCAGGTGCACGACGTCTCCTAGGCAGGTCCGTCATCGGCCAGCAGGCGGCGGAACAGCGCCTCGTCCTGGGGGGACAGCTCGTCCACGAAGCGCATGAGGACGGCGTCGCGGTCCTGCTCGCGCTCCAGGAGCTGCCGCATCCGGCGGGCGGCCGTCCCGGCGGCGTCCAGGACCGGGCTGTAGATGTAGGCCCGCCCGCGCCGCTCCCGGTTCAGGGTGCCCTTGGCGTGCAAGCGGGTCAGTGCGGTGACGACGGTGGAGTAGCCGGCCCGGCCGTCCAGCCGCGCGGCGGCCTCGCCGGGGGAGAGAGGCCCGTCCGCGGCCTGCAGCACGGCCAGCAGCTCGGCTTCCAGCGCGCCCCAGGGGCGCCGCGAACTCGTGCCCTCGCCCATGTCCCGCCGGATCTCCGCTCGCCATCACCATCTACTTGATGTAGAACTTCTACTTCATGTAGAAGTTCTACATCAAGTAGAAGCGACTGTAGTGCCGGTCGGACCTTCGGCGAAACGGGGAACCATGACGGCTGCGCTCGATCCCCTGGACGCGACGTCCCTGCTGTCCGGCCTGGGGACGTTCGGGGTGCTCGCGGTCCTGTTCGCCGAGACCGGGCTGCTGATCGGCTTCTTCCTGCCGGGCGACTCGCTGCTGTTCACCGCCGGGCTGCTGTGCACGCCGCCGGCCGGTCCGTCCCGCCTCTGTCCGGGCGGCCGCGCCCTCGGCGGCGCCCGGCCCGCCCCGCTCCCCGTCCGCCGCCACCGCCGCGCCCGCGGCCGCCACGAAAGCAGGACCGCATGACCGCGATCACCATCGGCCAGGCCGTGATCCTCGGCGTCGTCGAGGGGCTGACGGAGTTCCTGCCCGTCTCCTCCACCGGCCACCTGAAGATCGTCGAAGGGCTGCTGGGGATCCCCGTCGACGACGACGCCGTGGTCGGGTTCACCGCGGTCATCCAGGTCGGCGCGATCGCCGCCGTCCTGCTCTACTTCTTCGCCGACATCGTCCGCATCGCCGGGGCCTGGCTGCGCGGTGTCGCGAACGAGCGGCACCGGGACGCCCACGACTACAGGTTCGCCTGGTGGGTCGTCTACGCCACCGTCCCCGTCGTCCTGGCCGGCCTGGCCGCCAAGCCCCTCATCGACGGGCCGCTCGCCTCCCTGTGGGTCGTCGCCGGATCATTGATCGCCGGCAGCGGCTTCATGTGGGCCGCCGACCGGTACGGCCGCCACGGGCGCGGCGAGGCCGACGTCACCCGCACCGACGCCCTGCTGGTCGGCTCCGCGCAGATCCTCGCGCTGCTCTTCCCCGGCTTCTCCCGCTCCGGCGCCACCATGTCCACCGGCCTGCTGCGCGGCCTGGACCGCGTCGCCGCCACCCGCCTGTCCTTCTTCCTCGGCATCCCCGCCCTCACCGGCGCCGGCCTCTACGAACTCAAGGACGCCCTCGGCGCCGGCACGGCCACCGCCCCGCTCCTGGTCGGCACGGCCGTCTCGTTCGCCGTCGCCTACGCCTCCATCGCCTGGCTGCTGCGCTACGTCGCCCGCCGCACCTTCACCGCCTTCGTCCTCTACCGGCTGGCCGTCGCCGCCCTCCTCATCGGCCTGCTCGCCGCCGGGACCGTCTCCTCCTGACCGCACCGGCGCGGGCCCGGATGTCGGTGCCGCCTCCTACGCTGCCCCCGTGACGAACCCCGCCTTCCCGGACCTCATCGACCTCGCCGACGACCTGGGCGACAGCGTCGTCCTGCGGATCTCCCACGCCGAGGACGGCTGCCTGGTCGGCGAGATCGAGGTGCGCAGCCCGTTCGTCGGCGGCCGCCTGCTCGAAGTGATCCACCCCGACTGCCTGGACGACTGGGAGGTCGTGCTGGACGACCTGGCGCGCGGCGACAACACCGCCTGGCGCGAGGGCAGGGACCGCAACGAGATCTGGATCGAGGAGGACGAGGGCGGGCCCCTGCGCGTCACGGTCGTCGACGCGGCGGGCTCGCTGGCGAGCGCCGAACTCCTGATCGAGGTCGCCGACGACTGGCTCGACGACCACTACGACCGGCTGGACGCCGTCCGGGACGCTTGGAGCGGCCTCGTCGTCAGCGGGTGAGGACGGGCGTCCGGCGGCGAGGTCGTCGTGGGCGTCGCGGGCGACCCGCATCAGCTCGGGGCGGTCGGGGGACGCTGTCATGATCATGCGGGTGGCGCCGGTGAGGTCCATGCCGGGAGCGCGGGCGGCTAGCGGCGCCCGCCGAAGGTCCACCGGTGGACCTCGACGGCGGCGTAGGCGCCCGCGGTGAGGACGGCGCGCGCCGCGTCCGCGTCCGCCGCCCGCAGCAGCGCGGCCGTGCCGAGCCAGGCGGCGCCGTCGTCCGACAGCAGCGGCCCGTAGGCGACCAGGTCGTCCCAGTCGGCGGGCGGCTCCAGGTCGGCGCCGGGGCCCGCGCCGAGGCCGAGCACCAGGTAGTGCTCGCCGCCGCTCCGGCCGCCGGGGAACTCCCACATGGTGCGGCCCAGCAGGTTCCGCCACCGGCGCAGCAGGACGTCCTGGTACACGCCCGCCTGGTAGCCCGGCTCGTCGAAGGCGAACGCGCGGGCCGCCGCGGCGTCCGGCAGGTCGACGATGTGGACGCTCCCCGTCGCCGCCTCGCCGGCGAAGGTCGGGCCGCGGGCGATCAGCTCCTGCGCGAAACGGTCCATGTAGGACCAGTGCGCCTCCACCAGCTCGTCGCGCAGGGACGCCGCCCCGGGCCGGTCGCGGTGGTAGCAGAAGAACTCCATCCCCCCACCCTTCACCACCGCCGCCGCGCGGGCCACCCGGTTTCAGGCGGGCCGGCCGGCGGCGAACGGCCCATCGAGGGCGGCCCACTGCAGCAGCAGGATGGTCTTGCCGTCCGCGATGCGCCCGTCGCGGCACATGGCGAGGGCCTCGGCGAAGGGCAGTTCGAGCACCTCGATGTCCTCGCCGTCCTCCTCCAGGCCGCCGCCGTCGCCGGTGCGGTCGGCCGCGGTGTAGGGGGCGGCGTAGAAGAACAGGCGCTCGGTGACCGACCCGGGGCTCATGTAGGCGTCCAGGACCCGGGTGACCGGGCCGAGCGCGACGCCGAGCTCCTCGGCGCTCTCGCGCCGGATCGCGGCGGGCGGGTCGTCGCCGTCGAGCAGCCCGGCGGCGGCCTCGACGAGCATGCCGTCGGGGTGGTCGTTGACGTAGGCGGGGTAGCGGAACTGGCGGGTGAGCAGCACGAGCCCGCGCTCGGCGTCGTAGGGCAGGACGACCGCGCCGTCGCCGCGGTCGTAGGTCTCGCGCTGCTGGGTGATCCAGCGGCCGTCGCGGCGCCGGTAGTCGAAGGTGGTGCGGCGCAGCACGTGCCAGCCCCGCGAGGTCAGCTCGACGTCGCGGACGACGACGCCGGGGTTGCGGTCCAGGCCGCGCCCGGCGCGGTCGAGCCCGGTGCGGCCCCGGTGGTCGGGGACGTCGACGCCCGGCCGGCCGCTCACCCGGCCTCCTGCGGGACGCGGCGCGGGATCTCGGCGACGTCGCGGCAGACGGGCAGGCCGCGGCGCCGCGCGGCGGCGACGTCCTGGCCGGCGCCGGCGGACGCGCCGGGCGGCGCCGCCCACTCGCCGATCATCGGGACGTGGCCGGCGGCGAGGACCGGCCACGCCGCGGCCTCCAGGCGGGCGAGGTTCGCGGCCATGGCGGCCGGGTCGCCACCGGTGCCGGAGCGGTAAGGCCCGGCGATCGGGATCGGCATCGGCTCATCGATCATGTCCGCTACGATACATGCAGAAACGTGCAACAACGAGAAAGAGTGCGCATGCTGGCTGCTGAACGGCGCGACCACCTGCTCGGCCTGCTCGCCCGCGACGGCAAGATCGTCGCCAAGGAGGTGGCCGCCGGCCTCGGCATCTCCGAGGACAGCGTGCGCCGCGACCTGCGCGACCTCGCCGCCGAAGGGCTCTGCCACCGCGTCTACGGCGGGGCGCTCCCCGTCTCGCCCGCCGAGGCCGACTACGCCGCCCGCGCGTCCGTCGCCCCGGCCGGCAAGCGCAAGGTCGCCGCGGCGGCCGCCGCCCTCGTCCGGCCCGGCGGCACCCTGATCCTGGACGGCGGCACCACCGCCCTCGCCGTCGCCGGCCTGCTCCCCCCGGACCTGGCCTGCACCGTGATCACCCACAGCCCGACGATCGCCGTCGCGCTGCTCGGCCACCCGCGCGCCGAGGTCCTGATGCTCGGCGGCCGGATCTTCAAGCACTCGGCGGTCGCCTGCGGCGCCGCCGCCGTCGAGGCCGCCCAGAACGTCTCCGCCGACCTCTGCCTGCTCGGCGTCACCGGCGTCCATCCCGCCGCGGGCCTCACCACCGGCGACGCCGAGGAGGCCGCGATGAAGCGCGCCCTCGCCGCCCGCGCCGCCGACACCTACGTCCTCGCCTCGGCCGAGAAGATCGGCACCGCCTCGCCCTACCGCGTCCTCCCCTTCGACGCCGTCACCGCCGTCATCACCGACGCCGACCCCGCCCATCCCGTCCTGGAGGAACTCGCCACGAACGGCGTCCCCCTCCTCCCGGCCCCCTGACAGCCCGCGGGTACGGCCTGCTCAGGGCCGGGACGCGGCGGGGACCGCCCTTGCCGAACCCGCCCCCGACCGGCGCGGCCGCGGCCCGCGTCGCCGTGACGGCCGGCCCCCGCCCCTCGACGGCCGGAGGCCGGGCACCGACCCGTCGGCCCGGGGACGGCGCCCGGCCGGCGGTCAGCGGAGGTGCCGGGCGAAGAACCTGGCCGCGTCCTCCCCCGCGAACTGCGGGACACCGGTGTGCCCGCCCATGTTGGCCTGCAGCGTCTTCTCCTTCGAGCCGAAGGCGTCGAACAGGTCCAGGGCCGCCTGCCGGTCGTTGCCCTCGTCGTCCCACTGCAGCAGGACGTGCAGCGGGATGGTGACCCGCCGGGCCTCCTCCAGCACGGCGCGGGGCACGAAGCTCCCGGCGAAGAGGCCGGCGGCCACGATGCGCGGCTCGACCGCCGCGAGCCGGACCCCGATGGAGATCACGCCGCCCGAGTACCCGACCGGACCGCCGATCTCGGGCAGCTCCAGGAGGGCGTCCAGCGCGGCCCGCGCTTCCGGGACCGCCTGATCGACGAGCGGCAGGACGAGCGCGTCGATGATCTCGTCGCCGACCGGCTCGCCGGCCTCCACGGCCCGGCGCATGCCGGCGCGGGCCTGCTCGGCGGACGCCTCGCGCGGCCGGTCTCCGCTCCCGGGCAGCTCGATGGTGGCGGCGGCGAAGCCCCCCGCCGCGCAGCGCAGGGCCCGCCCCGCCAGCCGGGGGTACATCTGGCGCATTCCGAGCGGGGGCTGCCCGAGCAGGATCAGCGGGACCGGCGCGGACGCCGACGCGGACGCGGGCGTCCACAGGATGCCGGGGATCTCCCCGAGGGTGAATTCGCGTTCGAGGACGCCGTCGCCGAGGCGCCGCTCAGAGGTGAAGTGCATGGTCGTGCCTTTCGGGAGTGCTGCGAACGGCGCTCCCGGACGACCTACCGCCCGACCGTGACCCCGGAGGGGAGCACCCATGTCGATACTGCGTTCACGGGTACCACCTCCTCGTCCTCTCGCACGGCCACCCGCAACCTAGCAACGACCCCCACACCCCGCCAACAGGTTTTCCAGCGGCTGAAGGATTCGAACCTACAGGCCGGGAGCCACCGGCCCAGCGGTTCGAAACCGATCAGCCGCTGATCCGGCGTCTCCTGCAACGCGCCGCAGCGCTGCATCGCCTGTCCAGAAACCTGATGAATGATCCTCGGTGACAGGAGGTCATAGGTCGTGCCGGCTGTTCCCATGTCGTTTCCACGATGGCAACGTGCTCAGAAGAGTCGGCGCAGCGGCGATCACCTTCGCCAACACTGAAAGGACTAGGCGGCGCGCAGTTGGGGAGCGTCAGGGATCGTTGGCTCGTCCCGCGCAACGACCGTGAGCGGAGCGAGGTCCTCGATGTCGGCGGGCTCCTTGGCTCGGCGGCTCAGCTTCACCTTAAGGGCGCTCACCCGGCTCTTGATGTGGGGAACCGCTGCCGCACCAGCAGCGCGCACTGCGACGCCCGCGATGTGCTGGCGCATGCTGCCAGAGCTGCCGGTGAACGTCCGAGTGCTACGCGGGCGGGACCTGAGAGAGGGTCTCGCGGGTGTCTGGATCGTGACGGGATGGTCACGGACGCGAACGCGGAACGTGATCCGTCCGTCACATCTGCAATGCCGCACATTAATGGAGCCGACTTGATCACACGCATCCTGCCCGTTGCCGTCGCCGCGCTCACCCTCACTGCCTGTGGCGCCGACACCAAGACCACCGCCGCGGCGCCCTCCAGCGGCAGCCCCGCCACCGAAGCGGCGGCGCCCTCGCCCTCGGAGAGCGACGACCGGACAACGACCGTGGGCCAGTGGGCGCACGCCTCCGACGGTCTGGACTTCCGCGTCTCCCGTATCGAGCGCGGCACCATCTCCGACACCTCCGCCGGCGGACACCCAGGAGGCCCCGCCGTCGTGGTGTTCGTCCAGCTCCGCAACGGCACCGGCGCCCGCTTCGACATGGGCGACCTCACCGTCACCGTCCGCGCCGGAGACGACGGCACCGACAGCGAACGCGTCTACCAGGACGGATACGACTCCCTCGCCGACGGAAGCCTCTCGCCGGCCAGGACCGCGACGTTCAAGCAGATGTTCACGGTCCCGTCCAAGGCCGCGTTCAAGACGATCGCCGTCGAGGTCGCACCCGGAGCCGAGTACCCGACCGCGACGTTCGAAGGAACCGCCTACTAGCTTCCGGCCCGCTGCTCCGTTCGGCCGGAGTTCGCCACAACATTCGGGTGATGCTCGTCGCCGCGCCGAATCCACGCGAACGGTCAGTAAGCGCTGATGGCGTCGTGCGCCCTTTGCATGCTGATCGTTGAGGGGTCGGTGGCCGTGCAGGCGTCGTCCTCGAAGCAGGGGGCGAGTACTTCAGCGGATTGACGGTCGCGGCTGCCCGCGTCGAGTCCCTCTGCACGAGCGGCCATGTCTTCGGCTTGCTGCCGGTCCGTGGCGGTGGCGGGTTCGGACAGAGAGTCGACGAGGGCGTCGATGAAGGAGATCAGGGGTGTCGCAACGCCGAATGAGGCATGGGCGCACATCGCTCCCACCACTATTTTCAGGGCATAGCCGACCAGCGCCGCGCATGCTTCGTCGTCGCTGGTAGCGGCCATGACGTCCAGAGCCGCAGAACCCACGGTCAGCAGTTCCTGCTGTCCAAGGGGAAGCAGGCGCTTGGCCTCGTTGACGACAAGGTCTTTCACGGCTTCCCATGCCTTGGCCGCATTGTCCGCACCGGGCGCCGCAGGATCGTCTTGGATCTTGGAAGAAGGGATGGTGAAGCCGGCCAGGCCTTCGGACAGCAGCCGGGCCGAACCGACGTGCGACAGCTTGATAGCGATCAGGGAAAGGATGCCGCTCGGCTTGTCGCATTCGCGGCTGGCGACGATGAAGGGAAGGTCAGGGCCGCGATCGATGACGACGATGAACTGGCAGACGGCGCGAAGTTCGCTCACACGCAGCAGATCCGATGATCCGTCGGTTGAAGCCGACATGGGATCGTCGCCGCAGAAGCGGCACGGCGCGGTGAGAGGAACGGTCTCGTCACAGCGTCTGCAAAGCCGGGTCAAGCCCCCGCTGGGGCGGCTGCCATCCCGCGTATGTCCTGTGAGGGAACCCGCTCTTGACCTGGCGGGGAGGGGGGACATGGGATTCTGCCTGCTCCGAGACGTATCCGGGAATGGTTCCGCACCCACCCTCCCTGAGCCGCGGACCCTGACGGGTGCTCAGACCGGTCTCCAACGCAGCCAGACTACTGAATGCGGTCACGGCTCAAAGGGCGCTGCCCTGCTCCCAACCTCCAGGATCCGTGCTCCTGACCCTCGGGTGTTCCGCACATGTTCCGGATCATGGAGCCTGCGGCCCTCCAGGAACAGGGGCCGTAACGAACACCCCGACATGCCGGAGTGCTCGTTCGCGCGGACGGCGAGACAGACGGCATCGTGCGAACGAGTGCTTCGGGGCGCGGGGTCCAAGGGGCGACGTAGCCCCTGGTTCGCGCTCGCCCCGTCCAGTTCGGCGACGCACGCGTGACCGGCTCGGCCGACGGGAGCTGCAGGACGCGCGGCCAGGCGCGCGTCTCCTGGTGACCGGCGCCCACGCGGCCACTCCTTGATCCCGGCCACCGTCAGCGGCTCCGGTCATCCCGGGGCTTCTTCGACTTCCTAGGCTGACCTGCGGAGACGTCGGGTTTTCATCCCGCGTATATCCCGCGAGCAGGGGCCGAGCGGGCGCGCACGCCCCTAAAGGGGGTCTGAGCTGAGGTGATGCTGGTGGGCGGAGGCTGTGGGATTCGAACCCACGGGACCGGGGTCACCGGCCCAGCGGTTTTCAAGACCGCCGCACTCGTCCACTATGCGAAGCCTCCCGGCGAGCGGTCACCACGATAGCGGGTCGGGTGGGGCCGGTGGGTGACTGCTAGCGTCGGGGACATGGGGGAAATCGGGGGATCGACCCAGGTGACGTTCCCGGCGGGGGCCGTGGACGGGCGGTCGGTGGTCGTCGCGAGCGTGCCGCTGGACGGGGGGTTCGGGGTGGTCGTGGAGCGGACGCCGTTCCATCCGCTCGACCACGCCTGGCCCGACCAGCCCGCCGACACCGGGGTGCTGCGGGACGCCGGGTGGGAGATGCCGGTCGTGGACTGCCTCACCGGGGCCGTGCGGGACGGCGAGCTGCTGGTCGGCGCGGACGTGCCGGTGCGGCGGGGCGCGGACGGGTGGCACTGGGTCGTCGTCCACGTGGTGGAGCAGGAGGTCGCCGAGGGGACCGAGGTGCTGCTCCTGGTGGACGAGGAGCGGCGGGACGCCCTGTCGGCCGGGCACACCGGCTGCCACCTGATGGCGCTCGCGCTGAACGCGGCGCTCGCCGGGCACTGGCGCAAGGACGTCGAGGCGGACGGGCTCGGCCACCCCGACTTCGACAAGGCGGCGATCGTGTCGTCGCGGATCGTGCCCGATGGCAGCCGGGACGTGTACCGGATCGGCAAGTCGCTGCGCAAGAAGGGGTTCGTGGCGGACGACCTCGCGGGCGTCGAGGCGGACGTCAACGCGCGGCTGGCCGCGTGGGTGGCGGCGGACGCGCCGGTGCGGATCGAGGTGCCGTCGCCGGAGCTGGCGGCGCGGCGGGTGTGGTGGTGCGAGCTGCCCGAGGGGACCGCGGGGATCCCGTGCGGCGGCACGCACGTGCGGCGGCTCGGGGAGCTGGGCGGGGTGGCGGCGCGGCTGGAGCTGGACGGCGCGGAGCTGGCGGTGACGACTCAGACGCGCCAGATGCGCACGGTCCTGTCGTAGCCGCCGCTGATCAGCTCGCCCTGCCGGTAGGCGAGGGCGCCGACGGCGGCGGGCGTCGTCCAGGACGCGACGCGCTCGCGCGTCGCGGCGTTCCACAGCGTGATGGTCTTGCCCGAGCCGGTGGCGATGGTCGAGCCGTCCGGGCTGAAGGCGATCGCGAAGACGGTGCCGTCGGTGCTGAGCGTGCCGAGGCGCTTGCCGGTGTCGCAGTTCCACAGCGTGATCCGGCCGTTCATGGTGCCGACGGCGACGGTGGTGCCGGCCGGGTCGAAGGCCAGGGAGAAGGGGTAGGAGCCGGTGTCGCCGAGCGTGGTGTCGCGGCCGGAGGCGCGCAGCATGTGCACGGTGCCGGGGCCGACGACGCCGAGCCAGGAGCGCCGCGAGTAGGCCGTGATGAAGGAGGTCTGGCCGCCCGGTCTCAGCGTGCGGAGGCGTTTGCCGGAGGCGGCGTCCCAGAGCTGGACGTCCTCGGTGGTCCCGACGGCCATGGTGCGGCCGTCGCGGCTGTAGGACAGGGAGCTGATCCCGTCGCCCACCTTCAGCCGCGCCTTCGGCCGGCGCGTGGCGACGTCCCACCGGTAGACGACCGTGTCGTAGCCGCCGGCGGCGAGGGTGGAGCCGTCGGGGCTGAACGCGGTGGTCCAGATGTTGCTGACCGGCCCCCGCAGGACGGGGAGGGGCTGGTTGTCCTGGAGGTTCCAGAGGCGGACGCCCTTGTCCTCGCCGCCCGCCGCGAGCAGGTCGCCGCTGATCGCGAGCGTCGAGACCTGGCCGCCGGTGGGCAGCGTCGCGAGGAGCCGGGACGGGGTCGTCGCGGCGGTCGGGGCCGGTGCGGCGCGGTCGGGGTGGCGGGGCCAGAGGAATCCGGCGGCGGCGACGAGGGCGGCCAGGGCCGGCAGGGCGGCGGCGAGGCGGCGGGCGCGGCGGGCGCGGCGGCGCGCGGGCGGGACCGCGCCGAGGACGGGGACGCGGTCCTCGGCGACGTCGCGGAGCAGCGTCGACAGCTGGTCGGGGGTGAGGCGGTCCGCGGGGTCCATCCGCAGCAGGCCGCGGATGATCGGGGCGAGGGGGCCGGCCCGGCGCGTCTTCTCCGGCGACCCGTTCAGGATCGCGTGGAAGACCGCGTTGGCGTTGGCGCCCGGGTACGGGCGCTTGCCCTCGACGGCGTAGAACAGCGTCGCGCCAAGGGACCACAGGTCGGACGCGGGGACGGCCGCCTCGCCGCGCGCGCGCTCGGGCGCGGTGTAGGCGGGGGCGCCCATGACGAACCCGGAGCTGGTCAGGGACGCCTCGCCGTCGATGGTGGCGATGCCGAAGTCCGACAGCACGACCCGCTTCGGCCCGATCAGCACGTTGCTCGGCTTGACGTCGCGGTGGACGACGCCGGCGGCGTGCGCGGCGCGCAGCGCCTCCAGCACCGACAGGCCGATCTCGGCGACGCGGCGCGGTGGCAGCGGGCCGTCGCGGCGCACGACGGCGTTCAGCGCCTCGCCGTCGATCAGCTCCATGATCAGGAAGAGCGAGTCCTCGTGCTCGACGACGTCGTAGACGGTGACCGCGGACGGGTGCGCGATGCGCGCGGCGGACCGGGCCTCGCGCAGGCTGCGGCGGCGGCGCTCGGCGAGCTGCCCGGCGTCGAGGTAGGTCGGCAGGAACAGCTCCTTGACCGCGACGGAGCGGTGCAGCCGCTCGTCCTCGGCGCGCCACACGATGCCGAAGCCGCCCCGGCCGATCTCGCTCGTCAACCGGTACTGACCGGCGATCACCCGGTCCTGGCCGTCCGCCATAAACCCACGCTATCGGTCGATAGGGCGTAAAAATAGAACCGGGAAGGTCCTATTGATCAAGCCATTGTGGCATAGACGATGACGTTCTCCACATAGTGTCCGCGCGCCCGGTCGAAGGCGCCGCCGCAGGTGATGAGGCGCAGCTGCGCGTCCGGCGTCGCCCCGTAGACCTCCGCCGTGGGAAAGGCCGCCTTCGGGGCGCTGCGCACCGCGTCGACGGTGAAGGCGGTCCACGCCCCGGCGGCGTCGCGCACCCGGACGGCGGCGCCCGGCCGCAGCTCGCGGAGCCGGGCGAAGACGGCCGGGCCGGTGCGCGAGTCGACGTGGCCGGCGATGACGGCGGGGCCCTGGTCGCCGGGCCGGACGCCCGCCGCGTACCAGCCCGCCTTCATCGGGTCGCGGGGCGTGCCGAGGATCCCGCGGGCGTCGGTGCGCAGCCGCTCCAGCCGGGTCCGCACCCCGATCGAGGGGACGGCCAGCTCGACGGGCGCGCCGTGCCGGACGGCCGGGGCGGCGGACGGCGGCACCGCGACCTGGCCCGGCACCGGGCGCCAGCCGGTGGGCGTGGCCGCGGCGTCCGGGCCGGGACGCGCGCCGCACCCGCCGGCGAGCAGGGCGCACAGCGCGGCGGCGAGGGCGCGGCGGATCACGAAGCGCGCCGCCGCCTCAGCGCGTACAGCCCGAGGCCGAACGGCAGCGCCGGCGCGGCGAGCCACCAGGGCGAGGCGCCCGCCGCCGCGGCGGAGCCGGCGGTGGCGGTGCCGCCGAGGCCGGTGTCGACGCCGCCGCGCGGCGCCGTCCCGGCGGCCTTGGCGGCGTCGCGCAGGTCGAGGAGGCGGAGGCCCTTGGCGCCGTCCAGGGCGATGACGGTGTGCACCGTCCCGGCGGCGAGCGCGACGCGGGTGGACGCCCTGGCGCCGGGCGCCGCGACCTTGACCGCGACCTTGCCGGGCGCGAGCGTCCGGTACGGGGTGGCGGTGCCGAACCGGACCTGCGGGATCAGCGTGCGGCCGCCCGCGGCGACCTTCAGGTCGGGGTGCTTCAGCGAGGCCGCGATGACGCGCAGCCCGGTCCGCCCGGCGGGCAGCGTCGCGGTGTCGTGCAGGACGTCGAGGCGGATGCCCTTGTAGGGGCCCATGCCGGCGACGGTGTAGGACGCGCCGGCGCGCACCCGCACGTGCGCGGACAGCACCGGCTTGGACGCGGCGGACGCGTCCGCCGGGCGCATCGCGACGGTGTACCGGCCGCCGCCGAGCCGCTGGTAGGGCGAGAGCGCGCCGTAGGCGACGTGCCGCAGCACCAGCTTGGGGTTCTTGGCGCCCTCGGCGTACAGGTAGACGTCCACCGCCGGCGTGTCCGGCGACAGGTGCGCGAGCCGGACGTAGCCCTGGCCCGGGGCGGCGGCGGCCGGCGCGGCGGGCACGGCGGCGAGGGCGGTGCCCGCCAGCAGGACGGCGCAGGTGCGCGCGTGGGGGACGGTGTTGCGCATGGTCACTCCACCGATCGATGCGAGGACGACAACCGAGAGTGGCCATACCAGCACAATGCGCCCCGGGCGGCAATGTGTTCACGCTTTCAAACAGATAACGTCACATAGCGTGAGGAAGGATGGCGTCATGCGGCCGCATTAACCCCACAAACGCCACTATCCGCACGGAAGTCATCCGTTACAGTCATCGCCATGTCAGAGACCCCCCAGGATCCGGCCGGAACCACGCACCAGTTCCGGGCCTTCGCCAATCAGGAACAGCAGCAGGCCGAAAAGTCCGGCCCGAGCGCCGCCTTTCTCGCCGGCATCGCCGTCGTGGTGATCGTGGTCGCCGCCGCCGTGGTCGGCCTCCTCCTCGCCCTCTAAGAGGGGTCAGCGGCCGGTGCTGGAGAAGTGCTGGTAGTCCTTGATGCCGCTCCAGGTGCCGCCCCAGCCCCAGCCGATCGCCCGGAACGCCTTCACGGTGCGGTCGCCGGCGTGGATGAGGCCCGGGTCGCGCCGGCTCCGGTCGCCGAACTTCACGCAGTCCTTGTGGTCGATGTGCCCGCTGGAGTCCACGTAGGGGTTCTCGCACGGGTTGAGGTCGACGGCGAGGCCGTAGGCGTGCTGCGACCAGTTGCCGCTGCCGGTCGCGTTCCGGCAGTTGAAGGCCGAGGTGTTGTCGGCCTCGATCGAGTCGTAGTCGCTGCCCTTGTAGGCGTCCACCGGCTCCATCCGGTGGATCGGGTACCGCTGGCCGTACAGCGTGCGGAAGACCTTGACGAGGTCCGCGGCGGCCTTGGCGTTGACGACGAGCCGCCCGTTCGTGTGCGCGCGGTGGTCCATGCCCCAGTAGGTCATCTCGATCATGCGCAGGCCGGACGGCGCCACCGGGCAGCCCCGCCGCCAGGAGTGGGGGAGGTCGCCGGCGTCCACCCGGACGATCCGCGCGGCGAACGCGGGCGTCCCCGACGGCGAGGGCGAGGCGGACGACGCGCCCGGCGAGGCGCTCCCGGACGCGCTGCCGGACGCGGTGGGCGGCGTCGCGGAGGAGGAGGCCCCGGAGTCCGAACCGCCCTGGCCGCAGCCGGTCGCGGTGGCCAGGGCGGTGGCGAAGGCTGCGGCGCGCAGCGGAAGTCGGCTCGGCATGACAGCAGGATGACACGGCGTGATCACTTCGCGTCGGACCCCCGATTCGCTACGGTGCGTTGGAGAGGCCGAAGGAGCCGGTATGGCGGATTCGCAGGAGGCGGGGCTCCCGAAGGAGAGCCACAGCCTGGAGGACGACATCTTCGCGGTGGCGTCCAGCGTCGAGCGCGAGGCCCCCGGCGCGGGCCCCCGCGTGCACGTGCGCCGGCCCGAGGTCCGGGCGCCCGCCGCGCGCGACCTGCGCGCCGGCGCGGCCGGGTTCGGCACCTTCCTGTTCGTCGACCTGGTGATGATGTGGGCGCCGGTCATGATGAGCGACCGCCCGAGCACCACCCCGCAGATGGTCACGCTGCTGGTGCTGGCGTTCGGGCTCGGCGGGCTGCTCGCCTGGAAGGTCGGCGGCGCCTGGCGGCCGTTCGGCTACGGGATGATGACCTGCTGGCTGTTCCTCACCCTGGTGTCGGTCGGCTTCCTCACCGGCATCGGCCCGTGACGGCGGCCCGGTCCCGGGGCGCGCCTCAGCCCTCGTCGATGCGCGCGATGACGGCGCGGAACACGCGGCCGAGCGCCGCCAGGTCGCCGGGGGCGATGACGTCGACCAGGTACGCGCGGACCGTCTCGACGTGGTCGCGCGCGGCCCGGTCGAGCGCGGCGAAGCCCTCGCCGGTGAGGTGGGCGTACACGCCGCGCTTGTCGCCGGGGCAGCCCGCCCGCTTCACCAGGCCCTTGGCCTCCAGCCGCGAGCAGGTGTGCGACAGGCGGCTGCGGGACTGGCTGGCGTGCTCGGCGAGCTCGGCCATGCGCAGCCGGTGCTCGGGGGCCTCCGACAGGCGGACGAGGATCTCGTACTCCGACAGCGACAGCCCGTGCCGGGACTTCAGGTCGCGGTCCATGACCTCGGTGAGGCGGACGCTGCCGTCCACGAAGGCCCGCCAATCACGCTGCTGTGCGGCATCGAGCCAGCGCGGTTCGCTCATGCGGGCCAGTATACGCGGAAATTGAACTTTCAACTATGAGGGGGTGCCGGCCCGCGCGCCGGTCCCGCGCGGCGCCCCCGCCCCCGGGAATAGTTTAAGATTCAATCAGGTTGCAGGGGTCAGCGCGCCGCTCCACCGGGCGGCGCGGGACGAACCCGAGGGAGACCGCGATGCCCGCCGTGACCGCCGACCCGATGGCGCTGCCCCGCCTGCCGCACCTGTCCGGCACCGAGACCGGCCGGCGCCGCGTCGCCAAGGTCGTCACCGCCGCCCGCCACCTGGAGGGCGAGGGCTTCCAGGTCCGCCGCCCCTTCCCGGGCGTGGACCTGGCGATGGCCGACCCGTTCCTGCTCCTGGACCACATGGGCGCCGTCGAGTACGCGCCCGGCGAGGCCAAGGGCACGCCCTGGCACCCGCACCGCGGCTTCGAGACCGTCACCTACATCATCGACGGCGCCTTCCAGCACCACGACACCACCGGCGGCGGCGGGCTCATCACCGACGGCGCCACCCAGTGGATGACCGCCGCGTCCGGCCTGCAGCACATCGAGCAGCCGCCGCCGGAGCTCGTCGCCAAGGGCGGCCTGTTCCACGGCGTCCAGCTCTGGGTGAACCTGCCGCGCTCGCAGAAGTGGGCGGACCCCCGCTACCAGGACATCCGGGCGAGCGACGTGAAGCTGCTGTCGTCGGCGGACGGCGCGTCGCTGGTCCGCGTCATCGCGGGCTCGGTCGGCGGCTTCGACGGTCCCGGCGTCACCCGCACCCCGATCAACTACCTGCACGCGACGATCGCGCCGGGCGCCCGGCTCGAACTGCCGTGGCCGCGCGAGTTCAACGCGATGGCCTACGCGCTGTCCGGCCGCGGCACCGCCGGCGTCGAGGAGATCGCCGTGGACGAGGGGCGGCTCGCCGTCTTCGGCGGGTCGCACCACCAGGGCGACGGGGACGCGCTGGTGCTCCGCGCCGCCGAGAGCCAGCCGCAGGCGAGCGCGCAGGGCTGGGAGGTCCTGGTCCTCGGCGGCCTGCCCCTCCGGGAGCCCGTCGCCCGGTACGGCCCGTTCGTCATGAACACCCGGGAGGAGATCGTGCAGGCGTTCGAGGACTTCCAGGCCGGCCGGATGGGAACGATCCCCGCTGAGACGGTCCCGCATCTGTCCAGCGCGGACGCCTCGCTCTCCTGAGCATCCAGATCACCGTCGAAAAGGGGATACGACCATGGCCGAGCTCGACCGCCCGGTGAACGTCGCCGTCATCTACTACTCCTCGACCGGCTCGGTCTTCGCGCTCGCGAAGGCCGCCGCGACCGCCGCCGAGAAGGCGGGCGCGCAGGTGCGGCTCCGCAAGGTCCGCGAGCTGGCCCCGGGCGAGGCCATCGCCGCCAACCAGGGCTGGGCCGACCACGCCGCCGCCACGCAGAACGTCGTCGAGGCGTCCCTGGACGACCTGGAGTGGGCCGACGTGATCCTGTTCGGCTCGCCGACCCGGTTCGGGCTGCCCGCCGCGCAGCTCAAGCAGTTCATGGACACCGCGGGGCCGCTCTGGGGCCAGGGCCTGCTCGTCAACAAGGTGGGCAGCGCGTTCACCTCGACGGCGACCGCGCACGGCGGCCAGGAGTCCACCATCCTGGCGATCAACAACGTCTTCTACCACTGGGGCGCGGTCATCGTGCCGCCCGGCTACGCCGACCCGATCCAGTTCCAGATGGGCAACCCCTACGGCACGAGCCACGTGTCGAACAACGGCGAGGTGCCGCCCGGGGACGTCGAGCTGGACGCCGTCCGGTTCCAGTCCACGCGCGCCGTCGAGATCGCGGCGGCGCTGAAGAAGGGCCTCGGCGGGCTCTGACCGCCACCGCTCTGACCTGCGAAAACGCCCTGGCCGCAGCGCTCGCTGCGGCCATCGGCGTTTTCCCGGGGCCGGGGTGACGGGCGGGGGGCGATGCGCTACTGTGTTCGAACAGGTCGAACACAGGTTCGAGCTGTTCGGGCGCTCGACCGGGGAGTCGGCATGGTGGCAACGGCGACCGCGCAGGGGGCCGCGCGGAACCGGGAGGCCGGGCAGGGCGCGGCGCGCTGCCGTCCGGACGCCCGCGCGGGCGCTCGTGCGGACGCCCGTCCGGGCGCGCGCGGCGCGACACGCCGTACGGCTTTCTACGCAAATCTACGGCCGCAGCTATACCGCCTCATAGAGTCCGAGACCGTGGACCCCGTGCGCAACCCCTACGCCCCCGGTGCCGGGCAGCGCCCGCCGGAGCTGGCCGGCCGCGACCGCGAGCTGCGGCAGTTCGAGGTGGTCCTCGAACGCGTCGCCCGCGGCCGCCCCGAGCGCAGCATGATCATCACCGGCCTGCGCGGCGTCGGCAAGACCGTGCTGCTGAACTCCTTCCGCTCGCTGGCCATCCAGCGGCTGTGGGGCACCGGCAAGATCGAGGCGCGGCCGGACCAGTCGGTCCGCCGCCCGATCGCCGCCGCCCTGCACATGGCCGTGCGCGAGCTCGCGCCCCGGCACCGCGCGCCCGACCGCATCGAGGAGTTCCTCGGCGTGCTGAAGGCGTTCGCGCAGGCCGGCCCCGAGGACGACGCCAAGGGCAAGGCCCGCGTGCACCGCTGGTCGCCGGGCATCGACGTGCCCGCAGCGCGCGGCCGCGCCGACTCGGGCGACCTGGAGATCGACCTCACCGAGCTGCTCAGCGACGCCGCGTCGGTCGCCACCGACGTCGGCTCGGGCATCGCCCTGTTCGTCGACGAGATGCAGGACGTGCCCGCCGACGACGTGTCGGCGCTCTGCGCCGCCTGCCACGAGCTGTCGCAGAACGGCGGCCCGCTCATCGTCGTCGGCGCCGGGCTGCCGCACCTGCCCGCCGTCCTGTCGGCGAGCAAGTCCTACTCCGAGCGGCTGTTCCGGTACGCGCGCATCGACCGGCTCGACCGCGCGTCCGCCGACGTGGCGCTCCTCGCGCCCGCCGAGCGCGAGGAGGTCACCTTCACGCCCGAGGCGCTCGACGCGCTGTACGCGGCGGCCGACGGCTACCCCTACTTCGTCCAGGCGTACGCCAAGGTCGTGTGGGACGTGGCGCCCGACTCCCCGATCACCGCCGAGGACATCCGGGTCGCCGCGCCCGAGGCCGAGAGCGAGCTCGCCGTCGGCTTCTTCGGCAGCCGCTACGAGCGCGCCACCCCGGCCGAGCGCGACTACATGCGCGCGATGGCCGCCCTCGGCGACGAGCCGGTGGCGACGTCGGACGTCGCGGCCGAGCTCGGCCGCAAGCCCTCCAGCCTGTCCCCGGCCCGCGACGGCCTCATCAAGAAAGGGCTGATCTACAGCGCCGAGCGCGGCCTCGTCGCGTTCACCGTCCCGCACTTCGGCACGTTCCTGCGGACCCAGACCGCCTGAGCAGGAGAATCTACAGCTCTCTAGCGCGAATGCTAGAGAGGCATATGGCGACGCATCGGCGCGGCATGATGTCCCTCTCTACGCTTCTCTAGCGGAAGAGTTAGAGAACCGTAGACATCGCGATGGGCGCGCGCCTCTGCGTCCTTATAGCCATGTCTAGGGAGAACCGTAGAGAGCGGTATCGCGGGGTGGGGGCCCTCAGCGGGCGCGGTGCAGCACGACGAGCGCGACGTCGTCCTCGCGGTGCCCGAACGCGCTGATGACGCGGTCGCTCGCCTGCTCCAGGTCGCCGTCCAGGTCGGCGCCGAGCGCGAGGACGCGCAGCCGCTCCATGTTGACGCTGAGCGGCACCCCGCGGTCCTCGATCAGCCCGTCGGTGTAGAGCAGCACCGACCCGCCCGGCGGGACGGTCGTCCGCTCGACCGCGACGCCGTCCACCGGGAACCCCAGCAGCACGCCGCCGCCCTTGCCGTAGTGCGCCTCGCCGTCCCCCACGTAGAGCGGCGCCAGGTGCCCGGCGTTCGCGACGGCGAGCTCGCCGGTGCGCGGGTCCAGCGTCATGATGCACACGGTCGCGGTCTGGTCGTCGTGGTAGCGCTGCATGACGCCGTTCAGCAGCCCGAGGATCGCGACGGCGTCGTGGCCCTCCTCGGCGAACGCGCGCAGGGCGTGCCGGATCTCGGCCATGACCGTCGCGGCGTGCAGCGAGTGGCCCTGCACGTCGCCGATCGCGACGAGCACCTCGTCGCCGCGGTCCAGCACCTCGTAGAAGTCGCCGCCGACCTCGGCCTGGTCGCTGGACGGCTCGTAGCGCACCGCGAACCGCCAGCCCGGCACGTCTGGGACGCCCGCCGGCAGCAGGCTGCGCTGGAGCGTCAGCGCGATCTGGTGCTCCTCGGTGTAGGAGCGGAGCGCCTCCATCGCGAGGGCCAGCATCTGCCCGAGCTGCCGCAGCAGGTTGAACTCGTCCTCGTCGAGGACGCCGCGCGCCTCCACGCACACCAGGATCGGCGGGCGGCCCCGCTTGGTCCGCACCATCACCATGGCGGCGTCGTCGTCGGTCGCGGCGTCGGGCAGCACGGCGCGCAGCCGCTCGCCCGGCACGAGCGCGACGGCCGTGCCGGTGCCGTCGCCGAGCGTCAGCAGGCCGCCGAGGTCGGCGAGCGCGGACGGCGGGCACTCGCGGTACCAGGGCGGCTCCCCGACCCGGCTGACGGTGCGGCGGCCGCGGCCGTCGGGCGGCAGGATGAACACCGCCGCGGTCACCCCGAAGATCTCCGCGGCGCCGGCCGCGGCGATCGCGGTGAGCCGGTCGAAGCCCTCGGCGGAGTTCAGCGCGAGGCTGGTGCGGGTGAGCGCGGCCATCCGCGACGCCATCAGCTCGGCCCGCCGCCGCGCCCGGTAGTAGCGCAGCACCGCGTCGACCGTCGCGATGAACTCGCCCGGGTCGATCGGGTCGGTCATGTAGGCGTCGGCGCCCTGCCGCAGCCCGTGCGTGCGGTCGGCGACCTCCACCGCCGCCGCCGAGATGTGGATGACCGGGATCGCGGCCGTGTCGGGCGCCGCCTTGATCCGCTCGCAGACCTCGATGCCGCTCATGTCGGGCAGCATCACGTCGAGCACGATGAGGTCGACGTCGGTCTCGGCGAGCCGCTCCCACGTCCCGGCCGCCGACGCCGCCTCCACGACGGTGTGCCCGGCGCGGCGGAGCCAGCTCCCGATGATGTAGCGCTTGGTGTCGTTGTCGTCGACGACCAGCGTGGTGCAGCGTTCGGCCGTCACCGCTTCTCCCCGCTCCCGCCCCGCACGGCGCGCCAGGCGGCGTCCGCCAGCATCGCGGGGCCGATCCTGCCCTTGTCCAGCACCGCGCCCGCCCGGTCCAGCCGGTCGTCGGCGAGCGCGGTGACGTCGATGGAGGTGACCAGCACCACCGGCACGTCCGCGGGCAGCCCGGCGAGGACGTCGTAGCCGTCGCCCGCGGGCATCCGCAGGTCCAGCAGCACCAGGTCGGGGCGGTCGGCGGCGGCGAGCTCCAGCGCCTCGTGCCCGCCGGACGCCTCGGTGACCCGCGCCGCGTCCCCGACCAGGCGCCGCAGCAGCGCCCGCGCCGGCTCCTCGTCGTCGACGACCAGCACGTGCCGCAGCCCGAGCGCGCCGAGCTCGCGCTGCGCCGGCAGCCGCAGCGTCACCGTGGTGCCCTCGCCGAGGACGCTGTCGAGGGACAGGTCGCCGCCGAGGGTCTGCGCGAGCCGCCGCGCGTAGGGCAGGCCGAGGCCGGTGCCGCCCGAGCCGGTGCCGGGCACCTGGTAGAACTCCTCGAAGACCCGCTCGACGTCCTCGGGCGGGACGCCGATGCCGGTGTCGGAGACGGTGAACTCGACGCCGTCGCCGTCCGCGCCGGTGCGCCGGACGGCGAGCCGCACCTCGCCCTCGCGGGTGAACTTCACGCCGTTGGCGAGCAGGTTCCGCAGCACCCGCGTCAGCATCGTCTCGTCGGTGACGAGCGCGGCGGGCGCGTCCGCGACGTCCACCGCGAGGGTGAGGCCCGCCTCGGCCGCCATCGGCTCCAGCAGCGCGGCGAGCCGCGCGACGAGGGCGGGGACGTCCACCTCGGACTGGTCGGCGACGAGGCGGCCCTGCTCGGCCTTGGCCATGTCCAGCAGCTCGTCGACGAGGGCGCGCAGCGTGCCGCCCGCGTCGGCGATGAGGCCGATCTGGTGGCGCTGCTCGGCGGTGAGCGGCTCGGCGGCCGGGTCCAGCAGCAGCCGCGTCAGGCCGATGACGCCGTTCACCGGGGTGCGCAGCTCGTGGCTGATGTTGGCCCAGAACCGGTTCTTGGCCTCGCTCGCCTCGCGGAGCTGGTCGGACTTCTCCTCCAGCTCGGCGTACAGCGCGACGACGCCGCGGTTGGTGTCCTCCAGCTCCTGGGACAGCTGGTTGTACAGGGCCATGACGCCGTGGTTGGTCTCCTCCAGCTCGGCGTTCAGCGACCGCAGCTCCTCGCGCTGGCGGCGGACGTCCTCCAGCGCCCCGACGAGCTCGGCGTTCTGCGCGCTCAGCTCCTCCAGCGCCCGCGTCGGCGCGAGGTGCCCGAGCCGGTCGCGGACGGCGACGACCGCCGCGTCCGCCATGCCGGGGCCCGCCGGCAGCGTCTTGCGGATGCGGATGACGACCTGGTCCTCGACGTCGACGTCCTCCTCGACCAGGTCCATCAGCCGGGACGCCGCGCGGGTGCCCTCGGCCGGCGGCCGGCCGCCCGCGCCGGGGGAGAACCGCAGCTCGACCAGCAGCGCCGACGCCGCGCCGCGCTCCAGCAGGAACGCCGCCTCGACCTGGCCGGCGTGCGCGTACAGGTCGCGGCCGACCTCGCTCAGCGCGGTCGCGACCCGCACCTGGTCCTGGGCGTCCAGCCCGACGGCGGCGGCGACCTCGCGGCCCGCGCGGCGCACGGCGAACACGCCGTCCTCGTCGCGGATGTCGACGCGGAGCAGTTCCTCGGCGGCCACCGGGATCACGCGGCCACCGCGAGGACGGACCGGTCGTCGTGGCGGACGCCGGCGTCGCGCATGAGCGCGGCGGCGACGAGCAGCGGGTCGCGGTGGAACAGGCCGGGCCGGTCGGCGGGGTTCCAGCGGTCGGTGAGGCCGTCGGAGTGCAGCACGACGGAGGCGTGCGGCGGCAGCTCGTAGGACTGCTCGCGGAACGACCGGGCCTGGTGGCCGGCGATGCCCGGGGTGGAGATCATGCCCTGCCGGCGGCCGTCCCCGACGATCCAGCCGGCGACGTTGCCGAGGCCGGCGTAGCCGACGCGGCGGGCGGCCCGGTCGACGACGGCGACGGCGACGGCGCCGCCGCGGGTCGGGGCGAGGCGGCGGTGCACGAGCTGGAGCAGGTCGGCGGGGCGGGCCGGCAGCGCCGCCGCGGTGATCGCGCGGACGGCCTCCTGCGCGGCGCGGGCGGCCAGCGGGCCGTGCCCGAGGCCGTCGCAGAGCAGCGCGTAGACGACGCCGTCGACCTCGCGGACGGCGAACGCGTCGCCGCACTCGGTCTCGCCGTCCAGGGGGCGGGTCAGCCCCGCGAACGGCGGCGTGCCGCCCGGGCCCGTGCCGGGCTGGCGGAACCGGGCGAAGGTGACGGTGCCGGTGCCGGGCACCGAGTACAGGCCGCTCTGGTCGGCGAGCCGCTCGATGGTGCCGAGGCCGATGCCGAGGGTGCCGCTGGTGGAGAAGCCGTCCAGCCGGGACCGGGCCGGGTCGGCCATGCCGGGGCCGCGGTCGACGCAGACGAGCTGGAGCAGCGCGGCGGTGCCGTCGCGGACGATCGACAGGGCCACCTCGCCGTCCGAGGCGTGCTTGACCAGGTTCGTGGCGGCCTCGGTGGCGGCGAGCTGGACCTGGCCGAGGCGCTCGCCGGCGAACCCGATCCGCTCGGCGAGCTCGGTCGCCCGGCGGCGCACGCCGGACGGGGAGCTCTGCTCCTCGGCGCGGATCCACAGGGTGTCGCCGACCGGCGGGCTCACCGTCCACCCGGTCCCGCTCAGCGGGTCCACTTGGTCACCGTCACCGTGGTGCCCTTCCCGACCTCTGTCTCCAGTTCGAACTCGTCCACCAGGCGGCGCGCGCCGGACAGACCGAGACCGAGGCCGCCCCCGCTCGTCCACCCCTCGGTGAGCGCCTGGTCCACGTCCGGTATGCCCGGACCACGATCGCTAAACGCGATGCGCACCCCGGCGCGGCCCCGGGCGTTGACGACGTGCTCCACCCGGACGGCGCCGCCGCCGCCGTAGACGAAGGTGTTGCGGGCCAGCTCGCTCGCCGCGGTGATCAGCTTGGTCTGGTCGACCAGGGACATGCCGGCGTGCCCGGCGGCGGTGCGGACGAGCTGGCGCACCCGCACCACGTCGTCGCCGGAGCCGATGGCCAGCTCCTCGGGGGGCGGTGTCGTCACCGGCGACCGGCCCCGGTATCGGGCAGCGCCGCGCCGAGCAGCCGCATGCCCTTCTCCAGGTCCAGCGCGGTGCGCACGCCGCCGAGCGACAGGCCGAGCTCGACCAGCGTGATCGCGACCGCCGGGCGCATCCCGACGACGACGGTCTCGGCGTCCATCAGCCGCGACATCGACGCGATGGTGGCGAACATCCGGCCGATGAAGGAGTCGACGATCTCGACGGCGGTGATGTCGATGATGACGCCCCGCGCCCCGGTCTTGACGATCTTGTCGGCGAGGTCCTCCTGGAGCGACAGCACGCTCTGGTCCTGCAGGTCGATCTGGATCGACACCAGCAGCACGTCGCCGATCTTCAGGATGGGCACCCGCTCCATCAGGCGCCCGCCTTCGCGTCGACGGCCACGCCGCTGTGGTCGAGGGCGTAGGCGAGGGCGTCGGCCAGGGTGGCCTTGGTGACGATGTCGCCGAACTCGATGCCGAGGGTGACGATGGTCTGCGCGATCTGCGGGCGGATGCCGGAGATCACGCACTCGGTGCCCATGAGCCGGGCCGCCATGACCGTCTTCAGCAGGTGCTGGGCGACCTCGGTGTCGACGGCGGGCACGCCGGTGATGTCGATGACGGCGTACTCCGAGCCGGTGTCGACGAGCATCTCCAGCAGCGCCTCCATCACCACCTGGGTGCGGGCGGAGTCCAGGGTGCCGACGAGCGGGACGCCGAGGATGCCGTCCCACAGCTTCACCACGGGGGTGGACAGCTCCAGGAGCTGCTCGGCCTGGTCGGCGATGACCTGCTCGCGGGCGGCGGCGTAGGTCTCGAAGGTGACCAGGCCGAGGTCGTCGACGCTCTGGGAGAAGGCGATGAAGGCGGTGTAGGTCGCGGGGTCGCCGGCGTTCTCGATCTGCTCGTAGACCGCCTGCTTGAGGGTGAACACGCTGATGGCGGTCTCGCTCGGGCTGAAGCCCTGCCGGGCCCGGGACCGGGAGATGTCGGCGAGGGCGGCGTGCAGCTCGCCCGACGCGGTGCCGTCGCCGCCCGCGGCCCGCTCGATCAGGCCGTACAGCTCGGTCAGCTCGCCGCGCAGCTCGCCCTCGGTGAGCCGGCCGCGGAGGCCCGCGACCACCAGCGCGACCCAGCGGTCCAGCACCGACTCCCTGTGGTCGCGCAGCAGCTCGCCGATGCGCCCCTGCCCGCCGTCCTCGCCGCTCATCGGTCCCACTTCCGGTACGTCATGCTGCTCTGATCGTGCGTCACGTCCGGAGGTTACCGCCCGCCGGTCACTTCATTTGCCGTGCGGCAAGAGTTCGCGCGGGGATCTCGGGCTCGGGCCGGATCAGCGCGGCCCGCACCGTCCGGTCGCGCTCGGCGGTGGAGACGGCGAACACCAGGTCGGCGGGCGCGCCCCCGTCGCGGGCGGGGAACAGCAGGAACCGCCAGCAGCCCTCGCGCCACACGTCGAGGGGCGCGGCGGCGCCGACGGCGGGCGCGTGCCGGCGCCAGGCGGCGGAGGCGTGCAGGGTCTCCAGCGTCTCGGCGAGCGGGCTCGGCCGCCGCTCGCACGGCATCACCTTGCGGCGGCGCCGGCGGAGCGCGGTGATCTCGGGGGAGAGCGCGGCGAGCACCGCGAGCTCCAGCGCCGCCAGCGCGAGCGGCAGCGGGCCGCCGGCGAGGACGCGGAGGCCCGCGTCGGGCGCGGCGAGGGCGAGGAGCGCGGCGCCCGCGAGCAGCACCGCGCGGGCCACGCCGCGCCGCCCGACGCCCTCGTCGCTGAGCGAGCCGAGGCAGCCGCAGCCCGAGCCGGGATGGCGCACCCGCAGCTCGCCGACGACCCAGACCGACGCGCAGAAGACCGCGGTGACGGCGACCCGCGCCGCGAGCGCCGGCGTCGCCAGCAGCGCGGCGGCGAGCGCGCCCTCGGCGAGCGCGAGCGCGACGCCCGCGCGGCGGCTGCGCCGCCACGGCAGCACCCGGCCGCCGTCCCGGGACGGCACCCCGATCACCCGGTGGCGGCCGGTCGCGTCCACCGGCGCGGACACCGGCTCGCGGAACACCAGCTTGGCGGCGCCCGCCAGCAGCAGCACCGCCGCCAGCAGCGGCACCTGCGCGTTCCCGACGCCGGCCAGGACGTCGGTGTCCAGCACGCCCGCGTGCGCCGTGCCCGTGTCCAGCACGCCCGTGTCCAGCACGCCCGTGTCCAGCACGCCCGTGTCCAGCACGCCCGTGTCCAGCACGCCCGTGGTCAGCAAGCCCGTGTTCATCATGCCGTCCTCACCATGCCCAGCCCCGTCGTCGTGCCGGCCCGGCGGGCGGGGCGGGCGCCCCGGGCCGCAGGACGGCGTTGAAACAGCCCTTCTCCAGGTCCCCGCCGAGCGCCACGAACGCCTCGGGGGTGAGCTCGGCGAGCCGCCCCCGCGGCGACGTCCCGCACTCCACGCAGCGGTCGCACCAGCGGGCCGCCGCGCACCCGCACTCGGTGACCGGCACCGTCCCCTCGTGCCCGCCGCACTCGTTGTGCACACCGATCTCGCTGCCGAGCGACAGGTAGGGCAGCGGCACGCAGCCGCGCGGCGCGGCCGCGCAGCCGCCCGCGTCGCCCTCCGGGTCGACCGCCGGGTAGGCGGCGCCCCGGCCGGGCGCGCTCACGCAGTCGCCGAACCAGGTGACGGTGCCCTGCACGAGCTCGGCGGCGGGGGCGCTCCGGCTCGCCGCCGCCGGGCGGCCGGCCCGGTGCGCCGGCTGCGGCGTGCCGGGCCGGACCGCCCGCGGCCCGTCCGGCGTCCGCACGCAGATCGCGTCGAACAGGAACCCCGGCTCCAGCCGGGGGTGGCGGACCTGCACCGGCCCCCGGGCGGCGGGCGGGACCACCACGGTGGCCCGGCCCCGGTGCGGGCCCATCTCCACCTCCACGGTGCCGCGCCCGCACGCCAGGATGGTGCCGGCGATCCGGGCGGGTTCCACCCAGAGCCGCTCGGCCGCCGGCCCCTGCGGGGCCTGCCGGACGACGACCGAGCAGCCCGCGGTGAGCGCGGCGAGGCCCCCGGACAGCCCGCCGTGCCGCACCGAGGTCTCCCCGGTCATCGCCAGCCGCCGCTCCCCGTCCGCGGTGTGCAGGACCAGCAGGTGCGGGCTGGCGTCGAGCACGACCCCGGACAGGACGCGCTGCGGAGGGCGCCGCGGCCCCGCGGTTCCGGGACCGGGCGCCGGCGGGGCGCCCAGCGCGGCCTCGCGGTCGCGGCGGCGCCGCGAACCTCTGGAGCGGGGTGGCTTCACGTCGGCTCTCCGGCACGGCTGTTAGGACAGTGAGTCAAGGGTCACTCGGGGTGACCCCGCTGTCGACGGATTTGTCGCCATAAGTCAGAAGTCGCCGGAAGGCGGGAGGGAAAAAGTGCACCGGGGTTAATCATCCTCCTCCGGTTGACCCGAATATGTTGTTTCGGTTGACCTCGTATGACGGTCTCCGTGCCAGGCTGGAGGACGGCCCGCAGCCCTGGAACCGGTGGTGATGTGAACGGCGCGCCCCACGAGGAGTTCCGCGAGTACGTCGCGGCCCGCGGCCCCGCCCTGCTGCGCACCGCCACCCGGCTGACCGGCGACCGCGCCGACGCCGAGGACCTGCTGCAGGCCGCGCTCGCCAAGACCTACCTCGCCTGGGAGCGCATCGGCGACCGCGCCGCCCTCGACGGCTACGTGCGCCGCGCCATGGTCAACACGCAGATCTCCTGGTGGCGCCGCCGCCGGCTGGAGGTCTACCCGACCGACCGGCCGCCCGACCGCGCCGTCGACGACCACACCCGCCGCACCGAGATGCGCGACGTCCTGGAAAGGGCGCTCGGCCGCCTTCCCGCGCAGCAGCGCAAAGCGATCGTGCTGCGCTTTTACGCCGACATGCCCGAGGCCGAGGTCGCGAAAGCGCTCGGTGTCAGCGTCGGCACGGTCAAGAGCACCGTCTCGCGCGCGATGGCCCGGCTCCGCGACGACGACCTGCTCGGCCGCGAGTTCCCCCGCCCCGCAGGTCACGGCGGGGCGGGTACGGGGCGGGGGTAGAGACAAGCCGGGGGCCGGACGGGAAGAATCCGGTTCGGGAGGTGTGACCGGCTTCACTCCTCCCGCCCTGACCAGCCGCTGAGCAGGAGGCGCGCCGTGCTGAGCACCATGCAGGACTTCCCCTTGACGATCGCCGCGATCCTGCGGCACGGCACGACGGTGGCGGGCGCCGCCGAGGTCGCCACCTGGACGGGCGACGGCGTCCGGCGCCGCACCTACGCCGAGGTCGGCGAGCGCGCCGCCCGGCTCGCCAACGTGCTGCGCGGCCTCGGCGTGGACGCCGACCAGCGCGTCGCGACGTTCATGTGGAACAACGCCGAGCACCTGGAGGCGTACCTGGCGGTCCCGTCCATGGGCGCGGTCCTGCACACGCTGAACCTGCGGCTGTTCCCCGACCAGCTCGTCTACATCGCCGAGCACGCCGAGGACGACGTCCTGATCGCCGACGCGTCGCTGGTCCCGCTGCTGGCGCCCGTGCTGCCGCGCATGAAGACCGTCCGGCACGTCCTGGTCGTCGGGGAGGGCGACACGGCGCCGCTGGCGGAGGCGGGCAAGGAGCTGCACTCCTACGAGGAGCTGCTCGCGGCGGCGCCGGCGTCCTTCGACTGGCCCGACGTGGACGAGCGGTCCGCCGCGGCCATGTGCTACACCTCCGGCACCACCGGCAACCCCAAGGGCGTCGTCTACTCGCACCGCTCGGCGTACCTGCACTCGATGGCGGTGTCCACGGGCAACGCGTTCGCGCTGTCGGCGGACGACCGCGTCCTGCCGGTCGTGCCGATGTTCCACGCCAACGCCTGGGGCCTGCCCTACGCGGCGGTGATGGCGGGCGCCGACCTGCTCATGCCCGACCGGTTCCTGCAGGCCGCGCCGCTCGTCGCGATGATCGAGCAGGAGCGCCCGACGATCGCCGGCGCCGTCCCCACGATCTGGGCGGACCTGCTGCGGCACGCCGTCCAGCACGGCAGCGACCTGACGTCGCTCCGCCTGGTCCCGTGCGGCGGGTCGGCGGTGCCCGAGGGGCTGCTGCGCGGCTTCGACGAGGTCGGCGTGCGGATCGTGCAGGCGTGGGGGATGACCGAGACGTCCCCGGTCGCGACCGTCGCGCACCCGCCGCGCGGCGTCGCGGGCGAGGAGGCGGTCCCGTACCGCGTCTCGCAGGGCCGGGTCCTCGCGGGCGCGGAGATCCGCCTGGCCGGCGACGGGGACGTGGCGGTGCCGCACGACGGGGAGGCGGTCGGCGAGGTCCAGATCCGCGGCCCGTGGATCACCGGCGCCTACTACAAGGGCGACGACCCGGACCGCTTCCAGGACGGCTGGCTCCGCACCGGCGACGTCGGCACCCTGTCGCCCGCGGGCTACCTGACGCTGACCGACCGGGCCAAGGACGTCATCAAGTCCGGCGGCGAGTGGATCTCCTCGGTGGAGCTGGAGAACCACCTCATGGGCCACCCCGACGTCCTGGAGGCCGCGGTCGTGGGCGTCCCCGACGACCGCTGGCAGGAGCGCCCCCTCGCCTCCGTCGTCCTCCGCGAGGGCGCCGAGGTGACGGCCGCGGACCTGAAGGAGTACCTCGCCGGCCGCATCGCCCGCTGGCAGCTGCCCGAGCGCTGGACCTTCATCGAGGCCGTCCCCAAGACCAGCGTGGGCAAGTTCGACAAGAAGGTCCTCCGCCGCCACTACGCCGACGACGCCCTCGACGTCGAGCGCGTCGACTGACCCGCCGGCCCTTGGCGAAGGCCGCCCGGCGTGTGACGGTGGAGGGACCAGGGCGAGGGGGCGGGCTGCGCGGTGCCGGGTTACGTGTCGGTCGGGACGGGGGCGGCGCTGCCGCTGCCCGCCGGGGAATGGATCACGCTGGACTGGGACCGGGAGTACTCCGACGCCGCCGGCCAGCACGTCGACCAGGGCGGCCCGAGCGTGCTCGCCGGTCCCGCCCGCTACAGCCTGACGGTCGCGCTCGACGTGCGCGGGCTGCCCGCCGGGACGCGCGGTCAGGTGCGCGCGATCGAGGTGGACGCCGACGACACGTCGCGGTTCGAGAGCGGCCCCGTCCTGGACTTCGCGGTCACCGGCGGTGACGCCGCCCTGCTGTACGCCGTGGCCGCCGGGGCGCTGGCGGACGGCCGGCGGCTCCGCGTCCAGGTGCTCCAGTCCGGGGACACGGCCGGCACCGTGGGCGGCGGCGCGAAGGTGCTGTTCTGGCGCTGACGGACGGGCGCGGCGAGGTCTCGATTCGAGCGACCCGGTGGTGCGGGCGGGCCGCAGGGGTGTATGCAGGATGGACGTGATTGTCCGGACCGACCGCCCTTTGCGGGGGAGCCTAGATGACCAGGTGGTCAGCCTGCGGCCCGGCCGCCGACCGCGCGCTGGTCCACGGGCTGCACGGCGGCGGTGAGCAGGCGCTCGGCGAGCTGTACGACGCCTATGCCGAGCGCCTGTACGACTACGTCCTGTCACTGAGCGGGGACGACCGCGTCACCGCCGACGTCGTGCACGACACGTTCGTGGACGCCGCCCGCCGCGCCCCGCGCATGCGCGACCACCTGAACCTGCGGCCCTGGCTGTACGCGGCGGCGCGCCGCCGGGTCCTGCGCCGCGGGCGGCCGCGCGAGCTGTCGTGGGACGCCGCCGCGACCGGCGAGTGCGAGGCGGGCCTCGACGCGCTCCGCGCCGCCCTGTCGGCGCTGAGCGCCCCCGACCAGGAGCTGCTGCTGCTCACCGAGCGGCACGGCCTGACGGGCGGCGAGCTCGCCGCGCTGCTCGGCCTGTCGCCGCGCGCCGCCGCGTCCGACGTCGCCAAGGCCCGCGCCCGGCTGCGCGCGGCGATCGCCGAGCTGCCCATCACCGCCCCCGACGGCGGCCCCGCCGGCGACGAGCACGAGGACGACACCGAGCGCCTGCCGCTGACCGTCGCCGTGCAGGCGGCGCGGCGCCCGCTCGCGCCGCCGCGGCTGCTGGCCCGCCGGCCGCGCCGCCCCGCGCCCGGCACCGATCCGGCCGAGGTGCTGCCGCTCGCCGACGTCCCGAACCCGATCCTGCCCGCCGCGCTGCGGCACCGCGTCGTGCACACCGCGACCGATCCCGAGCTCGCCGGGTACCGCGCCGACATCGTCGCGCGCGGCGGCGGCCTCACCCCGGCGGGCATGCCGACGCAGCCGGACGTGCCGTCGCCGTTCACCCGCCGCTGGCTGTTCGCGGCGGGCGGCACCGTCGGGGCGCTCGCGACGGCGCTCGCCGTCGCGCAGCTCATGGGCCTCGGCCCGGCGCCGACGACGCTCGTCTGGCCGGGCCGCCCGGACCGCGGCCCGATCGAGGCGTCGCCGACCGCCGGCGGCGCCGCGCCGCCCGGCGCCCGCCCGAGCGGCCGCGCGCCCGTCCCGGGCGGCGGGGAGGGCGGCCGGTCCGGCGCGCCGGCCACCGGCCCGGACGCGCGCACCGCGACCGTGCCGCCGCCGGCGCGGACGCCGGGCGCGGCCCCGACGACGCCCGCCGAGGACAAGCCGCAGCTGCTCCTCAGCGGCCGGCTCGTCGTCGCGCCCGCGAAGGTGTCGATGTACGGCACCAAGACGGCGCGGGTGACGATGAGCGCGCAGGGCGGGCCGGTGCGGTGGAACGCGATCGTGAACGACGCGCAGCTCACCGTCAGCCCGGCGGACGGGGAGCTGCCGGCCGACGGGACGGGCGAGCTCACCGTGGAGTTCCACGGGACGCTGCTCAACCTGCCCGGCAGCGCCGTGCTGACCGTCATGGACGGCGCCGGCAACCAGACCGAGATCCCGGTGGAGTGGGGCGCGTCCCTCCTCTAGCGGTTGGCCCGGCGGTCCCGGTCGTTCGCGGCGAGGTGGTCGCGGATCGTCTCCATCTGGTCGCCGAGGGCGGCCTGCACGCGGACCTCCATGGCGCGGGCGACGAAGGGGTCGACCACCATCTTCACCAGCGGCCGCATCCGGCGGACCACCTCGGCGATCTCGTTGAGGTCGTCGCCGCCGAGGTCGGGCCGGTCGTCCAGCCGGTCGAAGACGTGCTCGGTGACCAGGCCGACGAACCGGCCGGCGATGACGTCGCAGTCGTCGCGGATCTGCCCGGCGATGTCGAGCACCGACTCCAGCGGGATGCCGGCGGCGACGAGCTCGGCGCCGACGTGCAGCAGCCGCGGGCTCGGCACCCGGAAGTGGTCGCCGGCCGGCTCGATCAGGCCGAGCGCGATGGTGCGCGCGACGATCCGGGCGATGTAGTCGGCGTCGTCGGTGCCGCTGCCGAACCGCTCGACCAGCTCCTCGACGGTGGCGGTGCCGGGCAGCTCGTCGGACCAGGGGTCGGTCAGCACCTTCTCCAGGCCGAGGACGTCGCCGACGTCGCGGCCGGTCTCCCAGGCCGCCACCAGGTCCTTGATCACGCCGGCGTTGTAGCCGCGCGCGAGGAGCTTGCCGATGAGCCGCAGCCGGGCGAGGTGGGCGTCGCCGTAGAGGCCGACGCGGCCCTCCAGCCGGGGCGGCGGCAGCAGGCCGCGGTCCTGGTAGGCGCGGATGTTGCGCACTGTCGTGCCGGCCGCGTGCGCCAGCTCGTCGATTCGGTACTCGGCCATGCCCCGCCCGCCGGACTCGTTTCCTTGACCACCCGGATCCTACTTCGGCAGAATTCTTCCATAACCTGATGGCACATTGAGGGATGTCACATGCCGGATCCGCGGCTCACCCGGGACATCGAGGAGACCCTCCTCGGCGGCCCGGTCCGCTACACGCGCGACCAGGTCGAGAAGCTCGCCGAGGTGGACGGGGAGCACGCCCGCCGGATCTGGCAGGCGCTCGGGTTCCCCGCGCCCGCCGACGGGGAGGTGGCCTTCACCGACGGCGACGCGCGGGCGCTCCGCGAGATCCGCGCGCTCATGGACAGCGGCCTCGTCGACGAGGACATGGTGCTCCAGCTGTCGCGCGCGGTCGGGCAGACGATGGGCCGCCTCGCGAGCTGGCTCGGCGACGTGTGGCTGCGGCGGCTCGCCGCGCTGCTGCCCGCCGAGGAGGAGGTCACCCCGGACGCGGTGCGCGCCGCGCTCACCGCGACCGAGGAGCTGCTGCCGGCGTTCGAGCGGCTGATGCTGCACGGCTGGCGGCGCCAGCTCGCCGAGGCGGGCCTCCGCGCGGCCGCGTCCACCGGCACCGCCACCGACGACCCGGCGGCGGGCCTCGCGACCGTCGCGGTCGGGTTCGCCGACGTCGTGTCGTTCACCCGGATGAGCCGCCGCATGGACGGCGACGAGCTCGCCGCGTTCGTCGAGCGGTTCGAGGGCGTGGCGACGGAGGTCGTCGCCGAGTGCGGGGGCCGCGTCGTGAAGACGCTCGGCGACGAGGTGCTGTTCGTCGCCCGGGAGGCGGGGGCGGCCGCCGAGATCGGGCTGCGGATCGCCGAGCGCTGCGACACCGACCCCGACTTCCCGCGCGTCCGGGTCGGCCTCGCCCACGGCGAGGTGATCATGCGGCTGGGCGACGTGTTCGGCACGCCGGTGAACCTGGCGGCCCGCCTCACCGCGACCGCGCACGCGGGCACCGTCCTCGTGGACGGCGCCCTGGCGGCCGAGCTCGCGGACAGCGGCGGCTACGACCTCACCACCACCCGCCCCCGCGCGCTCCAGGGCATCGGCCGCGTCCGCCCCCGCGTCCTGCGCCGCGGCCGGTCCGCCCCCTAACGGGCGGACCGGCCGGACGTCAGGACGTCAGGACTTCAGGCCGAAGTGCTTCGCCAGCACCGCGGCGCGGGCGATCGGGTCGGCGGGCAGGGACGCGAGGCCGTACGCCTTGGCCCCCATCTCCACCATCGGCGGCTCGCTGCCGTCGCCGAGCACGGAGTTCAGCGACGGCGCCGTGCAGGAGGTGTCGCCCTTCGGCAGGACGCCGTTGATCAGGTAGGCGTCGACGGCCTTGTCGACGCAGGCGAGGCCGCTGGCGTAGAGGCCGTGGTCGCCCTCCCGCTTGACGGTGAGCAGGCGGGACCCGGCGAGCGCGCGGTGCGTGCGGACGGCGCCCTCGTACGGCGTGGCCGGGTCGTGGGTCGACTGCACCATCAGGACGGGCGGCGCGCCCTTGCCGGTCGGCTTGCGCAGCGCGAGCGCCCCGGCGGGCCGCTTCCAGTACTGGCAGGGGTCGGAGATGGTCGAGTACCCGATCAGCGGGTACTTCTTGCCGAGCTTCGCCGACCGCGCGACGTTCGCCTTCACCGTCCCGGTGAACTTGGTGTCGTTGCAGGTGACGGCGGTGAAGGTGGCGTACTCGGAGTCGTAGTAGACCGAGGGACCGCTGAAGTGCGGCGCGGGCGCGGCGTGCACGCGCTTGGCGACGGCCGCGAGGTCCGCCGGGACGCCGCCGCCGAGCGCCGTGGAGCGGACCTTGACGCCGGTGTAGCGCCTCAGCACGCGCAGGTCGTCGGCGAGCTGCGGGAAGCTCCACTTGGAGTACATCGCCGACGCGGCGTAGGCGTCGAGGTCGGACGCGTGCAGGTCGCCGCCGCCGAGCAGGGGCAGCGGGTCCTTGGCGATCGCCTTGCGGACGCCCTCGAAGGTGCGGCGCACCTGCGCCTTGCTGCGGCCGAGCTTGAACCGCTTGTCGTGCGCGGCGGCCCAGGCGGTGAAATCGCTGCTGAAGCGCCGCTCGAAGCCCTTGGCCTGGAGGCCGGTCAGCCCCTGCCAGGTCCCGGTGACGTCGGTGTTGGAGTCCAGCACGAACCGGCCGGCGTGCTTCGGGAACACCGCCGCGTACTGGGCGCCGAGCCAGGTCCCGGCCGAGTAGCCGAGCCAGTGGATGCGGTCCTGGCCGAGCAGGGAGCGCAGCAGGTCGATGTCGCGGACGGTCTGCGCGGTGGTGACGTACGCGGCGAGCTTGCTGCGGCAGGCGGCGGCGTTCTTCTTGGCGGCGGCCAGCAGGCGCTCGACGTTCTTGGCGCGGCGGTCGCGCGGGTCCAGCGTCGAGCCGTAGTACTTGCCGTCGCAGGTGATGCTGTCGCTGGCACCCGTGCCGCGCACGTCGAACCCGACGAGGTCGAGGTCCTTGCCGAGGGCGCTCGGGTTCCCCTTCTGGTCGGTGGCGAAGGCCAGCGGCATGTCGATCCCCGACGCGCCGGGCCCGCCGGGGTTGATGAGGACGGCGCCGCGCGCGTGGCCGCTCGCGGCGCGCAGCCGGCTGACGGCGATCTCGATCTTCTTGCCGCCGGGGTTCTTCCAGTCGAGGGGCGCGGCGTAGGTGCCGCAGTCCATCCGCTTCATGAACGGCGGGAGGGACGGGGGGGCCTCGCCGTCGTCCCCGTCGCCGCCGGGGGGCTCCTCGAAGCAGGGCTCCCAGGCGATCTTCTGGGCGGCCAGGCCGGCGGGCACGGTCCCGGCGGCGCGCGCCGGGTCCGGGGCGGCCGAGGCCGCGGTCCAGGCCGGGACGGTCCCGGCGATGAGCGCGAACGCTCCCACCGCGAGGGTGAGACGGCGCATGCGACCTCCTTGGGGGGCGCACGACGGACGAGGCCCCCGTGGTGGCGGGGGCCGCTGGCGTGCGATGACAGTGAGCGGATCATAGGGGTAAAATTCCTGTAAAGCGACACTTAGCGCCCCTATTGATCATGGTGGGGGGTGGAGCCAGGTCCACCCCCGGGCGGGTGTGCAGCCCCATGTCGGGGCGCGGCCCGCGGCGGAAGAGTCGATCACGTCAGCGCCCCACCGGCCCGGGAGCCCACCGTGATCCGCACCCTGCTCGCCCTGTCCACCGCCGCCGCCGCGGCCGTCGGCCTCGCCGCCGCCCCGGCCCAGGCGGCACCCGCCCCGGCGCTGCGCGAGCGCGCGCAGCGCCTCGTCGCCGACGGCGCCCCCGGCGTGATCGTCATGTCCCGGCGCGGCGCCCGCACGCGGTACGCCGCCGCCGGCTACGCCGACACCGCCACCGGGCGCCCGATGAGCGGCGGCCTGCAGTTCCGCATCGCCTCGGTCACCAAGACCTTCACCGCGACCGTCGTGCTCCAGCTCGCCGCCGAGCACCGGCTCCGGCTGGACGACACCGTGGACCGCTGGCTCCCCGGCCTCGTCCCCGGCGCGCCGATCACCGTCCGGCAGCTCCTCCAGCACACGAGCGGCCTGCCGGAGTACGCGCTCGACCCGCGCATCCAGAGCGACCCGGCCCGCGACTGGACGCCCCGCGAGCTCGTCGGCATCGCCCTCGACCAGCCGCGCTTCACCGACGGCGGCTGGCACTACGCCAACACCAACTACATCCTGCTCGGCCTCATCGCGGAGAAGGCGACCGGCCGCTCCTTCACCGCCGAGCTGAACCGCCGCATCATCGGCCCCCTCCGGCTGACGCACACCGCGCTCCCGGCCGGAACGTCCTTCACCGCCCCCTACGTGCACGGCTACTACGGCGACTACGGCGACGTGAGCACGCTCGTCAGCCCGTCGAGCGGCTGGACGTCCGGCGGGATGATCTCCACGGCGGGCGACGTCGCGCGCTTCCACCGCGCCCTGTTCGGCGGGCGGCTGCTGCCCGCCGCCGAGCAGCGCGCGCTGACCGCGACGATCCCGGTGGTCGACGAGGGCCGCGCCGAGGACTACGGCCTCGGCGTCTACCGGGTGAGGCTGTCGTGCGGGTACGCCTGGGGCCACGACGGCGGCTGGCCCGGCTACCGCACCTGGACCTACACCCGGCCCGGCCGGCAGGCCGTCATCACCTATAACAGCAACGCCGCCGACGCCGTCCCCGCGTTCCAGAAGGACCTCGCCGCGACCGCCGACGCCGCCGTCTGCGGCTGACCCGGGACGCGGCCCCGCCCGCGCGCCGCCCGCGACCGCCCCGCGCCCCCGCCGACCAGGCACGACGCGGCACCCGGGACGTCCCGGCCGCCCGGGACGATCTTGTCCCGGGCGGCCGCGCCGCGCGCCCCGCCCCCGCGCCGCCGCCACCCCGCCGACCTGCGCGGAAGCGCCCCCGCCCGGCCAGGCGATTCCTCCCGCCGAGGGGACGGCCGCCCCATGAGGGCAGGACGTCCGGCGGGCCAGTCTCTGGTCGTCGGCCCCGCACGGGGCCGGCAGGGGGCACCGCCGGGGGACCGGCGGTGCGGACACAGGGAGAGCGCGTGAAGCGACCGGAGAAGATCCTCATCGAGGACCTGCCCGCGGGCGTGGCGGAGATCGCCGGCACCGAGCTGGACCTGCTGGCCGGCGGCCAGAAGGACGCCTCGATGATCAAGTCCTGGGGCATCGCGGCGGGCGGCGTCGAGTCCGCCTCCGCCGAGTGGCGGATCGACTAGCACCGACGCCGGCAGGGCGCCCCGCGCACCGCGCGGGGCGCCCGCCCTCCCGGGACGGAAGCCATGATCCTCATCCTGAGCGAGCCCGCCGATCCGACCGTCCGCCTCGTCCTGCCGAAGCTGCTCGACCGGGGCGCCGACGTGCTCTGGTGGGATCCCGCCGACTTCCCCGCGCGCGCCCGCCTCACCGCCGTCGTGGACGGCCCCGACCCGCGGCTGCTGCTGCACACCGGCGACGCCGAGCACGACCTGTCGGCCGTCACCGCCGTGTGGAACCGGCGCCCCGGCCGCCCGCGCGCCGCAGCCGCCACCGATCCCGAGCACCGCGACCGCGCCGAGAGCCTCGCCCGCATCCACCTCGCGGGCTTCCTGGACCTGCTGGAGGCGCGCTGGCTGCCCGCGCGCGGCCGCGTCCTCGACGCCGTCCACAACAAGCTGACCCACCTGGTGCCCGCCGTCCGGCACGGCTTCACCGTCCCCGAGACGGTCTTCACCAACGACCCGGGCGCGCTCGTCCCGGCCTGGCACCGGCACGGCGGCCGCCTCGTCGCCAAGCTGCTGCAGCCCGAGGAGTGCCGGGTGGACGGCGAGCGGCACCTCGTCTACACGACCGAGGTCGGCCGCCGGCAGCTCGCCGGCCGGCACCGCGTCCGGCACGAGCCGGTGATCCTGCAGCCCTACGTCGACAAGGACGTCGAGCTGCGCGTCACCGTCGTCGGCGACCGGGTGTTCGCCGCCGCCATCGACTCGCAGGCGTCCCGGCTGACCCGCGTCGACTGGCGCCACTACGAGGACGAGTCGGTGCCCTACACCGCCTGCGAGCTGCCCGCCGACGTCGCCGCGCGCTGCGCCGCCTACGTCGCGGCGTGCGGCCTGAGCTACGGCGCGCTCGACCTCATCCGCACCCCGGCGGGCGAGCACGTGTTCCTGGAGATCAACCCCAACGGGCACTGGGGCTGGATCGAGGACGAGACCGGCCTGCCCATCGGCGACGCGATCGCCGGCTGGCTGCTGGCCGCCGAGGAGGACCCGACATGATCACCGAGACCGGTCTCGGCGCCGCGCTCGGCTCGGCCGCCGAGCTGCTGCGCGGCCTGCCCCGCCGCCGCGACGGCGAGAGCGCGGCGCGCGCCGCCGTCCGCGCCTGGGCCGCCGACCATCCCGGCCTGGACGCCGAGCTCGTCATCGCGCCGCACCCGTCCTCGCCGGTGGTGGACTACGACCTCGTCCTGGCGCACCCGGACGGCGGCACCGTCACCGTGACCGCGCAGCCCGAGGACGGCGTCCCCTGGCTGGTGGACCACTCCACCCACTGGGCCGCCAACCGGGTCCTCACCGTCGACGGCTTCGACGTGACCGTCCCGCAGGCGCTCATGGCGGTGCGGGCCGCCGGGGCGCGGCGCCCGTCGCTGCACCGCGAGCTCGTCGACCACTGCCTGCTGTACGCGCTGGCCGCCGGCGACACCGCGCCGGTGACGCGCGAGGAGACGCAGGCGGCGGCCGACGAGTTCCGGCGCTCGCGCGGCCTGCACGACCGCGCGGTGACCCTTGCCTGGCTCGCCGAGGCGGGCCTCACCGAGGACGACCTCGCCCGCCACGTCGACCGGTACGCCCGCGTCCGCCGGCTGCGGCGCCGCAAGGAGCGCGAGCTCGGCCCCGCCCTGCTCGCCGCCGACCCCGGCCGCTTCGACCGGGTGGACGCGCTCTGGGCGCTCACCGACGGCGAGGTGACCGCCGCGCGCGTCGCCCGCACCCTGCCGGTCGTCCCGACCGTCCGGATGGAGCTGACCTCCGTCGAGACCGTCGCGGACGCGCTGCCCGAGCCGATGCGCGGCGCCGCCGCCGACGAGCGCGTCGGGCCCGTCCCCTACGAGGGGCGCTGGCTCGCCGGGCTCGTCCGGTCGCGGCGCCCCGCCGCCGCCGACGTCGCGGCCCGCGCCGCCGAGCGCGCCGCGTTCGACGCCTGGCTCGCCGAGCGCCGCGCGGCGGCCGACATCCGGTGGCACTGGCTGTGAGGCGGCGGGTGCCGCGGCTGCTCCAGCAGTCCCGGTCGGACTGCGGGGCGGCCTGCGTCGCGATGCTGCGCGCCGCGCACGGCCGCCCCACCACCGTGCGGGAGGCGGCCGCGCTGCTGCCCGACGGCCGCGACGGCGCGTCCCTGCGCGACCTGGTGGACGCGGGCGCCGCCCTCGGCCTCGGCCTGCGGCCGCTCCGCGCCCCGCTGAACGCGCTGGCGGGCCTGCCGCTCCCGCTGGCCGTCCACTGGGAGCAGCGGCACTACGTCGTCGTCGAGCGGATCGGGCCGCGCCGCGTCCGCGTCGTCGACCCGGCGCGCGGCGCCCTCACCCTGACCACCGAGGAGTTCGCGGCCGGCTACAGCGGCACGGCCCTCGCCGTCGCCGCCGTCCGCCCGGTGCCGGACGCGCCGCGCGCCCGCTGGTGGCGGAGGCCCGTCGCGCGGCTGCTGCTCGGCGCCCTGCGCGACCCGCGGCTCATCGCCGCCGTCGTCCTGGCGTCCCTGGCCGTGCAGGCGTTCGGGCTCGCCGTCCCGCTCCTCACCCGCGCCGTCGTGGACGCCGCGCCCGCCGGGCGCTTCGACGGACCCCTCATGCTCGCCGCCGCGGGCGCGGCCGTCGCCGCCCGCACGCTGGTGTCGCTGCTGCGCGCCGCCGCCCTCATCCGCCTGGAGAACCGGACGTCGGCGCTCCTCATGCGGCGCCTCGTCCGGCACACCCTCGCGCTGCCGTTCCGCTACTTCGACGCCCGCAGCAGCGGCGACGTCCTGGAGCGCCTCGCCTCGGTCGCCGGCATCCGCGACCTGGTCACCGAGCGGTCCCTGGCGTTCGCGTTCGACCTGCTGACGGCCGCCGGGTACCTCGCCGTCCTCGCCGCCGCCTCCCCGCCCGTCGCCGCCGTCACCCTCGCGGCCGCCGCCGCGCAGATCGCCGTCGCCCTCGTGGCCGGCCGCGTCACGCTGCACCGCGCGCGGGCCGCGCTGAACGCCCAGACCGACGCGCAGAGCACCCTGGTCGAGAGCCTCCAGGGCATCGAGACGCTGAAGGCGACGGGCGGCGAGCCGGTCGCGGCGGACCGCTGGAGCGGCCGCTTCGACGCCGAGCTCGCCGCCGTCCGGGCCCGCGACCGCGCCATGGCCGCGGGCCAGGCGGCGACCGACGCCGTCCAGCTCGCCCTCGCCCTCGGCCTGCTGCTCGTCGTCGCGCACCTCGTCGCGGGCGCGTCCGGCGGCCTCGGCACGCTCCTCGGCGTCGCCGCGCTCGCCGGGTCGGCGACCGCGCCCCTCGCCGGGCTCCTCGGCACCCTCCAGCAGGTCAGCCTCGCCGCCGCGCAGGCCGGACGCGTCGGCGACCTGCTGGAGGCCGCGCCCGAACCGACCGGCACCGCCCGCCCCGCCGAGCTGCGCGGCGACATCGAGCTGGACCGCGTCAGCTTCGGCTACGACCCGCGCGCCCCCGTCCTGCACGAGGTGACGCTGCGCGTCCCCGCCGGGCACCGCGTCGCCGTCGTCGGGCCGTCGGGGTCGGGCAAGACGACGCTCGGCCGCGTCCTGCTCGGCCTGCTCGAACCGACCGGCGGCACCGTCCGCTTCGACGGCGTCCCCCTCGCGGACCTCGACCGGCGCTGGCTGCGCGGCCGCGTCGGCGCCGTCCCGCAGCAGCCGTTCCTGTTCCGCGGGCCGGTCGCCGGCAACATCGCGATGGGCCGCACCGGCGGCGACGTCGCGGACGCCGCCCGCCTCGCCGGCATCGCCGCCGACGTCGAGCGCTGGCCGATGGGCTACCTGACCGACGTCGGCGAGGCCGGCGGCCGCGTGTCCGGCGGCCAGCGCCAGCGCCTCGCGCTCGCCCGCGCCCTGTACGGGCGGCCCCGCGTCCTGCTGCTGGACGAGCCGACGTCCAGCCTCGACGCCGCCGCCGAGGAGCACATCCGCCGGTCCCTCGCCGGGCTCGGCTGCACGCAGATCGTCGTCGCGCACCGGCTGTCGACCGTCCGCGACGCCGACCTGATCGTCGTGCTGGACGCCGGGCGCGTCGTGGAGACCGGCACCCACGACGAGCTCGTCGCGCGGGACGGCGCCTACGCGCGCCTCACCGCCGCCCAGCGCGCCGGCTGACCCGCCGCGTCACGCGCCGTCGCTCGGGCGGGCGGGCTCCGGCCCGTCCGCGCCGACCCGGATCATCCGCACGATCCGGACGATCCGCAGCCGGCGGCCGTCCACCGCGAACTCGCTGCGCCCCTCGCCCGCCACCGCGTCCGCGGCGCCGGGGACCAGGACGGCGAGCCGCTCGCGCACCACCCGCGGCCCGGTGCCGCCGGTGAGCGGCGCCCACGAGCCGTCCCGCTCCTCCATCGCGGCGTAGTCGAGCGGCAGCAGCACGATCCCCGGATACGCGGCGAGCGCGTCGCGGGCCTCGCGCAGCGCGTCCTCGGGCACCGTGCCGCGCGCCGGCGCGAGGTTGGCGAGGTCGAGGCGGAGCGCGGCGTCCGTCGAGGTCGTCGGGGCCGCCGGATCGAGGACGAACCCGCGGTCGGGGTAGGGCACGGCGGGCTCCTCGTCGGTGGCGCGGAGCGGCTCGGGGCCGTCCTCGCCGAGCCGCACGAACCCCTGCACCCGCACGATCCGGAAGCGGCGCCCGCGCAGCGACCACTCCGTCTCGCGGCCGCGGTGCCGGGCGACCTCGGCGGCGAGCGCGGCGGCGTCCGGGTCCTCCTCGGCGCGCAGGGCCGAGGCGAGCAGCGCCCGCGCGCTCATCGGGGTGGGGCGGTCCAGGCCGGCGATCCGCCAGCGCCCGCCGTCCTGCTCGGCGACGCCGAAGTCCGCGGTGCCCGCGCCCGCGAGCCGCGGGTAGACGAGCACCCGCTCGGTGGCCTCCTGCTCCCGCACCGCCGTGACGGGATCGACTTCCGACCTGAGGTTGATGACGTCATATCCGGCCATACCGTCGAACGACATGCCTCCATCGTGCGTCCGTTCCGGCCCGTCCGACACCCCCCGCCTCCAGATCCCCGGCCGTACCTGAGCGCGTCCGGCATCCGGCGCCCCGCATGGATATGCGTTCGGACGCCGGCGGCGGAACGGCATTCCGGCCGCCGGGCGGTAACTGCAATTCTCACATCTCCTCACTCCGGGTGCCTTTTCCGGCTTCCCGCCGGAAAGGCGTGGAGGCCGAATGTGGTCATATGTCAAGGCGAGTAAGGCGGGTCGTTGCAGGACACGGCCACGGTACCGAATGGCGTCCCGAGGTAAATATCCACCACTTCCGCATCGGCGCCTCCCCACCGCTTAGCGTGTTCCTCCAGCGTCCGAGGAGGGACGGCCATGCATCCCCTGGGGGACTCGTCAGACCGCGGCGGCAGGCGCGCCGCCGGGACGCCATGAGCGCCGCCAGTCCCGCCCGCGTCCACGACCACCTCCTCGGCGGGAAGGACAACTACCTCGCCGACCGCCGCCTCGTCGCCGAGCTCCTGGAGCTCCAGCCGAACCTGCGGACGGCGGCCCGCGCGAACCGCGCCTTCCTCGGCCGCGCCGTCGCCGCCCTCGCCGCCCTCGGCGTCGACCAGTTCCTCGACGTCGGCTGCGGGCTGCCCACCCGCGACAACGTCCACCAGATGGCGGCCCGCCGCCTCCCCGGCGCCCGCACCGTCTACCTCGACAACGACCCCGCCGTCGTCGCCCACGCCCGCGCCCTCATGGCCGCCGACGCGGGCGTCGAGGCGATGACCGCCGACCTGCGCAAGCCCGAGGAGCTCCTCGGCCTCGCGGCCGGCTCCCTGGACTGGCGGCGCCCGGTCGCGCTCGTCCTCACCGCCGTCCTGCACCTGCTGCCCGACGCCGACGGGCCCGCCGCCATCGTCGCCGCCCTGCGCGGCGCGCTGCCGCCCGGCAGCGCCCTCGTCGTCAGCCACCTCACCGCCCCGCTGGCGCCCGGGGTCGCCGACCTGTACGCCGAGCGGTGCGGCGTCCCGCTGACGGTCCGCCCGCCCGCGACACTGCTCGGCTACCTCGGCGGCTGGCCGCTGCTGCCGCCCGGCCTCGCCCCCACGGCGGCCTGGCAGCACCCGCTCCCGCCGCCCGACCCCGCCGCCTGCCTCTCCCACGGCGCCGTCGCCCTCTCCCCGGCGCGCGGGTAAAGCACCGCCGCCACAAAGATCAGCTTGCCCGGGGGCGGCCCCGGGCAGGGCCCCGGTATGCCTTCCGACCCCGCGGGCCCGCCGGCCGGGCCGCCGCCGCGGCTGCGCTCGGCGGCCCGCACCACCGCCTGCCTGCTCGTGCTCGCCGCCGGCGTCGCGCTGGTCGCGTGGATCCTCGCCGAGCTCGCCGCCGTCACCCTCGCGATCGTCGTCGCGCTCCTCATGACCGCGCTGATCGAGCCCGTCGCCCGGCTGCTCCGCCGGTTCCGCCTCCCGCCCTGGCTCGCCGCGCTCGGCGGCCTGCTGACGATCCTCGTCATCGTCGCGCTGCCGCTCTGGCTCATCGTGGACCGCCTGGCCCGGCAGTGGTCCGAGCTCACCACGGCGCTGCGCGGCGGCGTCGAGCGCCTCGGGTCCTGGCTCGTCGACGGGCCGCTGCCCGTCACCGACGAGCAGCTCCGGTCGCTCGGCGCGAACCTGCGCGAGACCGCCCTCGACTCCGCGCCGCGCCTGCTCAGCCGGGCGAGCACCGTCACCCAGGTCGTCACCGGCGCCCTCACCGCGTTCGTCCTGCTGTTCTTCCTCCTCAAGGACGGCCCCGGCATGTGGGACTGGATCGTCCGCCGCACCCCGGCCGCCCACCGCGACCGCGTCCGCGCGGGCGGGCAGGCCGGCTGGACGACCCTCACCGCCTACATCCGCGGCGAGCTCGTCATCGCCCTCGTCGACGCCGCCGGCATCGGCCTCGCCCTCGTGCTGGTCGGCGTGCCCCTCGCCGTCCCGCTCGCCGCGCTCACCTTCATCGCCGCGTTCGTCCCGATCGTCGGCGCGCTCGCCTCCGGCGCCGTCGCCGTCCTCATCACGCTGGTCGGCAACGGCCTCGGCGACGCGATCCTGGTGCTCGTCGCGATCATCGCCGTGCAGCAGATCGAGGGCAACCTGCTGCAGCCGGTCATCATCGGCCGCGCCCTGGACCTGCACGGCGCCGTCGTCCTCGTCGCCGTCACCGCCGGGACCCTCGTCGCCGGCATCGCGGGCGCCGTCCTCGCCGTGCCGCTCCTCGCCGTCTGCTACCGCGTCACCCTCGTCCTGACCGGCGAGCGCACCCCCGACGGCGGCGTCCCCTAGACCTGCGGCGCGTCCGGCGTGGACGCCCACACCGCCAGCGACAGCAGCAGCCGCGACAGGCCGCTGACCCACAGCATCAGGCCGATGACCACGAGCGGCAGCCCGTACAGCGGATCGGTGAGCGCGTGCCGCAGCAGGAACAGCGCGGCCACCGCCATCGCCGTCAGGCCCGCGCCGCCCGCCCACGACGCCTGCGCCACCCGCGCGTCGCGCGGCGCGCCGCCGAGCCGCCGGAACAGCCACCCGCAGATCAGCGCGCCCCACCCGGCCGCCAGCGCCGCACCCGCGACCCGCGCCGCGACCTCGCCCCACAGCGGCACCGCGTGCCCGTCCGACGCCGCCAGCCGGAACGGCCCGCCGAGCGCCAGCACCGCCAGCCCGAGCAGCACCAGGACCGCCGCCAGGAACACCACCAGCACCACCAGGTCCCGCACGTACCCCCGCACGAACCCCGGCTCCCGCGCGGAACCCGGCCCCCACACCGTCCGCAGCGCCCGCCGCCCCGCGTCCACCCACAGCCGCCCCGCGTAGAGCAGCCCGAGGACGCCGAGCGTCGTCGTGACGGCCCGCACCGACGCCTTCGCCTGCGCGGCGAACACGCTCGCGCCTAGATCAGCGTCCACGCCGAGCGTCTGCTGGATCGACCGGTCGAGCTCGGCCTGCAGCTGCGGCTGGCGCGCCACCACGTGCCCGGCGACCGCGTACACCAGCGCCACCAGCGGGAACAGCGACAGGATCCCGAAGTAGGTCACCGACCCGGCCACGTGCTGCATCCCGAGCGTGTAGTAGCGCTGGTAGGACCGCACGGCCCGCCCGATCCCCGGCCGCGCGTACGCGCCGTCCCGCACCGCCTCGACCCGCGCCCGCCCCGCGGCGTAGCGGTCCCGGTAGCGCCCCCGCCAGGCCCCCACGCGTCAGCGGTGCTCGTGGCTGATCGCGTCGACGCACACCACGACCGCGAGGAGCAGCGGCACGTCCTCGCCCTGCGCGATCGCCACGCCGTAGGTGTCGCGGACCTTCATCCAGTGCTTGTTCACCTGCGCGACGACGTCCCCGCCCCGCGTCACCGTGTACTCGTGGTCCACGATGTTCCCCTGCGCGTGCAGCTCGCCCGCGTCCCCGAGGTCGATCGCGTACCGGTCGCGGAACCCCACCAGCGCCTTGTGCAGCGTCGCGACCGTCTCGCCGCCGCGCTCGATCACGAACGTCTCGCGGACCCGCAGCACCTTGCTGTGGATCTTCAGCAGCTCGGTGCCGGCGGCGTCCTCCAGCACGAACGTCCTGCGCAGCCGCAGCACCTTGCCGTCCACCCGGTAGGCGTGCTGCCCGAGCCCGTTGTCGATCCAGTAGTCGTCGCCGACCGACAGCATCCGCTGCCGCATCTGGAACATCTCCGTGGCCACCGGAGCGGCCTCTCTGTGACCGAACATCGCAGCTCCCCCGCCCGTCCCCGGCCTTTCCCCCTTCGTTCCCGCAGGCCGTCAACCGCGCCCCAAACCTCCCCCGCACTCCCGTCAAGACGCGCCGGAAACCGTTTCCGACCCCATTTCCACCGGAAATGAGGTGATCACCTGTATTCGGACGAGACGGGGGAGACAACGATGGCGACCAACATGGCTCCTGGCGGCACCCCATCCGCCTCCACGACCCACGGCCGGACCGCCGCGCACGGCCGCCCGACCTCCGGCTGGCTGACCTTCGCCGGCCTCGTCGCCGTCGTCCTCGGCGGCTTCAACGTCATCGACGGCCTGGTGGCCCTGCTGAAGCCCACCTACTACCTCGTCACCGAGGAGCGGGTGCTGCTGTTCAACTTCACCGCCTGGGGCTGGATCTGGCTGATCGTCGGCATCGTGCAGCTCGCCGTCGGCGCCGGCATCCTCGCCGGCCAGACCTGGGCCCGCGCGGCGGGCATCGGCCTCGCCGTCCTCGCCGCTTTCGGCCACCTGGTCTTCCTGACCGCCTACCCGGTCTGGTCGGTCATGGCCATCGCCCTCTGCGTGCTGCTCATGTACGCCCTGACGCGGCCGGCCCACGACTCCGTCGCGGCCTGACGCCTCAGGTGTAGTAGCCGTCGACCGGGACCCGCGCCTCCTCGGGGAGCGCGGGTCCCTCCTGCGGGACGCGCGGGAAGCCGCCGCCCGGCTGGAGCGCGGCGTGCTGCTCGGCCGACAGCGCGTACACGACGCGGCCGAGCCCCGACCGGTCGATCGCGCCCGTGCACATCGGGCACGGCTGGCAGCTGGTGAACATCGTGGTCGCCGCCGCCGCGGCGGGATCGAGCTCGCGCGCCGCCCACCGGGCCAGCTTCAGCTCCGGATGGGCGCTGATGTCCCGGTCGGCCCGCACGGTGTTGTGCGCCTCGACCAGAACGGTCCCGTCGGCGCTCGCCAGCAGCGACCCGTAGGGCGCGTGCCCGTCCTCGCGGGCCCGCCGCGCCAGCTCGACGGCCCTGCGCAGCAGCCGCTCCTCGTCGGGTGTCATGCGATCTCCTTCCGGCGCGCCGCCACCGCGGCCAGCGCCCGCCAGGCGTCCTCGGGACGCCGTGTCTCCTCCGGATCCCCGCCGAACGGATCGAGCAGCACGCTCGCGGCGCCGAGCCGCCGCAGCCGCGCCAGGTCTCCCACGACCTGGTCGATCGACCCCTCGCCGGCGCGGCGCTCGGCCAGGTCCGCCGCGGTGACGCGCAGCACGATCCGCGGGGCGAGAGCGGGGACGGGCCGTCCCTCGGCCGCCGCGACCGCCGCCAGCCGCCCGGCCCGCTCCTCGAACCAGGGCATGGTGAAGCGCAGCGGATGCCAGGCGTCGCCGAACCGCACGGCGCGCCGCAGCGCCGCGTCGCTGTGCCCGCCGACCCACAGGGGGATGCGGCCGCACCGGTATCCCGGGTCCTCCCACGTCGCCCGCAGCGTCCGGAGCAGCTCGTCGGTCGACCGCCCCCGCTCCTCGAACTCCGCACCGAGCGCCGCGAACTCCTCCCTGGCCCACCCCGCGCCCACTCCGAGCACGAGACGCCCGCCGCTGAGCGCGTCCAGGTTCGCGGCCATCCGCGCCACCAGCAGCGGATGCCGGTACGGCGCCACCAGCACCGTCGTCCCCAACCGGACCCGCCGCGTGACTCCCGCCAGCCACGACAACGCCGTGAACGGTTCGTAGAACGGCGCCGGATACTGCGCCGCCACGTCCGGCGTGATGACCACGTGGTCGGACACCATCAGCAGGTCGAACCCGAGCCCTTCCACGACCTGCGCCCAATCCCGCAGCCGTCCCGGATCGGCCCCTGGCCCGAAGTTCGGGACGTTCACCCCCAGTTCCATGCGCCACAAACTATCCAGCCCGCACGTGCCCTTTGAAGAGAGAACCCACGGCATCCCCACCCTGCCGCCGCGATTTCCCCGGTACTTTGCCCCCATGACCGTGAATCTCGACGCGACCGATTGGGCCATCCTCACCGAACTCCAGCGCGACGGCCGCGTCTCCCTCACCGAGCTCGGCCGCCGCGTCAGCCTCAGCACCTCCGCCGCGACCGAGCGCGTCCGGCGCCTGGAGACGGCGGGCGTCATCACCGGCTACCACGCCCGCGTCGACCTGGCCAAAGCCGGCCTGCCCGTCACGGCCGTCGTCCGCCTCAAGTACCCCGGCAACCGCCACACCCCGCTCCACGACCTCCTGCGCGATCGCGAGGAGATCCTGGAATGCCTCCGCACCACCGGCGAGGACTGCTACGTCCTCAAGGTCGCGGCCCCGTCCCTGGCCCACCTGGAACGCACCGTCGACGAGCTGTTGGAGCTGGGCAGCACCACCACGAACCTCGTCTACAGCGAGCCCCTCCCGTACCGCGGCCTCCCCGCCCGGCCCCCGGCCCCCCTGCCCGACGGTCGCGGGGACGCGGCCGCTCTGCGACACTCCCGGGGTGACCGGTGACGACCCGATCGGGACCGCCGCGAGCCCCGTCCCCGCCGCGTCGGAGGAGGAGTTCGTCCAGGCCCTGCGGCGGATGCGCGAGCGCAGCGGCCTGACCTTCAAGGAGATCGAGCGGCTCACCTCCCGCGGCGGGCCGCTCGCCCTGCCCGCCTCGACGCTGGCGACCGCCCTGCAGCGCCGGACGGTCCCGCGCGCCCCGCTCGTCACGTCCCTGGTGCTGGCGTGCGGCGGCACCGACGAGGACGTCGCCGGCTGGCTGGCCGAGCGCGACCGCCTGCTGCACCCCGAGACGGGCGCGCCCCCGCCGGAGCCGCCGCCCGAACCCTCGCCCGCGCCCCGCCGGCGGGTCCTCCCGGTCGTCCTCGCCGTCGCCGCCACCGCGGCCGTCGCGGGGGCCGTCGCGTGGACGTCCCGGCCGTCCGGCGCGCCCGGGCACGCCGCCCCGCCCGCGCGGACCGCGCCGAGCCCGTCGCAGCCCCCGGCGGCGGCGCCCGCCGGCGACCGGCTCCGCCTCGGCGGCCTCTGCCTGACCGAGCGGCGGCAGGACAAGGCCGGGCTCATCTACCTGGCGCCCTGCGCGGACGCCTTCCCGCCGCGCCGCCTCGCCCGCGACGGCGCCGGATGGCGCGTCACCACCCGGCACCCGACCTACGGCGCGGGCTGCATGGGCGTCCTGGACGGCTCGCCCGAACCCGGCAAGGCCCTGTCGGACGACGTCTGCGGCGGCATCCAGACCGACCGCTACACGCTGCGGCGGGTGCCCGGCGGCTACCGGCTCCAGCCCGGGAACGGCGACCTCTGCGTGGGCGTCCGCGGCCGCCCGTCCACGGGCGCCCAGGTCTTCCAGCTCCCCTGCACCGCCGGCGACCCGGGCCAGACCTTCACCATCCCCTGACCGGCGGTCCGGACCGCCGGGGAGCGCCCCATCGAATGATCATGAAAGCGGCGGCCCGGACCCAAAAGATCATCCGTGCCGTTGGGGCCGATCCCCGTCCGGGCAGGACGACGCCACGGGACGAGACCGGCGGAACGCCGCCGGCCGGCCCGGAACCCGACGGGAGCGTGAAGCGGCATGGTGGTCAGGGGATCCAGGGCGGCCCGGCGTCCGGCGCGCCTGCTGGCGGCCGTGCTGGCGCTCGCGTTGACGGCGGCGGGCACGGCACCGGCATCGGCCGCCCCGGCACCGGTCCCCGCGCCCGCACCGCTGCGCGTGCCCGTCCCCGACACATCGGTCGGCGCCGAGCCCGTCTTCTCCAGCGACGTCCAGATCACCGCCCTCGGCGCCGGTGCGACCGTCCGCACCGCCTACGACGCGCCCGCCGCCCTGAACCCGCTGGACGGCTACCCCGCCGCACTCCCCGCCGGGTCGACGCCGCACGGCACGCTCACCGCGCGCCTCATCGAGGTCACCGACCAGGGCCCCGGCGGCGCGACCGCCCTCACCTACTGCATCGACCTGCACACCTCCACCCAGGTCGGGGTGAACTACAAGCTCGGCACCTGGAACTCCGCCAACGTGCCCAACGTCGGCTACGTCGGCTACATCCTGGGCCACTACTTCCCGACCACCGGCGAACCCGCCGGCCTCGCCGGCGACAACGAGCGGGCCGCGGCGGTGCAGCTCGCGATCTGGTTCCTCACCGACAAGCTCGTGCTCGCACCAACCGACGCCCGCTACGCCGCGGTCGCGGCGATCGTCACCGACGCCCTGGCCAACGGCCCGTCCCCCGAACCGTCCCCGCCCCGCATCGGCGTCGTCCCCGCCACCGCCGAGGCCCCCTCCAACGGCGGCCTCGCCGGCCCCTTCACCGTCTCCGGCGACGGCCCGGCCACCCTGCAGACCGTCGGCGGCACCCAGGTCTTCACCGACGCCGCCGGCCGCCACCGCCTCGACGACGGCGACACCGTCCGCCCCGGCGACCGCCTGTGGGCCCGCAGCACCACCACCGCCACCCCGCAGGGCTTCGTGCTGAACCGCTCCGCCGACATCACCGAGAGCGCCGTCTACCTCTACGACCACACCAACCCCGGCGTCGACGACGCGCAGAAACTGATCCTGGCCAAGAAGGAGCACCTCACCGCCAGGGCCGGCGTCCGGCTCACCCGCTACGACGCCGGCGACCTCGTCCTCGCCAAGGCCGTCACCGGCGCCGCCGCCGGCCTCCAGGGCGCGATCACCCTCCGGGTCTCCTGCACCGGCCCGGACGGCGGCATCGTCCACCACACCCGCACCCTGCCCGCCGGCGCGTCCCCCGGCCGCCACCTCCTGCACGTCACCGGCATCCCCGCCGGCAGCACCTGCACCGTCACCGAGACCGCCACCGGCGAGAACGGCCGCACCGACGCCCGCCGCCCCGTCATCGTCCCCTCCCGCGTCACCGTCCCCACCGACGGGACCGTGACCGTGACGGTCACCGACACCTACGACCGCGCCACCGGCGCCCTCCGCGTCACCAAGGCCGTCCGGGGCGACGGCGCCGGCCTCCAGGGCCGCATCACCGTCCGGGTCCGCTGCACCCGCCCCGGAGCCGCGCCCCTGACCCGCACCTTCCACCTGTCCGCCCACCGCAAGCGCGGCACCTACACCGTCGCCCTGCTGACGGGCCTGCCCACCGGCTCCCGCTGCACCGCCGCCGAACCCGGGACCGGCGCCAACCCGGCCGTCACCCTCGAGAAGCTCCGCGTCATCCCGCGCGCCGCCACCATCGCCAAGCACCACACGTCCACCATCAGAATCACCGACACCTACCGCCGCAAGCGCGTCAAATAGCGCGCCCGCCCGGCACCGCTTCCGGACAAGAGAAGTCACACCGCGGAAGGGCGCCCAGGATCGGAGAAGTCGATGCCGGCCTCCTCCAGCCTGGTCTCCAAACTCCAGACCCTGATCGCGCCATAGATCGCGCTCGGCCGGGGTGATGGGCAGGAGCCACAGGATCCGGACGTGGCCGCCCGGCCAGGAGCAGACCTCGAAGTCGGGACCGAGCGGGTAGGGCAGCGAGACGAGGTACCGGTCGCAGGCCGAACCATCGGACCAGGGCCGTCCGACGGGCACCACATGGCCGTGGTCGAGCCGCTGGCCGGGCGGACCGGCATGGTAGTGGGCCCGCCGGCGGTGACCTGCCGGCAGCCGGAGCTGACATAGGTCCAGCCGGGGAAGCGGGGACCCGGCCCGATGCGAAAGATCCGGAATCCGGGGATGCGCTTCCCGATCGGGCCCCGCGCACCGCTCACGCACTCGATCTCATGATCGGGGAAGTGCGCTTCCAGGTGGGCCCGGAGGGACGCGTGCGCATCGTCGCGGCCGGCCGTTCCCACGTCGCGCCGGCGCCGGATCGTCATGCGGGCAACCTATCTCGGCGCCGTCACGGTGCCTGCTCGGGCTTCCGCGACTTCGGCTCGGGGAAGCGGAACAGCTCGCCGAGCCGGCGGATCGCCTCGGTGCTCCCGGACACCGTGGCGTCGCCGGCCCCGATCGCCGCGCCCAGCGACGACCGGCCCGACGCGATCGCGATGAGCGCGTCCTCGCCCATCGTGACGGAGGCGTCGGGCCGCTGCGCGGGCCCGTGCAGCATCCGGACCGTCCCGTCGGCGATGTCCGCGTGGAACACCTCGTCCGCCACCCGGAACTCGTACACCACGCGCAGCCCGGCCGACGCCTCCGGCAGGAAGCATGCCTCCAGGCCGAGCACGGCCCATCCCGGCCGGAAGGTCTCGCCCTCCTGCCGCTCGCCGAGCGCCCACGTCATGCCCCAGCGCGCCAGCGCCAGGACCGCCGGGCCGAGCTCCGCGCCCGCCTCGGTCAGCGCGTACGCGGGGGTGCGGGCGGGCGGCGGCAGGGTCACCTTGCGGGCGAGGCCCTCCCGTTCGAGATGCTTCAGCCGCGCCGCGAGCAGCCCGGTGCCGAGGCCGCGCAGGTTCGCCTGCAGGTCGCCGAACCGCTTCGGCCCGGTCAGCAGCTCGCGGATCAGCAGCAGCGTCCAGCGCTCGCCGACGAGGTCGAGGGTCCGCGCCGTCGCGCAGTACTGGTTGTAGTTCCGCTGCTCCATCGGATCACTCTAGGAGGTCGCAGCGCCGGCGGACCGGCTAGAGGGCCGTCCCGTTGACGACGATCGCGACGTCGACGTTGCCGCGGATCGCGCTGGAGTACGGGCACGTCCGGTGCGCGGCGCGCCCGAGCTCCACCGCCTCGGCCTCCGCGAGCGACGGCAGGGTCACCCGCAGCTCGACGCCCAGCCTGAAGGCGCCGCCCTCGGCAGGGACGAGCATCGCCTTCGCGTCGATCTCGGCGTCGCCCGCCGCGAGCCCCTTGAACTGCCCGAGCACGTCCATCGTGGAGCCGAAGCAGGCCGCGTACCCGATGGCGAAGAGCTGCTCGGGGTTGACGCCCGCGCCGTCGCCGCCCATCTCCTCGGGCAGCCGCAGCGTCAGGTCGAGACGCCCGTCGGACGTCCGCCCGCGCCCGTTCCGTCCTCCCGTCACGCGCGCCTCGGCCGTGTAGATCGGTGCCGTCATCGCTGTTCCTCCTCGTTCAACTTCTTGAAAATGAATTCTAGACTTCAAAAATAGGAAGTCAATGGCTAGGCTCGGGCCGGAATCGATCATCGGAGGTGATCCATGCGGCGCATCCGGTTCGGCTACCTGCTGCCGACGCGCGACCAGGCGGCGGCGGGCGTGCACGACCCGCACCGCCTCGTCGGGCACGCCGTGCGCGCCGAAGCGCTCGGCTACGACTCGGTCTGGGCGGGCGAGAGCCCCGTCACCCGGCCGCGCGCGGACCCGCTGCTCGTCCTGGCGGCGGTGGCGCAGGCCACCCGCCGGGTGGAGCTCGGCACCGCGGTGCTGCTGCCCGCGCTGCGGCACCCCATCCCGCTCGCGCACCAGCTCGCCACCCTCGACCGGCTCAGCGGCGGGCGGGTCATCGCGGGCATGGGCGCGGGCTTCCCGGCCGACGCCACCCGGGCGCAGTTCACCGCGCTCGGCGTCGACTTCGCGACCAGGAACCGCAGGCTGGAGGAGTCGGTCGAAGCGATGCGGCTGCTCTGGACCGGTGAGGCCGTCTCCTTCCAGGGCGAGCACGTCGCGTTCGAGGACGTGCGCATCGCGCCGCCGCCGTCCCGGCCCGCGGGCCCGCCGGTCTGGCTCGCCGGCGGCGGACCCGCGCTCCGCCGGGTCGCCCGCATCGCCGACGGCTGGCTGCCCTACCCGCCCGAGCACGGCGTCTACGCCGACGAGGCCGCGACGATCCGGGAAACGGCGCAACGGCCGGTCACCCCGGCCCTGTACGCGACGTTATGTCTGGACGGCGACCCCGGACGCGCGCGTGAGCGCCTTCGCGCGAGCATCGAGCGCTACTACAACGCGCCGCTGGAGTTCGTCGCCTCCGTCCAGGCGATGTTCGCCGGCACGCCGGAGGACGCCGCCGCCTGGCTGGCACGCTACATCGAGGCGGGCGCCCGCCACATCGTGGTCCGTTTCGCGACCGGCGACCACGAGGCCGCGCTGGCGGAGTTCGCCGGTCGCGTCCGTCCCCTCGTCCCAGCGGAGGCCCGCTCATGACCACGTTCGTCCTCGTCGCAGGCGCCTGGCACGGCCCCTGGACCTGGGACCGGGTGACCCCGTTCCTGAACGAGACCGGTGCTCGCACGCTCACCCCCGCCCTCGGCGAAGGAGACGTCGGCCTCCACGACCACGCGGACGATGTCGTCGCGGCGCTCGACGGCGCCCACGGCGATGACATCGTGCTGGTCGGGCACAGCTACGCGGGCCTCGTCGTGCGGGAGGCCGCCGACCGGCGGCCCGGACGCGTCCGCCACCTCGTCCTGGTGGACGGCTGGGCGGGACCGGACGGGACGAGCCTGTACGACCTGGCACCCGCGCCGTTCGTGCGGGCGCTGCGCGCCCTCACGTCGGACGGCCTGATCGCCGTCCCGCCGCCCGCCGCCGTCGGCATCGACGACCCGGACGACGCGGCGTGGCTCGCCGCCCGCATGCACCCGCAACCGGCCCGCACCTTCGAGGAACCGACCCGCCTCACCGGCGCCGTCGACCGGATCCCCGGCACCGCGGTCCTCTGCGAGCCGAGCGCCTACCCGTTCGAGCGGTGCGCCACGGACATCGGATACCGCACGTTCCCCATCCACGGCCCCCACGACGTCATGCTCACCCGCCCCGATGCCCTGGCCCGCCTCCTCCTGGAAGCACGAACCTGAAAACCACGCCGGGAACGCCGCAGGAACATCGGGCACGGAGGAGCGAGGATTCCAGCTCCGAACGGGCAGTGCCTTCGCCCCGACCAGCGGCGACCTCGGACGACCGCCGCGTCGTCGAACGCACCGGGGGCCTGCTGCACCGCATGATCATGCCCGGTCCCGTGGAACTCGTGGGACGCGGCCGCGGGCCTCGGCTGTCGGACAGCCGAGGCCCGCTCGGCCGTTGGGGGAGCGATCGCCCTGTGCCCGGCGTGGCGGAACCTCAGTAGAGGGTGGTGCTCTGCCAGGGGCCGAACTGGGTGCAGACCTCGCCGTCGGCCAGCACCACCTTCCCGCCGGTGACCCGGGCCTCGGAGTACCCGGTGGTCCCGTGCTCGGTCTCCCAGTGCGTGTCCCAGGAGTAGCCGGCCAGCGGCTCCCGCCAGGTCCTGCTGCCCACGCCGATGCTGTCGGTGACGCTGACCTCCCAGGTGAAGCCGACCGCGGGCGCCATCTTGGTGACGTCGAAGCCGGTGTACACGTCGGCCTTCCGGTCGCCCATGGACGCGTAGTACAGGAACGACACCCCGCAGTCCCCGTACTTGACCGGTGCGCCGGAGGCCCGCAGGGCGCTTCCGGCGGTCTTGACGCCGTCCTGCCGGATCGGCCCGTCGGAGACCTTGACGGCCGCCTGCTCGCCGTCCAGCAGGACGATCTCGTAGCCGTGGGCGTTCGCCACGGCCCTGTCGAAACCGTGCGACACCAGCCTGGCGGTGGCCTTCACCTTCCCCTTCGCCGGCGCCGGCCCGTGCCGCCGGGGGGCCGGCGTCGGGTCGGCGGCCGCCGCCGTGGCGGCGGCCAGCGTGCCGGAGACCGCCATCGCGACGATCGAGACGCAGCGGAGTGACCTTGAATTGCGCATGGTTACCTCTCGTAGCCCTCGGACTCGGTGCACAGCTCCGCCCCGGGCCGCCGGCGGGCGTCCGGCGCGCTCCATCGGTGGTCCCCCCTTCTCTTTTCGACGTCATACAGACATGATTGTCTATTAGAGCTCCTCGCGCCACCGTCCCGGCCCGTCCGGCCGGGGAAGAAGGGGGAAGACAACGATGCGCTCCAGCAGAGCGACCCGCCGCACCCGCAGAGCGTCCTGGGCCCTCAGGACCGCCGCCGCCTCGGCCGCCTGCGCGGTCACCGCCATGGGCCTGGCGGTCTCACCGGCCGCCGCCGCGCCGGCCGCGCCCGCCGCCCAGACGGCGGCCGCGCTCGGCCAGACCTGTACCGCGGCCGACCTCGGCCAGCGCCACCCGATCATCAAGAACATCGAGGTCTCCCCGACGATCACCCACTTCACCGGCTGGTACGTCACCGCGGGCACGACCGGGACCCAGACCGTCACCACCAGCACCGAGACCACCATCGCGGTCTCGGTCGGCCTCAACGGCAACGTCCACGGCAGCTTCGCCGTCGAGGCGCTCGGCATGGTCGGCGCGAGCGCGGGCCTGAACGTGAAGGTGGACTACACCTCCACCAGCACCGAGTCGCAATCGCTCACGTGGAACTTCCTGGAGCCCGGCTACTACGGCCTCTACAAGGGCACCAAGAAGGTCACCGGCACCTACGGAAGCCTCAACTGCAACCGCGTCCAGCAGAGCGACGGCGGCTGGGCGCTGAAGTGGGTCCAGGGACCCGACGGCGGCGACTACACCACCTACACCACCCTGGAGGAAGGCGCGGTGCGCTGCCAGGACACCGTGCCCGCCAACAGCATCATGGCCAAGGCGCAGGGCCTCCTGGACTGCGCCGGCGCCGCCGCGAAGGCCCAGCGCCCGGCGGGCGCGGTGGCGCCGACGGCCAAGCAGCTCCAGGACCGCCGCGCGCAGCGCCCGGCGCCCGCCACCGGCACCGACCGGCCCAAGGCCGCCGCGCAGGCCCTCGCCCTCAACTGCAGCGCCACCGCCTACAAGATCGCCGTACCCGGGCAGCCCCTGTCCTGGGGCGGACCGCTCCTGAACGACGGCGTCCGCCTGCGGCCCTCGTCGATCTTCAGCGCCCACCTGGACAACTGGCGGCTGTGCAACACGACCGAGTCCAACGGCGTCATCGAGGCGACCCTGTGGAACTGGGGCAGCGGCGGGTGCGCGACCATCGCCGCCCAGGACGCCGGCACCGAACGGGCGGTCCTGAACACGGCCTCCTGCACCGAGGACGACCTCCAGCGGTTCTACATCTACCGCGACGTGCCCGGCTCCGACCGGATCGGCGTCCAGAACAAGTACACCGGCTCCATGATGGGCCACGACCGGTACGCCGACGGTGAGTTCATCCGCCAGTACTCCAGCGGCAGGCAGGACGGTACGGGCACCTACTCCCTGCTCGGAGTCTGACGCCCCGCACCCGCGAGCGGCCCCGGCTTCGGGGACCGGTGGAGCAGCCGGCATCGACCGCTCCACCGGTCCGGGGCGCGGCGAGCGGAGGAACGGAAATCCGCGCCACGCCTCCGGGCCCGGTCACGCAGAGATCACCGGATCGGGTGTGCGGTGCGCTTACGGCAGGTGAACGCCGATGCCGGCCGGTGACCGGCCGCTCGACGCGCATCCGAACGAGAAGCCGCGGTATCGACACCGCCGGGACGACCGTCAGCGCGGATCATCGTTGCTCCGCTCGTCACGGCCCGTGGCGGCCGCGATCGAGACCGGGGAGCCCGGTCCCGTGCCGCTGAGCGACGCGATCGCGGGCCCGGAGGTCATCGAGGCGGCGATCCCGCCCGGCCGACGGCCGGGCGGGACCGGGTTCGGCCCAGCCCGGATGATCAGCGGTCACCGGGGGCGAGGAAGCCGCGGATCAGGACGGCGATCTCTTCGGTGTGGGTCTCCAGGGCGAAGTGACCGGTGTCGAGGAGGTGGAGCTCGGCGTCGGGCAGGTCCTTGAGGTAGGCGCGGGCGCCGTCGGGGCCGAAGATCTCGTCGTGTTCGCCCCAGACGAGCAGGACCGGCGGCCGGTGGGTGCGGAAGTAGTCCTGGAAGGCGGGGTAGCCGTCGAGGTTGTTCTTGTAGTCGGCGAAGAGCTGGAGCTGGATCTCCTTGTTGCCGGGGCGGTCCAGGTAGGCCTGGTCGAGGGTCCAGGCGTCGGGGCTGAGGAGGGGCAGGCGGTCGGCGGGGACACCGTGGGTGTACTGCCACTTCGTGGCGTCGGCGGTCAGGAGCTCGCGGACGGCCGGTTCGTGGGCGGGACGGTCGTCGGCGTGGGCGAACAGGACCTCCCAGAAGGGGGTGAAGCCCGCCAGGTAGGCGTTGCCGGACTGGCTGACGATCGCGGTGATCCGCTCGGGCCGGCGGGCGGCGATCCGCAGGCCGATCGGGGCGCCGTAGTCGTGGATGTACAGGGCGAACCGGTCGGCGCCGAGGGTGTCGAGCAGCTTGAGGGTCGTGTCGGTGAGGTTGTCGAAGGTGTAGTCGAACTCGTCGACGAGCGGCATGGCGGACCGGCCGAAGCCCAGGTGGTCGGGGGCGATCAGGTGGAAGTCGGCGGCCAGGGCGGGCAGCAGCCCGCGGAACATCGCCGAGCTGCTCGGGAAGCCGTGCAGCAGCACCAGCGTGGGCTTGGCGGGGTCGCCGGCCTCGCGGTAGAAGACCTCGCGGCCGTCGATCAGGACGGTGTGGTGGCGGACGGTGCTCATGGTCGTCTCCTCGTGGTGAGAACTCGATGGAAAAACTCGGTCAGGCGCGCCGGGCCGCGGGCTCCGGGGCGCGGGCGGGCGTGAGCAGCAGGGCCGCGGCGACGGTGAGGCCGAGGGCCAGGGCGAAGTAGCCGCGGTAGCCGCCCGTCGCCGCGTGGACGGCCGTCGCGACGCCCAGGCCCGCGGCGGCCGATAGCTGGTGGATCACCCAGGCGGGTGCGAGGGAGCGGCCCATCCGGGCGGGATCGAGCCCCCGCGAAACGATCGCCATGGTCAGCGGGATCACCGGGAAGGACGCCGCGCCGAACAGCACCGCGACGACGATCAGCACGGTCTCGCCCGGCACGGCCACGGCCAGAACGAGCGCGACCGCCCGCACCGCGTACAGCGCCCTCAGCAGGGTTTCCGGCCGGTGGTGTCGCAGCAGCCGGACGACCGCCGCCGAGGTCGCGGCGGCGGCGGCCGCCGCGACCGCGACCAGGCGCCCCGCCCCCTCGATCGGCCAGCCGGTCTCGACCGCATGCTCGGGCAGCATCAGGACGACGACGTAGAGCGTCGCGGCGTGCAGCCCGAACGACGCGAGGACCCTGCCCCTGCCGGTCAGCGGCTCGCCGCGGCGCACGCCGCCGCGAACGGTGAAGCGGTTGGCGGGCAGGACGAGCCAGAGCACGGCCGTGACGGCGATGCCGACCGAGCCCAGCAGGGCGTAGGCGGCCCTGACGCCCACCGGCTCGAACAGGGAGGTCGCGGCCCACGGCCCGAGGAGCTGGCCGAGGTTGATGCCCAGGGCCGCACGGGCCAGGGCGGGGCCCGCTCGGTCGCCGTGCGCCCGGCCGATCAGCGTCGTCACCGTCAGGCTGGAGGAGGCCGCGAACCCGAGGCCGCCGAGCAGCATGTAAGCGGTGACGAACTGCCAGGTCTGCTGGACGACGGCGAGCGTCAGATAGCTTCCCGAGACCAGGACGAGCCCGCCGGCCAGCACCGCGCGGGCGCCCACCCTGTCGAGCAGCCCGCCGATGAACGGCTGGGCCAGCCCGGTCAGCAGCGTGCCGAGTGCCGCGGTGAGGGCGAGCGCGGTGGGGCTCACCCCGTAGTCGGAGGCGGTCGGCGCGAAGAACACTCCCATGGAGAAGTTGAGGCCGAAGGACACCGTCATCGCGGCGAGTCCCGCCCAGGCGATCCGTTCGCGCCGCATGTGGGACTCCTAACTGTCGAACTTGCATTGAACGGTTAACATCGGGCATGAGCATCCGACCGCTGATAGGCGAACCGCTGCCCCTGGACCTCGTGGACACCCAGTGGCGGGAGCACGGCGTGCCGGTCGACGGTCTGGCCGAGCCGGGGGCGGCCGAGGCGTGGCTGGCCGAGCACGGCCTGGATCCCGCGACGGCCGCGGCCGTCGAGCCGCTGCTCCAGGCGCGCCGGGCGATCCGGATCGCGCTGGAACACGACCGGTTCACCGACCTGAACGCGGTTCTCGAACACGGCCGGATCCGGACCGGGCTGGACAGCGCCGGGCCCACCGAGACGATCGAGATCGACGACCCGGCCTGGCTGCCCGCCTGGACGGTCGCCCGGGCCCTGGTCGACCTGGTCCGCGACGCCCCGCCCGGCAGGATCCGGCATTGCGACGGCGCGGGCTGCGTCCTGTGGTTCCTCGACACCTCCCGCAACGGCCGCCGCCGCTGGTGCAGCATGGCGGGCTGCGGGAACCGCGCCAAGGCCAGGGCCCACTACTCCCGGACGTCCTCCTGAGCGGCCGGGAACCCGGTTACGCGCGCGGCCCGAAGATGGTCCGGTCCGCCGCGTCGATCGGCAGGTCGTTGATGCTGGCCTCGCGCCGCGCCATCAGCCCGTTCGCGTCGAACTCCCACAGCTCGTTGCCGTGGCTGCGCCACCACTGGCCGTCCGCGTCGTGCCACTCGTAGGTGAAGCGGACCGCGATCCGGTCATCGGTGAACGCCCACAGGTCCTTGCGCAGCGCGTACTCGCGTTCCTTCTCCCACTTCTCGGTGAGGAACCGCACGATCTCCTCGCGTCCCACCAGGAAGCGGTCGCGGTTGCGCCACCAGGAGTCGGGTGTGTAAGCGAGCGAGACCCGCTGCGGATCGCGGCTGTTCCAGGCGTTCTCGGCCGCCAGGACCTTGGCGGCGGCGGTCTCCGCGGTGAACGGCGGCACCGGGGGGCGTGCGTCCGGCATGGGGGCTCCTTCGAGGTTCTAACTGATCATCATTAGTTAGAAGGTTAGCCCATGTCGGTGGATTTCCGGTACGGGTGCCGTTGACGAACGCGTCACCAGCCGCGAACGAGGGCCTTGCGGGGGCGGTGACCAGCGAGGGCGACCGGGCCGGCGCTGCTGTTGGCCGTCAAGAAACCATCGGTTCCAGGCACCGGTGAGAGATCCGAGTGCGATGTGACCGCTCGTCGGGCACCTGGCCTGCCCATGGTCCTGAAACCAGCGCGACTGCCGGACAACCTCGCGCCCCGAGCGGGCGGGGCCGCCAAAGCGGCCCATCTCCAGCAAACGTTCTTTTGCCCGGCCCCGGCAGTGCCTGTCGTTCCAGGTGACGCCGGTACCTGCTTCAGCCGTCGGCGCCCGCATACCGTGGGGCATGGAGGACCGCACCGAGATCAAGGAGTTCCTGGCCTCCCGCCGCACGAGCAGCGCCCTGCTTAAGATGCCCGGGCATGTTCTGCGATCCGCCGAAACCCTCTTTCCGCAGGTCACGGCCCATCAGGTGCCTCAAGACCATCCATCATGTGGGCCCTCTCGGACCCGAGGTTCGGATTCGCCCGCGGAGATCGGACAGCCCTGGGTTCAGCCTGAAGAACCTTAGGTTCGCTCGAACTCCGGGGCTTCCGGGACGGTCGGTCAGGTGATGTCACGCCGGAAGGCCGCGCGGTAATCCCTCGGGCGCCGTCCGGTGTGCCGGGCGAACAGGGCGGCGAAGGTTCCGGCGTCCCTGTAGCCGACGGCCGCGGAGATCGCGGCGACGGTCCGGTCCGTGGTCTCCAGCAGATGGCGAGCGCGACGGACGCGCGAGGACTGGAGGTAGTCCAGAGGGCTGCGGCCGGTCTCGTCCGCGAAGCGCCTCAGCAGCGTCCGGGTGCTGACGCTGAAGGCGTCGGCCAGCCCGGCCAGGTCGTACCGGGCGGCGAGATTCTGGTCGAGCCACCGCATGACCCTGCGAGAGAAGTCGTTTCCCGGCTGCGGGAGAAGGCGCGCGTCGACGTACGGGGTCTGGGACGAGCGCGCGTCGTCGATCAACGCGACCCGCGCGGTCGCCCGCGCCACGCGGGCACCGCTGTGCCGGCCGATCAGTTCCAGCGCGAAGTCGTACATGGCGCTGAAGGCCGCCGTGGTCGTCACCCCTGCGTCGGTCACGACCAGGTGCTCGGGGCGGACATCGGCTTCCGGACAGCGTCGCGCCAACTCGTCCGCGAAGAGCCAGGCGGTCGTGACCCGCCGCCGGTCGAGCAGCCCTGCCTCGGCGAGCAGGAACGCGCCGACGCAGATCGAGACGACGGCCGAGCCCGTCGCCGCGTGCGCACGGATCACCGCGATCTCGGGTGCGAGGGCCGCGAGCTCGGCGGCCACGTCGAGTCCGGGCACGAGCTCGAATCCCGGCACGACCAGCACGTCGACCTCGCGCGGTGGAGCGACGGCCAGCACCGTACCGCCCGACGCCGTGACGCGCCGCCGGGGCGAGACGACCGATACCTCGTAGCCGGCGCCGTCCGGTCCGGATACGTGCGCGGCCATCGTCAGAAGATCGGGCACACCGAACACTTCGGAGGCGAAACAACCCGGATAGGCCAGGATCCCGACCCTCAACGCGCTCACGCTCACGTTGGCGAAATTACCCCGGAATATGGCGATCGGGCCTGTCGCCGTGCGCGAGCCCCCCGGGCCACTCTGGTCGCATGGACACCGCCGACGAGCACCTCGACGACCCGATGACCGATTTCGCCTGCCGCCGGGTGGAGGTGGACGGGGCGGTGAAGACGGTTCGCGTCGCCGGCTCCGGACCCGCCGTCATCCTGATGCCGGAGATGCCCGGGATCAGCCCCGACGTCCTTCGGCTGGCCCGGTGGATACAGGCCGCGGGCTTCACCGTCCACGTTCCCTCGCTCTTCGGGACCGACGGCGCCTACCCCACGGCCGAGGAGGGCCAGAAGGTCATCCGCCGGGCCTGCGTCAGCGCGGAGTTCCGGGCATTCGCCGGCGGCGGAACCAGTCCCGTCACAGCCTGGCTGCGCGGGCTCGCGCGCAAGGCCCACGCCGAATGCGGCGGCCCCGGAGTCGGCGCGATCGGGCTGTGCTTCACCGGCAACTTCGCCCTGACGATGGCGCTCGAACCGGCCGTCATCGCCCCGGTGGTCAACCACCCGTCCCTGCCCCTGGACGACCCCGCCGGCCTTGAGATCAGCGACGAGGACGCACAAGCGCTCCAAGAACGCATCGCACGGGACGGACTGTCGGTCCTGGCCTACCGTTTCGAGGGCGACCGCTGGTGCACCCGGCAGCGCTTCGACGCCTACCGGGCACTCCTCGGAGACGCCTTCGACGCACGAGTCCTTCCCGACAGCGCCGCCAACACCGATCCGCCCCCGTTCTTCCGTGAAGTGGTCAGGACCCCGCACAGCGTCGTCACCGCTCACCTGGTGGACCAGGACGGACATCCCACCCTGGAAGCCCGAGACCAGATCCTCGCCTTCCTGCGCGAACGCCTGCACCCATGATCGCCTCGCCGACGCCATCGATCCGCTCAGCGGACCGCGACGACCGGCGCCGCCGCCGAGCACGCCTCCGCCTTTCGGCGCAGACCATGAAGATGTCGATACGGCCGAGACACAACCGCCGCATGCCGCGCTCTGGAGCGAACTTCCGCGACGCCTCATCCGCATCCTGTGCACGTTGAGCCGTCAAAACGGACATCTGGAACGCCGCAGGGCCTTCGCGGGAGACGCTCGTCTCGCGCGAAGGCCCTGGTCAGGTGCGGAGGATCGGGGATTTGAACCCCGGATGGGCGGTAAACCCAAACCGCATTAGCAATGCCAAACCTCGCGTGTTTTGGAGTGGTCTGCCGTCCTGTGGATTCTTATTTTCGCAGGTAGGAAGCCCATCGAGTGCGCTGCCATCCCGCATGATTGTCCGCAGTTCGTGCTCACCGCGTGCTCGCCAATACACCTCCCGGAAATGTGGCCTGGTCGCTTCTTTTGTGTACGTAGCGTTACGGGCCGCGCTGCTTGATCGGAGCGGGCAATAAAGTTACGGAAGTCCGCAGTGCAGGCCATGACCCGGTCGCGGTCACCGGCGACTTTGCCGATGTCGGTACCGCCGATCTCCCAGCGTGCCGCTGCACTGCCGCGTGGAGGGCGGCAGAGACGCTGCGATGTCCGGCTGGCGCAGAGTGCTGATCGCCAGGTTGCGCAGGGTGGCCATGTTGGCCGGGCTGTGGCCGGTGCGGAACTTGAGGCATCCTCGGCGAAGGTGGTGTCCCGGAAGGCGCAAGGCCTCGATTGTCCTCTGTGGCCTAGCCAAATGCCCTAGGACGCGCGGGAGACCCGGCGGCGGCCCCGACCAGCGGTCGTGTGTGACCTGGCGATGAAACGCCACGCCTCTGCTGGGCGCCCGAGGTGATCAGGTCAAGAGGCATCCCTTTCGCCTCCCGCGCCCCCAACTTCCTATCCCGCGCCAGTCCTGCCTGGCTTCACTGCGCGTCCCGGTCCAGGAATCTAGCGTACGGTCTTCGGCTCCGGCCAGCTCGGCGCGGATCTTCCCCGATGGTTGGTCATCGCTCACCGACGGCCGTAGCGCCGAGGCCGTGCGCCGTGCTGCGCCCGATCTCGGCGATGTCTCCACGCTATGAGAGGAAGCCCACCCTTCTTCTGAGTGAGGTGCAGGTCCCGCGGGAGAGCTCGCTGGCACGAGACATGCGAGATCTCACTTTCTGTAACACGGATTGTACGAATAAGCAAGTATCGCCACGGTGGGCCGGCGCTCGCCCTTACCATCGATATCAGCTTGATCACCCTGTCCGGCGTCCGCGTGGCATCGGTCTATTAGGTGTTCACCGAGGTGTAGGCGATGGGGGACCGATGAAGATCACGCCGTCCTCTCGCATCCTGCGGATGCTGGGAGAGATCGAGTTCGACGAATGGCAGTGCATCGCCGAACTGGTGGACAACGCTCTGGACGACTTCTCCGAGATCGAGCGCGACGACATCCCCTGGGCGGGAGGCTTCAAGGTCTCCGTGTCGCTGCCCAGTCCCAAAGCCAAGCTCGCTGACGCGGTCGTGAAGGTCTCCGACACCGGGCGCGGCATGAGCTATGACAGGCTAGAGCAGTCGGTCCGCGCTGGCTGGTCCAGCAATGACCGCTTCGACAAGCTCGGCTTGTTCGGTATGGGCTTCAACGTCAGCACCGCCCGGTTGGGACGCCGTACCCGGGTGCTGACCACTCGGCGCGGCGATGACCGATGGATCGGCGTGGAGATCGACCTGGATCAGATCGGCGATGACTTCGAGGCCCAGGACATCGAAGAGGCGAAGGCCGACCCCAACGAGCATGGGACCCGCATCGAGATCAGTGGCCTGCATCCCGACCGTGCGGACTGGCTGCGCCGCAACGCCAGCAACCTGCGCGAGACTCTGGGACGCACCTACTCCTGGATCCTGGACAACAAGCCCTTCGAACTGTGGGTGCAAGGCCAGCGTGTCAAGCCTCGGCTGCATTGTCGGTGGGGCGACGATCGTGCCGTGACCTACGGGCAAGGAGGCTCCGCCGAACGGATCCCGGCCTACATCGCCATCGACGAAACCTTCGACCCCGCCGAGGCCTGTACCAACTGTGGGAACTGGCAGGTGCCGGATAAGGGCACGTGCGAGCAGTGCGGCGGCGACCGGCTCACCCTGCGCGAACGCCGCATCCATGGCTGGCTCGGTGTGCAGCGGCACCTGCACAAGCGCGAGTTCGGGATCGATTTCCTGCGCAACGGTCGCAAGATCCTCCAGTGGGACAAGCGCCTGTTCGACTGGAAGAACCCCAATGACCCGGCTACCGGCGCCGTGGACACCGAGTACCCGATCGAACTGGCGAACCAGGGCGGTCGACTTATCGGTGAGATCCACCTCGACCACGTTCCCGTCACGTACCAGAAGAATGCTTTCGAATACAGTGACCGCGGCTGGCGCGCGGCCATCGACTACCTGCGGGGTGTAGGACCCATGCAGCCCGAGAAAGCCAAACGGCTGGGTTACCCAGTCAATGACAGTCCGCTAGCCCAGCTGTATCGGGGTTACCGTCGCAACGCCGCTGGATTGCGCTGCCTGATTCCCGGCGACGGTAAGGGCCCCATCCACGACGAGACTCGCCGCTGGGCACAGCTGTTCCACCAAGGCGACGCCGACTACCAGGACGACCAACGATGGTGGGACGCCGTCGTCAACCACGAGGAACTCAGTAAGGCCGCCAAGCTCGCCAAGGCCGAGGGCGCCGCCCCGTACAAGCCCGATGAGGCGGCTGTACTAGAGGCGCTCGGTGTTGCCATTGGCGAGTCCGACACGCCTGGGGCGCCCCCCGGCGCCGTGTCCTCTGCCGACCAGACGCCGGCCAGCGCGCCGGCGCCTCCTTCCGCAAAGACTACCAAGGAGACCTTCCAGGAACGGATCGCCCGTTACCGCGCCGACTCCACTATCGTCCCCGAACTCACCCGCGACTTCGGGATCCCTCGCATCGGTGACCTGCGCGTCGAGACCCGCAGGCTGTCCACGGTCGAGCTGCGCGATACGGCGGCCCAACCCACCCCAGTGCTGCTGGTCCAAGGTCCTGGCGGCACCGGCACCGCCTTCGTCGACCCCGCCCACCAGGTCTTCGCCAAGCTGGGCGCCGACCCCACCGAACTCCTGATCGTCGAGATCGCCGCGGTGTTGAAGGTCAAGGCGGAGAGCGACCTTACCCACGCCCAGCTGATCGCGTTGCTGCGCGCGCACTGCCTGCTCGACCTCGCTCCTCGGATGGACGTGGTCTTCGCCCAAGCCCGCGAACTGCTCAGCGACGTTCGCCGGATGATGGCCCTGCGGATCGACGCGGACCCGGGTCGCGCATTTCAGTACCTGTCTCCCGACGAGCTCACCGCGACCGAGAACGAGATGATCGCCAACGGGCAGGTCACTCATACCCAGGCGCTCGGCCAAACCGGGGAGTTCTTGCTCTACGCCCCCCCGTTGTTCGTGGTCAGGCTCTTGGAGGAATGGCCCGAGACGTTCATGGATGGCCACGTGTTCGCGGGGCCCTACGCCTCGGTGTCCTCCCTCTCGGCACGCCGCCTCAGCGTCGCCAAAGTCGCCGGCTACCTCAACGACATCGCCACCCTCCTCAGTTTCACCGCCGAGCGTGGTCCCCAGCAGCTGCAGCGCACCCGGCTCAGCATCCAACTGCTGGCCGACGAACTGGTGGCCGAGGCATGACCGGCGGCTTCCTGTCCTTCCAGGCACTGCTCGACGGTGGGCCCCGGGGCCTACCTCACGCCCTGGAACGGACGCTATGGCACCTGGGCTTCGTCGACGTACGCATCGTGGACGGAGCCGGCGACGGTGGTGCTGACCTGCTCGCTGTCCGCGACCGCGAACAATGGGTCTTTCAATGCAAATGGTCGGCTAACCGGCCCGTGGACCGTCAGGGCATCGACGATCTAGAGCGGGCCCGGACCCGTTATGGCGCTGACAAGGCGGTTCTGGTCACCAACACCGGCCTCGCTAAGGCCGCGCAGGAACGCCGCGCCGCGCTCGAGGCCATCGGCATCAAGATCTCGGCGTGGGACGGCCCTACCCTGGTCGCCATTTTCGAGCGGATGCCCGAACGTGTCCCCGCGCGTTACCAGCTGCGCGACTACCAACTCGCCGCCGCCGACGCGATCTCGGCCGACCTGAAGTCCCACGGCCGAGCGCTCCTTGTCCTAGCGACCGGACTCGGCAAGACCGTCATCGGCGGCGAGGTCATCCGCCGGTACTTGACCGTCGACCCCACCGCCCAGGTCTTGGTCGTCGCGCATATGAAGGAACTGGTCCAGCAGCTCGAACGCGCTCTGTGGCGGCACTTGGACAAATCCGTCTCCACCCAGCTCGTCACGGGCGAGACCAAGGCTCCCGTCCACGACGGTGTCTTGGTCGGCACCGTCGAATCGGTCTTGGGTGTGGTCCGTGCCGGATGGCGGCCCAGCCTCGTCATGATCGACGAGACCCATCACGTTGGCGACAACGGAAGATTCGCGGACCTGCTGGATCTGTGCTGTGATGCGCACCAATTCGGTGTGACGGCTACCCCCTGGCGTGGCGACAAGTTCGATATCACCTCACGGTTTGGCCGCCCCAGTCTACGGATGGGAATCGCCGAGGGGATGGCGCAAGGACACTTGTCCGCCGTCGACTACCGTCTCTTCGTCGACAACCTTGACTGGGATATGGTTCGCAAGGCTAGTGAGTACGGTTACTCCATCAAGGAACTCAATCGTGCGTTGTTCCTGCCCCAGCGCGACGAGGAGATTGTCGAGCAGTTCCGCCAGGCGTGGCACGCTACCCCGGACCCGCGGGCCATCGTTTTCTGTCAGACCATCGAACACGCCGAGCGTGTCGCCACCTTGCTTTCGTTGTCGGATAGCACCTGGCGCCGCGCGTCATTTCTGCACAGCGGCCTGCCGCGCCAGCGCCGGCAGATCTTGCTCAACGAGTTCCGCCTCGGCCGCATTCCCATCATCACCTGTGTCGACGTCTTCAACGAAGGCGTCGATGTCCCTGATGTCAACCTGATCGCTTTCCTGCGCGTCACCCACAGCAGACGCATCTTCGTGCAGCAACTCGGACGCGGCCTGCGACTCAGCCCGGAAAAGAAGGCCCTCAAGGTGTTGGACTTCGTGACCGACATCCGGCGCGTCGCCGCCACCTTGGATCTCAAGCGCTCGCTGGAGGCCGCCGAAGCCGAGCACCTACGGCTCCGCCTGCCTTCCGGCTCCCGCGTCGAGTTCAACGACGAGACCGCTGGAACTCTGCTCGACCACTGGATCCAGGACGCCGCGAGCTTGGAAACCGCTGCGGATGAGGTCCGCCTGCAATTTCCCTCAGCCCTCTAGGAGGACCTACATGGCCATCAGCAAGGAACTTCAAGACAAGGTCGCCGCCCTATTGTTCGAACAGGCCGAGAAGGTTCACTGGCCTAGCCTCAGCCTCCAGCAGCGCACCGAGATGTACAACCAATGGGTCCAAGACCCTCAGATCGGCGGGCGCCTCACCGAGTTCATGCCTGTTGAGCAGGCCAGGGTCTGGATCAAAGACGGTCCTATGAAGGAGTTCGCCCGCGCCCGCTTCGGCATCGGCGGTTTCGCCAAGCATGTCCCCAACCCCAGCGCTGCCGTCACCGACCTGATCACCAGTGCCCTCGGAAACGACTGGGAAGCCGACATGGACACCATGGCGATCAAACCCTTGCGCTTGCGCGTCTATAGCGAAGAAGGAGAGGAAGCGATCTTCGCCTGGGTGGACGACTACAACCATTTCAAGCATCTGGTATGGGCCGCGCTCAAGGAACAGGCCGATGGTGCCTCCACTCCATGGATCCTGTGCGTCGCCGCGACCTTCGAAAAGCCCGTCCCTGAGGATGTCAAAGCGTTCCACCTGCGCGTCGGACGGCGTTGCGGCTTGCAAGTGGTTCATGTGAAAGGTGTCTGATGCCCGAGCCTCCGGCCTCACAGGCCGACTACCCCCACTGGTTCCAGATGGCATGGGTGAGCATGGACGCCCGCACACGCGACATGCTCGTCCGCCGCCACCACGACCAGACCCTTGAGGCGATCGGTCGCGCCCATTACCTCACACGGGAGCGTGCTCGCCAGGTCATCCGTGATGCCGGTCAGTGCCTGCTCGTGATCGCCAAGAGCATGGAGAAGACCTGGTGCGATCAGCTCGATGAACTGTTTCATGACACCGTCGCTGTCGCCGACCATGCCCTCACCGAGATCTTTCCCGATCCCGGCGGAGCGGCCCGGTACGCGCTGCTGCATACCCTCGGGTATCAGCACCCTCGCACCTGGGCCGGCGTCCAGCGCGCTTTCTGGACTCGCGAGCCCAAGTTGCTCGCCACACTCCTGGGCGAACTAGCCGCCAACGCTCCCTACCGTCCCGCCGAACTCCGTTTCCGTGCCACCGCTCTCGGGATCCCTGACGCGCTACCGATCGAAGAGATCGCTTCTCATGGCAGGAGCCCCCTCGTCCAAAACGACGATGGCGCATGGGTCAGACGCAACGCGCGGGGCCGCGACGTCGCTTACCTGTGGCTTGCCGAGCAGGGCGGTCCTCGCACTGCCGACGAGATCGCCGATGCGCTCGGCGGGGAAGGACGAGCCGTCCGCGAGTCACTGCGCCGAGATAGCCGCTTTCGTCTGATTCGCCCGGAGGGCACTTGGGCCCTGACTGAATGGCCGCACGATGAAACCGCCGATTACGGCACCGCTATCGACGCCGTCTTGGACGTCATCACCGAACTCGGCCCCATCTCCAAACGCCGCCTCATTCAGGAGGTCCAGCGCCGTTATCCCGTCAGCCTCTCCCGTGTCACCCAGTGCCTGATCGACGACCGCGTTGGGATCACCGCCGACGGCAGGGTTGATCTCGTCGAGCGGGGTGCCGCTCCATTAGAGGACAGTGAACCCACTCGGCCCAGTCACGTCGCGCTCGACGCCGCTGGCGGGATTCTGGGCTTCACCCTCACGATCGACGCCGATCTCCTGCGCGGCAGTGGGGTGATCATCCATCGCTGGATCACCTGGTACCTGGGCTTACGTCAGGCTCCCATGACCCGGGCCTTCGACCTGACGGAACTGATCGACCCCTTCGCCCCGGCCACGATCACCACTCCGCTCGACCCGCCTGGCAGGCTAACGATCACGCGTAACACCAGCGCCGCGCAGATATCCAGCCTTCGAGTGCACGCCACCAGCATGGGGCTGTCTCGTAACTGCCGCTTGGCGGTCGTGTTGCGCCTGCGAGAGGGGACCGCCTACTTGCGTCACGCCTGTCATGCCGAGGCTTGCCCGGTGCGGGAGCGCCTCCATCCCCCGACGGGTAGTAGGACTCCCTCCCCATGACCGTGCGGCTTGAATCTCAGGCCGGAAGAGCCTCTTCCGTTCGAGCTAGGACGACCGCCCGCGGGAGCGGAGCCGGCCACCCACATCTTCCGCGCGTGAAACTGGCGTCCCGGATACACGCGGAGCGGCCAATAAGCAAATGGCCATCCCCGAGTTCACGGTTTTTGATATTCTCGCTCCCGGGTCATAAGTGATGGTAGGTGATTAATTGGATGTGATACAACAGTGCCGACATGGAGGAAGGGTTCGTCTATTTTCCTGAATGTAAGTGCTGTGTACCGCTAAGGCGGCGGTGGACAAAATGATCGACGCTCCGATAAGGAATTCTGTGCGGCCTGCGCGGCTCTATATCGCGTGGACGGCGTCGTCGCTTTGTGCTGCCGAAGAGGATTAATACCTGGCCGCTGGAATGATCGGAACCGGTTAGGCGGGTCCACGGGAGGGTTATTCGATAAGGCCAATTATAGTCGCGGAGTGAAGGTTGAGCTTGAACACTCCCGCCTCCGAACAGTCGAGAGCGTCGATTGCGTTTCGGGTGACTCGGCTCGTCGGCTGACGTCGGCGAATCCGCGTGGGACGACACGATAATCAGCTCACTAAAAGCAGAAAGCGGCCCCCCGATTACGGCGGAGGGCCGCCCGAAAGACCGACCACCAGCAGCTATGACGACCGGAGGTCAGCCTCATGAACATGCCTTCCTCCCGGGAGGGTTGTCAAACTCCGCCGGAGCCGGCCCGCCTGCGGCGCTGGCCGCGGCGTGCGGCCCTCATCGGGACCACCGGAGCGGTAGTGGCTCTCGCCTATCTCTATCCGCCGGCGGCGGTCCCGCTCGCCCTCGGCATCCCCACCTACGAGTTCATCCACCGGCTCGTCCAGCGGCCGTCCCAGGAAGAGGGCGACGAGCGATGAGAGCGGTCTGGGCCTCGAAAACGTCACTCAACGGGTGGCCATAGCTAGGTTGAAGAGCCGAACGGTACCGCATCTCACAGACCGTTGGTTGACCCGATTCACTCGTAGATGGCCGCAGTGGTGATTTAGCTGGTTGCGTCCACAGAGGCGGTGTATGGATTTGGCCTGGTCAGAGGGCATGGTGTTGTGATGTGAAACGGCCATCGCGTGATCTTACGAATCGACCAGGCCGAAGGGGAGGAAACGCGATGGCCGTGGACAGCAGGGTGGAGGACTCCGCAGGCTGGTTGGCCGAAAAGATCGGAATCCATGAGCCCGATGTGTTGCGGTCGATGGTAAGACAACGGCTGGGGCGGACGTGGTGTGCGGGGCTGGGTACAGGACCCGCTCCGTCGGACGAGCAGGTCAACTACCGCAAAACGGCTACCGGTCCCACGGCTGGGATGCCCGTACCAGCGCTGTGGAGCTGGCCATCCCTAAGCTGCGGGCGGGGTCCTGTTTCCCCGAGTGGCCGCCTACACCGCTAGAGGGCTTCAATGGTGGGGTTACTGGGTATTTGCAGGTGGGTGCGGTTGAGGATCACGGCGGGCCGGTGCTGGATGCGTTTGAGTCGGGTGCGGATCAGGTCGGTGAGCTGATCGATGGTGTGTTCAACAAGGTTGGTGAGCGAGGCCTTCAGGTGCGCCCAGACGCCTTCGACGGGGTTGAGTTCGGGAGCGTAGGGCGGCAGGTAGAAGACGGTCAGCCAGCCGCGGGTGTCGATGTAGCGGCGCATTTTCTTGGAGCGGTGGCTGCCGAGGTTGTCCCGAACAAGGACGATCGGGCCGCCGAGCTGGGCGTGGGCGGCGTCCAGCAGCCGGATGTAGTCGCGTTCGGTGAAGCCCTTCGGCTCGTCTTTGCGGCCTCGGTAGGTCAGCGTCCGGTAGAGCAGGTGGGGACGCTCCCCGTCTTTGACGGCCGGCAGCGCGGCCACGGAGACGCGGTGGGTTCCCTTGCCGGTGACGTTCACGATCGGTGGCGGCCGCGTCTGCCCCAGGTTCGTCCTTTGGGCGGCCTCAGCCCCTGGCCGGCTTCGTCCTCGAAGACCAGCCAGGCACCTAGGTCGCCGACCTTCTGCCCACCGTCGGCCACACCTGCGCTTCCCACCGGGCGATCTCCGCCTGGTCGCGCTCGGTCGCCCGCCGGACCGGAACCTGCACCGATCAGCCCAGCCGGTGCATCAGCACGTCCACCCCGGCCACGGTGCAGGACACCGTGAACAGCTCGGCGATGACCGCAGCGATCCGGGCGAGCGTCCACCGCTGATCCTCGTGCCGACCGTAAGCAGCCGGGCCCTTGGCCAACTCGACCTGCAAGCACGCGAGCTGGTCGTCGGTCAGCCCGTACCGCATCCCGCCCGCGCCCTTGGACGCCAGGGCGGCCGTCCCGCCCGCCGTCCAGGACCGCCTCCACCGGTTCACCGACATCCGCGTCACCCGGAACGACCGCCCGATCCCCGCGTCCGACCAGCCGGCCTCGAGCAAGGAGACCGCCTCCAGCCGCAACGCCTCACGCCGCACCCGATCCACCGCGGTCAACCCACCCCCTCGCCATACCGCATCCACCAGCAGTAACCCACCAGGCGACCGGCGATAAGTATCTGGATCGCGACAACCAGTAACTCCCGCTATTGAATCTCTCCACTTGCGGTGGTGGCCGATGACCCGGTCGGCTATCGCACAGGATGAATGGGGGCTGATAGCTATCCGCTTCTGGCTCGCACTACCTTGGCTATCCGCTCGGCGGCCGGTCCTGGAGCCTCGTGCTCCCAAACCCTGATCGCGATCCAGCCCTCATCAATGAGAATCCGGTTGGTCTCGCGATCCCTGGCCTGGTTGGTCTGGATCTTCTCGCTCCAGAACTCACTGTTCTTCTTCGACGGGCGGTGGTGATCCGGGCAGCCGTGCCAGTAGCAGCCGTCGGAGAAGACCGCGACCTTGGCCGTGGCGAACACCAGGTCAGCGCGACGACGAAGCCGAGGGATCGGACGCTGGTCAACGCGGTAGCGGAGCCCAAGAGCGTGTACCGCCGATCGAAGAGCGAGCTCCGGCTTGGTGTCGCGACCGCGGTTCGCCTTCATGACGGAACGAACGGCTGGAGAGCTCGCCCAGGACTTCGTTTCCGCCGCTTCTCGCAACAGACCTTTAGCCGCCGCTAACCTCCACCCTTCCGTCAGGTTCTCGGCGCGGGTGTCCTTGTCGACCTCACCCAGGTACTTGTTCTTGGTCTTCCCCCTGTCCGACCATCTCAAGTAGCTACGGATCCGCCTGCGCTTATCGAAGAGCTTCAGTTCGACTGACGCGCACGCGGTCAGGCCATCCCCAAGGTCGACCAGGCGGCGTTCACGCCCGCCGGCAGCACGGTCCTGCTCTGCGGTACTGGCGGCTCGGTTCTGTCCAGGCCGACATTTCCACGCCTTGTCAGGAGGCGGCTTGTCCTTCCAAAGCCCAGCCTTGGTGACATGTGCTGGATCCGTCACTTGTTCTCCGCCCCGTGAAGCACGGTAGCGACGGCTTTGGCGAAGACCTCGCCGAGGGCGACCGGGACGGCGTTGCCTAGTTGACGCATCTTCTCTCCACGAGGACCCGCGAGCTTCCAATCATCGGGGAAGGTCATGACGCGTGCGGTCTCCCGCACGGACATGTAGCGATGGGTTCCGTCGTCAAGAAGCATTACCGACTCACCTCCCGGCACACCGTGGACACCGGCCTTGACCGTCTTGGCGGGACGATCGAGCTCGTTGGGCGTATGTCCAGGGTAGATCCGGGCGTTCGGCCAGCCAATATGGTCGGTGAAGCCTCCGAGGTTGCGTTCCTTGCGGTCGAGGTACTTCGGAGGGATCGGAGGGAGCGGTTTTTGCTCGTCGATACCGGCGATCGCGTCGCGTAGAGTGCGCCAGGGAAGCGTCTCGTCTGGTACGGAGAGCTCCTTGGGGATCCTCGCCATCACTCGTTCGCGCACCTCCTTCGGCACCTTCGGGTGGCGCTCCCAGTACGAACCTTCGATCATCGATCGGAAGAGAGCGTGTTCGGAATACCGGGGCTCGACCAACTCCTTGAACTTGTCGATGTCGACACTCAAATCCTCGCGGAACGCGACGACGATGATCCGGTTTCTGACCTGAGGGACACCGTAGTCCGCAGCGTTGACAGCGGTCACCAACACTCGATAGCGGCGGCCAGCCGAGGCGGTTCCCTTGTGCAGGACGCGCCGCAGGACAGCGTCATGTTCTTGCCAGGTAACGCTCTCGTCACGCTCCTCGAACGGCAAGGCGAGTTCGCGGAGGATGTAGTCGAAGTACGGCTTGAACGATGGACGTAGGAGCCCGCGGACGTTCTCGCAGATGACGGCCTTAGGCTCGATCTGTCGGATGGCGCGGAACATCTCCGGGAACATGTTCCGCTCGTCCTCATCGCCCCTGGCGACGCCACCCAGACTGAACGGCTGGCACGGAGGTCCGCCCGCCAGGACGTCCACGCGCCCCTTCAGATACTCGAAGTCGATCTTGCGAATGTCGCCCTCTCGAATCGGGCAGGGCTCCCCTGGCCCGGGAACGGGGAGGATCTGCCCCTCCTCCACGGGTACCGCCCCGTTCGCTCGAAGGGTCTCGCATGCCCGTTTGGCGAACTCGTTGAACAGCAACGGTCGAAAACCCGCGCGGTGGACGGCCATGGCCAGCCCGCCACCGCCAGCGAACAACTCGACGCCGGTTCGGTCCTGATCAACCTCTTGTCGCTGCTCAAGCATGCTGGAAGAGTACCGCGGAGTTGCCGAACATGCATGCTCATCCGAAAATATTTTCGGATGAGCATGGTCTGGGAAGGTCACTCGCAGCCAGGCGCGCTTGAAGTGGGAGGCTGTGGAGCCAGGCGTCGACACCGCGTAGGCGAAGTTTGGCCGCCCCACGCATCTTGTCTCATCTAGTGCGGCAGTGAAACGGGGGCCCTCCTTGTCCATCGGTAGTGAGCGCGAACGACAACGGCTGTCAGCGACGGTCGGTCGTCAAGGACCTCGCCAGACACCCACCTTGGGAGCGTTCCACTCCAGCCCCTATAGCCGGGTTCGGTCGCGCCGTCGGATTTGGCAGCCTTCGCCAGACCACTGGCCAGTGTCGCCCTGGCCCTTGCGCCTCCTTTGGCGAAGTTCTCTTCTCAGTTTCGGCGGCTCGCTCCAGGATCTGCGGCAGTTCCGGACCCACTGCTACCCAGGCGCGTCATGATGGGAGCGCTGAATCGAGGAATACACACAGAGTCAGTGGCTCGCTGCAGGCGACGGGCGCGGAACCGTCGCATGAACTTATCCGGTTGCTGACGCAGGCCGACGATCGGACCAAAACGCCTGGTAGTAAGCGCGGATCGAGTAATTCCTACTCGGCATCGGCCGGGCTGCCGCGCGTCACGCCACACTCGCTATCAGAACCAACGATATCTGACCAGTGCAACGAGCGTAGCGATTCGATTCGAACTGCAAGCGAGCATTAGTGAGGCCTGTCGATAAAGGAGAGCATGGGGATCCGCTACAGCCGTTCCGCCTCGATGCGGGCGAGGTCCTCCGCAGAGAGATTTCCCCCAAATAGGGCGCGGACGCGCTCTTTCGATGTTTCGGCTGAAACCAAGCTCGGTGCCGGCATGTTCGCTGGATGTGACCACCAGCGACCGGGATGGAGCTCGTCCCATGGTGGCCGCTTCCCGGTCTTTCGGCGATCGGCGCCAGGGTCGTGGTTTCCGAATCCGTCGACAACGCTATTCCACACTGGGTGATGATGCCTGATCATTACGCGTTCCGCGAGTGATACGAACGCCTCGATGGCGACTAGATGCCGTACCATAAAGTCCTCTACTTCCAGGTCGCATGCTTGCTGGATAGAGGATCTGTGGTCCTTGATTCGGTCCCACAGGGCAGTGGAGTCCGCGCTCTCGTCCGCAATTCCTTTGCGCGTGCCCTTGGGGCGTGCTTGGCCCACGTAGATGGGAACTTCGCAATTTTCCTGACTGATGGGAGCGTATAGTTCGTGTGGACCCGTATAATAAAGCGCGTAGATTCCACTGCCATACATCAGTACCACATTTCCGAGTGGTTCGGGGTCGCGTGCCAGCAGCTCCAGTTCTACGCTACGCCCCAAGTTGTCGAGATCTAGCGGATTGTATGCGGTGAATCGCCTTGCCTGCTGAAACCAACTCTTCGTCTTGCGGGGTTCTTTTGGCCGATTAGGTGTCTGCACTTGATTCCCATGAGATGTGCTGGATGGCAAGTCGGTTGGCGTGGTTCCTCTGGAAGAAAGGTCTATGTGTCGCAGATCGAGACGGAATGGAATCGCGTGCATGCGCGAGATACGCGCCGTATTCTCGCCACTTGGCTTGACTGGCGATAGGTGATATAGATCCGTTCACGGTGGGCTGCTGAGGCACTCTTCTGCGCCTATGATTCCAATGGCTGGGATACTCCCGCTGGCAAGGTGATCACAATTACAGGTGTGTTCGAAACAACTGTGGGTAGCCTATCTACGAAGATTGGTGGCGCCACTCTCTGTTCGGTCGCGTCGAAAGAAATGGTATTACGGCCGAGTGTTACCGCATCGATCGCTTAACATTCAGCGGAAGGATCTCCACGACCATGAACATGCCGGGGCCTGCCAGCTCTTCTTGGCCGTCGTGGACCTTCGCGTGGCCGGCGCCGTCGAGTTCTAGGCGCAGGTCGTCGACGGTCGCGAGGGACTCCTTGCCTCCCAGGGTGCGTTCGATGACGCCTGAGGGGATCTCGGCGGCGGGGAAGTTCGGGGACTCGCCGGTCACGGTGTTGATGGCGCTAACGGCGGACCAGGGCTGCAACGTGTCGGAGGTGATCCGCCCATCGCCGGACATCGTGATGACCCGCATGCGGTGACGGGAGAAGGGGTCCCGCGGCTTGGGGCCCTCGGCGTCGGTGGTCACGTCATCAAACGTACCGATGTTCGTGTGTGTCTGGTGCGGCCAGACCATCCAGGCCGGGCTATCGGCGGACGTAGGGCAGTTCTGGTGCGCGGTCGAGGCTGAGGACGAAGCCGTCCGGTTGACTTCTGTCGCCTGACAAGGTGAGCGTGTACCCGCTGCCGGCGCAGGTCTCCATTTTGATCTTGGTGAGCTGCTCTGCGGTGCCTCGGCGCCATAGGTAGAGGGCGTCCCCGCTGAGAGTGAGCCGCAGGGTTCCAAGGGCCTGGTCGCAGGTGAAGGCGCCCAGTTCGAGGTGCGGAGCTGGTTTGCCCTTCGGTCGGTTAGCGTGGGAGGTCGGCCTGGGCTGGGGCACCATGGTCGCTGCTCGGGAAAGGAGGTCGTTTAGGTCTCGTTCGGGGTGTTCGCGTAGTGCTCGGAGCAGCGTGGCAGCGACCCGATCGGCGGCGATCTCGGCGTTGTTGGACATGGCGATGAGTCGCAGGCCTGTCGCGTCCAGGTGGGCTGCGACTGAGAATCCCTGCTCATGGCCGTAATGGAAGGCGGCGGTCCTTCCAGAGCGGGCGTCGGCGTAGCGGCCGGGGCCTTAGAGGTAGGGCGGGTGGTCGCTGGGCTAATAGTGGAGTGCCTCTTGGCCAGGGAGACTCCGGTGTCTGCTCTGCCACTGCTGGTTGAAGGTGCGTAAGCCACCCGTCCAGGTCGGTGGCGGTGGCCCAGAGGCTTGCGGGGCCGGGCAGGGTGACGGGTGTCTGGGTGTGTTGCCAGCCGTCCGGGACGGCGCGGTACGCGGCGGCGGCTCCTGGTACGACTTCGCGGGGGTCGGTTTTGAAGCGGATGGCGTTCGTCCTGAGCTGGCCGAACAGGGCTTGTTGGGCGAGGTGGGCCACTTGGTGCCGTGGACGGTTTCGAGGACGTCGGCAAGAAGAAGGTAGTTGGTGTTGTTGTACAGGAAGGAGCCGTGGGGACGGCGCGCCGGTCCTGGGGGTAGGCGAGGTTCCGTAGGTCTTCGGCGGTGTAGTGGTCGAGGTCGCGGAAGCCGGCGAGTGAGAGCAGGGACTCGACGTCGCGGAGGCCCGATCGGTGGGTGATCAGGTCCGCGATGGTGATGTCGGTGATCTTCAACCCGGGCAGTAGCTCTGTGGCCTTCTGGTCGAGGTGTAGCGGGTTGTCGCCGTCGGCGAGCAGCACCAGGTGGGCGGTGATCTGCTTGGCGACGGATCCGACGTTGAAGGCGGTCTCCGGTCCGCTGGGCACGCCGTGCTCCACGTTTGCGAGCCCGATGGGCAGGATGGCGGGGTCCTCTCCGGGTCTGCGAACGAGCAGGGACAGGCCCTGGGCGTAGTGGAGGGCGGCGTTCATAGGGTGAGCGCCTTCCGGCGCACTGTGGCCAGGCGGCGGAGGTCCTCGTCATCGATCAGTCATGACCTCCGGCACGGTGCGGCGAAGCTGTCGCTGCTCGGCAAGGTCGACATGAAGGTGATCAGCGAGATGCTCGGTCACGCGCGCTTCTCGTTCACCGCCGACACTTACACCTCGGTTCTGCCGGAGGTGTCCACAGCAGCGGCTGAGGCGGTGGCAGCCGTCGTGCCGCGCGAGTGAACCTGGTCTTGGTCCCAAAGAGCCGGACCCGTTCCCCGACGAGTCGAACGTGATCTCGCTCTCGGATCGGCGGAGCAAGCGGGTCGAGCACACAGGGTAACGAGGCGGGACAGCGACAAGGGGCCTCTGAACAGGTCTTCCGTGACGCTTCCCTGACCTCCTGTGCACGTTTTGTGCACGCTGAGCCGTCAAACTGGACATCTGGAACGCGACAGGGCCTTCGCGGGAGACGCTCGTCTCCCGCGAAGGCCCTGATCAGGTGCGGAGGATCGGGGATTTGAACCCCGGATGGGCGGTAAACCCAAACCGCATTAGCAGTGCGGCGCCATAGACCGGACTAGGCGAATCCTCCATGTAGCCCTGAGGCTGAGCACAGGCTACCGGTCGGCGCGCGGACCAGCAAAGCGATACCCGCGCCAGGGTCCGAGCATAGTCCGAAACGGGGACGCCCGTGCGGCGTGTCAGCCGCCGAAGCGGAAGGTCGAGGTGAAGCCGCACGCCTTGCCGAGGGCCTGGCCGTGCTGCGACATCTGCGTCAGCGAGCCCGTCCCGCTCGCCGCGCTCGTGTTGCCGTTGCTCAGGTTGCGGAGGATGGCCGCGGCGTTGTCCAGGTCGCCCGCGAAGTCGTCGGCCGCCCGCGCCACGTCGCCGCCGGCCTTCTGGCCCTCGCTGCGGATGTTGCTCGCGGTGGTGGAGTACTTGGCCGCGTTCGCCGCCGCGCTCGCCGTCGGGTCGGCGGCGTTCGACGGCGCCGTGTTGGTGGACAGGTTCTTCAGCTCGGTCTTGATGTTGTCGCAGGCCGCCGACTTGCCGCCGCCGGTGACGGAGTCGAGCGGCCCGCAGGCCGCCGACGCGAGCAGCGAACCGCCGAGGGCGATGATGCCGATCAGCTTGGGGGTGGTCATGCTCATGGGGGTCTCTCTCCAGGGGGCGGAACGCGGACGAGCGTAGACCGCAGGTGTCACACCCGTCCCGAATACCGCTTTGTCGGTCGAATCGCCCCAGGGGTTCCGTGCTCCGCGTCACATCGCGCCGTGTCCGTCCCCCGATTCGCGGAGAGGTCCCCGCACCCGGTACAGTTGTCTCCAGCAGGCGCACCCGTAGCTCAATGGATAGAGCATCTGACTACGGATCAGAAGGTTAGGGGTTCGAATCCCTTCGGGTGCACAGCAGGTCAGAAGCCCCTCGCGGTCTCCGCGAGGGGCTTCTGCGTTGGCGGGGGTCCGATCGCAGGGGGTTGCGGGCGGCGGTTCAGGCTTCGGTGGGGCTGGAGGAGGGCGGCCGGCTCGTGGGGGGCGGCGGCGCCGCCGTCGGGCTCGGTGAGGTCGCTCCACCGACGGCGCTCGCGGGTGATGGAGGGGCGCCCGGTCGCCGGGTGCGGTTCTCGGCCATGGCGGGGCCGTGCTGGACGGCCCAGTCGGCGAGGGCCGACAAGGGGACGAGGAGGGTGCGGCCGAGCGGGGTCAGGCGGTACTCGACGCTCGGGGGGACGGTCGGGTGGACGTCGCGCTGGACGAGGCCGTCGGTCTCCAGGGAGCGCAGGGTGCGGGTGAGCATGCGCTGGCTGATGCCCTCGACGGCGCGGTGCAGCTCGTTGTAGCGGTGCGGGCGGGCGCCGAGGAGGGCGACCAGCAGCAGGCTCCACTTGTCGCCGAACCGCCGGAAGACGTCCCCGACGGGGCAGGCGTCGTGCTCGGCGGACGGCACCGGGCGGGGCAGGTCGTGCGCGAGCAGGGAGGGGACATCGGTGTGCGTACCGGACATGGAACTGCCTTCTTCCGTCCCCGGGGAGCCGGGTCGATGATCGGAGCCGTCCGCTTCCGATCCTAGGAGGGCATCGTGCCGGAGGACTCGAAGGCCGTCGTCATCAGCGGCGGCACGTCCGGGATGGGCCGGGCCGTCGCGCTGGCGCGGCTGGCGCGCGGGGACCGCGTCACCGTGATCGGCAGCAGCGGTGCGCGGGGGCGTGCGCTGCTGGACGAGGCGGGGGACGCGCGGCTGCGGTTCCTGCGGGCGGACCTGTCCTCGATCGCGGAGGTCGAGCGGGTCGCGGCCCGGATCGGCGAGGAGTACGGGGCGGTGGACGCACTCGGGTTGTTCGCGAACCGGATCGCGGCGAAGCGGGTGGAGACGGCGGACGGGCTGGAGTCGACGTTCGCGCTGTACTACCTGAGCCGCCACCTGCTGGGGACGCTGCTGCGGCCGCTGCTGGACGCCGCGCCCGCGCCCGTGATCGTCAACGTGGCGGGGGTGGGGACGACGGCCGGCGGGATCGTCTGGGACGATCCGCAGCTCGTGCGGCGCTACGGGCAGGTGCGGGCGCAGTTGCAGGCCGGGCGGGCGAACGATCTGCTCGGGGTGGCGTTCGCGGAGCGGGGGTACGGGAGGGCGCGCTACGTGCTCTACCACCCGGGGTTCACGCGGAGCGGGACGGACGGGCATCCGAACCCCCTCGTGCGGAGCTCGATCAAGGTGCTGGCGCGGTTCTTCGCGCGGAGCGTCGACGAGGCGGTGCGGCCGATCGTGGGATGGATCGACGAGCCGCCCGCGGCGCCCCTGGCGGCGTTCGATCGCGGCGAGCCCGTCGAGCTGTCGTTGAAGACCCTGGACCCCGGTGACGCCGCCCGCCTGGCCGACTACACGGAGGGGCTGCTGCGCGAGCGCGGGCGGTGAAGGGCTCCTCGCGCAGCGCGCCGCCGACCGTATGCCCGCGCACCGTCCCGCCGGCGCGGCACGGGTCCGTGGCGATACCCGGCACGCGTGACGCCGTCCCACGACGGGTCGCAGGACAAGGGGACGCCCTCGTCGAGGGCGCGGGCGCTGGGCCTTCCCCGCGTGCGGGCGATCCACCGGGTCGCTCGGGAGCGGGCATCGGCACCGTCCGCGCCCCGGACGGACACGGGCGCGTAGCGGGCGGTTCCGTGCCGGGCGACAAGTCCGGTTCCACGCGGGTCTGCGAGGTCGAGCAGAGCTGGCTCTGCCCGGTTCTCCAGTTCGCTGGAGCGCCGGTAGCGCCGCCTTCGCCGGCCGGTCCGTCGGCTGACCGGTGAGGGTGATCCGCCGGCCGTTCGTGGTTCTCCATGAACGGCCGGTCTTTTGATGTCGCAAGACCGATGCGGACGGTGAAAGGATCATCGCTCGTCGTGGTCGGACGGGGGCGGGGCGGGTAGGTCGGGCGTATGAGCGAGGACGACGCGACGGTCGAGGCCGTCGGGAAGGTCGGCGAGGCGCTGGAGACCGTCGAGCGGGCGCGCGGGCATCTGTACGCGTTCCACCAGCTGATGGGGACGGCGGACCTGGCGCTCGGCGAGGCCGTGGAGATGCTCGCGCAAGCTGGGCACGCCGAGCAGGCGGCGGTGCTGGACCGGGAGATCGTCGGCCGCAACGTGCTGGACGGCCGGTGGACGTTCCAGGTGGTCGAGGAGTACGACGCGACCTACTACGGGCCGTTCAAGGACCTGGAGCGGCGGGTGCGCGAGGATCTCGTCGGCGAGGGCCGGCACCCCTACGAGGCGCGGATGAAGGAGCGCCGGCGGACGCGGGGGCATCCGCGGCACACGGCGGCGCCGGGGGCGGCGGAGGACGGGTGAGCCGCCGGGGCCGCCAGGACAGAAGCGCTGTTCTTTCGCATCGGGTAACGGGTGCGGGAAAACCTGCCGGTCGGTGACTGTTCGCCGCCGGGGGCGCTGGTTACCCTGCGGTCATGGCGGACGAAGTCGCTTGGCAGGTGAGGCAGGGCGATGTGCTGGTCGGCACGCTCTACCGGGTGGACGTCGATTTCCCGTGGACCCACTGCCGCTTCGAGCCGGGGCCCGGCTGGGAGCCGCTCCGCCCGATCTTCGAGGCGTGGGACGACCTGATCCGGCGGGGCGCGCCCGAGGACGTCCCGCCGCCGCCCACCGCCCCGAAGGAGATGGGGCTGGAGCTGGTCCCGATCGGCGGCGGCGAGGCGTACCGGCCGGCCCGGATCTGGCTCGCGTCGACGCCGGCGCGGTTCCGGTAGCACCCCGCCCTCCCCGCCTCCGTTGGGGAGGGCGAAGCCCGGGCGTCAGGGGACGTTGACGACGAGCCGCTTCGGCGGCGCGGTCACCTTCACCGGCACGTTGTAGTCGAGGAACTCCAGCCGGTCGGTGGCGCTGGAGTCGAGGCGCACGAGGTACGGCTCGCCCTCGGCGGAGACGTACAGCTTCCCGCCGGTGCCGTCGGTCAGCGGCAGCGAGAGGCGGCCGTTGACGCGCTCCAGCCGGCCCTTGCTGACGGCGCCGTCCGGCTTCAGCAGCTCGCCGATGATCTTCGGTAGCGAGGTGAGGGCGGCGATGTCGGCGAAGTCCTTCGACGACGAGGTCGTCTTCATGTACTTGCCGGCGAGGACGCGGGCGGCGTCCGCGCCCGCCTCGGCGGTGAGGAACTTCTTGTTGGCCTTGATGTAGACGGTGTCGCGGATGCGGATCAGCTGCAGGGTCTTGCCGGGGGGCTCGGTGAGGCTGCCGGCGCTCGCGCGCGAGCCCGCGACGCGCAGGTCCATCTCGTAGACGGGGTCCTTGCCGTCCTTGAGGCGGCCGCGGATGTGCACGGAACCGGTGGCGAGCATGGCCTTGCGGGCGCGCTCCAGGATCTGGTCGGCGGGCAGCCGGTCGATGCCGTTGGTGGCGGGGGACGCCTGGCCGGCCGGCTTCCGGTCGGCGGTCTCGGCGGCGGTGCCGGCGTCGCAGGCGGACGCGAGGGGCAGCGCGAGGGCGGCGGTGAGGAGGAGGGGGAGTGAGCGGCGCATGATGCCTTCCAAGGGGAGATCGGCCGGGTCTGACCAGTGTTCTGACCACCTCTGCGGCCTCTCTGTCGTTATGCTGCGGTCGCCCCGTTTGTTCTGCCGGAGGGCTGCGGCCCCGCTGCGAGAGGAACCACCGTGCGCTTCGAGATCCTCGGGCGCCTGCGGGCATGGCGGGACACCGGGGAGGTGGACCTCGGTCCCGGCAAGCAGCGCGCCGTGCTCGGCGTGCTGCTGCTGAACGCCGGCCGCCCGGTCGCGTCGGGCGCGATCGTGGACGCCGTGTGGGGCGACGAGCCGCCCGACAACGGCGCGAACGTCGTCCAGAAGTACGTCGCGGGGCTGCGCCGCGCGCTGGAGCCGGACCGCTCGCCGCGCGCCGTCAGCACCCTGCTGCCCCTCACGCCCGCCGGGTACGTGCTGCACGTGCCGCCCGGCGGCCTGGACGTGGCGGTGTTCCAGGACGCGGTGCGGTCGGCGCTCGCCGAGCGCGGCCCCGACACCGGGGAGCGGCTCCGCGCGGCGCTGGACCTCTGGAGCGGCCCGGTGCTGGCCGACCTGGAGGGCCCGGTGTTCGACGCGGCGCGCGCCCGGTACGCCGAGGAGCGCCTCGCCGCCGTGGAGGAGCTCGCCGAGCTGGAGATCACCGCGGGCCGGGGGGCGGCGCAGGTGCCCGAGCTGCTGCGCCTCGCCGGCGAGTTCCCGCTCCGCGAGCGGCTCCGCTACCTGCTGGTGCTGGCGCTCTACCGGTCCGGGCGGCAGGCCGAGGCGCTCGCCGCCTACCGGGAGGCGCGCGACTTCCTGGTGGAGGAGTTCGGCGTCGAGCCCGGCGAGCGGCTCCAGCAGCTCCACCTGACGATCCTGCGCGCCGACCGCGTCCTGGAGCCGGAACCGCCCGCCGCGCCCGCCCCGCCCCCGCAGCCCGCCGCCTGGCCGCCCGGCCCGTACGCGCAGCCCGTCCCGGCGCCGCCGTACGGCCACCTGCCGCCGATGTTCGGGGCCGCGCCCCCGCACCGCCGGTGGACGTGGATGCTGCACTGCGTCGCGTGCGCCGCGCCGGCGCTGACGGTGGGGTTCGGCGGCTGGCTCGTCGTCACGGTCTACGCGGCGCTGCGCCGCAGCCGGCTGCTCGGGCTGTCGGCCCTCGGGTTCCTGGGGCTGCTGGTGCTCATGCTGGTGGGGTTCAGCCATCCCGAGGACGACGACGCGTGGATGGCCACGGGGCTGCTCTGCCTGCTGGCCATCGTGATCGGGGTGCCGGTCCAGATCGTGGCGCTGCTGGCGCGGGCCGAGCGCGGCGAGAGGCTGTCGACGGCGTCGGCCGCCGCGCTGGAGCGCCGCGTCCGCCGCGACGCGGCGCGCGTCCTGCTGGAGCACCGGCCCGACGTCGCCCGCCAGCTCGGCGTGGGCCGCCCCGACCTGCCGCGGGTGTTCGACGACGGCGGGCTGGTCGACGTCAACGCCGTCCCGGAGGGCATCCTGTCGGGGCTGCCGGGCGTGCTGCCGCAGCAGGCCCGGCTGATCGCGACGGTGCGGTCGGCGCAGGGCCCGTTCGGGTCGGTCGCCGACCTGGTGACGTGGGGGCTGCTGCCGATGCACACCGTCCGCGCCCTGCAGGAGGTGCTGGTCGCGCTGCCCGTCGACCGGCCGGCGCCCCCGGTGGACGCGCCGCCCGCCGACACGCCGCCCGAGGGCCTGCCGGCGGTCCCGTCCCGCGGCACGGTCTAGCTGCCGCTGGACGGCTCGGGCGGGGCGGCGGCGCGGCCGTGCAGGAGGACGTCGCGCCAGTCCCGCCGGTCGTGCCGGGCGGGCTCGGTCTTCAGGAAGTCGCCGAGGACGTCGGCGAAGCGGTCCGGGTCGTCGTGGTGCGGGAAGTGGCCGGCGTCCTCGAACACCTCCAGCCGGCTGCCGGGCAGCGCGGCGTGCGCGACGAGGGCGTGCCGGGCCGGGATGATCCCGTCGCGGCGCCCCCAGACGATGAGGGTCGGCAGCTCGCGCGCCAGGTAGCTGCGGTCGAGCATGGTGACGGCCTGGCCGCGCAGGTCGACGCCCGCGCGGATGGTGCGCAGGAACGCGCGCCGCGCCGTCGGGTCGGCGAATCGCCGGTAGCGGCCGAGGACGTAGTCGAGGTCGGGGCCGAGGCCCGCGCCGCCGAGGGCGCGGAGCAGCGGCGCGGACAGCCGGACGGCGGCGCGCGTCGCGGGCGCGGTCAGCAGGAGCATGCCGAGGCCCGCGCCGGGCCCGGCGGCGAGCCGGAACACCGGGTGCACCTCGCGGCCGAGCCCGGCGCTGCTGACGAGGGCGAGGCGCTCGACGCGCTCGGGGAACTGGTAGGCGAACTGCATGGCGATGCCGCCGCCGAGGGAGTGCCCGACGACGCTGACGCGGTCGGCGTCCAGGGTGGTGAGCAGGTCGCGCAGGCCGCAGGCGTAGGCGCCGATCGCGTAGTCGGCGCGGGGCTTGGCGGAGTCGCCGTGGCCGAGCAGGTCGGGGGCGATGACGGTGTGCCGCTCGGCGAGCCGGGCGAGCACCGGCTCCCAGGTGGCCGAGCTGTCGCCGATGCCGTGCACGAGCAGGAGCGGGGGGCCGTCACCGAGGACGCGGTACGCGCGCCGGTATCCGTGGATGTCCCGGTAGTGCAGCATCCCCGCAGGATGCGCCCGCCGTGTTGCGGGCGTGCTTCGGTCAGGTGAGAACCCGGTAAGCAGGTAAAACCTGGATTCTTAGGATATATCCGCGAAACAAAGGGCACTTAGTCTCGCGTGATGGGCGACCGTGCGGAAGTGATGGCAGTCGGCGTGGAGGAAGAGTTCCACACCGTCGACCTGGAGACCCACCGGCTGCTGCCGCGGGCCGACAGCCTGCTGGACCAGCTCCCCGTCGAGCGCTTCGGCGCCGAGCTGCAGCGGTCGGTGGTGGAGACCAACAGCCGGCCGTTCCTGCGGCTGATCGACCTGGCCGAGGACCTGGCGGCGCTCCGCCGGGGCGTGGTCGCGTCGGCCGAGCCGCTCGGGCTCGGCATCGTCGCGGCCGGCACCGTCCCGGTGGTGGACCTGGACGCGCTGAAGGTGACCCCGGACCCCCGGTTCGAGAACATGCTGGAGGAGTACCAGCTCCTCGCCCGCGAGCAGCTGATCTGCGGCGCGCAGGTGCACGTGGACGTCGGCGACCGCGACCTCGCCGTCAAGATCGCGCACCGGCTGGCGCCCCGCCTGCCCGCGCTGCTCGCCCTGTCGGCGAGCTCGCCGTACTGGCTCGGCGGCGACACCGGCTACGCCAGCTACCGGACGCTGCTCTGGTCGCGCTGGCCGACGACCGGCCCGGTCGGGGACTTCGCCTCGGCCGCCGAGTACGACGCGATGATCGACGACCTGATCCGGTCGGGCGTCATCACCGACCGCGGGATGATCTACTTCGACATCCGGCCGTCCGCGCACCTGCCCACGATCGAGCTGCGGATCTGCGACGCCTGTCCGCGCGTCGAGGACGTCGTGCTGCTCGCCGGCCTGTTCCGCGCGCTGGTCATCCAGGAGATGGACGCGGTCGCCGAGGGGCGGCCCGCGCCGCGCGTCCGCGGCGAGGTCGTCCGGGCGATGAACTGGCGCGCGGCCCGCGCCGGCCTGGAGGGCGAGCTCGTCGACCCGGCCGACGGGACGCCGATGCCGGCGCCCGTCCAGATCCGCCGGATGCTCGGCGAGCTGCGGCCGACGCTGGAGCGGATGGACGACTGGGACCTCGTGTCCGAGCTCACCGACGCGGTCCTGCGCGGCGGCGGGTCGGCGGCCCGCCAGCGCGCCGCCTACGCCGAGGGCGGCCTCGGGCAGGTCGTGGACCTGCTGCTCGCCGAGACCCGCGCCAACACCGAGTGGGCGCCCGGCGCCGGACCCGCCCGCACCCAGGTCACCGGGATGCTCGCCGGGTACGACAGCTCCGCCGACGAGGCGGTCGTGTTCGACGGCAGCGCCCGCGGCCCCTACGGCCTGCTGATGAACACCCTGGAGCGGCTCGGCCCGGACGGCCTCGCGGACCGCGAGCGCGAGCGCGACGAGGTGCAGCGCCAGCTCGGCATGACGTTCCGCGTCCCCGGCGAGGACCACGACCGGCTGTTCCCGGTGGACGTGATCCCGCGCATCGTCGCCGCCGAGGACTGGGCGCCGCTGCAGGCGGGTCTCGCCCAGCGGGTCAAGGCGCTGGAGCTGTTCCTGCACGACGCCTACACCGACCGGCACGCGATCCGCGACGGCGTCCTGCCCGCCTGGGTGGTGGACGAGGCGCCGGGCCTCCGCCCCGACGGGAGGCTCGTGCCGCGGTCGGCGACGCGGATCGCGGTCGCCGGCATCGACCTGGTCCGCGACGGCGCCGGCCGCTGGGCGGTGCTGGAGGACAACCTGCGGGTGCCGTCGGGCATCGGCTACGCCCTCGCCAACCGGCGGCTGTCGGCGCGGATCCTGCCCGAGCTGCTGCGCGCCGTCCCGATGACGACGCCCGCGCGGGCCATGACGATGCTGCACGAGGCGCTGGTCGGCGACGCCTCCGGCCTCGCGCTCGTCACCTCCGGCGAGAGCGACTCGGCCTACTTCGAGCACAAGCTGCTGGCGCGCGAGCTCGGCGTCCCGCTCGTGACTCCCGGCCAGCTGTCCTTCGACGGCGACGGGGTGTGGGCGGACGGGAACCGCGTCGAGGTGCTGTACCGGCGCATCGACGAGGACGAGCTGTTCGAGGCGCCCGGCGCCGACGGGCGCCGCCTCGGCCCGGCGCTGCTCACGGCCGTCGCGCGCGGCGAGCTGCGCCTCGCCAACGCCCCCGGCAACGGCCTCGGCGACGACAAGGCGCTCTACGCCTACGTGCCGCGCCTCATCGAGTACTACCTGGACGAGCGGCCGCTGGTGGACGGCGTCCCCACCTACCTGTGCCGCGACGAGGAGGCGCGCGAGCAGGTCCTGGACCGGCTGGACGAGCTCGTCCTGAAGCCGGTCGACGGGTACGGCGGCGCGGGCGTCACGATCGGCCCGGACGCGAGCCGCGCCGAGCTGGACGGGGCGCGCGAGCGGCTGCTCGCCGAGCCGGGCCGGTGGATCGCGCAGGAGACCGTCCGGCTGTCCACCCACCCGGTGTTCGAGGACGGCCGGCTCCGGCCGCGCGCCGTGGACCTGCGGGTCTTCGTCAGCCAGGACGAGGGCGGGCCGCGGACGGTGCCGGTCGCGCTGACGCGCGTCGCGCCCGAGGGCAGCCGTGTCGTGAACTCCTCGCAGGGCGGCGGCTCCAAGGACACCTGGCTGATGCAGTAGAGGAAGGGAACGGTAGCGGTACATGTGCGGGCTGAGCGGAGAGGTGCGCCTGGACGGCGGCGGCGCGGACGTCGCGGCGGTGGCGCGGATGACGGCGGTGATGGAGCCGCGCGGTCCCGACGGCGTCGGCGTCTGGTCGCAGGGCGGCGTCGCGCTCGGCCACCGCCGGCTGAAGATCATCGACCTGTCGGAGCACGGCGCGCAGCCGATGGCCGACGCCGACCTCGGCCTGACCTGCGTCTTCAACGGCTGCGTCTACAACTACCAGGAGCTGCGCGCCGAGCTCGCCGCCGCCGGGTACCGGTTCTTCTCCACCTCCGACACCGAAGTGATCATCAAGGCGTACCACCGCTGGGGCACCGGCTGCGTCGACCGCTTCAAGGGCATGTTCGCGTTCGCGATCGTCGAGCGCGACTCCGGCCGCGTCGTCCTCGGCCGCGACCGGCTCGGCATCAAGCCGCTCTACGTCGCCGCCGACGCGCACCGGCTGCGGTTCGCCTCGACGCTGCCCGCGCTGCTCGCGGGCGGCGGGATCGACACCGAGCTCGACCTCGTCGCGCTGCACCACTACATGTCGTTCCACTCGGTGGTGCCGCCGCCCCGCACGATCCTCAAGGGCGTCCGCAAGCTGCCGCCCGCGACCGTCCGCACCATCGACCCCGACGGCACCGTCCGGGACCGCCTGTACTGGCGGCCCGCGCACAGCCGGACCCTGGACCTCGGGCCGGCGGAGTGGACCGAGCGGGTCCTCGCCGCGCTGCGCACCGCCGTGGACCGGCGCATGGTCGCCGACGTCCCGGTCGGCGTGCTGCTGTCGGGCGGCCTGGACTCCAGCCTCATCGTCGCGCTGCTCGCCGAGGCGGGCCAGCGCGACCTGAAGACGTTCAGCATCGGGTTCCAGGCGGCGGGCGGGGAGTCCGGCGACGAGTTCGCCTACTCCGACATCGTCGCGGAGCGGTTCGGCACCGACCACCACCAGATCCGCATCGACGACGCGCGGCTGCTGCCCGCCCTCGCCGGCGCCGTCGGCGCCATGAGCGAGCCGATGGTCTCGCACGACGTCGTCGCGTTCTACCTGCTGTCGCAGGAGGTTGCGAAACACGTCAAGGTGGTGCAGTCCGGGCAGGGCGCCGACGAGGTCCTCGCCGGCTACGACTGGTACCCGCCGCTCGCCGGCGTCCCCCGCGAGGACGCCGTCGCCGCCTACACGCGGGTGTTCATGGACCGCCCCTACGACGAGCTGCGCGGCATCCTCGCGCCCGACCGGCTCCTCGACCACGACGCCGCCACCGCGTTCGTCGCCGACCACTTCGGCGAGGCGGGCGCGGAGACGGCGCTGGACGCGGCGCTCCGCATCGACTCCACGGTCATGCTCGTGGACGATCCGGTGAAGCGCGTCGACAACATGACGATGGCGTGGGGCCTGGAGGCCCGCACCCCGTTCCTGGACCACGACCTGGTCGAGCTCGCCGCGGCCTGCCCGCCGGAGCTGAAGCTCGCCCACGGCGGCAAGGGCGTGCTGAAGGACGCGGCGCGCGGCGTCGTCCCCGACGAAGTGATCGACCGCACGAAGGGCTACTTTCCCGTACCCGCCATCCGCCACCTCGACGGGCCGTACCTGGAGCTCGTCCGCGAGGCCCTGTCCGCGCCGGAGGCCAAGGCGCGCGGCCTGTTCCGGCCCGAGTACGTCGACCGGCTCCTCGCCGCGCCGCTGGAGCACCGCACGACCCTCGGGTCCAGCCAGCTCTGGCAGGTTGCGTTGCTGGAGATGTGGTTGCAGAGTCATGGCGTGTGAGTGAGACGGAGGCCGGGAACCACCCAGGCTGAAACCTGTGCCACGACGAGGGGGAAACCGCATAGATGTGTCGCCACTTCGCTTGGGTCGGCGGACCCAGGACCCTGAACGCCCTGTTCTTCGAGCCCTCCTACGGGCTCCCTGAACAGGCCAAGCTGCCGCGCTGGCAGCAGATCGGCCTGGTCAACAAGGACGGCTTCGGCGCCGGATGGCATCCGGCCGAGGGCGGCACCGAGGTGTACCGCACCACCACCCCCATCTGGGAGGACACGGTGTTCCCGGTGTGGGCGCCGGAGGTGTCCGCCCGCTGCGTGCTCGGCGCCGCCCGCGCCGCGAGCCCCGGCATGCCGATCGAGGAGACGGCGAACGCGCCGTTCACCAACGGGCAGGTGCTGTTCAGCCTGAACGGCCACTGCGACGTCGGGAAGGTCGGCGCGCTGCTGGAGGCCGGCCGCACGCCCGAGTCCACCTGCGACTCGGCGTTCCTCGCGGCGGTGCTGTGGCAGCGCCTCGACCAGGGCGCGCCGCTCGCGGACGCCGTCGAGGGCCTGCTCTACGACGTGGTCGCCCTCGACCCCAACGCCTGCCTCAACATGCTCGCGACCGACGGCGCCCGGGCCGTCGCGACGACCTGGGCCGAGACGCTCTGCTACCGGCGCGAGCCGGACGGCGTCATGGTCGCCAGCGAGCCGCAGGACGACCGGGAGGACTGGACGACCGTCCCGGACCGCTCGATCGTCCGCACCGACGGGACGTCCGTCGAGGTCGAGCCGCTGCGCACGCTGCCGTCGGCGTCCCCGACGGTCCTGCCCGGCGAGGCCGTCCCGGGCTGATCCCGCTCCGCCGCCCCGCCGGACGCCCGGCGGGGCGGCGGAATGTCGGACGCTGCGGATAGCGTCCCGGCATGGGCGGGATCCGGTACGTGCGGGGCGACGCGACGAGCCCGCAGGCCAAGGGCGTGAAGCTGGTCGGGCACGTGTGCAACGACCGCGGCGGCTGGGGCAAGGGCTTCGTGCTCGCGCTGTCGCGGCGCTGGCCCGAACCCGAGCGCGACTACCGGTCCTGGTACCGGTCGCGGGACGGCTTCGCGCTCGGCGCCGTCCGTTTCGTGCAGGTCGAGCGGTACGTGTGGGTGGCCAACATGCTGGCCCAGCACGGGACGCGGCGGCCGCGGCGGGGCGGCGTCCTCGTCCGCTACGACGCGCTCGACGCCTGCCTGGACGCGCTCGGCGCGAAGGCCGCCGAGCTCGGCGCCTCGGTGCACCTGCCGCGCATCGGGTGCGGGCTGGCGGGCGGCCGCTGGGAGGCGGTCGAGCCGCTCGTCGAGGGGCGGCTGGTCGCGCGGGGCATCGCCGTCACCGTCTACGACACGGACTGAGGAAGACGGGCCGGGAAGCACGGGCCGGGAAGCACGGGCCGGGAAGCACGGGGCCGCGCCCGGCCGGGTCCGGGCCGGGCGCGGCGGTCGTGCACGGCCCCGGTGCCCCGCGCGGCACCGGGACCATGTCCGGAGGCGCGGCCGGTCCGCGGCGGAGCGGCGCACCCCGCGCCGCCGCGGACCGGCCGGCGTGCGGGTCAGCGCCAGCAGTCCTGGTGGGTCTGGGACAGGAAGACCTGGCTGACCCGGCCCCTGTACAGGTCGAAGTTGTAGGCGGCGCTCTTGTCCGGCGTCGCGTACACCCAGGCGTGCCGGTCGTTGCCCTTCAGGCCCGGGTAGGCGCGGCGCAGGTCCCGCAGGGACGAGCCGACGGCGATGCCGCGCGGCGTCCGGGCGTCCTGCGGGGCGACGATGTTCGCGACGCCGTACTTGCGGGAGATGAGGACGTCGAAGCCGCGCCGGTCGTGGGAGGGCCGGAAGGTGTACGCCGCGCAGTGGCGGGTGCCGCGCTTCTGCCGGAGGTCGCCGGCGTGCTGGACCTGCCGCAGGTTCGCCCCGAGCGCGACGCCGCGGAAGCTCGTCGGGCCGAACGCGCCGCGCTGGTCGGGCCTGCCGGGCTGGCCGTGCTGGTCGCCGGGCCGGCCCCCGTGCTGGCCGCCGTGCTGCCCGCCGGGCAGCGGGAGCGGCAGCGTGGTGGCGGGGCCGCCGTGCTGGGCGGGCGCGCCGTTCTGGGCGGGGGCGGGGCTCGGCGCCGCGGACGCGCCGGGGGCGAGGGCCGCCGCCGCGATCGCGGTGCCGAGGAGGCCGAGGGCGCCCGCCGCGACGGGCCGGGCGAGGCGCTGCATGGTGATGTCGAGCATTGGTGATCCCCTTGTCACGTGCGTGCCGTGCCGGGCTGGTGTGTCCCGACATCTACTGCGACTACCGCTGGTCGGAGAAGGTTCGGTCGCTACCGGTGAGAATCTGAATGCGGGGAGTTACGTCACGTTATGCGGTGGAAAGGGGAGGGTGACGCGCACCGCCGTCCCCGCGCCGGGCGCGGAGCGGAGCGCGGCGGTGCCGCCGTGGGCGGCGGCGATGGCCGCGACGATCGGCAGCCCGAGCCCCGCGCCGCCCGTGCCCGCGCCCGTCCCGCCGGACGCGGCGGCCCGGTGGAACCGCTCGAAGGCGCGCGCCGCGTCCTCGGCGGGCATGCCGGGCCCCTCGTCGGCGACCTCGATGACGGCGGCGCCGTCCTGCCCGGCGATCCGCACGGTCGCGGGGGTGCCCGGCGGGGTGTGGGCGCGGACGTTGCCGAGGAGGTTGGCGAGGACCTGCCGGACGCGGCCCTCGTCCACGGCCGCGACGAGGGAGGCGGGCGCGTCCAGGGCGATCGGTCCGTGCGGCCCGGCGGCCCGCGCGTCGCGGACGGCGTCGCGGGCGAGCGCGGCGAGGTCGGCGGGCGCGCGGGCGAGCGCGGCCTCCCGGTCGAGCCGGGCGAGGGCGAGCAGGTCGGTGACGAGCCGGTCCATCCGCTGCGCCTCGGCCTCGATGCGGCCCATCGCCTCGGGCAGCTCGTCCGGGCCGAGGGCGCCGTGCCGGTACAGCTCGGCGTAGCCCTGGATGGTGGTGAGCGGGGTGCGCAGCTCGTGCGAGGCGTCCGCGGCGAACTCCCGGACCCGCGCCTCGGACCGGCCGCGCGCCCGGAACGCCTCCTCGATGCGGTCCAGCATCACGTTGATCGCGGCGGCGAGGCGGCCGGTCTCGGTGCGGCCGCCGGGGTCCGGCATGCGGGCGCCGAGGTCGCCTCCCGCGGCGATCGCGCCCGCGGTCGCCGCCATCCGGCCGAGCGGCCGCAGCCCGCGGCGGATCAGCCCGCGGCCGCCGGCGGCGAGCAGCGCCAGCAGCACGAGCGCGGTGGCGGCCTCGGCCAGCAGCAGGTTGCGGACGGCCGCGTCGATCTCGTCGAGGGGCGCCGCGACGACGACGGCGCCGCCGCGGGCCGTGGGCCGCGCGACGGCCCGCAGCCCCGGCAGCCCGAACGGCTCCATGGCGGCGGCGTGCCGGGCCAGTCCGGCGGCGCCCATGTCCTGCACGGCCCGCACGGCCGCCGACGGGTCGGGGTCGGCGCCGCTCAGCGGCCGGACCCGCCCGGACGCCGACACGTTCAGCACGACGAACCGGGCGGGCGCGACGCCCTCCTCGGGCAGGCCGGGGCGGAGCAGGCGGGCGACGGCGCGGTCCCGGGCCGCGGCGAGCTGCCCGTCCACCCGGTGCATCAGGTACCCGTGCAGGACGAGGCCGCTGACCAGGCCCATCACCGCGAGGCCGGTCAGCGCGACGGCGAGCAGGCCGGCGAGCAGCCGCGCGTTCAGCGTCATGCGCGCAGGGTGTAGCCGACGCCGCGGCGGGTGTGGATCAGCGGCGGGCCGAGCGGGTCGAGCTTGCGGCGCAGGTAGCTGACGTAGGTCTCCACCACCTGCGGGTTGCCGTGCTCCTCCCACCCCCACACCGCCGCCAAGAGCTGCCGGCGGCTGAGGACGCGCCCCGCGTGCCGCATGAGGTGGGCGAGCAGCCGGAACTCGGTCGGCGACAGGTCGATCTCGGTGCCGGCCCGCCGCACCGTCCAGGTCGCCTCGCTGAGCTCCAGGTCGCCGACGCGCAGCACCTCGGCGTCGTCGCCGGTGTCGTCGGAAGGGCCGGGCGCGGGCGCGGCGGCGCGGCGGAGGACGGCGCGCACGCGCGCCACCAGCGCCTCGATGGAGAACGGCTTGGTGACATAGTCGTCACCGCCGAGGGTGAGACCGGTGACGGTGTCGGACGGGGTGTCGCGCGCCGTCAGGAAGATGACCGGCACGCCGTCGCCCGCGTCGCGGAGGCGGCGGCAGACCTCGAACCCGTCGATGTCGGGCAGCATGACGTCGAGGAGGACGAGGTCCGGCCGCCGCTCGCGCGCGGCGGCGAGCGCCTCGGCGCCGGTCGCGGCCTCCACGGTGGCGAAGCCGTGGAAGCGCAGCGCGGTGCGCATGAGGCCGCGGATGCCGGGCTCGTCGTCCACGACGAGGACCGTGCGGTCGTCGTTCACGCGCCTCCGCCGCTACTTCTTCGGCACGCGCACGACCCGCGCGGTCCTGGTGTCCCCGGTGCGGTCACCGGCGACCACGACGGTGTCGCCGTTGGCGAGGGCGGCGACGGTGGACTTGGCCCTGTCCTTGCGGACGCGGGTCGTGCCGCTGGTCGTCCACTGCCAGGTGACGCCGTCGGCGCTGCGCACCGTGACGAGCGCGCCGCTCTTGCCGGTGATCTGGCCGCGCTGCCAGGCCAGGAGGTGGAAGCCGTCCTTGCGCTGCACCGTCGCCTCCCCGTGCACGCCGCGCAGGTCGCGGGCGGCGGCGAAGGCCCGCGCGCGCTTGTGCGGGCGGTCCTTCTGCGGGGAGGCGGTGGGCGAGGGGGAGGCGCCGGCGAAGGCGGGGACGGTCGTGTAGAGGGCGGCGCCGAGGACGCCGGCGGCGGCGACGCCGGCCGCGATGGTCTTCCTGTTCGCTCTCATGGCCCTCACTTAACCGGATGTCCCTGGCAATCCGCCCGGCGGAAACCTGGGAGAACCCTGGGAGTCCGCTCCGCTTTCGGTGCGCCCCGGCCGCGAGCGCCGCCGTGATCGTCCCCTATGCTCCGTTTCGCCTGGTGGGTGCGGTGCCCGCCGAGATCGGGGGACGATCATTTCAGCCGGAGCCCGGCCGGCGCGAGGACCGCGCGCCCGACGGAGCGGGACCGCGTGGCGGGTGGACGGCCCCGTGCTGCTCGTCGCGGTCGTCTGGGGATCCAGCTACCTCGCCACCAAGCAGATCACCGGTGCCGGGAACGTCCTGGCCGTCCTGCTGCTGCGGTTCGCGGTGGCGCTGCCGCCGCTCGCCTTCGCGGCGCGCCGCGCGCTCCGCCGGACGCGCCCGGCCGAACGGGCGGGCGGGGCCGCCCTCGGGCTGCTCCTGGCGGTCATCTTCCTGCTGGAGACCTTCGGCGTCGTGCACACCTCCGCGACCAACGCCGGGCTCATCATCAGCCTCACCATGGTCCTCACCCCGCTGGCGGAGTCCGCGCTCGACCGCCGCCGGCCGGCCGGGACGGTCGTCGCGGCCGCCGCGCTGTCGGTGCTGGGCGTGGCGCTGCTCACGCAGGGCGCCGGCTTCACCGCGCCGTCCGCCGGCGACCTGCTGATGCTGCTCGCCGCCGCCGTCCGGACCGCGCACGTCCTCGTCATGCACCGGCTGCGGGCGGTGCGCGGCAGCGACGACGCCGCGCTCACGTTCGCGCAGCTCGGGACCGCCGTCCTGGTGTTCGCCGCGCTCGTCCCCTGGACCGGGGCGGGCGTCGCGGCGACCGCCCGCGGGCTCGGCGCCGGCGGGTGGGCCGTGCTGCTCTACCTGTCGCTCGGCAGCACCCTGTTCGCGTTCCTCGTGCAGATGTGGGCGGTGCGGCGGACGTCGCCGTCCCGCGTCAGCCTGCTGCTCGGCACCGAACCGCTGTGGGCGGCCGTCGCCGGCGTCGCGCTCGGCGGCGACCGGCTCGGCGCGGCCGGGTACGGCGGCGCGCTCCTCGTCCTCGCCGGGACGTTCTGGGGGCGGCGGGCCGCGTCCCCGCCGGCCGACCCGCCCGAACCGGCCGACCCGCCCGCACCCGGCGGGTCAGCCGTCCACGTGCAGGGTGACGACGTAGCCGCGCAGCCGCAGGCCGCCGTCGTCGCGGACGCTCCGGACCACTGACGTCAGCGGGGTGAGGCGGGTCGTGCCCGGCACCGGCACGAACGTCCGGGACCCGGCGCCGTCCGGCGCGTAGCGCGCGTGCGCCGCCTTGATCGCCAGGACCGTGCCGGTCGTCGCGGGGGCGCCCTCGCCCGCGGCGCCGTGGTGGTCCTCGGCGGCGTCGAGGCGGACCGCGCCGTCGAGGTCGGGCAGGCCGGTGCCGACCAGCGTCCAGGTGACGCGCGTGCCGATCGCGAACGGGTCACCGCAGCACTCCTGCTGCCAGTCGTCGACCCAGATGGTCAGCCTCATCACCCGATCATGCCCCCGGACCCGCCGGTCCGGCCATCTCGGGCCGGGAACCGCCTCGTACGGTGGGGGCATGGAGAACGCCTTTCCCGACCATGACCGCGAGCTCGTCCGGCGGCGCGCCGCGTCCTTCGGCGGCAGCGCGGCCGCGTACGCCGCCGAGCGCCCCGGCTACCCGGCGGCCGCCGTCCGCTGGGCGCTGGAGGGGGCGCCGGGCCCGCGCGTCCTGGACCTCGGCGCCGGCACCGGGAAGCTGACCGGGGAGCTCCTGCGCGGCGGCGCCGGCCCCGGTGACGTCGTCGCCGTCGAACCCGACCCGGAGATGCTCGCCGAGCTGCGGCGCCGCGTCCCCGGCGTCCGGGCCGAGGCGGGCGGCGCCGAGGCGATCCCGCTGCCGGACGGGTCGGCCGACGCCGTCCTCGTCGGGCAGGCCCTGCACTGGTTCGACCTGGACCGGGCGCTGCCGGAGATCCACCGGGTGCTGGCGCCCGGCGGCGTCCTCGCCGCGCTGTGGAACCTCGACGACGACCGGGTGCCGTGGGTCGCGGGCTTCAAGGAGCAGGCCCGCAGCAGCGTGTCGTGGACGGGCTGGAGCGGCAACGACCTGCCGCCGTCGCGCTGGTTCCCCGGCGTCGAGCGCGCCGAGTTCCCGAACGCCCAGCGCCGCACCGCCGCGTCGCTGACCGCGACGGCCGCCACCCACTCGCACATCCTGGTGCTGGACGACGCCGAGCGCGCCGCGGTCCTCGACCGGATCCGCGCCTACCTGCGATCGGTCCCCGAGACCGCCGAGGGCGAGTTCGACCTGCCGATCGTCACCCTCGCCCTCCGCACCACCCGCGCCTGACCGCCGTCCCGGCGCGCGGGCGCACAGGCCGGAGCTGGCCGGGCGCCCGCGGCCGGCCCCCATCCCCGCGCGCGCACGGGGGCCGCCCGATCGATCACTGCCTGTCGAGGAGGAGAGCCCCGCGCGCGGGCGCGCACGGGGGCCGCTCTGCGAGAACCGCTCGGCGATGCGCCCCCATCCTCGCGCGCGGGCGCGCACGGGGGAACCCGCCGCGGCGCCCACCCCTGACGACCGCCGCCCCCGCGCGCGCAGCTCGCCCGCGCCGTCCCGCCGGTGGCCTCGGGCGCCGCGCCTCGCGCGCGAGGGCGAGAGGCCCGGCGACGGTAGCCGTCGCCCCGATCGCACCTCGCGCGCGAGGGCGAGCGCGGGACTGCGACGCCGGGGCACTCTCGGGCGCGGCTGGGGGCGGTGGGTGGTCAGTCGAAGTCGTACTCGGTGAAGTCGGGCTCGGGCGGCAGGCCCGGGTCGTCGTCCTGCACGGGCGTCCGGCTGCGGGCCTGGCGCTGCGGCGCGCCGGAAGCCGGCACGCGGGCGGGTGCGGGCGCAGGAGCGGGGGCGCTGAAGGCGGGCGCCTGAACGGGGGCGGGGGCCGCGTTCCGCGCGCTCGCTCCGTCCGGCCTGCTCGCCCCGGTCGGGGCGGGTGCCGGGGGCGGGGCGTCGCCGCCGAATTCGGCGAGGGCCTCCAGCACCTGCTCGCCGTACTTGGCGAGCTTGTTCTCGCCGACGCCGCTGATGCCGCCGAGCGCGCCCAGCGTCGCCGGGCGGGCCGTGGCGATCTCCCGCAGCGTCGCGTCGTGGAAGATGACGTAGGCCGGGACGCCCTGCTCCTTGGCGGTGGCGCCGCGCCAGGCGCGCAGCTTCTCGAACAGCGGCGCGACCTCGGCGGGCAGCTCGGCCGGGGCCTTGCGCTCCTTGGCCGTCTTCGCGGCCTTGGCGGCGGCCCGCTCGGGCTCGCGGCGCATCGGGACCTTGCGCTCGCCCTTGAGGACGGCGGCGCTGCCGTCGGTCAGCACCAGCGCCCCGTAGTTGCTCTCGACCGCCAGCAGGCCCTGCGCCAGGAGCTGGCGGACGACGCCCCGCCACTCGCCCTCGCGCAGCTCGGCGCCGACGCCGAACACGCTGAGCGCGTCGTGGTCGAACTGGATGATCTTGGCGTTCTTCTTGCCGAGCAGGATGTCGATGATGTGGGTGGCGCCGAACTTCTGCCGCCGCTCGCGCTGCAGCCGCAGCACCGCCGACATCACCTTCTGCGCGGCGACCGTGCCGTCCCACGTCTCGGGCGGCGTGAGACAGGTGTCGCAGTTGCCGCACGGCTCCGCCCCCGCCTGCCCGAAGTAGTCGAGCAGCCGCACGCGGCGGCACTCGACCGTCTCGCAGAGCGCCAGCATCGCGTCCAGGTGCTGGGACAGCCGCCGCCGGTGCGCCGCGTCGCCCTCCGACGTGTCGATCATCTTGCGCTGGTTGACGACGTCCTGCAGCCCGTAGGCGAGCCAGGCCGTGGACGGCAGCCCGTCGCGGCCCGCGCGGCCGGTCTCCTGGTAGTAGCCCTCGACGGACTTCGGCAGGTCGAGGTGGGCGACGAACCGCACGTCGGGCTTGTCGATGCCCATCCCGAACGCGATCGTGGCGACGACGACGAGGCCGTCCTCGCGCAGGAACCGCGACTGGTTCGCGGCGCGCGTCGCCGGGTCCAGGCCCGCGTGGTAGGGGACGGCGGGGATGCCGTTCTCCGACAGGAACTCGGCGTGCTTCTCCACCGAGTTGCGCGACAGGCAGTAGACGATGCCGGCGTCGCCGGCGTGCTCCTCGCGCAGGAACCGCAGGAGCTGCCGCTTCGGGTCGGTCTTCGGCTCGATCCGGTACTGGATGTTGGGCCGGTCGAAGCTCGCCACGAAGTGCCGGGCGGCGGTCAGGTCGAGGCGGGTCGCGATCTCCTCGCGGGTGGCCTGCGTGGCCGTCGCGGTGAGCGCGATGCGCGGCACGTCCGGCCAGCGCTCGTGCAGGTGCGACAGCATGAGGTAGTCGGGCCGGAAGTCGTGCCCCCACTGCGACACGCAGTGCGCCTCGTCGATCGCGAACAGCGCGATCGTGCCGCGGTCGAGGAGGTCGACGGTGGCGGCGACGCGCAGCCGCTCGGGCGCGAGGTAGAGGAGGTCGAGCTCGCCCGCGAGGAACTCGGCCTCGACGGTGCGGCGCTCGTCGAGGTCCTGGGTGGAGTTGAGGAACCCGGCGCGCACGCCGAGCGCCCGCAGCGCGTCCACCTGGTCCTGCATCAGCGCGATCAGCGGGGAGATCACGACGCCGGTGCCCTTCCGGACCAGCGCGGGGATCTGGTAGCAGAGCGACTTGCCGCCGCCGGTCGGCATGAGCACGAGGGCGTCGCCGCCGTCGACGACATGGTCGATGATCTCCTGCTGCCCGTCCCGGAACGCGTCGTAGCCGAAGACGCGCTGGAGCGTCCGCAGGGTCTCGTCCACCTCGGGGGAAGCCATGGACCCATCGTAGGAGCCCCGCCCGACACTACGGGCGCTCCTCGGCGCACCCGTCACAACTCCGTCACCCGAGCGCAAGCCCGATATGGCGGCCGTACGGGACGGCGGCGGACGCTACAGGCTCCTCAGCAGCTCCCCGGTGACCTCGTCCAGGCCGCTCGCGACGTGCGCGGCGAGCGCGAGCGCGTCCGGCGCCGGCGGGTACTCGGGCCGCGGCACCGCGATCACCCGCATGCCGGCGGCGGCCGCGGACCGCAGGCCGTTGCTGGAGTCCTCGACGGCGGCGCACGCGGCGGCGGGCACGCCGATCCGGGCGGCCGCGACGAGGTAGCCGTCCGGGGCGGGCTTGCCGGCGTCGACCTCCTCGGTGGACACCGTCGCCCGGAACAGGCCCGCCACCCCGATCTCGCCGAGCACCAGGTCGATCAGGGCGCGGGGGGAGGAGGACGCGAGGCCGAGCACGTGATCATCGGCGAGCCGGCGGACGGCCTCGACGGCGCCGGGCAGCAGCGGGACGTGCTCGGCGTACCGGCCGCTCATCCGGTCGATCACCTGGTAGGCGACCTCCTCGGTGGTCGGCCCCTCGACCAGGTCGGTGGCGAGGTAGGCCGCCCACTCCTCGGTGGACATCCCCATGAGACGGTCCTGGGTGTCGGGCGGCCAGCGGCCGCCGTGGTCGGCGACGAAGGCGCGGCGGACCTCCTCCCACACCGGCTCGGAGTCGACGAGCACCCCGTCCATGTCGAACACCACGGCGCGTACCGGCGGCATGCGGCCCCCTTCGCCTCGGCGGGTCGGTACGCGATCACTACCCGCCGCCGTCCGGAACGAATCCGCTGACCAGCACTTTCGGGATGAACGCGGACGAAATCCGACCGTTCTGGCAGGGTGGTGCTCCTCTCACCCCCTGGAGAGGAGTCCCCGCATGGTGATCATCGGCCTGCTCCTGGCCGCCGCGGCCGTCGCCGTCGGCGTCGGGATCGTCATGGAGAACAGCGCGCCCGCCACCCTCACCGCCTTCGGCCACACCGTCCCCGGCGTGACCGCCCAGTGGCAGGTCTTCTTCGCGGGAGCGGCCGTCGCGATCGTCTTCATCCTCGGCACCACCACCCTGTTCGCCGGCGTCGGGCGGCGCCGCCGCAAGCGCCGCGACCGGCGCGAGCTGCGCCGCGAGCGCGAGGAGTCGCTGAACACCCTGGAGATGGAGCGCCGCCGCCTGCAGCGCGAGCTCGCCGGCGCCCGCTCGGCCCCGGCGCGCCCCGCGCCGTCCCGCGACGCCGCCCGCGCCACGGTGACCGACGCGCCCCGCCGCACGCCGTGCCCCGACGTCCCCGTGGCCACCGGCCGCCCGCCGGCGCCGGCGCCGCGCCGCCCGGCCCCCGCTCCCCGCCCCGGACCGCGCGGCTAGAGGGGGCCGGGTCGTCCCGCAAGACGAGCGGCGCGCCCCGGATATCGTTTCGCAGGGGGATGGCCCGCCGGAGCGCCGTCCAGGATGATCGCTTTCGTGCGGATTCTCCTCAAGGTGGCCATCACGGCCGCGGCCCTGTGGGCGGCGACCGAGCTGATCTCGGGCATCACCGTCACGGGCGACACCGTCGGCCGGCGGGCGCTCACCCTCATCGTCGTGGCGATCGTGTTCGGCGTGGTCAACGCCGTCATCAAGCCGATCGTCAAGACGCTCGGCTGCGCCTTCTACGTCCTCACGCTCGGCCTCTTCGGGCTGATCGTGAACGCGCTGCTGCTGCTCCTCACCAGCCACCTCGCCGGGCGCCTCGACCTGCCCTTCCACGTGGACGGCTTCTGGCCCGCGTTCTGGGGCGCCATCGTCGTCGGCCTGGTCGGCTGGCTCCTGCACCTGCTCTTCGGCGGCGACGATGACGACTGAGCGGTGCGCACCGCCGCGTCACTTGCCGGTGAGGCTCCACGTCCCGTCACCGGCCGCCGCGGCCTCGCCGAGGGCGGCCCACGCGGCGCCGTCGACCTTGAGGGCGTCGAGGAGGTAGGCGGCGACCGCGTCGGCGACGAGGGCGACGCGGGCGGGGTCCTCGTCGGTGGTCTCGGCGACCGCCTCGCCCGCGACGCCGCCCAGGGTGTGCTCGCCCGCGGCGACGACGACCAGGCTCTTCGGGGACGGGCTCAGGCGGTAGGCGTCGGTGAACCAGTCCGGTCCGCGGGTGGAGAGCCGGGACCGGTCCTCGCCGCCCGCGATGACCAGGGCCGGGGCGGTCATGGTGGAGTAGTCCGGCCGCATGAACGGCAGGTGCTCGGCGGCGAACGGGGTGAGCGAGTCGCCGGTCCCGGTCGCGGCGATCAGCGCGCCGGCCGCGACCGCGGGGTGGGCGAAGTCCTCCCCGGGGACGCCGTCGGCGCCGAGCACGCGCGCGCCGAGGAGCGCGCCGGCGGTCTGGGCGCCCCAGGAGTGGCCGGCGACCGCGACGCGTCCGTGGTCGACGCGGTCCGCCAGGTCGCCGGCCTGGCGGAGGACGTCGTCGAGACCGTCGAGGACCGCGTGCAGGTCGGCGATCCGGACGCGCCAGATGGTGGGGAAGCGCGGGTCGTCCCAGCCGATGCCGTTGCGGCGGGAGTCCAGGTGGGTGGGTTGCACCACGACGAACCCGGCGGCGGCCCACCGGTCGGCGAGGGGCCCGTACCCGTCCATGGACCAGGCGTTGCCGTGGGAGAACACGATGACGGGCAGGTCCCGGCCCGACGTGGGGGCGGTGACCTTCACCTGGAGGTCGGCGCCGCGGCCGGGTGCGGGGACGGTGATGGGCTTGACGGAGAAGATCGGGGAGTCGGGGAGGTGGAAGGACATGGGAGACCTGAGCTTTCGCCGGAGGACCGCTCTGCCGTAGATTGGCGGAGCGTTGTTCCGCCAATTTAGCGGAACATTGTTCCGCGAGCAAGGGAGGACCCGTGCCCGAACCCGCCGGCGTGCGGCGAGCACAGGCGCAGCGCACCCGCGACGGCGTGCTGGCGGCCGCCGCGGCCGTCTTCGTGGACCGGGGCGTCCAGGCCCCCGTCCGCGACATCGCCGAACGCGCCGGCGTCGGCGTCGGCACGATCTACCGGAACTTCCCGACCCGGGCGGATCTCGTCACCGCCGTGTACCGGCACCAGATCGACACCTGTGCCGCGCTCGCCCCCCGGCTCCTGGCGGAATCGGCCTCCCCGTTCGCCGCCCTGACCGGCTGGGCGGACGCGTTCGTGGAGTTCCTGGTGACCAAGCACGGGCTCGGCGCGGCCCTCGGGGCCGGCGACCCGGGGATGGAGAACCTCCACACCCTCATGCTCGACACCCTGGTTCCGGCCTGCGCGACCCTGCTGGAGGCCTGCGCCGCCGCCGGCGAACTCGCCCCCGGCATCACCGCCTACACGCTCATGCGCGCCATCGGGAATCTCTGCATCACCGGCCCCGACTACGGCCGGTCCGACGCCGGCCACATGGTCGCCCTCCTCCTCGCCGGCTGCCGCAACGGCACATGAACGCAGACCCCGCACCTGCCCCCGGCGCCCCGGTCGCCCGGCTCCCCGGCTCCCTGGCTCCCCGGCCGCTCCACCTTCGGCCTCTCTCTGGCCTCAGGCCCCCACGGCTCCAGACTCCTTGACCTTCAAGCTCCGGCCTTCCCGGGCTTCGCGGGCCTCCCGGCCTCCCCGCTTCCTCGGCTCCGGCCTTCCCGAACTTCCCGAGCCTCCCGGACTTCTCGGACCTCCCAGGCTCCCCGCTTCCCGGGCTCCCGGGCCTCTCGGGCCTCTCGGCTTCCCGCGCCTCCCGGCCCTCTCGGCTTCCCGCGCCTCCCGGCCTCCCGGCCTCCGGGCCTCCCGGCCCTCCCGGCTTCCCGGCCCTCCCGGCTTCCCGGCCCTCCCGGCTTCCCGGGCCTCCCGGCCTCCCGGGCCTCCCGGCCTCCGGGCCTCCCGGCCTCCGGGCCTCCGGGCCTCCGGGCCTCCCGGCCTCCTGGGCTCTCGGGCTCCCGGTCTCCCCGCTTCCCCGGCTCCGGCCTTCCCGAGCCTCCCGGGCTTCTCGGGCTTCTCGGACCTCCCGGGCTCCCCGCTTCCCGGCCTTCCGGGCCTCTCGGCTTCCCGCGCCTTCCGGCCCTTCCGGCCCTTCCGGCCCTCCCGGCCCTCCGGGGCTCTCGGCGCCGCTCGCGACATCGGGCTCTGCCTTGGCCGCAGAGCTGCGGGCCGGGCCGTTGAACCGCGTGGTCGCGATACCTCACCGCATGCGGTTGAAGCGCGCAGTCGCTCGTTCACGAGTGCGACAGCGGCAGCGGTCTCTTCGGACCACGGCGCCCGACCGCCGCAAGGGCCACGCCCCTGCACATGTCATGGATCTCCTGAGTGGCACCGCTACTCGTGACCACCCGGTCGCCCAAAGTTGAGATGCGGCGTGTTGGCCACTTTCAAGATCGAAAGTGGCCAACACGCCGCATCTCAATCGGGCCGGACACGGCATGAAGATCCACGAACCCGTGGTCTAGGGGGCCGTGGTTCCGGCTTCGGGGTGCGTTGCGGGCGGGTCGACAGGGGTGACCGCCGACTTCGGTGATGACTCCGAATCCGGCTCCGTGGAGAGGATGGGGATGGCCTGGGTGACGAGGGCATCCGGAGGCGAGTACGCGGGCGCAGGCGTGATCGCGCTCGGTGTCGAGGCGCCCTGATCGGCTTTCGAGGACTCGACGAACGCCATGGGGGTGTTTCCCGTGCTGGGAGGGTTATCCACAGGACGGGATTCCTCTTCCTGCGGGAGCGCGGGGGGTTGACCATGGGAGTAAGCGGTCCGCCCCCGGGTGGGAGGGGCCTGCTGTTCGGAGGAAGAGGGGCCGGATCGGCGGTTGGGGGCGGTCTCGCCGCCTGGAGCGATCCGGTTGATTCGGCCAGGATGGTCGCCCCGGCCGACTTGGTTGCCCAGGTCGGGCTGGTTGCTCCGGTCGGGCCGGTCAAGCTGGTCGGGCCGATCAAACTGGTCAGGCTGGTCGGGCTGGTCAGGCCGATCAAACCGGTCAGGCCGATCAAACCGGTCAGGCCTGTCAAGTTGGTCAGGCCTGTCAAGTTGGTCGGGCCGGTCAAGTTGGTCGGGCTGGTCGGGCTGGTCGGGCTGGTCAGGCCGGTCGGGCCGGTCAAGGTGGTCGGGCCGGTCAAGGTGGTCGGGCCGGTCAAACCGGTCGGGCCGGTCAAGCTGGTCGGACCGATCAAACCGGTCGGGCTGGTCGGGCTGATCAAATCGGTCGGGGCGGTCGAGCTGGGCGGCGGCGGCAGGGGAGCAGTGCTCCTCCGCGTCGTGAACGGTGTTGCCCGTGCCGTCCGGAGGACGCACCGGAGCGGGTTCCTCCGGCTTGTCGCCGACCGGCGCGAAGGGCACGGCGGCCGGGTCGTCCTCGCCGGCCGCATCGGGTTCCCCGACCCCGGTCGAGGCGGCGCCCGCCGCCTCCGGCTCGGGAGCGACGGTCTCCGCCGCCTCCGGTCCGGGCGCGTTCGTGCTCGCCGTGGCGCGGGCGAAGAGGGTGGTGCCCGACGGTTCCGGGTGGGCGGGCGCCGGGTCGTCCGGTGAGCCCACCAGCACCCACGCGGACGTGCGCGTGGCGCCGAGCAGGAGCTCGCCGTCGGTGAGCGATCCCGCGCCCGCGGCGACCAGGACGTCCAGGTCGGGGAAGCGGGCCGCGCCGATGGCGAGGGGCGTCCCGCAGACCAGGTCGGCCGCGGGGAGCAGGAAGTCCGCGTCGTTCTCGGCGCCGGCGCGGGCGGCCGACAGCTCCTCGATGCGCGCCATCGCGTGCCGCTGGTGGGCGGCGAGGACGTCGGGCTCGGGGTCCTCGCCGGTGATCTCGACGACCTTGGCGCGGGACTCGGCCGCGGCCTCGCGGGCGGCGGTGAGTTCGGCCTCGGCGGCGGCGAGGGACTCCGCGCCGGACGTGCGGCGCTCCTCCAGCGCGGCCTCGGCGGCGGTGAGGCGCTCGCCGGCGGCGCGGGCGTCGTCGCGGGCGCGGTCGGCGGCGCTCGCGGCGACCTCGTGGGCGGTGGTGGCGGCGGTGAGCCGCTCTTCCAGGGCGCGGGCGGTCTGCTGGGCGGCGCGGGCGGCGGCGGTGGCGCGGGTGGCGCGGTCGACGCCCTCGGCGGCCAGCCGGGCGCGCTCGCGGTGCTCGGCGCCGGCGGTCTCGCGTTCGGCGGTGAGCCGGACGATCTCCTGGTCGAGGCGGACCTGGGCCTCCTGCGCGGCGACGAGGGCGGTCCCGCCCTCCTGGAGGAAGCGGTCGAGCTGGGCGCGGCGCTGCTCGGCGCGGTGCGCCGCGTCCTTGACCTCCTCGGCGCGGCCGGCGGCCTCGTCGGCCTTGCGGGTCTGGGCGCGGACCTCGTCGCGGAGCCGTTTCAGCTCGGCGGGCGGCGCGGCCATGTGGAGGCGCTGCGACAGGGTCATCTTCTGCCGGATGGCGCCGAGCGCGGACTCGGCGGCGGCGAGGCGGTAGTAGCTGGCGTGCCCTTCGGCGACGGCGTCGGCGTCCTGCGCGGCGAGCCGCTCGGCTTCCGCGGCGACGTCGGGGAGTTCGGCGCGGGCGCGGGCGAGGTCGGCGGTGAGGCGTTCCTCCTGGGCGGCGGCGGCCTGGAGTTCGGCGCGGGCGCGGGCGGCGCGTTCGTCGAGCCGGTCGCAGCGGGACTTGGCGGTGTCGGCGGCGCCGGTGAGTTCGGCGGCTTCCCGGCCGGCGGCGTCGGCGGCCTGCTGGAGTCGCTCGGCTTCGGCGCGCGGTTCGGTGAGCGCTTCGGCGGCGTCGGAGCGTTCGGCGGCGAGGCGTTCGGCGTCGGCGTCGGCGGCGGTGATGGCGTTCTCGGCGGTCGCCAGCTCGCCGCGGAGGCCCTCGGCGCGCAGGCCGAGGTCGGTGAGTTCGCCGTGGAGGTCCTGCTCGCGGCGGTCGCGGCCCGCTTCGAGCGCTTGGACGCGGTCGTGGTCGCGGGGCCACTGTTCCAGCCAGAGCAGGCTGCGGCGGAGCAGCCGCTCCTCGGCCTCCCACGCCTGCCGCCACGCGTCGCCGACGGGCCGGACGGTCGTGCCGCGCACCCACGTTTCCGGTGCGGGCGGGCGGGCGGCCTCGCCCGCGACGGGTGCGTCGGGGGCGGCGGTCGGGAGGGTGCCGGACGGGTCGGCGTCCAGCGCCGCCGCCGGCACGCCGGTGAGCGGGGTGGTCGCGGACGGGTCGGCGGGGGGCAGGTCCGCGGCGGGCGCGGACGGCGTGGTCGAGGCGGGGGAGGGCGCGGCCGGGCCGGTGATCTCTTCCAGCGGCAGGGTGCCGGTGGACGGCGCCTCGGGCGCGTCCGGCAGTTCGGGGAGCACCTGGGTGTCCTGGCGGGGGGCGGTCGACGGCAGCGCCTCCGGCGGCACCGGCGCGGGCGGCGGCCGGAACTCGATGGTGCCGTTGGATCCGGCCTCGCCCCGGCCGCGCAGTGCGGGGGCGGCGGCGGGCGCGCCCGGCTCCTCGTCCACCCGCACGGCGAACAGGGCGTCGGTGTCGAGGCCGTCCAGGACGGCGTCCAGGACGGGCGCGGGCGCCATCAGCAGGACCCGCGACCCCGCCGCCAGCAGTTCCGTGACGCGGGCCCGCGCGGCGCCGGCCTCCTCGGCGGCGTCCACCGAAACCACGGACGCGGCGCCCGCCGGCGGCGCGGCCAGCAGGCCCGCGACGTCGGGGCGGGCGCCCGACAGCACGGCGCGCAGCGCCGCCAGATGCGGCGCCCACCCGATCACGCCCCCCGCGCCGCCGCCGATGCCGGCGTGCAGGTCCTCGTAATAGGCGGCCAGCGGCCCGTAGCCGTTCTCGACCTGTTCGTGCTGCTCCACTGCGATCCCGCTCCCGATAGCTTCGGGCCGTTATGTGTCCGTATCTGCCCCTGATTAACGTCTCACCGGCGCGGGCTCTCCCGTCTGGGGGGTCGCGAGGAGCTGGACGAGCAGGTCGTCGAGGGTGACGATCCCGGCGAAAGCCGATTCCGGCGACCGCACGACGGCGATCTGCGCGCGCGCACGCCGCATCCGCGACACCGCGTCCAGCACGGTGGTGCCGGACGGCAGGGACGGCGCGGGCGTGGCGAGGTCGGCGGCGCGCCGGTCCTCATCGGGGGTGGCGACGGCCGCGCGGACGTGCACGATGCCGATGGGGCGGGCCGCCGACAGCACCAGCAGCCGGCTGTGCCCGGACGCGGTGGCGACGCGGCGGATCTCGGCCGGGGACGCGTCGGCGTCGATGGTGGTGACCCGCTCGGCCGGGACGGTGAGCGGCGCGAGGGTCGCCTCCCGGGAGGAGATCGTGCGGTGCAGGAGCTCGTGGTCGTGGCGGCCGATGAGGCCGAGCCGCCGCGACTCGCCGACGAGGTGCCGGAGGCCTTGCGGGTCGGTGTGGCTCTCCAGCTCGTCGCGGGGCGCGACCCGCACGAGCCGCAGCAGGGCGTTGGTGAGGCCGTTGAGGGCGGCGAGGACGGGCCGCGACACCTTGGCGAACGCCCGGAACGGCAGCGCCAGGATCAGCGCGGCCCGCTCGGGCGCGGCGATCGTCCACGACTTCGGGGCCATCTCGCCGACGACCATGTGGAGGAACGTGACGAGCGCGAGCGTCGCCGCGAACGCGACGGCCTTCGCGCCGGCCTCCGGCACGCCCACCGCGTGCAGGGGCGGTTCCAGGAGGTGCTCGACGGCGGGCTCGGTGACGATGGCGAGGCCGAGCGAGCACATGGTGATGCCGAACTGGGCGCCCGCCAGCATCAGCGACAGCTCGCGGACGCCGGCGAGGGCGGCCTGTGCGGGGCGGCTGCCGGTGGCGGCGGCGCGTTCGAGCTGGCCGCGGTTGGCGGCGACGAGCGCGAACTCGGCCGCGACGAAGAACCCGTTGCCGAGCAGCAGCAGCACGGTGACCACGAGGGAGGCGGCGGGGCTCACGAGGACGCCTCCGCCCGCTCGGCGGCGGCGGGGGCGGCGGGCACCGGCCGCAGCCGCACCTGGTGCGGGACGCGCCGGTGCACCGACAGCACCTCGATCTCCACCGGGTCGACGGTGAGGCGGTCGCCGGCGGCGGGCAGCCGCCGCAGCTCGGCCATGATGAGGCCGCCGAGGGTGTCGTAGTGCTCGGCCTCGGGCAGCGGCAGCCCGGTGAGGCGGGTCACCTCGTCGACGCGCAGGCCGCCGCCCGCGACCCAGGCGCCGTCGGGCGACGCCGTCGGCAGGTCGGGGCGGGCGTCGGTCTCGTCGGCGATCTCCCCGACGAGCTCCTCGGCGATGTCCTCGAAGGTGAGGATGCCGGCGAGGCCGCCGTACTCGTCGACGACGCAGGCGAACTCCTCGCCGGTCTCGCGCATCTGCCCGAGGACCCCGTACAGGGGCTGGCTGCCGGGGACGAGCAGCGCCGGGCGGGCCACGTCGCGGAGCGGCGTCGCCGGGTCGAGGGCGTCGTCGGCGACCTCGCGGACGCCCGCGACGCCGATGACGTCGTCGACCTCGGTGCCGTAGACGGGATGGTCGGTGTGGCCGTTCTCGCGGATGACGGCGACGAGGTCGGCGACGGTCGCCGACCCGGCGAGCACCGACACCTGCGGGCGCGGGACCATCACCTCGTCGGCGGTGCGGTCGCCGAACGCCAGGGCGCGTTCGAGCAGGCCCGACAGGTCGGCGGGCAGCGCGCCCGCGTCGTGGGACTTGCCGATGATGTCGCCGAGCTCCTCCAGCGTCGCGCCGCTGTGCAGCTCCTCGACGGGCTCGACGCCGGCGGCCCGCAGCAGCCGCGCGGCGGCGGCGTCGAACAGCCGGATGAGGGGGCCCGCGACGGCCAGGTAGGCGAGCGTCGAGCGGGCGAGGACCCGCGCGATCGTGTCGGCCTCGGCGAGCGCGAGGTTCTTGGGGAACAGCTCGCCGAGCACCATCTGGATGAGGGTGGCGAGCGCGAACCCGGCGACCAGCGCGATCGCGCCGGTCGCGCCGGCCGGGACGCCGGCGGCGGCGAGCGCGGGGCCGATCAGCTCGGCGAGGGCGGGCTTGGCGACGAACCCGACGACCAGGGTCGTCATGGTGATGCCGAGCTGCGCGCCCGACAGCATGAACGAGAGCCGGCCGAGGACCTTGACGGCGCGGCGCGCGGCGGCGTCGCCCCGTTCGGCGGCCTGCGCCAGGCGGACCCGGTCGGCGGCCATGTACGCGAACTCCTGCGCGACGAAGTAGCCCGTCGCGGCGGTGAGCAGGATCACGGCGAGGAGGCCGAGGACCGCGGTCACCACGGGGCACCCGGTCCGGTGCCGTCGGGTCTATGACTAGGGTCCGACACTGCGGACTCACCACTCCTTCCACGGCGACTGCTTCCCCACGAAGCAACGTCGTCCCACTTTAGGACGTTCCCGCCGCCCGCCCGGCGGGGACGTGACGCGGACCTCACGGCGGCGCCACCCCCGCCTTCCCCGCCCGCACCGGCGAAACGCGGTGTACGCAAAGCGTCTTGTCTCGGAAAGTGCCACCGATCACACTGAATGCAGGCACATCGCACCAGGATGGCCTCAGGGTGCACAGCTGAAGACCGATCGCGGGGCTGAGGTGACAGAGAGCGGGTCCGGGGCCGCCGCGCCCATGAGCCGGGAGGGCGTCGACCACGCCCTCGCGGGGCTGCGCGCCGAGCAGGACCGCGTCGCCGCCGCCCTCCTCGACCTGGAGGGCCACGACGGGTACCGGCTGCTCAGCGGCGCCGCCCTCACCGGCGAGACCTGGCGCCGCTGGGACGAGGCCGGCGCCCGCGTCGCGCTGCTGTGGCGGCTGTTCGACGCCTACCGGACGGTCCTGGACGAGGCCGCGGCGCTGCGGGCGGCGCGCCCGCGGCCGGACGCCGGGACGCTGGCGCGGCTCACCGAGCTCCTCACCGGCGACGCCGTCGAGACGCCCGGCGGGGACGTCCCGCTGGAGCGCCGCACCCTGCTCGGGCCGCGGCGCGAGCGCGTCACCCTGGACGAGGCGGTCGCGCTCATGTCGGCGGCGTTCGAGCGGGTCGCCGAGGTCGTCGTCGCCGCCGACGACGCCTGGACGGCGCTGCTCGTCCCGCTCGGCGAGGCCGAGGAGCGGTGGCGGGAGGCGGCGCGCCTCGCGCACGAGCTGGCGGGCGCCCGCCATCCGGAGCTGGACCGGCTCGGCCGCGAGCTGTCGGCGCTCGGCCGCACGGCCCGCACCGACCCGCTGTCGCCGGACGTGGACGCGGCGCGCCTCGCCCGCCTCCGCGACGGGATCGAGGCGCTGCGCGCCGACCTCGCCGGCGCCGTCCGGCTCCGCGACGCCTACCCGGAGCGGCTCGCCGAGGTGACCGCCGCCGTCGAGGAGGCCGCCGCGGCCGAAGCCGCCGCCCTGCGCGGCGCCGCCCTCGCCCACCAGAAGATCGACGCGGCCGGGCTGCCCGAGCTGCGGCCCGCCGCCGCCGCGCTCCGCGACCGGCTCGCCGCCCTCGACGGGCTGCGCGGCTCGGGCCGCTGGGCCGACCTCGCGGGCCGCTTCGCCGGCCTGGAGCGGGCCGCGGCGGGCGCGCGGGAACGCGCCGCCGAGCACCTGCGTCTCAGCGGGGGGCTCCTCGACCGGCGCGCCGAGCTGCGCGGGCGGCTCGGCGCCTACAAGGCCAAGGCGGGCCGGCTCGGGCTCGCCGAGGACGAGGGGCTCGCCCGGCTGCACGAGCGGGCCCGCGACCTGCTCTGGACGGCGCCGTGCGACCTGCGGGCGGCGACGGTGGCGCTGGTCCGCTACCAGCGCGCGATCCAGACCGCCGGGGCGAGGACGGGCGGGGCGGGGCAGGACGAGGTCGGCGAGAACGAGGCGGCGACGCGGCGATGACGAGCGGACCGGCGACGACGAGCGGGCCGGCGGCGCGCTGCGCCCAGCCCGACTGCACCGGCACCATCGCCGGCGGCTTCTGCGACCTGTGCGGCCTGGCGCCGCTCGCGCCCCTGCCCGTCGCACCCCTGCCCGTCGCACCCCCCGCCGTCGCACCGCAGCCCGTCGCGCCCCGCGAGTCGTCCCGCCTCGCCGCCCGCGTCCAGCCCGGCCTGACCGCCACCCCCGCCGCCGGTTCGGCGGGCACGGGCGTCGGCAGCGCCGCGACGTCGCCCGCGCGGATCCCGGACGCCCCGCCGTCCGCCGCGTCCGGCGCCGGCGGCCCCACCACCGGCCGGACCGCCTCCTCCGGCGGCTCGACCGGCTCGCACCGGCGCGGCAAGCTCGGCGCCGGCCTCGTCGAGGTCCCGCCGGTGCCCTACCGCGACCCCGCGCTCGCCGTCATGGCGCGCCCCGAGGTCCCCGAGAACCGCCGCATCTGCAGCCGCTGCGACGAGCCCGTCGGCCGCAGCCGCGAGGGCCGCCCCGGCCGCACCGAGGGCTTCTGCCGCACCTGCGGCCACCCCTTCTCCTTCACCCCGAAGCTGAAGCCCGGCGAGCGCGTCTCCGACCAGTACGAGGTGCTCGGCTGCCTCGCCCACGGCGGCCTCGGCTGGGTGTACCTGGCCCGCGACGCCAACGTCAGCGACCGCTGGGTCGTGCTGAAGGGCCTGCTGGACACCCGCGACGCCGACTCGCTCGCCGCCGCGACCGCCGAGCGCGCCTTCCTCGCCGAGGTCGAGCACCCCAACATCGTCAAGATCTACAACTTCGTGCGGCACGGCGGGTCCGGCTACATCGTCATGGAGTACGTCGGCGGCGAGTCGCTGAAGGACATCCTGGTGCGGCGCCGCGACGCCGAGGGCGACGACGCCGCGCTGCCCCTCGGCCAGGTCATCGCCTACGGCCTGGAGGTGCTGCAGGCGCTCGGCTACCTGCACGGCCTCGGGCTGCTGTACTGCGACTTCAAGCCCGACAACGCCATCCAGTCCGAGGAGCAGCTGAAGCTCATCGACCTCGGCGGGGTGCGCCGCGCGTTCGACGCGAGCAGCCCCATCTTCGGGACGCCCGGCTACCAGGCGCCCGAGATCGCCGCGCAGGGCCCGTCGGTCACCTCCGACCTGTACACCGTCGGCCGCACCCTCGCGGTGCTGAGCTTCCCGTTCCGCGGCTACGCCGGCCGGCACAGCCGCAGCCTGCCGCCGCGCGGCGAGGTGCCGCTGCTGCAGCGCTACGAGTCCTACCACCGGCTGCTGCGCCGCGCGACGCACGGCGACCCGGCCCGCCGCTTCCAGTCGGCCGCCGAGATGGCCGAGCAGCTCACCGGCGTCCTCCGCGAGGTGCTGTCGGCCGAGGACGGGAGGTCGCGGTCCGCGCCGTCGCCGGTGTTCGGGCCCGAGCAGTCGTCGGCCGGCACCGAGACCGTCCCCGCGGCGGAGGGCGGGGACGGCGGCCGGGTGCTGGTGCCGCTGGACCCGGCCGCCGCCGCCGCGGCGCTGCCCGTCCCGCTCGTCTACGAGGGCGACCCGGCCGCCGCGTTCCTGCGCGGCCTGTCGGCCCGCGACCCCCGCGACCTCGCGGGCGCCCTCGCCGCCGCGCCGGTGTCGTCGACGGAGGTGCGGCTCGCGCTCGCCCGCGCCACCGTCGAGCTCGGCGAGCACGGCCGCGCCGACGCGCTCCTGGACGACCTGGCCCGCGACTGCCCGGACGACTGGCGCGTCGACTGGTACCGGGGCGTGCGGGCCCTCGCCGCCGGGGACGGCGAGACCGCCGCCCGCACCTTCGACGACCTGTACGACCTCATGCCGGGCGAGACCGCCCCGAAGCTCGCGCTGGCGTTCGCGCTGGAAGTCCGCGGCCGCACCGGCGACGCCGAGCACTACTACCAGGCGGTGTGGCGCACCGACGAGACGTTCGTCAGCGCCGCGTTCGGCCTGGCCCGCGCCCGCCTCGCCGCCGGCGACCCCGCCGCCGCCGAGCGCGTCCTCGACGAGGTCCCGCGCATCTCCGCCCACTACGTCGCCGCGCAGCTCGCCGCCGTCGCCACCGCCGTCCGCACGCGCGGCGCCGCCGATCTCGACGCCGCCCTGCTCACCGGCGCGGGGCGCCGCCTGGAGCGGCTGCCCCTGGACACCGAGCGCCGCGCCCGGTTCGCCGCCGAGATCCTGGAGGCCGCCCTCGGCTGGCTCCGCGCGGACGGCGCCGCGACCGCGCGCGCGGACGAGGGCGCCGCGTCGCTCCTCGGCGTCCCCCTCACCGAGCCCGCGCTCCGCCGCCGCCTGGAGCGCACCTACCGGTCGCTGGCCAAGCTCGCCGGCACCTACGGCGAGCGCCACGCGATGGTCCGCCGCGCCAACGCCGTCCGCCCCCGCACCCTCTTCTGACCCCCGACCATGCCCGCCCTGACATGCCCGCCCCAGGGAGCAGCGCAGATGAGCGACCTTCCCGAGTTCACCGTCGACGTCGACCAGAACCCCTACCTGCCGGCGGGGGGCCGGGAGATGCACGCCGTCGTCACCGTCCGGTCGCGCGGCGCGGGCGGCGCCGCGCCCGGCCCCGCCGCCGGCGCCGTCGAGATCGTCATCGTGGACGCCTCCGGGTCGATGGGGTACGGCGGCCGGCTGCCCGCCGCCGTCCGCGCCGCCGAGGCCGCCGTCGGGGCCCTCCGCGACGGCGTCCGGTTCGCCGTCATCGCCGGCGCCACCCGGCCCACGATGGTCTACCCGCGCGAGCGGACCCTCGCCGAGGCGGGCCCCGCGACGCGCCGCGCCGCCGCCGAGGCCGTCGGGAAGCTCGACGCCTACGGCGGCACCGCCATCGGGTCGTGGCTGCGGCTCGCCGCCGACCTCGCCAAGGAGCACGCCGGCGCCGTCCGCCACACCATCCTGCTCACCGACGGCAAGAACCAGCACGAGGACGCCGCCGCCCTCGACGCCGCCCTGGAGTACTGCGCGGGCGCGTTCGTCTGCGACGCCCTCGGCGTCGGCACCGACTGGGAGGTCGCGGAACTCCGCAAGATCTCCACCGCGCTGCTCGGCGGGTTCCTGGACGTCCCCGAGCCGGCCGGTCTCGCGGCGCGCTTCCGCGACCTCGCCGAGGACGCCATGGGCAAGGAGGTCGCCGACGTGCGGCTGCGGGTCTGGACGCCGCAGCACGCCGAGCTGGTGTTCCTGAAGCAGATGGTCCCGGCCGTCGACGACCTCACCGGCCGCCGCGACCCGTCCGGCCCCCGCACCGGCGACTACCCGCTCGGCTCCTGGGGCACCGAGGACCGCGAGTACCACCTCTGCGTGAGGGTGCGGCCCGGCGACGTCGGCCGCCAGATGCGGGCGGCGTGGGTGAAGCTCCTCGCCCCCGACGGCACCGAGCTCGCCGCCGGCGACGTCCTCGCCGAATGGACCGAGGACGAGGCCAAGTCCACCCGCATCAGCGCCCGCGTCGCCCACCACACCGGGCAGTCCGAGCTCGCCGACGCCATCCGGGAGGGGCTGGAGGCGCGCCGCCTCGGCGACGAGGACGCCGCCACCGCCCGCCTCGGCCGCGCCGTCGTCCTCGCCCGGCGGGTCGGCAACGACCGGATCGCCGGGCTCCTCGACCGCGTCGTCGACGTCATCGACGCCGAGTCCGGCACCGTCCGGCTGAAGAAGGGCGTCAGCAAGGCCGACGAGATCTCCCTCGACACCCGCTCGGTCCGCACCGTCCGGACCCGGCCGGGCGCCCCCGGCGACCCCGCCGGCGAGCCCGCCGACGACCGCGACGAGGAGGGGGAGTGACGGTGGCGACCTGCCCGAACGGCCACACTTCCGAGTCCGCCGACTACTGCGATGTATGCGGCGACCTCATGGACGGCGCCGTCCCCGCCGACCTCGACGCCGCCGCGCCCGCCCTCGCGCCCGCCGGCGGCGAGGAGCCCGTCCGGTGCCCGATCTGCGGCACGCCCCGCGCCGGCCGGTTCTGCGAGGAGGACGGCCACGACTTCGCGACCGCCGGCGGCCAGGCGACCCACCCGCACCGGCGCGGCGGCCGCCGCGAAGCCGCCGGCCCCGACCCGATGGAGACGACGCCGCCCGAGCCCGCACCGCTGCCCGGCTGGTCGGTGCTGATCTCCGCCGACGCCGCCTACCACGCCCGCGTCCTCGCCCAGGAGGGCCCCGACTCGGGCGGCCTGCGGTTCCCCCGGCACTTCCCGCGGCGCCGCGTGCCGCTGCTCGGCGACAAGGTCCGCATCGGCCGCCGCTCGGTCGCCCGCGGCCTGCTCCCCGAGATCGACCTGTCGGTGCCGCCCGAGGACCCCGGCGTCTCCCACACCCACGCCCTGCTCGTCGCCACCCCCGAGGGCGGCTGGACGCTCGTCGACCCCGGCTCCACCAACGGCACCACCCTGAACGGCGCCGACGACCCGGTCCCGCCCGGCACGCCCGTCCCCGTCGGCGACGGCGACCGCATCCACGTCGGCGCCTGGACCACCCTCACCCTCCAGCACCGCGGCGGGAGCCGGCCGTGACGACCACCCCGACGACCGCCCCGGCGACCGCCCCGGCGACCAGCCAGGCCCCGCCCGCCCGCCGCCGCGGCCGCCTCCGCACCTTCGCGCGCGGCCACTGGCTGAAGACCGTCCCCGGCCGCATCCGCGCCTGCGCCGCGCTGCTCCTCGCCCTGCTCGCGCTGCTCGCCGCCGTCCTCACCGCCGCCCTCGACAACGCCCGCGACGGCGTTCAGACGATCGGCCACGACGCCGGCCCGCAGGTCGTCGCGACCGGCAAGCTGTACTTCGCGCTCAGCGACATGGACGCCCAGGTCGCCGACATCCTCCTCATCGGCCGCGAGCAGTCCCTCGGCATCGGCCGGCAGGGCTCGCTGCGCCGCTACGAGCAGCGCCGCCACGAGGCCGGCCTCGCCGCCGTGCAGGCCGCGCAGCTCGCCGGCCACGACCCGAAGCGCCAGCGCACCGTCCAGGACGTCCTCGACGGCCTCGGCCGCTACCAGCAGCTCGTCGGCCGCGCGCTGCTGCTGAACGACCAGTCCGACCACCCCGCCGGGGAGGCCGGCGCCGACGTCCTGAAGATCTACCGCGACGCCACCGACCTCATGCGGCTCGAACTGCTGCCGAAGGCCTACAACCTCACCCTGGACAGCGGCGCCGTCGTCCGCGAGTCCTACGAGAGCAAGCGCGCCGCCGTCATGACCGGCCGCGCCTGGGTGGTCCTCACCGGCGTCCTCGCCCTCGCCGGGCTGCTCCTCGTCCAGCTCTACCTGGCCCGCGAGTTCCGGCGCCTCGCCAGCCCCGGCCTCGCCCTCGCCGCGCTCGCCGCCGTCGCCGTCGTCATCGCCGCGTTCGCGCAGCTCACCGCGCAGGCCGGGCACCTGCGCGACGCCAAGGACGACGGGTTCGACTCGGTGCTCGCGCTCTGGCGGGCCCGCGCCATCAGCCACAGCGCGTTCGCCGACGAGTCCCGCTACCTGCTGGACCCCGAGCGCGCCGACACCTACGAGCAGGTCTACCTCGACAAGTCCCTGTCGGTGCTCTACGTCGAGCCCGGCCCCGGCCGGCCCGTCAACCTCGGCACCTACTACACCGCGCTCGGCACCGCCCTGTCCGGCTACCGGCCCGGCCGCGGCGGCTTCCTCGGCTTCTTCGGCGACGAGGACCGCCGCGCGGGCGGCGGCACCGGCCGGGACGCCCTCACCCGCACCCTGCGCGCCTACGCCGCCGTCCAGGACAACGACCGGACGCTCCGCGCGCTCGCCACCGGCGGCGACCGCGCCGGCGCGATCCGGCTCCGCATGGGCACCGGCGCCAACGGCGCCATCAGCGCCTTCGACGCCTACGACCGCGGCGTCGACGCGCTCATCGCCACCCACGCGCGGGCCTTCGACGACGCCATCGCGGGCGCCGACGGCGGCCTGCGCGGCTGGCGCTGGACGCCGCTCGGCGCCGCCCTCGCCATCGCCGCCCTGATGTTCGCCGGCCTGCGCCCCCGCCTCGCCGAATTCCGCTGACCCGAGCCGACCCGAGGAGCCCCCCATGCGCGCCACCCGCGCCGCCGCCGCGGCGATGCTGCTCGCGCTGTCCGGCGCGTCCGGCTGCGCCCTGGACGCCGGCGCCGACTCCGGCTCGATCACGCACCGCCGGTCCCTCGCCATCGGCGTCAAGGGCGACCAGCCCGGCCTCGGCCTCAAGGGCCGCGACGGCCGCTACCAGGGCTTCGACGTGGACGTCGCGACCTACGTCGCCGGGCGCCTCGGCGTCCCGCCCGGCCGCATCACCTTCCGCACCACCCCGTCGTCGCAGCGCGAGGACGCGCTGCGCGAGCGGGACGTGGACCTGGTCTTCGCGACCTACTCCATCACCGCCAAGCGCAAGACCCAGGTCACCTTCGGCGGCCCCTACTACGTCGCCCACCAGGACACCCTCGTCCGCTCCGGCGCCACCGGCATCAACGCCGTCCGCGACCTGCGCGGCAAGCGGATCTGCGCCGTGAACGGCTCCAACTCCTGGCGCCGCGTCACCGACGAACGCAAGATCGCCGCGCGGCCGGTGCCGGTGCCGGACTACCGGGCCTGCATGACGCTGCTCGCCTCCGGCGGCATCGACGCCGTCTCCACCGACGACCTCATCCTCGCCGGGTTCGCCGCCCAGACCGGCGGCGGCGTCCGGCTGCTGAACGCGCCGTTCACCGACGAGAAGTACGGCGTCGGGCTCCGCAAGGGCGACCTCGCCGGCTGCGAGGCCGTCAACCGCGCCCTCACCGAGATGTACCAGGACGGCACCGCCGGGCGGCTGCTGAAGAAGTGGTTCGCCACCTCCGGCGTCAGCTACACCACCAGCGTCCCCCAGTTCGAAGGCTGCTCGTGAGCGCGGGGGGTCAGTTCGAGCCGAGGGAGCCGAGGGCCTCCCGCAGCGTCTCGTAGACCGGGACGTACCGGTCCATCCCGGTGATGCGGAAGACGCGCCGGACGCGCGGCGGCAGCGCCACCAGCGCCATCGGGGTGTCCCGCTCGGCGGACCGCCGGCCCGCGACGACGATCGCGTTGAGGCCGGTGGAGTCGCAGAACGTCACCTGCCGCATGTCGACGATCATCGGGCGGCCGGAGTCCAGCACGCCCAGCATCGACTCCTCGAACACCGGCCGGGAGACCAGGTCGATGTCCCCCCGCACCCGGACCAGGGTGCAGCCGCCGTGGTGCAGCAGGTCGATCTCGAAGTCCACGGATCACCTCACGCCCCGAAGCCCGCGCCAGCGCCTCCTCCAGCATCGCCCGGCCCCGGCGCCCTGCCAAGCGCCCCGGGGGCGCCCGGCACGGAAGTGCTACCCGGCGGTAATGGCAGAAAAGGCTACCGGACGGAAACTTACTAATCGGTAAGGAATGGCTCCGGGATTGGACCACCCGTCCAGTTGCGGCGTTCCGGCCGCTTTCGCCGACGGCGCCCTGACGTGCGCGGACGCGCTGATATCAGGGACCTCGCGGGCGCCGCGGCCGGCGCTCGCGCGCACTGCGGTTAAAGTTGGCGTTGCCGAATTCTGGAGGCTGGGTGTTCTACACGTTCATGTCCCGCGTCGTCGCGCCGATCCTGCGGCTGCTTTTCCGGCCGCGGATCGAGGGGCTCGAGAACGTCCCCCTCTACGGGCCGCTCATCGTGGCCAGCAACCACCTGTCGTTCATCGACAGCTTCATCATCCCGCTGTCGGTGCCGCGCCCGGTCACCTACATCGCCAAGGCCGAGTACTTCGAGGGCGGCGGCCTGAAGGGGCGCTTCGTCCGCTGGTTCATGACGACGCTCGGGCACGTGCCGGTGCAGCGCGGCGCGCAGCGCTCGGCCATGGGCGCGCTGGAGCAGGCCGTCGGCATCCTCGACAACGGCGGCGCCTTCGCCATCTACCCCGAGGGCACCCGCTCGCGCGACGGCCGCCTCTACCGGGGCCGCACCGGCGTCGGCTGGCTGGTGCTCGCCTCCGGCGCCCGGGTGCTGCCCGTCGGGCTCCAGGGCACCGAGCGGATCCAGCCGATCGGCGCCGGCCGCCCCCGCTTCCTCGGCCCCCGCCCGACCGTGCGGATCGGCCCGCCCATGGACTTCGCGCACCTGCGCGACCTGCCGCCCGCCAAGGCCCGCCGCGCCGTCACCGACGAGATCGTCGAGACCATCGGCACGCTGTCCGGGCAGGACTTCGCCGGCTCCTACAACGAGCGCGCCGACACCGGGGCCTGACCCCGGCGCCGGCGCGCCCGCCGTTCCCGCCCGCGTCAGACGTTCGGGACGTCGCGGTCCTTGATGTTCACGCCCGCCTGGCTCGCCTGCGACTTCAGCGCGTCCAGCGCCCCGCCGACCGCGCCGATCTCGCTCGGGTCCACGTCGCCCGACTTGAGCTTGCCGGTCAGCTGGCTGATCTTGTTCCAGGCGGCGTCCAGCGGCTGCTTCAGGGCCTTGCAGAGCGTCGGGTCGGCGTTCACCATCTTGCGCCCGGCGTTCAGCCGGTTCAGCGCGAACGCGCCCGCCGCGGCCGCCTTGACGATCGCCTTCGTGCGGCCGTCCGCGCCGCTCTTGAACGTGCCGGCCTGGTAGGGCTTGTAGATCCAGCGGTGGAAGGCGCCGAAGGCGAGGCCGGCGTCCGCGACGAAGCGCGTCTTCGCCAGCTTGGCGGTCGCCTCGCTCGGGCACGCCGCCGGCGACGCCGAACCGGACGCCGTCCCCGACGCCGCCACCGCGGACCCGGTGTTGCCGACCGGCGCGGCGTCCTTGCTCCCGCCCCCGCAGGCCCCGGCGCCGACCAGGGTCGCCAGCAGCACCGGCAGCACGATGATCTTTCTGAGCATGTTCGTCCCCCGACGAGTCCTTGTGTGCGCGCGCCCCCGCGCGCGCACACCGGCACTCGTACCCAGGTCGGGACGAATTCGTTCATGGTCGGCGTGTCGCCGTCCCGCCCGCGCGGCCGCCCGTAGGGTCGCGGGCATGACGCGCAGGCTCCTCCCCACCGCCGCCCTCGTCGCCCTCACCGCCGGGCTCGCCGGCTGCGGCGGCGGCGACGGCGACCAGGGGGCGCGCGCCGCGGGCGGATCCGCGTCCGCGGCCTCCGGCTACACCGCCGCCCAGCTGGAGCAGGCCCTGCTCGCCGACGCGGCGGGCTTCCGCCGGGCCGGGGAGCCCGACTCGGGCGAGTACGGGACGCTGAAGGCCGTCCAGAGCTTCGCCCACCTGCAGCGCGAAGTGAAGATCGACAAGAGCCGGTGCGCGGGCGCGAACCCCGCCGGCTCGCCGCCCGGCGACGCGCCCGCCGCGCTCGTCTCCTTCAGCGGCGGCGCCGGCGGCAGCGCCACCGAGACGCTGATGGCGATGCCCGACGCCGATGCCGCCGCGCAGGTGCGGACCCGCGTCCCGGCCGGCTGCGCGAGGTTCCGCACCCTCGTCGGCGGCCAGTGGGCGCAGCACGAGGTCGTCGAGCGGCCCGGCGGCGCCATCGGCAGCGGCTCGCGCACCGTCGGCGTCGTCACCACCAGCGGCGGCGCCCACACCAAGACCTGGTACGTCGTCGCGCGCGCCCCCCGGCTGCTCGCCACCGTCAGCCTCTACGGCCCGAACGCCACCCGCGAGGACGCCGAGCGCCTCGCCCGCGCCGCCCTCGACCAGGCCGCCCGCATCCTCGGCTGACCGCCCGTCCCGCCCGGCCGTGAACAGGATCGGCCGCTCCCGCGGATCAACCGGTGAAGCCCCCACCGGATCCCGAGGAGCCGCGTTGATCCTGTCGTCCCGGGGACGCCCCCCGACCGGCCGTCCGCCCGAACCGGCCGGCGCCGACGCCGACGCCGCGGTGATCGCGCGGTCGCGGCGCGAGCCCGAGTGCTTCGCCGCCCTCTACGACCGCCACTTCGCCGGGATCCACCGCTACCTGACCGCCCGCCTCGGCCGCGACGCCGCCGACGACCTCGCCGCCGAGACCTTCTGCGTCGCGTTCCGCAAGCGGGCCGGCTTCGACGCCGCGCGCGGCGCCGTCCGGCCGTGGCCGTACGGGATCGCGACCAACCTCGCCGCGCAGCACCGCCGCGACGAGGGCCGCCGCTACGACCTGCTCGCCCGCGCCGCGGCCGGCGGCCCCGGCGGTCCCGACGACGTGGCCGACCGCGTCGCCGACCGCGTCACCGCGCAGGACCTGCGGCCCCGGATCGCGGGCGCCGTCGCCGGCCTGCCGGACGGCGACCGCGACGTGCTGCTGCTCGTCGCCGTCGCGGGCCTCGGCTACGCCGAGGCCGCCGCGGCCCTGGGCATCCCCGGCGGCACCGTCGGATCGCGGCTGAACCGGGCGCGGCGCAAGGTGCGCCTCGCCCTCGGCGGGATCGACCCCGCCCGCATCGTCGAGGAGGACCCCCGTGGATGAGACCCCCGCCTACGACGGTGCGGTCGCCGCCGCGCTCGCCGGGGACCGCCCGTCGGCGGAGGCGACGGCCGCGGGCCGCGACCGGCTGCTCGCCCTCGCCGCCGCCGAACCGTCCCGCGGGCGGGTCCTCGGACTCGGGCCCGGACTCGGGCTCGGAGCGGCCGCCGCCGTCGCGGCCGTGACCCTCGCGGGCGGCGCGGCCGTCCCCGGCGACGGCCCGCGCACCGCGACGCCGGACGCCCGGACCGTCCTGCTCGCCGCCGCCGAGCGGGCGGCCGCGGAACCGTCCGGCCGCTACTGGCACGTGCGGTCGGTGGAGGGGACGGGTTTCCGCATCGGCGGGCCCGGCGGCTACAACGTCCTCGACCGCAAGCAGGTCGACGACTGGCGCGCGCCGTCCCTGGACACCGCCGACGTCGTCTACCAGCGCGACCTGGGCGCCCGCCCGGCACGGCCCGCGGACGCCGCCGCCTGGCGGAAGGCCGGATCGCCCACCCGGTTCCCCTTGGGGCGGGGCGCCGCGCTGTCCACCGTCCCGGGCCAGGGCCTCCTGCCGCACCAGGCCGGATGGCGGAAGCTGACCGTCCGTCCCGCCGCCAAGAGGATCCAGGACGAGGCGGCCCGCCGCACCTGCGCCCGGTGGGGCGAGCTGGGCCAGTGCGGCCAGAACCCCGGAACGGCCGCCCGCGTCGCTCGCGACCCCGCCCTTCTCAAGCGGCTCGTCGAGAACGGGGACGGGGGGATGCCTCCGGCGGGGCTGGAGAACGGGTACACCTTCCTCACCGACGCCCCCTCGCGCCCGCCGCGCGCGCGCAGGTCCTCCGCTTGCTGGCCGGGCTGCGCGGCGTCAGGTCGGTCGGCGCGGTCACCGACCCGCAGGGCCGGACCGGCATCGGCCTGGTGCAGCACGTGGAGCCCGCGGCGAAGGACGGGCCGGGCGTCTCCTACGACTTCCACCTGGTGCTGGAACCGGGGACCTACCGCGTCCTCGCCGGCTACTCCGTCGTGGCGGGGGGCGGTACCGGCCCCGGGGCGCTGGGGCTCCTCCCAGGTGACGTCGAGCGGCAGACCGTCCTCCTCGACTACGGGTGGACCGGCGCCGCCCCGCACCGCTCCTGACGCGCGCGCCGGGTGCTTCCGCGGCGCCCGGCCACTCGCGCGGGGGCCGTGCAGCGGTTACGGTGCCTGCACAGGCGGCGGGACGAGCGGGGGTGCGGCGTGATCGGCAGGGAGGGCCGGGTCAGCGGCCGGATCGGGCCGGGCCGCACCGGCGAGGTGATCATCGCGATCCGGGGCGGCACCGAGGCGTTCTACGCCCATCCCGTCGACCCGCGCGACGACTTCCCGGTCGGCTCGATCGTCGTGGTCGTCGAGTACCACCCGCCGCGCACCGTGTACGTGGCGCCCGCCCTGGCCTGACCTCCCCGGGAACGGCGGGGCCTTTCCCGGCCAAACCGGCCGATCGGGCGAACCGAACGGGCCTCCGCGGCGTCTACTCGATGCCGTTCCGTCATCTCCCGAGGAGGAGTGCGATGCCGCTAGCCGTCATCGCGGCGATCGCGGTCGCCGCCGTCGCCCTGCTGATCATCATCTTCAAGCTGATCTGGCGGGTGGCCGAGCCCAACGAGGCGCTGATCATCTCCGGGCTGGGCGCCAAGGCGCACAACCGGGACACCTCCGAGTCCCTCGGCTTCAAGATCGTCACCGGGAAGGGCGTCTCGGTGCTGCCGGGCTTCCAGACCTGCCGCCGGCTCTCCCTGGACACCCGCGCCTCCGACCTCGACGTCAACTGCGTCACCCGCCAGGGCATCAAGGTGCACGTGCGCGGCGTCGTCATCTACAAGGTCGGCGACGACTTCACCTCCATCGCCAACGCCGCCCGCCGCTTCCTCGACCAGCAGAAGCTGATGGACGACAAGACCCACCAGCTGTTCGCCGGCCACCTGCGCTCCATCATCGGCCACCTCACCGTCGAGGACCTCATCCACAACCGCGAGGAGCTCACCAACCAGGTGCGCACCTCCTCCGCCGACGAGATGGGCAAGCTCGGCCTCATCGTCGACTCGCTGCAGATCCAGGAGATCGAGGACGACAGCGGCTACATCGACGCGCTCGGCCGCCCCGACGCCGCCGCCGTCGCCTCCGCCGCCCGCATCGCCGAGGCCGCCCGCAACCAGGAGGCGACCGTCGCCGAGCAGCACGCCGAGCGCGAGAACGCCGCCGTGATCCGCGACACCCAGATCAAGCAGGCCGAGTACAAGGGCCAGGTCGACCAGGCCGCCGCGCTCGCCCGCCAGGAGGTCATCCTCCGCGAGACCCGCAACGCCGAGCTGGAGGCCGAGCGCACCGAGAAGCGGCTGGAGTCGGAGATCCGCAAGCCCGCCGACGCGCGCGCCTACGAGCAGGTCAAGCTGGCCGAGGCCGAGCGCGAGGAGCGCATCGCCTACGCCCAGGCCGCCGCGCAGGAGGTGCAGCTGAAGGCGTCCCGCGAGGCCGAGGCGACCCGGCTGCTCGGCGAGGCGCAGGCCGAGGCGACCCGCCAGAAGGGACTCGCCGAGGCCGAGTCCATCAAGGCCCGCGCCGAGGCCCTCGCGCACAACCAGGAGGCCGTCATCGCCCAGCAGCTCGCCGAGCAGTGGCCGCAGATCGTCGAGGCCGGCGCGAAGGTGTTCGGCAACGTCGACAACATGGTCGTGCTGAACGGCGCCGAGGGCCTGGAGGACATGCTCGCCAAGGCGCTCACCCTCGGCGGCGCCGGCATCGGCGTCGCCCGCACCCTCCTCGCCGGCATGGGCCAGGGCGTCGCCGCCGCGCCCGCGAACGGCGCCGCGCCGGTCCCGGCCGACACCCGGAGCGAATGAGGCGCCCCCGCGCGGGCCGGCGCCGGCCCGCGCGGGGCCCCGGAAGCACTAGCGTTCTGCCATGTCCGTGCCCCGGCTCGCCGTCACCGTCGACCTCGTCGTCCTCACCGTCCGCGAGCAGCGGCTCAGCGCCCTCATGTGGCGGCGCGACCGGGCCCCCTACGCCGGGGCGTGGTCGCTGCCCGGCGGGTTCATCCAGCTCGACGAGGACCTGCCCGCCGCGGCGTCCCGGCTGATGGCCGACCGGGCGGGCCTCGCCGGCGTCCCCCTCCACCTGGAGCAGCTCGCCACCTACGGCTACCCCGACCGCGACCCGCGCCAGCGCGTCGTCAGCGTCGCCTACCTCGGCCTCGCCCCCGACCTGCCCGCCTCCAGCCGCGCCCAGGTGCTGTGGACGGCCGTCGACGACCTCGTCCACCGCGACACCGCCGCCTTCGACCACCGCCGCATCCTCGGCGACGGCGTCGAGCGCGCCCGCGCCAAGCTGGAGTACACCTCCCTCGCCGCCGCGTTCTGCCCGCCCGAGTTCACCGTCGCCGAGCTGCGCCGCGTCTACGAGATCGTCTGGGGCACCGCCCTGGACCCCCGCAACTTCCACCGCAAGGTCACCGGCGCCGACGGCTTCCTCGTCCCGACCGGCCGCACCACCACCCGCGACGGCGGCCGCCCCGCCCGCCTCTACACCCGCGGCGGCGCCGAGCACCTCCGCCCCCCGATGCTCCGCCCCGCCCCCGCCCGCTGACCGGACGCGGACACCGACCCCCGCCCTGACCCCCGGTGATCCACACTGTGGAGCACCGGTCCGGACGCGGGGGTGCGGCATGTCGCGAGCGCAGCGCGCGGCGGCCGCGCTGCCCACCGTCGCGCGCCTCGCCGAGCAGACCGCCCCGCCCCTCGGCACCGCCTACCGCGCCCTCCAGGAGGGCGCCCTGACCGGCCCGGCCGGCACCCGGCTGTTCCACGCCCTCGCCGACCGCCACCGCGACGTCCGCGCCGCCTTCACCGACGCCCTCGACCAGCTCGAACACCTCGCCGCCACCGACCCGTCCGGCCCGCCCCGCACCCGCCGCCCGCACCTGCCCGGCCCCGCCCGCGGCGGCCCGCGCGGCACCGGCGACGAGCGCTCGGGCTCGCCGACCCTGCTCGGCGTCCTCGCCGCCGACCTCGACCGCATCGGCCGCGACTGGCGCGCCGCCGGCCGCACCCTGACCACCATCCTCACCGGCCTCGGGCTCGGCGGCGCCCCCGGCGCCCGCATCGAGCGCGCGGGCGGCTGGGCCGCCGCGCAGCGCCCCGACCTCGACCGCCGCCGCGACGAACTCCTCGCCACCGACCGGCAGCCCGTCCTCACCGCCACCGGAACCGCCACCGCCACCGCCACCGGCGGCGGCGTCCCCATCGGCCAGGCGCTGAAGCAGACCCTGGACCTGTACGGCAACCACTACCTGCGCGGCGTGTGGGACGGCGGATCGGAGATCGCCCTCAGCGCCCTCGCGGGCAACCCCATGACGGCGCCCTTCTACCTCTCCGTCGACGCGGACGGCTGGCTGGACCACAGCCCCATCGGCCAGCTCAAGGGCCTCATCGGCGGCGTCCAGCACCCCGTCGCCTTCGCCAAGGCCATGGTCGACTGGGAGGAGTGGGCGAAGGACCCCGTCCGGGCCTTCGGCCACCTCGTCCCCGGCATCGTCCTCGCCGTCCTGACGGGCGGCCTCGGCGCCCCGAAATCCGGCGGCGTCCTGAAACGCGTCACCGCCCTCCGCCGCCCCAAACCGCCCGCAGCAGGCGAAGACCTCACCGCCACGTCCCCGAAGCCCCCGCCCAGACCCGCGCGGCCCCTCCCACCCGACAAACCGGTCGCCGGCAAGGCGAAACCGCCCGCCCTCCCCGAACCCGGCGACAAACCCGTCGCCGGCGCCGGCCGCAAACCGTCCGACGGAGAGCCGGGCGACAAGCCCGTGGCGGGCGCCGGCAAGCGGTCGGCCGGCCCCGGAAGAGGGAGCGCGGGTGGGGACGTGGATATCGATCCCGTCGTCCTCCCTGCGGCCCGGCTGGCGGAGATGGCCAAGGCGGCGGGCGGGCTACGGGGCCTCTACGAACAGCGTGGCTCCGCATTCGCCGGGACGGCGATCGGTGACGAGGCCAAGGCCGTCCCATCGGGGAGACGGGCCTTCATCGCCCGCCGCGTCGTCGGTCTCGGACTTCCACAACAGGCGACGGCGGACGTGGTCATGGCAGCCTCTGCGCGCCTGTGGGGAGAGGCGGGCGAGATGCGCCTGCCCAACGGGGACATCGCCGTCGTCCCCGGCCATCCGGGCGTGCCGGACACCTTCGTGGTGTCGCCGGACGGCAAAGTGACCATCACCCGCTCGCGACGCTGGTGGGATCCGGATGCCGGAGAGCAGCGAATCGAGATCCTCGACTGAAAGGGACGGAGCGCTCATGGGGAACGCAGGGCCTGTCAGCGCGCTCGACTACGAGCTGTACGTCCTGCACGTCATGGTGGACGCGCCTGCGGAGCTCGTCGACGAGACGCTGCACCGGGCGGGTGTGGGTCGTGACGCTTACCATGCGGCGCAACGGCGAGTGAGGGACCAGAACTACATCATGCTCCCGGCGTTCGAGGAGGTGAGCCGCATCCTCGGCCCGCCGCTGCGCGAGGAGACCGCCGAGGAACAGGGCCACGACCTCCAGGTGCGGACCTTCCCTCTCCGCCTCTGGGACGGATACGCCTTCGCCGTCTACGGGCGCGGGGACGGCATGATCTGGAGCGAGCGCTTCGTGCGCACGGAAGACTCGCCACCCTCCCTCGAACCGTGGCGCATGACCAAGGCCGAAGCCGAGGCCGACTACGGTCCGCTCGAAGAGGAGGACCTCTGGCCCCCCTACGAGGCGTACCGAGCGACCATCGAGGGGCGCCGGTACCTGCTGGTGTTCTCCTGGTCCCTCCTGCAAGCCGTCACCGAGATCCGGGACGCATGACGGCCGGCCCCCCTCGCCTGCCGGTTGCACATTCCGGTCGCGATGGACCAGGGGCCGCGTGAACATCCGGAGGCCGGGCCGGCGTTCCTCGGGGCCGACACGGCGTAGATGAAGGAGGCGCACCACCGCATCTCCCGGCTCACCATGCTCTTCGACGCCGAGACGGGCGAGCCGGCGCGGGAACGGACGGATACGGGTGAGGACGACCGGCCGCGCCTGATCAGGGATTTCGCTTTCCCGTTGTGGCCCGCCTTCTTCCTTGAGGTCGTCGCGACCGAGGACGGGATGCTCTGGAGCGAAGGCTCGCCCGCCGCCCCGCCGCCTGTGGCCGGTCGGTCACCTGAAGTTGAGATGCGGCGTGTTGGGCACTTCGAAGATCGAAAGTGCCCAACACGCCGCATCTCACCATGTGATGGCCGGGTGGTCATGGTCGTGGCGGGGCCGGACGGCCCGCACGGGCTCAGGCGCGGTGCCCGTCGGGGGCGCCGACGGCCTCGGCGGCCGCCAGCGCGACGCGGGCGAGGTCGGCGCGGGAGCCGAGGCGGGCGCCGGAGCGGGCGCAGACGAAGTGCCAGGCGCCCTCCAGGTAGTCGCCGCCGATCTCGACCGAACGCGCAGGCTCAGCGGAGCTGATGACGTGCAGCACCGGCAGGCCCTTGCGCGGCACGATCCCGCACGCGACACCCGGCAGTGCGCGAACGGCCGCGTCGAGCGCGGACAGCATTCGCCGCCGCTCGTCCGGAGGCGACCAGACGACGGTCTCCAGGCGGTCCTCCCGGCCCCCGCGCCTCACGCCCGGCTCCAGTGGAAGCCCCCGCGCGCGGCCTGCTCGTCCTGCTGCGCCTGAAGGCCGGCGAGGGTGGCGAGGTCCGCGGCGATGACCACCGACAGCAGCCCCGCCATCTCGGCGGCGGGCGTGAGCGGCCGCCGCAGGCACGCCCGCCACATCCCGTCCACGGACCGGTAGGGCTCGCCCCACCGCCCTTCCGGCAACGGCACGTGCGGCAGCGACTCCCACGCCTCGACATGTGGGACGCCCGCGCCGCCCCGATCGCCCTGATAGATCATCTGGCCGCCCTCCGCTGGCATCGACCGGCTTTTCCACTTCCCCTGACAGAGTGCGACCACTTGGTTACCGTGACCAGGCGAGTTTCCGAAACTCAACTGAGCGAGGTGGGCCATGCGCACGCGCGGCGGATTCGATCCGGACGGCGATCTGTGGGACTGCGTGGCCTCCGAGCTGCGCCATCGACGTATCGAGCGCAGCCTCTCGCTCGCCGCGGTGGGAGATCTCATCGACCGGGATCGGTCTCTTGTCGCGCGCGTTGAGGCCGGCGAGACCAAACTCCAGGCCAAGCACGCCGTCATCATCGACCGCGCTTGGACGACCGGCGGCCTCTTCACCCGCCTCGTCGGGTTCGCCAAGTCCAAGCACGACGTGGAGTGGTTCAAGACCCATCTGGAGAAGGAGGCCCGCGCCGGCGAACTGCGCATCTGGGAGCTCGGCTGGATCCCCGGCCTCTTCCAGACGGAGGGCTACATGCGCGCCATCTTCGAGGCGTTCGCCATGGAGGACATCGAGGAAGGCGTCAAGGTGCGCCTTCGGCGCCAGCAGTGCCTGCATCGACGTCCGCGGCCCAGAATCTGGGTGCTCTTGGATCAGAGCATCATCGAGCAGCCTGTCGGTTCAAGCCGGATCATGCATGAACAGATCGAGCATCTGATGGAGATGGCGCGTCTTCCGCACATCACGATCAGAATCGTTCCGCGAGAGGCGGGCGCGCACGCGGGACGGGACGGTTCGTTCAAGATCATGTCCGAGGGGGTCGGTACCTTGGTCTACGTGGCGGCGCACGGCGGAGGTCGCCTTGTCCATGACGCGGCCGAGCTGGCTTCGTACCGCGTGTGGTTCGACATGATCGGCGATGTGGCGCTGACCAAGGACGCGTCGTTGCACCTGCTCGAAGAGGCATTGGAGCGATTCTCGTGATCGTTTGGCGCAAGTCCAGCCGCAGCGGCGGGAGCTCGACCCAGTCCGACTGTGTTGAGTTGGCGGGATTCCCCTCCGGGGTCGGTGTCCGCGACAGCAAGGCCCCCCACCACGGCCATCTGGTGCTTTCCCCCAAGGCGTTCGCAACGCTCGCGGAGCGCTTGAGGGCGTCCACCGCCGAGCGCTGAGTTCTTCGCCCGGCCCCGTGCGGCTACGTGTCCCCTTCGCCAGTGACCACCTGGTCGTCGCGCGTTGACTTGCGGCGTGTTGCCTTTGTGGAACGTGCCAAAGTGGCAACACGCCGCAAGTCGACGATGAGTGACCGGGTGGTCGTATCTGCGAGGGCGAGGAGGGGCGATTAGGGGGAATGTCGCCCTTGGGGGAGGAAGCGGCTCTAGAGTGATCGTTGTCGGCGGGGGCGTCGGAACGGGAGGGCCGGGCATGGGCGAGCGGGTGGATCCGTCTTCGGTGGATCTGCGGACCGATGTGCCGCATCCGGCGCGGGTCTACGACTTCCTGCTCGGCGGCAAGGACAACTTCGAGGCCGACCGCGCCGCCGCCGCCGAGGTCCTCAAGCACCAGCCGAACTCGCCGCGCGCCATGCGGTCCAACCGGGCGTTCCTGGCCCGGATGGCGCGGCACGTGGTGCGCGAGCACGGGATCCGGCAGTTCCTCGACGTCGGGACGGGCCTGCCGACGTCGCCGAACCTGCACGAGGCGGCGCAGGAGATCGCGCCGGAGACGCGCGTCCTCTACGTCGACAACGATCCGATCGTGCTCGTGCACGCCCGCGCGCTCCTGACGAGCGCGCCCGAGGGCGCGACGGCCTACCTGGACGCCGACCTGCGCGACCCCGCGTCCATCCTCGGGTCCGCCAAGCTGCGCGAGACGCTCGACCTGTCGCGGCCGGTCGCCCTCACCCTCCTCGCCGTGCTGCACTTCGTGACCGACGAGGACGAGGCGCACGCGATCGTCCGCGCCCTGCTGGAGCCGCTCGCGCCCGGCAGCGTGCTGGCGATCTCGGTGGTGCCCGACGCGGACGAGACGGACCCGACGGTCGCCGCCGGCGCCAAGGCGTACCGGGCGCAGGGGCTCCAGCTCAAGACGCGCACGAAGGCCGAGGTGGAGCGGTTCTTCGACGGCCTGGACCTGCTCGGCCCGGGAGTCACCCGCACCGAGCACTGGTACCCCGACCACGACGTGGACCTCACCGACCTCCAGTACATGTACGCGGGCGTCGCCGTGAAGCGCTGAGCCCCGGACGCGCGAGAGGCGCCGCCCGGGGCCTGGGCGGCGCCTCTGGAGTCAGGCGTGGGCGGTGTTCCTTACGGGAGCTTGCGCCACTTGCCCTGGGCGGAGACGTAGAAGGTGTCCTTCTTCAGCTTGCCGACGGCGGCCCGGAGGCGGAACTCGGTGTTCTTCCAGTCCGGGAAGGCGTCGGCGATCCGCAGCGTCTTGCCGTCGCCCTTGGTGTTGACGAGGCACATGTCGTCGATCGCGACGTTCTCGGACTTGATGACCAGGTCGTAGCAGAACCCGGCGCTCTTCCCGTCGCCGCGGGTGTCCTTGATCTTGGCGACGATGAAGACGAACGGCTTGCCGGTGCCCTTGCGGGCCCAGTACCAGTGGCCCCAGACCTGGGCGCCGCGCACCGGCGGCACCGTGTACTGGTGGACCTTGCCGACGCGCATGAAGGTGCCGGCGGCCGCGGAGGCGGTGGCGGCGCTCCGCAGCGTGCCGCCGGTGCGGACCTCGTGGCCGGTGGCGGCGCTCGCGGGGGCGGCGAGGCCGAGGGACACGGCGAGGGCGGTGGCGGCGGCGCCGGCCGTGACGAACTTGCGCATGAACATCCCCTGGAGGTGAAAAGCGGGGAGGGGAGAGCGGCGTGATCATACTGAGGATCCGCGATCTGACGGGATCCTTTTCGGGGCGGACGGAAAGCGGTCGGGCGCCGGGCGGGGCGGACGGGCGCCCGGCCTGCGGTCACGTCCGGCCGGGCGTCCTGAAAAGGAGCTGAAAAGGGCGCGGACTTCGTCGTTTCCGCCGAACTTCCGCCGACCGCCCCGAGCGTGCAGGAATACCTGGACGCGGCGGGCACGGCGGGCACGCGGGGTGGCGGGACGGGCCGGTTCGGTGAAGCGGCGGCGCGGGGCGCCGGGACGGGGCTAGGGTCCCTCCCCAAGATCAACAACCCCCTGCCGAAGGATGTGCGTTCCCCGTGCGCTCACCGAAAGTGCTCTTAACGGCCCTCGCCGGAATCCTCGCCGTCGGGCTCGTCGCCGCCTGGCTGTCGCGGCCCGTCCCGACGGTGACGGCGGCGAAGTCCGGCGCGACCGCCGCGGCCGCCGCGAGCCCGCTCCCGTTCGACCTGCCCTCCACGGCGACGCTGCGCGCCTCCGGGAAGCTGGTGTTCGCGCACTACTTCACCCCCTACCCCCGGTCGCTGGACAACAAGGACGCGTCCGCCGACTACTACACGCGCAACTACCTGAACCCCGCCGGCGAGGGCGGCATCCACGCCGCCTACGGCGGGCTGCTGCGCGACCGGCCGGCCGCGCGGGCGCCGCTCACCGGCGACTACCAGCTCGCCGACATGGAGTACGAGGTCCGCACCGCGATCGCCGCGGGCCTCGACGGCTTCACCGTGGACCTGCTGAACCTCGACCCGTCCTCGGCCCACCGCAAGCGCGTCGACCTGCTGATCAAGGCCGCGCAGGCCGTCGACCCCGGCTTCAAGATCGTGCTGATGCCGGACATGACCGCCACCCAGATCAAGGCCTACACCCCGGCCGGGCTCGCCGCCGCGCTCGCCGGGCTCGCCGCGTCGCCGAACGTGTACCGGCTCGCCGACGGGCGGCTCGTCCTGTCGCCGTTCAAGGCCGAGAACCAGACCGCCGACTGGTACACCCAGCTCACCACCGCGCTGTCGTCCACGTACGGGATCAAGACGGCGCTGGTGCCGGTCTTCCTGAACTTCGGCGCCAACTACGCCAAGTACTCCGCGATCAGCTACGGGTTCTCCAACTGGGGCAACCGCAGCCCGAACCTCCAGGGCGGCGTCGCCGGCAACGTGAGCACCTCCCACACCGCCGGGAAGATCTGGATGCAGCCCGTCGCGGTGCAGGACGAGCGGCCCGACCAGAAGATCTACGACGAGGCCGGCAACACCGAGAACCTGCGCACCACCTGGCAGAACGCCATCAGCGCCGGGACCGACTGGGTGCAGCTCACCACCTGGAACGACTTCTCCGAGGGCACCCAGTTCGCGCCGTCCCCGCACAACGGCGGCGCCTACCTCGACCTCGCGTCCTACTACCTGACCCGGCTGAAGACGGGCGCGTGGCCGGCGATCGTCCGCGACACCGCCTACGTCAGCCACCGGACGCAGCTCGCCGCGACCAAGCCCACCGCGGGCGGCCAGACGGCGTTCATGGTGCCGCGCTCGGGCACGACGACGCCCCGCGACACCGTCGAGGTGCTGTCCTTCCTGAAGGCGGCCGCGACGGTCCGCGCCACCGTCGGCGGCACCGCGACGGACTACGCGGCGGCCGCGGGCGTCCAGGCGAAGCTGTTCCCGCTGGCGTTCGGCGCCAACGGGGCCGCGATCGTGCGGAGCGGGACGACGGTGGCGTCGGTGGCGTCGCCGTTCACCGTCACCGCGACGCCGACGGTCCAGGACCTGCAGTACTCCATCGTGAGCAGCGGCCGAGGCTGACCGTGATCTAGAGGCGGGGCCGGTCCCGGACCGGCCCCGCCCAGATCTTTACCCGGCGTCTCCGGCGGGCGCGGACCCCCGGAAAACAGGCGCTTCCGGCGTTCGGGACGGCGCGGCGGCCGCGGCGGCGGCGAGGCCATGACCTGGGCGTTGCTAGCTTTTTTCATTATGGATAGCGATATGTCCGAAGAGCTGGGGCTGCTGGTCCGCGACATCGGCGACGCGGGCGTCGCGGAGATGGCCCTCACCCCCGGCCTCGCGGCCGCCGTTGACCAGCACGTCGCCGATCTCCGCGCGCTGCTCCCGGACGCCGGCGAGGACGCCCTGATGGGCTACCTCGGCACCTTCGCCGAGGACGCCTTCCACCGCGGCTGGTGGCCCGGCGACACCCGCGACTGGGAGTTCGTCCGCATCGTGGCGGTCTGCTGGATGCTGCGCGAGGGCGCCGCTCACTAAGCTGGACGTACCACCCGTTCGGCGTTCCTGGAGGACAACGGTGTCCGAGACCCCCGCCCCGCGCTTCCGCCCGGTCCTGGACCGGTTCGCGGCCTACCGGCCCGGCCGGGCCGTGGTCTCCCCGGACGGCCGGACGTTCAAGCTCTCCTCCAACGAGTCGCCGCACGGCCCGCTGCCGTCGGTGCAGGAGGCGATCGAGCGGGCCGCCCGCGACGTGAACCGCTACCCCGACAACAGCGCGACCGCGCTGGCGGAGGCGATCGCCGCCGAGCACGGCGTCGCGCCGGAGCAGGTCGTCGTCGGCTGCGGCTCGGTCGGCGTCGCGCAGATGCTGCTGGAGGCGGTCGCCGAACCCGGCGCCGAGATCGTCTACGCTTGGCGCTCGTTCGAGGCGTACCCGCTGCTCGTCGCGCTGTCGGGGGCGACCGGCGTGCAGGTGCCGCTCCGCGACGAGGTCCACGACCTCGCCGCGATGGCCGGCGCGATCACCGAGCGGACGCGGCTGGTGTTCGTCTGCAACCCCAACAACCCGACCGGCACCGTCGTGCACCGCGCCGAACTGGAGGCGTTCCTCGCCCGCGTGCCCGCCGACTGCCTGGTCGTGCTGGACGAGGCGTACACCGAGTACGTCCGCGACGACGGCGTCGTGGACGGCCTGGAGCTGCTCCCCGCCCACCCGAACCTGCTGGTGCTGCGGACCTTCTCCAAGGCGTACGGCCTGGCCGGGCTGCGCACCGGCTTCGCGATCGCGCACGCGCCGGTCGCCGAGGCCGTCCGCAAGACCTACCTGCCGTTCAGCGTCAACTCGATCGCGCAGGCCGCCGGCATCGCCTCCCTCGCCGCCAAGGGCGAGCTGCTGGAGCGCGTCGAGGCGACCGTGAAGGAGCGCGACCGCGTGCACGCCGCGCTCACCGCCGGCGGCTGGACCGTGCCGCCGTCGGAGGCCAACTTCGTGTGGCTGCGCCTCGGCGACCGCACGCTGGAGTTCGCGGCCGCCTGCGAGGAGCAGGGCGTCAGCGTGCGGCCCTTCGACGGCGAGGGCGCGCGCGTGTCCATCGGGTCGGCGGAGGAGAACGACGCCTTCCTCGCCGTCGCGCGGGCCTTCACCGCACGCTAGCGCGTACCGCACGCCAGCGCGTACCGCGCGTCAGGGAGTCGCGGCGGGCGTGGGCGTCGCCGGGGGCGGCGGCGAGGGGGTCGGGCTGGACGCCGGAGCCTTGGTCGGCGCCGGGGCGGGCTTCTGCGTCGGCCGCGTGCGCTGCGCCGACGTCGCGGACGCCTTGGCCTTGGGCTTGGCCTTCTTCTTCGGCGCCTTCGCGCTCGGCTTCGCCGTCGTGGCGCCCGCCGACGGCGTCGCCGGCGCGGACGGCGCGGGCCGCGACGCGCCGGGCGTGCCCGGCGCCGCCTCGCGGGGCTCGGCGGACGCCGGCGCGGACGGCTTCCGCGACGGCGCCTCCGGCTTCGGCGACATCTGCAGGACGCTCGGCAGGCCGCGGCGGATCGGCGTGTAGCCGACCGTCGAGGCGACGGCCGCGCCGATCGCGACGACGAGCACCGCCGTGCACGCGGCCGCGGCGATCCGCCACCGGTCGCGCCGGGCCGGGCGGTCCGGCGCGCCGCCGGTCCGCTGCGTCGCGAGGGTGTCCTGCGCGGCGGCCGGCACGAGCGCGGGCGTGATCTTGGGGATGGGGCGGGTCTCCTCCTCCAGCAGGCCCGGGCGCTCGGCCGCGGCCGCCACGGCCGCCGCCGCGGGACCGGCGAGCGCGTCGCCGGGCGCGGTGCGCGTCGGAGCGGCGGCGGCGCGGCGCGGGCGCGGGCCGTCCTTCAGCCACCGGTGGCCGGTGGCGGGACGGTAGGCCGTCACCTCGTCGCCCGCCTCCGGGGCGGGCGCCGCCGCCTCGGGGGCGGGGCGGTGGCGCCGGGCCGGCCGGTCGCGGCGGGTCTGGAGGGTGTCGGAGGCGGGCGCGCCCGCGTCGATGAGGGCGCGCACGGCGGCGTCGGCCGGATCGCGGACCGTGACCGGCTCGCCGTCCGGGCCGCGCGGCGTCGCATCGCACGGGGCCGGGTCGTCGGACGGGACGCGGGCGCCGCTGCGGGGGGCCGCGGTGGAGTCTCCCATACCTGTTCCGACGTGGGATCAAGGCCGGGGGTTGCATCCGGGACGCGAGATACCGGAGAGAATCCGCAGGTCAGAGCGGCAAAAGGGGTATGTGGTGCGGATCGGACGGGTCCGGGGGGCGGCGGGCCCGGACCCGTCCGGCGCTCACGTCCCCGCCTTCGGCCCCAGCTTCTCCACGATGAGCCGGTAGAGCTGGCGCGGCCGGCCCGGCTGCGGCGTCCGGTTCGGCGGCAGCGGCCAGGCGAGGCCCTCCTCGACCAGCGTGCGGAGCAGGCGGCGCGCGGTGCGCGGGGTGACGCCGAGCATCTTGCCCGCGTTCTCCGCGTCCACGATGAGCGGCTGCTCCTGGTCGCCGAGCTTGTCGGCGAGCCGGGCGAGGATCTCCAGCCCCTTCGGCTTGGCCTGCGGCGCCGCGCGCGGCGGCGTGCGCGGCGCGGGCACGAGCGCCCGGCCGTCGCGGTCGAGCGCGAAGCCCTGCGCCCGCTGCGAGGACTGCGACCGGGCGAGCGCCGCGCGCGCGTGCGACTCGGCCTCGTGCGCGGTGCGGCCCATGCCGATGCCGACCTCGATGGCGAGGCCGAGCTCCTCGCGGACCCGCTCGACGAACGGCGGCGTGCGGAACCCCTCGGTGGTCGCGGTGACCGAGCCGCGGGTCGCGATGACCAGGTAGCTGTGGTCGTCCAGCGGCCACACCGAGGCGTTCATCCGGTGCGCCTCCTGGAGCAGCACCCGGTGCAGCGCGAGCTTCAGCTCGTCGCGCCAGTAGCGGGGGGTGACGCGCCGCGGGGTCTCCCGCAGCGTCGGCACGTCCACCAGCACCACCACGAGCTGCGACTCCTCCAGCCGGTGGTGCGCGCCGAGCAGCGCCGCCGTCTGCAGCGAGCTGCGGATCGCCGCGCCCGTCGGCCGCACCCGGATGGTCGGCACGCCGGCCATCTCCATGCGCTCGGCGGTGGCGTGCACGCAGGTCATCGCGACGGTCGTCGCGCCGCGCCGCCAGAGCCGCTCGTGGAAGGCCGCGAGCGTGCCCGGCCCGGCGGCCTCCTCGCGCAGGTGCACCTGGTCGGTGCCGAGGCTCACCTCGGCGTAGGCCTCCTCGACCTCGGCGCGGCCGAGCACGTCGATGCTGACCCGGCCGGGGTCGAAGCGCTCGTCCAGCGCGGCCCGCAGCAGCGCGCCCTGGAGGGCGGCGCCGTTCAGCGGGACGTAGGTGGCGGGCATGGTGAGCACGCCGGCCTTGCGCGCGAAGTCGTAGGGGACCGGGCTGGCGAACAGGCACACGTCCACGCCCGACCCGAGCCGGACGACCTTGTCGGCCGCCTCCTGCTCGTCGCGGTAGGCGGCGGCCACCAGCCGGCTCGGCACCGGCGTCGGGCCGTGGCCCATCAGCATGACCCGCTCCACCAGGTCGTGCGGCCCGACCACGCCGATCGTGAGGTCGGGCGTCACCGACCCCGTCCGCGGCGCCGTCACGGGCGCCCGCTCGGTTCCCGCGCGGAGGCCGTCCCCCCGCGCGTGGGGGGACGTTCCTGTCCGGTTCGGTGGCCCCGGTCCGGCCATGCGTTCGCGCACGCTCCGCCCAACGGTCGTCTCATGGCTTGTCGCCCCTGCCTTCTGACCCTGCACCGCAGTTCCCGTGCGATTCGTTCCTCAGTGGGCAGATCGGGTCAGGGCGACCGCGTGTGACGCCCAGACGCGAAATCGAATCAAGAGTGCGGCGAAAAAGTAACCTACGCGACCCCTTGGTCAGTAATTTGTCACCATTCGGCCAGCCTTGATCCAGCATCTTCGGTCGTCCGAAGTTGAAAAACAAGACCCGAAAACGCGGCAAGGGGCCTCCGGTGGCGCTGAAGCGCATCCAGGAGACCCCTGTGGCGGGCGTTTCGTCTACCCCTTGGCCGAAACGTGTGCGAAGCGTTGCCTGCCGTCCGGAAAGACGACCGATGTGATCATCTACTTGATCATCTGGCCGGTACCGGTGATTTTCTGCCTTGACCGCTTCTGTCAGCCGCCCGGGAGGACCGGGTTTCGCGCCTGGTGTTCCGTTTCGGTGCGAATCGGGGAATCGCCCCGGGCGGCCGGCAGCGTGACCGCCCGGTCAGACCTCTTCGCGGACGATGTCGGCGCCGAGCCCGCGCAGCCGCTCGGCGGTGTGCGCGTGCCCGCGGTCCAGGTAGTAGGCGGAGGTGATGGTCGTCTCGCCCTCGGCGGCGAGGCCGGCCAGCACGAGCGCGCTGCCGCAGCGCAGGTCGTGCGCCTCCACCGTCGCGCCGCGCAGCCGGGACGGCCCGTTGACCTTGGCCCGGTTGCCGTCCACCTCGATGTCGGCGCCCATCCTGCCGAGCTCGCCGGCCAGCTTGAACCGGCCGTCGAAGATCCGCTCGTAGATGTAGGACGGGCCGTCGGCCAGGCAGGACAGCGCCATGATCGGCGACTGCAGGTCGGTGGCGAAGCCCGGGTACTCGTCGGTGATGATGTTGATCGGGCGGAGCGCCCGGTCGCGGCGCACCTGCAGGACGGCGCCCTGCTGGTGGAACTCCACGCCCATCTGCTCCAGCTTGTCGCCCGCGACGCCGAGGTGCTCCAGGTTCGCGCCGACCAGGCTGAGGTCGCCGCCGGTGATCGCGGCGGCCATCACGAACACGCCGGCGTCGATGCGGTCGGGCATCACGGTGTGCTCGACGCCGCTCAGCTCGCCGACGCCCTCGACGGTGATGAAGCCGGTGCCGCCGCCGCGGATCTCGGCGCCCATGGCGCGCAGGATCGCGATGTTGTCGAGCACCTCCGGCTCCAGCGCGGCGTTCTTGATCAGGGTGGTGCCGCGGGCCATCGCCGCCGCCATGATCAGGTTCTCGGTGCCGGTGTGCGAGGGCGTGTCGCAGTACAGCGTGGCGCCGCGCAGGTCGCCGGCCTTGATGTGGATCGTTCCGTCGCCGTTGTCGGCCACCTGCTCGGTGACCGTGGCGCCCATCCGCTTGAAGCCGTTGTAGTGGAAGTCCAGGTTGCGGCTGCCGAGGTTGCAGCCGCCGACGCCCTCGATGACGGCCTCGCCGAGCCGGTGCAGCAGCGCCGGGACGAACAGGAACGACCCGCGGAACCGCGCGGCGATCTCGGCCGGCAGCACCGGGCTGTTCAGGGTGGAGGCGTCGATGACCAGGGTGCGCTCGGCCTCGTGCAGCTCGGCCTTGGCGCCGACCGCGCGGGCCAGCTCCACCGCGCGCCGCACGTCCTCGATGATGGGGACGTTGCGCAGCACGGTGCGGCCCTTGCTGGCCATCAGCGAGGCACCGATCATCGGCAGCACGGCGTTCTTGGCCCCCTGGATGAAGACGGTGCCGTGCAGCTGGCCGCCGCCGCGCACGCGGTAGCGGACGTCGTGGGCCATGCTCATGCCGTGTGACTCCTTATCGCCGCGGGCCGGGCGCCCGCCGGAAGGTCCGGGACCACTCGCCCGCGCGCTTCCAGCGGCGGTGACAGGGCCGCGAGCGCATCGGACGGGCGTCCTGCGTGCCGATCGCGGAACCAGTAAACCACCGGGGCGAGCGTGGAGCGTCCGTGCGCGCCCCGGGGCGGCGAGTCTGATCGTTGAGATGCGCGATCACCCCTCGCGGGTTCGCCGAAATGCCCACTGGATCAAGAAAAATCGGAAATGTCGAGCCGCGCTCCCCCGGGGTGGTCCCATGATCGACGACGCCCCGGACGAGGACGGGCCGCCGACCGCGATCGCCGTCCTCGGCCGCCGCCGGCCTACCGGTGCGCGAGCACCTCGACGTCGTCGCCGACGGCGAGCGGGCCGGTGACGCGCGGGACGGCGTTCTGGCCGAACAGCAGCCCCCGGTCGATGTTGCGGTAGCGGGCGAGGGTGCGCAGCGGCTCGCGGCCGCGCTCGCCGGTCTCCTGGTCGGTGGTGGTGATGACGCAGCGCGCGCACGGCTTGACGAGCTCGATCTCGGTGCCGCCGATCCGCAGCAGCCGCACCTTGTCCTCCCCGTAGGCGCCGAGGCCGCGCACCACCAGGTTCGGGCGGAAGCGGTCCATGGGCAGCGGCGCGTCCAGCCGCCCGTTGAGGTCCTCCAGCGACTCCTCGGAGATCAGCAGCAGCGGGTAGCCGTCGGCGAAGGCGACCTCGCCGCCGCCGTGCGCGGTGGCCCGGTGCCCGGTGAAGCGGACGAGGCGGCACGGGCGGCCGAGCGCCCGCGCGAACCAGGCGGCCGCCGCGTCGCCCTGGTCGACGCCGAGGCAGGGGTTGCCGTGGACCGTCACCCGGGCCGCCGGGCCGCCGTCCACCGGGGTGTGGACGAGCGGCTCGGCGTCGTCGAAGCGCACCGACAGGACGCCGTCGCGGACCGGCTCGCGGACCGGCCGCAGCCGGGCCATCGCGGCGCACTCGCGCTGCGACAGGTGCCGCCCCTCCGGCGTGGCCAGCATGAACTCCCGGTCGTCGCGCAGGCCGGTGGCGATCAGCTCGGCGCCGCGCAGGGACGTCCCGCCGGCGCTCTTCAGCGGGTAGGAGTGCAGGGCGGTCAGGGTCGCCATCGGGGGCTCCTGTCGGTCGGGAGGGTCAGGAGAGCGCGGCCAGCCGGTCGAACATCGGCGCGAGCCGCTCCACGAACCGCTCGGGGCGGCAGACCTCGTCGAGCCGCGCCTCGTCCAGCTCCAGGCCCGCCTCGGCGGCCCGGGTCCGCAGCGTCTCGCGGAAGGGGACGCCGGTCTCCCAGGTCTCCATCGCGGCCCGCTGGACGAGCGGGTACGCCTCGTCGTCGCGGGACATGCCGGCCTCGACCAGCTCCAGCAGCACCGTGGAGGTGTAGATGAGGCCGCCGGTGGAGTCGAGGTTGGCGCGCATCCGGTCGGCGTCCACCACCAGGCCCGACATGAGACGGTCCGTCAGGTTCAGCATGTAGTCGAGGGCGATCGAGGCGTCCGGCAGCGCGATCCGCTCGGTCGAGGAGTGCGAGATGTCGCGCTCGTGCCAGAGCGGGATGCCCTCCATGACCGGGACGATCTGCGCCCGCACGATCCGCGCCATCCCGGCGAGCCGCTCGGAGATGATCGGGTTCTTCTTGTGCGGCATGGCCGAGGAGCCCTTCTGGCCCTTGCCGAACGGCTCCCACAGCTCGCGGACCTCGGTGCGCTGCCCGTGCCGCACCTCCAGCGCGACCGCCTCGCAGACCGTCGCCATGATCGCCAGCGCGGACGTCCACTCGCTGATGCCGTCGCGCAGCACCACCTGCGTGGACACGTCGGCCGCCGCCAGCCCGAGCTCGCGCGCCACGTGCGCCTCGATCGCCGGGTCGATGTTGGAGTAGGTGCCGACGGCGCCGGAGATCGCCATCACGCCGACGGCTTCGCGGGCGCGGCGCAGCCGGTCGCGCGAGCGCGCCATCGCGAACGCGAAGTCGGCGACCCGGTGGCCCCACACGTCGGGCTCGCCGTGGATGCCGTGGGTGCGGCCGACGCGCAGCGTCGCCCGGTGCGCCAGCGCGTGGTCGCGCAGCGTCGCGACCAGGGCGTCGGCCTTGGCCAGCAGGATGTCGGTGGCCTCGGTGAGCTGGAGCGCGAGGGCGGTGTCCAGCAGGTCCGAGGACGTCATGCCGAAGTGCACGAACCGGGCCGCCTCGCGCGGCTCGGTGTTGTCCGCCCAGGCCGACAGGAACGCGATCACGTCGTGCTGGGTGACCGCCTCGATCGCGTGCACCGCCTCCGGCGTGGGCGGCGGCGCCTTGCGGACGGGCTCGACCACGTCGGCGGGGACGGTGCCGGCCTCGGCGTGCGCCTCCACGACCAGGGTCTCCACCCGGCACCACAGCTCGTACTTGTGCGCGTCCGACCAGACGCGGCCCATCTCCGGAAGTGTGTACCGTTCGATCACCCCCCGATTCTCCCAGCTCGGCGGGGATGCTCGGCGCGCGCGGGGGCGTTCCTGAGCATTCGGTGAGAAACGCCCCGCTCAGGGCGTCGCCGTCCGGAACATGCCCTAGCATTCCCTTGTCCCGACGTCGTGACCGCAGCCCGACCCTGCCGGGATACCGCCACCCGCCCGGAGGAGGGGTCCCGCCATGCGTCCGCAGCCCCGTTCGGCCCCCCGTCTCACCGTGATCGGCACCGGCTACCTCGGCGCCACCCACGCCATCTGCACCGCCGTCCTCGGCTACGAGGTGCTCGCCGTGGACGTCGACGCCGCCAAGATCGAGAAACTGGCCGCCGGCGAGGTCCCGTTCTTCGAGCCGGGCCTGCCCGAGATGCTCGCCAAGGCCCTGGAGTCGGGCCGGCTCCGCTTCACCGCCGACCTCGCCGAGGCCGCCGCGTTCGGCGACGTGCACTTCGTCTGCGTCGGCACCCCGCAGGCCGACGGCTCCGGCGCCGCCGACCTGTCCTACGTGGACGCCGCCTTCACCGGCCTCGCCCGCCACCTCGACCGGCCCGCCGTGATCGTCGGCAAGTCGACCGTGCCGGTCGGGACGGCCGCGCGCCTCACCGCGCTCGTCCAGGACCTCGCGCCCGCCGGGACGGACGTCGAGGTCGCCTGGAACCCCGAGTTCCTGCGCGAGGGGTTCGCCGTCGAGGACACCCTGCGCCCGAGCCGCCTGGTGTTCGGCGTCGCCTCGCCGTGGGCGGAGGAGCGGCTGCGCGCCGCGTTCGCGCCCGTCATCGCCGAGGACGTCCCGGTCGTCGTCACCGACCTCGCCACCGCCGAGCTGGTGAAGGTCGCCGCGAACAGCTTCCTCGCCACCAAGATCTCCTACATCAACGCGATGGCCGAGGTCTGCGAAGCGACCGGCGCGGACGTCAAGGACCTCGCCGACGCGCTCGCCTTCGACGACCGGATCGGCGGCAGGTTCCTCAAGCCGGGCCTCGGGTTCGGCGGCGGCTGCCTGCCCAAGGACATCCGGGCCTTCGCCCACCGCGCGGACGAGCTCGGCGTCGGGCAGGCGGTGTCGTTCCTGCGCGAGGTGGACGCGATCAACCGGCGGCGCCGCGCCCGCACCGTCGACCTCGTCCGCGAGCTCGCCGGCGGCGACCTGGACGGCGCCCGCATCGCCTGCCTCGGCGCCGCGTTCAAGCCCGACAGCGACGACATCCGTGACGCGCCCGCGCTCGACGTGGCGCGCACCCTGCACGGCCTCGGCGCCCGCGTCCGCGTCTACGACCCGGCCGCCCTCGGCAACGCCCGCCGCGCCTTCCCCGAGCTCGACTACGGCACCGGCGCCCTGGACGTCGCCCGCGACGCCGACGTGGTCGTCCTGCTCACCGAGTGGGCCGAGTTCCGCGAGATCGACCCCGGCGCCCTCGCCGAGGCCGTCGCGCACAAGCGCATCGTGGACGGGCGGCACGTCCTGGACGCCGCCCGCTGGCGCGCCGCCGGGTGGGACTACCGGGCGCTCGGCCGCAACTTCGGCTGATCCGGCGCGGGCGCGCGGCGCTCGGCGACGACCACCGCCGCCAGCACCGCGATCAGCAGCGCCAGCTCGGCGGCGGCGAGCGCGAGGCCCGCCGCCGCCACCGCGAGCGCGGCCGCCGCGCCCGCCAGCCGGATCCGGGACGGCCCGATCCCCATGACCCGCCGGAACCACACGTCGCCGAGCAGGTAGAGCGCGACGCCGCCGCCGAGCGCGAGCGCCTGCGCGAAGGTGAGGTGGCCCCAGGCGTGCCCGATCGCCTTCTTGGCGCCCGCCGCCATCGCCACGATCCCGATGATCAGCGGGAGGTGGGCGTAGAAGTAGCCGAACATCGTCATCTGGGTGCGGGCCGTCTCGTCCGCCTCGGCCAGCGCGTGCTCGGCGCGCGCGTCGTCGCCGTCGAAGTAGGTCCACCAGACGCCCGCCGCGAGGGCGAGCCCGAGCACCGCCGCGGCGGCGAGGCCGGCGTCCCGCGGCAGGCCCTCCGCGCCCACCCCGACCGCGATCACCGACTCGCCGATGGTGATCATGACGAGCAGGCCGTGCCGCTCCACGATGTGGCCCGGCTGGATGAGGAACCGGCCGCCCGCCGGGACGACGTAGGGCTGCACGATCGGCACCACGAGCGCCAGCGTCCAGAGGACGTACACGAGCGGCCCGTGGCCGGCCAGCCCGGCCCCGACGATCAGCACGCCGGCGAGCAGGTTGGCGGGCAGGATCCGGAAGATCTGCGGGTTGCCCTGCGCGTACAGGGCGGCGTGCGCGGCCACCAGCACCAGGTAGCCGGCGCCCCACAGCACGCCGCCGTCGCCGAACGCCGTCGGCGTGGCGAGCGCGACGAGCAGGAAGCCCGCCATCCCCGCGAGGACGACGAGGCGCCGCCCGGCCGACGTCGGCGCCATCGTGTTGGTCAGCCAGGCGTAGCCGCTGTACATCCACCACAGCACGCCGAACATGAGGGCGACCTCGGCGAGGCCGTGCGGGGTGAGGTCGTGCGCGAGCACGCCGGTGAGCTGGGTGATGCAGAACACGAAGACCAGGTCGAAGAACAGCTCCAGCGTCGTGACGCCGAGCACCTCCTCGACCCGCCGGGGGAGGGTCATGGCCGGTAAGTATGTAATCATCCGCCCCTCCCTGGCTAGATCACTCCGCCCCCCCCGGTTGAGATGCGGCGTGTTGGCCTCTGGGAGCGCTCCCAGAGGCCAACTCGCCGCATCTCAACGGGCGGTGACCGGGGGGTCAGGGGATGAGGCGGTCCAGCAGGCGGGGATCCAGGCCGGGGACGGGGTCCAGGGCGTGCGCGGCGCGCAGGGCGGCGACGAGGGTCGCGGTGGCGAGCGCGACGACCGTCGCGGCGGGGACGTCGCGGTGCTCCAGGCGGTCGGCGAGCATCGCGTCCCAGCCGGTGACCCAGCCGCGCACGGCGGCGCGCAGCGCGGGCGGATGCGGCTCGCGGACGCCGAGCGCGGCCAGCAGCCGGGCGGCGCCCGCCGCCTGGTGGCGCTCGATGAGGGCGCGGACCTCGGCGTCGGCGCCGTTGCCCGCGCGCATGAGCGCGAGGAAGCCGCGGGCGTGCGCGTCGATGTGGGCGACGTGGCGGGTGAGGGCGTCGCGCAGCCGCTCCGCCGGGGGGCCGTCCGCCTGCGGCGCCTCGTGGACGGCGCGCAGCCGCTCGGCGGCGGCCTCGACGACGGCCAGGTACAGGCCGCGCTTGCTCCCGAAGTGGTGGGCGACCAGGCCGTAGGCGACGCCGGCGCGGCGGGCGACCTCCGACGTCGTCACCTCGTCGAAGGGGCGGGCGGTGAACAGCTCGGCCGCGGCGTCGAGGATGAGGGCGCGGCGGCCGGGGTTGACGGTCGGCACGGGACGAGGTTAGCGTCCGGACTGATTGATAATCAATCAGTCCTGGAGGGGCGCATGGGCCGGATCTCCCTGGCCGGGGCGCCGGTGCTGGTCACCGGCGCGTCGAGCGGCATCGGGCGGGCGGTCGCCGCCGAGTTGGCGGCGCGCGGCGCCCGGCTGGCGATCGCCGCCCGCCGGACCGCGCTGCTGGAGGAGGCCGCCGACGCGATCGCCGCCGCCGGCGCGCCCCGCCCCGTCGTGCTCGCGGCCGACCTCGCCCGGCCGGGCGCCGCGGACGCCCTGGCCCGCGACGCCCTCGCGGCCCTCGGCGGCGTCCGCGTGCTCGTCAACAACGCGGGCGCCGGGCTGGTCGCCGCGCAGGGCGAGGCGGGCGACGGCGCGGAGGCCCGCGCGCTGTTCGAGACGAACTTCTGGGCGCCGCTCGCGCTGACCCGGCGGCTGCTGCCCGCGCTGCGCGCCGAGCGCGGCACGGTCGTCAACGTGACGTCGAGCCTGCAAGCCGTCCCGGTGCCGCTGCTCGGCCACTACGGCGCGTCCAAGGCGGCGCTCGCTCACGCCACCCGCACCCTCCGGCACGAGCTGGCCGGCACCGGCGTCACGGTGCTGGAGGCGGTGCCCGGCGCCACCGACACCGCCGCCCGCGACATCGACCTGCTGCCCTGGCGGGACGGCCCGATGCGCACGCCGCCGCCGGTCTCCCCGGAGTCGGCGGCGCGCGCCGTCGTCACCGCGATCGAGAAGGGGCGGCGGCGCCGCGTCCACCCGCGCCTCTCGCTGCTCCCGCTCGAACTCCCCGCCGCCGGCCGCGCCGTCGCCGCCCTCGTCACCCCGCGCATCGACACCGCGCGCGGCTAGGACAGCCCGGACGCCTTCAGGGCGATGTCGGTGCGGTGGTGGGAGCCGCGCAGGGCGATGCGGGCGGTGGCGGTGTAGGCGGCCTCGCGCGCCTTCGCCAGGTTCTCGCCCGTGCCGACGACGCTGAGGACGCGGCCGCCGGTCGCGACGAGGCGGCCCTCGCCGTCCACCGCGGTGCCCGCGTGCAGGACGTAGGCGCCGGGGACGGCGTCCGCCTCCGGGACGCCGGTGATCACGTCGCCCTTGACGGGGGACTCGGGGTAGCCCTCGGCCGCCACGACCACCGTCACCGCCGCGCCGTCGTGCCACTCCAGGCGGAGCGCCGGGTCCAGGCCGCCGAGCGCGCACGCCTGGAGCAGCCCGGCGAGCGGCGTCGCGAGGCGGTCCAGGACGACCTGCGTCTCCGGGTCGCCGAAGCGGGCGTTGAACTCCACCACCCGCACGCCGTTCGACGTCAGCGCGAGGCCCGCGTACAGCACGCCGACGTAGGGCGTCTCGCGGCGCCGCAGCTCGTCGATCGCCGGCTGCACGACGGTCGCCATGACCTCCTCCACCAGGCCGGGCGCGACCCAGCCGAGCGGAGTGTAGGCGCCCATGCCGCCGGTGTTCGGGCCCGCGTCGCCGTCGAGGGCGCGCTTGAAGTCCTGGGCGGGCAGCAGCGGGACGGCGTGCGCGCCGTCGCTCAGCGCGAACAGCGACACCTCGGGGCCGTCGAGGAACTCCTCGATGACGACCCGCTCGCAGCCGGCCGCGTGCTCCAGCGCGGCCGCGCGGTCGCCGGTGACGACGACGCCCTTGCCCGCCGCGAGGCCGTCGTCCTTCACCACGTAGGGCGGGCCGAAGGCGTCCAGGGCCGCGGCGGCCTCGGCCGCCGACTCGCAGACGAACGCCGCCGCCGTCGGCACCTTCGCCGACCGCATGACCTCCTTGGCGAACGCCTTGGACCCCTCGATCCGCGCCGCCGCCGCGTCCGGCCCGAAGCAGGCGACGCCGGCGGCGCGCAGCGCGTCCCCCACCCCGGCGACCAGCACGGCCTCCGGGCCCACGACGACGAGGTCGACGGCGAGGCGGCGGGCCAGCTCGACCACCGCCACCGGGTCGGTCGGGTCGATCTGGTGGTTGACCGCGATCGGCGCCGTGCCGGGGTTGCCGGGCCCGCAGTGGAGCTCGGTGACGGCGGGGTCGCGGTGCAGGGCGCGGGCGAGCGCGTGCTCGCGGCCCCCGGATCCTAGGACGAGTACTCGCACGCGCTACAGCCTGCCAGAACGCGCGCCCCGGCGAGACGCGGGGCATACCCGCGCATGAGGTTCCGTTGTCCCGGAGGGCGCGGCGGTACGCGGTGAACCTGCGCGTTGTCCCAGGCGTCTCATATGTCGGCTGGTAGGCTGCGCCGGGTCGCGGGTACGTTCCGCGGCCGACGCGCTGTGACCGAAGGGAGGTGGTCGGGATGCATCCTGGTGATACGTGTAGTTCGCCGGAGAACCCTCACAGTCCGAGCCGGACTGTCCGACCGTCCGCCCTCTCACGGCGTCCGGCCATCGCCCCCGCGCGCTCCCTCAGCCTTCTTTCCTGAGGCGGGTCGAGCGCGCCCGCGCGCGTCGCATGGCCGGAGGTTAGGAGCCCCTCATGGCCATGACGCGTGTCCGCCCCCGGGCGACCATGTCCCTGTTCAAGCCCCGCAGCCGCCCGCACGGCGTGCCCGTCCAGAGCGCCGCCCCCGACACCTCGGTGATCGACTGGGCCGCCTACATCGACGGCCACCGCGTCTGCACCGGCTCGGTCGCCGACGCCGTCCGGCTCGTCCGCGACGGCCGCCTCGACGCCCCCGACGAGGGCAGCGCCGGGTTCGTCTGGGTCGGCCTGCACGAGCCGTCGGCCGCGGAGCTGACCGACCTCGCCGAGGTGTTCGGCCTGCACCCGCTCGCCGTCGAGGACGCCGTGCACGCCCACCAGCGGCCCAAGCTGGAGCGCTACGACGACGTCAACTTCTTCGTCATGAAGACCGTCGGGTACGTCGCCCGCGAGCCCGACCAGGCGGAGGTCGTCGAGACCGGCGAGATCATGGTGTTCTGCGGCACCGACTTCGTCGTCACCGTCCGGCACGGCGCGCACGGCGAGCTCGGCTCGGTCCGCCGCACCCTGGAGCGGCTCCCCGGGCGCCTCGCCCTCGGCCCGACCGCCGTCCTGCACGCCATCGCCGACCGCGTCGTGGACGGCTACGTCAGCGTCGCCGACGCCGTCCAGGAGGACATCGACGAGGTCGAGGAGGCCGTCTTCTCGCCCGAGCGCACCGACGAGGCGCGCCGCATCTACCGGCTGAAGCGCGAGGTCATCCAGCTCAAGCGGGCCGTCGGGCCGCTCGCCGGGCCGCTCCGCCACCTCGCCGGCCGCCGCTTCGTCCCCGACGACATCAAGGAGTACCTGCGCGACGTCGAGGACCACCTGACCCGCGTCCGCGAGCAGGTGGAGTCCTACGACGAGCTGCTCAACCCGATCCTCCAGGCGCACATGACGCAGGTCACCGTCGCCGACAACCAGGACATGCGGCGCATCTCGGCGTGGGGTGCCCTGTTCATGGTGCCGACCGCGATCGCCGGGATCTACGGCATGAACTTCGACAAGATGCCCGAGCTGCGCTGGGACTACGGCTACCCCGCGGTCCTGTCGGTGATCGCCCTGTCCTGCCTCGCGCTCTACCGCGGCTTCCGCCGCAACGGCTGGCTGTAGGCCCGGACGGGCCGGGGTCAGACGGCCGCCGCGGCCATGGCGCGGGGGAGCGGCAGGCCGTGCGCGGCGAGGACGGCGCGCAGGACGTCGGGGCGGTCGGTGACGATCGCGTCCACGCCGTAGCCGGCGAAGCGGGTCATCGCGTCGGGGTCGTTGACCGTCCACACCGCCACCGGCAGGCCGAGGGCCTGCGCGGTGAGGACGAGCTCGCGCGTCGTCAGGTGGTGCTCGGGGGACAGCATCGTCGCGCCGGCGGCGAGGGCCGCCTCGGCGGGCGCCTCCGGCGGCAGCCCGGCGAGCCACTCGGTGCCCGGCACCAGCGTCTTGCGCTCCACCAGCGCGACCCGGCCGAGCCCGGGCGCGACCGCGCGGGCGGCGGTGAGGACGCGCCAGTCGAACGCCAGCAGCCGCGCCCGCGACGCCACCCCGCACGCGGTGAGGACGCCCGCGACGGCGGCGGTGAACTCCTCGACGACCGGCGCGGGCCAGCCCGGGTCGGTCTTCAGCTCGACCGCGAGGTCGACCCCCGCCGGGCCGAGCAGCGCGCACGCCTCGGCGAGCGTCGGCAGCCCCGCGCCCGGCGCCGGGCGCTGCGTCGCGGCGAACGCCGCCGGCGCCCGCGACCCGGCGTCCACGGTGCGCACCTGCGCCAGTGTCAGCTCCCGGATCGCCCTGCCCACGTAGGGGAAGAGCGGGTCGCCGGGAGTCACCGGGCCGGTGTCGAGCAGGTGCCCCGACAGCACCTGGTCGTGGTTCAGCACCACCGCGCCGTCGGCGGTGAGGCCGACGTCCAGCTCGACGGCGTGCACGCCGACGTCGAGCGCGTGGGCGAAGCCGGGCAGCGTGTTCTCCGGGCGCAGCCCCCGCGCGCCCCGATGGCCGTGGATCTCCACGGTCCCCCCGAACGAAGTCACGGCGGGTACGCTACCGGCTGTAACCGAATGCACGGTGGCTTACTGGTGAGAACGGTCCGAACGGAATCGAAGCAGCACAGTGGTGAACGAAATCGTCCCCGCTGTGCTACACCGGCCCGCTACACCAGGGAGCGCAGCGCCAGCGTCTGGTCGCGGCCGGGGCCGACGCCGATCGCGGAGATCTGCGCCCCCGACATCTCCTCCAGCGCCCGCACGTACGCCTGCGCGTTCTTCGGCAGGTCGTCGAACGTCTTCGCCGCGGTGATGTCCTCCCGCCAGCCGTCCAGGTACTCCAGGACCGGCTCGGCGTGGTGGAAGCCGGTCTGCGACGGCGGCATCTCGTCGACGCGCTCGCCGTCCACCTCGTAGGCGACGCAGACCGGGACGCGCTCCAGGCCCGACAGCACGTCCAGCTTGGTGAGGAAGAAGTCGGTGATGCCGTTGACGCGGGTCGCGTAGCGGGCGATGACCGCGTCGAACCAGCCGCAGCGCCGGTCGCGGCCGGTGGTGACGCCGTACTCGCCGCCGGTCTTGCGCAGGTACTCGCCCTGCTCGTCCAGCAGCTCGGTCGGGAACGGGCCCGAGCCGACGCGGGTGGTGTAGGCCTTCAGGATGCCGATCACCCGGGTGATCTTGGTGGGGCCGACGCCGGAGCCCGCGCACGCCCCGCCCGCCGTCGGGCTGGAGGAGGTGACGAACGGGTAGGTGCCGTGGTCGATGTCCAGCAGGGTGCCCTGCGCGCCCTCCAGCAGCACGACCTTGCCCTCGTCGAGGGCCCGGTTCAGCACCAGCGTGGTGTCGGCGACGTAGGGCTTCAGCCGCTCGCCGTAGGCCAGGTACTCCTCGACGATCGGGCCGGTCTCGATCCGCCGCCGGTTGTAGACCTTGGTGAGGACCTGGTTCTTCTCGCGCAGCGACAGGTCCAGCTTCTGGGTCAGGATGTTCGGGTCGAACAGGTCCTGCACCCGCACGCCCATGCGGTTGATCTTGTCGGCGTAGGCGGGGCCGATGCCGCGCCCGGTGGTGCCGATCCGGGCCTTGCCGAGGTAGCGCTCGGTGACCTTGTCCAGGGTGCGGTGCTGCGGCATGATCAGGTGCGCGTTCGCCGAGATCAGCAGCTTGCCGGTGTCGATGCCGCGCTCGACCAGGCCGTCGATCTCCTGGAGCAGCACGCCCGGGTCGATGACGACGCCGTTGCCGATGACCGGCACCACGTCCTCGGACAGGATCCCCGACGGCAGCAGGTGCAGCGCGTAGGACTTGTCGCCGATGACCACGGTGTGCCCGGCGTTGTTGCCGCCCTGGTAGCGGACGACGTAGTCCACGTCGCCGCCGAGGAGGTCGGTTGCCTTGCCCTTGCCCTCATCTCCCCACTGGGCTCCGACAAGAACGATGGCGGGCATGCCACTTTCCCTTCCCACGACGAAGGCCCCGGTCCGCAAGCGCGAAGGGGCCTCTTGCGATCAAATCGTACCCGCCCCGGGGCGCGGAAGAAACAGCGCGTGACCGGGCGGCGGCCGGAAAGGGCAGGCGGGCGGCCCCTTCCGGCCCCCGGCGGGTCAGCCGAGAAGGTCGGCGGCGGTGGGGCTGGAGTCGCGCAGGAAGGTCCGGCAGCGCACCGCCTCGGCGTCCTCGCCGATCGCGGCGGCCGCCCGGCCGAGCGCGGCGAGGGCGCGCAGGAACCCCTGGTTCGGCTCGTGCTCCCAGGGGACGGGGCCCTGGCCCTTCCAGCCGGCGCGGCGGAGCGCGTCGAGGCCGCGGTGGTAGCCGGTGCGGGCGTAGGCGTAGGACTCGATCACGCCGCCGGCGGCGAAGGCGCGGTCGGCGAGCGCCGCCCAGGCCCCGGGGTACTCGGGGTGGCGGGCGGCGACCTCGACGGGGTCCGTGCCGTCGTCCAGCGCGGTCCGGGCGTCGGCGTTGTCCGGCAGTTCGGTGGGGGGCGGGCCGCCGAGCAGGTTCTGGGTCATGCCGGTCATCGTAGGCGGGACCGCACCGGCCGCGTCCACCCCGCCCCCGGGGCGGCGCCGGATCGGGGCCGGTCAGGGACCGGTCAGGGCGCCGCGGGCACGGGCAGGGGCAGCCGGTAGCGGGCGGCGTTGCCGTCCAGGGAGGCGCGGGCGGCCGCCGGCCAGCCGCTGCGGATGGCGCCGAGCGCGCCCCGGTTGTCGATGATCACGGTGGCGTCGAAGGCGGCGATGCCGCGCCGCTCGGCGAGGCCGGCGAGGAGCCGGACGAGCAGCCCGCCGAGGCCGTGCCGCTGCCAGGGGTCGGCGACGAGGACGGCGCACTCGGCGCGGGCCGGGTCGGCGCCGTCGCGGAAGTACTCGGCGATGCCGACCATGTCGCCGTCGACGAGGGCGGCGAGGGCCTCCCGGTCCCAGTGGTCGAGCCCGGCGAGGGCGCGCACGTAGGACTCGGGGATGGCGGGGGTGCCGCCGAAGAAGCGGGTGTAGAGGCTCTCGCCGGACACCGCCGCCGACATGGCGCGCAGCCGGGCCGCGTCGCCGGAGCCGTAGGGCCGGATCCGCACGTCCCGCAGGCCGGCCCGCGTCGCTGGGGGCCGGTCATCGAGTTTCTTCATGCAACTCATTGCAGCGCAGTGGGTTGCGTCAAGCAACCTGTTTGGCCGGGGCCGGTCAGGCGCCGGGGCCGGGCAGCGGCAGGATGTCGCCGGGGCCGAGCGGGGCGCCGCAGGACGAGCAGGTGAACCCGGGGGTCAGCGAGCCCCCGCAGCCGCGATGCGTGATCAGGGCGGGCGGGCCGTCCGGGGAGTAGTGCCGGTCGCCCCACATCAGCAGCGTCATCATCGCCGGCCAGAGCTCGACGCCCTTGCGGGTGAGCTTGTACTCGTAGCGCGGCGGCCGGTCCTGGTAGCGGACGCGCCGCAGGATCCCCTCGTCGCAGAGCCGGCCGAGCCGGTCGGTCAGCACGTTGCGGGCGACCCCGAGGGCGTCCTGGTAGTCGTCGAAGCGCCGCACGCCCTCGAAGGCGGAGCGGATCACCAGCAGCGTCCAGCGGTCGCCGACGACCTCCAGGGCGCGCGCGATGGAGCAGTTCTGCGACTCGTAGGTGCGGGGTAGGGCCACGCCCGCGAGGCTACCCGAGTTTCGTCAGGCAACGCACCGGCGCGGAAGGGGGCCGGGACGCGCGCGGCGTCCCGGCCCCGTCCGGAACCTACTTCTTGAGCGAGCGGCCCGCCGACTGGAGGCTCTCGCACGCCTCGGTGACGCGCGCGGCCATGCCCGCCTCGGCGGCCTTGCCGTAGGAGCGCGGGTCGTACTGCTTCTTGTTGCCGACCTCGCCGTCGATCTTCAGCACGCCGTCGTAGTTGCGCAGCATGTGGTCGGCGACCGGGCGGGTGAAGGCGTACTGGGTGTCGGTGTCGACGTTCATCTTGACCACGCCGTAGGAGACGGCCTCGCGGATCTCCTCCAGCGACGAGCCCGAGCCGCCGTGGAAGACCAGGTCGAACGGCTTGTCCTTGCCGTACTCGCGGCCGACCGCGTCCTGGATCTCCTTCAGCACCTCCGGGCGCAGCTTGACCGAGCCCGGCTTGTACACCCCGTGCACGTTGCCGAACGTCGCGGCCAGGATGTAGCGGCCCTTCTCGCCGACGCCGACGGCCTTGGCGGTGTCCAGCGCGTCGCCGACCGTGGTGTACAGCTTCTCGTTGATCTCGTTGGCGACGCCGTCCTCCTCGCCGCCGACGACGCCGATCTCCATCTCCATGATGATGTTCGCCTTGGCGCACTCGGTGAGGAGCTCGGCGGCGATCCGCAGGTTCTCGTCCAGCGGCACGGCCGACCCGTCCCACATGTGCGACTGGAACAGCGGCTGCTCGCCGCGCGCCACCCGCTCCTGCGAGATCTTGATGAGCGGCCGCATGAAGCCGTCCAGCTTGTCCTTCGGGCAGTGGTCGGTGTGCAGCGCGATGTTCACGCCGTACTCGGCCGCCACGACGTTGGCGTACTCGGCGAGGGCCGCCGAGCCGACGACCATGCTCTTCACCGACTGCCCGGACAGGTACTCGGCGCCGCCGGTGGACACCTGGACGATGCCGTCGCTCTCGGCCTCGGCGAACCCGCGCAGCGCGGCGTTCAGCGTCTGGCTGGACGTCACGTTGATGGCGGGGTAGGCGAAGCCCTCGCGCTTGGCACGGTCGAGCATCTCCGCGTAGACCTCGGGGGTCGCGATGGGCATGTGGAAGTCCTTTCGTTCGCGGTGGTGCCGCCGGGCGTCCGGCCGGGCGGTGGGTCGCACCCTCCCGCGCAGCTCCAGGTCAGGGCTCCCGGGCGCGCGGAACGGGAGTGGCATGCCGTCCACGGCCAGTATCTCGTTTTTCCCGCCGCACACCAGCGGGGGGCGGCCCTCGGGGTGTCCGGAACCCCGGGCCGCCCGATGCGGGTCCGTTCGTCCCGGGTTCGCCCCGGGTGCGCCGAGTCCCGGAAAGCGGGCGCCCCCGGCGGGTACGCTCACAGCGTGGATCTCGCGCTCATTCCCCTTGACATCACCGAATGGCTGCACCCGACGGCGTGGCTGGCGCTGTTCGGCACCTTCGCGACGATCGGCGTCCTCGCCATCATCTTCGCGGAGACCGGCCTGCTGTTCGGCTGCATCCTGCCCGGCGACTCGCTGCTGTTCACGGCGGGCATCCTGACCGCGGTGACGGAGGTGCAGGGGGAGCACTTCGAGCCGCTCTCGCTGCCCTGGCTGCTCATCGGCGGCCCGATCGCCGCGATCGCCGGCGCCCAGCTCGGGCACTGGCTCGGCGCCCGCTACGGCCGCAAGCTGTTCGACCGCCCCGACTCGCGCATCTTCAAGCAGGAGTGGGTGGAGAAGGCCGAGCACTACTTCAACCGCTTCGGCCCCGCCAAGGCCGTGCTGCTCGCCCGCTTCATCCCGATCGTGCGCACGTTCCTGAACCCCCTGGCGGGCATGCTCGGCATGGACGCCCGCAAGTTCCTCGTCTGGAACGCCATCGGCGGCATCGTCTGGACGGACGCGCTGTTCCTGCTCGGCCACTTCCTCGGCACCCGGGTGCCGAACATCGAGCGCTACATCCTGCCGGGCGTCGCGGTCATCCTGATCCTGTCGGTGATCCCGATCGTCCGCGAGATGATGCGGGGCCGCGGGGGGAAGGGCAACGGTCCGAATAAGAATGTCCCTGAAGAGTCCCGTCCGTCGCTCAGCGGTGACAGTTATCGCTAACCTCCCCATGTGGGACGTCATCGGTCGGACCCCAGGGGTCTAGCGCGCATACTGATCGCGGCCATTGCCGTGGTGGCGGCCTTAGCGCTGCTCGTGGTCGGCGGTATCGCCCTGGTGAACGCGCTGACGTCCAGCTCGGACAAGGCCGCGCCGCCCCCCGGCGCGTCCGCCTCCGCCTCGAAGGCGGTCTCGCCCGGCGCGAAGGCGCCCGAGTCCTCCGCCGGCGGCCCGCTGCCCCTGGTCATCAAGGGCCAGGGCGGCAAGGCGACGTTCGTGACGATCACCGTGGCGGGCAGCAACGAGGTGCTCTACCACGGCCTGCTGAACCCCGGCGAGGGCCGCCAGTACGCGCAGGCGCCGCTGAACGTCGTCGCCAACGACGGCGGCCTCGTGCAGGTGACGATCTACGGCAAGGCGCAGGCGCGCCCGGCGGGGCAGCGCGGCGAGTGGTTCGTCCCGGCGAAGGGCTGACCCCGGCCGCGCCGCCCGGCGCCCGGCGGCGGGGCTAGTCCAGCCCGAGGTCGGCGACGGTGTAGGGGTGGCGGTACTCCAGCCCCTCCGCGGCGATGCGCGGCGCGGCGCCGCGCTCCAGGATGGTCGCCACCGCGACGACCTCCGCGCCCGCCGCGCGGAGCGCCTCGACGGCCGTCAGCACCGACCCGCCCGTCGTGGAGGTGTCCTCGACGGCGAGGACGCGGCGGCCCGCCACGTCCGGTCCCTCGATGCGGCGCTGCAGCCCGTGCCGCTTGTCGGCCTTGCGCACCACGAACGCGTCCAGCCGGCGGCCCCGCGCGGCGGCGGCGTGCAGCATCGCGGTGGCGACGGGGTCGGCGCCGAGGGTGAGGCCGCCGACGGCGTCGTAGTCCAGGTCCGCGGTCGCGTCCAGCATGACCCGGCCGACGAGCGGCGCGGCGGCGCCGTCCAGCGTCACCCGGCGCAGGTCCACGTACCAGGACGCGCGCCGCCCCGACGACAGGGTGAAGTCGCCGTGCACGACGGCCCGGTCCTTGATCTCTTGCAGCAGTTCCTCGCGATCGCTCACAGCGGGAAGCCTATTCACCCCGGCCGGTGCCCGCGTACCCGCGCCCGGCCCGCGGCGGGCGTGTACGGTTACGGGCGTCCGAGGGGCCCGGCCCCGCGAGATGGGGTCGGAGGTCGAGCGCATGACGCCCGGGACACTGGTGCTGCTGCACGCGCCCGGCGGCACCGCCGCCGCCTGGGGCGATCTGCCCGAGATGCTGCGCTCCTACGGCCTCGACGTGGTCGCCCCGACCGTGCCGGACGCCGGCGCCGGGTACGTCGCCCGCGCCTCCCTGATCATCGCGGCGACCGATCCGGCGGTGCCGCTGGTGCTGGTCGGGCACGGCGCCGCCGGGCCGCTGCTGCCCGCGGTGGCGCTGGCGCAGCGCGCCGCGCACCGCAAGGTCGGCGGCTACGTCTTCGTGGACGCCGCGCTGCCCCGCCCGCGCCGCGAGCATGATCATTCGGACGCGGCGCCGCCCGTGGCCGTCCCGGCGGACTGGCCGGAGGCGCCCTGCGGCTACCTGCGCACGCACGGCGCGGCCGGGTGCGAGCAGGCGGCGCGCGAGGCGCGGCTGCGCGGCTGGCCGGTGGCGGAGCACGAGCCGCCCGTCACGATCGCGCAGGCGCTCGGCGAGCTGATCGCGACGCTGTAGGGCGCGCGGGTCAGGCGTTCTTCAGCAGGTCGTCGAGGAGCGCGTCGTAGTCGTCCTCGCCGCGGCCGAGGTCGACGCGGGCGCGGTAGCGCAGCCGCAGCAGCGCCTCCAGGCTGTCCTCGGCGAGCGCGAGCTCGTCCGGGTCGGGCGCGCCCTCGCCGGGGCCGCCCACGCCGGTGCCGACCGCGCGGTCGCGGAGGGCGAGGATGACGTCGGCGCCGCTCGTCGCCCACTCGTGCGCGCCCGCCGCGTCGCCCTGCGCGTAGAGCACCTCGGCGACGGCGCGGTACACCTCGGGGTCGCGGGGGGCGTCGGCGCGGATCTGCGCGACGAGGGCGCGGGCCTCGTCGGCCTCCTTCAGCTCGAACAGCGCGTCGGCCAGGTAGGCGCGCGGGTCGCCGTAGGTCTCGCCGCCGTCCTGCACCGCCCGGCGGTAGTAGTCGGCGGCCCGGCGGTGGTCGCCGGCGTGCTGCCACTGCTCGCCGGCGCGCAGCAGCACGTTGGCCCGCGACACCCCGCCCGACCTGGCCTCGGCCAGCTCGCCGAGCCGCCGGGCCGCGGTGACGTGATCGCCGGTGCGCAGGGTGTCGAACTCCAGGTCGTCGAGATCGTCTTCCGTCACATGCGTCACGGTTCCACGCTACCCGCCGTCCGGCGGCCGAAGCGGGCGAATTCCGATGATCGTGAATGTTCTACACGTACGGGTCCCCGGGGACGCCCGTCACCTGCGGGAACGTTCGAGGGCGTCCCAGAAGCCGCGGCGCAGCGCGTGCCGCACCTCGTCGTGCAGCAGGAAGTCGATGGGCAGCGACGAGCCCTGCAGCAGCCGCGCCTCCAGGTCGGACGGCATCCGCGGCTTGCGGGCGAGGACCGCCTCCAGCCAGAGCGCCGGGGCGTCGCGGGCGACGGACTCGCCGAAGTCCTGGCCCTCCTGGTGGGCGGCCTTCACCGCGTCCGACAGCGTCGGGGTGCTCTGCTGCTGCACCGGGACGGGCGAGATCTGCTGCGGGCCGGTGTAGGGGCCGTGCGGGGCGGGGGCGGCGAGGGGCGGGGCGTACTGCGGGGCGGCGCTCGCCGGCGGGGTCGTCGGCAGCGGGTTCATGGTCTGCGGCGTCGCGGCCGGGGCGGGGGCCGGCGGCATCGGCGCGGCCTGCTGCGGCACGCCGGGCGGGGCGCCGATGGACGAGCCGAGGCCCGCGCCGCCGAGCCCGGACGCGCCGAGGCCCGACGTGCCGAGGCCGGAGCCGCCGAGGCCGGAGCCGGTCAGGCCCGCGCCGGACGAGCCCGCGCCCGGCGTGCCGAGCCCGGAACCGCCCAGGCCGGCCGGGCCGAGCCCGGCCGAGCCGGCGTGGCTCGGGACGTACCCGCCGGAGCCGCCGGCGCCGAGGTTCGGCGCGGGGGAGGCGGGCGGCGGGACGGTGAGCGGCGAGGACGGGGGCGGGCCGCCGCCGGCGGCCGCCGACAGCGCGCCGAGCGACGCGCCGCCGCCGCTGCCGTGCCCGTTGGACAGCGGCGCGGCGGGCAGCGCGGGGGCGCCGGAGGAGCCGGAGTCCATGCCGGCGAGCAGGTTCACGTAGGGCCGCAGGTGGCCCGAGCCGATCTCGATGAGGTCGTCGCACTCCTGGCGCAGCACCCGCGAGATGGTCCAGTTGCCGTCGACCGCGACGTGCACGACGGTGACCCGGACGCCGAGGTCCTGGGCGTCGGCGACGACCCGCGCGAGGTCCTCGTCCCCGCTGACCAGGACGGCGTCGGCGAGCGCGCCGTTGCGGGCGAGCGCCATGAGGTCGCGGTGGATCTCGGTGTCCACGCCCTCGCGGCGGCCGGGGCGGATGCGGCCGAGCCGCAGCTTGAGGCCGGGCAGGTCGGCGAGCGCCTCGTGCTCGGGGGCGCGCCGGCCCTCGACCGTCGCCTCGTACCAGTAGCAGCGCAGCAGCGGCATGCCGGTGCGCTCGCGGGCCAGGTTGCCGAGCAGCTGGAGCAGGCCGCCGAAGTCCCACGAGACGGTCTCGCGGTGCCGGGTGCCGTGCACGGCCATGGCGCCGTCGGCCAGCAGGTAGCCGGCGTCTACGAACAGCGCGCAGCGGTCCATGGGACACCGCCCTTCCTCAACAGGAGACCTCTCAGCACGTCCACTCCACGGTCGGATTGACGAGGGTGACCATTGGAGCACCCCTGATCGCGCACTTCCCGGCTCCTCGGGGATCCGGACCGGCGAGCGGCCCCGGACCTCCCAGCGTAGTGAAACCGGCCCGTTCCGCAGGGCGGTACGGCGGGTCGGCTCCGCCGGCGCCCTGCACCGCTCGGGGAAGACGCTCGCGGCCTGGCGGCGCCGCGTCGGCGAGCGGTCGACGACCGTGCCGACGACCGTGCGGTCCGCCACCGGTCGGCGGCGCGAGCGCACCGGTGGCCCTGGATGTCAGCGCGGACGTTACCAGCCGTTCCTTTCTGTCGGGATACTTCCCCATGATCTTTACGGGGAGGATCGGCGGCGGGGTTCAGTCGTAGCCGGGGCCCGACCGGGATTTCAACTCCGCATGGGCGCGGTCACCGTCACGACCCCGGTCAGGAAGGCGTCCTGACCTGTGGAGAGCGTGACGGCGGGCCGCCGCCCGAGAGCGACTGCGAAGTAATCCACATCTATCCCAAAAGTGAGGTTCGCGTCGATAGCTCCGGCGGCCGATGAGTCCAGAATGTTGTCATTCAACTGATCACCGCTCTGCGGAGTGAGCGCGGCGCCACCCACCGCGAGGCGGTCGCCGGCGAGGCCCGCGTCGCCCTCCCAGGCGACCAGCCCGATCCGCGCCGTCCCGGCCCCCGCGACCAGCCCGTTCAGCGACACCTCCAGGCGCCGCGGCCCGTCCGGGCCGAGCGCCCGCGCGTCGTCCAGGACCATGGCCTGGCGGTAGGGGCCGGCCGGGTCCTCGACGACCGCGACCAGCGCCCAGCCGGCGTAGTGCGCGGCGCCCGCGACGGTCGGCACGTCGGCGCCCCACCAGGTCCCGCCGCCGCCCGCGCGGACGAGCGCCGTCACGTCGGCGAACGCCTGGTAGACGGTGAAGTCGGGCAGCCGCCCGCGCCGCACCTCCGCCGCCCGGACCGTCGTGTAGGAGCCGCCGGGCGCGCGCAGCTTCGCGGACGCGCCGTCGCGGCGCGCGGCGTCGCCCGCCACGCCCGACCAGTACAGGCCCGCCCACAGCACGCGGCCGCCCGCCGGCACGTCCAGCCGCGCCGCGCTGGAGGAGGACGTGGCGGGGTCGGCGTCGCGGTCGACCGGGCGCATGTCGAAGAAGTCGTCGTCGCGGCGGTCCCCCTTGCGCGCCATCGCCGCGCGGCAGCCGTCCTCTTCGGGGTCGCAGCCGAGCAGCGCGTTGCCGGTCTGGACGGTGCGGACGTGCCCGTCGGCGGCGAACCGCGCGCGCATCCCGTCGGCGGCCACCCCGGCGTCGGCGGTGGCGGTGCGGAGTCCCCGGCCTCCGCGCAGCGTCACGGTGGGCGGCGTGCCGTAGGGCGCGGCCGCGCCGACCTGCACGCCGAGGTAGGCCGACGCCGTCGCGCGCGCGGGGAGCGGCGCGTGCGTGCAGCGCACCGTGCGCGGTCCTGACGGGCGGCACGACCAGCCGTCGCCCGGCTCGCGGGCCGGGGTGAAGCGCGCCGCCTCGCGCCCGGTCGCACCGCCCGCGTAGGCGACGTCCGGGGGCAGCGTCACGTCGGCGACGACGTCCTTCGAGGGGGCCTTGCCCGCGTTCGCGACCGACATCGCGACGATGCCGTCCCGGCCGCGCAGCAGCGTTCCGACGGCGCCGATGCGCGCCGTCAGGTCGGGCGGCGGCGCCGGGGTGGACGCGGACGCGGAGGGGGACGGCGCGGGCGGTTCCGGGGCCGCCTTCGCCACGGGCTTCGCCACCGGCTTCGGAGCGGCGGCGGGCGGCGGTGCGGGCGCGGCGCGCGGCGCCCTCGGCTTCGGGTCCGGCTTCGCCGGCGCCACGGCCGCGGGCGGGTTCGGCTGCGGGCGCGGCGCGGGGCGCTGGACGGGCGAGGTGCCCGACACCAGCAGCATCGCCGCCGCCGCGGCCGCCACCGCCGCCGCGCCCGTCGTGCCGCTCAGCACCTGCTGCTGCCGCTTCGGCAGGTGCCGGAACCATGCCAGCAGCTTCGCGCCGACCGCCGCGCCGCCCCCGTGCCCGGCCGCCGCCAGGTACAGGACGCCCGCGGCGCCGAGCACGAACGGGCCGACGCCCTCGCGCAGCGTCCCGTTGACGTCGGCGATCTCGGCGTGGATCGCCGCGCAGCGGGCGCACTCGTCCAGGTGGGCCTCGACGGCCCGCGCGTCGCGCTTGGCGAGGCCGCCGCGCACGTACGCGCCCAGCTTGTCCAGCGCGGGCCGGCACTCCTCGGTGCCGGCCGGGACGCCCTCGGCGCGCACCAGCGGCGCGTCCGGCTCGGCGAGGTGCATCTGCAGGTACGCCTGGCGGAGCCCCTCGCGCGCCCGGTAGGCGAGGGCGGCGACGCCGTTGGCGGTGAGGCCGAGCAGCGGCGCGACCTCGGCGGCCTTCGCGCCCTCGATCTCGGTGTGCCAGAGCACCGCCTGCCAGCGCTCGGGCAGCGACCGGAAGGCCCGCACGATCAGGGACCGCTCCAGCCCGGCGAGCGCCGGGTCGTCGAACGGGACGCCCTGGTCGAGCAGCTCGGTCCGGTCGGTGGCCTGCACGCGCTTGTCGCCCCGGTAGCGGTCGTAGACGGTGTTGCGGACCGAGGTCAGCAGGTACGGCCGGAACCCCGCCCGCGGGCCGCCGCCCCGGCGCAGCACGTCCAGGATCTTGGTGAAGGTCTCCTGCACCGCGTCCTCGGCGGCGTCCCCGCCGACCAGGTGCCGGGCGAGGCCGCGCGCGGCGGCGAGGTGGCGCTCGTAGAGCGGCCCGTAGGCGCCCGCGTCGCCGTCCCGGATGAGCGCGATCAGCGCCGCGTCGCTCGGCTCGGCCGGCGCCGGCCCGGCCGGGGGCGTGGCGTTGCTCAACAGGGGCCTCCTCGCCCGGCGCTCGCGCATGGTGACCGGATGAACACCTTGCGTCGCGGAAAATGATGGCGCATCCCGCGTCATCACCGGACCGGTTCGGCGTGAGAGGTGCGAAAGGACGCACCTTCAGGACATGTGCCGATGGCACCGAGAGAGGAAACGGGAGCGCGATGGCGTACCTGTGGAGCGGCCCGCGACCGGGCGGCCGCCCCGAACCCCGGCCCGACGACCTGCGCGAGCGGTGGCGGACGCGGAGCGCCGGCGGCGGCTGGTCGCTGCCCGCCGACTGGTGGACGCCCGCCGTGGAGACGGTCGTCTCGGCGGTCTGCCAGGGCGAGGGGATGGGCGTCGCGTGCGTGCGGCTCGGCCGGGCGCGGGGCCGCGCCGGCGTCGGCATCGGCGAGACGCTCGACGACCTCGGCGCGCTGTTCGCCGAGCTGCGCTGGCCCGACCCGCCCCTCACGCTGGTGCGCTGCGCCGCCGAGGGCTGGGTCGAGGCGGGCCTGCCGCCGCCCGCCGCGACCTGCGAGGACCCGCTGACCGGCCTGATGACGCCCGCCTACCTCGGCAGCCGGCTGACCGAGCTGTACCGGACGGCCGCCGCGCTCGGCGGCGCGCCGGGCACGGCCGCCGCCGACACCCACGCCCTCATGCTCGTCGAGCTGCCCGGCGGCCTGGAACCGTGGCGGCGGCTCGCCCGCGCCGTCGTCGTCGGCCACGAGCTGCGGGCGCTGTTCCAGGGCGGGGAGACGCTCGCGCTGCTCGGCTCGGGGCGCGTCGCCGCGCTCGTCCCGGCCGGCCTGGACCGGCCCGTCGCCGAGGTGCGGCGCGCGCTCGCGCTCGCCGTCGGAGAGACGGACCTGGTGGTGCGGTCCGAGCCGATGCCCGCCACGCTGCCGGCGGCGCTCGACCTGGTCCGCACGCCCTGACCGCCACCGGCGCCGGCGCCCCGCGAGGGGCTGGGGGGACGGCGCCGGTGGTCATCGAGGGGGCCCGCCGCGGCGAGGGGGCGCGGCGGGCCCTCCCTCACCCGGTGACGCGCACCTGCGCGAGCCGCTTCACGGCGGTCTCGGAGGCGGGCGTGTCCCACTGGACGCGGCACTCGCGCCCGTCCACGCGCACGGTCGCGACGGCGTTGTCGAACCAGGGGCCGTCGGTCAGCCGCCACTTCAGCGGCGGCCGCGGCACCTTGGCCCAGCGCGCCAGCAGGCGCGGGATCACCGCGAGGCCGCGCATCGTGCCGACGCGCTGCGCGAACCGGAAGCTCGGCGGCAGCGGGTTGCGCAGCGGCGAGCAGACGAGCTGCACGATCTCGGACGCGGTGCCGGGGGAGGTCACCCGCGCCACGTAGGAGTAGTGGACGTCGCCCGACAGGAACGCGATGGTCGCGGGCGCGGCGCCGCGCTCGCCCCGGCCGACGGCGACGATGTCGCGGGCGACCCGCTCGAAGGACGCGCCGAACGCGCCCCAGTGCTCCAGGTCGGCGCCCTGCCGCAGCTTCTCGCCGTAGGTCCCGGCGCGGCGCCCCCAGGCGCCCTCGGCGACGGCCTCGTTCCACGCCTCGGCGTGGTGGATCGTGGGCGCCAGCAGGTAGGGCAGCGAGCTGGCGACGAGCAGGTGGTCGACGCCGCCCTGGAGCCGCCCGTCGAGCCAGGCGAACTCCTCGTCGTCGAGCATGCCGCGGCGCTCGGGGGTCAGCAGCCGCGAGCAGCGGCTGTCGACGACGACGAGGCGGGTGCCGCCCCAGTCGTGCGCGTAGCTCCACCGGGCGGAGGACGGCTCCTTGTCGGCGCGCTCGGCGAACGCGTCCAGCAGCGCGCCGGCGTCCTCGCCCTTCTCGGCCGCCTCGCGGACCGCCCGGTAGACGGCGTCGCCGGCGCGCTCCGCCGGGTCGAGGTTCCCGAGGTGCTGGTAGACCCAGTAGGAGGCGATGCCGCCGACGATGCGGTCCCGCCACCAGGACGTCTCCCACATCTGCCGCCGCCACGTGTGGGAGGTGTTCCAGTCGTCCCGGACGTCGTGGTCATCGAAGATCATGAAGGTGGGCAGGGTGGACAGCAGCCAGCGGACCGCCGGGTCCTCGCGCCAGGCCAGCGCGTACAGGCGGGTGTAGTCCTCGTAGTCGGCGATCTCGTCGACCGGCTCCTGCCCGGCGGGGCGCCGGGCGTGCACGAACTGCCGCATCTCGTCGCTGATCTCGTCGGCGTACACCTGGTCGCCGACCATGAGCAGCGCGTCCGGCCATTCGGCGGTGCCCTCGGTCAGCCCGTGCGCGAGGGCCGACAGGACGTCCACCCCGTACATCTCGACCGTTCCGGGCGACCGGCGGCAGGACCCGAACGACAGGGCGAGGCCGCTGCCGGGGTCCAGCGTCCGCAGCGCGCTCGGCGGGAACCGGGTGCTCTCCTCCGGCCAGACCCGCTCGCCGTCGAGCGCCACCTCGTAGGGGATCCGCGCGCCGGCCGGCAGGCCGCCCACCTCGACCAGCGCGTAGTGGTGCCCGTGCACGGTGAACGTCGGCGCCGCCGCGTCGACGCCGTCGCCGGTGACGCGCACCTCGCACGGCCGGGCGGTCTCCACCCAGATCGTCGCGGTGTGCTCGCCGACGTGCCGGAGCAGGGGCCCGATTACCAAAGCGGTCATTCCGCCTCTCTAGCGGACCGCGCCCCTCCCCGTCCAACGGTTCGAAGGACTTACCTCCGTGCGGTCCGTACTCAGCCGCGTCCCATCGGCTACGCCGCGCTCGTCATCGCGGTGACGGGAGTCACCGGCGGCGGGTGGAGGTAGCCCCACCCCTGTTCGGGGGCCCCGCCTATGTCGGGCCGGGACCGCGACGCTTAGCGTCGGAGGGACGGGTGAGGTGAGGGGGTTCCATGGAGGCTCAGAACCGGCGGCGCGGCGGCAGGGCGCGGCGGAGGACGGTCGCGGCGCTGGCCGTCGCCGCCCTCGCGGCCGCCACGGCGGCGCTCCCGCCGTCGCACCGGCCGCTCGACCGCCTGCCGATCCCGCCTTCCGCCCATCGGTGAACCATCCGTGACCGATCGGGCACCCTTCGTGTTTAGCGGCGCCGGCCGCCGGGTACTCGTCCGCCGGGCGCCGGCGGACGGCGCCCGGTACCGAGAGGTGGTGCGATGCGGAAGTACACCCCGTTGCTGGTGGCCGCGGCCCTGCTGGCCGCCGCCACGCCGGCCGCGGCGGCCCCGCCGCCGAAGCCGGACGTGCTGGACGGCCCCTGCCCGCCGCACGGCAGCCGCATCGACGACTGGGTGTACATCACCGACCCGGGCGACCCGGCCCGCTTCTACCAGTGCGGCGGCGACGGGATGCTGATCACCTTCCAGTGCGGCGCGGGCACCGTCTTCGACCGGCGCCTGGCCTTCTGCGACTTCCCCGAGCGCGCCCGCCGCACCTGACGGGCCCGCCTCACTCGTCCAGCCGCCGCGTCGCGACGGCCGCGCCCTCGGCGAGCAGCCCCGCCGCGCCCTGGTCGGGACGGCCGAGCAGGGACAGCAGGATCCGCCGCGGCGACGGCCGCCCGGCCGGGTCCAGCCGCAGCGCCGCCTCCACCAGCGCGGCGAGCGCCGGCGAGGCCAGCCGGTGGAAGTCGCCGAGGTCCTGCACGCCGTTGACCTTGTTGTACATGATCTCCGGGATGGGGCCGGAGCCGTGCGGCGGCCGCCCGATCGCCGCGTACACGAGCGTGCACGCCCACGCGAACACGTCCGCGGCCGGGCCGACGTTGCCGCCGCGGAACTGCTCGGGCGCCATGTAGGCGGGCGTCCCGATGATCTGCCCGGTGACCGACGCCGAGGTGTCCAGGGCCCGCGCGATGCCGAAGTCGATGACGCGCAGCCCGTCCGGCGCGAGCAGCACGTTGTCGGGCTTGAAGTCGCGGTGCACGATGCCCGCCTCGGCGATCGCGGCGAGCGCGGTGATGGTGCCGATCGCCAGCCGGTCCAGGGCGGCGCCCGCCCGGGTGCCGCCCTCCTCGATCGACTCGCGCAGCGACGGCCCGTCCACGAACTCGCTCACCACGTACGGGCGGCGCCCCTCCACGCCCGACTCCAGCACCTGCGCGGTGCAGAACGAGGCGACCCGCTGCGCCGCCGCGACCTCCCGCTCGAACCGCTCGTGCGCGGCCGGGTTGCGGGTCACCTCCGCGTGCAGCATCTTGATCGCCACCAGGCCGCCGGCCGGCGCCTCGCCGAGGTAGACGACGCCCTGCCCGCCCTCGCCGAGCCGCCGCACGATCCGGTAGCGGCCGAGCTGGCGCGGGTCGCCCGGCCACAGGTTCTCCTCCCGGACCGGGACCGGGCCGGCCGGGGCGGGCAGCCCGGCGAGGTCGACGAGCACGCCCGCGACGTCGCCCGCGGTGAGCTCGGTCGTCGCCGGCGGCCGCGCGCGGTGCCGCTGCAGCGCGTCGTGCAGCGTCGCGAGGTGCGCGGCGTTGCCGGCGACCGCGTCGGTCAGCAGGTCCAGGTAGGCGTCGGGGGCGTGCGGCCGCTCGGCGGCGGCCGGCAGCATCGTGGTGTCCATCCGCAGCTGCGCGGCGGCCTCGTCCAGCAGGTCCAGGGCCTTCTCCGGCTGGGCGCCCGGCAGGTGCCGCGCCGACAGCGCGGCGGCCGCGACGAGCGCGTCGTCGCCGATCTCCAGCCGGTGGTGCTCCTCGTAGCGCGGCCGCATCGCGCGCAGCACCGCGAGGACGCTGTCGGCGCTGAGGTCGCTCACCTGGAGCAGCCGGAACCGGCGCATGAGGTCGGGGTGCCGGCGCAGCCAGGCGGTGTGCGAGCCGGGCGTCATCGTGGCGACGACGCGGAAGCCGCCGTGCTCCAGCAGCGCCGCGAGCGCGACGGCCGCGGGGCCGTCGGCGTCGGCGGACGACAGGTTGTCCAGCACGAGGATGCCGCCCCGCAGGAGGCCGGGCAGCTCGTCCAGCCGCTCGCGGGCGGCGGGGCCGGTCCCGCCGAGCACCTTCGGGTCGAGCGCCGCCATCCGCGCCGGCGCGACCAGCGTCGCGAGCGCGTTCAGCATGGCGCGCTTGCCGATGCCCGCCTCCCCGACGAGCAGCGGGTTCGCCCGGTCGCGCCGGTTGAGGACGCTGATCAGCCGCCGCAGCTCCTCGTCCCGGCCGAACGCCGGGCCCGCGCCCTCGGCGAGGTCGGTGAGGTGCGGCGGCAGCGGCTCGGGCGCCGGGACGGGCGCCGCGGCGGGCGCGGGCCCGGGGACGAGCGTCGCGGCCTGGGCGCGGGCGATGCCCTCCCGCAGCCGCCGGGTGTCGGCGCCCTCCTGCCCGAGCAGGAACCGGCAGATGTTGTCGGCCTCGAACAGGCCGATCAGCAGGTGCGCGGACTCGATCCGCGGGTCGCCGAGCTCGCGCGCGTGCTGCGCGGCGATCGTGGTGACGAGGACGCCGCTGCGCGCCAGCCGGGCGTCGCGGCCCGCCGCCCCGCCGGGGCCGGGCGGCAGCGCCTCGACCCGGCGGAGCGCCGCCGCGCGCAGCGCCTCGGGGTCGGCGCCGATCGAGCGGAGCAGCGCCGCCGCCTGCCCGGCCAGCGACGGCAGCAGGTGGATCGGCTCGGCCAGGGCGCGGCCGGACGCGGTGGCCAGCGCCACCGCGTCCAGGATCGCCCGCTCCGCGCCGCCGCTCAGTTGGATGGTCACGCTCGTCGGCTCTCCGCCCGGGGGAAATGATCCGTTCCAGGTGTCATTGTGCCCCCTGGGGGAGCGGCCCGCCCGGCCCGGTCAGGCCGTCGGGACGCCCTGGGCGGTGCCGACGGTGAGCCGGTCGGCCGCCGGGTCCAGCTCGACCAGCACCTCGTCGCCGTCGCGGACCGCGCCCGACAGCAGCGCCCGCGCGAGCTGGTCGCCGATCGCGGTCTGCACCAGCCGGCGGAGCGGCCGCGCCCCGTACAGCGGGTCGTAGCCGGTCAGCGCGAGCCACTCGCGGGCGGCGTCGGTGACCGTCAGCGTGAGCTGCCGGTCGCGGAGGCGCCGCGCCAGCGCGTCGATCTGCAGGTCCACGATCCGGGTCAGCTCGGCGGTCGACAGCGCGTCGAACAGGATCACGTCGTCGAGCCGGTTCAGGAACTCCGGCTTGAACGCCGTGCGGACCGTCGCCATGACCGACTCGCGCTTGGCGGCGTCGGGCAGGTCGGGGTCCACCAGGAACTGCGACCCGAGGTTGGACGTCAGGATCAGGATCGTGTTGCGGAAGTCGACGGTGCGGCCCTGCCCGTCGGTCAGCCGGCCGTCGTCCAGGACCTGCAGCAGGACGTCGAAGACCTCCGGGTGCGCCTTCTCCACCTCGTCGAGCAGCACCACCGAGTAGGGGCGGCGCCGGACGGCCTCGGTGAGCTGGCCGCCCTCCTCGTAGCCGACGTAGCCGGGCGGGGCGCCGACGAGCCGCGCCACCGAGTGCTTCTCGGCGTACTCGCTCATGTCGATGCGGGTGATGGCCCGCTCGTCGTCGAACAGGAACTCCGCGAGCGCCTTCGCCAGCTCGGTCTTGCCGACGCCGGTCGGGCCGAGGAACAGGAACGACCCGGTCGGCCGGTCGGGGTCGGCGACGCCCGCGCGGGCGCGCCGCACCGCGTCCGACACCGCCTGCACGGCGGCGGACTGGCCGATGAGGCGGCGGCCGAGCTCGTCCTCCATGCGGAGCAGCTTCTCGGTCTCGCCCTGCATCAGCCGCCCGGCGGGGATGCCCGTCCAGGACGCCACCACGTCGGCGATGTCGTCCGGGCCGACCTCCTCCTTCACCATCGCGTCGCGCTCGTCGGCGGCCTGCGAGGCCTCCTGGAGCCGCTTCTCCAGCTCGGGGATCTCGCCGTAGGTGAGCCGCGAGGACGTCTCCAGGTCGCCGTCGCGCTGCGCCCGCTCGGCCTCGCCGCGGGCCGCGTCGAGCCGCTCCTTGATCTCGCCGACGCGGTTCAGCGACTCCTTCTCGCGCTGCCAGCGGGCGACGAGCCCGTCCAGCTCCTCCTGCTTGTCGGCGAGGTCGCGGCGGAGGCGCTCCAGCCGGGCCTTGCCGGCGTCGGTGGCGTCCTTGGCGACGTTCAGCTCCTCCATCTTCAGCCGGTCCACGGCGCGCTGCAGCTCGTCGACCTCGACGGGCTGGGAGTCGATCTCCATGCGGAGCCGGGACGCCGCCTCGTCCACCAGGTCGATGGCCTTGTCGGGCAGGAACCGGGCGGTGATGTAGCGGTCCGACAGCGTCGCCGCGGCGACGAGCGCCGAGTCGCTGATCTGCACCTTGTGGTGCGCCTCGTAGCGGCCCTTCAGCCCGCGCAGGATCGCGATGGAGTCCTCCACCGACGGCTCGCCGACGAGGACCTGCTGGAAGCGGCGCTCCAGCGCCGGGTCCTTCTCGATCCGCTCGCGGTACTCGTCCAGCGTCGTCGCGCCGATCATGCGCAGCTCGCCGCGCGCCAGCATCGGCTTCAGCATGTTGCCGGCGTCCATCGCGCCCTCGGCGGCGCCCGCGCCGACCATGGTGTGCAGCTCGTCGATGAACGTGACGACCTGCCCGCCGGACTCCTTGATCTCGGTGAGCACGGCCTTCAGCCGCTCCTCGAACTCGCCGCGGTACTTGGCGCCCGCGACCATCGAGGACAGGTCCAGCGAGACCAGCCGCTTGCCGCGCAGCGACTCGGGCACGTCGCCCGCGACGATGCGCTGCGCGAGGCCCTCGACGACGGCGGTCTTGCCGACGCCCGGCTCGCCGATCAGCACCGGGTTGTTCTTGGTGCGCCGCGACAGCACCTGCACGACGCGGCGGATCTCGGTGTCGCGGCCGATGACGGGGTCCAGGCCGCCGGCGCGGGCCCGCTCGGTGAGGTCGACGCCGTACTTCTCCAGCGCCTGGTAGGTCTCCTCGGGGTTCTCCGAGGTGACGCGCTGGTGCCCGCGGACCTTCTCGAACGCGTCCAGCAGCGCCTGCGGCGTCGCGCCCGCGTCCGCCAGCAGCGTCGCGACGGGGCCGCCGTCGGCGGCGAGGCCGACGAGCAGGTGCTCGGTGGAGACGTACTGGTCCTGGAGCTCCTCGGCGCGGTGCCCGGCGGTCGCGAGGACCCGCTGGAGCTGCCCGGAGATCCGCGGCTCGGGGACGGTGGAGCCGCTCGCCTTCGGCAGCCGCGACAGCTGCTCCTCGGCCAGCCGGCGGACCACCGCCGGGTCGGCGCCGACCGCCTCCAGCAGCGGCGCGGTGGTGCCCTCGGGCTGCGCGAGCAGCCCCGCCAGCAGGTGCGCCGGCTCGATCTGGGGGTGGCCCTCGGAGGCGGCCCGCCGGATCGCGACCGACATCGCCTCCCGGCTCTTCAAAGTCATCTCGTTGTTCATGTCTGCAAGCTCCCCGTGATGAGAAACCGGTGCCGGGCCCCGCCGCGCGGCGGGACCGGGCGCGCGCCACCTGCCGGTGCGCGGAAGATCGGGTGGGGCCGGGACCTAGTCCTGGCTACGTTCGTGCCAGACGACGACGCTGGTGCGGCGGATCGGGACCAGGTCGGAACCGGGGGCCCCGCCGGTGTCACCGCCGCGCCGCTGCTGCTGCGCGAGGCGCGCGGCGACGGCCCGCGTCGATTCGAGTTCGCTCGCCATCTCCTCCAGGGCGCGGTGCGCCTTGGCCAGCTCGTCGTGGAGCCGGACGTTGTCGCGCTGGAGATGGAGGATGTGCTTGATGCCCGACAGGTTGACGCCCTCCTCCTGGGAGAGCCGCTGGATCTCCCGGAGCAGCACGATGTCGCGCATGGAGTAGCGGCGGCCCCGCCCGGCCGTGCGGCCGGGCGAGACCAGGCCGAGCCGGTCGTAGGTGCGCAGCGTCTGCGGGTGCAACCCGGACAGCTCCGCCGCCACGGAGATCACATAGACAGGGGTGTCATCCCCGAAGACGTCCATTTCACCTACTCCTCCCGGGCCTTGGCGAGCAGCTCGCCGCGCAGGTCGTCGCCCTCGCCCTCGGCGCGCAGCTGCTCCAGCGCCGCGCGCGTCCGCTCGTCGAGCTTCTGCGGGATCTGCACGTCCACGGTGACCAGCAGGTCGCCCTTGGTGCCGTCGCGGCGGGCCGCGCCGCGGCCCTTGACGCGCAGCACCCGGCCGTTCGGGGTGCCCTCGGGCAGCCGCAGCGTCACCGGCTGGCCCTGGAACGTCGGCACCTTCACCTCGCCGCCGAGGGCGGCCTCGGCGAACGTCACCGGCACGTCCAGCGTCAGGTTGTCGCCGCTCCGGCCGAACACCGGATGCGGCCGCACCTTGATGTTGACGTACAGGTCGCCGTTCGGGCCGCCGTTCTCGCCGGGCGCGCCCTTGCCCTTCAGCCGGATCTTCTGCCCGTCGGCGACGCCGGCGGGGATCCGCGCCTGGATCGTGCGCGAGCCGACCGCGCGGCCGCTGCCGTTGCAGGTCGGGCACGGGTCGTCGACGACGAGGCCGCGGCCGTGGCAGATGTGGCACGGCTCGGAGAACCCGAACTTGCCGAGGTTGCGGGTCTCCTGCCCGGTGCCCTCGCAGTTCGGGCAGACCCGCGGGACGGTGCCGGACTTGGCGCCGGTGCCGTGGCAGGTCGGGCACGCCTCCTCGCTCGTCAGCTTGATGGGGACGGTCACGCCGTTCATCGCGCGGGCGAACGTCAGCGTCACGTCGGTCTCGACGTCGGTGCCGCGCCGCGCGCGGCGCGCGCCCGTCCCGGTCGTGGTGCGGGTGCCGCCCCGGTTGAAGATGGTGCCGAAGATGTCGCCGATGCCGCCGCCCTGCTGGCCGGCGGTCCCGGTGCCCTGCTGGCCGAACAGGTCGCCGAGGTCGAAGCCGAAGCCGCCGCCCCCCGGCTGCCCGCCGCGGAACCCGCCGGGCATGGAGCGCACCGCGTCGTACTCCTTGCGGCGCTTGTCGTCCGACAGCACCGCGTGCGCCTCGGAGATCTCCTTGAAGCGCTCCTCGGCCTCGGCGTCGCCCTTGTTGGTGTCGGGGTGGTACTGGCGGGCCAGCTTGCGGTACGACTTCTTGATCTCGTCCTGCGTGGCCGTCTTCGAGACACCGAGGACCTTGTAGTAGTCCTTGTCCAGATAATCCTTGGTGCTCACGGCGCCCCGCTCTCCTCAGCTGCCACAGCGTTGTCTCGATCCTGCCCCGCGGCGGCCCCGCCCAGAAGGGCGGGGCCGGCCGGGGTTCACTGCTCTTCGGTGCCCGCGGCGCCCGGCGCGGGCGCCTCCTCGGGCTCGGCGACCGCGACGCGCGCGGGCCTCAGGATCCGCTCGCCGATCCGGTAGCCGGGCTGCAGCACGTTCACCACGCTGGTCTCGGTCACGTCGGGCGAGTAGGAGTGCATGAGGGCCTCGTGCACGTTCGGGTCGAACGGCTCGCCGACCTCGCCGAACCGCTCCAGGCCGAGCTTGCCGGTGGTGGCCTCCAGGGCCTCCCCGACCGACTTGAAGCCGCCGGTCAGCTCGCCGTGCTCGCGGGCCCGGCCGAGGTCGTCCAGGATCGGCAGCAGGTCGTTCAGCACGCTGCCGACCGCGTGCTCGCGGAGCTGGCCCTTGTCCCGCTCCACCCGCTTGCGGTAGTTGGCGTACTCGGCCTGGAGCCGCTGGAGGTCGGCGGTGCGCTCGGCGAGCCGCTGCGTCAGCTCGGCCGCCTCACCGCCGTCCGCCGCGGGCGCCTCCCCGGCCGGGGAGGCCGGGGGCGGCGTCGCCGCCGCGTCCCGCACCTCGCCCGTCAGCGGGTCGATCCGCCGGTTGTCGCGGATCACCGGGCCCTCCTGCTCCTCGCCCCCGTTCTCGGGAGAGGTCACGATCAGGCACCGCCCTTCGGCTTGTCGTCGTCCACGATCTCGGCGTCGACGACCTCGTCGTCCTGCGGCGCGTCCTGCGCGTCCGCGGTCGGCGGGGCGTCGGACGCGGCCGCGCCCTCGGCGTTCTGGGCGTACATCGCGGCGCCCATCTTCTGGCTGACGGTGGCGAGCTTCTCCGCGCTCGTCTTGATCGCGTCGGTGTCGGTGCCCTCCAGGGCCTTCTTCACCTCGGCGACGGCGTCGGAGACCTCGGTCTTCAGCTCGGCCGGGATCTTCTCGTCGTTCTCGCGCAGGAACTTCTCGGTGGAGTAGGCGAGGGTGTCGGCCTGGTTGCGGACCTCGACCTCCTCCTTGCGCTTGCGGTCCTCCTCGGCGTACTGCTCGGCCTCGCGCTGCATCTTCTCGATGTCGTCCTTCGGCAGCGCCGAGCCGCCGGTGATGACCATCGACTGCTCGCGGCCGGTGCCCTGGTCCTTCGCCGAGACGCTGACGATGCCGTTGGCGTCGATGTCGAAGGTGACCTCGATCTGCGGGACGCCGCGCGGCGCCGGCGGCAGGCCGGTGAGCTGGAAGGTGCCGAGCTTCTTGTTGTAGGCCGCGATCTCGCGCTCGCCCTGGTAGACCTGGATCTCCACCGACGGCTGGTTGTCGTCGGCCGTGGTGAAGGTCTCCGAGCGCTTGGTCGGGATCGTGGTGTTCCGCTCGATGATCTTGGTGAAGATGCCGCCCTTGGTCTCGATGCCGAGCGACAGCGGGGTGACGTCCAGCAGCAGGACGTCCTTGACCTCGCCCTTCAGCACGCCGGCCTGGAGCGAGGCGCCGATCGCCACGACCTCGTCGGGGTTCACGCCCTTGTTCGGCTCCTTGCCGCCGGTCAGCTCCTTGACGAGCTCGGACACGGCGGGCATGCGGGTGGAGCCGCCGACCAGGACGACCTGGTCGATGCCCGACACCGAGATGCCGGCGTCCTTCAGGACGTTGTTGAACGGGGCCTTCGTGCGCTCCAGCAGGTCCGCGGTGAGGCGCTGGAACTCGGCGCGGGTGAGCTTCTCGTCCAGGTGCAGCGGGCCCTCGGCCGAGGCCGTGATGTAGGGCAGGTTGATCTGCGTCTCGGACGAGCTGGACAGCTCGATCTTGGCCTTCTCGCCCGCCTCGCGGAGGCGCTGCAGGGCCATCTTGTCCTTGGACAGGTCCACGCCGTTGGCGTTCTTGAACTTCTCGACCAGCCAGTTCACGACCGCGTTGTCCCAGTCGTCGCCGCCGAGGTGGTTGTCACCGGAGGTGGCCTTGACCTCGACCACGCCGTCGCCGACCTCCAGGAGGGACACGTCGAAGGTGCCGCCGCCGAGGTCGAAGACGAGGATGGTGGCCTCGTTCTCCTTCTCCAGGTGGTACGCGAGCGCGGCCGAGGTCGGCTCGTTGATGATGCGCAGGACGTTCAGGCCCGCGATCGTGCCGGCCTCCTTGGTCGCCTGGCGCTGGTGGTCGGAGAAGTACGCCGGCACGGTGATGACCGCGTCGGTGACCGTCTCGCCCAGGTAGGCCTCGGCGTCCCGCTTCAGCTTCTGCAGCACGAACGCGCTGATCTGCTGGGGGGTGAAGTCCTTGCCGTCGATGGTGGTCTTCCAGTCGGTGCCCATCTCGCGCTTCACCGACCGGATGGTCCGGTCCACGTTGGTGACCGCCTGGCGCTTGGCGACCTCGCCGACCAGCACCTCACCGTTCTTGGCGAAGGCGACGACGGACGGCGTGGTCCGCGACCCCTCCGCGTTGGCGATGACGGTGGGCTCGCCGCCCTCCAGGATCGCGACGACCGAGTTGGTCGTCCCGAGGTCGATGCCGACCGCACGTGCCATGTCTCTCGTCCTCCGTCGTTGCTCTTGCCTGCTATCGCCGTCCGGCCGGACCCCGGCCGGTGGAGTGTCCGTGCGTCAGGGTGCCGCGCGCCGGGCGACTTGTCAAATGACTTGAGTCGACCGCACTCAACTTTGCTGACGTCTCTCTCAACAGGACGCCTGAGCGCCCTATTCCGGTTCCCGCACGGCTTCTTCTCAGGGACGGTTTCCGCCCCGCGACGGAGCCCCCGTCCTCCCCGGGGACGACGCGCCTGCCCCCAGGTCGTCCCCCCACGGACGACCTACCCGCCGCTCCCCGCCAGAAAGCCGGCGGCGATGGCCCAGCAGGGGAGCTACAGCGCGCGCGACGTCCTCGTCTTCGACCAGGGGACGGGCGCGCTGCTCTCCCGCCAGACCGAGCTGGTCGAGCCGGGCGGCCCCTGCAGCGCCCGCAGGCCCGGCTTCGTCATCGACTACGCCGCCACCCGCGCCGGCGGCTGGACCGGCGGCCGCCCGCAGCCCCCCGCGGGGGCGCCCTCCTGACCTCGCGGGCATGGGAGCGTGAAAGCGGTCGGTCCCACCGGCGGAGTACCGGTGAGACCGACCGCATGGAGGCAACCGTGCCCTACCCCCCGACCGGGGCGGCCGCGTGACGGCCGTACCCGACACCGATCCGCGCGCCGGTACCGATACCGGCGCGGACGCGGACGGCGCCGCGCTCGCCGCGTCGCTGCGCGACCCCGAACGCTTCACCGAGATCTACGACCGGCACTTCGCCGCCGTCCACCGCTACGTCGCCGGGCGCCTCGGCCCCGACGCCGCCGAGGACGTCGTCGCCGAGACGTTCCTGGCCGCCTTCCGCCGCCGCGCGTCCTTCGACGCCGCGCGCGGCGCCGTCCGGCCCTGGCTGTTCGGCATCGCGACCAACCTCGTCGCCGGGCACCGCCGCACCGAGACCCGCCGCTACCGGGCGCTCGCCCGGGTCGGCGCCGAGCCGCCCGCCCCCGGCCACGAGGACGGCGTCCTGGCGCGCGTCGCCGCCGCGGACGCGCGGCCCGGCCTGTCCCGCGCCCTCGCCGCGCTGAAGCAGCGCGACCGCGACGTCGTGCTGCTCGTCGCGCTCGGGCGCCTCTCCCACGCCGAGATCGCCGCCGCCCTCGGCGTCCCCGCCGGGACCGTCGCGTCCCGCCTCAACCGCGCGCGCCGCGAGCTGCGCGCCGCCCTCACCCCCCAAGGACGATGACCATGGACGAACTGCAGATGATCGCCACCCTGCTGGACGAGGAGCCGGCCCCGCGCACCGCCGCCGCGGGCCGCGCCCGGCTCGTCCACGAGATCGCCGAGCCGGCCCGGCCGCGCCGCCGGGTGCCGCGCCCCGCCTGGGCCGGGCTCGGCCTCGCGGCCACCGCCGCCGCCGTCACCGGCGCGGTCGCGCTGTCGTCGGGCACCACCGCGCCCCGCGCCCCGGACCCGGCGGCGGCGCAGCCGGTGTCGGCGCGCAGCGTCCTGCTCGCCGCCGCCGGGACGGCCGAGGCGGCCCCGGCGGACGGCCGCTACTGGCACGTACGGGCGGTCCGCCACCTGCGCGTGCAGGTCGGCCCGAAGAGCAACCGGTACTGGCTGGTGAAGCGGCAGGTCGAGGAGACGTGGACGGACCGCACCGGCCGCTCCTGGTCGGGCGTCCGCGCGGTCGGCGCCGCCCCCGCCTCGGCCGCCGACACCCTCGCCTGGAAGCGCGACGGCGCGCCGCGCGTCTGGAAGCTCGGCCGCGCCGACACCGCCCGCCAGGAGATGCTGACGCTGTCCGCCGGGCCCGCGCCGGGCGCCCTCGTCCGCTCCGCCGGCACCTCCTTCGCTCTCTGCGAGCGGCGGATGACGGTCGCGCAGGCGCTCGCGCTGCCCGCCGACGCCGCCGCGCTCCGCGCTCGCCTCGGCCTCGCCGCCAAGGGCGGCTGGACGAAGGGCTGCCTCGCCGGCCTGCTGACGAGCGCGCCCGTCACGCCGAAGGTCCGCGGCGTCGCCTACCGGGCGCTCGCCGCGACGCCCGGCGTGAAGCTCACCGGTCCCGCCGCCGACGCCTACGGCCGCAAGGGCCTCGGCCTCGTCCTCGCGCCGGCGGGGACCGACCCGGTGTTCCGCCTGCTCATCGACCCGAGGACCGCCCTCGTGCTGGCCGAGCGCGTCGAGCAGACCGGCCCGCGCGCCGCGCTGCCGGGCAAGTCCCAGGTGATCGACTACCTCCAGGCCGGGTGGACCGACGCCGCCCCGCGCGTCCCCGCCCTGCCCTGACCACCCGGTCACCTCTCGTTGAGATGCGGCGTGTTGCGCACTCCGAAGATCGAAAGTGCGCAACACGCCGCATCTCGACCGGCGGTGACCACCCGGTCGCGGGCGGCGGCGGTCAGTCCAGCAGGCTCGCCGGCGACGTGCCGGGCCCGGTCAGCGGCAGGCCGAGCCCGGCGCGCTCGGCGAGCCAGCGCGACGGCCGGTAGCGCGGGTCGCCGGTCGCCTCCGCGAGGCCGCGCAGCACCTCCAGCACGGTCCCGGCGCCCGCGTGGTCGCCCCACTCCAGGGGGCCGCGCGGGTAGCCGAGGCCGAGCCGGACGCCGGTGTCGATGTCGGCGGGCGAGGCGAGGCGCTGCTCGGCGATGCCGCAGCCGACGTTGACGATCGAGGCGAGCAGCCGCTGCGCCACCGGCGCCGGCGCGTCCCGCACGACGGTGACCGCCCGGCCCGTCCCCGCGAGCGCCGCCCACGCGGCGCGGCCAGCCGCCGGATCCACGCCCGGGTGGACGGCGAGGACGACGCGGGCGAAGAACCCGCCGAGCGGGTCCACGCCGAGCGTCCGCTCGACCGGCAGGCCCGCGTCGCGCGCCGCGTCCAGCGCCGACCGCCCCCACGGAGCGACGAGCGCGACGGCGCCCGCCGACGGCGCGTCGCCCTGCTCGACGGTGACGCCGCTCGTGCCGAGCAGCGCGCCGAGCGTCTCGCGGACGTCCTCGGCCAGCCAGACCGGCCGCGCTTCGGCCTTCGGCGCCTCCCGCTCGGCCGGCTCGTCCTTCGTCCCGTCGCGGTAGACGTAGAAGCCCTCGCCCGTCTTGCGGCCGAGCAGGCCCGCCTCCGCGCGGGCGCGCAGGAGCGCGGACGGGCGGAGGCGCGGCTCCCCGTAGAAACCGGCCCAGATGCTCTCCAGCACCGGATGCGACACGTCCAGGCCGGTGAGGTCGAGCAGCTCGAACGGTCCCATCTTCAGGCCGAGGACGTCGCGCGCGATCCGGTCCACGTCGGCGGGCTCGGCGACCCCCTCCGACAGGACCTGCAGCGCCTCGGTGACGAGCCCGCGCCCGGCGTGGTTGACCAGGAACCCCGGGGTGTCGGGCGCGCGGACCGGCTCGTGCCCGAGGCGCCGCACCAGGTCGGCGAGGTCGTCGACCAGCCCCGGCGCCGTCCGCGCGCCCGGCACCACCTCCACCAGCCGCATCAGCGGCACCGGGTTGAAGAAGTGCAGCCCGACCAGCCGCGACGGGTCGTCCAGCGCGGCGCCGATCGCGGTGACCGACAGCGAGCTCGTGTTGGTGGCGAGGACGGTCGTCGCCGGTGCCGCCTTCTCCAGCGCCGCGAACAGGTCGCGCTTGGCGCCGAGGTCCTCGCGGACCGCCTCGATCACCAGGTCGCAGTCCTGGAGCGGGGTGAGCGGGTCGCCGACGGGGATCAGCCGGTCCATCGCCGCCTCGGCGTCCGCCGCGCTCATCCGGCCCTTGGCGACCTGCCGCGCGAACACCTCGCCGAGCCGCTGGACGGCCGCCACGATCGCGTCCATCCGCACGTCGGCGAGCTCCACGGTGAGCCCGCCCGACGCGGCGAGCTGCGCGATCCCGCGCCCCATCACCCCGGTCCCGACCACCCGGACCCTGGACACCCGCTCAGCCCACCGCGCCATCATCGCCTCCGCAACCCCGGGAACCTTCCGGCCACCGGATATACCCCGCCCAGCCGCCGGAACCCCGCGCGACGACAGCACCCCGCGCGCGAGTGCGCTACCTGACCGGCGGAGGCGATGCCGCAGGCGAGCCTCCGCCGGTCAGATCGCGAAGCGAGGTCGCACTCGCCAGAGGCGCGGTCGAAGTGCGAGCCGCCAGGCGAGTACTTCGGGCCGGGACTCAGTAAGTACTGCTGTGCAGGGTCCAGTCGGCCTGGAAGTGGTTGCTGGTGGCGTTGGCGGGGACGCCGATCAGGGTGTCGACGGCGAGGTCCTGGCCGTTGCAGTTCTTCGCGGCGGGCAGCGCGTACACGCTGTCGTAGGCCTTCAGCTTCCAGGCCAGGCCGTCGGCGTCCACCCACGGCAGCACCCACTGCAGATCCGTCTTGATCTTCGCGGGGCCGATGGTGCAGGACGCGCCGAGGCCCGTCCCGAGGATGCGGGCGGTGAGGCCGAGCTCGTGCGGCACGAGGGCGCCCGGCGCGACCGTCCCGGTCGGGCTGATCTCCACCTTCCAGCCGAGCGGGTGCGGGATCTCGGCGGGGGTGCCGGCGATGCCGGTCACGAACGGGATCGGGTCGGCGCGGAGCGCGCCCACCTTCGCCACGGCCTGCCCGCCCACCTTGCCCTGAGCGACCGTCAGCTTCACCGGCGCGGTCGTGTGCGCGCTCATCTTGTTGAACCGCAGCAGGGTGTCGGACGAGGTGAGCGCGTAGCACGTCCAGGTGCCGGCGTCGGCGCCCGCGGGCAGCGCCGGGCAGTCGGCGAACAGGGCGCCGGCCGGCGCGGCGGCCGGCGCGGCCTGCGCGGGCGCGGCGGTGACGGCGGAGACGGCGGCGGCCAGCAGGCCGAGCGCGGCGAGGTGTCGCTTCATGGTCCACTCTCAGGTCAGCAGGGGCGGGGACCGGACAGAGCCGGGCACCCCCGCCACCGCACGTCCGGAAGGGTGAGAGTAGTCACTTTCCGCCTGGTTTTACAGAGCACCCCGCGCGCTCCCGGGACCGGAGCGGCCCGGGAGCGCGCGTGCGGCGGGGCGCGTCAGGCGGGGCTCCAGCCGGGGTCGCGGCCGTTCAGCCCGACGAGCTCGTCGAGCGCGGAGGCGTCCGCCGGCACCTTCACCACCGGGCCGAACGGGGTGCCCGCCGGCCGGTCGTCGCCGGAAAAGGCGCGCATGTGCTCCAGGCAGGCGGCGACGTCGTCCGCGCCGGGCTCGTAGGGCAGGCCGGCGGCGCGGGCGACGTCCCAGCCATGCACGACCAGCTCGTTGAGGGTGACCATGGCGGCGACGCCCGCGGGCAGCTCCAGGCCGCCCGCCGTCGTCATGCCCGTCCGGGACGCCGGGTCGCGCCAGGCCGCGGCGAGGCCGTCCAGCCGGTCGGCGAAGTCGGCGCGCCAGCCGTCCGGCAGCCGGGACGCGTCGCCGGGCGGCGGGGACTGCGCGGGCTCCTTGCGGGCGGTGACGGCGAGGCCGACGCTGAGGCCGCCGATGTGGTCGACGAGGTCGCCGAGGGTGTAGTCGGGGCAGGGGGTCGGGCCGGGCAGCGCCGCGTCGGGCACGGCGGCGAGGAGGGCGGCCACCCGGCGCGCGGCCGGGCCGAAGTCGTGGGTCTCGGTCATGCCGGTACCGACTCGCGCGGGCGCCGGAACCGAGCGGTCCCGGGGCGTCCGTCAAGGTTCGGTCCGGCCTTGAAGATCATTCGGTGGGCGGGGTTTGCCCCTGCCGAAGCCACGCATATATAAAGCGCTCACGTGATCGCGTTCCGTGTCCGGCGGGCGGGTCGACCACACGTAAGCTACCGCCGAGTAGTATTCGGGGCCGGATGATGGACCGGACTGTCGCGCGCCCTACGCTGACAGCCCACGCCCGTACCTCAGGAGGACGGAACAGTGCTCTACTGGATCACGTTGCTCGTCGGGCTTGCCGGGACGGCGGTCGCGCTCGCGCTCGCCGGCAAGCGCGTGTTGTTCCTATGGAACCTCTTCAAGAGCGGCCAGCCCGACCCCGACCGCGTGCTCCAGGTCAAGCGCGACCCCAAGGGCGACGTCGAGGGCCAGGTCACCGAGGTCCTCGGCCAGCGCAAGCTGCTGAAGTGGACCGTGGCCGGCGCCGCGCACGCCGCCGTCATGTGGGCCTTCTTCCTGCTCGCCACCGTCTACCTCGAAGCCGGCGTCGCGCTGCTGTTCGGGCTGGACAAGCACATCCCGTGGCTGCAGACGTGGGGGCCGATCGGCTTCGTCCAGGACACCATCGCGCTCGCGTGCGCGCTCGGCCTCCTGGTCTTCGCCATCATCCGGATCAAGAACTCGCCGAAGAGGCTCGACCGCAAGTCCCGGTTCAAGGGCTCGCACACCGGCGGCGCGTGGGTCATCCTCTTCATGATCTTCAACGTCGTCTGGACGATGTTCTTCTTCCGCGGCGTCGAGTGGGCCAACGGCAACCTCGCCTACGGCAAGGCCGCCTACTTCTCCTGGCTCGTCGGGCACGCGTTCAAGGGCCTGTCGCACGACACCCTGGACGTCCTGGAGGCCGTCGGCCTGCTGCTGCACATCGGCGTGGCGCTCGTCTTCCTCGTCATCGTGGTGAACTCCAAGCACCTGCACATCTTCATCGCCCCGCTGAACGTCATGTTCAAGCGCCGCCCGGACGGCCTCGGCGCCGCCCAGCCGATGATGAGCAAGGGCAAGCCCCTCGACTTCGAGGAGGCCGACCCCGACGAGGACACCTTCGGCCGCGGCAAGATCGAGGACTTCACCTGGAAGGGCTACCTCGACATGGCGACCTGCACCGAGTGCGGTCGCTGCCAGTCCCAGTGCCCGGCCTGGAACACCGGCAAGCCGCTGTCGCCGAAGATGGTCATCCTGGAGCTGCGCGACCACGCGTTCGCCAAGGCCCCCTACCTGCTCGCCTCCGAAGAGGAGCGGGAGAAGTTCACCGACGAGCAGAAGACCGCCATGCAGGTGGACAGGGAGCTCGTCGCCGAGGACGGCGTCATCCACCCCGACGTCCTCTGGTCCTGCACCAACTGCGGCGCCTGCGTCGAGCAGTGCCCCGTCGACATCGAGCACATCGACCACATCCTGGACATGCGCCGCTTCCAGGTCATGATCGAGTCCTCGTTCCCGTCCGAGGCCGGCGTCATGCTGAAGAACCTCGAGAACAAGGGCAACCCGTGGGGCATGTCCGAGATGAAGCGCCTCGAATGGATCGAGGAGCTGGACTTCGAGGTCGAGGTCGTCGACGAGAAGCTGCCCGCGGACACCGAGTACCTGTTCTGGGTCGGCTGCGCCGGCGCCCTGGAGGACCGCGCCAAGAAGACCACCAAGGCCGTCGCCGAGCTGCTGCACATCGCGGGCGTCAAGTTCGCCGTGCTCGGCCCGATGGAGGCCTGCACCGGTGACCCGGCGCGCCGCCTCGGCATGGAGTTCGTCTTCCAGATGCTCGGCCAGCAGAACGTCGAGACGCTGAACGAGGCCGGCGCCAAGAAGATCGTGGCGACCTGCCCGCACTGCTTCAACACGCTCGCGAACGAGTACCCGCAGATCGGCGGCGAGTACGAGGTCGTGCACCACACCCAGCTCCTCGCGCACCTGGTCGAGGAGGGCAAGCTCACGCCGGTCAACGCGATCGACGAGAACATCACCTACCACGACCCCTGCTTCCTCGGCCGCCACAACAAGGTCTACAAGCAGCCGCGCGACATCATGGCGACCGTCCCCGGCGTCAAGACCCAGGAGATGCACCGGCACAAGGAGCGCGGCTTCTGCTGCGGCGCCGGCGGCGCGCGCATGTGGATGGAGGAGCGCATCGGCAAGCGCATCAACACCGAGCGCGTGGACGAGGCGCTGGAGACCGACCCCGACACCGTCTCGACCGCGTGCCCGTTCTGCCTGGTGATGCTGGGCGACGCCATCAACGAGAAGAAGAACCAGGGCGAGGCCAAGGAGTCGCTGGAGGTCGTGGACGTCTCCCAGCTGCTGCTCCGCTCCGTCAAGGAGGGCGCCGCCCCGGCGGAGCCCGTCGCCGCCGAGTAGGGCCGGCGTAGGCGCGACACCGGGCCCGGCCCCGTCCCCCTTCCCGGGGGGGCGGGGCCGGGTCACGTTACGGTCCCGCTCGGGGGAGTCCCTGGAACCGTCCCTTTCCCCGCTGGTAGGACCGGGGGATGGCGGTGCTCCTCTCCCTCGCGGCCCTGGTCATGACGCTCGCGGGCGGGCTGCTCGCCCTCCGCGTCCGCGACCACCGGCACCTGGTGCTCGGCCTCGCGGGGGGCCTCATCCTCGGCGTGGTCGCCTTCGACCTGATCCCCGAAGCGCTGCGGATCACCGGGGCGCGGCTGCTGCACGTCCCCGTCCCCATGATCGGCTTCGCGGCGGGCTTCGCGCTGCTGCACGTCGTCGAGCAGGCCGCCGCGATCCACCGGGCGCACGAGCGCGAGTACGCGCCCCACACCCACGCCCACGGCCGCTCCGGCCCGCTCGCCGCGGCCGCCCTCGTCGGCCACAGCCTCGTCGACGGCCTCAGCATCGGCCTCGGCTTCCAGGCGGGCGCCTCGTCCGGCCTCGTCGTCGCCCTCGCGGTGATCGTCCACGACCTCGCCGACGGCTTCAACACCGTCACCGTCGCCTCGCTGCACCGCACCGACCGGCGCCCCGCGATCCTCCTGCTGCTCGCCGACGCCCTGGCCCCCGTCGCGGGCACCCTGATCGCCCTGTCGGTCCCCGTGCCGCACGCCCTGCTCGGCCCCTACCTGGGCTTCTTCGCGGGCGTCCTGCTCTACCTGGCGGCCGCGGAGATCCTCCCCGAGGCGCACAGCGGCCACCCGCGCGTCCTCACCCTCTGCACCACGGGCCTCGGCGTGCTCCTCGTCCTCGGCGTCGTGGGAGCCGCCTGACGCCTAGAGCTTGGTGATGTGGAAGTTCAGGTAGGACCGCGACGGCGTCGGCCCCCGCTGGTTCTGGTACCGCGACCCGTACTTCGCCGACCCGTACGGGTAGTCGGCGGGCGAGCTCGTCCGGAACAGGCACATCTGCCCGATCTTCATGCCCGGCCACAGCTTGATCGGCAGCGTCGCCACGTTCGACAGCTCCAGCGTCACGTGCCCCTGGAACCCGGGGTCGATCCACCCGGCCGTCGAGTGCGTCAGCAGCCCGAGCCGCCCGAGCGAGCTCTTGCCCTCCAGCCGCGCCGCGAGGTCGTCGGGCAGCGAGAACGCCTCGTAGGTGGAGGCCAGCACGAACTCCCCGGGATGCAGCACGAACGCCTCGTCCGGCTCCACCTCGACGAGCCGCGTGAGGTCGCTCTGCTCTTCGGCGGGGTCGATGTGCGGATACTTGTGGTTCTCGAACACCCGGAAGTACCGGTCGAGCCGGCAGTCCACACTGGACGGCTGGACCATCTCGGCCTCGAACGGGTCGATCTTCACCCGCCCGGACTCGACTTCGGCCCTGATATCGCGATCGGAGAGCAGCACGTCAGAAAGGTACCGGCTCCGCGCCCCCGCCGCCGCCACGTCCCGCCGGTGCCCACCCGCCCCCGACTTTCCGGTACGATGACCGCACGGCGGCACCCCGGTACCGCCGGCGCGGATGTAGTTCAATGGCAGAACTTCAGCTTCCCAAGCTGATAGCGCGGGTTCGATTCCCGTCATCCGCTCCACTCCCGAAGGCCCAGGTCACAGCGGCATCCCCGCAGACCTGGGCCTTCGTCGTTCCGCCGCTCCGACCGCGCCGTGCGATCAGCGTGCGATCAAGCCACCGGGACGAGGGTCCCCGCCGCCCCGGCCGCCCCGGCCGCCCCGGCCGCACGACCCTCGCGCGCCTGTCCCTTCCCCGTCCCGCCCCTGACCCCCTGGTCACCCTCGGTTGAGATGCGGCGTGTTGGCCTCTTTCGATCTTCAAAGTGCCCAACACGCCGCAAGTCAACGAACGACGACCAGGCGGTCATCACGACAGCGGGACGGTCGGCCGCCCGCCCGGACCGTCATCTCCGGTAATTTCTGATCAGTGGGCCGACGGCTCGCTAGTCCTTGGACGGCGGACCGTCGCGTGCCCGCGCCGGCAGCGTGCCGCGTTCGAGGTCGAGCAGGTCACCGCGGGCATGCCCCAGCAGCAGCCGCGCCCCCTCGAACGTCTGCGCCCCCACGTTCAGGTTGACCAGCGCCCCATCCAGCACCAGCACCTCCAACGGCGAGCGTTCCGCGGCCGCCGCTCGGCCACCAACAGCCGTTCCAGCTTCGCCAATACCGGCTGCATGGCGTCCAGGGCATCGCACAGGTACTCCAGCGCCTATCCCCGCCTCGACCACCGGCAGGCGCGCCTGCCGGTCGACGGCGAGCGCCAGCTTCTCGGCCTGACCGCCGAAGGCGTCCAACCGCGCCTCCAACGGCCCCCGCTCGATTTCACCCACCGGCCCGCGCCCTGCATCCGTTCGGCCAGGGCCACCGGTCGGCCTGCACCACCGCATCCCGCAACTCCCGCGAGCTGACCGCCTCCACCAATCGCAACCCACCCCGCGCCCGCACCAACGCCCACCATGTTCCCGTGGCGTGCCCGTGCCAGGCCGACACCACCTGGCCGCAGAACTCCCGCTCCAGCCCCACCACCCGCAAACGCTCGACCAGACCGAGCGCCACCGGCGCCTACTCCTCAGCCGCACCCACGGCAACGCTGATCCTGTCGGCCGTCACGCCGCCCGCCCTTCGTTCAGAGGACGACCCCCAAAACCCGGCGCCCGTGCGGCCTTCACGTCCTGCCTGGACATGTCATGGCGCGGGCCGAAGGAACTCCGTCCGCCGGCCACATCGTTCGTGTGTCTCGCCCTGCTGGTCGCTCCCCGCTTCATGGCGACCACCCTCGGAAATCTGCGGTGCTCGTCCCATTCCCGGGCGGTATCACCAGGTGGGATATACGCTCGGTCAGGACGGCACACGCGTCAGGCGTGCGAGGAGAGCCGATGCCGGGACGGGCGTCAGATCCGATCGTCGTCCCGGAGTCCCTGTGGCAGCGGCCGCAGATGATCCAGGCTCTGCGCGACCGCGACATCCGAACCGTCTTCCTCCTGCTGCGCCAGTACGCCGGCGCGAGCCAGACCCAGATCGCGATCGCCTGCGCGATGACGCAGGGCAGGGTCAGCCGGACCATGAAGCAGGGCGGCCGTCAGATCTGCAGCCTGGAGGTCTTCGAGCGCATCGCCGACGGCTTGCGGATGCCCGACCCCGCCCGCATGACGCTCGGCCTGGCCCCAACGGACTTCATCCCCACCCAGCCGCCGACCTCAGCCACGATGGTCATCACCTCGCGGGATGAGCCGGGGGGTTTGGCACCAGCCACCCCACCGGGTTCCCTGGACACAGATCCGGTCCTGCCCGGAGAAGGGGACACGGTGCGCAGAAGGACGTTCGGCAAGCTCGCCGGTGCCAGCGCGCTCAGCGCGATCCTCGCCGATCCACCCACCGGCGGTACGCCACTGCAAGGAGTCGAGGCCTTCGCCGCGGCCCTGACCGACCAGCCCGGCACCGGCAGCGACCCGGGTCCGGCAGTTCTCAGCCTGTCCCGTTTGTCCAAAGCCGTCGCCGCCGCCAAGCGCAACTACCAGGACTGCCGCTACTCCACCGTCATCGACGGGCTACCGACTTTGCTCACCGACCTGCGCACCGCATCCGGCACCCACGAAGGCGACGACCGTCTACGCGTCGAAGCGCTCTCGGCCGAGGCTCACCACGTCGCCGCGAGCATCCTGCTCAAGCTCGACCACGAGGGCTTGGCGTGGATCGCCGCCGACCGCAGCATGCAGGCCGCCCGCAACAGCCAAGACCTCATCACCATCGGCTCCAATGCCCGCATCCTCACCCACGCCCTGATGAACGACGGCCATTACGGCGCCGCCACCAACACAGCAGGCACCTATGCCCAGCACATCGACCACCAGGCCGACGAGTACACCCCCGACTTCCTCTCGGTCTACGGCGCGCTCCTCCTGCGCGGAGCAGTCGCCGCCGGCCACCGCAGCGACCGCCACGCCTCAGCAACTTTGCTGGACGAAGCCCAGGAAGCCGCCCGACGACTCGGCGGAGACTTCAACCTGCGCTGGACCGCCTTCGGCCCCACCAACGTCCAGCTCCACCGCGTCAACATCGCGCTCCAGCTCGGCGACGCCGGTTCCGCCATCGACCAAGCCCGCACCACCGACCTGGACCGCATCCCGCTCACCGAGCGCAAGGCAACGCTCCTCATGGACACCTCACGCGCCCTCGCCCAGTGGGGCAAGCACGACAAGGCTTACGAGGTCTTGCGCGCCACCCATCACCTCGCTCCCGAAGAAGTGACATCACGCCCGTCCGCTCACCGAATGCTGGCCAGCCTCATGACCGCTTCTCCGCCAAGCACTCAAATACGGATCCGGGAGTTCACGGCGGAGATCGGGATGAGTTCGTGAGCGAGGAAGAAAATCGAAGAATCCTCTATCTCATCGTCTGTGCCGCGGGTCCGGCGGTCGACGTGGGAAAGCTGGTCGACCTTGCCCGGGAGGGGGGTTGGACGGTGCAGGTCATCGCCACCCCATCCGCCCTGGACTTCATTGATGTGGCCGCCCTCGAAGTCCAGACCGGTCGCCCTGTCCGCAGCCGGTACCGCAAGCCCGGCGAACCGCATTCTCCCAGGGCCGACGCCATCATCGTCGCCCCGGCGACCTTCAACACCATCAACAAATGGGCGGCGGGGGTGAGCGACACCTACGCTCTGGGCGTCCTCGCGGAAGCCCTCGGGCTGAGCATCCCTGTCGTCGTGCTGCCGTTCGTCAACACGGCCTTGGCGAGCCGTGCTCCCTACCGAAAGAGCATCGAAATCCTGTTGGCCGAGGGGGCGTTGATTCTTCAGGAGGAGTCGGGTAACGCACCCCACCCGCCAGGTAGCGGCAGTGCCGCATCCTTCCCTGGAAGCGGGCTTTTCTATCGCTCAAGGAGTTCTAGCAATGCGCAGGGCTCTCTCGGTGGTCAGCGAAGGGGTCGACCACTCCCTAGTGTGAAGGCCTGCCTCGCAACTCACGTGTCTCGAACGCCGGATCGGCCCTCTCCCCGAGGAATGGGAACGTTGCCTCGCTCTACATCCGCTCTAGCGTCTTGCTGCTGGATCAGAGGCCGGCTCGTTCACCGGCGGGGAGCGCTGCCGCTTCAGTCGTCCTCGGTCTCGGTGAGTCCCATGGCGGAGGCGAACGACTGGATGAACTCGCGCTCCTGCTCGTTCGTTTCGGTCGCCGCGAGTTCTTCGAGGGCGGCGATCAGACGCTGTTTGTCGGTCTCGGTGAGCCGGCCGAGCAGATGGGCCGCGTTCTCCATCTGCTCGAGCGCCGTGTCGTCCTCCAGGACCTCGTCATCACAGGTCTCGAAGAACCAGGTGTATCCGACCACGACCTTGAGAAGCTGCGTCAGCAGCTCGGGGGATTCGTCCATCGCAGCATCTTGCCGGACGTGACGCCTTTTGGGCTGAGCAAAGCCGGATCCGTAGTGCGTTGAACCGGCGTGCGCCATCAGGGGTCCAGCACGCCATCGCCCGTCGCGGGGCGACGACGACGGGCGCGCCACCGTCTTATCGTGAGTGCATGTCTGCTACTCCAGAGGAACGTATGGCGCACTGGAAGCGCTGTATCGGCGAGCGTCCCAAGTGGCCTTTTCACACGCCCACGCGCTGTACCGATCCGGGCAGCATCGAGGCTCTGCACGATCACCTGATGGAGGTGCACGGTGTTCCGCCGTACTACCTCACCGGGTGGTACCCCGAGATCAACACCTGGGAGCAGCTCGTGCGCCGTCATGAGGCCGAGCACGGACATGCCGGGCAGGCGGCTCACTCGCACGCCGAGGTCCCGGACATCAGCATGTCCTGATGCGGTTGGCGATGCGGGCCGGGCCGGGCTTGAGGGTCCGGCCCGGCGCGCATGGCCGTCGCGGCGCGATGGAAAAGACCCAGCGTGATCCGGGCCTGCGGCGTTCATGGGGCTTTCTCGCGCGCCTGTGCCTGCTATGCGTTGTGAGAGGCGATCCACCGGCTCAGATCGACCCAGTAGTCATGCTGTTTGTAGTCGGGCGGGGTTTCCCGGACGGCGTCCCTGGAGTACCGCTCGGCGAGCGCCTTCGCGTACTCGATGGCCGCGATGCGGTTGACCAGGTCGTCCGAGTACCGGCCTTGCGGCGAGAGCGGCAGCGGGCCCGTCTTTTCGAGAACATCGTCGGTGAACGTGGTGGCGTCGGCGCTCCGGTGTTCTCGGGCTCGGCTCAGCCAGGCCATGATCTCCTTGTTGACGGCCTCGCGCTCTTCCTGCGCCCGCTGCTTCTTCTTGCTGGTGAACATCTCCACTCCGCGGTCTCTCGTGGATTTCGTGATCGGCTCGGGTTCTCGTTGATCTCATTTCCTGGGGGCGAAGGTGCCGAGAGGGACGGGTTGACCGCCTCAAAGTAGCTTTTCATTCCGGGCATGTCTGTCGATCCACTGTTATTTGTATGCATGAATATTGGGATTAAATACTCTTATGCCACATTTTGGTGTGGTCCCGTGGTGGCCAGGGCGTGTTCTTGACCTACAGGTACAGAACCGGGTGGGTTGGGGGCATGGCGAGGCCCAAGGAGTTCGATCCGGAGGTGGCGGTCGAGCAGGCGATGGAGGTGTTCTGGCGCAAGGGTTACGGCGCCACGACGCCCCAAGACCTGGTGGACGCGCTCGGAATCGGCAAGGGGAGCCTCTACAACGCGTTCGGGAGCAAGCACGGGTTGTTCGAGCGGGCGCTGCGTCGCTATCGCGATACGCAGACCGCGGCGTTGGTGGAGATGCTTGAACAGCCCGGCCCGGTCAAGGAGCGCCTCGGCCGGGTGTTGAGGTTGCTCGCCGAGATGGATCTGGCCGATCCGGACCGGCGCGGTTGCATGGCGGTGAACACGGCGGCCGAGCTCGCGAGGGCCGATCCCGAGGCGACCGAGCATGTTCGGCGCATGCTCGATCGCACTGAAGGGGCCTTCCGGGAGCTGATCCGGGAAGGGCAGCGGTCGGGGGAGATCGACGCGGGGCGCAACGCCGCGGCCCTCGGGAGCCTGCTCATGAACACCGTGGTGGGGACGCGGATCGTGGCGCGGGTCGCGGAGGGGCCGGAGCGGCTCGACCGGGTGATCAGCGCGGCGATCGACTGCCTCTGAGTCGGGATGTGGTTCTCCTGGGCAAGACGGCGGTCGTTACCGGCGCTAGTCGCGGGATCGGGCTGGCCACCGTGCGGACGCTGGTCGGTGAGGGTGTGCGGGTCGCCGGGGCGGCCCGGACCGTCACGGCCGAGCTGAAGGAGACCGGGGCGCTCGCGTTCGCGGCGGACCTCAGCACCGCTGAGGGTGTCGCCGGCTTCGTGGACGCCGCGCGGACGGAGCTCGGCAGCGTCGACTTCCTGGTGAACAACGTCGGGGCCGGGGACGACGTGCGGCTCGGCGGTGGCGGCGCTGACGGCGCTCGGGAAGTCGCTGGCCGAGGAGTTCGGGCCGCAGGGGGTGCGGCCGCGGGCGCCGAGCACGCGGCGTTCCTGGAGCGGATCCCGGCGGCCTTCGGCATCACGACGGGGCGGATCACCGAGCCCGAGGAGGTCGCGGCGCTGATCGTGTTCCTGCTGTCGGACGTGGCCGGCAACATCAGCGGCGCCGACCACCTGATCGACGGCGGGACGGTCAAGACCGTGTGAACCGGCGGGCGGGGGACGCCGCGCGGCGTCCCCCGCCCGGCCGCGGTCAGCAGTTGCCCTGGGTGGTCTTGCCGGCGAAGCGGTCGTTGAGGAAGCTCGTCACGTCCTGGGCGGCGGCCCAGTCGGTGGACAGGTGCTCGGACGGGTAGGCGTTCGTCCAGGTGGTGTTGACGCCGGCCTTGCAGTAGGCGGCGTGGGTGGCGTCCTCGGTCTCGTGCGGGATGATCTCCTCCAGCCAGCCGCGGTACTGGTAGACGGGGAAGCCGATCTCGTACGCGGCGCCCGAGCCCGCCGGGCCGATGCCGACGCCGAGCCGCTGCCGGTCGACGATCTCGCTCCAGGTGACGCCGCCCGGGCCCTTGAGGGCGTAGAGCTGGTCGAGGGTCAGCTTGGCGGTCGTGTAGTTCTCGACGCGGGCGCCGGCGAAGACCGCGAGGGTGCCGAGCAGGCAGTTGGACGTGGCGTCCTTGACGGCCTTGCGGCCCTGGTCGTTCAGCAGCTCGTCGAAGGGCATGTCGGGGTACTGGGCGTGCAGGCCGACGAGGGCGTCGGCGAGGAAGCCCGCGAAGATGGCGCCGTTCAGGGCCTTGGCGGTGACCTTCAGGTCGCCGGGGACGCCGCCCGCCGCGGCGCCGACGACGTTCAGCTCGGGCGCGTAGGACTTGGCGAGCTGGGCGCCCCACAGGGAGGCGTGGCCGCCCTCGGAGTAGCCGGAGATGCCGACCTTGCCGTCGGCCTGGAGGCCGCCGCCGGGGATCTGGCGGGACGCGCGGACGGCGTCGAGCAGCGCGTGCCCGGCGTTGGGACCGTTGACGTAGGTGTGGGTCGCGCCCTTGGTGTAGCCGACGCCGTCGGTGGCGGCGATCGCGTCGCCGGCCTTCAGGAACGTGGCGATGTTGTCGCCCTCGTACATGTCGACGTACTGGCCGGTGAGCTGCTTGGAGAAGGCGCACTGCGCGCCGGAGCCGAGCGTGCCGGGGGCGAACGCGACGGTCGGGCGCGAGCCGCCCTTGGTCCACGCCGCGGTGGGGACGGCGACGGTCCCGGTCACCGCGATCTTGGCGCCGGCCGCGTCGGTGCTGACGTAGCGGACCTTCCACGCCTTGTTGCCGGGCGGGTTCGAGACGCCGGCGAGCGTCACCTCGCGGCAGGCGAGGAGGTCGCCGGGGGAGCCCTGGACGGTGCCGGCGGCGTAGATCTGGTCGTCGGACGCGGTGCAGCCGGCGGGCGCGGCCGCTTCCGCCGGCGCCGCGGCGAGCGGGGCGGCGAGGGCGGCGCCGAGCGCGGCGGTGGCGAGGAGAGGGAGGTGGCGCATCTGGTCTCCTGACGGGGGTGGGCTGCCAGCACCCTGCCAAGGGGACGGGAACGGCGGGAAGGCACTCGGTGACGAAGCCCGCGCCCGCTATTAGCAGCGGCGTACAAAAGCCGGAGCGCGTCCCGCGGGCAAGGATCGCCAAGGGAGGGGCGCCGACTTGGGCGGAAGTCTCCCGTGCGCATTCGTCCGGTCTGCCCTACGGTCGGGGGGTTTGTTGTCATGAAGGAGTGCACGTGGACATGCGGGACATCCAGATCAGCCGGCGGCAGGCCCTCGGCGGTATGAGCGCGGCGACGGCGCTCGCGCTCGCCGGGTGGCAGGGCACGGCCGCGGCGGCGCCCGGCAAGGGGAAGGGCGTCACGATCACCGTGATGGGCACCTCCGACCTGCACGGCTGCTGCCTCAACTGGGACTACTTCAAGAACGCCGAGTTCGACGACGCCGCGCACAACGACATCGGCCTCGCCAAGATCTCCAGCCTGGTGAAGCAGGTGCGCGCGGACCGCGGCGCGCACCGGACGCTGCTGTTCGACTCCGGCGACACGATCCAGGGCACCCCGCTCGCGACGTACTACGCCAAGATCGAGCCGATCACGCAGACCGGCGAGATCCACCCCATGGCGAAGGCCATGAACGCCATCGGGTACGACGCGGTGACCCTCGGGAACCACGAGTTCAACTACGGCCTGCCGCTGCTGGACAAGTGGATCCGGCAGATGCGCGCGCCCGTCCTCGGCGCGAACGCCGTCAAGGACGGCAACGGGCGGCCCGCCTACGAGCCCTACATCCTCAAGCGGATGCACGTCCCCGGCCACGGCCGCCCGATCACCGTCGGCGTGCTGGGGCTCACCAACCCCGGCATCGCGATCTGGGACAAGGGCAACGTCGAGGGCAAGCTGAAGTTCCTCGACCTCGTCGAGACGGCGAGGAAGTGGGTGCCGGTGCTGCGCGCCAAGGGCGCCGACGTCGTCATCGTCACCGCGCACGCGGGCGACAACGGCCTGTCGTCCTACGGGACCGACCTGCCGGTCGAGAACGCCTCGGCGCTGGTGGCCGAGCAGGTGCCCGGCATCGACGCGATCCTGTTCGGGCACTCGCACAACGACGTCCCGCAGCGGTTCGTCACCAACACCGAGACGGGGCGGCAGGTGCTGCTCTCCGAGCCGTCCTACTGGGGCCGCCGCCTCAGCGTCATGGACTTCACGCTGGAGCAGAAGCGCGGCCGGTGGACCGTCACCGCCAAGTCCGCCATCTCGCTGAACAGCAACACCGTCGCCGAGGACCCCGCCATCGTCGCGCTGATCAAGCCGCAGCACGACACGACCGTCGCCTACGTCAACCAGCGGGTGGCGAGCAGCACCGCCGAGCTCAGCGCGGCCGAGTCCCCCTACAAGGACACCCCGATCCTGGACTACATCCAGAAGGTCCAGACCGAGACCGTCAAGGCGGGGATCGCCGGCACCGAGTACGCGTCGCTGCCGATCCTGTCGATCGCCGCGCCGTTCAGCCGGACGGCGGTGTTCCCCGCGGGGGACGTGTCGATCCGCGACATCGCGGGCCTGTACATCTACGACAACACGCTGCTGGCGAGCGTCCTCACCGGCGCGCAGGTCAAGGACTACCTGGAGTACTCGGCGAAGTACTTCGCCCAGACCGCGCCCGGCGACCCGGTCGACCTCGCCAAGCTCACCAACGCGGGCGGCACCCCCGACTACAACTACGACCAGTTCTCGGGCGTCGACTACGACATCGACATCGCCCAGCCGGTCGGGTCGCGGATCGTGAACCTGACGCTGGAGGGCGCACCGGTCGCCGCCGACCAGCGGTTCGTCGTCGCGGTCAACAACTACCGGCAGTCGGGCGGCGGCGGCTTCCCGCACATCACCGCCGCGCCCGTCGTCTACAACCGGCAGGTGGAGATCCGGCAGGCCCTCATCGACTACGCGACGGCCGCCGGCGTCATCGACGCCGCGACCTTCGCCGACGTCAACTGGCGCCTGGTCCGCGCCGGGACGCCGGTCTTCTAGCGGCGGGGCCTAGCCGCGCAGGCGGCCGACGCCGCCGACGATGTGGACGCCGCTCTCCGCGGTCGCGGAGGGGGCGGACACGTCGGGCCACCACGCCACCGGGACGATGCCGGGATCCAGCAGGTCGGCGTCGCCGAACAGGTCGCGGATCTCCGCCAGGGTGCGCGGCACGAACGGCGCGGTCGCCTTGTCGTAGACGTCGCGCCCGCCGCGCGCCGCCCGCGACCCCATGTCCTTGCTCGTGGCGTGGGAGAGCACCAGGTGGCTGCCGGCGGGCAGCGCCGACGCCAGCGCCGCGACGAGCGCGACCGGGTCGTCGGAGTCGCGGATGAAGTGCAGCACCGCGACGAGCAGCAGCCCGACCGGGGCGTCGAGGTCCAGCGGCGCCGCCGCGAGGATCGCCGCCGGGTCGCGCAGGTCGCCGTCGACCACCGAGGTGTCGGCGTTCGTGGCGAGGAGCGCCCGCGCGTGCGTGAGGACCGTCGGGTCGTTGTCGACGTAGACGACGCGCGCGCCGGGCGCGACCTGGTGGACGTTGCGCTGGGTCGGCAGCCCCGACCCGATGTCGAGGAACTGGCGGACGCCGAGTCCCGACAGGTGCCGCACGGCCCGCCCGAGGAAGTCGCGGTTCTCGCGCGCGACGAGCTGCGCCGTCGGCTCGACCGCGATGATCCGCTCGGCCGCCTCCCGGTCGGCGGCGTAGTTGTCCTTGCCGCCGAGGAAGTAGTCGTACATGCGGGCGGGGCTGGGGACGGAGGTGTCGATCCCGTCCGGCGGTGCGTCCTGGCCCATGGGGGCGGGCTCCTGTTCCGGGAAGGTGGCGGAGGGCCGATCTCGGGGACATTCTGCACCACCGCGGCGGGCGAGGGAACGCCGTCCGCGCGGACGCCGCCGCTCCGCGCCGCGGTAAAAATCCGCGGACAATTCCGTGGAAAAGCGGCTCCGCGGCAAAGGGGGATCAGTGGCGGGGCCATCGTCCGGCGAAGCCGGTCGGATAAAATGCGGCACCTGCTATAGCCGCCTGGGGGGACCCGAAATGGGGATGGAAGAAGTCGTGAGGCAGTTGCGGATGGCGATCCACGACGCCCGCGTCGCGTTCGACTGCATCGGCCTCGGGGAGATCGAGCGCGCGCAGACCTGCCTGATCACGGCGCGGGCCGCGATGGACGCCGCCGACACCGTGCTGCGGCACGGGCTGGCCAGCTCGCCGGCGCCGCAGGTGGCCGCGGAAGGGGTCGCGGCGATGGCCGCCATAGCCGAATAGTGTCGCTTGCGTCACCTTTCCTGCGCGCGGGTCGGCACCGTCACCGTAACGCGCGTTTCTCCCCGTCCCTCACGGGCAGTCTGGCTCTATCGAGGGATGACGGAGGGGTGCCATGAAGGTCGTGCTGGAAATGACCTTGCCGAGGGACGCCGGCAGCGCCCCGCTCGCCCGGCACACGCTCGACGCGTCGCTGCGCGGCCTGGGGGTGGCCTCCGAGGTCCGCGCCGACATCGCGCTCGCGCTCGGCGAGGCGTGCGCCAACGTGATCCAGCACGCCGAGGCCAGCCGCGAGTACGAGGTGCGGGCCCGGATGGACGGCCTGCGCTGCGTCGTTGACGTGATCGACGGCGGCCGGGACGGCGCGCCGGACGTCGCCGGCGCGGCGGCCGGCGCGCCGCTCACCGCCGAGCACGGCCGCGGCCTCCAGCTCATCCGGTCCTTCACCGAGGAACTGCGCATCATGGACCGGCGGCACAAAAACGGCGCCATTGTGCATTTCGAGAAATCGCTCGCCGGATGAGCGCCGGAAAGGCGACCCGGCCCGCCAAGCGGCACCAATCGATCGGCGTCCTTCGCTAGGCTCGACGCCACTACCCCGCGTCAGCGGCCGATCACGTCCAGGAGACACCGTGGACTTCAGTGCCGACCACCGCCTCTACGGCGAGCACACCATCGTGGCGCTCGCCGGCGACATCGACGTCAACACGAGCCAGCGCCTGCGCGCGACCCTCCTCGGCCTGGTGGAGGGCGGCTCCCGGCACCTGGTGATCGACATGACCGGGGTGGAGTTCCTGGACTCCACCGGCCTCGGCGTGCTGGTCGGGATCTTCCACCGGCTGCGCGCGGAGAACGGCACGCTCGTCATCGCCGGCGGCAGCGACCGGGTCCGCTCGGTCTTCCACGTCACCCAGCTCACCCGCATCTTCCCGCTGCACCCGAGCGTCGAGGACGCCGTCACCGCCGCCCGCCCGGCCTGACCGGTCCCAAGGACGACGAGGCACGACGGCCCGGGACGCGCGCAGCGTCCCGGGCCGTCGTGCGTCCGGCGGGCGTCAGCCGGTGACGGGCAGGTCGCCCTTGACGGGAACGGGCCGCGGCGCCGTCCCGGCGACGGGCTTGCCCTTGACGGGCTTGGCGGGTCCGGCGGGCTTGGGGTCGGCCGGCGGCGTCGACTCGGGGGTCTTCGGGCCGTCGTGGTGCCCGTGGCAGCCGCAGTGCCGCTTGGACGGCCTGCCGCAGGTCGCCGACGCGACGCGCAGCGACTCGGGCCGCCCGGCGACCGGCAGGTCCAGCGCGATCGCGGTGACGGTGAGGCGCCCGTCGGCCTCCCGCCACTGCTTGTTCAGCGTGAGCGCGACCCGGCCGAGCTTCGGCACGTCGACCGGCACGACGGTGTTCGGCGGCGGGTCCACCGCGAGCGGCCGGCCGCCGATCATCGCGCCGGCCAGCCGCGCGCTGCCGCGCCCCGCCTGGCAGCGGGCGGTGACGGCCTGCGCGAGCAGCCCGGCGTCGGGCACCCGCAGGTCGGCGACCTGCGCGTGGGCGCGGTCCCGGGCGGCCTTCACGTTCAGCGCGCCCGCGTCGAGCATCTTCGTGTGGTTCTCGCGGAGCAGGCTCTTGCGGACCTCGCCTCCCGGCGACTGCACGGCGGGCAGCGTCGGCACCGGCACCGGGCCCGTCGCGGTCAGCCCGTAGGCGGAGCCGCCCGCGTCCGTGCCGGGCGCGCCGTGGCCGGGCGCGGGGGTCGCGGCGGCGGGGGCGGCGGCGGCCACCCCGAGGGCGGCGGCGATGACGCTCGCCTGGGCGAGCCGGCGCGCGGCCTTCGTATAGGACATGGATCTCTCCATCTTCACGTCGACGGCCGACCTCGCGGTCAGCCGGAGATGAGCACGAGGGTTCCGAGCGGAACCTCGGACAGCTTCCGCAGCGCGTCCGCGGGCACCCGCACGCAGCCGTGCGAGACGGCCTTGCCGAACACCGCCTTGTCGGGCCAGCCGTGCAGGGCGACGGTGCCGGGACCGCCGCCGAAGGAGTCGAGCGTCGCCGAGTGCGCGCCGAGCGGCAGCACGAGCGGGCTCGGGGACTCGCGCGCGGGCGCGAGCTGCGCCAGCACGAACGTGCGCCCCTGCGGCGTCGGGGTCTTGGCCGCGCCGGTCCCGACGGGCCAGGACCCGACCTTCGCGCCCTCCTTGGTGAGGGTCAGCCGGTGCTCGCCGAGCTCCACCCGCACCGCGTACGGCGAGCGCGCGGTGCGCAGCCCGGCGGTGCGGCCGTCGATCCAGCCGCTGGACCCGTTCGGGCGGCTCGGCAGCAGCACGCGCTGCCAGTCGCCGGAGGTCTCCACCACCGGGACCCAGGTGGGGCCGCCGAGCTGGCGCGCGGGCAGCGTCGCGACGGCCTTGCCGCCGGGCCGGTCGAGGACGGCGAGCGGCGCGGCCGGGTGCACGACCGTGCCGTCGGTGCCGTCCTGGGGGTGGGCGTCCGCCGGGGCGGCGGGCGTGGCGGTGTAGGTGGTGGCCTCGGGGCCCTTGCCGGCAGCGGCGGCGGTGGTGCCGGACGACGCGCCCCCGGTGTCCGCGCGGCTCGCGGGCGAGGCGCCGCAGCCGGACAGCAGCAGCGCCGCCGCCGCGGGGAGCAGCAGGGCGCCCCCGTGCCGGGGGGTGCGGACGGGGGAGCGGCGTTCGATCATCAAAAGGGGCCTCCCGGAGGCGTCGCGCCCTTTCTCCGGAAATGCCGGAGTTCCGGAAATGCCGGAGCGGACGCTGGCGGTCGCCATCTGGCAGGGAGGCTAGCGGTGTCCATCGCGCCACGTTCGGCAGTCGGAAAAATGGGAACGTCTTTTCTTCGCCCCGACGGAAATGATCACACGCTAAAACATGCCATTACCGAATTGTCGGCTACAAATGCTCGGCTGCGCTCGTTGATGGGACGCTTGCCGGGATTGAGGCGTATGCTCCGTCTTCATGGGGAGTTCTGTCCCCTGCGGGCGGACGGGCGCAGCGGGCCCGGCGCGGACGCCGGACGGCGCGCGCCGGGGCGGGCGCGCGCACCGGGCCGCGCGCGGCGCCGGAGCGGGGCGGTTCCGGTCAGGCCGGCAGCGACATGGAGTCGTCCGGCTCACCCGGTTCGCCGGGCGACGCCGTCACCGCCTCCTGGAACTGCAGCAGCCCCCACAGCAGCGCCTGGCGCGCCGGGGACGACATGTCGGCGAGCACCCGGGCCAGCTCGGCCCGGCGCCGCACCTGCAGCCGCTCCAGCAGGCCGCGGCCCTCGGCGGTGAGCTGGACGGTGACCTCGCGCCGGTCGTCCCGGCCGGCGTCGCGGAGCAGCAGGCCGGACGCCTCCAGGCGGTCGCAGAGGCGGCTCGCCGAGGAGACCAGCGCGCCGAGCTCGGCGGCGAGCTCGCTGACGTTCATCGGACCGTGCTCCAGCGCGAGCAGCGCGCGCAGCTGGGTGGCGGGGACCGGCACGTCGGGGGCGTTGTGGGCGCGCGACCAGACGCTCATCAGACTGCCCGCGACCTCGTCGAGGGCGGTTGCCTGCTCGGCGGCTCCCGGGCCAGGCGTGGCGACCATGCCCCCCACTGTTACATACTGCGTCGGCCCTGGCATCTCACCGGCCCGACCCGGGGCCCGGCGAGCGGGGCGCCCTCACACATCCGGGCGGGAGAACATGCAGTCCACAGCCGTGCATGACGTCGAGCATGTCATCTGGAGCGCGCAACCGCACGAACTCCTGGACGCCGCCACGGCGGCGATCGTCCGGTACGCCGGGGCCGCCGGCGCGGAGGTGCTGCTCGCCGACTACCGGCAGGCGCGCCTCGTCCCGTCCGCCCTCGACCGGCCGCCGGTCGCCGTCGACGGCACCGACGCCGGGCACGCCTTCGCCGCGCAGGCGGTGGTCACCGCGGCCGACGGCCGCACCCTGCACCTGCCGCTCACCGTGCACGGCGACCGCGTCGGCGTGCTCACCGTCGCGTTCGGCGACCCCCCGGACGCCGGGCTGCGCGCCCGCCTCGCGGCGCTCGCGACGGTGCTGGGACGGGCCGTCAAGCTCGCCGAGGCGCAGACCGACCTGTTCCGCCGCATCCGGCGCCGCGCCCGGCTGACGCTCGCCGCGGAGATGCAGTGGGACCTGCTGCCGGGCCGGTCCTGCACGGCCGCCGAGTTCCAGCTCGCGGGGCAGCTCGAACCGGCCTACGCGGTGTGGGGCGACAACTTCGACTGGTCGGTGACGGGCGACCGGCTGACGCTGTCGGTCAGCAACGGGATGGGCTCGGGCACCGAGGCGGCCGCGCTCACCCACCTCGCGATCAGCGCGCTGCGCAACGCCCGCCGGTCCGGCGCCGACCTGCCCGAGCAGGCCGCCCTCGCCGACCAGACCGTCTACGCCCACCACCGCGGCGACCGGCACGTGGCGACGCTGCTGATGGACGTCGACCTCGCCACCGGCCGGGCCCGCGCCGTCGACGCCGGGTCGCCGCGGGTGTACCGGCTGCGCGGCGGCCGCACCGAGGCCGTGACGTTCGAGGAGCAGCTCCCGCTCGGCATGTTCGGCGACTCCCCCTACGAGACCGAGGCGTTCGCGGTGGAGCCGGGCGACCGGCTCGTCGTCGTCAGCGACGGCGTGCACGCCGCGCGGTCCGCCGGCGGGGCGCTGTACGGGGACGAGCCGCTCGCGCGGGCGCTCCGCGACACCCGGCTGCAGAACCCGCCGGAGGCGGTGCGGTCGCTGCTCCGGCGCTTCGGCGACCACCACGGCGGCGCCGAGCAGGCCGACGACGCGGTGATCGTCTGCCTGGACTGGACGGGCCGCCCGTAGGCCGGGCCCGCGCCGCCGGTACGGGTCAGCGGGGGAGCTTGACGACCGTGACGAAGAAGTCGTCGATCTGCCGGACCACCCGGATGAACTGGTCGAAGTCCACCGGCTTGGTCACGTAGGCGTTGGCGTGCAGGTGGTAGCTGCGCAGGATGTCCTCGTCGGCCTCGGAGGTGGTCAGCACCACGACCGGGATGCTGCGCAGCCCGGCGTCGGCCTTGACCTCCTCCAGCACCTCGCGCCCGTCCTTGCGGGGCAGGTTCAGGTCGAGCAGGATCAGGTCGGGGCGCGGCGCCCCGGCGTACCGGCCCTCGCGGCGCAGGAACGCGAGCGCCTGCTCGCCGTCGTTCACCACGTGCAGGCTGTTCTTGACCTTGTTGTGCTCGAACGCCTCGGTCGTGAGCAGCACGTCGCCGGGGTCGTCCTCCACCAGCAGCACCTCGATGGAGCGCCCTCCGGTCTGCCCGAGCTCAGTCATCGCCGTCCCTCCCCTCCGCCGGCGCGTCGCCGGCCGGTCCGGCCGCCGCCGGCATGGTCCACCGGATCGTCGTGCCGGGGGTGCCCTCGGCGCGGTCCTCCGGGCTGTCCAGCCAGATGCGGCCGCCGTGGTACTCCACGATCTTCTTGCAGAGCGCGAGCCCGATGCCCGTCCCGCTGTACTCCTCGCGCGCGTGCAGCCGCTGGAAGATGAGGAAGATGCGGTCGGCGTAGCGGGGCTCGATGCCGATGCCGTTGTCGGCGCAGGCGAACTCCCACTCGTCGCCCTTGCGCTCGGCGGTGATGCGGACGTGCGGTGCGACGCCCTCGCGGCGGAACTTCACCGCGTTGCCGACGAGGTTCTGGAAGAGCTGGCCGAGCTGGCTGCGGTCGCCGTGGACCGCCGGCAGCTCGGCGCGCTCGACGGTCGCGCCGGTCTCCTCGATCAGCGCGGACAGGTTGTCGACGGCGCGGTCCACGACGGCGTCCAGCGCGACGCCGTCCTCCATCGCCGACATCCGGCCGACCCGGGAGAAGCCGAGCAGGTCGCTGATCAGCGACTGCATGCGCTTGGAGCCGTCCACCGCGAACTCGATGTACTGGCGGCCGCGGTCGTCGAGCCGGTCGGCGTAGCGGCGGTCCAGCATCTGGCAGAACGAGGCGACCTTGCGGAGCGGCTCCTGGAGGTCGTGGCTGGCGACGTAGGCGAACTGCTCCAGCTCGGCGTTGGAGCGGCGCAGCTCGGTGGCCTGCTCGTCCAGCACGGCCCGCGCCTCGGTGGCGGCCCGCCACTCCTGCAGGATGCGGTTGCGCATGGCGTCGACGATGGCGGCCAGCTCGGCGATCTCGGCGGGGCCGCCGACGTCGAGGCCGTGCTCGTAGTCGCCCTGCGAGACGGCGCGGACCCGGCCGGTCAGCGACCGCACCGGGTGCAGCACGGTGCGGCTGATGACGAGCGCCAGCAGGATCGCGGCGAGGACCACGATCAGGAACGCCGCGCCGACCGACCAGTAGACGCGGACGGCGGCGTCGCGCAGGTTCTCCGACACCTTGCCGTGCAGCGAGGTGAGCGCCCCTTGCAGGGCGACGTTGGCGGCCCGGAACCCGGCGAACAGGTCGCGGCCCGCGGCCTCGGCCGCCTCGGAGATGCCCTGGCCCGAGCCCGCCGCGAGCGGTTCGGCGAAGCCGCGCCGCCACGCCGCGCTCGCCCGCTCGACCGCCTCCAGCCGCTGCCGGGTCGGCCCGGTCCCGGCGACGCCGGCGAGGTCGCGGCGGATCGAGGCCGCCGCGGCGGCCTCGTCGGCGATGGCGTCGCGGTAGTCGGCGAGGCGGGCGCGGTCGCCGTCGGCGGCGTAGTTGCGGATGGCGGTGTCCTGGCGGCCGACGGCGCTGCCGAGGCGGAACTGCTCCAGGGTGGCCGGGTCGACGTGGCCGGTGAGCCCGTCGCGGGCGTCGTTGTTGTGGACGAGCGCGATGGCGGCCTGCGTCAGGGCGAGGATCAGCACGGTGGTGAGCACCACCGAGCCGATCCGGTAGATCTGGGTGAGGGACAGGCGGGACAGCCCGGTCCGCGGGGCGCGGCGCCCGCCGGCCGGCAGCACCGGCGCCGGGGGCCCGCCGGGCTCGGGCGCCGCGGCGGGCGCGGTGGACGCGGTGGACGCGGCGGGGCCGGTCTCCTGGTCGAGGGTCATCGGCGGTCGTCCCGGGTCAGCAGCAGCACGGCGAGGTCGTCGGAGAGCACGTCGCCGTTCAGCCGCTCGGCCTCGGCGATGAGCCCGTCCACCAGGGTGCCGTCCCGCTCGCCGTCCCGCCACGCTTTCGCCGCGAGCTCCAGCAGCCCCGCCAGGTCGAGGCGCTCGTTGCCGCGGCCGATCATCCCCTCGATGAGGCCGTCGGTGTAGAGCATCAGCGCCCACGAGTCGCCGAGCCCGATCTCGGTGACCGGCCAGTCCAGGCCGGGCAGCAGGCCGAGCGCGGGGCCGCACGGGCCGTCGGGCAGCGGCCGCACGCCGGCCGGGTCGAACACCAGCGGGCGCGGGTGCCCGGCCCGCCAGATCCGGGCGCTGCGCCGGTCCGGCGGCAGCTCGAACATGCAGAGCGTCGTGAAGATCTCCTCGCTCCACCGCTCGTGCACCAGGACGGTGTCCAGGGTCTCCAGCAGGGCGCCGCCGGTGTGCCCGGCGAGCACCAGGGTGCGCCAGGCCATGCGGAGCCGGACGCCGAGCGACGCCTCGTCCGCGCCGTGCCCGCTGACGTCGCCGATGACGCCGTGCACGGTGCCGTCGGCGAGCTCGACGGTGTCGTAGAAGTCGCCGCCGAGCAGCGCGCGGGCGCGGCCGGGCCGGTAGCGGGTGAGGTGGCCGAGGCCGGTGTCGTGCAGGATCGGCACCGGCAGCAGGCCGCGCTCCAGCCGGGCGTTCTCCTGGCTGACGACGCGCGCCTCGACGAGCTGCTTCTCCGACTCGTCGGCGCGCTTGCGCTCGATGGCGTAGCGGATGGCGCGGGTCAGCAGGGCGCCGTCGACGTCCTGCTTGACCAGGTAGTCCTGGGCGCCCGCGGCGACGGCCGCGACGCCCATGTGGGCGTCGGCGAGGCCGGTCAGCACGAGCACGGCGGTCTGGGGGGTGCGCGCCAGCACCTGGCGGAGCACGTGCAGGCCGTCGGCGTCGGGCAGCGACAGGTCGACGATGATGCACTGGATGCCGGGGGTCAGCAGGAGCAGGGCCTCGGCGAGGGTCCGGGCGACGGTGATGTCGACGTCCGGCTCGGACTCCTTCAGCAGCTCCTCGAACAGGAACGCGTCCGCGGCGTCGTCCTCGACCAGGAGCAGCCGCAGGCAGTCGCCCGCCTCCAGGAGGCCCTCGCGGCCCCGGCTGCTGTGGAGCGCGGTCATACGGGACACGCTCTCATGGGCGCGCCCCGGCGGCGAACGGGCTCCCGACGCTTGTCATGGGGCAAAGATTAGAGCAGATCGGCGATGCCCGGGGGTGGCCGTGCTAGAGGGGCGGCCCCGCCGGCGGGGCCCGGGGCGCGGCCGCCGGGACGCCGCCGGTGCCGACCCGCCCGGCCCGGACGGCGGAACTACCGTGCTGACCTGCGGAAACGCGCGGTGGGGGGAGGCGGCGGCCCGGTCCGCAGGGGGCGGGCCGCCGATCCGCGGCGAAAGGTCATCGGAGGGGCGGGCGGTGCTTTGCGCGCCAATCGTGATCTGTGCAGGGGCGGCGAATCGGGGGAGCCGGAGAGGCGGCGGGGAATCGGGGGCGGGACCGGGGGAAGGGGCTCGCTAGGCGCTGCGCGGACCGATCCGGGCGGCCCTTTGCGCCGCCCGTCTCTGCACCGCCGCATTGTGCGCGCGGGTCATGCTCTCGCGGACCCGCGCCGCACCGCGCGCGGCGGTGGCGCGGTCGACCGACCGCCCGGCGTAGACGGCCAGCACCTCGGCGACGGGCGGGGGCGTGTAGTCCTCGCGGACCACGGGCATCGGCAGCGCGACCGCGGTGCTCGGCGCGGCCGGGGAACCCGGCACGGGGACGAGCGCGAGACGCGACTGGCAGTGCGGGCACTGCAACCCCGGAACAGTTTCTCTGCTCATGCCCACATCATTACCCGGGGGTCTGACAAAACAAGCCGCACATACTTTCGAGCCGCCGTTCCCGGAGCCCTTCCGGCGGTTAGTCGATCATCTTCCGGTCACTCGAAGGCGAGCCGCCACGGCCGCACCGAATCGACGAAGCGGCGCAGTTCCCGCTCGGCGAATCGCGCCGCGTCCCAGTCGAACGGCTCGGCCGCCCCGCGCCAGAGGTAGGCGCGGCCGCGCCGCCCCCCGTCCAGGGGCAGCACGGCCACGTCGTACTCGGCGTCCTCGTAGGCGTCGAGCAGCCGGGTCTCCGCGGCGTCCAGGCCGCTGATCAGCACGCCCTCGGCGACGCCGGACGGATCCGCGACGAGGCCCGGGTAGACGACGCCCGGCAGGGCGCGGACGCGCCAGCCCGCGGCGCGCGCGGGCGCCATCTCGGGAACGCGGCCGAGCAACATTTCCAGCACTTCGGGGAAGCGCAGTGTCCCGTAGGCGAACAGCCCGTCGGACGGCTCCTCATCGCTCATGCCACGGGACGGTAGACGGCCGCGCGGCGCGGGGGTGCGCGGTCGTGCGGTGCGCGGGGTGCCCGGCCAGCGCCGCCCCGCAGCAGGCCAGCGCGACGATCACCGAGAGCCAGCCGAGCGTCCGCCCGGCCCGCAGCCCGTACCCGCAGCTCAGCCAGAGCGCGTGCAGCAGCCAGCGGCGCCACGGGGCGGCCTCGCCGCGCCGCCGCATCTCCAGCGCGCTGTAGCGGAAGTCACGGGCGAGCGCGCCGTCGGAGGGCGCCGCGGCGCGTTCGAGCTGCCGGTACAGCACGGCGAGGCGCCGGTCGTAGGAGCGGTCGTGGGCGCGCCTCCGCCGGTGGTCGTCGGCGAGGACGGCGTGCCCGTGCCGGCGCCAGGGGGAGCGGACGGTCGCGAACGCGCACCGGCCGTCCAGCCGGAGCCCCGCCGGCGCGGGCGGACCCGCCGGGACCGGGCTGAGGAACCGGCAGCGCGACAGGTCGAGGTCCGCCAGCGTCAGGCCCTCCGCCGCGACGCCGCGGAGCGACAGGACGCGGACGGGCGGCGGGGCGTCCCGGTCCGGGCGGGCCGGCTCGCGGACGCCCGACAGGGGGTGCGCGAGGGCGCGGACGGTGAGGGGCCCGCCGAACGCGGCGCCCTCCAGGTCGAGGTCGGCGCCGCGCAGCCGGAACTCGCCGGCGCCGCGCGCGGTGACGCCGCGCGCCGAGACGTCCCCGGCGGCCGCGTGCACGTGCAGGGCGCCGTGCGCGGTGACGCCGGACAGCTCGACGCGCTCGGCGGCGGCGAGCGGCCCGAGCCGCACGTCGTGCCGGAACCGCGCCCGCTCGAACCGGGCGTGCCGGCCGACCTGGACGCGGCGGAAGGAGAGCGCCCCGCCGAAGCAGGCGCCGCGCAGCGCCGCGTCGCGGGCGAAGGAGGCGCGGTCGAAGGTGACCGCGCCCATGAACACGGCCCGGTCGAAGGCGGCCCCGGCGTCCCAGACGGCCTCGCCGAACAGGGTGTCGCCGCCGAACACCGCCTCCTCGAAGGACGCGTGCCGGGTGAACCGGGCGCCGTGGAAGGAGGCGTTCCCGGCGAACCGGGCGCCGCGGAACGAGACGTTGCCGAGGAAGTGCGCGCCGAAGAAGGAGATCCCGCCGACGGATCCGGCGCCGTCGAAGGAGGCGTCGCCCTCGAAGCAGGCCCCGGCGAGGGACGTCCGGGCGGGCAGCAGCGCCCCCTCGAACCGGGTGCGGCCGAGGTGCGGGCGCCCGTCCGGCCCGGTGACGGCGCGAAGCAGCGCCGCCAGCGGGCCGGGCGGGACGGTGACGCCGCGCAGGTCCAGGTCGGCGCCGGGCCGCAGCCCGGCCAGCAGCCGCTGGAACTGCTCCGGCCGCAGGTGCGCGACGCAGCCGTCGAACGGTCCTGCGGCGCGCCCGGTACAGCCGTGCGCGACGGTGCAGCGGGGCCAGCTCATCGCGGTGAGCGGGGGCCGGGAGGCTTCATGAGGGGTCACGATCTGGTTCTACCCGCGACCGCGCGCCCGGTGAAGGCACCGGCGGGTTCCGATGGCCTGTCCCGGCCCCCGCCCCGCGATGTCTAGCGGCGGGCCCGCTTGCGCGCGGCCTTCGCGGCCTTGCGCCCCGCCTTGTCGGCCTTGCGGCCGGCCTTCGCGCTCGCCTTGGTGGCCTTCGCGCCGGCCTTGGTGGCCTTGGCGCTCGCCTTGGTCGCCTTCCGGCCGGCGCGGCGGCCCGCGTCGCGGCCGAAGTCGGCCGCCTTCACCAGCGGCGACCGGTTGGCGGCGCGGCGCTTGCGCAGCTGCCGGACCACCAGCACCGCGGCGACGGCCCCGGCGATCGCGCCGGCGACCGGCTTCGGGCGCCTGCCGACCTCCTCGGCCGCGTGCACGACCGGGTCGGGGGCCTTCTCGCGGGCCTTCTCCTTGGCCTCGACGGCCTTGACCTGCGCCTGCGCGCGGGTCTCGGCGGCCTTGTCCTTGGCGACCGCGGCCTTGGCCTGCGCCTGCGCCTTCAGCTCGCCGGCCTTGCCCTGCGCCTGCTCCTTGATCTCGGTCACCTTGTCCTGCGCCTGGGTCTTCAGCTCCTGCGCCTTGTCCTGCGCGCGACCCTTGACGTCGGCCCGCGCGGCGAGCTCGTCGATGGTGTCGCCCAGCTCCCCGCGGGTCCGCTCGATCCGCTCCCGCTGCTCCCGCAGCTCCCGCTCCGCGTCGTCGCTCACCGGTGTCCCCTGCTCTTGATCTCCTGGACGTCCTCGCGGACGCTCTCCACTGCCTGCTCGGGCTTCGGCGGCGCGGCCGCGGCCATCCTCTTCTTCCCCACCAGCGCCAGCACGCCCGCCACCGCGAACAGCACGACGGTGACGATCAGCGCGGCGGCCCAGCCGGGCAGCGCCGCGGCGAGCGCGAGGATGAGGGTGGCGACGAGCGCGCCGCCGCCGTAGAGGGCGACGAGACCGGCACCGCCGAGGATGCCGGCGGCCTTGCCCGCCCGCGTCGCCTTGGTCTTCAGCTCGAGCTGGGCGAGCTGCAGTTCCTCGCGGACGAGCTCGGCGCTCCGCTCGCTGAGGGACTTGATCAGGTCGGCCGTCGGCACGCCGGCCAGGTCCGTACCCTGTCGATCGGTCATCGCGTCCTCCCGTGTTACTGGAACCGTGCCGTACCCACGGTCGGGGCGGCCTAACGGGCGCCGCCGAGACGGTGCCCCCGCCTGCACCGTTCCGTGCCGACGCCTTTGCCGTCCCGGCCGCCGCGGCCCGATGATCAGGCGTCTTTCCCGTTCCGCGCCGAATGTTCGACCCGGCACGGGGCATGATCGGAGGTAGCCGCCGCACCGTCCGACCCGCGGTCGAGTCCCGCCCGTTCGACTGCCGTTCACCTTCGCCGGGAATGATTACGTCATGAGCGTCAATCCAGGACATTTCACCCACGATGTGGAGCCCCTGCCCGACGACCGCTTCCTCGACCGGGAGGAGAGCTGGCTCCGGTTCAACCAGCGTGTCCTGGAACTGGCCGAGGACCCCGACCTGCCGCTGCTGGAGCGCGCCCGGTTCCTGTCGATCTTCGCCAGCAACCTGGACGAGTTCTTCATGGTCCGCGTCGCCGGCCTGGCCCGCCGGATGGCGACCGGCCTCGCCGTCCAGGCCGCGAGCGGCCGCCAGCCCCGCGAGGTGCTGGAGCGCACCGCCACCGTCGCGCACGAGCTGATGCTCCGGCACGCCGCCACCTTCAGCGACGACGTCTGCCCCGCCCTCGGCGCGGAGGGCATCCACATCCTGCGCTGGGCCGACCTGTCCGACACCGAGCAGGAGCGGCTGCACCGGGTGTTCCGGGAGCGGATCTACCCCGTGCTCACCCCGCTCGTCGTCGACAACGCCCACCCCTTCCCCTACATCTCCGGCCTCTCGCTGAACCTCGCGGTGATCGTCCGCGATCCGGAGACCGAGGCCACGATGTTCGCCCGGGTGAAGGTCCCGCCGGTGCTGCCGCGCTTCTTCGAGGCCTCCGCCGACCGGTTCACCCCGCTGGAGGACGTCATCGCCGCCCACCTCGGGCAGCTGTTCGTCGGCATGGAGGTGGTGGAGCACCACGCCTTCCGGGTCACCCGCAACCAGGACCTGGAGATCGACGACGACGTCAGCGAGGGGCTCCTCCAGGCGCTGGAGCGCGAGCTGCTGCGCCGCCGCTTCGGGCCCGTCGTCCGGCTGGAGGTCGAGCAGTCGATCTCTCCGGAGGTGCTGGAGCTGCTCACCGAGGAGCTCGCCATCACCGAGAGCCAGATCTACCGGGTGCCCGGCCCGCTGGACCTCGCCGGGCTCGCCGACATCGCCGACCTGGACCGCCCGGAGCTGAAGTACCCGCCGTTCGTCCCGGCCAAGGACACGATCCCCGGTGACGCCTCGATCTTCTCGGCGATCCGCGACCGCGACGTGCTGGTGCACCACCCCTACGACTCCTTCACCACCTCGGTGCAGCGCCTCATCGAGGACGCCGCCGCCGACCCCCGCGTCCTGGCGATCAAGCAGACGCTCTACCGGACCAGCGGCGACTCGCCGATCGTGGACGCGCTCATCGACGCCGCCGAGGCCGGCAAGCAGGTCGTCGTGGTCGTCGAGCTGAAGGCCCGCTTCGACGAGCGCGCCAACATCGCCTGGGCGCGCAAGCTGGAGCAGGCCGGCTGCCACGTCGTCTACGGCTTCGTCGGGCTGAAGACGCACTGCAAGCTCGCCCTCGTCGTCCGCCAGGACGCCGACGGCGTGCTCCGCCGCTACTGCCACATCGGCACCGGCAACTACCACCCGAAGACCGCCCGCCTCTACGAGGACCTCGGCGTCCTCACCGCCGACGCCGCGGTCGGCGAGGACGTCAGCGCGCTGTTCAACCACCTGACCGGCTACTCGCGCCAGTCCGGCTACCAGCGGCTCCTCGTCGCGCCGCAGAGCCTGCGCAACGGCCTCGTGGAGCGGATCGAGCGCGAGGCCGGGCACGTGCGGGCGGGCCGCGCGGGCCGCATCCGGGTGAAGTGCAACTCGCTGGTCGACGAGGTCGTCATCGACGCCCTGTACCGGGCGTCGCAGGACGGCGTCCCGGTCGACGTGTGGGTGCGCGGCATCTGCGCGCTGCGGCCCGGCGTGCCCGGCCTGTCGGAGACGATCCGGGTGCGCAGCGTCCTCGGCCGCTTCCTGGAGCACTCGCGGATCTTCGCGTTCGACAACGACGGCGACGCCGAGGTGTGGATCGGCAGCGCCGACCTCATGCACCGCAACCTGGACCGCCGCGTGGAGGCGCTCGTCACGGTGTCCGACCGCCCCCAGCGCGACGCGCTCGTCGACCTGCTGGACCGCGCCATGGACGACACCACCGGCTCCTGGTGGCTGGACGCCGACGGCACCTGGACGCGGCACCCGGGTCCGCCCGGCGAGCCGCTCCGCGACATCCAGACCTACCTGGTCAAGAGCCGCCGGTGGAGGACCGTCGATGGATGAGGCCGCGGTCGCGATCCGCGCCGCCGGGGCGGTGCTCTGGCGGGACGGCGGCGAGGACGGTGGGGCGGGCGTGCAGGTCGCGCTCGTGCACCGGCCCAGGTACGGGGACTGGTCGTTCCCGAAGGGCAAGGTCAAGCCGGGCGAGCACGTCCTGCGGGCCGCCGCCCGCGAGGTGACCGAGGAGACCGGGGTGGTCCCGCGGCTCGGCCGGCGGCTGCCCGCCAGCACCTACCTGAAGGACGGCCGCGTCAAGCGCGTCGACTACTGGGCGGCGCGGGCCGAGGCCGCGGCCCTGCCGCGGTTCGTGCCGAACGACGAGGTCGACCGGCTCGACTGGCTGAGCGTCCCCGCGGCCGAGGACCGGCTCAGCCACTCCCACGACGTCGACCTGCTGCGCGAGTTCGCCGCCGGCCCCGCGGCCACCCGGCCGCTGGTCATCGTGCGGCACGCCCCGGCGGGCGACAAGCGGCGCTGGGCCGAGCCCGACGAGCTGCGCCCCCTCGACCCGCACGGCCGCGCGGACGCCGCCGCCCTGGCGCGGCTGCTGCCCGCCTACGGGCCGCTGCGGATCGTGTCGTCGCTCACCGCGCGCTGCGTCGACACCGTCCTGCCGCTCGCCCGCCGCACCGGCGCCGGCCTGGACGGCGACCCGGCGTTCACCGTCGGCGCGACCGCCGCCGGGCGGGCCTGCGAGCGGCTGCTCGACCTGGTCGCCGACGGCGTCCCGACGGTGGTCTGCACGCACGGCGAGATCGTCGCCGACCTCGTCGCCGGCCTCTGCCGCCACCTCGGCGAGAAGGTCCCCGAGGACCCCTCGCTCCGCAAGGGCTGGTTCTGGGCCGCCCACATCGCCGGCGACACGATCGCCGCCCTGGAGCGCCACCAGCCGCGCTAGAAGATCGGGACCGTCAGGCCCGTCCACAGGTCGGCGAGGCGCTGCTTGGCGACGCCGGCGCGGCAGTGCTCGACGCCGTAGACGGCGCCCGTGGCGAACGCCTCGCCGCTCGTCTTCGGGCGGACGGCGTGCAGCCGCTCCAGCGCGACGACGCCGTCCTGGTAGTCGCCGAGGACCGTCTGGACGCGCTTGGCCTGCTTGGCGGCCCGCTTGGCGGGCTTGCCGAGCACGGGCTCGGCGAGTTCGGCGGCGTAGCGCGCGCGCTTGGCGGCCTTGCGGGTCTCGTGCCGGGCGATATCGGCGTCGTCGGCGCCGGTGATGGCGGCGTGCTTGCGCTCCAGCCGCCACCAGGACTTCTGGATGAGCCCGGGCAGCACGTCGGCGGCGGGCTTGCGGGCCTTCTTGCGGAACGGCGGATCGGTGACGAACGCGTCCAGGGCGTCGAGCAGCTCGTAGTAGCGCTCGGACGTCAGCGCGCGCATCGCCTTGCGGTGCGCGGCCGCCTGCTGGCGGGGCAGGGCGGCCGTCCAGGCGGGCTCGGGCTCGCCGAGATCGGCGAGGCGCCCGGTGAACCGCTCGCGCAGCACCTCCAGGTCGCGGGTCTCGCCGAGCACGTCGCCCCCGAGCCATTTCAGGCCGTCCTTCAGCGGACCGGTGCGCTCGGCGTCGAACAGGGACTCGTAGCTCTGCAGGGCGCTGCGGATGCGGCGCGCGGCGGTCCGCATCTGGTGGACGGCGCCGTCGGCGTCCTGCCGGGCGCGCGGATCGTGGTCCAGCAGCCGGACGAGGTAGGCGGCGATGTAGGCGACGACCGCGTCCCCGGCGGTGGCATCGGCGCGCCCGGCGCGGGCGGCGATGTCGGCGCGGGTGGTGTCGGCCTCGGTCGCGAGCACGCGCGACAGCTTGGACGCCGAGCCGGACCGGGACGCGCCCGCCCTCTTCAGCCGCTTGCCGACCGCCTTCAGCACGTCGGGGGAGCCGCCCTTGAGCTCGACCTCGACCTCCCGCCAGCGGAGCGCGCCGTCCGCGCCGCCGGTCTCGGCGCCGTCCTCGGGCGTGAACACGACCGCGCTCGTCTCGCGCAGGTCGCGGCCGGTGACGAGGTCGTCGGCGATCTCGGCGAGCGGCCGCCCCGCCTCGTCCAGCAGCAGGACGGTGGTGCGCGCGGTGTCCAGGGTGGCGACGGGGCGGAGCGGCTCGCCGCGCGCGACCGAGGCGACGAGGTCGGCGAGGCGCTTCGGCGGCCGGTTGGTACTGCCGAGCGGCGCGTGGATCTCCAAGCGGTTGCCGTCGGCGGCGGGCAGCTTCAGGTGCCAGCCGGCGTCCGTCCCGCCCTTGCGGCGGCGCAGGGTGATCTTCGCGGCGGCGAGCCGGAGGCCGGCGGTGTCGAAGTAGGACGCGTGCAGCTCGTGGCGTTCGGGCTCCCCGACGGACGCCACGCCGGGCAGGCCGTCCAGGTCGGGGACGGCGAAACCGGCGTCCGCGTCGTACTTGCGCTCGATCTCCACGTGCTCGTCGCTCACACCGCACTCCTTCATGTCCGTGCCGCCAGAGTTCTCGGTCCCTCCGGGTTCTCTGCCCCGAAGTGCGCGGCTCGAGTCCTGTGTAACGGCGGTCACGGTGCCGCGGCGTTGACCCGGCGCCCGGTCCGCCGCCTTAATTAACAGCATGTCCAATACTGTTCGCGGGGACGGCGCCGACCTCGCCGTCCAGCGGCGCGGCACCGCGGGCCCGGCGGTCCTGCTCGTCCACGGCTACCCCGACACCCACCGCGTCTGGGACGGCGTGGCGGACCGCCTCGCCGGCCGGTTCCGCGTCATCACCTACGACGTGCGCGGCGCCGGCGCCTCGTCCCGCCCGTCCGGGCGCGCCGCCTACCGGCTGGACCGCCTCACGGCCGACATGCGCGCCGTGCTGGACGCCGCCGCGCCCGGCGAGAAGGTCCACCTCGTCGGCCACGACTGGGGCTCCATCCAGTCGTGGGAGGCGGTCTGCACGATGCCCGATCGGTTCGCGTCCTTCACCTCGATCTCGGGGCCGTCGCTGGACCACGTCGGGCACTGGACGCGCGGCTTCCACCCGGCCCGCTCGCTGCGGCAGGCGCTGCACTCCTGGTACATCGCCTTCTTCCAGACGCCCGTCGTGCCCGAGCTGTCGTGGCGCACCGGCGCCGGGCGGCGCCTGCTGTCCCTGATGGACGGCGGCGCCGACTTCGGGCCGACGCTGCCCGCCGACGGCGCCCACGGCGTCAACCTGTACCGCGCCAACGTCCCCGACCGCCTCGCGCGCCCGCGCGAACGGCGCACCGACGTCCCGGTCCAGCTCGTGATTCCCGAGGACGACCCGTTCGTCACGCCCGCCATCGCCGAGGCGGCCCGCCCGCACGCGTCCGACCTGTGGATCCGCCGCGTGCAGGGCCGGCACTGGATCCCGGCGGCCCGCCCAGACCTCGTCGCCCGGCTGGTCGCCGAGCACATCGACCAGGTGACGGGCGCGATCGAGCCGCTGCGCCGCACGTCCCCGGCCGACTTCGCCGACCGGCTCGTCGTCGTCACCGGCGCGGGCTCGGGCATCGGCCGCTCGACCGCCCTCGCCTTCGCGCGGCGCGGCGCCCGCGTCGTCGCCGCCGACCTGGACGGCGCCGCCGCGAAGGAGACCGCCGCGCTCGCCGGGGCGTCCGCGCGCGCGTACGAGGTGGACGTGTCCGACGCCGCCGCCATGGAGAAGTTCGCCGCCGAGATCGGCGCGCCCGACGTCCTCGTCAACAACGCGGGCATCGGCATGGCCGGGTCGCTGCTGGACCACACGACCGAGGACTGGGAGCGGCTCCTCGGCGTCAACCTGTGGGGCGTCATCCACGGCTCGCGGCTGTTCGGGCGCCTGATGGTCGAGCGCGGCGAGGGCGGCCACATCGTCAACACCGCGTCCGCGGCCGCGTTCATGCCGTCGCGCACGCTGCCCGCCTACAGCACCAGCAAGGCGGCCGTGCTGATGCTGACCGAGTGCCTGCGCGCCGAGCTGGCGTCCGAGGGCATCGGCGTCACCGCCGTCTGCCCGGGGATCGTCAACACGGCCATCACGCGGACGACGTCCTTCGTCGGCCTGTCCGCCGACGACCAGGACGAGCAGCGCAAGCGCGCCGTCCGCGCGTACGGGCTGCGCAACTACGGCCCGGACCAGGTCGCCGAACGCATCGTGGCGGCCGTCCGCGCGAACAAGGCCGTCCAGCCCGTCACGCCCGAGGCGCACCTGGCCCGCCTCATCTCACGTGTCTCGCCCGGCGCCCTGCGCCTGCTCGCCCGCATCCGCCTCTGAAACGCAGAACGGGCGCCCCCTGTGGCGGGGGCGCCCGTCTGTCACGTCAAGGTCGGTGTGTGGGTCGCCTCTCGGCGAAAGGCTCAACACGGCTCCAGCCGGACGGTATTCCGTGAAGGCGATAGGTGAGGCCCGGGGACACCAGGCACACCGACCATCACCTGTAACGGCCCGGCCCCCGTCCTTGTTCCCGGCGCTTCACGCGGTCCTCGTGCCGATGACGACGGTGGCGTCGAGCTCGTCCGAACGGGCGATCCGCGCCTCCAGGCCGCCCGCCTCCAGCACGTCCACCGCCACGGCGGCCTGCCGGTCGCTCGCCTCCGTCAGCAGGTGGCCGCCGGGGGCGAGCCACGTCCCGGCCTCGGCGGCGACGCGGCGCAGCACCTCCAGCCCGTCGTGCCCGCCGTCCAGCGCGACGCGCGCCTCGTGGTCGCGGGCCTCGCCGGGCAGGAACGCCACCTCGCCGCTCGGCACGTAGGGGACGTTGGCGAGCAGCACGCGCACCCGCCCCCGCAGGGTCTCGGGCAGCGGCGCGAACAGGTCGCCCTCGAAGACCTCGCCGGGCACGTTCCGCCGGGCGCAGCGCACCGCCGCCGGGTCGATGTCGGCCGCGTACAGCTCGACGTCCACCGCGGCCCGCAGCGCGGCCCCGAGGGCCCCGGACCCGCAGCACAGGTCCACCGCGACGTCCCCGGCCCGCGCCAGCCCCGCGGCCCGCTCGACGAGGAACCCGCTCCGCCGCCGCGGCACGAACACCCCCGGATCGACGCGCACCCTGATCCCGCGGAACTCCGCCCAGCCGAGCACGTGCTCCAGCGGCAGCCCCGCGACCCGCCGCGCGACCATCGCCTCGTGGTCGCCGGGCGTCGCCAGGATGAGCTCCGCCTCCTCCTCGGCGAAGACGCACCCGGCCGCCCGCAGCCGCTCCACGATCCCCACGGTCGCCTCCCCACGGCTCCCGCGGACCGCCACCGCGCGACCGTCCCGGAGGAGCGCCCTCCGCCCCGACCATGATCACCGGCCGGGACGCGCGTCACGCTACCCGACGCCGCGGGCCGCGCGGTCCCCGCCTTGCGCCCGGCGCCGGGACCAGAGGACGCGCGATCTCCCTGCCCGCAGCACGGGCCCGGTGCGAACGATCCGCGCCGTTGCGTCCCGGCCGGCCAGTGGACGGGCGACCGCACGGCGGAGGGCGGACGCGTCCGCCCTCCGCCCCCACCCTGCCCGCCCCCCGGTTGCATCCCCGTTGCATCCGGGCCGCCGTTCCTCCCCGCCGCTCTCCAGCACCCCCGGGAAGCAGCCGGCGGCGCCCCCGGCGGGGTCCAGCGTGGCGTCGGCGACCACGCCAGAGGTGACCATGCGGGCGGCCACCCCGGGCGGATACCCGAATTCGCGTATCCGTCCGGGACCTAGTCGTCCTTGAGGTGGTACTTCATGCCCATGTGGGAGGGGCGGAAGCCGATCTTCTGGTAGAAGCGGATCGAGTCGGGGCGCTGGCGGTCGGTGGTGAGCTGGACGACGCGGCAGCCGCGGGTGCGGGCCTGGTCGATCGCCCAGGTGATCATGATCTGGCCGATGCCGCGGCCGCGCTGCTCGGAGGCGACCCGGACGCCCTCGATCTGGGCGCGCTCGCCGCCGGTGTAGGTGAGGCCGGGGATGTAGGTGAGCTGGAGGGTGCCGGCCAGCCGGCCGTCGACCTCCGCCACGACCACCGCGTTGTTCGGGTCGCGCTCGATGGCGGCGAACGCCGCGAAGTAGGCGTCCGGGATCACCTCGCCCGGGGTTTCGCGGGTGGCGCCCAGGGGATCGTCGGCGAGCAGCCGGACGATCTCGGGCAGGTCGTCTCGGGTCGCCTCGCGAAAGGTCACGTTCTCGACTGGCCGCACGTCAACAGGCTATCCGGACGAAATGCCTCATTGGTCACCATGACTTGTAGTACTACGCTTCGTAGTACTACGTTGAGTGGACCGATGCCCCACCCCCGAACTGCCGGCGCGGACCGTCGCAGGGAGATGTCATGCCGAACCCACACGCCAACGAGGAACACTGGAGCGACCACGCGATCTGCCGTGGCGCCGATCCGGACCTGTTCTTCCCCATCGGGTACGCCGCGCCGATCCTGCGCGAGCAGGAGGAGCGCGCCAAGGCCGTCTGCGGGCACTGCCCCGTCGTCGGCGCCTGCCTCAGCTGGGCGCTGCGGGTCGGGGAGCCGGACGGCATCTGGGGCGGGACGACGCCCGAGGAGCGCCGCCTGCTCCGCCGCGCCGCCGACGCGCCCGTCAGGCACCGGCTGCCGGCGATCTCCGTGCGCGGGGACGTCGAGGAGGACGCCCGGCACGCCGCCTGATCAGGGGACGAGCGCGACCTTGCCCGCCGTGCGGCGCCCCAGCAGGTCGTCCATCGCCCGCCCGGCCGACTCCAGCGGGACGGCGGTGGGCGCGACCGGCGCGAGGGCGCCGTCCGCGACGAGGCCGAGCAGCTCCTCCAGCAGGGCGAGCTGGCCGGCGCCGTCCGACAGCGCCCAGGCCCCCCAGTCCACCCCGACGACGCTGCGGTTGCGCAGCAGCACCTGGTTCAGCGGCAGGGACGGGATCGTCCCCGACGCGAACCCGATCACCACGTAGCGGCCGAACTCGCGGAGGGCGCGCAGCCCCGGTTCGGCGAGGGCCCCGCCCACGGGGTCGTACACGACGTCCACGCCGCCGCCCGACCACTCGCGGGCGGCGGTCTTGACGTCCCCGGCCGGGTCGAGCACCGCGTCCGCGCCCGCCGCGAGCGCGAGCGCCCGCTTCTCCTCCGACGACGCCGCCGCCAGCACCCGCGCGCCGAGCGCCTTGGCGACCTGGACGGCGGCGAGGCCCGTCCCGCCGCCCGCGCCGAGCACGAGGACGCGCTCGCCCGCCGCCAGGCGCGCCCGCGTGCGCAGCGCGAACAGGGCGGTGCAGTAGCTCTGGGTGAACGTCGCCGCCCGGACGGCGTCCAGCTTCTCCGGCAGCGGGACCGCGGCGGATGCCGGGACGGCGACCCGCTCGGCGAAGCCGCCGAGCCCGCACATGGCGAGCACCCGCGTCCCGACCGCGGGCGACGTCACGTCCGGTCCGGCGGCGACGACGGTCCCCGCCACCTCGCCGCCCGGGACGAACGGCAGCGGCGGCTTGATCTGGTACCGCCCGCGGACGAACAGCCCGTCGACGTAGTTGACGCCCGCCGCCTCGACGCCGATGACGACCTGGCCCGGTCCCGCCTCGGGCTCGGGGACGTCCGCGACCGCGACCGTCCCGAGCTCCGCACACCGCACAGCACGCATCGCCCCACTATGGCCGAATCCCGTTCGGGTCCGCTACGGGGACAAAAGCCGGATCGGGATCGTTCTTCCCGGTGACGGCAGGTCCCTCCCGATCTACGGTGGCGCGTATGAGCTACAGTCCGGTCCCCGAGAGCAGGCGGCGCGACGGCCTCGCCGTGCACGGCGCCCGCGCGCTCACCGCGGCCGCCGTCGTGCTCGGCATCACCGCCGTCATGTGGGTCCTGGAGCTGGTCGACGTCGTGCTCGGCGGCACCCTCGACCGGCTGGGCGTCCAGGCGCACGACGTGAACGACCTGCCCGACATCTTCACCGCGCCGTTCATGCACGGCTCGCTCGGCCACCTGGCGGGCAACACGCTGCCGTTCGTCGTGCTCGGCTTCCTCGCCGCGGTGCGCGGCATCGGCCGCTTCCTGGCGATGATGCTGGTCGTCACCGTGGTCGGCGGCCTCGGCGTCTGGTTCACCGGCAGCGGCAACACCCTCGGGTCGAGCATCCTGGTCTTCGGGTTCTTCGGCTACCTGCTCGGCCGCGGGGTGTTCGAGCGGCGGCTCGCCGACATCGCCATCGCGGTCGGCGTCGTCGCCGTCTACGGGACGCTGATCTTCGGGATCCTGCCGCAGGACCCGAACATCTCCTGGCAGGGCCACCTGTTCGGGCTGATCGGCGGCGTCCTGTCGGCGTGGGTCCTGCGGCGCCGGCGCGAGCGCGAGCCGGCCGCGCCCGCCCCCGTCCTCTAGCTCGGCCGGACGGAGACGTCGGCGACGACCGCGTCGCGCGGCGTCTCCAGCGCCCCTACCAGCACCCGCGCGACGGTCGCCGGGTCGGCGAAGTCGGCCGGGTCGTAGGACGCGCCCTCCTGCGCGCGCACACGGCGCTGCATCTCGGTCGCGGTGCGGCCGGGGTAGACGGTCGTGACGCGCACGGACGGCTCCTCGGCGCGCAGCGAGTCGGCGAGCGCCCGCAGCCCGAACTTGCTCGCCGCGTACGCCGCCCAGTCGGGGTTGGCGCGGAGGCCCGCCGTCGAGTTGACGAACACCACGTGGCCCTCGGCGGCGCGCAGCGCGGGCAGCAGCAGGCGGGTCAGCTCGGCCGCCGACACCAGGTTCACCGACAGGTGCGCGATCCACTCGTCGGCCTCGGTCTCGGCGACCCGGCCGAGATGGACGACGCCGGCGGCGTGCACCACGCCGTCCAGCCGGTCCGGCAGGCCCGCCTCGGCGAGCATCGCCTCCAGCCGGCGCGGCTCGTTCAGGTCGAGCACGATGCCGCGGACGGGCCGCCGCGGCGGCGCGGCCGACGAGGGCGCCGCCGCCGGCGCCGCGCCGTTCTGCACCTGCTGGAACATCTGCGTGCGCGCGTGCGCCCCCGTCCGCAGGCTCTCCTGGACGTCCACCAGCCGGTCCGCGGAGCGGCCGGTGAGGATCAGGTCGTGGCCGCGGTCGCGGAGCAGCTCGGCGACGGCCCGGCCGATGCCGCCGGTCGCCCCGGTGATGAGATACGTGCCCATGGCGCCCCATTCTTCCCGATCGGCGGATCCCCCGATGCGTTAGATCGCGGTCGCGGCCCGGTCAGTTCGGCCGGAGCACCCGCGCCGTTCCGGCGATGAGCGCGGTGGCGAGGACCCAGCCCGTCGCGACGAGCGCGTAGGCGAGCCAGCGCGACCAGCCGGCCGGGTCGAACGCCTCCTGCTGCCCGAAGGTGTCGATCGGGATGAGCAGGTCGAGGGTGTAGACGAGGGCGTGGAAGTGCGGCCGCTCGTCGGGCTCCTTGATGACGTGCGGGTGGTGGGCGGAGAACACCGCCGTGCCGACGGCGAGCAGCACCCCGAACCAGGCGAACGCGAGCCAGGGCCGGTAGCCGTAGCCGACGGTCCAGTCCAGCAGGTGGTTCCAGGCGCGCGCGACCGGGTTCAGGCGGCGCCGCCGGGTCCGCAGCTTGGCGAGCTGGATCTTGCGGGCGAGGTCGTCGTGGCCGATGCCGTGGTACCAGGACGCGAGCTGCTCGTAGGGCTGGAGGTGGAACTGCTGGTCGCGCTCGACCCAGTGCCGCCGGTCGCGGAACTCCGCGCCCTCCAGCGTCTCGTAGGTGAGGCCGTTCAGGTACAGCTCGTCCGGCCACATCTGCGGCAGGTCGCGGATGAGCGCGATCCGCGAGTACGACAGCGACACCCGCCCCTTGATCTTCTCGCTGGGGATGAGGAGCAGCTCGTCGCAGGTCATGTGGCTGGCGTGCAGCGCCATCCGCCGCGGGTCGGCCGAGTCCAGGACGGCGCGCGAGAACGACAGCACGCCGTCGAAGCGGGCGCTGCGCAGCCGGACGGTGCCGATCGCGGTGAACCCGGCGCTCAGCTCGGCGCTGTCCTGCACCACCATGTTCTGGGCCTCCAGCGCGATCCGGCCGGGGTTGGCCAGCGTCGCGCCCTCCATGAACAGGCCGCCGTTCATCCGCGCGCCGGTGAACCGCACCCCGCCGGTGATCCGCGCCTTGCGGGCGAAGCAGCCGCCGTCCACGACCATGCCGCCGGTGAACACCGCCCAGTTCGCCGGGTCGTTCTCGGTGACGGTGGCGTTGTTCAGCCGCAGCCCGCCGGTGAGGTGGGCGCGCGGCATCCGCACCGACCCGTCGACGATCGACCCCGACAGGCTGAGGTAGCCGTCGACGTGCAGGCCGCCGCCGTCGAAGCCGGGCATCCAGCAGTCGTTCAGCCGGAGCTGCCGGGTGCGGGCGTTGGCGAACACCGGCCGCTCGGCGAGCCGGCACCGGTCGAGCTGCAGCTCGGGCTCGACGCGCCCGCCGGACACGTCGAGCGCCCCCGTCACGTAGGCGCCGCGCAGCCGGACCGCCGGGACGCACCCCGGCTCGGTCTCGCGCGCCCCGAGCAGCAGCCGCGCGATGATCTCGGCGCGCACGGTGCGCTCGGGTTCGGGCCCGAGCGGCACGCCCTCGTCCAGCTCGACCCACGCGCCGGTGGGGAAGGCGTGCCAGAGGCGCCGCTCGATCTCGCTCATCACGGGGGGTTCGGCCACGGTCCATTCCTAGGGGTCCGGGCGAACACGATCAAGTCGGGCGGCCGGGCCGGCGGTCCGGCGGGCGGTCTAGAAGAAGCCGCGGCGGCGGCCCGCCTGCTGCAGGAACCCGTCGAGCTGGTGCTCCCAGTCGGTGTGGTCGACCGAGCCGTAGTCGACGGTGAAGCGGCTGAACGCGTCGTGGCCCTCGGTGAACAGGCCGCCGCGCTTGTCCAGCTCCAGCACGACCTCCATCGAGTGCGGGCCGGCGACGAACGTCACCTCCAGCTGGTTGATGCCGCGCGCGTAGTGGGACGGCGGGTGGAACTCGATCTCCTGGTAGAACGGCAGCTCCTGGTGGACGCCCCAGATGCGGCCCTTCTCGCAGTCGGCGTTGCGGAAGTGGAAGCCGAGGTTGGAGAACGCGGCGAGGATGCGCTCCTGCGCGGGCAGCGGGTGCACCGCGATCGGGTCGAGGTCGGTGGCGTCGATCGCGCGCGCCACCTCCAGCTCGGTCGCGACGCCGACGGTGGTGCCGTGCAGCGGGTGCCCGTACATGTGGGTGAGCGGCGCCTCCCACGGGATGTGCAGCTGGAACGGGATGGCGTGGCGGGCGCCCTCGTGGAGCTGGAAGCGGCCCGCGACCGGCACCTTCGCGTACACCATGTCCGACTTGTACTCCTCGTCGCCGGACTCGATCTCCACCCGCGTCTTCAGCGCCAGGTTCACGCCGAGGATCTCCGACTCGTGCGAGCCGCCCCGCACGGTGATCTCGCCGGTGACGACGCCGCCCGGCGTCGCGTTGGGGTTGTGCAGGATCGTCTCGACCTCGGGGCCGCCGACGCCGACCGCCTGCATGAGCTTCCTGAAGACCACGTTCGCTCCCTGTCTCTGGACGGGTGCGCGCGCACCCCTGTCCCGTAGACGTCGATTGTGGGCCTGGTGTTCCGCTTGACCTGCCGGGTCACCGACTTGACCCCGCGCGGTGGCCGCGGGCGGCCGTCAGTGGCCGCCCGCGAGGTTCAGCCCGACGACGCCCGCGAGGATCAGCAGCAGCGCCCCGATCTTCAGCGGGGACACGCCGTCGTGCAGGGCGACCATGCCGAGGACGGCGGTCCCGACGGCGCCGATGCCGACCCACACGGCGTAGGCGACGCCGACGTCCAGGGTCTTCAGGGCGAGGCTCAGCAGGCCGAAGCCGGCCACCGCGAAGACGGCGAACGCGACGGTGGGCAGCGGCTTGGAGAAGCCCTCGCTGAGCTTCAGCGACGTGGCCATCGCGACCTCGAAGAGGCCCGCGACGATGACGAGGAACCAGGCCATGGTGTGCTCCCGGAAGGATCGGCGACGGATCGCATCGCGTCGTCTTCGCCCACCGGGTACGGCGCACCTCGTCCGGGACGGCGCGGGAACCGGCCGTCACCTCCTCCAACGGCGCCGCGCCGCCGGATGTTCCCGCCGGTCAGGAGCGGCCGAGCGCCCGGTACTCCCAGCCCGCGGCGCGCCAGTGGGCGGCGTCCAGGACGTGCCGGCCGTCCACGATCCGCCGGTGCGCGACGACGCCGGCGAGCGCGTCGGGGTCGATCTCGCGGAACTCGGCCCACTCGGTGAGCAGGACGACCACGTCGGCGTCGCGGGCCACGTCCAGGGCGCTGTCGCCGTAGCGGAGCTCGGGGAAGGCGCGCTTGGCGTTCTCCAGCGCCGCCGGGTCGTAGATCCGCACGTGCGCGCCGAGGCCGTGCATGGTGCGCGCCACGTCGAGCGCGGGCGCGTCGCGGATGTCGTCGGAGTTCGGCTTGAACGCCGCGCCCCAGGCGGCGACGCGGACGCCCGACAGGTCGCCGCCGAGCATCCCGCGCACCAGGTCGACGGTGCGGGCGCGGCGGCGGCGGTTGATCGCGTCCACCTCGCGCAGGAACGACACCGCCTGGCCCACGCCGATCTCCTCGGCGCGGTGCGCGAACGCGCGGATGTCCTTGGGCAGGCAGCCGCCGCCGAACCCGAGGCCGGGCTTGAGGAAGCGGCCGCCGATCCGGTCGTCCAGGGCGAGGGAGTCGGCGAGGTCCTTGACGTCGGCGCCGACGGCCTCGCAGACCTCGGCCATCGCGTTGATGTAGGAGATCTTGGTGGCGAGGAAGCTGTTCGCGGCGACCTTGACGAGCTCGGCGGTGGCGAGGTCGGTGCGGACGACCGGCGTCCCCTGCTCCAGGATCGGCGCGAACGCGGCGCGCAGCCGCTCGTCCGCCCAGTCCGAGGCGACGCCGAAGACGAGCCGGTCGGGGTAGAGCGTGTCGTTGACGGCGAAGCCCTCGCGCAGGAACTCGGGGTTCCAGGCCAGCTCCACGTCCGTCCCGGCGGGCGCGAGGTCCTGGACGAGGGCGGTGAGGCGCGCGGCCGTCCCGACCGGCACAGTCGACTTGCCGACGACCAGGCAGCGCCGGTCCAGGTGCGGGGCGAGGGCGGTGACGGCGGCGTCGACGTAGGTCAGGTCGCAGGCGTCCGAACCGGGCATCTGCGGGGTGCCGACGCAGACGAAGTGCACGTCGGCGGGCGCGGCCTCGGCGATATCGGTGGTGAAACGCAGCCGCCCGGATTCCAGCGCTTTGGCGAGCTGCTCGGGCAGCCCCGGCTCGAAGAACGGCACCTCGCCGGCGGCCAGTTTCTCGATTTTCGCCGGGTCCACGTCCACGGCCACGACCTCGTAGCCGAGCACGGCCATGCAGATGGCGTGGGTGGCGCCCAGATAACCGGTGCCGATGACGCTGAGTCGCGGAGCGCTCATATTCTGTTGTCCTTTTCTCGAAGCCGGCGATTCGTGCGGGGGGCCGCCCGCTGCGGCCGGACGCGCCGGTCCGGCGGCCCGGACGCCGGGCGGGACGGCGCACCGTGAGGCCGCTGGATTTATCGCATCCGGCCATGAATGCAACAGAAATCTCTGTGCTATCGGTCGGAGGGCGCACGCGTCAAGGGAACGCGGGTCGCGAAACGGTGAAGTTCGTGATCCGGCCGATCACTTCGCCGCCGGGTAGTTAAGTGGACTAACGGCCGTTTCCGGTATCACCCGGCGAGCCGGTCCGGCGACCTGCTGTGATGTGGGCCACCTTTTCCGCCGTGGTCCGCGCGGGCGTTCCCGGTGTTCCGGCGAATCGGAGGGCTCGTCGGGTTGTCATGGGTTACCAGCGGGTAGCATGATGTTGAGTTACTGACCAGTACGTAATCGCGGGGCCCATGAGCCGCCGCCGGATCAACGGAGTGTTCCATGGGGCACTACAAGAGCAACCTCCGGGACCTGGAGTTCAACCTCTTCGAGGTGTTCGACCGCCAGGCCCTCCTCGGCAGCGGCCCGTACGCGGAGCTGGACGAGGAGACCGTCCGCAGCATCCTGGACGAGGTCAACCGCCTCGCCGAGGGCGCGATCGCCGACTCCTTCGAGGACGCCGACCGCAACCCGCCGAAGTTCGACCCCGCCGCCGGCACCGTCACGATGCCGGAGAGCTTCAAGAAGTCGTTCAAGGCGTGGATGGACGCCGAGTGGTACCGCGTCGACCTCGCCCCCGAGTTCGGCGGCACCGGCGCGCCCCGCTCCCTCACCTGGGCGCTCGCCGAGCAGGTGCTCGGCGCCAACCCGGCCATCTACATGTTCTCCTCCGGCCCCGGCTTCGCCCAGATCCTGTGGCAGATCGGCACCCCCGAGCAGAAGCGGTTCGCCGAGCTGGCCCTGGAGCGCCAGTGGGGCGCCACGATGGTGCTGACCGAGCCCGACGCCGGCTCCGACGTCGGCGCGGGCCGCGCCAAGGCCGTCCAGCAGGCCGACGGCACCTGGCACATCGAGGGCGTGAAGCGCTTCATCACCTCGGCCGAGCACGACATGGCCGAGAACATCTTCCACCTGGTGCTGGCCCGCCCCGAGGGCGCCGGCCCCGGCACCAAGGGCCTGTCGATGTTCCTCGTGCCGAAGTTCCTGGTCGACACCGAGACCGGCGAGCTCGGCGAGCGCAACGGCGCCTACGTCACCAACGTCGAGAAGAAGATGGGCCTCAAGGTCTCCACGACCTGCGAGCTCACCTTCGGCGAGAAGCACCCGGCCGTCGGCTACCTCGTGGGCGACGTGCACGAGGGCATCAAGCAGATGTTCATGGTCATCGAGTACGCCCGCATGATGGTCGGCACCAAGGCCATCGCGACGCTGTCGACCGGCTACCTGAACGCGCTGGAGTACGCCAAGGAGCGCGTGCAGGGCGCCGACCTCGCGCAGATGACCGACAAGTCCGCGCCGCGCGTCACCATCACCCACCACCCGGACGTGCGCCGCAGCCTGCTCACGCAGAAGGCCTACGCCGAGGGCATGCGCGCCCTGGTGCTGCTCACCGCCTCCTACCAGGACGCGGTGCAGATCGCCGAGCACGAGGGCCGCAAGGACGTCCTCGCCGAGAAGCTCAACGACCTGCTGCTGCCGATCGTCAAGGGCTTCGGCTCCGAGCGCGCCTACGCGCTGCTCGGCGCGGAGTCGCTGCAGACCCTCGGCGGGTCGGGCTTCCTGCAGGACTACCCGATCGAGCAGTACATCCGCGACTCCAAGATCGACACCCTGTACGAGGGCACCACCGCCATCCAGGGCCAGGACCTGTTCTTCCGCAAGATCCTGCGGGACAACGGCGAGGCGCTGAAGGTGCTGGCCGGCGAGATCAAGGCGTTCGCCGAGAGCGAGGCCGGCAACGGCCGCCTCAAGAACGAGCGGGCGCTCCTCGGCCAGGCCCTCGACGACGTGCAGGGCATCCTCAACCCGATGATCGGGTGGGCGCTCGGCTCGATGGAGGACGCCAAGGAGATCTACAAGGTCGGCCTGAACACCAGCCGCTTCCTGCTCGCCCTCGGCGACCTGATCGTCGGCTGGCTGCTGCTCCGCCAGGCCGAGGTCGCCCTCGGCAAGCTGGGCGGCGGCGACGTCTCGGGCGCCGACCAGTCCTTCTACACCGGCAAGGTCGCGGCCGCGCAGTTCTTCGCGCAGACCGTCCTGCCGAAGATCGCCGCCGAGCGCGCCATCACCGAGGCCACCACCCTCGACGTGATGGAGCTGCCGGAGGAGGCGTTCTGAGCACTCCCCTGAAACCGCCTCCCGCGGTTCGGTAGGAGGGCGGCCCCCGCCGCGCACGCGCGGCGGGGGCCGTCGCACGTCCGGGGGCGCTCCGCCGGCGGGCAGGCTCAGGCGACCGGCAGGAACAGGCCGCTGACGGTCGCGACGACGCGGCCGTTCGCGAACGTCGCGCCGCCCGCGCGCAGCCGCCGCCCCGTCTTGGTGGGGGACACGACGATCTCCACCCAGTCGCCCTCGCGGGCCGAGCCGACCAGGTCGCAGGCCAGGTTGACGGTGACGAGCGGCACCGGCGGGTCGGTGAGGGTGGCGAGCACCCGGCCGATCACCACGTCGCCGAGCGTGGCGATGACGCCGCCGTGCAGCAGGCCGCGCCGGTTCAGCTTCGGGCCGGTGACGGCGAAGCCGAAGCGCAGCGGGTCGTCGCGGTGCCGCAGGAAGCCGCCGAGGGCGTCCAGGACGGGGCTGCCGCGCTCGGCGGGGACGAAGCCGCCGGGGACGGCGGGGGAGAGGTCGGTCACGAGGACCGATCATCCAGCGTCGCGATCAGGAGCGCCAGCGCCAGGCAGCAGGCGGTGCCGGCGGCGAGCGCGACCGGCACCGCCTGGTACCCCCAGCGGCCGACCGCGCCGCCGACGACGCTCGTCAGCAGGCCGCCCGCCAGCGCGACCGCGACGACCGGCGCGGTGCCGCCCGGCGCCTTGCGGGCCAGCCAGACGAGCCCGGTCGGGAACAGCGGCCCGACGCCGAGGCCGATGACGACGTACCCGAGCGGCGCGGCGTCCCCGGCGAAGGCCAGCAGCGACCCGCAGCCCATCAGCGCGAGCCCGCCGAACACGATCTGCGGGACGGTGAGGTGGCGGGCGAGCGGGCCGAGCGCGAACCGCGACGCCGTCATGGCGAGCCAGAACCCCGACGACAGCATCGCCGCCGTCCCCGGATCGCGGCCGAGGCCGGTGAGGTGCGTCGTCTCCCAGCCGCCCGCGCTGGACTCGACGCCGACGTGCAGGATGAAGAACGCCATGAACAGCGCGAGCGGCCACCACAGCAGGACGCGCGCGCCGCGTCCCCGGGCCGGGCGGCCGGCCGCCCCCGCCATCAGGGGGATCGCGGCGAGCGCCAGCAGCGCCCACACCGCGAACGCCCACCCGTACAGCCGGACCGGGAGGGCGCCGATGACGAGCGGGGCGACGACGGCGCCGACGCCGAAGGTCCCGTGGAGCAGGTTGAGCATGCCGGTCGCGGTCGTCCCGTAGTGCTCGATGAACACCTCGTTGCCGCCGACGTTCAGCAGGCCGAAGCCGAGGCCGCCGACGAAGGCGCCGGCGAGGGCGGGCGGCCAGGCGGGCGCGACCGCGAACCCGGCGGCGCCGGCGGCGAGGACGCCGAGCGAGGCCACCAGGAACGGCCGGTTGCCGAGGCGGCGGCGGAGCGGCGGGGCGAGCACGTCGCCGATGAGCGCGCCGACGAAGTGCACCGTGAGCGCCAGCCCGGCCGTCGCGGGGGAGAGCCCGAACCGGGCGGCGAGCGCGGGCACCGCCGGGCCGTAGGCGGCCTGGACGGCGCCGAGCGTGACGAAGGCCAGGCAGATGCCGAGGGCCGCGGTCCGGGTCAGCGAGGTCCCCGGTGTCCGCACATCTGTGATGTTCATTCGAACGATTATCGTGTGCGATACCCCCGGTTGAAAAGGGGCAAAAAGGATGGAGGGCGCCCCGGCGTGGGGCGCCCTCCGCTCGCGGGTCAGTTCCAGGCGAGCATCCTGATCGGATCCTCCAGCATCGCGCCGACGTCGCGCAGCACGGCCGAGCCCTCCGCGCCGTCCATGACGCGGTGGTCGAACGACAGCGCGAGCGTGGTCACCCTGCGGACCGCAAGCTCCCCTTCGTGCACCCACGGCATGTCCCTGACCTGGCCGAACGCCAGGATCGCGGCCTCGCCGGGGGTGAGGATCGGGGTGCCGGCGTCCACCCCGAACACGCCCACGTTCGTGATCGTGATCGTGCCGCCGGTGAGGTCGGCCGGCGACGCCCGCCCCGACCGCGCCGTCTCCGCCAGCCGGTGCAGCGCGGCGGCGAGCTCGGGCAGGGACAGCGCGTGCGCGTCCTTGACGTTCGGCACGACGAGCCCGCGCTCGGTCGCGGCGGCGATCCCGAGGTTCACCCGGTGCCGGACGACGATCGCGTCGCCGTCCCACGCCGCGTTCGCCGCCGGCGTCCGCGCCACCGCCGTCAGCAGCGCCTTCGCGACGAGCAGCAGGGGGGAGACCTTGACCTCCGCGAACTCCGGCAGCTCGCGGAGGCGCCGCACGGTCTCCATCGTGCGCGTCACGTCCACCTGGAGGAACTCGGTGACGTGCGGGGCGGTGAAGGCGGACGCGACCATCGCGGCCGCCGTCGCCTTCCGGACGCCCTTCACCGGGATCCGCTCCTCGTCCGCCTGCGCTGCGGGCGCCTGCGCCGGCGTTGCCGCCGGGCGCTGGGCGGCGCGGACGTCGTCGCGGGTGATGGAGCCCTCCGGCCCCGTCCCGGTGATCGCCGACAGGTCGACGCCGAGGTCCTTCGCCATCTTGCGGACGGGCGGCTTGGCGAGCGGCCGCCCCCCGTCCGCGGGCTGCGGACGGGGCGGCGGCGCCGCCTTGCGCGCGCGCCGCTTCGTCGCGCCCGGCTTCACGCCGTAACCGACGAGGACGGGCTGCCGCTTCGGCTCCTCGGGGGCCGTCATCCCGGGCTCCTCGGGCACCGGGACGAGGTCCTCCTTCAGCGCCTCGGCGTTCTCCGCCGCCGTGCCGCCCGGCTCGCCGCCCGCCTCGCCGCCGCCGACGTCCACCGCGATGATGGGGACGCCGACGTCGACGGTCGCGCCCTCCTCCACCAGCAGCTCGGCGACCGTCCCCTCGAACGGGCAGGGCAGCTCCACGACCGCCTTCGCCGTCTCGATCTCCACGATCGTCTGGTTGATCTCGACGGCGTCGCCCGCCGCCACGTGCCACTTGACGATCTCGGCCTCGGTGAGGCCCTCGCCCACGTCGGGCAGCTTGAACCGCTTCAGCTCGCTCATTCCGGCCTACCAGGCGAAGGTGCGGTCGACGGCGTCCAGGACGCGGTCGAGATCGGGCAGGTAGTGGTCCTCCAGCCGGGACGGCGGGTAGGGCGTCGCGAACCCGCCGACGCGCAGCACCGGCGCCTCCAGCCGGTAGAAGCACCGCTCGGTGATCCGCGCGGCCAGCTCGGCGCCGAACCCGGTGAACACCGGGGCCTCGTGCACGACGACGCAGCGGCCCGTCCGCTCCACCGACGCGGTGACCGCGCCGATGTCGAGCGGGTTCAGCGACCGCAGGTCGATCACCTCGATCGACCGGTCGTCGGCCTCGGCCGCCTCCAGGCACGTCTTCACGGCCGGCCCGTAGGCGAGCAGCGTCACGTCCTCGCCCGCGCGGACGACGCGCGCCTCGTGCAGCGGCGGGAACGCCTCCCGGGGCGCCTCGACGTCCACCGGCGCCTTGTCCCAGTACCGGCGCTTCGGCTCGAAGAAGATCACCGGGTCGGGCGAGGCGACCGCCTGCTGGATCATCGTGTAGGCGTCCGCCGGGTTGGAGCAGGCCACCACCCGCAGCCCGGCGGTGTGGGTGAAGTACGCCTCCGGCGACTCGCTGTGGTGCTCGACCGCGCCGATGCCGCCGCCGCACGGGATGCGGATCACCACCGGCAGCGTCACCGCCCCGAGCGAGCGCAGGTGCATCTTGGCGAGCTGGGTGATGATCTGGTCGGCGGCCGGGAACACGAACCCGTCGAACTGGATCTCCACGACGGGGCGGTAGCCGCGCAGCGCGAGCCCGATCGCGGTCCCGACGATGCCGGACTCGGCGAGCGGGGTGTCGATCACCCGCTCCTCCCCGAAGTCCTTCTGCAGCCCGTCGGTCACCCGGAACACCCCGCCGAGCCGCCCGACGTCCTCGCCCATGACGAGCACCTTCGGGTCGTCCTCCATGGCCCGCCGGAGGCCCGCGTTCAGGCCCTTGGCCAGCGTCAGCGTCTCACTCACCGGTCGCCCCCTCGAACGAGGCCAGGTAGGCCGCGAACCGCTCCCGCTCCTCGCCGACCAGCGGGTGCGGATCGGCGTAGACGTGCTGGAACAGCGCCTCGGGACCGGGGTCGGGCAGCTCCAGGCACGCCTTCCGCAGGTCCGCGGCGACGCGCTTGGCCTCGTCCTCCACCTCGTCCAGGAACGCCGTGTCGGCGATCTCACCGCGGACCAGGTAGGCCTTCAGCCGCTCGATCGGGTCCTTCAGCTTCCAGGACTCCTCCTCGGCCTTCAGCCGGTACCGCGTCGGGTCGTCGGTCGTGGTGTGCGCGCCCATCCGGTAGGTGAACGCCTCGATCAGCGTCGGGCCCTGCCCGTCGCGCGCCTCGCGGAGGGCCTTCCGCGTCACCGCGAGGCAGGCGAGGACGTCGTTGCCGTCCACCCGCACGCCCGGGAACCCGTAGCCCTGCGCCCGCTTGTACAGCGGGATGCGGGTCTGCTTCTCCAGCGGCTCGGAGATCGCCCACTGGTTGTTCTGGCAGAAGAACACCACCGGCGCGTTGAACACGCTCGCGAACACGAACGCCTCGTTCACGTCGCCCTGCGACGTGGCGCCGTCCCCGAAGTAGGCGATCGCGGCGCCCGCCCGGTCGGTGCCGAGGACGCCGTCGCGCTGGATCCCCATCGCGTACCCGGCGGCGTGCAGCGTCTGGCTGCCGATCACGATGGTGTACAGGTGGAAGCCGTGCTCGGCCGGGTCCCAGCCGCCGTGGTCGACGCCCCGGAACAGCCCCAGCAGCTTGATCGGCTCGACGTCGCGGCACCAGGCCACGCCGTGCTCGCGGTAGGTCGGGAACACCATGTCGTGCGGGCCGAGCGCCCGCCCGGACCCGATCTGCGCGGCCTCCTGGCCGAGCAGCGAGGCCCACAGCCCGAGCTCGCCCTGGCGCGTCAGCGCCACGGCCTCCCGGTCGACGCGCCGGACGATCACCAGGTCGCGGTACAGGCCGCGCAGCTCGTCACCGGTGAGGTCCAGCGGATAGTCGGGATGGGCGACGCGCTCCCCCTCGGGGGTGAGCAGCTGCACGAGCTCGGGTTCGAGCCCGCTGCCGGTCGCGCCGCGCACGGAGTCGATCGTCATCGATGACACTCCTCGTTCGGGGCCGGGCCACGGGATCGCCGCGCGCACCGGCCGTCCTCGGCGCCCCGCGCCCCCCGGTAAAGGGACGAAGGCCACCAAAGCCCATCGTGGCAGACATCACACCTGCCGGCGCAACCCCCCGCCCCCACCCCCTACCCAAGATCCCTCCCCACCTCACCGCCCCGGCCGGTCACCCGTGCCGCCCGGGGCGCCGCCACAGCGTGTACAGGCCCACCGCCACGCCCGTCACGGAGGTGAAGGTCTGCGGGCCGGTGAGGAGGAAGACGCCCGCGCAGATCGCGAGCAGGGAGAGCAGCGCCGCCAGCTCGATCAGGCGCTCGCCGGTCGTTGGAGGACGGTTCCGGTCCGTTCGTTTCGCCATGGAAGCAGTCCAACGCCGCCAGCGGGGGAACGGGGTGCGGCCCGGAGGAACCCGGACGAACTCGTCGAACGCCGCAAGGCGGCGGCAGCGCACGAAGCCTCGTGAATGTTCGACGGATTTCGCTGGGTTTCGCGGCGGCCGCCGTGATATCCCGGCGTCAGGGACCCGGCGGGAGGACTGATGGAGCAGGAGGAGCGGGGGGCGTCGCACCGGTACACCGCTGAGCTGGCCGCCTTCGCCCGGGATCTGGGCGCCCTGCGGATCGAGCAGGGCAAGCCGTCCCTCCAGGAGATCGAGCGGAGCGCGCCGCCGGGCCGCCCGCTGTCGAAATCGGGTGTCAGCGAGACGCTCGGGGGCAAGCGCCTGCCCGGCCTCGACTTCCTGATCGCTCTGGTCCGGGCCCTGCTGCAGCTCGGCGACCCGGAGCGGCGCCCGGTCTCCCGCACCGATCCGCGGCTGGACGAATGGCGTTCGCGCTGGCGGAGCCTGCAGATGCTCCAAGCCGACGAGCGCCGGTCGCAGGCCCCCGAGGCGCCGGTCGCGGCGGCCGCGCCCGAGGAACCGTCCGCCGAGGACCGGCGGACGGTGCGGATCTTCGTCGCGATGCCCGGAACGTCGATGGGCGACGGGGCCGCTTGGCCCGACGTCCCCTCGATCCGCCGCAGGCTGCTCGCGCCGGTCGCGGCCCGCCTGGAAGAACTGCTCGGACGTCCCGCCGAACTCGTGCTGGAGAAGGAGAAGACGGTGCCGGGGCTGGTCCACCGCTCGATGTTCCCCGAGGCGCTGAACGCCGATGTCTACATCGCCGACCTCACGGGCGCCAACCCCAACGTCTACCTCGAGCTGGGCGTCCGGTGGGCGATGCGGGACGGCGTGACGGTCCTGATCTGCCAGGACCTCGACGACGTGCGCTACAACGCGGTCATCAACCGGGTGATCGAGTACGGGCCGATGCCCGACATGCTGGACGAGGCGATCCAGCGGATCGCGGCCGCGGCTGCGGCGGGACTCCGCGAGCCGTCCCGCGTCGACAGCCCGGTCCGCGACGGCGCACAGCTTGTTCTCGTCCCGCGCAGGGCTTACGACGCGCTCGCCGCCGAGGTCGGCGAGCTTCGCCAGCGGCAGGCCGACGACCTTCTGAAGGCCGCGCGGCGATCGGCCGATCTCGACGCCCGCATCGGACTGTTACGCGAGGCCGTCAAACGGAATCCGGCCGGCTGGCGGGGCTTCCAGGAGCTCGGCTCCGCCCTACGGCGCCAGGGCCGCCTCGAAGAGGCCGAGACCGCACTGCGGCGCGCCGCGGAGCTGGACGACGGGCAGGCGCCCGTCTGGCGGGAACTCGGACTCGTCCTCGGCAGGATCGGTCGTGCGTACGGAGAGGCCATCGAGTCCTTCGACCGCGCTCTCGCCCTAGACGGCGAGGACGCCGAGACGTGGTCCATCCAGGGCGGGATGCTGCGCCGCCAAGCCCGGCAGGAGACGGCCGGCCTGAACGCCGCCCTGCTGGAACGCGCCCGGGAGTCCTACCGGCAGGCGGCCCGGCTGGAACCGAACACCCTCTACCCGCTGATGAACGCGGCGCGCATCGACCTGCTGCTGGCCGGCCTCCGAGGGACGGACACGTCCGCCGCGGCGGACGCCTTCCGCGACCTCGAGCACCTGGCCCGCTACACCGTCTCGGCGGAGCCCTCCGGCAACCCGTGGTCCCGGTTCGACCTGGCGGACGCGCTGCTCCTCAGCGGACGGACCGAGGAGGGGCTGGCGGAGATCCGCCGGGCGGCCACCGCCTGCCCTCCGCAGGAACGCGCCCAGATCCTCGCCACCGTCGCCGCCCCGATGCGCGACTACCTCATCCTCACCGAACACCTTCCGCCCGCCATCGCCACCTCAGTCCACGAGGCGGTGCATCTCTTGGAAGAACTGGCGGCCATCCACGAGACCTGAGCCGGCCGCTGCTGCGGCGCCGTCAAGGAGAGCCCGTCCCTTTCGGCGGGCTTGACCGGAGGACTGCCGACGATGACCGATCGATGTCATCATCGGCACCGTGACGCGCCCCCGCAGGATCACCGCCACCGCCCTAGCCGCCTGCGCCCTGCTATCCGCCGCCTGCACCCACACCGCACCCCGCGCCTCCTTCGACCCCACCCCGACCCCCACCCGCCCCGGCCAAGTCGTCACCATCGCCGGCGCGCCTGACATCAACACCACCCCGCGCGACGGTGAGTACGCCCTGCGGTCCAGCGCGTTCAGCGATGCGGGGGGCCTCGCCGTGACAGACGCGGGGATCCCGTACTTCGAGGTGATCTACCAGCAGAAGGGGGCGATCGCTTACATCGACCGAACCGGCAGGATCGGTCTCCTTCGCCTCGGCTCGCTCCCCGACCAGCTCTCCGCCCAGGGCAACGATCTGTGGTTGATGAGCTCTGGCTACGGCATCAACCTGGTCCGAGCCTCGCCGACGACCTTGAATCAGGTCACCTACTTCTCCTGGCGTACTCCGTTGCCGAACCGGTTGACGGTGAAGGACGCGGCCGGACGCGTCCTTTCCGGCGAGGACCGGCGCACGGCCGACGAGTATTGGCGGGGTTCCAGGTTCGCGGTGCGCGGTGATGGAGTCCCGATCGTGGTGTCCCGCAGAGGCGACCTCTACGAGGCTCGGGGTGGCGGCGAACTGGTCGAGTGGCGAGTACCGGGCTACGAAAAGGCGCGCACGGAGGCCAGCGCTCACGGCGGGTTCGTCCTCGGCCCCGTCGCAAGCGACGGCCGCGGGGGACTGGTCGTCGTGACGAAGAGCGGAGCCGTCAGGGTCCCGCAGCGGGGTTCGGCCAGTGCGTCACGTTTTCCGGCCACGGCCCGAGCGCTGCCGCTCTGGGATGCGGCCTTGGTGCTGAAGGACGGGTCCGTGCTGCTGTTGGGCGGAGCCAAGCCGACCGAACCGATCGCGATGTCGAGCCTGCTGAGAACGGATGGCACGCTCATCCGCCTCGACTGGGGACCGGTGAAGAACTGCCGTCAGTTCGACGGCTCGCTCGCCGATCTCGGTGGGATCAAAGCGGGCGGCGCGGCCATGCGGAAGGACGGCACCATCATCGTGTCCGATCGATACTGCGGCCGCATCCTGGCGTTCCGGCTTCCTGAAGAGATGACGGGCGAGGCTTACCGGTGACGGCCGCTCACTGTGTCGGGGCCTGGTTGTAACCGGCGGCGTCCTCGGCATCGCGCAAAAGGGAGGGTCCGGTCTCGTTGGGCGTGGCGCTTCCCTTGCCGGACAACTTGAGAAGGTGGATCCAGTTGATGATCCTTCCCTGTTCGTCCGCGCTGAGGGTGGTCCGCCGGGCCAGCAGCCGGTCGACCGCCGCGTCGCCCGTACGGCCATGGTGCGCCAGGAAGTAGCCGTAGGCGAGATCCAGGGCGAGCTGATCGCTGTAGGTGGAGTCCTTCGCCCGGATCGCCGCCATCCGCTTCTCGAAGTCGTCGTAGGAGATCTTGTCCAGCAGCTTGTCGGTGCCGGACGTCACGGCGGCGGAGACGCCGGGGACCTCGGCGGCCGGATGCCCACCGGCGATCTCCATGACGAGGTCGCGGAGATGGCTGAGTTCCGTCTTCGCGTCCTCGTACTCCTTCTGAGTGATCTTCTCGTGCTCGCTGCGCTCCTTGACGTAGGCGGTGATGAGGCTGCCTTCCAAGTATCCGGCCTTGCCCATCGCGTCCCTGATGGGGCCGGTGCGCAGGCCCCAGGCGAACAGTGACCGGCGGTACTGCTGGGCGGCCGCCGCCAGCTGGGCCCACGACTTGTCGTCCGAGGCCAGGACGCGCAGGAACGCCTGGACGTCCGCGCCGCCCATGCTGACGTACAGGCGTCCGGTCGCGGGATCGGTGCGCGGGAGGCCGGTTCCGGCGGAGGTCCGGCTGGCGTCGGCGAGGGCGGCGATGTTGCTGCAGGCCACGTGGAGCAGCGCGTTGCGCAGCTCGGGCGGGAGCTCGGCCTTGTAGCTCTTGCTCGTGGGGAACCAGGACGGCTGGCTGCCGCTGTGGCCCATGCCGGGGAGGATCCAGCGGATGAGGACGGGCGGGTCGCGGTCGAGGAGCTTGTCGACCTTCGGGCGGCCGTTCTCGACCCACCAGCCCGCGGCCTTCATGAGGGCGGCGGCGTTCGCGGCGGCCTCGGCCTCGTGGCCCTTCTCCGGCGCGGTGGCCAGCTTGATCACGGCCCCGGCGGCCTTGCCGCCGTCCCGCCAGTCCGGGGCGATCAGGAGGGCGGCGTAGGTCTCGCCCAGGCTACGGGTGAGCCACGTCTGCGCCTTGGCGTCGGGCGGGTTCTGGACCGTCAGGGACTTGTCCAGCGGCGTGGCGGCGAGGGCGCGGGCGGCGGCCGAGTCGCCCTGGGCGGCGATGCGGGCGAGGATCGTGACGGCGGGGTCGTAGTCGCGGACGGCCTTGTCGTCGGTGACGCCGAGGGCACTGGTGAGGCCCCAGTCGTGCCACCAGGGGCGGCCGGGCTGGTTGATCACCGAGCTGTGGGACTCGCCCGCCAGCGTCCCCGACGACTGGGTGATCTCGTAGGACGGGTGGCGCTGGCGCCAGCGGAGGGCGGCCTGGGCCAGGTCCAGCAGGACGGCCGAGCTCCACCTGACGTTCGGCGCGCTCAGCTTCACCAGCAGGGTGTGGCCGGGCAGGTCGGCGTCGGCGGGGCCGAGGGCGCGGGTGACGGCCGGGCCGGAGCCCTGGCGGCGGGACAGGCCGGCCAGTGCGGTGCCCACGTTGCCGATCAGCGTCTTGTCGGACTTCGTCAGGGGCGTGCCCTCGTGGCGCAGGTAGAGGTCGTGGGCGAGGCCGCCGATCGAGCCGGCCGGGACGCCGCCGAAGAACGCCTGCAGGTAGGCGGTGTCCTTGGCGTTCTCCTGCAGGGAGCGGGCGATGTCGTCGAGCATCGCGTACGCGGCCGGGGTGCGCTCGCGGAGCTGCTTGGCGTAGGCGGTGGCCTGGTAGCGGCCGAGGTCGGTCATCTCCTTGGCGCCGAAGAGGTTCTTGTCCGGCACCGGGATCAGCGCGGGGTCGCCGAGCCGGACGGCGGGACCGGCGGCGAGGCCGGGGGCGGCCTGGTCTTCGGCTCGGGCGTAGCGGATGCGGGTGCGCATCCGGCCGGCCTGCTCGCGGCACCAGGCGGCGGTGCGGCGGCATTCGGCGGTGGGGGCGGCCGGGAGCAGGGCGCGGATGCGGCTCGCGTGGTTCGGCAGGTCCCAGGAGGCGCGGTTCAGGGCGGTCTCCAGGCGTTCCAGCCCGGACGGGGAGACCGCCGCGACGAGGCCGCCCGCCGGGACGGACGCGACGCGCGGCATCGGCGCCGGGGACGGGAACACCAGCGGCATCGGGGTCGCGCGGTCGGCGGCGGCCATGACGTCGTGGGCCATGCGGTCCAGGGCGCGGCTGTGTCCTTGCAGGTCGGCGGCGAACGCGCCCGCCGAGCCGCCCTGCCACACCTGCGGGCCGAACTGGCGGGCGATCTCCGTCATCAGCGCGGCGACCGCGTCGAGTTCGGCGTGCAGGGCCGCGACCTCGGCCCCCGTGACGGTCGTCATGCGCGGCACCCTCTCTGTCCCCTCAGGGAACAGTAAAGGCGCCCGCCGCCCGAATCAACGGAACCTTTTCGGATGGGTGAGGAAAGCGGTCAGCTCATTCGCGGGACAAGGCGCGGGTGGCGCCCGCGGCGACGGTCAGGCCGAGGAGCAGACCGGCCACGACGAGCAGATTCGCGATCCATTGATAAACACCTTGTGGCGCATATTCGACTTCCTGCCCCAAAGTGCCGATGGGGAGGAGCAGGTCGAGCGTGTAGAGGAAGGCGTTGAAGTGGGGGTGGTGGCCGTCGTCCAGGACGGCGGGCTTGTGCAGGGAGAACACGATGGTGCCGAAGGCGAGCAGGCCGCCGAGCCAGGACGCGGCGCGGAAGGGCCGGTAGCCGTAGCCGACGAGGACGTCCTGCATCCAGCCGACGATCTTGCGGGGGAGGCCCTGGGACCGCCGCCGGTCGCGGGCCTTGGCGAGCAGGACGGAGCGTCCGTCGGCGTCCAGGCCGAGGGCGCGGTAGGTCTGGGCGAGGCGCTCGTAGGGCTGCGGCTGGTAGCCGTCGGTGTCGCGGCGCAGCCAGTCCAGGCGCTCGCGCGCCGTCAGGGCCGGTTCGAGGTTCTCGTACTGCAGGCCGTCGAGCTGGAGGCGGCGGGGCCAGGTGCCGGCGGAGTCGCGGAGCAGCCCGATGCGGGCGTAGGACAGGTCGACGGTGCCGTCGGGGATCTCCGCCGGGCGGAGCACGACCTCCTCGGCCTGGAGGTGCTGCAGGGACAGGGCGGTGCCGTTCTCGCAGCGCAGCCGGGACCTGTCGAGCTTGAGCTGGCCGGTGACGTTGGCGCCGGCGAAGCTGACGGTGCCCTCGGCGGTGAAGCCGTCCGAGCAGTACACGTCGGTCTCCACCGCGAGGTCGTCGGCCGACAGCGCGACCTTCCCCGGGTTGCTGATCTTCGCGCCGACGAACGAGAGGTAGCCGCCGACGCGGGCGCCGCGCAGCCGGACGGCGCCGGTGGCGACGAAGCCGCCGTCGCAGAACACGTTCGCGGCGACGTCGAGGCGGCTCGCGTACAGGGCCGAGCCGCCGGGGTTGTGCAGCCGGGCCTGCCGGATGATGAGCTGGCCGCCGACGCGGGCGCCGGGCAGCCGCACCTCGCCGTGCGCGCTGAAGCCCTGGTCGAGGTAGACGTTGGCGTCCACGGCGAGGCGGTCGGCGAGCAGCGCGTCGCCGCCGGGGCTGGACAGCTGGACGCCCGACATGTTGAGGATGCCGGAGATGTGCGCCCCGTCGAGGAAGAGGCCGCCGTCGAAGCGGCTGCCCTGCAACCAGAGGTGCCCGTCCACCCGGAGGCCGGACGCGACGAGGCCGGGCAGCCGGCAGTCCATCAGGTGGATGCTGCTCATCGTCGCCCAGTACAGGTAGGGGTTCGTGTCGAACACGCAGCCGCTGAGGGCGAGCGGCGCCGACACCTGGGCGTGCCCGAGGTTGAGCGAGCCGGTGATCCGCGCCCCGTTCAGCCGCAGCGCCGCGACCTGGCCGGGCTCGGACTCGACGGCGCCGGCGAGCAGCGCGACCAGCACCTCGGCGCGGATGAGGCGCTCGGGTCCCCAGGGACCGGACGGCCCGGCCGGGTCGTCGGCGCCCAGGTCGACCGTTTCGCCGCGGGGGAACGCCTCCCACAGGCGCCGCTCGGGGGCCGTCAGATCGTCCACGTTCATCGGGCGGCTCCGGGGGGACGGGGGGAGTGTGCCCTGTCATGGTGCCGTACCCTTCAAGCGTTATCGAAAAGCGCTGATCAACGAGGGGGCGGTCGTGGCGCGCGTCGTCGTCGACGTCATGCTGAAGCCGGAGATTCTCGATCCGCAGGGCCGGGCGATCGCCCAGAAGCTGCCCCAGCTCGGGTTCGACGGGGTCACCGCGGTCCGGCAGGGCAAGCGGTTCGAGGTGGAGATCGACGGGGAGGCGGACGAGGCCGCGCTGGACCGCGTCCGCAAGATCGCCGAGACCATGCTGGCCAATCCGGTGATCGAGACCTTCGACGTCCGGGTGCTCTGAACCGCGGCAAGATCCATTGTCGGCGGTGCGGGAATGGCGCCGGGAGCCGTCACCGTCCGTTCATGAAAAGAGCGGACGGTGTAGCGATTACGGCAGATTCGGCCGGGGAAGTGTTAGCTGCGTCGAATTCCTCGGGCGCCCGTCCTCCGGCGGCCCCCGAGCCCCCGAGCGACCGGGGTTCCGGCAGGGGCCCCGGAACGGACGCGAGGTGTCCCGGTGGATATGAAGTTCTCGCTGGCTCTGCCGCGCGAGGCGCTGAGCATCCCGGTGGTCCGCCGCGTGGTCGGTGATTCGCTGCGCGGGCTGGGGGTGGCCGACGACGTCGTGGACGACATCCTGCTGGCGCTCTCCGAGGCGTGCACCAACGTCGTCCAGCACGCCCGCACGTCCGGGGACTACGAGGTGACCGCGCGGATCGACGACGAGAGCTGCCGGATCGCGGTGATGGACTGGGGCCGGGGGCTCCGCCACGCCCGCCCCGAACCGGATGAATTGGCGGAATCCGGGCGCGGCATTAGGATCATGCGGGCACTCATGGACGAGCTGGACATCTCGGCCGGTACGGACAGCGGCACCGTCGTCCACCTGCGGAAGCGGCTGACCTGGCGGGACGAGGCCCTCATCCGGCGCCTCGAGCACCGCCTCATGCACAGCGCCGGGTAGATTAGGACGCGCGCGGGGGGATTGCGACGCGCGCGAGAGGGGTAGGGCGGGCCCGTTGATCGCCCGTCTTCCGGACGCCCTCACCATGCAGTGGCGCTCGCCTGCCCCGGCGGGCGAGGATCGCAGCGAAGGAACGGACGCGATGAATGCTGCCCGGATCGGGGTCATCACCTTCCCTGGTTCCCTGGACGACCGCGACGCCGCACGGGCCATCACCATGGCCGGCGCCGAGGCCGTCCCGCTCTGGCACGCCGACCACGACCTGCGGGACGTGGACGCGGTGGTGCTGCCGGGCGGGTTCTCCTACGGCGACTACCTGAGGGCGGGCGCCCTCGCGCGGTTCGCCCCGCTGATGACCGAGGTGATCGCCGCGGCCGGGAACGGCCTGCCCGTCCTCGGCATCTGCAACGGCTTCCAGGTGCTCTGCGAGTCGCACCTGCTGCCCGGCGCGCTGCTGCCCAACGCGGGCCTGCACTTCGTCTGCCGCGACCAGCGGCTCCGCATCGACGACGCCGGCACCGCCTGGACCGCCGACTACAGCACCGGCCAGGAGGTGGTGATCCCGGTCAAGAACGCCGACGGCCGCTACGCCGCCGACCGCGAGACGCTCGCCGAGCTGGAGGGCGAGGGCCGCGTCGTCGCCCGCTACCTGGACCTGAACCCGAACGGCTCCCTGAACGACATCGCCGGGATCCGCAACGAGGCCGGCAACGTCGTCGGCCTCATGCCGCACCCCGAGCACGCCGTGGAGTCCCTGACCGGCCCGTCCACCGACGGGCTCGGCTTCTTCACCTCGATCGTCAAGGGCCTGGTCGGCGCATGAGCGGCCGGTCCCGCAATGAGTGCACGGGGAGCACGCAATGAGTGAGCAGCGCCCGAAGGGCTCGGGGGCTCCCGAGGACGAGACCTCCATGGAGTGGATCCTCGACCTCAAGGACGACGCCGACGACCCCGAGCTGCACGCCGTCGACCCGTCGGTGACGCACGCCTTCGAGGCCATCCTCGACGAGGAGGGCGAGGCGCGCCCGGCCGAGGGCGGCCCGCAGCCCGCCGGCGGTCCGGGCAGCGGCCCGCAGCCGGCGGTCGGCGAGGACGGCCTCCCGCTCGGCGGCGCGACCGCCGCCCCTGGCCCGCAGCCGGCCGAGGGCTCCGGCCCGCAGCCCGCCGTGCCCGAGGACGACCAGCCCCTCGGCGGCGGCTTCGGCACCGGTCCGCAGCCCGCGGTGTCAGGCGAGCACGCCAGGGGCTTCGGCACGGGTCCGCAGCAGGTGCAGGGCTCGGGTCCGCAGCCCGTCGTGCCGCAGGACGACCACCCGCTGGGCGGCGGTTTCGGCACCGGCCCGCAGCCCGCCGTGTCGGGGGAGCACCCCGGGACCGGCGGCTTCGGCACGGGGCCGCAGCCCGCGGTCGCCTTCGGGACGGGTCCGCAGCCCGTCGTGCCCGAGGACGACCACCCGCTGGGCGGCGGTTTCGGCACCGGCCCGCAGCCGGCCGTCGGCCAGGGCACGGGCCCGCAGCCAGCCGTGTCGGGCGAGTACCCCGGAGCCGGTGGCTTCGGCACCGGCCCGCAGCCCGCCGTCGGCCAGGGCACCGGCCCGCAGCCCGCCGTGTACCCCGGCACCGGCCCGCAGCCGGTCGTCGACGCCGGCCCGCAGGTCGCCTCCGACGAGCACGCCCGCGACTTCATCAAGGCGCTCGCCGCCGAGGCCGGTCCCGGCGTCACCACGCCGGGCGAGGTCGCGCCGCCCGCCGACGGCCGCCACCACCGCGCCGTCGCCGAGCCGGGCACCGACACCGTCGAGGTCGCCGCGCGCACGCCCGACCGCCCGCAGCCCTACGCCGAGCTCGGCATGAAGGACGACGAGTACCGGCGGGTCCGCGACATCCTCGGCCGCCGCCCGACCGCCGCCGAGCTGGCGATCTACTCGGTCATGTGGAGCGAGCACTGCTCCTACAAGTCCTCCAAGGTGCACCTCCGCCAGTTCGGCGACAAGGCGCCCCGCACGGACGCGCTGCTCGTCGGCATGGGCGAGAACGCGGGCGTCGTCGACGTCGGGCAGGGCTGGGCGGTCACCTTCAAGGTCGAGTCGCACAACCACCCGTCCTACGTCGAGCCCTACCAGGGCGCGGCGACCGGCGTCGGCGGCATCGTCCGCGACATCATGTCGATGGGCGCCCGCCCGATCGCCGTCATGGACTCGCTGCGGTTCGGCCCCGCCGACGCGCCCGACACCCAGCGGGTGCTGCCGGGCGTCGTCGCGGGCGTCGGCGGCTACGGCAACTCCCTCGGCCTGCCCAACATCGGCGGCGAGACCGTCTTCGACGCCTGCTACGCGCAGAACCCGCTGGTCAACGCGCTCTGCGTGGGCGTGATGAAGCACGACGACATCCAGCGGGCGGTGGCGCCCGGTCCCGGCAACAAGGTGATCCTGTTCGGCGCCGGCACCGGCCCCGACGGCATCGGCGGCGCGTCGGTGCTGGCGAGCGCGACCTTCGACGACGAGTCGCAGGCCAAGCGGCCGAGCGTGCAGGTCGGCGACCCGTTCATGGAGAAGCTCCTCATCGAGTGCTGCCTGGAGCTGTTCCGCGCGGGCCTCGTCGTCGGCATCCAGGACCTCGGCGCCGCCGGCGTCTCCTGCGCGACGACGGAGCTGGCCGCGGCCGGCACCGGCGGCATGGACGTCGACCTCGACGCCGTCCCGCTGCGCGACGCGACGCTCCGCCCCGAGGAGATCCTCATGAGCGAGTCGCAGGAGCGCATGATGGCGGTCGTCGAGCCCGCCAAGGTCGACGACTTCCTGGCGATCTGCGCGAAGTGGGAGATCCCCGCGACCGTCATCGGCGAGGTCACCGACACCGGCCGTCTCGTCATGACCTGGCGCGGCGAGGTCATCGTCGACATCCCGCCGGTGACCGCCGCCGACGAGGGCCCGGTCTACGAGCGGCCGCTCGCGCCGCCCGCCGACCTCGGCGGCCTGCAGTCCGACACGCCCGGCCGGCTCACCCGCCCGTCCAACGGCGACGAGCTGCGCCGCACCGTCCTCTGGCTCGCGGGCTCGCCGAACCTGGCGTCCAAGACGTGGGTGACGTCCCAGTACGACCGGTACGTGCTCGGCAACACCGTGCAGGCCATGCCGGACGACGCGGGCATCGTCCGCATCGACGACGAGACGGGCCTCGGCATCGCGCTGTCGCTGGACGGCAACGGCCGCTACGCCCGCCTCGACCCGTACGCGGGCGCGCAGCTCGCGCTGTCGGAGGCGTACCGCAACGTCGCCGCGACGGGCGCCCGGCCGCTCGCCGTCACCAACTGCCTGAACTTCGGCTCGCCGGAGGACCCGGGCGTCATGTGGCAGTTCTCGCAGGCCGTCACCGGCCTCGCCGACGCCTGCCAGTACCTCGGCGTCCCGGTGACCGGCGGCAACGTGTCCTTCTACAACCAGACGGGCACCGCGCCGATCAACCCGACGCCGGTCATCGGCGTGCTCGGCGTCCACGACGACGTGCGCCGCCGCGTCGGCATGGCGTTCGTCACCGAGGGCGCGACGCTGGCGCTGCTCGGCGAGACCCGCGAGGAGTTCGGCGGCTCGGAGTGGGCGCACGTCGTCTACGACCACCTCGGCGGGCTGCCGCCGAAGGTGGACCTGGCGGCCGAGCGCGCCCTCGCCGGCGTGCTGATCACCGCGTCCCGCGAGGGCCTGCTGGTGGCCGCGCACGACCTGTCGGACGGCGGCCTGTCGCAGGCGCTCGTCGAGTCCTGCCTGCGCGGCAGCCTCGGCGCGAAGGTGACGGTGCCGGGCGACGGGTTCGTGGCGCTGTTCAGCGAGTCGGTGGCGCGCTGCCTCGTCGCGATCCGGCCCGGCAGCGAGGGCCGCGTCGCGGCGCTCTGCGAGCAGGCGGGCGTCCCGGTCAGCCAGCTCGGCGTCACCGGCGGCGACGCCCTGGAGATCTCCGGCCGGACCGCCGAGGGCGACCAGGAGCTGTTCTCGATCCCGCTGGCCGAGCTCCGCGAGGCCCACGAGCGGACGCTCCCGAGCTACGCCGGCTGAGCACCGCGCGAAGGGGCCGGGCCGTTCTCCGGCCCGGCCCCTTCGCGTCCCGCCCGAACGGACCGGCGGCGCCGCGCGTCCAACCCTGCATGGACACGGCAGCGGTGGAAGCGGTCGCGACGATCGTCGCGACGGGGGCGATCTCGGGGCTGGGCGAGCAGGCGGCCCTCGGCGTGGTGGCGCGCCTCCGCGACCGCGTCAAGGCGGCGTTCGGCTCCGACCGGCGCTCGGCCCAGGACCTGGAGCTGGCGATCGCCGAGCCGTCCGACGACCGCATCCGCGCGCTCGTCAGCGCGCTCGTCTGGCACGCCCGCGAGAACCGGGACTTCGCCCGCGAGCTCGCGGGCTGGGCGGCCGAGTACCGGCCCCCGCAGGCCCCGCTGACGCAGCACATCCACGCCGCCCGCGACGCCTACACGTCCGGCCGCGACATGACCGTCCACCAGCGCCCCGAGGAATGACCGGCACGGCGCTGGCACGGCTGTGCGCCCGCCGGGGACTGGACGCCCCGGCGTGCCTCTCCCCGGAGCGGCTCGCCGGCCCGCTCGGCCTGCACGTCCAGGACGTCCACGTGCTGGCGGGCCTGGCGGTCCCCGACGGGCTCGACCGCGTGGACGCCAAGCGGAGCGGCACGGTGGTCGGGCTCCTCCGCCACGCCCTGCGGCTGCCGCAGGAGCAGCGGCGGCAACTGCTGGAGGCCGCCCGCTCGCTGCCGGACCGCCCTCCCGTACGCCCCTCCCCGCACCGCTCTCTTACGAGCGCTACCCTCCGGGACGCGGCGCCCTGCTCATGGGCCTGCTCCGCAACCGCGACCTGGGCTGGAGCGGCACCGCCAAGGCGATGGCCGTCATGACCGACGGCCGGATCTACCTGTCGGCCGCCACCATCGGCGGAGCGGGCCGGGGAACGGTCACGCCGACGCCCGCCCTGCTGGCCGGTTTCGCGACCGTGCTGGGGTTCTCCGTAGGCGACCTGGCGGCCGTCCTGGACATGGACGCCCCGGACGGCGAGCCGTCCGCGCCCGAGGTCGCGGCCCTCCTCTGGGAGGCGCGCCGCCTCACCGCCGCCCAGGTCGAACGGCTGACATCCGCTCCGCGAGGGGAGATACGGACGTCCCCAAACAGTCGCTCCGGGTAGCCGGGGAACAGCGGACGCCGAAGATCCGTCGTACTGGTCGACCGAACGGGCTCCCCTGACCACGGAACGGAGCGGCCTGCCGGTGAAGAAGACGGTTCGACTCCTGCTGGGCCTCGCCTGCCTGCTCGTCCCCCTCTTCTACGGCAGCGTCAAGCCGCACTCGGAACGGATCGCCGACGCGGCGCTCGGCTGGACCGGCCAGCACCTGGACAGCCCCTACCCGCAGATCCTCCTCGGCGTCCTGGTGGCCGTCTGCGCCGTGGTGAACGAGCTGTTCCCCTGGCACGGCGGCGGTGGCCGCGGCCCGGGGCCGGCGATCCCCTGGGAGCTCGTCCTCAAGCGCGCCGGCGCGCTGGTGGTCGTCCTCGCCCTCCTCGCGGGCGGCGGCTGGGGCCTCGTGAGCCTGCGGGAGTAGCAGCGCCGCGCGGCGGCCGCCGACGCCCGCGCGAAGGCGGACGAGGAGCACCGCGCCGCCCTCCGCTCGGCCGCCGACCAGATGATCGTGGCGCGCCTCGCGGCGCCGGCCTCCACCACCGTCCGGGACGGCGTCACCGCCGAGGTCGAGAGCGCCGACCTGACGCGCGTCCAGACGGTCGTCCGGGTCGTGGTGGCCAACCGGTCGGCGGCCGTCGCCAACTTCCACATCAGCGCCGCGCTCGTCTTGCAGGACGCCCGCGGCGTCGAGATCTGGACCGCCATGGCCGCCACGTCGGGCAAGTGGACGCGCACGTTCGACGCCGTCGCCCCGGGCGCTGCGAAGCGGTTCACCTACGTCTTCCGCAAGCGCGCCTCAGCGCGCGCCGCCACCAGCGGGAAGATCACCCTGCAGCACTTCCAGGGCTGGACCCGCGACACCGCGAAGGTGGCGATCCCGTTCCGCCTGGCCCCCGTCCAGTACCAGAGGTAGCGGTACCGCTCCGGCCCGGCCGCGACACGCCGCGTCCGACATCCGCGTCACCGGGCCGTCCGTAATTCGGCGTGCGGACGGTGGCCCGTCCCGGGCAAGATGGTCCGGTGAACGAACTTGAGGAAGGCACCCGCCTCGCCCTGGACTTCGACAAGCTCACGGCCGTCGCCGAGACCGGCTCCCGGGTCGTGCCCGTCGTCCTCCAGGACGCCGACGACCGCGCGGTGCTGTTCATCGGCTACGCCAACGACGAGGCGTTGAAGGCGACGCTGGACGAGGGGATCGCCGTCCTCTGGTCCACCTCGCGCAACGAGCTGTGGCGCAAGGGCGCGACGTCGGGCGACGTGCTGAGGCTGGTGGAGGTCCGCGTCAACTGCGAGCAGAACTCCCTGCTCTACCTGGTCCGCCGCTCGACCGGCGGCGCCTGCCACACCCACCTGCCCTCCGGGGAGAGCCGCCCGACCTGCTACTACCGCACCCTCGCCGACGGCACCACCCTGCGCCCGGCCACCGACTGACGCTGCGCTTCCGTCGTACACATCCTCGACGATCCTTCCTCGTCCCCTCGCGTTCGAGCGCTTCTGGAGCGAGCGCGGCCGTCCCGGCGATGCCAGCGCCGCTGATCCACGAGCTGGCGCGTGCGCAGGACGCCGGCGGAGGCGAGGTGCCCAATTGGCGCAGGTGCGGAACCGGCCGCACACCGCCCTGCACCTTGCGGTCCCTTGCGGGCACGAGCCGGTCGTGGACGAGGCGACCCCGCCTCCACCCGACGCCGAAGCGTCCGGCCCGGCCGACAGATGGTGGCTCGACGGTGAGACTGCGGTGCACATGCGGCTACACGCATGGTGGGGCCGCGAGGACATCTGGACCGTCCGCTGCTTCGCCTCCCGGGCGTCGCGCCTGGCGGCCGTGTCCGAAGAGGTGCGGCACGCGATGACCGGCGACATCCGGCAAGGAGAGGAGTGGTGCACGCTGTGCGGCCACTTCGAGCGGCCGGGGCGCCCCTGCCTCCCCGGCCGGAGAAGCCCGCGCGCCTGATCACACGAGACCGGCCTCGCCCGCTCAGCTGGGGGTCGAAGCAGAGGAGTCCCAGTCGCGCCGCGACGTCGGCGAGGCGGGTTGGACCGGCACTCGGGCAGGGGGCATCGTCATCACGTCTGCCGCCTGCGGCGTAACACCCGGGATCGCTCTGTCGTACCCATTGGCAAGTCTGTCCGCTGCGAATCGAACGAAAGGGGGGGTACGTGGGAGCTGATAGCTGGGTCCACATCGTTCCGTATCAGGAGGACGCCACCGCTGCCCTCGCGGCACTTGTGCGCAAGGAAATGCAGGAGGTCGTCAACGTATGGCCCGCGGACGGGCCGTGCCCGACGACATCGCAGGAGTTCTGGCGATCCTGCGAGGAACTGGACTTCTGGCTCGACGGAATCCTCGGCCTCGGCGCCGAGTCGGTCGAGAAGGACGACCACGACGCCCGCTTCAAGGTCCGCTTGATCACGGATCACGAGGTGCTGTCCTTCTTCGGCACCGCCCACCCCGGCCGGGCCGATTTCGACCGGGCCGAAAAAGCGGCCTCCACGGCGGCTCATCTCAACGGCTCCTACGGATCGCCCGGCCCCTGCCCGCCCGGCTGCCCCCACGCCTTCGATCCGCCGGAACGCGACTCGGGCCGCGCCACGGTCCTCTACGACGACGAGCGGCGACCCCTGCACATCGCCTTCTGGGGCTCCACCACCTGCTGACCCGTTCTGGCGCGAAAGAAGATCGGCTCGCTGCCCCGCTCCCCGGCCCGCGGGCGTTCGGGGGCGGGGAGCGCGCTGGGCGCGGGGACTGGAGGACGGAGTTCTGGGCCGGCATGAGTCCCTCGGCGACGCTCAACGCCTCGTACATGATCGCGGCCCACGTGCCTGGGGTGCCTCCTTCCGCCTCGTCCGAAGCGCGGGGAAGATGGTTCGTCGTGATGAGGTCGGTGAGCCGTCCGGTCTTGGCGGTCAAGGCCGGCGGGCCGTGGCTGGTCTTGGTGGGCGGCACGTGGGCCGTGGACACCGAGAACGAGTCCGGCGTTCGACTCGGCCGGGGGCGCATGTGGTTGCTGCCGCTGCTGGAGCGTTCACGGGAGGAGGTCGAGTCCGAAGCGCGGGCCCGCCTCGGGGCTGGTGATCCCGACGTGGGGGAAGCGCTGAGGGCGGTGATCGGCATGGGCCTGGACGCCTGGTCGGACCACTGGCTGTCCAAAGCCGTGGCCTGGATGACGGACGAAGAGGTCGTGGTCTTCTCCGAACGTCTCCACGAGATCGCGCTGGAAAGCGTCGGACCCCGGTCCCAAGACACCAGGCACGCCGCGAAGCGACGGCTCGAGCGACTTGGGCTGTGGTCGCCTGATCGCGAGTGAGCTCCGCGGACGTCGGGCCGGCCGGGACGGGGCCGGCGGACGTGTCGCGCGGCCTGAGCGTCTGCCGCGGGCGCTAGAAGACCGAGTTCTGAATCCCGCAGAACCATGACCAGCGCCAAAGCCTTCGATCAAGCCTCTGACCTGCGCCCCCACCTCTTACGGACTCTCATCATCTCGTAGCGAATCCAGTCCCCATGTGCCCTCGATGTGCCCTGCGTGCGTCGAGGGCCTTGCCTGCCCAGAACCATCTACCGCACCAGCCGCACACCCGTCCGGAGTGCTCGTTCGCGCGAACGGTGAAACGCTGTGACAGACAGTGGCGCGCGAACGAGTGCTCCGGGGCGCGGGGGTCCAGGGGGCGGGGTAGCCCCCTGGTTCGATCTCGCCTAGCCGGCTTCCCCGATGACATTGCGAACTTGCTCGGCAGCCTCCGCGTGGAGCCGTGGCAAGCACTCGCTGAGGGCCGGAACGATGCTGTTGGGAACGGTGCCGTACTCGACCAGGTAGCCAAGAGAGTGTGCGATCTCTTCCTGCACCGTGGCATCGGTCTCTCGCGTGAGGCTGTCCACGAGCGGCAGCACCATGTCAACCGTCTCAAGGTCCGTTCTGCAGGCGTGGATGAGTCGGTCACCGAGGTAGGCGGCTGCCAGCTCGCGTGCCTGCGGTTCATCGTGGGCTAGCCAGGACACCAACTCAGCGGTCGAGGCGTCGATCATTCGGGAACCGAGTTCCTGGCGGATGGGTCGTGTCGCGTCTTCTTGAGCAGGGCGTCGGGTCATCTCCGCATTCTGACGGTGGCGGCGCGACCTGACGATGGCCGACAGACGGGCAGCGGCCTGCTGCTGCACGATGCGCGGTCCGGCGCCCGCCGGCCGGTGACCGGCGCCCACGCCGCACGCGCCGGGCGGCGCCGGCGCCGGGCCGCGCAGCGGCGCGAGCGCCGCCGCCCCTCGAACCGTGGACGGTCGAACGGGTCGCTGCGGTAGCTGAGACGATCACTGAGCGGTACGCGGCCATGGTGGCGGTCGGGGCTCGGCTCGGACTTCGGCAAGGTGAGGCGTTCGGCCTGGCCGTCGATGACGTGGACTTCCTGCGGGGCGTCGTGCACGTCCGGCGGCAGGTCAAGCTCTTCCGGGATCGGCGGATGGTGTTCGCGCTGCCCAAGGGCGGCAAGGAGCGGGACATCCCGCTACCGGAGTCGCTGCGGCTCCTGCTCGCCGAGCACATGCGGCCGGAGAAGTACCCGCCGGTCCAGGTGACGTTGCCATGGCGGGTGCCGGAAGGGGAACCGGTGCCGGCGCGGCTCGTGTTCACGACTCGGCAGAACACGCCGATCAACCGGACGGAGTGGAACCGCTTCGTCTGGAAGCCGGCGCTCGTGCGGGCCGATGTTCCGGCAACGCGGGAAAACGGGTTCCATGCCTTGCGGCATCACTTCGCGAGCGTGCTACTTGAGCGCGGGGTCGACGTCCGGGCGCTCGCCGAGTTCCTCGGGCACGCGGACCCCGGGTTCACGTTGCGGACGTACACGCACCTGATGCCGTCCAGCCGGGATCGGATGCGGCTGGCGATCGATGGGGCCTGGGGGCACGATGCCGGGGCGTGTGCCCTGGATGTGCCCTCAGAGCGGGTGTCGTGAGCTGCGGCGCAGGTCAGCGGCGCGGGGCGCTAGAAGACCGAGATGTGGACGTGGTCGTAGTGGTTGGCGGTGATGCCGCCGCGGTCCTCCATGGCGCGCCAGCCGGGGCTGCGGAGGTCGTAGATGCGCTGGCGCCAGATGATGTACTTGATGCCGAGGGCGCCGGCGTGGGCGATGGCGTAGGCGGCGACCTGGTTGCCGTTCTCGACGCGGGCGGCGGTCGGCATGGTGCCGCCGCTGCTCTCCATGAAGTCGCAGGCGTGGCCGGTGCCGTGGTCCTGGGGGTCGCCGGTCGAGCGGACGCAGCCGATGATCGGGAACGGTCCGAACTCGGTGTCGATGACGTTCTTGACCTTCAGCATGCGGGCGGTGACGCCGCCCATGCCCGACGTCGGGGACTGCGGCTTGTACTTCTTGACGAGCGACTTGATGCGGGTCCGCTGGGCGTCGAGGTCGGCGATCTCCTTCTGCAGGTCGGAGATCTTCGCCTGGGCCTGCGCCTTGGCCTTCTGCTGCTCGTCGATGAGCTTCTGGAGCTGCTGGACGCGGGTGGCCTGGTTCTGCGAGAGGTGCGTCGCGAGGCTCGCCGAGTTCAGCACCGCCGACGGGTCGCCGTCGGCCAGGACCTGGACGGAGGGGTCCGCGCCGCCCGTCATGTACTGGGTGGCGGCCATCTGGGCGACGCGGAGGCGCGCCTGCTCCAGGTCCCGGGTGAGCTTGCCGGAGTTCGACAGGGCCTTCCGGACGCCGTACTGGGCGTCCTTCAGCTTGGCGAGGTCGCCGCCGTACTCCTTGTCGAGCCGGGCGATCTGGGCGTTCAGCTTCTTCAGCTTGGACGTGTCGCCCGGGTCGGCGGCGGCGGGGGCGGGCGCGAGGGTGCCCGCGGTGAGCGGCAGCGCCGTCGCGGCCAGCGCCGTCAGGGCCAGCGCGGCGCGGCGCAGGCGCGCGGCGGCGCGCGGCCGGCCGGTGGAGCCGGGACTCTCCACGGTCGTCTCCTCTTCCTCGGGGCGCCTACCGGGTTAGCTGACGGGTTCGGACGCGAAGGCCGCCCTATCACGCGGGTGCGTGAACTCACCCCGGCCGGCCGCCCGGGACGGGCGGTGCGGCTGCGTGGTTCCCCGGTTCCCGGGCCGGCGGGGCCGCGGGATTCGGCTCGATCGACCCTACGGCCGCCCGGGGCGGGCGGTTCGCCGGTCGAAGGCTCATGAACTGTAAGGAACCGTCCGGTGCCTCGCCAAGATTAGACCCTGGCGGAGAGAGTGGTGGCCCGGCCCCCGGTGCGGGGGCCGGGCCATCCTAGCGGGACGATCTAGAGGTTGCTCTTGTAGAGCAGCTTGTTGGCGGTCCCCTTCGGCAGGCCGCCGATGCGGTTCTTGGTGGAGTTGTCGCTCAGCCACTTCTGCACCTGCGGGAAGGTGGCCTTGGGGTGGGTGGCGAGGTAGAGGGCCGCGGTGCCGCTGACGTACGGGGTGGCCATCGACGTGCCGCTCAGCGACTTGCGGTAGTGGCCGCTGGAGTCGGCCTTCGGCCAGGTCGAGGTGATGGCGTAGCCGGGGGCGTGGATGTCCACGCACTTGCCGTAGTTCGACCAGCTCGGGCGGTTGTCGTGCGAGGTGGTGGCGCCGACGGTCTCGACCCAGCCCGCGCTGGAGGGCGAGTAGTGGCAGGCGTTCTTGTCCGAGGTGGGCTTCTCGGCGTTGCCGGCCGCGACCGACACGAAGACGCCGGACTTGGAGAGGTTCATCACGGCGGTGTTCAGCGCCGCGGACTTCGGCCCGCCGACGGAGATGTTCGCGACGGCCGGCTTGGCGGCGTGGGTGCGGAGCCACTGCGCGGCGGAGACGATGCTGGACATGTAGCCCTCGCCCTTGCAGTCCAGCACGCGCAGGGCGCGGATCTTGACGCCCTTGGCGACGCCGTAGGTCTTGGACCCGAGGATGCCCGCGACGTGCGTGCCGTGCCCGTTGCAGTCGGCGCCGTTGCCGTTGAACTCCGAGGCGACCCAGGCGACGTCCGCGCGGCCGCCGAACTCGCCGAGGCCCTTGGCGATGCCGGTGTCGATGACGTAGGCGGTGACGTTGGCCGCCTTGGTCTTGTAGCCGTAGGACTTGCTGAGCGGCAGCCTGCGCTGGTCGACGCGGTCCAGGCCCCAGGGCAGCGGCGACTTCTGGGTGTCGGAGATCTTGACGATCTGGTCCTGCTCGATGGCGGCGACCTGGGGGTCCCTGCGCAGCCGCGCGAGCTGGTCGGCGTTCGCCTTGGCGACGAAGCCGTTCAGCACCGTGTCGAACTTCTGGACGGCCGTGGCGCGCGCCTGGTTCGCGGCGTTCTGCGCGGACGCGTCGCCCTTCATGGTGACGATGTAGCGGCCGGGGACCGGCGTGCCGGCCGTGGCGGCGACGGGGACGAGGTCGGCGCCGCGGTGCTGGGCGGCCAGCACGGGGACGGCGGCGGCGGTGCCGACCGCCGCGGTGACGGCGCCGACCAGCAGCGCCCGTCGGGAGGCAACCCGCAAGGCAGGACTCCTTCGTCAGCGCGCGGCGCCGGGGCGGCGCCCCGCGTCGGGGGTTCGGAGGATCGTCCGAGGCACCTTAGTGGATCTAAGCGGCCTATGCCCCCAACTTGGACATAGACCTATGAACCGGATTCAGCTGCGGCTCAGCCTGCCCTGGTAGCCGGGCTCGCCGGGCAGCGCCTTGGCCCACACGTACTGGAGCGAGCCGTCGGGCTGCCGGGTGATCTGCACCGCGCCGGCCGTGCAGGGCTTGGCGATCGCCAGCGCCATCTGGACGCTGGCGCCGGTGCCCTTGGTGAAGGTCAGCGTCCCGGTGCAGCCCTCCTTGGGGTAGACGGCCGTCGCCGTCCTCGCGCCCGCCTGGAGGGTCAGCTCGATCGGGAAGGAGATCCCGTTGCGGCTGTTGGTCGCGGTGCCCTTCCAGGTGCCGGCGAAGGTCTGCGGGATCGCGCTCACCGGCCCGGTGGCCGCGCCGCCCGACGAGGCGGGGGGCGCGTCGTCGTCGCTGTTCAGCTGCGGCAGCAGCACCAGCGCGATGATCGCGATGCCGACGAGCACGCCGATGGTCAGCGACAGCGCGACGCCGAGCACGTGGTTGCCGCGCTTCAGCCGCGGCAGCGACAGCACGGCCGTGCCGTCGCCCGCGCCGCCGGTCCGGGCGTCGCCCCGCGCGTCCTCGCCGGGCAGCCCGGGGATCAGCGCGGTCGCCTCGCCCGGGGCGGCCCCGGGGACCGGCTCCAGCAGCGACGTCGGGTGGTCGTCGGTGTCGCGGGCCGCGCGCCGCAGCGCGGCGGCGAGCGCGGGGGACGGGACGGCGGCCGGCATCGCCGCCATCGCCTGCGTCGGATGGTCCACGCCGGACGGCTCCGGCGCCGGCGCGGGACCGGTGCCGGGGACGGCGGCGAGGTCGGCGCTCGTCTCGTCGGCCGGGACGGCGGCGAGGTCGGCGCTCGTCTCCGCGGCGTCCGCGCGGGCCGGCGACCCGGACACCGGGACGACCTCCGGCTCCGGCTCGGCCTCGGCCTCCGGCGCGGCGGGCGCGGGGACGGCGTGCGGCGTCGCCGCGAGCGCCCGCCCCTCGGCCGCCAGCGAGGCGGGCATCCGCCCGGCGAGCGGGCCGTCCTCGGCCAGCAGCCGGCCGAGCAGCGCGCGCGCCTCGGGACGCTCGTCCGGCGCCTTGGCGAGCGCGTCCGCGACGATCTCCTGGAGCGACTCGGGCAGCGCCGACACGTCGGGGTCGTCGTAGACGATCCGCTGGGTGACCTCCGACGTCGAGTCGTCGCCGAACGGCGCCTTGCCCGTCGCGGCGTACAGCAGCGTGCCCGCCCAGGCGAACACGTCGGCGGCCGGGCCCGCGCCCGAGCCGCTGAGCTGCTCGGGGGCCAGATAGAACGGCTCGCCCGCGACGCCGCCGGGCGCGGCGCCGATCGCCTCCAGGCCCGCCGCCACGCCGAAGTCGGTGACCTGCGGGCCGTCCGGGCCGAGCAGCACGTTGGCGGGCTTCAGGTCGTGGTGGACGGCGCCGGCGCGGTGCAGGGCGGCGAGCGCGACGGCCGTGCCGACTGCGACGCGCTCCAGGACGCCCGAGCCGCGCGGGCCCTCCTCGACGACGAGCTGCTGGAGCGAGGGCCCGTGCACGTACTCGGCCACGATGTAGGCGCGGCCGTCCTCGACATCGGCGGCGACGATCGCCGCCGTGCAGAAGCCCGACACCGCGCGGGCGCGGCGGAACGCGCCGGTGAAGCGGGCGCGGGCCGCGGCATCGCCGCCGGGCCGGGCGTGCAGCAGCTTGACCGCGACCGACCGGCCGGCGGGACCGCCGCCCGACCGGCCGAGGAAGACCGCGCCCTGCTCGCCGACACCGAGCCGGCCCACGATCTCGTACCCGCCGAGCCGGCGCGGATCATCGGGCTGCAGGGGCAGCGCCTCGGCCATCGCAAGAACCTCCGTGTCCAGCCGCGGCCGCGTCCTGCGGCCTGCGGTCTTCCCCCCGAACCTGCCCGTCCCCGGAGCCGCGCGCCCCCGGCTGCCACGGCCTCGTCACTTCTGTCACATTTGTACCGGCAACCGGGGCGCCCCCGCGGCCGACCCACCGCGAATCCACCCGCTAGCGTGGGTTCCGATGCCGCGCTCACCCCTCACCCGCACCGTGCTGGACGAGCAGCGCGCCGCGCTCGGCCTGCCGCCCCACCGGGGCGGCGACGAGCCCGCCGAGCTGCGCCGTGCCGCGCTGGACACCGTGCTCGCCGCGCCCGGCCGGGAGGCCGGGGTGGCCCGCCCGGTGCTGAAGGGGGCGGTGCAGCACCTGCTCGGCCGGCTGGCCGAGCGCGCGCCCGGACGCTCGGTCGAGGTCCGGGTGCCCCCGCACGCGGCGGTGCAGTGCATCGACGGCCCGCACCATACCCGTGGAACCCCGCCGAATGTGGTGGAGATGGACGCCGTGACCTGGATCGATCTCGCCACCGGCCGCCTGGCCTGGGACGACGCGCTCGCGGCCGGGCGTGTCCGGGCGAGCGGCTCCCGCGCCGACCTTTCGGCCTATCTCCCGGTCGACCCCGCTTAGCAGCCATATTTCCCGTTCCGTCCCGGCCTGTCGGTCGTTGGGGCTTGTGCCGGCCCGGCCGGGCTGCCAGCGTGGTGGCCACGACCGGATCGGGGGACCGCGGAGGTGACCCTGATGCTCGTCGCGCACTGGACCTTCGACGTGCGGGACGTGGCCGGCCGCTCGGTCCGCGACGCCGCCGGCGGCCTGGTCGCGGCGCTGGACGAGCACGCCGGGATCGTCCCGGCGAGCGACGGCGCCGGCACCGGCGGCGAGCTGGTCCTGGACGGCCGCGGGCGCGCCGTCGTGCCGGCCGCGCCGCGGCTCGCGCTCAGCCAGGTCTTCGGCTTCACCGTGGCGCTCGCCGCCGCGCCGGACCCCGCCGCCGCGCCCACCGGCGAGTGGCGCGGGCTGTTCTACCAGCCGGTCGGCGAGGACGACGCGCGCGCCCTCGGCATCTGGCTCTACCCCGACTCGTTCCGGCTGCGCGTCCAGCTGTTCACCGTGCGCGGGCCCGAGTTCGTCGACAGCCGCCGCGCCCTCGCGCCCGGCGCCTGGACCCGGCTCGCCCTGGTCGTCGACCGGGACGGGATGTTCCTGTACGTGGACGGCAAGCTGGATGTGGCCGCGCCGCTAGAGCACCCGGTGGTCACCCCGGCGGGCCCGGTCCACCTCGGCGCCGAACCGGGCCGGGCGGGCTTCGGCGGCCGCCTGGCCGACGTGCGGATCTACGCCGCCGCCCTCGACGAGGACGCCGTGCGGGCCCTCGCGGAGGGCGGTTGAGCGGCCCGGCACCGGCCCAGTGATCTTCGTCTCAGCTACGGCGCCGACGTCTCGCGGGCGAAGGGGAACTCGCGCTCGATGCATCGCGCCCGCGCGTCCTGGTCGGGGTAGCGGGCCTGGTCGCCGCACTCGGCGGCCTTGCTGAGCAGCCAGAACAGCACCAGCGACCCGACCAGCAGGGCGAGCGCCGAGCAGCCGACGCCGATCAGCGCCTGGCGCCGCCCGGCCGGGCCGCGGGCGATCGCGACCAGCCCGAGCACCAGCCCCGCCGCCGCCGGGAGCATCCCGGCGAGGCAGAGCACCAGGCCCGCGAGCCCGGCGACGCCGAGCACCAGCGACGCCTTCGCGAGGCCCGACCGCGCGGGCGCCGACGGCGGCGCGTAGGTCTGGTAGCCCGGCATCGTCATGCGTCCCCCTCGCGTCGAACCCGCCCGTCCGCCGGTTGTCAAGACCCCAGCGTCGCGCGCCCCGGCCCCGCGGCGCGGAACCGCCGGGTAAAGGTCCCGTAAGGCACCGCGCCGATCGGAGCAGGTGAGGGCGGCAACTAGACTGGCGGGCGTGCCTCTCCGTGACGGACGTCTGAGCCACGACCTCGATCCCTCCGACCGCGCTCCGCAGGACGCCTGCGGGGTCTTCGGCGTGTGGGTGCCCCCGGCCGAAGCGGCCCGGGCCGAGGTCAGCAAGCTGACCTACTACGGGCTGTACGCGCTCCAGCACCGCGGCCAGGAATCGGCCGGCATCGCGGTGTCCGATGGATCGCGCATCGTCGTCTTCAAGGACATGGGCCTCGTCGCCCAGGTCTTCGACGAGTCGGTGCTGAACACGCTGCGCGGCCACCTGGCCGTCGGCCACTGCCGCTACTCCACGACCGGCTCGCCGACCTGGGAGAACGCCCAGCCGACGTTCCGGTCCAACGACCACGGCGGGCTCGCCCTCACGCACAACGGCAACCTGATCAACACCCCCGAGCTCGCCGCCCGGCTGAACGCCCGCGACCTCACCGCGACGAGCGACACCGAGGTGCTCACCGCGCTGCTGTCCTCGCACGGCGGCGGCCCGCTCGCGGCCGCCCGGGAGATCCTGCCGATCACCCGCGGCGCCTACTCGCTGGTCTTCATGGACGAGGGCGTGCTCTACGCCGCCCGCGACCCCGAGGGCATCCGCCCGCTGGTGCTCGGCCGGTGGGAGGACAGCGGCTGGGCGGTGGCCTCCGAGACCGCCGCCCTGGACATCGTCGGCGCCCGGTTCGTCCGCGAGATCGAGCCCGGCGAGCTCGTCGCGATCGACGGCGACGGGGTGCGCTCGGAGCGGTTCGCCGAGGCCCGCCCGAAGGGCTGCCTATTCGAGTACGTCTACCTCGCCCGCCCCGACACCACGATCGCCGGCACCGTCGTGCAGGCGTCCCGGGTGGAGGTCGGCCGCCGGCTCGCGCGCGAGCACCCGGTCGAGGCCGACATGGTCATCCCGACGCCCGAGTCGGGCACGCCCGCCGCGATCGGCTACGCCGAGGCGTCCGGGATCCCCTACGGGCAGGGCCTGGTCAAGAACTCCTACGTCGGCCGGACGTTCATCCAGCCGTCCCAGACGATCCGCCAGCTCGGCATCCGGCTGAAGCTGAACCCGCTGCGCGAGGCCATCGCCGGCAAGCGCCTGGTGGTGGTGGACGACTCGATCGTGCGCGGCAACACCCAGCGGCAGGTCGTCGCGCTGCTCCGCGACGCGGGCGCCGCCGAGGTGCACGTGCGGATCTCCAGCCCGCCGGTGTCCTGGCCGTGCTTCTACGGCATCGACTTCGCCACCCGCGCCGAGCTGATCGCCGGCCGGCTGGACGTCGAGGGCATCCGCGCCTCGATCGGCGCCGACTCGCTCGGCTTCGTCTCGCTGGACGAGCTGATCGACGCGACCCGCATCCCCAAGGAGCGGCTCTGCCGCGCCTGCTTCGACGGCGTCTACCCGATCCCGGTCGGCGAGGCGGCCCGCGGCAAGTACCTGCTGGAGCCCGTACGGTGAGCACCTCCCCCACCACCTCCTACGCGGCCGCCGGCGTCGACATCGCCGCGGGCGAGCGCGCCGTCGAGCTGATGAAGTCCCGCGTCGCGCGCTCCCGGCGCCCCGAGGTCGTCGACGACGCCTCGGGGTTCGCCGGGCTGTTCGACGCCTCGGCGCTCCTGCGCTACCGGCGGCCGCTGCTCGCGACGTCCACCGACGGCGTCGGCACGAAGGTCGACCTGGCCCGCCGCCTCGGCGTCTACGACACCGTCGGCCACGACCTGGTCGGCATGGTCCTGGACGACCTGGCGGTGTGCGGCGCCGAGCCGCTGTTCATGACCGACTACATCGCCTGCGGCAAGGTCGTGCCCGAGCGGATCGCCGACATCGTCGGCGGCATCGCCGACGCCTGCGCGCTCGCCGGCGCCGCCCTGGTCGGCGGCGAGACCGCCGAGCACCCCGGGCTGCTCGGGCCCGACGAGTTCGACCTCGCGGGCGCCGGCACCGGCGTCGTCGAGGCGGACGCCCTGCTCGGCCCCGAGCGGGTCCGGGCGGGCGACGCGGTGATCGCGATGGCGTCGTCGGGCATCCACTCCAACGGCTACTCCCTGGTCCGCCACATCCTGGCGAACAGCGACCTGGCGCTGGAGTCGTCCCCCGCCGAGCTCGGCGGCCGCACCCTCGGCGAGGAGCTGCTCACCCCGACCCGCATCTACGCCAAGGACTGCCTGGCGCTCGCCGCGACCGGCACCGTCCGGGCGTTCGCGCACATCACCGGCGGCGGCCTGGCGGCCAACCTGGCCCGCTCGCTGCCCGCCACCGCGGACGCGGTCCTGGAGCGCGGCTCCTGGACGGTCCCGCCGCTGTTCACCCTCCTCGGCGAGCACGGCGGCGTGCCGCGGGCCGAGCTGGACAAGACGTTCAACCTCGGCGTCGGCATGGCCGCGATCGTGGCGCCGGACGCCGCCGACGCGGCGCTGCGGCTGCTGGCGGAGCGCGGCGTCCCGTCCTGGGTCCTCGGCGAGATCGTCCCGGGCGCGGGGAACGCGAACCTGGCCTAGCGGTCCGGCGTCCAACCAGCATGATCCACATCCGGCCGCCCGCCCGGCTGCGCCGCTGGGCGGCGCCGCTCGGCGTGGCGGCCGCGCTGGCCCTGTACGCCGTCCTCGTCCCGCTCGGCTGGGCGTACGCCGACACCGGGCCCTACTGGCGCTCGGCGGCGGACGTCCCCGCGGCGCCCGTCGCGCTGGTGCTCGGCGCCGGCATCGTCAAGGGCGAGCCGTCCGGGCTCCTCGCCCGCCGCCTGGACCTGGCCGCCGACCTGTACCGGCGCGGCAAGGTGCGGGTGCTGCTCGTGTCGGGCGACAACCGCACGAAGGACTACGACGAGCCGACCGTCATGCGCGACTACCTGGTGGCGCACGGCATCCCCGCCGCGAAGATCGTCCGAGACTTCGCCGGGCTCGACACCTGGGACTCCTGCGCCCGCGCCCGCCGGATCTTCGGCGTGCGGGAGCTGACCGTCGTCACCCAGGACTTCCACCTGCCGCGCGCCGTCGCCCTCTGCCGCGCCGCCGGGATCACCGCCTGGGGCGTCGGCGACGACAGCCTGGACGGCCGCACCCAGCCGACCCTCGCCGGCTACGCCCGCGAGCCCCTGGCCATGCTGAAGGCGACGGGGAGCCTGGTGCTGCGCCCCGACCCGCGCGTCCTCGGCGCGCCCGAGACGTCCGTCCGGCGCGCCCTGGCCGCCCCCTGAGCGACGGAGGGGCCGGGAACACGACGACACCGCCCGGATCCTGCGAGACCGGGCGGTGTCGTCGTGTCCTGCTGCGAGCTAGCGGCCCGACGTGCCTTCCTTGCGGTCGTCGGTGCCGTAGTCGTCGGCGTAGTCGGCGTACTTCTCCGCGAGCTCGTCGTAGTCCTCGCCGGCGGGGGAGTCGCCGGCTCCCAGTTCGTTCCTCAGGCGGTCGAGATCTGTGCCGCCGCTGTTGTACTTGAGCTGGCGGGCAACCTTCACCTGCTTGGCCTTGGCTCGGCCGCGACCCATTGGCTCGACCCCCTCGATGGTCAGGGCTTTCGTGGGCCCATCAACGCGCGCGTGTACCACACGAACCGGTGCCTGATGAGCCATGCGTCAGTCACGGATACAACCGTACCCGTTTTGCGCCCGGCTCGGTACATCGTCAGTACGTGGCGGCACGCTCGTTGCGGAGATGCCCAGTGTATCCACTGATCGCGACTTCACCGACCGGCGCGACACGGAGCGGGGTGCGGGCCGCTCCGGCCCGCGCCCCGGCCCCGTGCCGGATGTGACGCACGTTACAGCAGGATGCCGCGCAGCCGTCCGATGTCGGTCATGCGGCGCTCGGCCAGGCGGTCGGCCGCCACGGCGGGCGGCACGCCCTCCTCGGCGGCCAGCGCGAAGATCCTCAGGGTGGTGTCGTAGATCCCGGCGGCGCGGGCGCGGGCCCGCTCGAAGTCGAAGCCGCCGATCTCGTCGGCGACCTGGATGACGCCGCCGGCGTTCACCACGTAGTCGGGGGCGTAGAGGACGCCGCGGTCGGCGAGGGCCTTCTCGATGCCGGGGTGGGCGAGCTGGTTGTTGGCGGCGCCGCAGACGATCGCCGCCGACAGGGCCGGGACGGTCGCGTCGTCGAGGGAGCCGCCGAGCGCGCAGGGTGCGTACACGTCCAGGCCGGACGCGATCAGCGCGGCGTTGTCGGCGACGACCTCGACGTCCGGGTGCCGGGACCGGACCCGCTCGATCGCGGCCTCGCTGACGTCGCAGAGCACGACCTCGGCGCCGTCCTCGACCAGGTGCTCGACCAGCCGGTGGCCGACCTTGCCGGCGCCCTCGACGCCGACGCGGCGCCCGCGCAGGGTGGGCGAGCCCCAGACGGTCTCGGCCGCCGCGCGCATGCCCTGGAACACGCCGAACGCGGTGAGGACCGACGAGTCGCCGGCGCCGCCGTGCGCGACGGTGCGGCCCGTCACGTACCGCGACTCGCGGGCGATGACGTCCATGTCCTCGCTGAAGGTGCCGACGTCGCAGGCGGTGTAGTAGCGGCCGCCGAGCGACTGCACGAACCGGCCGTAGGCGCGCAGCAGCGCCTCGGACTTGCCGGTCGCGGGATCGCCGATGATGACGGCCTTGCCGCCGCCGAGGTCCAGCCCGGCGATGGCGTTCTTGTAGGCCATCCCCTGGGACAGGTTCAGCACGTCGGCGAGCGCCTCGTCCTCCGACCCGTAGGGGTAGAAGCGGGTGCCGCCGAGGGCGGGGCCGAGGGCCGTGGAGTAGATCGCGATGATCGCGCGCAGGCCGCTGGCCTCGTCCTGGCAGAAGACGACCTGCTCGTGTCGGGTGCCGTTGCCCTTGTGGGGCGACCCGAAGACATTGGGCACGGTAGAGGTACCTTTCTCATCCTGACCTGCGGGTATGCAGGTCCTCCCGCCCCTGCGGGTATGCAGGTGCCCCCGCCCCTGGGGGTGTGGGGGCGGGAGCGGGTGTCCTGGTCATGCTACGACCAGGAGTGACGGCCATCACTACCGTGTGTACCAGGCGGTACTTCCATCGCTTGATCGCTCCTGTCGCGACCTGCCCGTCGATCCGAGCGAACTCCGCTCGGGCACGTGACCCATGCGTCGCCACCTTGCACCCGGTAGCTCACCCGCGAGGCGTCGAACCTCCGGGTCCCGGCGGGAGCGCGGGCAACACGCACTTCGGCGAGAACTGAACCGAGGATCGCTCGACGTCGGGGGCCGGGTTCCGATGCCCAGGCCTCAACGAGTTCCGGTGCTGCAAGGTCCGCTCCGGCCCAAGGAAGAGCGAGGGCGATCTCGTCTTCGACCTCCCCGAGCCGTTCTTGAGCCACCCTCAGGGCGAGCCGGGTCTCCTGTAGATCTCGTGCAAGTCCTTTGTCGTCGTTGTCGTACACCCCCAGCCGGGCGTTGCGCGTGACGCGGTCAAGGGTCTTTTGGGCCGCGTTCACGGCGTTGCGTGCGGCGGCGGACTCTTCTGCCTTGCCGGGACGCTCTCTTGCGCTCCATGCTTCCGCGATAGCCGCCAAAGTGGGCCGGTCATCGGGATTCCGGGGGTCCAGGCGAGTGACGATCTGAGCGGCGATTTCCCAAGCGAGCGACTCGATTCGGTGGCGGACGATGTTGGACGGCTGCGGGCAGGTTCCGCCTCGTGCGGTCTTGGCGCAGCGGTAGCGAAGACCGCCGCTCACCATCGGTCCAGCGCAACCAGGGCATTTCAGCAGGCCGCACAGGTCGGTGTTGGCGACCCCCTGCTTGGCCGCCCGCCTGCTTCCGTGGTGCGCGCGTCCGGTCAGCGCCGCTCGTGCCTCCCTGACGAGGGCGGGCGGCATCGGCGAGGCACCTGGCGCAAGGATGTTCACAGGGTTTCCCTCGCCGTCCAGGTAGCGATGGACGCCTCCGGCCACGTCGGTGGTGCTCAAGAAGCCCTCGTAGACCGGATTGTTGATCATTCCGTGGAGGGTTCGGGAGGACCACTCCGCATCCCGCCGGGTACGCGCCCCCTCTGCGTTCAGCGCTCGCGCGACCGCCATCAGCCCCTTCTGCCCTGCGGCGACCTCTGTGAAGATGCGTTCCACGATCGGCCACTCGTCGGGGTCGCGTTCGATCTTCCGGTTCTCCGGATCGGCGATGCGCCATCCGTAGGCGGGCTTGCCGACATGTCCGCCTCCGAGCCGGTGCCGGGTCTTGCTCGCTCGGATGCGCTTCGACAGTTTGTCCGAATACCGTCGCGCGGCGATGAGATGCTTGTCCAGCTCGTGGGCGGCCGTCTCCGGGTCGCGGTAGAGGGCGGAGTCATAGTCGTCCAGCAGCCCGATGACGCGAAGTTCGCCGCGTGCGACCCGCCGCTTGATGTCCTCGGCGAAGCGCGAGTAGCCGCCCAAGCGGCTCATGCGGTCGATGGCGTGCAGGATCAGAACGTGGTATTCGCCGCTGTCGATCGCTGCGAGTGTCGCGTCCCAACCTGCGTGGGCCTTGTCGGTCCAAGCGCTCTCGCTGTCCGAATGCGTCTCCGCGATCTCTATCCCGAGAGCGCAGGCCCCCTCGCGCATCTCGCGATGCTGATCGTGAGTGCTGATCTCGCCGCGCCCCCGCGGGGCCTGACCCTTGTGGGACTTGCGCGCGTAGGCGACGGCAAGTGCGAGGTCCGGCATGCGCAACTCCTGGAAAAGAGGGGAGGCGCTACCTTAACACTAAGTGAAGTGATGCTCACTTATTGCTTATCGACCAGTCCAAGGCGGCGCAGGTCGCCTTGGCGCGGTGCGGCGGGGCGGGCGCGGACGCGGCGAAGGTCTCGGCGCGCCGCCCGGTCTCGTGTCACCATGCGGGGGTGTTTCCGTACGCCGCCTACCTACGGGTATACGAGCCGGTGACCGCGTTCCCCGAGCCGGCCCGGACCCTGTGGACGGCCTACGCCGACTCCCGGCGCCGGCCCCGGCGGGCCCACGCCCTCGGTGCCGAGCACGCCGAGGCCGCGCGCCGCCTCGTCGCCGCGCCGCCGGAGGTGGCGCCCGACCGGGAGAGCCGGCACGCCTACGTGCGCCGCGACGGCGACATGATCTACATCAGCCCGTGGCAGACCCGGCTGCGCTGCTGGCTCGCCTTCGAGCGGTTCCGGGCCGAGCAGTCGCGGGCGATGGCGGCGGCGTTCGTGCCGCCGGTCGCGGCCGAGGCGGCGGCGGCCGAGTTCGAGCGCTGGAAGCGCTCGGGCCGCTCCCTCCGGCCGTTCATCGCGTCGAGCAACTGGCACGTGCCGCTCGCCTGGTTCGTGCCGTTCACCGCCGGCGAGCGCTGCCTGGTGCTCGGCGGGGCGGCCGCGCCGGGCGCCCCGGGCCCCGCCGCCGCCCCGCAGGTTCCGGAAGCGGCCGCCGACCTGGCACGTCGCGGCCCCGCGACGACCGCTCCGGCGCGTACCCTCGTCTATGTCACCGCCATGTCCGAGGCGCGGCGCCGGCTGTCGGCCGCGCTGCCGGTCGTCCGGGCCAACGTGGGGGAGGGCGACGCCGGGCTCGGCGGCTCCCCGCCGCTCGCGGCCGGCCGCCTGGAGGAGCTGGGGCGGTGGCTGGCGGAGTTCCATCCCGGCGGCCTGGTCGAGCTCGACTACGGCGGCCTGGTCCACCTGATGGACGACCGCGCCCTGCGGTCCGACGAGTCCGTCGCCGAGACGGCGGTCGCGCTCGCCGCGATGGCGCGCGGCGAGGTGGAGCTGGCGGTCGCGATGTACAAGCGGCTGCTCGCCCGCTGGCGCCCCGTGCGCGCGCTGGAGAGCGCCAACTGAGCGGCGTCCGGGCGGTGCCGGGGCGGCGTCCGGGCCCGTCCGGTCGCGCGAACTGAACAAAATTCCCGAAACTCTGCGCGATACGACTATACGTGTAGCTAGAATCACGCAGCGTGACCCAGTGGCCACGGAGCAGATCGGGTGGGGCTGACGCCCGCGGGGGTGTTCCGTACCGTCAGGTACTTGCTTGTTGCGTTCAGTGGTGGCAAGGTTACACGTTGTGATGTCATTATGGCTCTTTCGGGCCATATAGCGACATCGGACGACCACGCGTAAGAAATCGCAGGATCGCTGTCATCGGTCCACGGAGGAGAGGCCGCACATCATGTCAGCACGTACGCCCGAGGCCGAGCCCCTGTTGACGCCGGCGGAGGTGGCGACGATGTTCCGCGTCGACCCCAAGACCGTCACGCGGTGGGCGAAGGCCGGCAAGCTCACGTCCATCCGCACCCTGGGCGGCCACCGCCGCTACCGCGAGGCCGAGGTGCGGGCGCTGCTGGCGGGAATTCCGCAGCAGCGTTCGGAGTAACGCACCCCGGCCGGCGGATACCGCGCAGATCCCGCCGGTCCTCGGGGATGCGCACACGGGGGGCGGTCAGGAGGCCGCTGAACCCCCGGGCACGCCGGTGTCGCATTGATCCGGCGCCCGCCGGGGCGGTTCAGGGGTCTCCTGAACGAGGGGCCGGGACCACGATCATCCGAGAATCGCGGTCCCGGGCCGTTCACCGTCTGTTCGGATGTCCCGTTCGCAGCCACGCGCCCTAGTCCTGGGCGGGTGGACGCGAGCGGGACATTCGCGCGCCTGGAGGTAAGGCACTTCCATCCCCGGAGTGCGGGCGCGCGCCGGGGCGTCACGGACCGTGACGGTCCCGGGCGGCCGGCGGTCAGGCCCGGGGGCCGGCGGTCATCTCCTCCTGGGCCAGCCGGTTGAACAGCTTGGCGATGCGCGGCTCGTGGTTGCCGGCGACGTGCAGCAGCACGATGAGCTGGTCGACCAGCAACCGCTCCAGCTGCGGGCGGGTGACGTCGGCGTTCTCCAGCCAGTCCAGGCCCGCCGTCTCGACCGACGCCATCCAGGAGCGCAGCGTGATGCGCAGCACCGGCGGCGGCACCTCGATCTCCAGCGCCTGCAGGATGCGGCCGAGCAGCAGCTCGCGGATGCCCTCCACGATCTCGCCGACCTCGCCGGACCGGTCGGCCGGCCCGCCGCGCAGCAGCGCGGTGTACCCGGCGGCGTGGCTCTCCACGAAGTCGAAGTAGCGCTCCAGCGAGACCTTCAGCCGCTCCAGGGGGCTGCCCTCGGTAGGCGGTTCCAGCAGGACCGAAAGCTGTTTGGCGGCGCTGCCGAGTGCGGCGATGTACAGCTCGTACTTGCCGCCGAAGTAGTGGTAGACGAGGGCGCGCGACGCCCCGGCGGCGGCGGCGACGTCGTCGATGGAGATGTCCTCGGGCGGGCGGGTGCTGAACAGCTCCAGCGCGGCCTCGATCAGTTCGTCGCGGCGTTCGTCCACGCTGAGGCGCCGCCGCGCACGGCCCGCGCCGGCCGGGCGGCCGCGCCCGGACGCGCCCTGTCTGCTGCCGGCCTGCTCGCCGGCCACCGCACGATCTGCCACCTGGGCAGGGTATCCGAGGTGGCGGCGCGCGGTGGTGCGCCTGGCCGCGAACGGGGCGGTTCCTCCTATCGGTGACGAAACGGGCGGCGTGGGCGGCGCGCTGTGACCCGGGACACCACAGGCCCCAACCCCTATTGGCGACAGCCCGTTACCGCCCGTCGCGACCATTTGCGAGGAAGACGGGGCATCATGGCATCTCCTCCCGAGTGAGGCAGGTGCAGCGATCCCCGCGGGCGGGTTCGAGGCGCCGCGGCGGCAGGTCCTGCAGGCCCCTGGACGGAGTGCCATGTCAGCTAGTGAAGGTAGCCCCACCCGCAAGGCGACCCCGCCGCGGAGCGAGGTCGCGGTGCCGCCGCCCCGCACGCCCGGGGAGCGTCCCGGCCCGGGTCCGAAGCCGACGATCCGCAACGTCGCCGAGCGCGCCGGGGTGTCCAAGTCCCTGGTGTCGCTGGTGATGCGCGGCTCCCCGCACGTGAGCGAGCGGCGGCGCGAGGCGGTGCTGCAGGCCGCCCGCGAGCTCGGCTACCGGCCGAACGCGGTGGCGCGCAGCCTGGTGGAGGGCCGCACCCGGCTGATCGGCGCGATCGTCGCCGACCTGCACAACCCGTTCTTCGCCGAGTTCCTCGACGGCCTCCAGGAGAGCCTGCACGGGGAGGGGCTGCGGATGCTGGTCGGCAGCGGCCGCTGGGATCCGCTGTTCGAGGCCGAGGCCGTCGAGGCGTTCCTGGAGATGCGGGTGGACGGCCTGGTGCTGCTGTCGGTCGTCCCCGACTCGCTGAAGGACGCCGCCGCGAGCGTTCCCGTCGTGGTGGTCGGGGAGCGCGACGTCGTCGGGGTGGACATCGTGGTCGACGACGACGAGCTCGGCGCGAGCCTCGCCGTGGACCACCTGGTGGAGCACGGGCACCGGCGGATCGCGCACATCGAGGGCGCCCGCTCGACCACCGCCCGGTACCGGCGGGCCGGCTACGAGAAGGCGATGCGGCGGCACGGCCTGGCGGACGAGATCGTCGTCGAGCCGGGCGACTTCACCGAGGAGGGCGGGTACCGGGCGGCGCGCGCCCTGCTGGCGCGGCCGGAGCGGCCGACCGCCATCTTCGCGCCGAACGACCTCGTCGCGACCGGCGTGCTGTCGGCGGCCGACGAGCTGGAGCTGTCGGTCCCCGGCCACGTGTCGATCGTCGGCTACGACAACACCCATCTCGCCGCGATCCGGCACATCTCGCTGACCAGCGTGGACCAGCCGCGCCGGCACATGGGGCGGGTCGCCGCCGAGCTGCTCACCGCGCGGATCGCCGAGCCGGGGCGGACCGCGCAGCAGAGCCTCGTCGTGCCGCACCTGGTGGTGCGGGCGACGACGGGCCCGGCCCCCGCGTCCTGACGCGCCGAGGTGCTCGCGTCCTGACGCGCCCGTGACCCGGCGGGCGGGCGGGGCGCCGCCGCGCCCGGGGATCGCGCGGTCCCGGTGTGCGGCGGGTCGATCTTCCCTGGTGGGGGTAGCCGGGCGGTAAGGGCCCGGCCAAGCATCCTGCAATCAGCGCGCCGCCCGGCGGCGGCCGGGGGTTAATGGATCCACCGCTCGGCGGGCCGGGGAGCCGCAGGGGCCGGGCCGGCTTCGGGGGAGGCCGCGCCCGGCGGCGAGGCCGCCGAGGGGACACGCGAAGCGCCATGTTCAGCCAGGGGGTTGGTATCCGTGCGTGATCCTGAGTTGGTGTCGTGCGCGCAGCGCGCGGCGAGCGAGTTGGAGCGCGCCTGGGCCGACTGGCGGCACGCGCGCGGGCTGGCGGGGCGGGTCCCCGAGTCGGTCGCCAGCTACGTGGCCCACTCGATCGACCACCCGTGGGGCCGGCCGCGCGTCGTGCTGGGGCTGGACGCCGAGGAGGCCCGCGCGCTCGCCGCGCTGCTCGGCCGGGAGGACCCGCTCCGCTGAAGAACCAGTGAGCGCCGGACGGCCGCGGCCGCCGCGCCCCCACCGGGGCGGGCGGGCGCGGCCGTCCTCGTTCTCCCGGTTCGCGAGCGTGACCGAATGGTTGCGTTTTGACGAACCCGGTGCGGTGTGCAGACTGACATGGTTGGTTTGGTAACGAACTCATCTCGGGAGACGGCCTGTGCGATTCCACCGGGGCGGTACCGCGACCGCCGGCCTTGCGCTCTGCGCGTCCGTGCTCACCGCGTGCGGCGGTTCCGGCGGCACGGGCGGGTCCGGCGATCCGGCGAGCCCGCCGGTGGCGGGCGGGTCCGCCTCGTCCGCGCCGCCCGCGCCCGCGGGGTCGTCGCCCGCCTCGCCCGAGGGGGGCGGGCTGCGCGGCAAGGTCATCGCGATCGACCCCGGGCACAACGGCGGCAACGCCTCGCACACCTCGGAGATCGCCAAGCAGGTGGACGTCGGCAACGGGCACAAGGAGTGCGACACGACCGGCACCGAGACGAGCGGCGGGTACACCGAGTCGGCGTTCACCTTCGACGTCTCGACCCGGCTGGCGAAGCTGCTGCGCGCCGAGGGCGCCACCATCGTGCTGACCCGCAAGAACGACACCGGCGTCGGCCCGTGCGTGACCGAGCGGGCCGCGATCGGCAACCGGGCCCGCGCGGACGCGGCGCTGTCGATCCACGGCGACGGCGCGCCCGCGTCGGGCCACGGGTTCCACATCATCGAGCCGGCCCCGGTCGCCGGGCACAACACCAAGATCGTGCAGCCGTCGGCCAAGCTGGGCGTCGCGCTGCGCGACGCCTACCACTCGGGCACCGGCATCGCCTACTCCAGCTACATCGGCACGAAGGCCCTCGACCGGCGCGACGACCTCGGCGGGCTGAACCTGTCCACGGTGCCGAAGGTGTTCATCGAGTGCGGCAACATGCGCAACGCGGGCGACGCGGCGAAGATGACCAGCGCCGCAGGCCGCCAGTCGATGGCCGAGGCGCTGGCCAAGGGCTTCGCCGCCTACTTCGGCCAGGGCGCCGGCTAAGACTTCACCTCGCGCACGCGGCCGGTGCGCAGGCGGCCGTCGCCGGGCCGCGGCGCGCCTCCGCGGTGACTCGCGGGCCGGGGCGCCGACCGGCAGGATTGGCGGATGCCCGAGAGCCTCGCCCCCGTCCGTGACCTGTTCGACCGCGCCGGCTACACCGTGGACGGCGTCCGCGCCCTGCTCGGCCCCGTCGCCGGCGGCGCGCTCGCCCGCGACGAGATCGTCCCGGCGCTCCGCGCGACCGGCGGCGGCTCCGAGCTGGAGGCGCTGACCCGGCTCCTCTGGCTCCAGGTGCCGGTGCCGGCGGCGCCCGCGCTCGGCTGCCTCGCCGCCGCCGGCCTCGCCGCGGCGGACGGCGGCGAGCTGCGGCCGCTGCTGCACGTCGAGCCGCTGGAGTCGGTGACCGGCCGGGGCCACGCCGGCTGGACCGTCTCCGACCTCAAGGTGCGGCCCGGCTCGGGCGGCGTCCTGCGGCCCGGCCACGTCGTCGGCGCGGGCGGCGCGTCGGCGAACCTGGGCCGCCTCGTCGTCCACAGCCCTGTGGACAACGTGCTCGACCTCGGCACCGGGTGCGGGGTGCAGGCCCTCCAGCTCGCCGACCCGCTGGTGCGCCCGCGGCCCGCCCGGATCGCCGCCACCGACGTCAACGCGCGCGCCCTCGAACTGGCCGCGATGAGCTTCGCGCTGTCGGGCCTGGAGGACGTGGAGCTGCTCCGCGGGTCGCTGCTGGAACCGGTCCGCGGGTGGCGCTTCGACCTGATCGTGTCGAACCCGCCGTTCGTCGTCGCGCCGCCCGCCGAGACCCGCCACGGCTACCGCGAGTCGGGCCTGCCCGGCGACGAGTTCTGCCGCCGCCTGGTGACGGAGGGCCCGGCGCACCTGACCGACGGCGGTCACCTGCAGATGCTCGCGAACTGGCTGCACGTCGAGGGCGAGCCGTGGGAGGAGCGGGTCGGCGCGTGGGCCGAGGCGTCCGGCTGCGAGGCGTGGATCGTGCAGCGCGACGTGCAGGACCCGGCCGAGTACGCCGAGCTGTGGCTGCGCGACTCGGCGGAGGCCGGGACGCCCGATCACCGGCGCCGCTACGACGCGTGGATGGCCGAGTTCGAGCGGACCCGCACCGCCGGGATCGGCTTCGGCTGGATCACCCTGCGGCGCACCGGCGAGGACGCCCCCGCCGTCCGCGTCGAGGAGCTGCGGCACGCCGTCGAGCAGCCCGCCGGCGCCTACGTCCCGGCGGTCCTGGACGGCCTCGCCGGGGCCGGAAGGTTTTCCACAGGCTGTGGACGGACGCTGCGGACGGCGCCCGGCGTCGTCCAGGAGCAGACCGGCCCGCCCGGCGCCGAGGACCCCGAGCGGATCGTGCTCCGGCAGCCGGGCGGGCTGCGCCGCGCGGCCGGCGTGGACACCGTCGCCGCCGCCCTCGCCGGCGTCTGCGACGGCGCCCTGCCGCTGCCGCCGCTGCTCGACGCGATCGCGCAGCTCCTCGGTCTCGCCCCGGAGCGGGTCCGCGAGCACGCCGACGCCGTGCTGCCCGAGCTGATCGCCGACGGCTTCTTCGAGGTCGTCGCCGATTAGGGCAGGGCGGCGCGCATCGCGCGGGCCAGGTCGGCGCGCTTGACGATGAGGACGGAGAACCCGACGGCCAGGTAGACGCCCGACAGGACGAGCCGCGCGCTCTCACCGGGCAGCACGAACTGCACGGCGAACAGCGCGAACAGCGCCGCCGCCTCCCACCGCTCGAAGTACAGGTCGACGAGGAAGGCGAGGCCGAGGACGGTCTGCGCGGCGGTCAGCAGCACCTCCTCCATCTGCCGGTCGTCCAGCGGCAGCGACCAGCCGCCGCCACCGATCCGGTAGGCGAGCGGCAGCGTGCCGATGAGCAGCGTCCACTGGTTGACCTTGCTGGACAGCAGCGCGCCGATCGCGTCGGAGTCGCGCAGCCGCCAGGCGAACAGCACCGCGACGATCAGTTCGGGCGCCTCGGAGGCGAGCGGCGCGAGCCACTGCACGAGCAGGAACTCGTCGATGCCGGACGCCTCGCCCGCCTCGACGAGCGACTCGGCGAACGGCTCGGCGGCGGCGAACACCACGACGGCGCCCGCGGCGAACAGCGCCCACGTCGCGATGCGGCGGCCCGGCGTGCCCAGCGCCGTCAGCCACGCCGCGACGCCGATGAGCGCCTCGTCGTTGCGCGTGCCGTGCCGGGCGATGCGCAGGATGTAGGCGGCGTACAGGGCGATCAGCAGGATCGGCAGGTACCAGCCGAGCTCGCCGGTGAGGGCGGGCAGGAACCCGAGGACGGCGGCGAGGGCGAGGAAGCCGAGCTCGATCCGGTGCTCGCGGTCCAGGCGGACGTCCCGGGCGCCCGCCCGCAGCCGCCGCGCGCCGAGCGCGAACGCCAGCACGACGAGCGTCCAGCCGACGCCGACGAGCAGCCGGTTCGCGCCGGTCATGTTGGCCGCCGCGTAGGCGGCGTACTCCGGTTTGGAGCCCGCCGCGTAGGCGTAGTAGAGGTCCACGGCGTACTCGGGCAGCACCGCGATGAGCGCGAGGAGCGCCAGCGCGAGCGCGCCCGACATGTCGGCGCGGGCGGTCTCGGCGGCCCACATGAGCAGCACCGCCGCCGCCATGACGCCGACGCCGTAGACCGGGATGCCGACGGCGGGGGCGGCGTGCGCGCCCGCCAGCCGCAGGACCACGGCGGGCAGCGCGACCGCGACGGCCAGCCCGACCCGGACCTGCACGGCCGTGCGGGTGATCTCCATGATCATGGGGTGCCGCCGATGGGGTCGGCGGCACCCCCCGGAACGGCAAAGGTCAGGCCCCGCGGGCCTCCTCCAGCGTCGCGAAGGCGCTGCCGCGCAGCCGCCGCGCGAGGTCGCGGTGCACCGCCGCCGCCCAGAGCGGGCCGCCGTAGATCATGCCGGTGTAGCCCTGGACGAGGGTGGCGCCCGCGCGGATCCGCTCCCAGACGTCGGCGGCGTCCTCGACGCCGCCGACGGAGATCAGCACGAGCCGGCCGCCGGTGCGGGCGCGCAGCCGCCGCAGCACCTCCAGCGAGCGGTCCTTCAGCGGCGCCCCGGACAGGCCGCCGGTCTCCTTGGCGAGCTCGGCGGGCGACCGCAGCCCGTCGCGGGCGACGGTGGTGTTGGTCGCGATGACGCCGTCGAGGCCGAGCTCCAGCGCCAGGTCGGCGATGGCGTCCACGTCGGCGTCCGCCAGGTCGGGGGCGATCTTCACCAGCAGGGGGACGCCGCCCGCCGCCCCCTTGACGGCGGTGAGCAGCGGCCGCAGCGGCTCGATCGCCTGGAGGTTCCGCAGGCCCGGGGTGTTCGGCGAGCTGACGTTCACGACCAGGTAGTCGGCGTGCGGGGCGAGCCGCTCGGCGCTGGTGACGTAGTCGGCGGCCGCCTCGGCCTCCGGCGTTACCTTGCTCTTGCCGATGTTGACGCCGAGGACGGTGCCGGGGCGGCGGTGCCGCAGCCGGGCGGCGGCGTCGGCCGAGCCGTGGTTGTTGAACCCCATCCGGTTGATGACCGCGCGGTCGGCGACGAGGCGGAACAGGCGCGGCCTCGGGTTGCCGGGCTGCGCGAGCGCGGTCAGCGTGCCGATCTCCACGTGCCCGAACCCGAACGCGCCGAGCGCGTCGTAGGCGACGGCGTCCTTGTCGAACCCGGCGGCGAGGCCGAGCGGGCCGGGGAACTCCAGGCCGAGCGCGCGCACCCGCAGCGCCGGGTCGCGGGGCGCGAGGGCGCGGCGGAGCACGGCGGTGAGGCCGGGCACGGCCTGGACGAGGCGCAGCGCGCGGATCGTCCAGTGGTGCGCCGTCTCGGCGGGCAGCCGCGTGATGAGCAGCCTGAACAGCAGTCGGTACATCGTTCCCCTCGGTGCCTGGCCAGTACGTCTACGGTACGGCCCGGCCGGGACCGCTCCGTCGACCGTCCCGAACAGGCAAAAAGTCCCGCTTCGATGATCGGGGAGCGCGCGTCCGGGTAGGCGGCCCGCATGAGCACCAGCAGCCGCCCCGAGCCCGATTTCCCGGAACAGCGCCAGGACCCGCCCGGACACACCGGCGACATGCGCCCGACCCCCGACCACGGCGAGCAGAGCTACCAGGGCCACGGCCGGCTGGCCGGCAAGCGCACCGTGATCACCGGCGCCGACTCCGGCATCGGCCGCGCGGTGGCGCTCGCGTTCGCCCGCGAGGGCGCCGACGTCCTCGTCTCCTACCTGGACGAGCACGACGACGCCCGCGAGACCGAGCGCCTGGTCGCCGAGGCGGGCCGCACCGCCGTGCTCGTGCCCGGCGACGTCCGCGATCCCGCGCACTGCCGGAAGATCGTCGACATCGCCGTGGAGCGGTTCGGCGGCCTGGACGTGCTGGTCAACAACGCCGCCTTCCAGATGAGCCGGCCATCGCTGGAGGAGGTCCCCGACGAGGAGTGGGACCGCACCTTCGCCACCAACGTCGACGCGATGTTCCACCTCACCAAGGCGGCCCTGCCGCACCTCGGCGCGGGCGCGTCCATCATCAACACCACCTCGATCAACTACGACCAGCCGACGCCGACGCTGCTGGCCTACGCCGCCACCAAGGGCGCCATCGCCAACTTCACCGCCGGCCTCGCGCAGTCGGTCGGGGAGCGCGGCATCCGCGTCAACGCCGTCGCGCCCGGCCCGATCTGGACGCCGCTGATCCCGTCCACGATGCCGCCCGACCAGGTGACGTCGTTCGGCGCCGACGTGCCGCTCGGCCGGGCCGGGCAGCCCGCCGAGCTGGCGCCCGCCTACGTGCTGCTCGCCTCGGACGAGGCGAGCTACATCTCCGGCGCGGTCCTCCCGGTGACCGGTGGCACGCCGATCCTCTGACCGTCCCGCGTGAGCGGGCGAGGCCGCCGGCGGCCGGTGCGCCGCGCCGACGCCGACGTGTACCTGCGGCTGATGCTGGCGGGGTTCGCGGTGTCGGTGCTCGGCACCCGCGCCTACCTGGCCGCGACCGGCTACCCGCAGGTCGGCGGCGGCGGGCTGCACATCTCGCACGCCCTGTGGGGCGGGCTGCTGCTGTTCGCCGCCGCGCTGCTGCCGCTCGTCCTCGCCGGGCGGCGGGCGTCGGCGCTCGCCGCGGTGCTCACCGGCGTCGGCGCGGGCCTGTTCATCGACGAGGTCGGCAAGCTCATCACCAGCGACTACGACTACTTCTTCCCGGCCGCCGCCCCGATCGTCTACGCCGTGTTCCTGCTCGCCGTCCTCGCCTACGCGCAGGTGCGGTCGCACCGCAGGCGCACGGCGCGCGCCGAGCTGCACCGCGCGTTCGGCGACCTCGGCGCGATGCTGGACGGCGCCCTCGACGCGCACGGCCGCGCCGACCTGGAGCGCCGCCTCGCCAACGCCGCCGCCGACGAGGACGCCCCCGGCCACCTGCGCCGCCTCGCCGCGACCCTCCAGGACTACGTGGACACCGACGTCGAGGCCGCCGAGGCGCCGCCGGGGCGGCTGCGCCGCTGGTCGCACGCCGTCGCGCACTGGGCGGGACGCTTCTTCACCGCCGCCCGGCTGCGCGTCCTGCTCACCCTCGGCACCGGCCTGCTCGGCGCCCTCGCCCTCGCCGACCTCCTCGCCGTCGCCTGGGTCCTGGCGGACTCCTGGGACGGCACGACCGGCACCCTCGCGCACGCCCTCCAGGACCTCGCGGGCATCGACGTGGACGGGCGCGGCGCCGTCATCGTCGTCCTCGTGCGGGGCGCCCTGGACGGCGTCGCCGGGGCGCTGCTGCTCGTCGCGGCGTTCCTGATCGGCACCGGCCGGACGGGGTTCGCGACGGCCCTCGCCGGCTACGCCCTGCTGTTCCTGATCAGCGTGGTGGACCTGCTGGTCTTCTACTCGGCCCAGTTCGCCGCCGCGGCCGCCGCGGCGGCCCAGTTCGTCCTGCTCGCCGGGGTGCGCAGGTACCGGAGGATCGCCGAATGACCGCCGAGATCGTCCAGCGCCGGATCGGCCGCCTGAACGTGCGCGAGACCGGGCCGCCGGACGCGCCGCCCGTCGTCCTCGTGCAGGGCCTCGGCCTGTCCGGCGCCTACCTGGTGCCGCTGGCGCGGCGCCTCGCCGCCGCGCACCGCGTCCTCGTCCCCGACCTGCCGGGCCTCGGCCGGACGCCGCGCCCGCCCCGCCCGATGGGCGTGACCGGGCTCGCGGGGGCGCTCGCCACCTGGCTGGACGCGGCGCGGCTGCACCGCGTCGCGCTCGTCGGGCACTCGATCGGCGCGCAGGTCGCGGCGGTCGTCGCGGCGAACGCGCCCGCCCGCGTGGACCGCCTCGTCCTCGCCGCCCCGAACGGCGACCCGGACGCCCGCGCGCCCTGGCACCAGGCGCTCGACCTGCTCCGCGACGCGCCGCGCGAGGCGCCGTCGCTCGTCCCGCTCGCCGTGGCCGACTACCTGCACGCCGGGCCGTGGCGCATGTGGCGGACGCTGCGGACGTCGGCCCGCCTCGACCTGGCCGGCTACCTGCGCCGGGTGCAGGCCCCGGCGCTGGCCGTGCGCGGCGAGCACGACCCGCTGGTGTCGGAGGAGTGGATTCGGACGATCGCCGGACTGCTCCCGGCGGGCGCCGCGCTCACCGTCCCCGGCGCCCCGCACGGCATCGCCTACACCGCCGCCGCCGACCTGGCGGCCCACCTGATCCCGTTCCTGCGCCAGGATCAGCCGGTGTGCCCGACCTCCTGGACGAGCCAGCCGTTGCCGTCGGGGTCGGTGAAGGACAGGAACGTCTCGTAGTCGCCGCGGCCGGGGGACGCACCGTCCGTCTGGCCGCCGCCCGCGTAGTGGTAGGGGCCGGTGACGTCGACGCCGCGCCCGGCGAGGTCGGCGCGGGCGGCCTCGGCGTCGGTCACGACCAGGTGGACGCCCTGGAGCGTCCCGGCCCGGTCCGGCTGCTCCAGGAGGGTGATGGAGCAGGCCGAGCCGGGCGGGGTGAGCTGCACCAGGCGCAGCGGTTCGCGGATGTCGACGTCGACGGCGAACCCGGCGCGGCCGGCGTAGAAGTCGCGGGAGGCGGTCACGTCGGTGACGGGCACGACGACGAGTTCCAGCTTGTAGTCCATGCTGCTTCGACCTGCGGCGGCGCCGGAACTCATCGCGCCGGGCAAGGGGTCCGCCAATTCCTGGCGATGAGTGGTCCGGGGGGCGGACGGGCGCCGGATGGGCGGGAACAATCCGCGGCACGGGCGCCGCGGCCGTCGGCGCCCGCGTCGACGGACGGGGGCGGGCGATGGGCGTGGGACGCGGCCTGGCGGCGGTGGCCGCCGCGCTGCTGGCGGTGGCCGGGGGGCCGGGGGCGGGCGCGGCGCGCGCCTCGGCGGAGCCGGCGGCGTCCAGCACGGGCGGGCGGGTGCGGATCACCGACATCCCGGCGCTCGGCCAGAACGGCTTCACCGGCCGGGGCGGCGCGGTCGCGGTCGGGGCCGAGGGCGGGGAGCGGCGGGCCGACTTCAACGACCTGACCGAGGGGACGGGCGACTACCTGAGCTTCACCGGCCCGACGGGCGCCGTCTACGGCGAGCCGCTCGGGCCTGTCCGGGAGGCGGTCAGCGATCCGGGCGCGGTCGCGGCCAAGCTCAACCCGAACGGGCGGGCGCTGGTCGTGCTGCCCGAGGTGTACACGCGGGCGCGGTGCGCGCCGCCGGAGGCGCCGCTGACGCGGAACGCCGTCGCCCGCGCGTCCGTCGCGGGCCACCGGGTCGGCGCGGGCACCACCCGCGTCCGGGCGGGCGCGGCCTATCTGGGCCTCGCCCGGGTCGCGCGCGGGGAGCTGAAGGTGCGGCTCGTCCAGGTCAGGCGGACGTCGCCGGGCGCCGCCGAGTCCCGCGTCGAGGTCACCGTCAGCGGCGCCCTCTACGACCGCAAGGGCAAGCGCCTCTACAAGGGCCCCCTCATGAAGCTGACCGCCGCCGACGTCCGCGTCCGCTGCTGACCCTCCGGTCACTGAAAGTTGAGATGCGGCGTGTTGGGCACTTTCGATCGTCGGAGTGCCCAACACGCCGCATCTCGACATTGCGCGACCACCTGGTCATGGGGTCGGCGATCGGGGGCCGGACGGCGTCCTGGCAGGGTGGGGGGATGGAACGGGAGATCCCGCAGGAATGGGAGCGGCGCTGCGCCGCGCTCTGGGACGCCTTCGACGACCACGAGCCGGACGCGTTCCGCGCCGCGATGGCGGGCCTCGCGGGCGAGCTGCCCGCCGGGCACCCCGCCGGGGTGTTCGAGCGGGCGTCCGCCGCCGATGCCACCGACCGCGAGGCGGAGGCCGTCGCCCTCTATCGGGAGGCCCTCGACGCGGGGCTGGACGGGGCGCGGCGCCGCCAGGCCGTCATCCAGCTCGCCAGCACGCTGCGGGCCGTCGGCGACGCCGCGGCCGCCGCCGCCCTGCTGGAGGAGGAGCGGGACCGCTGCTCGGACGCCCTGGACGGCGCCGTCCTCGCGTTCCTCGCGCTCGCCTACAGCGACCTCGGCCGCGAGCGCGAGGCCACCGCGCTCGCGCTCGGCGCCCTCGCCCCGCACCTGCCCGCCTACCGGAAGTCGGTGGCCCGCTACGCCGAGGCCCTCACCCGTCCCTAGCCGAGCAGGCCCCGCAGGGTCGCGCGGGCGGCCTGCCGGGCGGGGGACAGGACGTTGACGCGCGTCCACCGCCACGGCGCGACGACGAGCCCGCGCCAGGCCGGGCGGACGATCGTCACGTACAGCCAGCGCACCGGGACCACCACGAGCACCCGGCCCAGCCAGGCGAGGACGCGCCCCGCCAGCCGCCACACCGCCGCCAGGAAGCGCCCGGCCGGCGCCAGCACGTACCCGTACAGCGCGACGAGCGGCACGACGACGAGCGTCCGGAACAGCCAGGCGGCGCCGCGGCAGGCCGGCCACAGCAGGTACCGCCACGCCAGCTTCGCCGGCAGCACGACCAGCGTGCGCAGCGCCCACACCAGCCCGCGCCACAGGTGGACGAGCGGCTCCACGATCAGGTAGGCGAGCGTCCAGGCGAGGACGCGCCCGGCGAGGCGCCACGCGGCGGCCAGGAACCGGCCGACCGGCGCCAGCACGTACTCGAACAGGTACGCCAGCGGCACGAGCACCAGCACCCGCAGGACCCAGCCGACGGCGCGGCAGACCGGCCACAGCACGTACCGGCCGAGCAGCACGAACGGAATGGCCAGCAGCTTCAGCAGCGCGAGCAGCGCGCGGCCCGTCCAGCCGAGCGCACACCAGAGCGCGACCGCGACCGCGCGGACCGGCGTCCAGATCAGCGTCGTCCACACCCACGCGAGCGCGACGGCCAGCGGGTGCAGCACGTAGCGGCCGAGCAGGCGGCCCGCGAACGCGACGGCCTCCCACGCCAGCCGGAGCGGCAGGATCACGACCAGCGCGAGCGCCCGCAGCGGCGCGACGAGGCAGCCCGCAGCGGCGGGTTGCGGCGGTTCGGGACGGGCCGGGGTGATGCTCACGGTGCTTCTCGTTCCTCGTGCTCGGTGGCGCTGTGCTCGGTGGCGCTCCCCCTGTATGAGTGGCCCCCGGCCCCCCAGGTTCCCGCCGAACCCGACATTCGTGATCACCGGGGCGGTTGAACCCGCTCCCGCGGGCCCCGCGTACTGCTGCTCGATCCGGGAGGGCGGTGCGGCCGCTCCGCCTCGATCGACCGAGCAGCGAGAGAGGACACGAGATGGAATACCGACGCTGGGCGATCCCCGCCGTGGCCGCCCTGACCGCGACCGGGATCACGCTCACCGCCTGCGGCACCGAGAACGGCAGGCAGCGCAACACCGGGGCCGGATCCGCTGTCACCCCGGCCGCCGACCCGTCCGAGCAGCCGACCGCGAGCCCCGACAGCACGCCGGCGACGCTGGAGGTGGCCGCCGTCACCAAGATCGGGAAGGTGGTCACCGACGGCGAGGGCCGCACGCTCTACCGGTTCGACAACGACACCGCCCGGCCGCCCGCCTCCACCTGCGAGGACCAGTGCGCCACGACCTGGCCGCCGGTCTGGGCGTCGACCCAGGACGTGCGGGTGAAGGGCGTCGACAAGAACCTCGTCGGCAAGGTCAAGCGGCCCGACGGCAAGTGGCAGGTCACCCTCGGCGGCTGGCCGCTCTACACCTACGCCAAGGACGAGAGCCCCGGCGACGCGAAGGGGCAGGGCGTCGGCGGCACCTGGTACGCCGCCGCGCCCGACGGCAAGAAGGCCGGCGCGAAGAAGGCCGCCGCGCCCGCGCCCACCCCGACGACGCCGAGCACCGGCCGCTGGGCCGGATGGACCGTCATCAAAGCCCGCCAGGACCCCAAGCTGGGCCTCATCCTCACCGACGCGCGCGGCCGCACGATGTACCGCTTCGACAAGGACAAGGCCAAGCCGCCGACGTCCACCTGCTTCAAGGCGTGCAAGAAGGCGTGGCCGCCGGTCGTCTTCAACGGCTGGAAGCACCTGAAGCTCACCGGTGTGAAGCGCAGCGCGGTGAAGTTCATCGAGCGCACCGACGACGGCAAGTGCCAGCTCACCATCAACGGCTGGCCGATGTACTTCTACGCCAAGGACACGAAGGCGGGCGACACCAAGGGCCAGGGGGTCGGCGGCGTCTGGTTCGCCAGCACCCCCGAGGGCAAGAAGGCCAAGGCCGCCGCCGGCTCGGACGCGGGCGGCTCGGACGCGGGCGGCTCGGACGCGGGCGGCGCGGACGGCGGCTACGGCGGCGGCTACTGACCCCGGCGCCCCCGGCCTCCTCAGGCGCGGGGGCGCCCCCGGCCCCGGGCTCGGTCCGGGCGAAAGCGCGCGGAGCCAGTCCTCGATCATCCCGGCGGCCTCGCGGTAGGCCGTGGCCTCACCCCAGGAGAACTGCACCTCACCGCACGCCCCGCCCCCCGCGTTCCGCACGCCCCCCGCGTTCCGCACGCCCCGCGCATCCCGCGCGTCCCGCACCCCTGCCCCGCGCGTCCCGCGTGCGTGACGCGGGGTGTGCGGGGGTTTTCTTGTTGGAGGCGAGGGTCGTGCGCGGTCGCAAGGCGAGGAGGCGCGCTTGTGTGGGTGTCGCGGCCTGTTGCGGCCATCGGCCGGCGATCGTCGAGGGCGGTGGGGCGGTGGGGAGCGTCCAGAGACGGCGGCGGTCGGGGGCGCGGCGGTGGCTTGCAGGGTGACCGCCTGGTCGTTTGGCGTTGACTTGCGGCGTGTTGCCTGAATGAATCGTTTCAAAGGGGCAACACGCCGCAAGTCAACGAAGGGTGACCGGGTGGTCGTGGAGTGGCGGGGGCTGGGGTTCCCGGCTCCGCCGGGTTGCTTGGCGGGTTTTGGGGAGCGGTGGGGAAACGGTGCGGGGCGTTTCGGGGGTGGGGTGAATGCGTCCTAAACATATCTAGCGTTTCGGGTGTGTTGCGTTTGTTGCACAATGCCGTAATTGGTGCTCGACACGAGGTGTGTCCGGTGCTCGAATGGGGGACGGTCCCGCCACCCCCCACGCGGCCCGCAGAAGTGCCCGCTGCAGGTGGGACCTTCCGGGAGGCCCGATGGAGCGCACGAGGAAGCGGTACCGCGGCCCCGCCCGCCACGCCCGTGGCGCGGTGGCACTGGCCCTGCTGGCGAGCGGCCTGGCCGCGTGCGGCGGCAGCGGGGGGACGCCCACGCTGCGCTGGTACATCAACCCCGACGACGGTGGCCAGGCGAAACTCGCCGCCTCGTGCAGCGCGGCGTCCGGCGGGCGCTACAAGATCGAGACGTCGGTGCTGCCGACGGACGCGACGCAGCAGCGCGAGCAGCTCGTCCGCCGGCTCGCCGCCAAGGACGGCGGCCTCGACATCATGTCGCTGGACCCGGTATTCGTCCCCGAGGCCGCCGACGCCGGATTCCTGCGGCCCTTCCCCGCGTCCGAGGCGGGCCAATTCACCCAGGGCGTCTTTCCGGCGGCCGTGCAGAGCTCGACCTGGAAGGGCCGCCTCGTCGCGGCGCCATTCTGGGCGAACACGCAGATCCTCTGGTACCGCAAATCGGTCGCCCAGAAAGCCGGGGTGAACCCGAACGCACCCGATTTCACCTGGGACAAGATGATCGACGCGGCGCTGCGCACCAACACCACGGTCGGCGTGCAGGGCAACAAGTACGAGGGCTACATGGTGTGGGTGAACGCCCTCGTCGAGTCGGCCGGCGGGCACGTCATGACGCAGGTGGAGAAGGGCTCGGACGCCTCCATTGACATCGACTCCCCGGCCGGCAAGGCCGCGGCGACGATCATCTCGAAGCTGGCGCGGTCGAAGGCGGCGAGCCCGTCGCTGTCGACCGACGACGAGGAGAAGGCCCGCTCGCTGCTGAACGGCTCGCGCGGCGGCTTCATGGTCAACTGGGGCTACATCTGGCGGGCCGAGAACGGCGACGCCAAGGACGGCGTGATCGACAAGTCGATCCCCGGCGACCTCGGCTGGGCGCCCTACCCCGGCGTCAACGCGGGCCAGAAGGGCAAGCCGCCGTTCGGCGGCATCGAGCTCGGCATCGGCAACTTCGGCAAGTACAAGGACACCCTCGCCGTCGACGCCGTCAAGTGCATCACCTCGGCCGAGAACCAGAAGAAGTACATGATCGACTCCGGTAATCCGGCGGCCCGCCCCGAGGTCTTCAGCGACCCCGAGGTCGTCAAGGAGTTCCCGATGGCCGGGCTGATCCGCGACTCGATCGACGCCGCGGCGCCGCGCCCCCTCACGCCGTACTACACCGACGTGTCCGGCGCGATCCAGAGCCGCTGGCACCCCCCGGCGTCGGTGAACCCCGACACGACGCCGCACAAGACGGACGTGTTCATCCACCAGGTCCTGCGCGACCAGGCGCTGCTGTGAGGAGGCGGAACCCATGACCGCTGTGGAGAGCGCGCCCGCGGCACGCGCGAAGGGGCGCCCCGAGATCTCCGACCGGGGCCGCTCCGAGCGGAGGCTCGGGCTGCTGCTGTCGGCGCCCGCCGTCGTCGTCATGCTGCTCGTGACGGCGTACCCGCTGGTCAACGCGGTGTACCTGTCGCTGTTCAGCTACCGGCTCACCGCCCCCGACGACAAGCGCTTCGTCGGGCTCGGCAACTACGCCACCGCCCTCACCGACCCGCTGTTCTGGCAGGACGTCCTCACCACCTTCGCCGTCACCCTCGTCACGGTGGCGATCGAGCTGGTGATCGGGTTCGGGTTCGCGCTGGTGATGCACAAGGTCGTCTTCGGCAAGCGGACGGTGCGCACCGCGATCCTGCTGCCCTACGGCATCGTCACCGTCATCTCGGCGTTCGCCTGGCGGTTCGCGTTCGACCTGGACTCGGGGTTCGTCAACCACTGGTTCGGGCTCGGCGACTACGCCTGGTTCTCCGGCCGCTGGTCGTCGCTGACCGTCATCATCCTGTCGGAGATCTGGAAGACGACGCCGTTCGTGTCGCTGCTGCTGCTCGCCGGCCTCGCCCAGGTGCCCGGCGAGCTGAGCGAGGCCGCGACGGTGGACGGCGCGACCGCCTGGCAGCGGCTCCGCCGGGTCACCATCCCGAACATGAAGGCCGCGATCATGGTGGCGGTGCTGTTCCGCACCCTGGACGCCTGGCGGATCTTCGACAACGTGTTCGTGATGACCAAGGGGCAGCAGAACACCGAGACGCTGTCGTTCCTCACCTACCGGCAGACCATCACCCGGACCGCGATCGGCCTCGGCGACGCCGTCGGCGTGCTGCTGTTCCTGTCGGTGGTGCTGATCGCCGCGGTGTTCATCAAGGGGTTCCGGGTGGACCTGTCGCAGGTCAGGGGTGATCGCTGATGGAGTCGAACCGGTCCCGCGCGACGCTGGTCGCCGTCTCGCTGCTCATCCTGGTCTGGACGGTGTTCCCGGTCCTGTGGATCGTGATGCTGTCGTTCAAGCAGCCCGGCGAGGTCGGCAACTCGCAGAGCTTCCTGCCCGAGCACTGGACCTGGGACAACTACCGGACGGTGTTCAAGACCGACCTGTTCACCTCGGCGCTGATCAACTCGATCGGCATCTCGCTGATCGCGACGCTGATCGGGGTGGTGTTCGCGACGCTGGTCGCCTACGCCATCGCCCGGCTGGAGTTCCCCGGCAAGAAGATCATCCTGTCGTTCGCGCTGGCCATCGCGATGTTCCCGGTGGTCTCGCTGGTCGGCCCGCTGTTCAACCTGTGGCGCGACATCGGCCTCTACGACACCTGGCCGGGCCTCATCATCCCCTACATCTCCTTCGCGCTGCCGCTCGCGATCTGGACGCTGTCGGCGTTCTTCCGCGAGATCCCGTGGGAGATGGAGCAGGCCGCGCAGGTCGACGGCGCGACGCCCTGGCAGGCGTTCCGGCGCGTCATCGTGCCGCTCGCCGCGCCCGGCGTGTTCACCGCGGCGATCCTGACGTTCTTCTTCTGCTGGAACGACTTCGTCTTCGGGATCTCGCTCACCTCGACCGACAGCGCCCGGCCCGTCCCGGCGGCGCTGGCGTTCTTCACCGGCGCCTCGCAGTTCCAGCAGCCCACCACCGCCATCAGCGCGGCGGCCGTGGTGGTCACCGTGCCCGTCATCGTCATCGTCCTGCTGTTCCAGCGCCGCATCGTGGCCGGGCTGACGTCCGGCGCCGTCAAGGGCTAGAGGGAGCGTCCAATGGCCGCCATCACCATGCAGAACATCGTCAAGAAGTACGGCGACGGCTTCCCGGCCGTGAACGACGTCTCGCTGGACGTGCAGGACGGCGAGTTCATGATCCTGGTCGGGCCGTCGGGCTGCGGCAAGTCCACCCTGCTCCGCATGATCGTCGGGCTGGAGGACATCACCTCCGGCGACATGCGGATCGGCGACCGGGTGGTCAACAAGGTCGCGCCGCGCGAGCGCAACCTCGCGATGGTCTTCCAGAACTACGCGCTGTACCCGCACCTCACCGTCTACGAGAACATCGCGTTCCCGCTGCGCCTCGCCAAGGCCGAGAACGAGGAGGTGCGCCGCCGCGTCACCGAGACCGCCGAGCTGCTGGAGCTCACCGAGCACCTGGAGCGCAAGCCCGCGAACCTGTCGGGCGGGCAGCGGCAGCGCGTCGCGATGGGCCGCGCGATCGTCCGCGACGCCGACGCCTTCCTGTTCGACGAGCCCCTGTCGAACCTGGACGCCAAGCTGCGCGGGCAGATGCGCACCGAGATCGCCCGCCTCCAGCGGCGGCTCGGCACCACCACCGTCTACGTCACCCACGACCAGACCGAGGCGATGACGCTCGGCGACCGCGTCGCGGTGCTGCGCAAGGGCGAGCTCCAGCAGGTCGGCAGCCCGCGCGAGCTGTACGAGCAGCCGGTCAACCTGTTCGTCGCCGGGTTCATCGGCTCGCCGTCGATGAACTTCCTGCCCGCCTCGGTCGACGGCACCCACCTGGAGACCCCGATCGGCCGGTTCGACATCCACGACCGGGCCAAGGCGGACGCCGTCGGCGACCGGGAGGTCGTGCTCGTCGGCATCCGCCCCGAGGACTTCGAGGACGCCGCGCTCGTCAGCGAGGAGAAGAAGGCCCGCGGCGCGGTCGTGCGCGTGAAGGTGGACGTCACCGAGTGGCTCGGCAACGAGCAGTACGCCTACGTCCCCTATGAGGCGCCCGCCGACCTCGCCGCGCAGCTGCGCGAGCTGTCCCGCGAGCTCGACAGCGACCAGCTCCGCACGCAGGCCGTCGTCGCGCTCGACGCGTCCAGCCTGGTCGCGGCGGGCGACGAGATCGACCTGTGGATCGACACCGGCCGGCTGCACCTGTTCGACCCGGCGACGGGCGCGAACCTGACCCGCGACGAGGAGCGCGTCGCCGAGCTCGGCCGGCACGCCGAGCGGGCCCGCACCGGGCGGCGCGGCGGCGCGGGGGTGTCCGGCGGCGATCACGGGGCAGGGACCGGTCCGGGATCGACCGCCGAGAACGTGGAGGGCACCGTGGCCGGACCGGAGAAGGACGAGCGCGAGGCGGGGGCGGGCGAGGCGCCGCTCACCGGCGTCGCCGCCGAGGGGGCGGCGCGGGCCGGCGAGCCGCAGCGCGCGCCGGACGCCGAGGCTGCCGAGACCGACGGCGAGCGCGCCGAGGAGGCGCGCGCCGCCGAGGCCTCGGCGGAGGAGCGCCCGGCGCCCCCGCCGCCCGCCGCCGAGTAGGCGGCTCGTTCCGGGCGCGGCGGACCTGCGGGTCCGCCGCGCCCGGCGTCGTTCCACGGCCCGGCGCCGCCGCTCACTGGAAGGGGCGGGCCATCTCGGCGAGGGTGCGCTCCACCACCTCGGCGCGGGTGCGCGCCTGGTCCTCGGTCCACAGGTTCAGGCCGAGCCGGATGCCGGTGAGGAACGCCGCCGCCATGACGCGCGGGCGCGGCGAGTCCGGCGGCGTCCCCTCCCGCTCGGCGATGAGCTCGGCGAGGCGCTGCTCCAGCGCGGCGAAGTGGCCGAGCTGGCGGGCCAGTAGGGACGGGTGGCGGCGCATGAGGAACCCGCGGACCGCCCAGTCGCGGTCCTCGTCGGGGGCCTCCAGGAACGCGCCGTGCACGGCGAGGGTGAGGGCCGTCCAGGCGGGCTCGCGCGCGGGGCGCGCGGCGAAGGCGTCCAGCAGGTCGCGCATGCGCTCGCGGTCGCCGTACAGGACCGCGTCCTCCTTGCCCTCGAAGTAGTTGGAGAAGGTGCGGCGCGAGACGCCCACCGCGTCGGCGATGGCCTCGACCGTGACGCCGTCCAGGCCGTGCTCGGTCGCCAGCCGGACGGCGGCCTCGTGCAGGGCCCGCCGGGTGGCTTCCTTCTTGCGCTCGCGGAGTCCGACCATGATGCCGACCAGCCTACAATATTGCCCGTTGAGAAATTTTTCCCGTTGGGCATAGATGGCGCCGGTCCGGTGTTACGTCTTCCGTCCCGCTCCCACCGCTAGGAGGTCCCGTTGAGCGCACACCCGCAGCGCGGTGCGGCGCCGATGAGCCACCGGCAGACCCTGGAGGCCCTGAGCGGCCTCCTGCTCGCGCTGTTCGTGGCCATGTTGAGCTCCACCGTGGTCTCCACGGCGCTGCCGCAGATCATCGGCTCGCTGCACGGCAGCCAGTCGGCCTATACCTGGGTCGTCACCGCGACCCTGCTCGTCTCCACCGCCACCACCCCGATCTGGGGCAAGCTCGCCGACCTGTACAGCAAGAAGACGCTCGTCCAGGTCGCCATCGTGATCTTCACGCTGGGGTCGCTGGTCTCGGGCCTGGCGCAGAGCACCGGCCAGCTCATCGCCGCCCGCGCCTTCCAGGGCCTCGGCCTCGGCGGGCTGCAGATCCTGGTGCAGATCGCCATCGCCGCGATGATCAGCCCGCGGGACCGCGGCCGCTACTACGGCATCCTCGGCGCCGTCATGGCCGTCGCCACCGTCGGCGGCCCGCTGCTCGGCGGACTCATCGTCGACAGCGCGCTCGGCTGGCGCTGGTGCTTCTTCGTCGGCGTGCCCTTCACCGTCGTGGCGTTCGTCCTCCTGCAGAAGACCCTGAAGCTGCCGACCCTGGCCCGCGAGGTGAAGATCGACTACCTGGGCGCCACGCTCGTCGCGGCCGCCGTCAGCGTGCTGCTCATCTGGGTCACCTTCGTCGACGACAAGTTCGGCTGGATCTCCTGGCAGACCGGCGCCATGGTCGGCGGCACGGTCGTGCTGACCGCGCTCGCGCTCTGGCGCGAGGCGGTGGCCCCCGAGCCGATCATCCCGCTCGGCGTCGTCGCCCGCCGCAACACCGCCCTCGCGATCGTCGCGAGCCTCGCGGTCGGCATGGCGATGTTCGGCGGCGCGGTCTTCCTCGGCCAGTACTTCCAGATCGGCCGCGGCTACAGCCCGACCCACGCCGGGCTGCTGACCATCCCGATGATGGCGGGCGTCCTCATCTGCTCGACCGTCGCGGGCCGGCTGTCCACCGCGACTGGCAAGGTCAAGCCCTACATCGTCACCGGCACGGTCGTGCTCACCGCCGGCTTCGCCGTCCTCGCCACCATCGACCACGCGACCTCGCTGTACCTCGTCGGGTTCGGCATGTTCCTGGTCGGCGCGGGCGTCGGCATGTCGATGCAGAACCTCATGCTGGTCGTGCAGAACTCGGTCCCGCTGAAGGAGATCGGCGCCGCGTCCGGCGTCGTCACCTTCTTCCGCTCGATGGGCGGCACGATGGGCGTGTCCATCCTCGGCGCCGTCCTCGCCAACCGGGTCGCGGGCAGCATCGCCGACGGCCTCGCCAAGCTCGGCGTCCAGCCGGGGCAGAGCTCCGGCGCGGGCAGCAGCCTGGACGTCAAGCACCTGCCCGGCCCCATCCAGGAGATCGTCCGCGCCGCCTACGGGGACGCGACCGGCCACATCTTCCTGATCTCGGCCGCGATCGCGGTGGTCGGCATCGTCGCCGCCGCCTTCCTCAAGCCGGTCATGCTCCGCGACAGCCTCGACCTGCCCGCCGAGCCCGCGGGCACCCCCGCCGGGGAGCCCGCCTCCTCGACGACCGCCTCCTGACCCGACGACCCCCGACGGCGGGGCCGCGCGCCACCCGGCGCGCGGCCCCGCCGTCCGCGCTCGGGGCGCGGGCCGAGTGGCGGGGGTGCCGCGGCCGGTCCCGGGTGATCGGTGTGCCGGCGGCGGCGCGCCGAAACCTGCGCCTCCGCGCAGGCGGTGGCCGGTTCAGGCGACCGGTCGCCCGTCCCGGCGGGCCGTTCCTTCGCGGTATGCAGGACGCATGACCTTTCCGTGGGGTGAGGATCGGGTCGGACTGCACAAGGACGTCGTTCGGGTCGCCGAGCCCGACCCGCTGTGGGCGGAGGTGTTCGCGTGGGCGGCGCGGCGCCTGCGGCCCGCCCTGGACGGGCTCGCCGTCGCCGTCGAGCACGTCGGGTCCACGTCGGTGCCGGGGCTGCCCGCCAAGCCGATCGTGGACATCGCCGTCGGGCTCTCCGGGACCGCCACCGAGGCGGCCGTCGAGGCGGCCCTCGCGCCGCTCGGGTACCGCTACCTCGGCGACGCGGGCGACGATGGCGGCTGGCTGTACGTGCTGGAGACGCGGCCCGCGTTCCGCGTCCTGCACCTGCACGGCGTGCGCTACGGCGACCAGCGGTGGCACGACTACCTGCGGTTCCGCGGCGTCCTGCGGCGGAGCGCCGCCGCCCGGGACGCCTACGAGCACCTCAAGCGGGACCTCGCCGCCCGCCACGCCGCCGACCGGCCCGGCTACACCGCCGCCAAGACCGGCTTCGTCACCCGCTGCGTCAGGGGAGGGTGAGGACGCGGCCGACGCGGGCGGTGCCGCCGACGCGCAGCGGGCCGGTCCGCGCCGTGATGGTGGCGGGCTCGCCCAGGGAGTCGCCCATGTCGACGGTGACGGGCGCGCCGAGGACGGCGGCCAGGCAGGCGGTGCTGTTGGCGTTGGCGATGTCCTCGGGAACGCCGATCGACGGCGCGAACATGCGGGCGGCGGCACGGCCGTCCTCGGGGACGGTGTGGACGTAGCAGCCGAGCAGGCCCGCGCGGTCGCAGGCGTCGCGGAGCCGGTCCGGGTCGGGGGCGAGGGCGGCGAGGGCCCGCCGGTCCGGGACGGGGACGAGCAGGCGCGGGCGCCCCACCGACGCGACGCGGCAGCCCGCCGCGGCGTCCGGGGACGTGACGCCGAGCGCCGCCAGGACGGGACCGGGGTCGGCCGGGCGCCGGACGTCCACGGGGCCGGGGTCGAAGAACGCGCCCCCGGCCCCGGCGCGCCCGGTGAAGGAACGGCCGCCCGCCTGAAGCGGCACCTCGCCGTCACGGGCCAGGAGGGCGAGGGCCGCGACGGTGCCGTGGCCGCAGGCGGGCAGCTCCCCGGCGGACGTGAAGAACCGCAGCGACACCGCCGCGTCCGTGACCGCGACGAACACCGCGTGCGACGTCCCGGCGGCGGCGGGGATCCGGCGCCGCTCGGCGTCGCTCAGCGGCGCGTCGGGCAGGACGGCGGTCGGGCTGCCGCCGCGCCCGTCGCGCAGGCAGGCGTGCACGATCGTGACGGCCGGGCCGTCCGGGACGGGGTCAGAGCCGCTCGGCATAGGCGCTCCGCCGGCCGGGCGCGGGCTCGGCGCCCGGTTCGGCGTCCCGGTCGCGGGCCTCGATCCGCCGCCACGGCGCGGCGATGACATCGGCGGGTTCCATACCCCCGAGGGTCGCATCCGGGTCCGACAGTCAGCCCGTCCCCGTGAGGTCGACGCCGGCGCGGGCGGCGCTGCGGCGGCCGACGCGCATCGCCACGCCCATGCCGACCTTGCGGGCGAGGCGGCTCGGCGGCATCCGGTAGGCGACGCGGGTGTGCGGGGCGTAGCGGACGGGCGGGCCGCCGTCCAGCCAGCCGGTGTGGACGTGCTGCTCCTGGCCGATGATGTAGCGGGTGAAGGAGTGCGCGGTGAGCCCGGCGCGGCGGCCGCCCTCGGGCAGGAGGCCGGGCGCGGCGTCCAGGCGCATCCCGCCCTCGTCGGCGCCGTCCACCCGGACCGGGACGCTGACGGGGAAGCCGTCGCCGCCGACCCAGCCGAGCAGCGCGTCCGGCAGCCGGGCCGCCGACCGGGCGGCGCGCGTGTGGTCGAGGCGGGGCCCGGCGCCCTTGGCGGGCGCGGCCTGCGCGGCGGGCGGCGCGGGCAGCGGCGGCCCGTGCACCTCGGGGGCGCCCGCGCAGCGCAGGTCGGGCCAGACGACGATCCGCTCCACGGCGACCTCGATCAGCATGCGAACGTAGTAGTCGCGCAGCCAGCGCCCCCAGACGGGGCCGGTGGCGCGCGGCAGGTCGAACCGCTCCCAGCCCGCGCCGAGCGTCTCGGGGTAGTCGGCGACCGGCCCGGTCACCGTCGCGGTGCCCTGCACGAGGACGTACTCGGGCCGGTCGGCGTAGCCGTGCGCGCGGGTGTGGAAGGCGAGCGCGACGTGCGGGTCGCGCTTGATCCGCTCCAGCTTCTTCCAGCCGCCGAGGGCGCTGTTGAAGGTGAGGGTGCCGGCGTCGCGGTCGCGCACCCCGAAGTTGGTGACCGGCACCTGCACCACGCCCCTGGCGGGGGTGACGCCCGCCAGCATCACCGCCTGGTCGCTCCCGAAGATCTCGTCCACCCCGTCGGGCCAGGTGACCATGCCCGTTCCCCCTCCGCTCGGCGCCGCCCACCAGAAGGATCACGCACCGGGCCGCTCCCGCGCGCCCCTCGGCCGCACCTGGACACCGCCCGGCCCCGCGCCGCGCCGGGGGACCTGCGGGGACCCGTCGCGGCGATAGGTGCTTAACGGGGCGAAAGGTGCATATGGTGTGGTGATCGTTCCGGGTGCGGCCGGAGCGATCGGCCAGCCAGCGCATCCGGACGGGGATCCCCTTGACCGTCGAGCACCACCCGCCGCCCGTGCCGGCGGCGGACCGTCCGGACGCCGCCCCCGCCCCCCGGGCGTGGCCGCCCTACGCCCTCGCCCTCGGGTTCGCGGTCCTGTACGGGGCGGTGTCGGTGACCCGGTACCTGCGGTACGCGTCGATGTCCTGGGACCTCGGGATCTTCACCGAGGTCGTCCGGTCCTACGCGCGGTTCCAGGTGCCGGTCGCCGACCTGAAGGGGCCGGGCTTCCGCATCCTCGGCGACCACTTCAGCCCCGTCCTCGCGCTGCTCGGCCCGGTCTTCCGGGTCTTCCCGAGCGCGGTGACGCTGCTCGTCGCGCAGGCGCTCCTCGTCGGGGTCTCGGCGGTGCCGGTGACGCGGGCGGCGCGGCGGCTGCTCGGCGCCCGGCCCGGCCTCGCGATCGGCCTCGCCTACGGCGCGTCCTGGGGCCTGCAGAAGGCCGTGGACTTCGACTTCCACGAGATCTGCTTCGCCGTCCCGCTCATCGCGTTCGCGCTGGAGGCGGTGCTCGCCGAGCGGTGGATCCCCGCGCTGCTGTGGGCCGCGCCGCTCGTCACCGTCAAGGAGGACCTCGGCGTGACGGTCGCCGCGATCGCGCTGGTCGTCGCGGTGCGGGCGCGGCGCGCCGGGACGCCGACGGTGGCCGCGGCGGTGGGCGTCGGGCTGTTCGGGGCCGCCGCGTCGGCGCTCACCCTGCTCGTCCTCATCCCGGCGGTGAGCGGCGGCTACGACTACTGGTCGAAGATGGGCGGCGGGGGTGGGGCGGGCCTGCTGGACGGCTGGTCGCAGAAGGTCCGGACGGTCCTCTGGGTGCTGCTCCCCACGTCGGGAATGCTCGCGCTCGGCTCGCCGCTGCTGCTCGTCGCGCTGCCGACGCTCGGCTGGCGGCTGCTGTCGAGCGACCCCAACTACTGGGGCACCGACTGGCACTACAGCGCCGTGCTCATGCCCGTCGTGGCGCTCGCCCTCGTCGACGTGCTCGCCCGCGCCCGGTCCACCCGGCTGTGGGAGGTGCTCCAGCACATGCCCGCCGCGGTGCTCGCGGCGTCCGTCGCGCTCAGCACGACGCTGCCGTTCGGCACGCTGACGCGGGCGGGGACCTGGATCCCCGACGCCGAGGCGCGCGCGGCCGCGCGCGCCCTCGCGACCATCCCCGACGGCGCGACCGTCGAGTCCGACGTCCGTCCCGCCGCCCACCTCGCCCAGCGCTGCACCGTCTACTGGATCGGCGACACCCCCGGCGTGCTGCCCCGCTACCTCGTCTACTTCGGCCCGGACCTGCCCGGATCGGCGATGCTCGACTACGCGACGCGGCTGCACCCGGGGGAGCGCTACGCCGTGCAGGCCGAGGAGGAGGGCTTCTGGGTGCTGCGGCGCCTCTGACGGCAGGTCAAGCGCGGCCCTCCAGACGCTCCAGCAGGATCGGGACGTGCCCGGCCGCCGGATCCTTCACCGACGTCAGCAGCGTCACCCGGCCCGCCGCCGCCTCGGCGCGGAGCCGCTCGACGGCCGGCCCGTCGTCGTCCAGTTCGGCGAGGTAGCGCGCGCGGAACTCGGCGTGCTTCGCCGGGTCGTGCCCGTACCAGCGGCGCAGCTCGGTGGACGGCGCCACGTCCTTCGCCCACTCGTCGAGGGCGGCCTTCTCCTTGGCGATCCCGCGCGGCCAGAGCCGGTCCACCAGGACGCGGAACCCGTCGTCCGGTTCCGGCGCAGCGTAAATCCGGCGCATGCGGAAACCCGCGTTCTCCCCCATACAGGGCGGATACCCGGTCCCGCCGGGGTTAGAACGATCACCAGTGGGCTATCCAGGACGTGACGACGTCTCAGGGGGGACCGCATGGCCACGCTCGCCGACCAACTCGTGCAGGTGCTCAAGCAGGCCGGGGTGCAGCGCATCTACGGCGTTGTGGGCGACAGCCTGAACCCCGTCGTGGACGCGCTCCGCCGGGACGGCACCATCGAGTGGGTCTACGTGCGCAACGAGGAGGCCGGCGCGTTCGCCGCCGCCGCCGAGGCGCAGCTCACCGGACGCCTCGCGGTCTGCGCGGGCTCGTGCGGGCCGGGCAACACCCACCTGGTCAACGGCCTGTACGACGCGCATCGCTCCGGCGCGCCCGTCCTCGCGATCGCCTCGCAGATCCCGAGCGTGCAGCTCGGCACCGGCTACTTCCAGGAGACCCACCCCGAGCGGCTGTTCACCGAGTGCAGCAGCTACTGCGAGCTGATCAGCACGCCGGCGCAGATGCCGCGGGTGCTGCGCACCGCCGTCCAGCACGCCGTCGGCGGCGAGGGCGTCGCGGTGGTGGTGCTGCCCGGCGACGTCGCCGAGGCCGAGGCGGTGCAGCCGGTCGGGCGGCACGACCTGCTGACCGTCAAGGGCGCCGTCCGGCCGCCCGCCGGGCAGGTCGAGGAGCTCGCCAAGGCGCTGAACGCCGCCGAGAAGGTCACTCTGTTCTGCGGCGCGGGCGTCCGCGGCGCGCACGCGGAGGTCATCGAGCTGGCGCACCGGCTGCTCGCGCCGATCGGCCACTCGCTGCGCGGCAAGGAGTGGATCCAGTACGACAACCCCTTCGACGTCGGGATGAGCGGCCTGCTCGGCTACGGCGCCTGCTACGAGGCGATGCACGAGGCCGACCTCGTCGTGCTGCTCGGCACCGACTTCCCCTACGACCCGTTCCTGCCGGGCCGCAACACCATCCAGATCGACCACGACGCGACCCGCCTCGGCCGCCGTACCCCGCTCGACCTCGCCGTCCACGGCGACGTCGGCGAGACGCTGCGGGCGGCGCTGCCGCTCGTGAAGCAGAAGGGCGGCGGGCGGTTCCTCGGCGACATCCTGAAGCGGCACACCAGGTCGCTGGAGAAGGTCGTCGACGCCTACACCCGCAAGATCGAGAAGCACGTGCCGATCCACCCCGAGTACGCCGCCGCGCTGCTCGACGAGCTCGCCGACGACGACGCCGTCTTCACCGTCGACACCGGCATGTGCAACGTGTGGGCCGCCCGCTACCTCACCCCGAACGGCAAGCGGCGCGTCATGGGGTCGTTCGTGCACGGGTCGATGGCGAACGCGCTGCCGCACGCCATCGGCGCGCAGCTCGCCGACCGCCGCCGCCAGGTGGTCTCGATGTCGGGGGACGGCGGCCTCGGCATGCTCATGGGCGAGCTGCTCACCGTGAAGCTGCACGACCTGCCGGTGAAGATCGTGGTGTTCAACAACGCCTCGCTCGGCATGGTGAAGCTGGAGATGCTGGTGGACGGCATGCCCGACTTCGAGACCGACCACGCGGGCGTGGACTTCGCCGCCATCGCCAAGGCCGCCGGGATCGAGTCGGTGCGGGTGGAGAAGCCGAAGCAGGTGCGGTCCGCGCTGGAGAAGGCGTTCGCGCACGACGGCCCGTACCTGGTCGAGCTGGTCACCGACCCGAACGCGCTGTCCATCCCGCCGCACATCACCGCCGACCAGCTCAAGGGCTTCGCCCTCGCGGCCGGGCGGACGGTGCTCACCGGCGGCGTCGGCAAGATGGTCGACCTCGCGCGCAGCAACCTGCGCAACATCCCCCGCCCGTAGGGACGCGGACGGCCCGCGACCGGTCTCCCGGTCGCGGGCCGTCCGCGGGCGTTCAGCGGCGCAGCAGCGCGAGCGTGTCGGCGCGGCGCCGCCAGGCCACGACGGCGAACAGGACGCCCAGGGCGAGGGGGAACGCCGCGCCCGCCACCGAGCCCAGCACGGTGACCTGGACGACGGCCGCGCCGATCATCAGCGCGATCAGCCCGGTGGCCGCCGCACCCGCCAGCCGCGGGACCATCAGGCCGATCGCCCCGGCCGCCTCGAAGAACCCGGTGACGTAGCGCAGCCACTGACCCCAGCCGATCTCGGCGATCACCCGAACGGCGTCGCTCTGCCCCACGAACTTGGGGATCGCCGACCCGATCAGCAGGAACAGCCCCACCAGGATCTGCAACGCCCACAGGACGCGCGTCCCGGCGGAGGTGGAAGAGGTGGCGGCGGGGGTCTGGATCGCGGTCATGATGTTCTCCTTCGCAAGGCGCTCGGTCGTGCTCTCACCCCTGCGTCGAACGCCCCCGCCCCCGATCGACACCGCGCCTGAGAACTTTCCGGATTTCTTTTCCGGCGCCCGGACGTGCGACCGCCCCCGCACCGGGCCGGGTGCGGGGGCGGTGCTGCGTCAGGGCGGCGTCAGGGACGCGGCGCCACGGTGACCGGGCGCGGTCCGGCGAGGTCGCCGGGGCCGGTCGCGGTCAGCGCGTAGGTGTTGATGCCGGCCAGGTTCGGCGACCCGACCGACCAGGTGTCCTTGCCGCCGAGGAACTGCACGGCGATGTACCCGTCGCCGTACGCCTTGGCCTTGCGGCTGAAGCGGCCCTTCTTGTCGGTCTTGGCCCACGCCAGGTGGTACCAGGTCTTCTTGCCCTTGAACCGGAAGATGATCTCGACCTTCTGGCCGGCGTAGGGCGCCGCCTTCTTCTGCTTGGTGCTGGAGTAGCGGTACAGCGCGCCGGTGACGCGCGTGTACTTGTTGCGGCGCAGCTTCTTCGGCGCCGCCTTGATCTTGGACATCTTGGTCGTCCAGCGCCAGAGCTTGCGGACGGGGCTGGTGCCGGGCTGGATGCCGGCGTCGCCCTGGAACCGTGCCCGGTAGAAGGCCGAGCTGTCGGTGGTGAAGGTCGTGTTGAAGCCGTCGTCGCGGACGCTGAGGGTCTTCAGCGCCTTCCAGCCGGACGTGCCGTTCCAGGACCGCTCCAGGACGACCTTGCCGCCGTCCGCGGCGCTGTCGCCGAAGGAGTTCGCGGCGGGCAGCACCCAGCCGCTGAGCTGGACCTTGCCGAACGGGTCCATGGTGCCGTTCAGCACGACGTTGGCCTTCGCCCGCACCTTCACCGTCGCCGAGGCGGTGGTCTGCTCGTACGGCTGGCCCGCGGCGAACGCGGTCGCGCCGTTGAACCAGACGACGGAGCACGTCGGCGTGAACGAGGCGGTGTAGGTGCCGTCGGCGGCGGTCTTCAGCGCGACGACCGGGGACGGCTGCCCGCAGTAGGACTGCGACATCTCGATCTTCAGCGGCGCGCCCGCCAGGTCGCGCGCGCCGGTGGACGACCGCCACTGGAGGCGGCCGCTGACGACGGCCTTCTGCCCCTGGTCGTAGCGGGCCTTGTCGGTGGCGAGGGTGAAGTCGACGGGCGCCGGGGTGACGCCGATGTAGGAGCTGCCGCCGCCCGCGTACCGGTCGTCGGTCTCGTCGGTGGCGACGAACACGTCGCCGGCGAAGCCGTGCGAGTCGTAGGCGGCGGTGAAGCCGCCCGTCTCGTCGGTGGTGGCGTCGGCGACGGTGCTGCCGGCGGGGCCGCGCAGGTGCACGGCGGTGCCGGCGACGGGGTGCGCGTCGTCGCCCGCGGTGACGCGGCCGGTCAGGACGGAGGTCAGGTGCTCGGCGTCGAGCACGGCCGGGGCCGACGACAGCGCGATGGTCACCGCGGCCTTCGGGTCCGCCGCGGCCGGGGCGGACAGGAGGGGGAGCGCGAGCACGGCCGTCAGGCCGAGCGCGAGGGAACGCTTCACGTATCACCTTCGGAGAGGCGGGCGCGACCGGTGGGGCGCCCGCGGGGAGAGGGCATGACAATACCGGTCAGAACGGTGATGATCCATCCCTTACCGGCAGGCCGGGCGCGGCGGCGGGACGGACCGCTCGCGCAGCTCCATCGCCCGCAGGACGGCCTCGATGCCGAAGCGGGCCTCGGGGTCGCCGAGGCGGTCGCCGAGGGCCTGCTCGATGCGGCGCATGCGGTAGCGGACGGTCTGCGGGTGGATGTGCAGGTGGCGGGCGATCTCGGCGGCGGTGCCGCGGGTGACGAGCCAGGTCCGCAGCGTCTCGGTGATGCGGTCCTGCTGGCCGGGGGTCATCGCGTCCAGGACGTCGAGGAACCGCCCGGCGACCTGGTCCAGCAGCGGCCGGTCGCCCATCAGCCAGAGCGTGACCAGGTGGTCCTCGCAGCGGATCACCGCGCCGCCGTCGAGGACGCCCTCGGCGGCGAGGGCGAGCGCCTGGCGCGCCCAGCGGAGCGCGTCGCCGGTGCGGCCGGGCGGGACGGGCGGCCCGGCGGCGAGCCGGCGGCCCGGGAAGGCGGCCTCCAGCATCGCGGCGCGGGCGGTGTCGAGCGGTCCGGGCAGCATCAGCGCCGGCTCGGGGTGCTCCAGGTCGGCGAGGACGTCGCCGTCGAGGGCGCCGCGCAGGCTGCGCGCGCCCGGCCGGAGCGCGACGACGGTGACGGTGGACGGCATCGGCCAGCCCGCCGCGGCCGCGAGGTCCAGCAGCGCGGGCCCGGGGACGGCCGCCGGGTCGAGCAGGGTGCGCAGCAGGCGGCGGCGCCGCTCCTCCAGCGCCGCGCCGGGGTGGGCGCGCGCCTCCAGGTAGCCGTCCAGCGACTGGGCGGCGAGCTCGTCCAGGTAGACGAACAGGGCGTCGGCGAGCCGCGACATGATCGACGAGGAGATGTCGTAGCGCGGCGCGACCCGCATGATGCGCCGCCAGGCGACCTGCCCGCCGATCCGGTAGGCGGCCTGAAGGCAGTCCATGCTGCGGCCCTCGCGGGCCTCGTACTGGCCGAGGCGGCGGGGCCCGTCGTTCGGCGCGGCGGCGTCGCCGCCCGCGACGCGGTCCACGAACGCGGCGAGGTTCTGCTGGACGGCGGCGCGCAGCACCTGCCCGTACGGGCCGTCCAGCGGCCGGGCGTACTCGGGCACCGCGCGGCGGATCTCGGCGATGATCTCGTCGCTCAGGCTGGGCAGCTCGGGCCGCATGAGCTGCGCCAGCCGGCGGGGCAGCGGCGCCGACGGCTCGGTGAGCGGGCCGGCGTCGAGGGCTGAAGTCATGTCGGTGCACCTCCTCCACCGCCGTCCCGCCCGCCGGGGAGGACGCCGGCGGGCGGAGCGGGGCGGCTCCGCGCCTCCGGCCCGGCGGGCGGGCGGGGGGTAGCGCGCGGACCACGCCGGGGGGTGGGACGCGCGTTCGAACCGAACCCCTGCGCGCCGTGCCTGACGTGATCCAGGACACCGCGACGGTAACCGCGGAACGGGCCGCCGGTCCGTACGTGCGAGGCACAAACCGGAGGCGCCCGCTGCTCACCCGCTGACAATCGGAACGGCATTCCCGGAAACCATGCACCCGGGTGAGCGAACGGCGCCCCGGAATTCGTCGGCGATGCAGAAAACCGCCCGGACGGGCGCCGCGTCCGGGCGCGCGGTTTCCTCCCCGATTGGCCTCCGTTGATAGTCGCCCGCGCCGCCGACGCTCACTACTGATGAAATTTTCCGGGCCCCGGAAGAATGTATGGACTTGCCTTCCGGCGCCGGATAGCTTGCGCCTTCGTAGCCCCCGAACGATGCGGCAGAAATGATCGCGGGCCAGGTCGAACGGCGGAGGACCAGCGGGTATCTGGTGTTCCGCGTCCCGGCTCCGGCGAAATCGGCTGCCCTTCGACATCGCCGTACACGCATTTCCCACCCCATCCTCGGCCGCCCGACGGAGGTGAATGGCGGTCCCGAGGGCCGGCGAGATGCTCCGGTCTCCATCGCTTACGTGAGAGGTAACACGTGAACGTGAAAAGCAAGTCCGCAAAGGTCCGCCTGGCGCTCGCCGGCACCGCCGCCGCCGGTCTGGTGACCGGGTTCGTCGGGGTGGCGGGCGTGGGCCCCGCGTCCGCCGACCCGGTGTCGCTGTCGCTGAAGTACACCTGCGTCTTCCCGCTGATCGGCGAGCAGACCGTCACCGCGGCCATCAAGTCCGACATCCCGAAGTCGGTGCCGGTCAACACCCCCATCCCCAAGATCGTCATCGACGTGACCTCGACGCAGAACGAGGACACCTGGTCGGGCCTGAACCTGGTCGGCGCCTCCACCCTGGAGGGCACCGCCACGGCGAACTCGACGGTCATCGCGCCGCAGGGCAACGTCGCCGTCAAGGTGCCGGTCGTCCTCGACAAGACGACGCTGCCGGTCAGCGACACCCCCGTGCCGTTCGACATGCACGGCTCGGGCCAGGCCCCGGCGATCCGGTTCTCCAAGGCCGGCCACGCCAAGATCACCGTCGGGGACCTGAAGCTCAACATCACCCCGCGCGACAGCACCGGCGCCGAGGTCGAGATCCCCGACCCGAGCGCCGACATCCACAACGTCGCGTGCACGCTCCTGCCGGGGCAGAACACCAGCCTCGCCGAGTTCGACATCACCGACGGCGGCACCACGCCGACGCCGACGCCGACCGACACCCCGACCCCCACGCCCACCCCCACGCCGACGGACACGCCGACGCCGACCCCGACGCCGACCGACACCGGTGGCGGCGGCACCGTGAAGTACGGCTACACCCTCAAGGGCTCGACGTTCGTCAAGGCCCCGAACGGCACCGCGCCGCTGAACGGGTCGATCGACGCGAACCTGAAGCTGTCCACCGGCGAGTTCACCGCCGACCTGGCGCTGGACCCGACCAAGGGCGACTTCCAGATCCTCGGGTTCCTGCCGGTCCAGGCCGGGATCCAGCTCGTGCCGCAGGGCAAGACGACCGGCAAGCTCGACCCGTCCACCAAGATCCTCACGACGCACTCGCAGGTGATCACCAAGCTGCCGAGCTTCACCCTGTTCGGGATCCCGCTCGGCGGCGGCGACCAGTGCCAGACGGCGACGCCGTCGGACATCACGCTGACCTCGACCGGCGTGTTCGCGCCGACCAAGGGCGGCGACATCAAGGGCACCTACGACCTGTCCGAGATCAAGGACTGCAACATCCTGACGCCGATCCTCAGCGCGTTCACCGCGGGCAAGGGCAACACCATCACCGCGACCCTCACCCCCAAGAAGTAACCCCCACCCTCCGCCGGCCCCGGGCTCCCGTGCGAGCCCGGGGCCGTTCCCGAAAGGCGCCCCCTTGAACGTGAAGAGCAAGGCCGGCAAGGTCCGGCTCGCCCTGGCGGCCACCGCGGCCGGCGGCCTGGTCGCCGGGCTGCTGGCGGCCCCGCCCGCGTCGGCCGACCCGGTGTCGCTGACGCTGAAGTACAACTGCACCTTCCCGCTGATCGGCGAGCAGGTGGTGACCGCGGCGATCAAGTCCGACATCCCGAAGTCGGTGCCGGTCAACACCCCCATCCCCAAGATCATCATCGACGTGACCTCGACCCAGAACGAGGACACCTGGTCGGGCCTGAACCTGGTCGGCGCGACCACGCTGGAGGGCACCGCGACCGCCAACTCCACCGTCATCGCCCCGCAGGGCAACGTGGCCGTGAAGGTCCCGGTCATCCTGGACAAGACGACGCTGCCGGTCAGCGACACCCCGGTGCCGTTCGACCTGCACGGGTCCGGCCAGGCGCCGGCGATCCGGTTCTCCAAGGCCGGCCACGCCAAGATCACCGTCGGGGACCTCAAGCTCAACATCACGCCCCGCGACAGCGACGGCAACGAGGTCGAGATCCCCGACCCGACGGCCGACATCCACAACGTCGCCTGCACCCTCGTGCCCGGCCAGAACACCAGCCTCGCCGAGTTCGACATCACCGCGGCGGGCAGCGCGCCCACCAAGCCCGGCACGCCGACCGGCACCACCACCAAGGACTCCGCGACGCTGACGTGGGGCGCGTCCACCGACGCCGACGGCGACCTGGCGGGCTACGACGTCTACGGCGCCGACGGCAAGGTCGTCGCGTCGACCAACGCGACCACCACCAGCGCCACCATCAGCGGGCTGTCCGCCGACACCGACTACACCTACACGGTGAAGGCCAAGGACGCCGCGGGCCGCACGTCCGACGCCTCCGACGCCGTCACCGTCCACACCCAGAAGGGCGCCCCGCAGGCCAGCGCGCCCACCAAGCCCGGCACGCCGACCGGCACCACCACCGAGAACTCCGCGACGCTGACGTGGGGCGCGTCCACCGACGCCGACGGCGACCTGGCCGGCTACGACGTCTACAGCGGCGCGACCAAGGTCGCCTCGACCGGCGCCGACGCCACCACCGCGACGATCAGCGGGCTGTCCGCCGACACCGACTACACCTACACGGTGAAGGCGCGCGACGCCGCCGGGCACGAGTCGGACGCCTCCGACGCCGTCACCGTCCACACCGAGCAGGCCCAGCCGGTCGACCACCCGCCGACCAAGCCGGGCGCGCCGAGCGGCACCACCACCGAGAACACCGCGACCGTCAGCTGGGGCGCCTCCAGCGACGAGGACGGCGACCTCGCCGGCTACGACGTGTACGGCGCCGACGGCAAGGTCGTCGCGTCCACCGACGCGGCCACCACCACCGCGACGATCGCGGGCCTGACCGCCGACACCGACTACACCTTCACCGTCAAGGCCAAGGACGCGAAGGGCAACGCCTCGGCGGCGTCCGACGCGGTCACCCTGCACACCGAGAAGGGCCAGGAGCCCGAGGGCACCGCGCCCACCGCGCCCGGCAAGCCGGCCGGCACCGCCACCCAGGACTCGGTGGCGCTGTCGTGGGCGGCGTCCACCGACGCCGACGGCGACCTCGCCGGCTACGACGTCTACCGGGGCGACCAGGTGGTCGCCTCGACCGGCGCCACCGAGACCACCGCGACGATCACCGGGCTGGACGCCGACACCGACTACACCTTCACGGTGCAGGCCAAGGACGCCAAGGGCCACGTGTCCGAGGCGTCCCCCGCCGGGACCGTGCGCACCCAGCCGAAGCCCGTCGAGCAGCACGCCCCGACGGCGCCCGGCAACCTGGCCGCCGGCACCGCGACCAAGAACAGCGTGCCGCTGACCTGGACCGCCGCCACCGACCAGGACGGCGACCTCGCCGGCTACGAGGTGTACGGCGCGGACGGCAAGGTCGTCGCGACCGCCGGCGCCGACGCCACCGGCGTCTCGGTCACCGGCCTCGCCGCCGACACCGACTACGCCTTCACCGTCAAGGCCAAGGACGCCAAGGGCAACCTGTCCGCGGCCGCCGGGCCCGTCGCGGCGCACACCGCCAAGGACGAGGGCGGCACCGTCAGCTACGGCTACACCCTCAAGGGCTCGACGTTCGTCAAGACCCCGAACGGGACCGCCCCGCTGAACGGCTCCATCAACGCCAACCTGAAGCTGTCCACCGGCGAGTTCACCGCCGACCTGGCGCTGGACCCGACCAAGGGCGACTTCAAGCTGCTCGGCTTCCTGCCCGCGCAGGCCCAGATCCAGCTGGTCCCGCAGGGCAAGACCACCGGGAGGCTCGACCCGACCACCAAGATCCTCACCTCGCACTCGCAGGTGATCGCCAAGCTGCCGAGCTTCACCCTGTTCGGCATCCCGCTCGGCGGCGGCGACCAGTGCCAGACCGCCAAGCCGTCCGACATCACGCTGACCTCGACCGGCGTGTTCGCGCCGACCAAGGGCGGCGACGTCAAGGGCGCCTACGACCTGTCCGCCATCCAGAACTGCGGCGCGCTGACGCCCCTGCTCAGCGCGTTCACCGCGGGCAAGGGCAACACCATCACCGCGACCCTCACCCCCAAGAAGTAGCCGCGCGACGGTCCCGGGCCCGCGCGGCCCGGGGCCGTCCGCCCCTCCCGGCAAGGTGGCACGTTGAGAACCAAGGCATTCCTCGCCGCCGCCGCGCTCGCCCTGCCCGGCCTCGCCGCCCTCGGCGGCCCGGCGGCGGCGGACCCGGTGTCGCTGACCCTGACCTACCGGTGCCAGTTCCCGCTGCTCGGCGCGCAGCCGGTCAAGGTCACCATCGCCTCCGACGTGCCCGCCGCGGTGGACGTCGGCGCCGCGCTGCCGCCCATCGTGGTGGACGCGGACGCCGTCGTCGGCGCCGCGTCCGTGCAAGGCCTGCACGAGGTCGGCGCGACGACGCTGGAGGGCACCGCGTCGGCCGCCGTCACCGTCGCCGCCCCCCAGGGCGACGTGAAGATCAAGGCGCCGAACGCCATCGCCCGCACCGACCTGCCCGCGTCCGGCGACACGACGGTGCGCGCGCACGGGCAGACGCCGTCGATCCGCTTCACCAAGGCGGGCACCGCGACGATCGGCCTCGGCGACCTCGTCCTCACCCTCACGCCCCGGCTGGCGGACGGCACCCTCACCGGTCTCGACACCTTCGAGTCCGAGTGCGTGCAGGACCCCGGCCAGGACGCCACCCTCGCCACCGTTCGCATCGGCGGCGGGACGCCGCAGCACCACGACTACGACGTGAAGGGCACCGCCGCCGTCAAGGCCGCCGGCGGCGCCCTGCCGGTCACCGGCGCCGCCGCCGCCGACCTCGACGCCGCCGGGAACTTCACCGCCGCGCTCACCCTCGCCTCAGCCAAGGGCACCGTGAAGCTGCTCGGCTTCCTGCCCGTCGACGCATCCGTCACGCCCGTCCCGCAAGGCCCCGCCACCGGGACGCTGAAGGACGGCACCCTCACCGGCAAGGCGAGCGTCCTCACCCGCTTCACCGCCTTCACCCTGTTCGGGCTGCCGGTCGGCGGCGGCGACACCTGCCAGACGGCCGCGCCGTCGGACGTCGCGCTCTCCTCGCAGGGCGCGTTCGACCCGGCCGCCGGGGGACGCGTCACCGGCACGTTCGAGCTGGCCGCCCTCACCGGCTGCGGCGCGCTGACCGGGCTGCTCGGCTCGTCGGTCAGCGGCCCCGGCAACACCCTCGACGTCCAGCTCACCAGGAGGGCCGACGGATGAACGGCACCCGCGCCCGGCGGCTCGCCGCCCTGCTCGCCCTCGCCGCGGCCGCCCTGTGCGGCGCCCCCGCGCACGCCGCGCCCGGCGACCCGGCGCCCGCCGGCGACGCCTTCTACGTCCCGCCGAGCCCGCTGCCCGACGGAAAGCCCGGCGACGTCATCCGCTGGCGCCCGTCCAAGGCCGGCCCGCCGACCGCGCGCGGCCTCGCCGACGCCTGGCAGGTCATGTACCTGTCCACGGACGGTCTCGGCCGCCCCGACGCCGTCACCGGCACCGTCCTCGTCCCGAAGTCCGCCGACCGCGCCACCGCGCCGATCGTCGGGTTCGCGCCCGGGACGAGCGGCCCGGCGTTCCGCTGCGCGCCGTCCAAGTTCATCGACCAGGGCGCCTTCTACGAGCAGCCCGCGATCAACGACATGCTGCGCGCCGGGTACGCCGTCGCCGCCACCGACTACGAGGGCTACCACCCCGACCCGAAGACCACCTACATGACGGGCCGGTCCATGGGGCCCGCCCTCATGGACGCCGTCCGCGCGGCGCAGCGGCTGCCCGCCGCCGGGCTGTCGGCCGACGCCGAGGTCGCGTTCCGCGGCTACTCGCAGGGCGGCGGCGCGTCCATGTGGGCGGGGGAGATGCAGCCGACGTACGCGCCCGAGCTGAAGCTCGCCGGCGTCGTCGGCGGCGGCGTCCCGGCCGACCTCGTCCAGGTCGCGCTGCCGCTGAACGGCAAGCGCGGCTCGGGGTTCCTGTTCGACGCCATGATCGGCCTGGACAACGCCTACCCCGAGCTGGCCCTCGACTCCTACCTCAAGGACGCCGGCCGCACCGCGTTCGCCGACCTCAACGCCAACGCCTGCACGCTCGAACTGCTGACGCAGTACAGCGGCAAGCTCATCACGCCCTACATGACGAAGTCGCCGTTCTCCGACCCCGCCTGGCAGGCGCGCGTCACCGAGAACCGGCTGGGCGGCTCCCCGATCAAGGTGCCGGTCCTGCACTACCACGGCACCAAGGACGACATCGTGGCCATCGGCCAGGACCGGACGCTGCGCGGCAAGTACTGCGCGCTCGGCGTCCAGGACACCTGGACGACCTACGACGTCGACCACATCACCGGCGTCGCGCGCGGCAACGCCGACGCCCTGGCCTTCATCGCCGACAGGTTCGCCGGCAAGGCACCCACCCCGAATTGCTGAAGGAGCACCCGATGAAGCGCATCGCCCTCACCGTCCTGCTCGCCGCCGCCCTGCCGCTCGCCGGCTGCGGCTCCGACAAGAAGGACGACGGCGGCCCGAAGGGCCCCGAGGTCGCCTGGGCCGGCAAGGTCTGCGACTCGGTCAACCAGAGCGCCGCCCAACTGCGGCTGCCCGCCGTGAACGCCGACGCCAAGGTCTACAAGAAGAACGTCGTGACGTTCCTCGGCGACGTCGACGCCCGCCTGGAGTCGATGGAGATCGGCCTCACCAAGGTCGGCACGCCGCCCGCGTCGGTGTCCGGCGGGCAGGCGTCGGTGCAGCGGACGCTGGCACGGCTGCGCGCCACCCGCGCCTCGCTGGCGCAGGCCCGGACCCGGCTCGCCAAGGCCAAGGTCAGCGACCAGGCGTCGCTGCGCCGGGAGCTGACCTCGCTCAACAAGATCATGGTCGCCTCGGCCACCTACAAGGGCCCCGCCCAGGACCTGCAGAAGGCCAACCCGGCGCTGGACAAGGCGTTCGACTCGGCGGCGTCCTGCGCGAAGCAGAAGGCGTAGCCCCCGGCGTTCGGCCCCGGCGCGGACGCGCGCGCCGGGGCCTCGCGTTTTTCGGAACACCCCCGGAAATGACCGGGTGGTCTTATTAAACGGCCCGAGATTTCACGGCCGAAGGTATTTCCCTCCGCACAATCGGCGAGGGCCTGATTACGTGATCCTTGACGGGTCGGAATTCCACGCGATGCGGGAGTCCCCTTTGCCCACTGCACCCCTGCCCGAAACGCCTTCGCCCGCCGCGCCCCTTTCGGTCGCGCCCTTGGACCTCCGCCCGTTCGACGCCATTCCCGCATGGGTCGGCGCGCGATTGCGGCTCGCCCTCGACGGCGCCGCCGACGACCTGATCCACGAACTGCTCGGCCACGGGCACGGGCCCCCGCTCGACCCGCCGGCCCGCGACGAGGACGGCCTCCGCGCCGTCGTCCGCGCGGGCCTCCGCCACTTCTGCGACCTGCTGGAGGACCCCGCCACCGGCTGGGACGGCGTCGCGGCCCGCTACCGCGACGTCGGCCGCGCCATGGCGCGCAACGGCCGCGACCCGGCGGAGGCGCACCGGGCGCTCCGCCGCGCCGCGCTCGCCGCCTGGCGCGGCATCGGCTCCTTCACCGCCGTCCTGGACCTCGACCAGGACGTCCTCGGGCAGCTCATGGAGGCCCAGTTCGGCTACCTGGACGCGCTGTCGTCCCTGGTCACCGCCGGGTACCAGGCCGAGTACCAGGAGGCCGCCGAGACGGTGCGGCGGCACCGCACCCGGCTGCTCGCGCTGCTCCTCGCCGAGCCCGCCGCCGCGCCGCACGAGACCGGCGCGCTCGCCGCGCGGGCGCGCTGGCCGCTGCCGCGGACCGTCGCGGCCGCCGCCGTCCGCCCCCGCCACGGCGGCGCGTCCCGCCTCGCCGTCCCCGACGACCTGCTCGTCGACTTCGGCGGCCCCGAACCGCACATGCTGCTGCCCGGCGACGGCAGCGGCCGCGGCGGCGACGGCGCGGCCGCCCTGGAGGCGCTCGCGCCCGACTGGATCGTCGCGGTCGGCCCGGCCGTCCCGACGGCCCGCGCCCGGGAGTCCCTGCGCTGGGCCCGCGACACGCTGACGCTCGCGGTGCGCGGCGTCGTCCCCTCCGCCGGGCTCGTGCGGAGCGCCGAGCACCTGGCGCCGCTGGTGGTGTTCCGCGCCGGCGAGCTGATCGACGACGCGGCCGGCGCGCGCCTCGCGCCGCTCAGCCGCCTCGCGCCCGCGCAGCGCGACCGCCTCACCCGCACCCTGCTGGCGCTGCTGGAGAGCAACTTCAACGCCGCGCAGGCCAGCAAGCGGCTGAGCGTGCACCCGCAGACCGTCCGCTACCGGCTCCGGCAGCTCGAAGGGCTGTTCGGCGACGGCCTGCGCGACCCGCGCCGCTGCCTGGAACTGGAGCTGATCCTGCACGCCCGGCTCGCGGCGCGCGCGGCGGGCGGCCCGTTGTGAACCGGCTGACAAAACCGGCGGGGAACCCCTCCCCCCGCACAGGAGCCTTCGAGCGGCCGGTCCCCGTACCGTGCCGTGACCACCGGATGATCTGCGACGACGGACGACGGGTGAGCACCTCATGATCGGACCAGCGGAGTTCGGCGACCGGACGCGGGCGGCCGCCCGCGTCGGCGGGATGTTCGCCCGCAGCGGCCTCTGGCGGCCCGGCCCGCCCGTGCGGGTCGCCCGCCAGCTCGCCCAGCTGCGCAAGTGGGGCACCCTGCTCGGCGGCACCGTGGCCTCGGCCGCCGCCCGCGACCCGGCCCGCCCCGCGCTCGTCGACGAGCGCGGCACCGTCGGCTACGCCGAGCTGGACCGGCGCACCGACCGGCTCGCCCTCGCCCTCGGCCGGTTCGGCGACCCGGCCCGCGTCGCGGTGCTCTGCCGCAACCACCGCGGCATGGTCGAGACGCTCGTGGCGTGCAGCAAGCGCGGCGCCGACGTCGTCCTGCTGAACACCGGCATGAGCACCGACCAGCTCCTCGGCGTGCTGGAACAGCAGCACGTGGACGTCGTCGTCGCCGACTCCGGCTTCGCCGACTTCCTCGCCGCCGTGCCCGCCAAGGTGCGGGCGGTGGTGGCCGACGACGGCGGCCTGGACGCGCTCGTCCGCGACGCCCCCGACGCCGACGTCGCCCCGCCCGGCCACGCCGGCCGCACCATCATGCTGAGCTCGGGCACCACCGGCGCCCCGAAGGGCGCCGACCGGCACAGCAGGCCGGGCCTCAGCCCGCTCGCCTCGATCCTGTCGCGCATCCCGCTCCGCGTGCACGAGCGGATGCTCATCGAGGCGCCGCTCTTCCACACCTGGGGCTACGCGATGCTCCAGGCGGCGATCTCGCTGCGCGCCACCGTCGTCCTGCGCGAGCGGTTCGACCCCGCCGGGACGCTCGCCGCGCTCCGCGACCACGCCTGCACCGCGCTCATCGCCGTCCCGGTGATGCTCCAGCGGATGCTGGAGCTGGCGCCCGAGACGATCGGCGCCTTCGACCACTCCGCGCTCCGCATCACCGCCGTCAGCGGCTCGGCGCTGCCCGGCGCCCTCGCGACCGCCTACATGGACGCCTTCGGCGACGGCCTCTACAACCTGTACGGGTCGACGGAGGCGTCCTGGGTGACCATCGCGACGCCCGCCGACCTGCGGCGGCGGCCCGACACCGCCGGCACCCCGCCGCCCGGCACCCGGCTGGCGATCCTGGACGCGGCGGGCGAGCCCGTCCCGACCGGCGTCACCGGCCGCATCTTCGCCGCCAACGAGCTGCTGTTCGCCGGCTACACCAGCGGCGGCGGCAAGGAGATGCGGGACGGCCTGATGAGCCTCGGCGACCTCGGGCACCTCGACGGCGACGGGCGGCTGTTCGTGGACGGCCGCGACGACGACATGATCGTGTCGGGCGGGGAGAACATCTTCCCCGGCGCCGTCGAGGAGGTGCTGCTGCGCATGCCGCAGCTCCGCGAGGCCGCCGTGCTGGGCGTCCCCGACGCCGAGTTCGGCGAGCGGCTCGCCGCCTACGTCGTCCTCGCCGAGGGCGCGGCGGCGACCGTGGACGACGTCCGCGCGCACGTCCGCGAGCACCTGGCGCGCTTCGCCGTCCCGCGCGACGTGCACTTCCTGCCCGAGCTGCCGCGCAACGCCACCGGCAAGGTCCTGCGCCGCGACCTCCCCCGCACCGAACCCGCCTGACCCCCTGGTCACCCCTCGTCGAGATGCGGCGTGTTGGCCTCTGGGAGCGCTCCCAGAGGCCAACACGCCGCAAGTCAACGAGGGACGACCGGGTGGTCAGGGGGCGGGGGCCTCCACGGTGAACCACAGGTTGGTCTCGTCGGGGCTCTGCTCCAGGCCCCATTCGGCGGCCAGCGCGTCGATGACGGCGAGGCCGCGGCCGTGGTCGAGGCGGTGGTGCGCGCCCTCCTCGCGCGGGGTCGGGCCGCCGTCGCGGACCTCGACGCGGACCCGCCGGTCGCCGCCGCGCACCGCGACCCGGATGAGGCCCGACCCGTGCAGCACCGCGTTGGCGATGGCCTCGGCCGCCATCAGCTCGACGTCGTCGAGGGCCTCGGCATCGGCCAGCACCTTGGCGGCGCGCTCGCGGACGGTGCGGCGGGCGGCCTGCCCGGACTCGCGGCCCGCCGTCACCAGCAGCGGCTCGCCGATCGGGTGCAGGGCCGCGGTCACGGCCGCCCGCCCGGATGGACGGCGCGGGTGCGGGCGGTCGGGCCGATTATCACGGGATCACCACACTGAACGGGTCGGGGTGCGGCCGTCCTGGACAGGGACGGGCGGGACGCCACGGCCGGTGCGCGCGGCCGGCCGGGACCGGTCCACGATAAGCCGAATCGGGGCCGCGCGTGCCGAACCTCGGCCAGATGGCGCGGACGGATGTGCCGCCGGGTGCGCAGAGGGGACGGAACGCCCGCCGCGCCTCCTCCGGGCCTCCCTCCATAGCGCGACGAAGCGCTATCTCCGCCGATTTTCTGCGCATCGTGTGACAGCTATCGGCGCTCTCCGCCCGAATGCTCAGCCGGACCCACAACGCGCCCGGATTCTCCGTCGCCGACCGGGATTTCCCGCGCGCCGCGTTATGCCAGCATCCGGGACAACGCCCCTTCCCACCCCGGAGGCGCCCGTGCCCGCGTTCGTGCCCGAGCCCGCATTCGCGCTGTCCCTCGCCTGCGGCGCGCAGGCCGCCTTCGTCGTCGCCTTCGCCCTGTTCAAGTCCGCGGCGGCGCGGATGCCGCCGCTCAGCGCGCGGCGGCCGCTGCTCGCCGTCGCCGACATCCTCGGCGAGCGCCGCTGGCTCGGCGGGTTCGCCGTGCTGATGGCGGGCTTCTCGATGGCCGACGTCGCGCTGCTCACCCTGCCCATCGTCACGGCGCTGCCCGCGCACGCGTGCAGCCTGCTCCTGCTGCTCGGGGTGAGCGCCCGCCGGTTCGGCGAGCGGCTGACCCGCCGGGAGGGCGCGGCGCTGCTCGTCACCGTCGCGGCGATGGCGGTGGCGGCGCTGTCGCTCGCCCTCGCCCCGGGCGCGCCGCTGTCGGTCGGCGCCCGGCCGCCGCTCGCCGCGCAGCCGCCGTGGTGGGGGATCGCGCTCGTCGCCGTGCCGTCGCTGCTGGTCCCGCTCTGGCTGTTCGCCGCCCGCGACCGGCTGCTCCCGGGCCGGCACGCCCGGCGCCTCACCGGCGTCGCCTACGGCATCGGGGCGGGCGTGCTGCTCGGCACCGCCGAGACGTGCGGGCTCGGCATGGCGCTCACCGCGCGCGCCGGGCGGCCGGGGGTGTTCACCTCCTCGTTCCTGCCGATCTTCCTGGTGGCGGGGGTGCTCGGCCTCGGGCTGCTGTCGATCGGGCTGCAGCGCTGCCGGCTCACGGTGCTGGCGACCGTCCTCACCGTCACCGCCAAGATCCACCTGCTGCTGGCGGCGACGCTGCTGTACGGCGAGCCGTGGCCGCGCGACTGGACGGCCGCGGGCGTCCGGGCCGCCGCCGTCCTCGTCGCGGTCCTCGCCGTGCTCGCCTTCCCCCGCTACGAGCGGAAGCCTCGCCCGGCCGTCCCGCCGGCGCCCGCCGCCCCGGCGCGTCCCGGCTACGTCGGGCGGCGCCGCCGGAGCGCGCAGACGCCCGTCCACGGCATCCCCGTCCAGCCCCCGGCCCAGCCTTCGGCGTTGCCGCAGGCCCTCCGGGACGGCCGCTGGTACGCCGGGCGGCCCTGACCGCTCACTCCTCGGCGGCCTGCCAGAGGCGGTGCAGCGCGTCCGGCCAGAACCGGCTCGGCACGATCATCGTGGCGTCGGTGCCGGGATGGGTGAGCAGCGGGAACGTCCCGGCGCTGAGGCGCCGCCGCGGCAGGTGCCGGCGGACGACGAGGACGGTCGTGGCGTAGACGGGCGCGCTGCCGACGAGCGCGCGCGGCAGCGGCAGCCGGACCGACCGCCGCCGGGACCGCTCGGCGAGCATCCGGGCGAGCTCGCGGAGCGCCGGGTCGGCGGGCTCGGTGTCGCGGACGGCGAACAGCCGCGCGGCGACGTCCTGCAGCTCGTCGGGCATGTCGTCGAACATCGCGTCGGGGCTGTAGATGACGACGGCGGGCAGGTCGCGGCGGCCCGGGTGCAGCAGCGGCGCGTGCGCCTGCACGACGCAGCCCCACACCGCGCGGCCCTCGGCGAGCAGCAGGTCCTGGGCGTCGATCACTTGGCGGAGGGCGTCGGCGCCGCCGAGCCGGAGCCAGAGCGGGACGCCGCTGCGCAGCCCCCGGGCGGTCCGCGGGTCGAACGCCCGCGGCGGCGGCCCGAGGTTGTCGCGGCAGCCCTCGATGATCTCCCGCCCCACCTTCGTCATGATTCTGGACGATAGCCCGCAAAGGCGGGTGCGGGGCCCGCGGGGCGGCCGTCAGGAGAGCTGGAGCCGGGCCAGGTCGACGCGCGAGCGCAGCCCGAGGCGGCTGAAGATGTTGCGCAGGTGGTGGTCGACGGTGCGGGGGCTGATGACGAGCCGGGCGGCGATCTCCCGGTTGGTGGCGCCGCTCGCGACGAGCCGGGCGATCTGCTGTTGCTGGGCGGTGAGGCCGCCGAGCGACCCGGACGGCGCGGCGACGGCGTCGCCCGCCGCGCGCAGCTCGGCGGTCGCCTGCTCGGCCCAGCGCGGCGCGCCGCAGTGCGCGAAGGCGTGCGCGGCGTTGCGCAGGTGCTCGCGGGCGTCGCGGGGGCGCCGCTCGCGGCGGAGCCACTGCCCGTACAGCAGCTCGGTGCGGGCGAGCTCGAACTCCGAGTCGGCGGACTCGTGCAGCCGGAGCGCGGCGGCGAAGCGGCCCTCGGCGTCGCCGGCGTCACCCGCGACCAGGGCGCGGCAGCGGGCGGCGAGCGCCCGGCGGGCGGGGCTGCGGGCGAGCGCCGCCCAGCGCTCGAACGCGGCGGCGGCGCGTTCCGCCGCGCCCGCCCGCCCGGACCGCACGGCCGCCTCCACGAAGTGCGGCGCGGCCTGCATGCGGACCGTCGGATGGATCGGCGCGGCGCCGGCGGGCGTCCGCAGCCGCGCGGCGGCGTCGGCGGGCCGGTCGCCCGCCAGGTCGAGGGCGGCGAGCGCCCAGGACGCCATCGCGGCGGCGCGGGTGAGGCCGCGCCGCCCCGCCTCCTCGGTGACGCCCGCCAGGTGCGCGAGCGCGGCCCGCTCGTCGCCGGCGAAGGCGGCGAGCAGGCCGAGCATCGCGCGCTGCTCGACGACCCGGTTGCGCTGCCCGGCGCAGCGGGCGAGCCGCATCCCCTCCGCCGCGGCCGCCTGCGCCGCCGGGTAGCGCCCGAGGGCCATCTCGCAGTGCGCCAGGACGGCGAGCGCGCGCGGTTCCAGCAGCGCGTCGCCGGTGCGGCGGGCGCCCGCGACGGCCTGCGCGGCCAGGTCGCGGGCCAGCCGGTCGTCGCCGAGGGTGAGCGCGGCGACGGCGGCGGACGCCCGCGTCGCGGGGTCGCGGTCGGCGGCGAGCTCCAGCACCCTGCCGAGGTGCCCGGCGGCCTCGTCGTAGCGGCCCTGGTGCGCCTCGGCCATGCCGGTGGCGTGCGCGACGAGCAGCGCCGTCGCGGGCGTCGCGGGCCGCTCCAGGCGCGCCGCGCGGGCGCCGACGGCGAGCCGGACCTGCGGGTCGCCCATGAGGTCGGCGGCCTCGCCGGCCTGGACGAGCGCGGCGAGCGCCCGCGTCCGGTCGCGGGCGGCGAGCAGGTCGGCGGCCTCCAGCATCATCCAGACCGCGACGACCGGCCGCCCGTCGCACAGCTCGATCTCGCCGCGCAGCAGGTCGGCCTCGGGGTCGCTCGGTGGGACGCGGCGGAGCAGCGCGCGGGCCCGGCGCGTCCGGCCGTCCGCCCAGGCGCGGCGGGCGGCGGCGAGGAGCCGCCGGGTGCGGGTGCGCGGGTCGGTGGCGAGCTCGGCGGCGCGCTGCCAGTCGCGGGCGGTGGCGGCGGACGCGGCGAGCTCGTCGGCGAGGGCGTCGTCGGGACCGTCGGCGAGGGCCGCGCGGTGCCGGGCGCTGCCGAGGGCGCCCGCGAGCGCGCGGTGGGCGTCCCGCCGCCCGGCCTCCCCGGCCTCGGCGCGCACCGACGACCGGAGCAGCGGCCCCGGCACCTCGGCGCGGCCGTCGCGGACCTTGAGCAGCCCGGCGGCGCACGCCTCGTCCACGGCGGCGCGCCGCTTGCCGGGCGTCCCGCCGGTGGCCGCGGCCAGGGCGGGCAGCGGCAGCGGCTCCTCGGCGACGGCGGCGAGCAGCACCGCGTGCCGGGCGGGCGCCGCCAGCCGCCCGTACCGCTCGCGGTGGCGGGCCCGCACGAGCCCGTCCTCGGGGGCGGCGGCGGGCGGCGGCGCCGTTCCGGCGAGCTGCTCAAGAGTCAGCGACGACGCCAGTTCCGTGAGGGCGAGCGGGCTGCCTTCGGCGAGGTCGGCGAGCTCTACGGCGAGGTCGACGCCGAGCGTCCCGCCTGTAGCGGAGTGCAGGACGTGCAGTGCGGCCTCGTCGTCGAGCGGCGGCAGCGGGAGCCGCGGTAGATCGGCGAGGCACGGCGGGACGGGGTCGGCCGACGCGAACAGCAGGACGGCCGGGACGTCGCGGAGGCGCCGCGCGGTGAAGGCGAGCGCGGCGAGCGAGTCGGCGTCCAGCAGGTCGGCGTCGTCGACGCGGCAGAGCAGCGGCCGCTCGGCGGCGGCGCCGGTGAGCGCCGAGCAGGCCGCGAACGGCGTGCGCGACGGCGGCCGCGCCGGATGCAGCAGCCGGTGCAGGCCCGCGTAGGGCAGCCACCGCTCGGCCGCGACGCCCGCGGTGTCGAGGACGCGCATCCCGTCCGCGGGCACCGCCCGCAGCAGCGCCGACCGCCCGGACCCGGGCGGCGCCGTGACGACCAGCGCCCCGCCGTGCCCGGCCCGCGCCCCGTCCAGGAGCGCGGCGAGCACCCCCAGCTCCCGCTCCCGCCCGTGCAGCACCCGCCCGGAAACCCCGGATCCCGGCACCGCCGGCACCTCGGAGAGCACCTGCGGCCCGCCGGGTGAGGACGGGCGCGGCACGCCGGCCGCAGTCACATGCGGCTCGTGAGACGCGGGCACGTGCGGCCCGCCGGGCGCGGGCGGGCGCGGCGCGCCGCCTGCGGGCGGGCGCGGCTCGACGGCCGCCGCCGCGTGCGGCACGGCGCCCGAGGTCACGTGCGGCGGGGCGTGCGGGGCGGGGGTGGGCAAGGACGGCGGGGGCACCGCTGCCTCCTCGTGGGGGTGGGAGGCATAGCGCAGCACGGCGCGCGGCGGCGATCCAGGGGGCCGCCGCGACTGAGGGGACGGCGGCAACGCCGCCGGGAGCGGGTTGTGGCGGAGCACAATCCGGCGTCCCCGCGCTGGCCCGAACCGGGTTCGGGTGACACGATGGTCCGCCACCCCCGGCGTTGGAGGTGCCCATGCCGCACTCCGGCAGCTCGACCATGCGGCGCGCGGTCGCCCGGATGTCCGGGCGGATGCCCGAGCTGGCCGACCGGCTGGCCGCGCAGATCCTCGCCGGCGAGGAGTACCGCCGTCCCGCCGAGCTGCGCGACGACCTCTGGCAGGTGTGCCGGATCGGCCTCACCCACGGCGTCGAGTCGATCCTGGAGCCCGGCCGGGGCCGCACCGACCTGGAGTGGGCGGCGCGGCTCGGGCGCCGCCGCGCCGAGCAGGGCCAGCCCCTGGACCGGCTGCTGCGCGGCTACCGGCTCGCCGGCTGCGTGTTCTGGGAGGCGGTCGTGGACGCCGTCGCGCAGGACGAGCCGGAGAGCGTGCCCGCGCTCGTCCGGCACGCCACCCGCACGTGGCACACCATCGACGAGCAGTCGACCGCCGCGTCCGCCGCCTACCACCGCACCGTCTACGACCTGCTGCGCCGCAGCGAGGAGCGCTCGCAAGCGGTGCTGGACGCGCTGCTGGAGGGCAACGGCACCGACGCGACGCTGCTCGCGGCCGCCGCCGAGGTCCTGGACCTGCCCGAGCACGGCCGGTACGCGGTGGTGGTGGCGAGCGGCCCCGAGCCGCCGATCCGCGAGGCGTGGCCGGTGGACGGGCTGCGGCTGCTCTGGCGGGTCCGCGCCGACACCCAGGTCGCGCTCGCCGTCCTCGGCGGCGCCGACCTGGACGACCTCGTCGCGGCGCTCCGCCCGCACGTGCGCGTCCCGGCGGGGGTGAGCCCGGTCGTGGAGTCGCTCGCCGACCTCGCCGGCGCCCGCCGCCTCGCCGACCTGGCGCGCCGCGCGGCGGGCGAGGGCGTCGTCCTGCTCGACCGCAAGCTGCCGGACGCGCTCGTGCTGTCGCAGCCGCGCCTCGCCGCGCGCCTCGGGCAGGTCGCGCTCGGGCCCGTCCTGGAGGTCGAGGACGGCTACCGCGACGTCCTCCTGGACACCCTCGGCACCTGGCTGGACTGCGACGGCTCGACGGCGCGCGCCGCCGCGCTGCTGTACTGCCACCCCAACACGGTCCTCAACCGGCTCCGCCGCGTCGAGCGCCTGACCGGCCGCGACCTCGCCAAGCCCCGCGACATGATCGAGCTGGCCCTCGCCCTCTCCGCCACCCGCCTCCTCCCCTGACCCCCCGGTCACCCGATGTGAGGCGCCTCCGGGCATCGCGTGACCGGGAGGTCATCTGTCGTCGACTTGCGGCGTGTTGGCCTCTTGGAACGTTCCAAGAGGCCAACACGCCGCAAGTTGACGAAGCGTGACCCCCCGGTCACCCGACTGGCGGGGCGTCAGCAGGAGGGGGCGCAGACGCGGCGGGCCATCGCCTGGGCGAAGATGCGGCGGATGTCGGCCGGGCGCTCGGCGACGTAGACGCCGCCGTGGGTGGCCTCGCCGATCCGGCGGAGCGCGGCGGTGTCGACGTCCGGCCCGAACCCGACCGTGATCACCTGGACCGGCCGGGCCGGGTCGTAGTCGCGCCGCAGCTCGGCGACGGTGGCGTCCAGGGACGGCCCGGCGGGGTCGGCGTCGCGGCCGCCGGTGAACACCAGCACCGTGTTCACCATCTCGGGTCGGTAGCCGCGGGCGAGCGCGTGGAACGCCGCGAGGATCGAGGCGTACAGCCGCGTCCCGCCGCCGTCCTCGGCGCGCAGCGCGGCGAGCGTGCCGAGCAGCGCCTGCCGCCGCGTCGAGGACCCGAGGCGCTCGCCGAGCGGCCCGAGCGGGACGGTCCGCCGCCACCGGCCGGCGAACACCCACTGGCCGAGCTCGGTGTCGTCGGGCTGCAGCGCGAGGCCCTCCTGCGACACCCGCGCGATCATGCGCAGGCGGGGCGCCATCGGCGCCGACACGTCGATGAGCGACAGCATCCGGGAGCCGAGCGCGAGCCGGTCGAAGGACTGCAGGACGGCGCGGACCCGCGCGGCGGGCGGCGCGCTCCCGGCGGCCGGGGCGCGGAACCCCGCCGCGGCGAGCACCGGCGAGCCGAGCAGCGACCGCTCGAAGCGGGCGGCGCCGGCGGACGGCCGCAGCGTCACGAGCGGGTAGTCCAGCACCGGCGACCCGTCCTGCGGCAGCCGGAACGCGGCCCGGCGGGCGCGGGCGGCCTGCTCGCTCAGCACCGTCGCGGACGCCGCCGGGACGACGCCCTGGCGGAGCCGCCGGGCGGCCGCCGCGAACGCCGTCTCGTCCATCGACGTGCGGGCCCGCATCAGCACCGCGAGGCCGACCGCCGAGCGGCCGGGGTCGGGGATCCGCAGCCGGACGCGGCCCGCGAGCGCGTCCCGCCACGCGCCGGGCCCGGTCATCCCGATCGGGCTGCTCGCGACGGACCGGCCGTCCACCCCCGCCTGCCGCGTCCAGAGGGTGGAGTCGGGCAGCCACACGTCGGGGCGCGGCCCGCCGCCGGGCAGGCGTCCGGTGAGCAGCGCCGTCACCGTCTCGGGCGCGGCGGTCCGGACGCTGACGCGGGTGCAGGGCCCGGCGTCCGCGCCGGCCGCCGCCGCGGCGGCGATCTCGGGGGCGGCGGCGACGTCCAGCGTCCGCACGCCGTCCCCGCACGAGCGGGCGACGTGCACGACGTAGGCGGAGGTGGACAGGGCGAGCAGCAGCGCGGCGGCGGCGGCCCGCAGGACGCCGCCGCCGCGTGTGCGGCCGCTCCGGTGCCGCCCGGCGGGGGGAACGGCCGGCGGGGTCATCGGTCTCCCGGGGCGGTCAGGAGTTCGGGCAGGTGTTGCGGTACTGGGAGATGGCGCCGGTCGCCGCGGGCGGCGGGCAGAGGAACTGGTCGTAGCGCGTGTCGTTGTCGATGTAGCGCTTCAGCCAGGCGATGGAGTACTTGGCGATGGTGGTGTTGGCGGTGTTCGGCGCGAAGTGCGACTGCCCCGCCAGCTCCAGGTACGCCTTCTCCGACGACGCCGGGATCGAGTTGTAGAACGGGATGGAGTGCACCAGCACCGGCGCGATCGTGTCGGCCTGCGCACCGATGATCAGCGTCGGGACGCGGTCGGCGGAGAAGTTGGTGTTGAGGTCCCAGGGCGTCATCGGGATCGCGGCCTGCAGCGACGGCCGGTCGAGGGACGCCTCCAGGGTGCCGCCGCCGCCCATCGAGTGGCCCATGACGCCGAGGCGGGTCGCGTCGATGCGGGTGCGGACGGTGCTGCGCTGCGTCAGGTAGTCGAGCGCGGCCTCCAGCTCGTCGCCGCGCTGGTTCGGCTGGTCGGCGGTGGTGAGGGTGTCGATGATGAACACCACGAAGCCCTGCGAGGCGAGGCGCGGGCCGAGCCAGGACAGGCTGGACTGGTAGGCGGTGAACCCGGGCGCCATCGCGATCGCGCCGAACGTGCCGGCGGAGGTGGACGTCGGGTAGTAGATCGTGCCGCCGCCGAACCCGAGGACGGTGCCGGGCAGCACGACCGTCGAGGACGTGGCGAACGAGCCGCGCAGCGCCTCGATGCTCGCGTTGGTGGGGGCGGGACCGCGCTCGTAGGGGTTGTCGGCGGCCTGCGCGGCGGGGGCGGCGCCGAGGCCGGTCAGCGCGAGGCCGAGGGCGAGGGCGGCGGCCGCGGTGGCGCGGCGCTTCCTGCGGGGGGTGGGGGCCATGTCGACGCGCTCCTTCGGGGGAGGAGGCGGAACCGGCGTCAGGGGTGGTGTCCGGTCCGCTTCGGGGGGATATCGACGCCTGCATGGTGCGCGCGGGCCCCCGTCCCGCACATCGGCGATATCGCCCGTCTTGTCGGACGGCCCGTCCGATAACGCCTTACCGGACGCGGCGGGCGGCGGTGCGCGGGCCGTCAGCGCCCGGTCAGCGGTCCCGGCGAACCTTTCCCTCGTGAGCCCGCGACGGCGGGCCGGAACTGAGGAGAGACACCATGACGAAGGTTCTGATCTCGGGCGGCAGCATCGGCGGCCCGGCCCTCGCCTACTGGCTGGTCCGGTACGGCTTCGAGGTGACGATCGTGGAGACGGCGCCCGCGCTCCGCCTCGGCGGCCAGGCGGTGGACGTGCGCGGCCCGGCCCTGGAGGTCGCCGAGCGGATGGGCGTCCTGGACGCGGTGCGCGCCGCCCGGGTGCGGATGCGCGGCATGTCGATGGTCGACGGCGACGGCGACGAGCTGTACCGCAGCGAGGAGCACACCATCACCGGCGGCGACCTGGCCGGCCCCGACGTGGAGATCCTCCGCGAGGACCTGTCGGTCCTGCTGGCGGACGCGGCGGGCGGCGTCGACGGCGGCCCGGTGGAGTGGCTGTTCGACGACTCGATCGCGGCGCTGGAGGACACCGGCGACGCCGTCCGGGTGGTGTTCCGCGGCGGCGCCGTCCGCGACTTCGACATCGTCGTCGGCGCCGACGGCCTGCACTCCAACACCCGCCGCCTCGCGTTCGGGCCCGAGGAGGACTGCATCCGCCACCTCGGCACCTACATGGGCGTGTGGGCGGCGCCGAACACCCTCGGCCTGGACGAGTGGCAGGTCTTCCACCAGGCGCCGGGCGGCTCGTGGGGCGGCGGCGTCATGACGGTCCGCGAGAACCGCGAGCTGCGCGTCTACCTCGGCTTCGAGGCGCCCGAGCCGATCGCCTACGACCACCGCGACCGCCGCGCCCAGCAGGCCCTGCTGCGCGAGCGCCTCGCCAACGCGGGCTGGGAGATCCCGAACCTGCTGGACGCCATGGACGCCGACCCCGGCTTCCACTTCGACGCGATGGCGCAGATCCACCTGGACTCCTGGTCGCGCGGCCGCGTCGTCCTGCTCGGCGACGCCGGGTACTGCGGGTCGCCGCTGTCGGGCCAGGGCACCAGCATGGCGATGGTCGGCGCGTACGTCCTGGCGGGCGAGCTGAAGGCGGCGGGCGGCGATCACCGGGCGGCGTTCGCGGCCTACGAGCGGGAGCTGCGCCCCTACGCCACCGCCAACCAGGAGCTCGCCCTCACCAACCGGGCCCGCGCCGAGGCCCAGCAGGCCGGCGAGGACGCCGGCGTCCCCGACTTCGCCGAGGTCGTCGCGGGCATCGACCTCACGTCCTACTGACCCCCGCCCCATGACCACCCGGTCGCCGAAGGTTGAGATGCGGCGTGTTGGGCTCTGGGAGCGCTCCCAGAGCCCAACACGCCGCATCTCAACGTCGAGTGACCAGATGGTCACGAGGTGCCGGCGAGCAGCGCCTCGTAAAGGGGCAGCCAGGGCTGCGGGCCGCAGCGGGCGGCGACGTCGGCGCGGCCCGCCCACGCGGCCTCCGCGGCCTCGAAGCCCGCGGCGGGCCGCGTCGGCGCGCCGTCGCCGTCGACGCGGGCGGCGTAGAAGGCCATGAAGGTGCGCGGCGGGTAGCCGTAGGCGGCGGGCGCGTCCTCCAGCAGGGTGATCGCGAGGCCGCCGAGCAGGCGGAGCCGGCCGGGCGGCAGGACGAGGCCGGTCTCCTCGGCCAGCTCGCGGGCCGCCGCCCGGACGGGCGTCTCGCCCGGTTCGACGTGGCCGCCGGGCACCTCCCAGGACCGGCCGGGCCGCTCCACCCGCGTCAGCAGGGTGCGGCCGGCGCCATCCACCGCCAGCACGAACGCCGAGGTGACGGGGCGGTCGCCGGGCAGGGCGCCGGTGAGCAGGACGTCCACGCGGTGCCGGGGTGCGATCCACGGCACCGTCACCGACGCGAGCAGGGTCATGCGCCGTCCTCCAGGTCGCCCTCCACCTCCAGGTAGAGGCGCTTGAGGGCGTCGAGCGTCTCCGCGTCGGGATGCTCCCACAGGTTCCGGTCGGCCGCTTCGAGCAGGCGCTCGGCGATGCCGTGCAGCGCCCACGGGTTCGACGCCTCGAAGAACGCGCGGTTCTCGGGGTCCAGGGCGTAGGTGTGCGCGAGCTTCTCGTACATCCAGTCGGCGACGACGCCGGCGGTCGCGTCGTAGCCGAACAGGTAGTCGACGGTGGCGGCCAGCTCGAACGCGCCCTTGTAGCCGTGCCGGCGCATCGCGGCGAGCCACCGCGGGTTGACGACGCGGGCGCGGAACACCCGGGACGTCTCCTCGTGCAGCGTCCGGGTGCGGACCGCGTCGGGCCGGGTGCTGTCGCCGATGTAGGCGCGCGGCGCCTGCCCGGTCAGCGCCCGCACCGTCGCGATCATGCCGCCGTGGTATTGGAAGTAGTCGTCGGAGTCGGCGATGTCGTGCTCGCGGGTGTCGGTGTTCTTGGCCGCGACGCTGATCCGCCGGTAGGCGCTCTCCATGTCGGCGCGCGCCGGGACGCCGTCCAGGCCGCGCCCGTAGGCGTAGCCGCCCCACACCGCGTACACCTCGGCGAGGTCGGCGTCGTCGCGCCAGTTGCGGCTGTCGATCAGCGGCAGGATGCCGGCGCCGTACGCGCCCGGCCGCGACCCGAACACCCGCATCGTCGCGCGCCGCTCGTCGCCGTGCGCGGCGCGGTCGGCGTCCACGTGCGCGCGCACGAGGTTGTCGGCGGGATCCTCGGCCAGCGCGGCGACGAGCCGGACGGCGTCGTCCAGCATCGCCACGACGTGCGGGAACGCGTCGCGGAAGAAACCGCTGATGCGGACCGTCACGTCGATGCGGGGGCGGCCCAGCTCTTCGAGGGGGATCGGCTCCAGGCCGGTGACGCGGCGCGAGGCGTCGTCCCAGACGGGGCGGACGCCGAGCAGCGCGAGCACCTCGGCGATGTCGTCGCCGGACGTGCGCATCGCGCTCGTCCCCCACACCGACAGGCCCACCGAGTCGGGCCAGGTTCCCGTCTCCTCGCGGTAGCGGGACAGGAGCGAGTCGGCCATGGCGCGGCCGGTCTCCCAGGCCAGCCGCGACGGGACGGCCTTCGGGTCGACGGAGTAGAAGTTGCGGCCGGTCGGCAGCACGTTCACCAGCCCGCGCAGCGGCGACCCCGACGGGCCCGCCGGCACGTAGCCGCCGTCCAGGGCGTGCAGCACCATGCCGATCTCGTCGGTGGTGCGGGCGAGGCGCGGCACGACCTCCTCCGCCGCGAACCGCAGCACGTCCGCGACCTTGCCCTCGGCGACGTCGTCCGCCGCCTCGGGCGCCCAGCCGCGCTCCTCCATCGCGAGGACGAGCGCGCGGGCCCGCTCCTCGAACGCGTCCACGGCGCCGCGGTCGGTGGACTCCTCGTCCAGGCCGAGCGCCTCGCGGAGGCCCGGCAGCGTCACCGAACCGCCCCACATCTGCCGGGCGCGCAGCATCGCGAGGACGAGATCGGCGCGGCCCGCCCCCTGCGGCGCCTCGCCGAGGACGTGCAGGCCGTCGCGGATCTGGACGTCCTTGACCTCGCAGAGCCAGCCGTCCACGTGCAGCAGGAAGTCGTCGAACCCGTCGTCGCCGGGGCGGGCGTCCAGGCCGAGGTCGTGGTCCAGGCGGGCGGCCTGGATCAGCGTCCAGATCTGCGCGCGGATCGCGGGCAGCTTCGCGGGGTCGAGCGCGGCGATGCTCGCGTGCTCGTCGAGGAGCTGTTCGAGGCGGGCGATGTCGCCGTAGGTGTCGGCGCGCGCCATCGGCGGGATCAGGTGGTCGACCAGCGTCGCGTGCGCGCGGCGCTTCGCCTGCGTGCCCTCGCCAGGGTCGTTGACGAGGAACGGGTAGATGAGGGGGAGGTCGCCGAGCGCGGCGTCCGGGCCGCACGACGCCGACATCCCGGCGGCCTTGCCGGGCAGCCACTCCAGGTTGCCGTGCTTGCCGACGTGGACGACGGCGTGCGCGCCGAACTCGTCCTGCAACCAGCGGTAGGCGGCGAGGTAGTGGTGGCTCGGCGGCAGGTCGGGGTCGTGGTAGATCGCGACGGGGTTCGCGCCGAACCCGCGCGGCGGCTGCACCATCACCACGACGTTGCCGGAGCGCAGCGCGGCGAGGACGATCTCGCCGCCGGGGTCGCGGGAGCCGTCCACGAACAGGCTGCCGGGGGCCTCGCCCCAGTGCTCCTCGATCCCGTCGCGCAGGTCCTGCGGGAGCGTCGCGTACCACGCGCGGTAGCGGGCGGCGGGGATGCGGACGGGGTTGCCGGCGAGCTGCTCCTCGGTCAGCCAGTTCTCGTCCTGGCCGCCTGCGGCGATGAGCGCGTGCATGAGCGCGTCGCCCTCATCGGGCAGCTCTTCGCCGACGTCGTAGCCCGCCGCGCGCATGGCCTCCAGCAGGCGGACGACGCTCTTGGGGGTGTCGAGGCCGACGGCGTTGCCGATGCGGGCGTGCTTGGTCGGGTAGGCGCTGAGCATGAGCGCGACGCGCTTCTCATCCTGCGGCACGTGCCGCAGCGCGGCGTGCCGGACGGCGATGCCCGCGACGCGGGCGGCGCGCTCCTCGTCGGCGACGTAGACGCTGAGACCGTCCTTGTCGATCTGCTTGAAGGAGAACGGGACGGTGATGAGGCGGCCGTCGAACTCGGGGACGGCGACCTGCGTCGCGGTGTCGAGCGGCGACAGGCCGTCGTCGTTGGCCTCCCACGCGGCGCGCTCGCTCGTCAGGCAGAGCCCTTGCAGGATGGGGACGTCGAGCGCGGCGAGCGCGCCGACGTCCCACGCCTCGTCGTCCCCGCCGGCGCTCGCGGTCGCGGGCTTGGTGCCGCCCGCAGCGAGCACCGTCACGACGAGCGCGTCCGCCTTGCCGAGCTGCTCCAGCAGGCCCGCGTCGGCCGTCCGCAGCGAGGCGCAGAAGATCGGCAGCGCCCGGCCGCCCGCGTCCTCGATCGCCCGGCAGAGCGCCTCGACGAACGCGGTGTTCCCGGCGAGGTGGTGCGCCCGGTAGTAGAGGACGCCGACGACGGGTCCGGCTTCCTCTTGGGACTCCCGCTCCAGCAGCCCCCAGGCGGGCGTCTCCTGCGGCGGCGCGAACCCGTGCCCCGTCAGCAGCACGGTGTCCGACAGGAACCCGAACAGCTCGCGCAGGTTGCCCGGCCCCCCGTACGCCAGGTAGGCGTGCGCCTCCGCGCTCACCCCCGCCGGGACGGTGGACAGCTCCATCAGCTCGGCGTCCGGCTGCTGTTCACCGCTCAGCACCACCACCGGGCGCGGCCCGGCGAGCAGCGCGTCCAGGCCCTCCTCCCAGGCCCGGCGCCCGCCGAGCAGCCGCACGACGACGAGGTCGGCGCCGTCCGTCAGCGCGGGCAACTCCTCGACGGGGACGCGCGCGGGGTTCGCGAGCCGGAAGCCCGCGCCGCTGGCGCGCGCCGAAAGAAGGTCGGTGTCCGAAGTGGACAGCAGCAGGATCACGCCGTCGGTCCTCACCCGGGGTATCCACGCCCCGAATAGCAGGGATGCACGGCGACGGGGAGTCTCCTGGCTCCCGGATCGACGCTCGCCCCGGCCTTCCCGCTCGCACGGTGGCCTTCGCTGGGGTCCGCTCCCCGGTGACAGTGGCGGGACCGCGCCGGATTCGCACCGGCTTCCTCCCTGATGTCGCCACCGTCCACCCTACCGACGCGCCCGCCGGCGTCCACCCGCCGCGCGCGAGCCGGGGTCAGCGCTCGGACGGCGGGCCGGGCGGGCCGGCGGCGAGCTGGGCGTCCATCGCGCCGCGCAGGTCGGTCAGGAACGTCTCGAACCGTTCGAGCAGGTCGGGGGCGTAGGCCGCCATGACCGTGTCCACCCGGTCGGCGAGGGGGCCGAAGAACTCGTCCGCCAGGCGCTGGACGTGCGCGCTGCTGTGCAGGGTGACGACGCGGCGGTCGGTGTGCTCGCGGGCGCGGACGACGTGCCCGGCCTGCTCCAGGCGGTTGAGCAGGGCGGTGGTGGCGCCCGACGTCAGGGCGATGCGCTCGCTGAGCCGGGCCGGGGACAGCGGGACGCCCCGCTCCTCGGCGCCGAGGATCTCGATGAGGGCCTCGGCGTCGGTGGAGTGCAGGCCCAGCCAGGCCGCGAACCGGCGGCTGAACTCCCGGTAGTTGGCGCCGTAGCCGCGCAGGCTCTCCAGCAGCCGCTCGTACTGCGGCCGGAGCGGCTCGCTCATGCGGTCCTCGCCCTTCCTGCTCCCGGTGTCGCCGTCGGTTGACAACCTACCGCCCACGAAATAGCTTCACGATAAAGCTACTTCACTGTGGAGGTATTCATGGGCGAGGCGTCGACCGTCCGCCGCTGGCTCGGCCTCATCGCCATCGCGCTCGGGGTGGCGCTGATCGTGGTCGACACCACGATCGTCAACGTGATCATCCCCTCGGTCATCGAGGATCTGGACGCGGGCTCCACGCAGGCGCAGTGGATCCAGGAGTCCTACGCCATCGTGTTCGCGGCGCTGCTGCTGGTCGTCGGACGGGTCGCCGACATCGTCGGGGCGCGCCGCGTCTTCGCCGCCGGCGTCGTGGTGTTCGGCGCGACCAGCGTCCTCGCCGGGCTCGCGCCCGGCGGCGGCCTCCTCATCGCGGCCCGCTTCCTGCAAGGCGCGGGCGCGGCGATGCTGCTGCCGACCTCGCTGTCGCTGCTGAACGCCAACTTCACCGGCAAGGCCCGCGGCCAGGCGTTCGCGGTCTGGGGCTCGACCATCGGCGCCGCCGCCGCGCTCGGGCCGCTGCTGGGCGGCTGGCTCGCCGAGCACGCCTCCTGGCGGTGGGCGTTCGGCATCAACGTGCCGCTCGCGGTCGTCATCCTCGCCGGCGTCCTCGCCTGGATCGCGCCCTCGCCCCGCACCGGCGGGCGCGTCGACGCCCTCGGCGCGGTCCTGTCGGTGGCCGGCCTCGGGCTGCTGGCCTTCGGGCTGGTCGAGGGGCGCACCTACGGCTGGATCACGACCGTCCGCCCCCTGGAGATCGGCGGGTTCACCTGGGACGGCGACCCCTCGCCCGTCCTCGCCGCCCTGATCGGCGCGGCGGTCGCGCTGGCCGCGTTCGCCTGGCGCCAGGCGGCGCTGCGCCGCGGCCCGGACCCGGACAAGGCGCTGATGGACCTCGGCCTGTTCTCGCGGGCGTCGTTCCGCAACGGCAACATCGCCACCCTCATCATCGGGCTCGGCGAGTTCGGGATCGTGGCCGTGCTGCCGCTGTGGTTGCAGTTCACGCTCGGCTACAGCGCCCTCCAGGCGGGCCTCGCGCTGCTCCCGGTCGCCGTCGGCAGCTTCATCGCCAGCGGCGCGAGCTTCGGCATGGCGGGCAAGGCGTCGGCGCTGTCGATGCTCCGCCTCGGCCTCCTCCTGGAGGCCGCCGGGCTCGGCGCGCTCGGCCTGTTCGCCGCCACGGACAGCCCGTGGTGGTCGATCGCGCTGATCCTCTGCGTGTACGGCGCGGGCGTCGGGTTCGCGACGGCGCAGGTCACCAACGTGGTCCTCGACGGCATCCCGGAGAGCAGCAGCGGGCAGGCGTCCGGCATCCAGAGCACGTTCCGCCAGCTCGGCTCCGCCCTCGGCATCGCGGTCCTGACCACGGTGTTCTTCACCACCCTCGGCTCCCGGGCGCACGACGAGATCAGGAGCGCGGGCGCGACGGCGGCCCAGGCCGGCGAGTACAGCCACGCCATCACCGACAGCGCGGGCGCGGCCATCGAGGGCTTCGCGGCCCGCCCGCAGACCCGCGAGGTCGCCGAAGCCGGCCGCACCGCGATGACCGACGGCATCACCCTGGGCGGCTACCTCGCCGCGGGCTTCGTCCTGCTCGGCCTGCTCGCCACCGCCCTGATCCCCAAGCCCGAGCACGAGGACCAGGACGCGCCCACGTCACCCACCGCACACGTATGACCCCTGGCGCGGTCGGGGCCACCCCCTGGCCCCGGCCGCCGGGCGGCGCCCAAGGGGCGACCACCCGCACCGCCTCAACGGCCCGGGGCCGGCCCCGGACCGCCGTGGACGCCCCAAGCCAACCGATCGAGTCACCTCAGCGGCCCGGCGGGGACGCTCCAAGGCAACCGACGAGCCACCTCAGCCGCCCAGCGGGGGGCGCCCCAGGACAACCGGCCGGGCCGCCTCGGCGGGTCGGCCGGTCCCGCACGCCGAAAAACGCCCGCATGCCCGCGCCGAGAACGACGCGCCGCCCCCCAGGAGGCCGATCGCGCCACCGCCACCGCTGCCGCCCCGTCCCCACCTGTGACCCCTTGGTCACCGCTCGTTGACTTGCGGCGTGTTGCGCTATTGGAACGATCCAAGGAGGCAACACGCCGCAAGTCAACGATGAGTGACCAGAGGGTCATGCCGGGGCGGTCTAGAGAAGGACGTGCCGTGCCGCGATGAGCGGCCGGGTCGGACGGGAGGGGCGGGGGCGGTGCGTTGGACTGCGGCCGCCAGACCGTTGAATCCTTCTGGTACTTGCTCGGTGCCCGGTCGGGGACGCGGGCGGCGGCCGTTCGCCGGCCGGGCCGTCGGCGCGGCGTCCTAGAGCGGGTCGGCGTCCCACCCGTCTTCGGTGCAGCGCTCGCAGACGCGCTGCCCGGCCTGCCACCGGTCGGCCGTGACCCAGTGGCCGCACTCGCCGACGACCTGGCCGGGCCGCCCAGGGATCTCGCTGCCCGGCACCGGCTGGACGGCGGTCTTGGGGCCGTCCCGTAGCATCGCCCACACCACCACGGGCGCCTCGCGGTATGTCGCGGACACCTCGTAGAAGGTGCCGTCCGCCCCGGCGGTGGTCTCGATCCGCTCGGCGAGGAAGGCGCTCCATGCGGTGAGGGCGGCCATGACCTCGCCGGCCTGCTCGTCATCGCCGTCGGCCAGGGACCTGCGGAAGATCTGCCCGTTCAGCTCGCCGTCCTCGTCGTCGGCGATGGTCCATTCGGCGGCGGGGAGGTCGTGCTCCAGCAGTTGCGCGAGCGCGAGCACGGCGGTGCGCTGCTGCCCGCGCGGGGAGTCGTCGTGGGGGAGTTCGGGCGTCATGGCCGGTACTTCCTTCCTGGTCGCCGGCCATTGTGGCCGCCGTCCCAGGATCGTGCAGTGCCGCAGCCCTGGCGCGGTTGGGCGATGCGGCTCAGGGGGGCCGACTCGTCCCTCGCATGTGCGATGGGCCCCGTCCTCGTCCCGCGCGTCGAAGTGGTCCGCGCGGTCGGTCGGGGACGGCCTGGTGGGCTAGGGATCGGTCGGGGTGCGCCTTGTGGTGGTGCGTCAGGCGAGGTCGAGGGCGCCGGTCTTGATGCGCTTGGCGAGCGCGCTCCAGGCGGCCCCCTTGAGCGCGAGCCTCGGCCCGTCGGGGTCGACCGAATCGCGTACAGCCACGTACTCGGGCAAAGAGGCGACCTCTACGCACGTGTCGGCGTTCTGGCTCCTGCTGCTCTTGCGCCAACCGACATCGGCCGGATCGTGTGGAGCGGACATGGAAGGACCCGGTGGGCTCGGGATCGGTCGGGATGCGCCTTGTGGTGGTGTGTCAGGCGAGGTCGAGGGCGCCGGTCTTGATGCGCTCGGCGAGCGCGCTCCAGGCGGCCCCCTTGAGCGCGAGCCTCGGCCCCTCGGGGTCCTTGGAGTCGCGTACCGCGACGACGGACGCCAGGTCGGCGACCTCGACGCATTCGCCGCCCTGGTGCGCGCTGCGGCTGGACTTGCGCCACTGGGCCTCGAGGGCGGGGGCGAGGTCGGCGACCTCGACGCAGTCGCCACCCGAGTGCCCGCTACGGCTGGACTTGCGCCACTGGATGATCGTCGGGTCGAGCGTTGCCATGTTCACCGTGGTCACAGCTCCTTCAAGATCGACTCGATCAGCGTCGGCGACTCGGTGACGGTGAGCGCGTGGTCACCGATCAAGTCATAGCGTACGAGAAAGTCCTTCACCTGGTGCGGCGCCTGGAAGAGCATTCCGGAGCCCGTCGCCTCCACGTAGGCAACGTGGGCCATGCTCTCCTGGAAGCCGAGGATGGTGAAGCTTCCTTCGAGTCCCTCGTAGTAGCCGCTGCCCTGCGGGACGACGCGCAGGGACACGAAGGGGTTGCGGCTCGCGTCGAGCAGGTGCCGGAGCTGGCCGCGCATGACCTCCCTCCCGCCGATCGTGTCGCGCAGCACCCGCTCGTCCAGGGTGAGCCAGACGTGCTCCAGCCCCTCGCGGGTGAGGACCTTCTGCCGGTCGAGGCGCTTGGCGAGCAGCGCGTCCGCGTTGGCCGGGTTGCTCGCCTCCAGGACGGCCCGCGCGTAGTCCTCGGTCTGGAACAGGCCGTTGACCAGCAGTGCGCTGAACACGCGCAGCGTCGTCGCGTGCCCCTCGTGGTCCACGTACTGGGCGAAGCCGGGCGGGAGCACCGTCATGAGGTCGACCTCGGCGGCCAGCTCGCAGAGCATCGTGAACTTCTCGCCGGTGCCGAAGTGGGTGTCGAGGTCGATGGCGCTCGCCTCGGAGAGCTTGCGGCCGTTCTCCAGGGTGCTGACCCAGCCGTCCGAGCACCCGAGGGTGCGGGCGAGCTCGTTCTGCGTCACGCCGGCTGCCTCGCGCAGGCGCCGGAGCTCGGCGCCGAAGCGGACGCGGGCGGGGTTCTCGGTGGTCGTCACAGCGATCTCCTTCGGGGGTTGTCCGGGCGGCGGGTGAAGTGGATCTGCCGCCCGGTCGGGTGGGGGTGCTGCCCGGTCTCTTCCGGAGCCCGGGCACTGACTGTGACTCTGTCTGCACTTTGGGTCAGAAGTCGAGTAGGGGAATTTCAGATGGCGGCACACATCGCTCATCCCGATGACCAGGCGCTCATGCGGCTGCGCGCGGAGTTCACGGGTCACCGCATCTGGCGGTCCGTCCGGTCGGACGGGCTGCTCGGCGACTGGTGCGCGACGCTCCACGACCCGGCCGCCGGCGTCGAGCCGACCGTGATCCGGGACGACGCCGCCGCGCTGCGCGCCGCGCTCGTCCGCGAGGCGGCCACGCGGTCCGCCTCCGGGAGTCACGCGTGAGGCGGCGCGCCCGGCCGCCTGCCGAACACCGCCCGCCCGGTTCTCCGCGGGTGACCGCTCGGCCCTGCGCGTGCTTCGGTGAAGCGGTGCAGGCCGTCCGCCGCCGAGAGTCAGGCGAGCGCCGCTCGTTCGGTTCATGCCTCGCGGTCACCATGTGTCTTTCGCGCCTTGGCGGAGCGGTGCAGGTGGTCTGCGGGCGAAAGGCCGGTGGGCGTCGCATGAAGCGGGACGCCCGGCCGCCCGTCTTCGTTCGCTTCCATACGGCGCGGTTGGAGCGGGAGCTGCGCCGCCGGGGGTGGCCCGTCGAGCGTCGCCCGGACGGTTCGCTGCGGGTGTCCGTCCCGCAGCTCGCGCCGCTCGGCGAAACGGTGTGGACGGCCGCCGACCCCACCGGCTGGTGGTTCCACTCCTCGGCGGGCGGCCGGTTGGCGCGGTGCAGGCGGCCGAAGGACGCCGCCGCGCAGGTCTGCGGGCTGCTGTCGGCCTGCGCGGCGCTCGCCGTCGTCCCGCATCCTCCGGAGTGACGCCGGAGGCGCGGCGGCGGGCCGTCCTACGCGATCTGCACGCCGCCTTCCCAGGTGCGGTGTGCTGGTGGGGGAGCCACACCCGGCGGTGGTGGGCGTGGCTCCCGGGCGGGCCGCTCGGGAGCCTGCTGGAAGCGCCCACCCCCGAAGAACTCGCCGCCCTCCTCGCCCGCTCCGGGGCGGAAAACCGTTGGCTCGGGCGGTCCGGGGCGGGTTAGCGTGCGCGGCATGGCAGAGGTGCAGGGTCACTGTGAAGCTCGCTTCGAGAAGGTGGCCGAGGCGCTCGCGGCCTCGCTGGACGCCGACGACGTGGGCGCGTCGGCGGCCGTGTACGTCGACGGTGAGCCCGTCGTGGACATCTGGGGCGGCCACACCGACGCCGCCCGCACCACCCCCTGGCAGCGCGACACGATCACGGGTGTCTGGTCCACGACCAAGGTGATGACGGCGCTCTGCGCGCTGGTCCTCGCTGATCGCGGCGACCTCGACCTGGACGCGCCCGTCGCCCGCTACTGGCCCGAGTTCGCGGCGGCCGGCAAGGACGGCGTCCTCGTCCGGCACCTCCTCGGCCACACCGCCGGCCTGCCCGACTGGGACGGCCCCGTCACCGCCGAGGAGCTGTACGACCGGCCCGCCGTCACCGCCCGCCTCGCCGCGCAGGCCCCGCAGTGGGCACCGGGTACGGCGGGCGGCTACCACTCCGTCACCTTCGGGTTCCTGATCGGCGAGGTCGTGCGCCGCGTCACCGGCCGCGGCGTCGGCGCGTTCTTCGCCGACGAGATCGCCGGGCCGCTCGGCGCCGACTTCCACATCACCCTGCCGCCCGAGCACGACGACCGCGTCGCCCCGCTGATCCCCGACCCGAAGGGCGACAAGCCGGACGGCTTCCTCGTTGGGGTCGCGGACGCCGCCACCCCGCAGTGGCGGCGCGCCGAGCTGCCCGCCATCGGCGGCTACGGCAACGCCCGATCCGTCGCCCTCGTGCAGTCGGCGCTGGCCTGCGGCGGCGAGGCCGGCGGCGTCCGGCTGCTGTCGGAGGCCGGCGCGGCGCGCATCTTCGAGGAGCAGTTCAGCGGCACGGACCGCGTCCTCGGCATCCCCGTCCGCTGGGGCCTCGGCTACCGCCTGGAGGGCGCCACCGCGTCCTGGGGCGGCTGGGGCGGCTCGGTGGTCCTCGTCGATCCCGGCAACCGCATGACCGTCTCGTACGTGATGAACCAGGTGCTCTGGGACGACGGCTACGCCCGCGGCCTCGGCGTCGTCATGGCCGCCTACGAGTCCCTCACCGCCTGACCGTCCCCGCCGTCCCGTCCTCGCGGTGCGAGGACGGGACGGCGGGGACGGCCGCTCAGGCGAAGATCTCGTCGGCGCGCACCGCGTTGGCGGCGCGGACGAGCCAGTCGCGGAGCTGCTCAAGGTCGTCGCACTCGACGACGCGCTTTCGCTGCTCGGCGGAGAGCCGTACGTCGCGCGCCTCCAACACGTTGAGAAGCACGCTGAGCGCGCCGCTCACCTGGCCGGCGCGGTAGTACTTCCTGGCGAAGTAGCTGTCGAAGGGATGGTCGACGCGGGTCGTGGAGTCCTCCCCGTCGCGCGTCACGCGAAGAGCTCGTCGGCGCAGATCGCCCTGGCGGCGCGGCCGAGCCAGTCGTCGAGCTGTTCGAGGTCCTCGCATTCGACGATGCGCTTGCGCTCGTCGGCGGAAAGCTGCACATCGCGGCTTTCGAGGACCTTGAGCAGGCAGCGAATCGCACGGTTCACCTCGCCGGCGCCGTAGTGCTTCTTGGCGAAGTTGCTGTTGACGGGCCAGTCGACGCGAGCCATGAGAGCCTCCAGTGTCCTCTGAGTGGAGCGGTCGATGATGCCGAATGCGTGTTCAAGATATCGCTTACGGTCACCATCGGGTAGGGAGTCCAACCCCTGCATGTAGGCGCGGTCGACCTCCTCGTCGGCGCCGTGGGCCATGACCGACAGGGTGGCCAGCGAGGGGTCGGCGGCCACCGATTCCGGGTCGGTGATGGCGGGGATCTGGTCGGGGCCCGCGATGCACAGGCTCAGCGTCGTGGTGAGCGCGCCGGCGGTGAGGGAGACCGACGCCGGGAACTCGCCGGCGCGCGGGTCGGGCGAGAAGATCACGACGTGCACGGGCGCCTCGTGCCGGACCCACAGCGTGGCGGCGTAGCGGAGGCACTGCCGGAGCTTGCGGTGCGACAGCCGGGACTCGACCTCGCAGACGAACAGGCGGTGCGGCTGGTGCTGCGGGCCCTGCACGATGAGGGTGTCGGCCTGCCGGTCGGCCGAGACGCGGTTGTTGATCTCTCCGGTGGCGACGCTGAGCTCGCCCGGACCCTCCAGGTCCAGTCCGGCGACGGTGCGCAGCGCCCACAGGGCGAGCTTGGGACTCTCCCTGATGATCACGTTGATCGTGTCGTGTTGTTGTCCTGGCATGCGCTGGACGTTAGGGACGTTCGCCGACCGCGTCCGGTGAACGTCCGTGAACCATCCGATGCTCCTGGCCTGCGGGTTTGCGAGAAAAAGGGGTCCGCCCAGAGGAGTACCGACGTCCGCCTGGGCGGCCCGAGGGGACGTCGCGTGGGCGGGGGTGGTTCTGCGGATGGTCCAGGGTGACGATGAGGGGGATGGTCAGCGGTCATCTAGGATTCCCGCCTGTGTCCCCTTCGTCCCGTTCCGGTCCGGACGCCTGCCCTGGCGCGCTGCGCGTGCACCGGGCGGCGGACGGCGGGCTCGCGCGCGTGCGGCTGCCCGGTGGGGTGCTGCGCGCGGAAGGGTTGGCCGCGCTCGCGGACGCGGCGGCCGAGTGGGGCGACGGCCATCTGGAGCTCACCTCGCGCGGGAACGTGCAGCTCAGAGGGCTCCCGGACGGCGTCGAGGCGGAGCTCGCCGCGCGCCTGCGGGATGGCGGGCTGTTGCCGTCGGCGACGCACGAGACCGTCCGCAACATCGTCGCGAGCCCCCTCAGCGGGCGGGACGGCCGCGGGTTGATCGACGTCCGCCCGCTCACCAGAGCGTTGGACGCGGCGCTCTGCGCCGATCCCGCGCTCGCCGCGCTCTCCGGCCGCTTCCTGTTCGCGCTGGACGACGGACGCGGCGATGTTGTCGCCCTCCGCGCGGACGCCGCCCTCCTTGCGGTCGCGGAAGACGTATTCGCGCTGGTCGTCGCAGGACGCGACAGCGGCGTGCGGGTATCGCCCGAGGGCGCCGAAAAAGCGCTGCTCGACGTAGCCCGCGCGTTTCTGCGCGCGCGCGGAAGCGAGTGGCGGATCAAAGAGCTGGACGACCCGGTCGCCGCCCTCGCCCCCCACCTGCCGCCCCCGACAGCGGATCCCAGAGACGTCCCGCGCGCCCCCGCCCGCCCCGACATCGGCCCGGTGCGGCAGCTCGACGGACGGACGGCGCTCTGCGCCCTCGTCCCGCTCGGGCGCCTCGACCCCGCGCCGCTGCGCGGCCGCGCCGAGGTCGTCGTCACCCCCTGGCGGACCCTGGCGATTCCCGACTTGGCGGACGTGTCAGACTCTTTCGGCCTGGTCGCCGACCCCGCGTCCGGCTGGGCCGGGCTCACCGCCTGCGCCGGCCGGCCCGGCTGCGCGAAGGCGCTCACCGACGTCCGCGCGGACGCGGCGCGCACGCGAACGGACGGCGCGGAAGACGGCGCCCTGCCCGTGCACTGGTCCGGGTGCGAGCGGCAGTGCGGGCGCCCGGCGGCGGCGCACGTGGCGGTGGTGGCCACCGAGGACGGCTACGAGGTGCGGCGCGGCGGCGAGGTCCGCGCGCGCGGCCATGACCTGGCGGCGACGGCGGCGTCCGTCGCCCGGCAACGGAGGAACCAGTGACCCACGACGTCGGGGCCGGCGGCGCGCCCGAGCACGCCGGGATCGATCCCGCCGCGATCGAGTACGTGCGGGACGGCGCGGAGATCTACCGGCGCTCGTTCGCGACGATCCGGGCCGAGGCCGACCTCGCCGGCCTGCCCGCGGACGTCGCCCGCGTCGCCGTCCGCATGATCCACGCCTGCGGGATGACCGACCTGGTCCGCGACCTCGACCACGCGCCCGGCGTCGTCGAGGCAGCCCGCGAGGCGCTGCTGCGCGGCGCCCCGATCCTCTGCGACGCCAAGATGGTCGCCGCCGGCATCACCCGACGGCGCCTGCCCGCCGACAACGAGGTCGTCTGCACCCTGGACGACCCCCGCGTGCCGTCGATCGCCGACCTCATCGGCAACACCCGCAGCGCCGCCGCCCTCGACCTGTGGGGCGACCGCCTGGACGGCGCGGTCGTCGCGATCGGCAACGCGCCGACGGCGCTGTTCCGGCTGCTGGAGCTGGTCGCGCTCGGCGCGCCGCCGCCCGCCGCCGTGATCGGCGTGCCGGTCGGGTTCATCGGGGCCGCCGAGTCCAAGGAGGCGCTCGCCGCGTCCGACCTGCCGCACCTGGTGGTGCGCGGCCGGCGCGGCGGCAGCGCGATGACGGCGGCCGCCGTGAACGCCATCGCGAGCGAGGAGGAGTGACGGTGACCGGACACCTGCACGGCGTCGGGCTCGGCCCCGGCGACCCCGAGCTGATCACGCTGAAGGCGGCCCGGCTGATCGAGGCCGCCGACGTGGTCGTGTTCCACGCGGCCCGGCACGGCCGCAGCATCGCCCGCTCGATCGCGGCCGCGCACCTGCGCGACGGCCAGATCGAGGAGCCGCTGATCTACCCGGTCACCACCGAGGACACCGGCGACTACCGCGCGGTCATGGAGGGGTTCTACGACCGGTGCGCCGAGCGCCTCGCCGCGCACCTGGACGCGGGCCGCGACGTCGTCGTGCTCGCCGAGGGCGACCCGTTCTTCTACGGCTCCTACATGCACCTGCACAAGCGCCTCGCCGCCCGCTACCCGACCGAGGTCGTGCCGGGCGTGACGTCGGTGAGCGGCGCGTCCGCCGAACTCGGCCGCCCCCTCGTGGAGCGCGACGAGGTCCTCACCGTCCTGCCCGGCACGCTCGCCCCGGAACGCCTCGCCGAGCGCCTCACCGCCACCGACTCCGCCGCCGTCCTCAAGCTCGGCCGCACCTTCGGCCGCGTCCGCGACGCCCTGGAGGAGGCGGGTCGTCTGGACGATGCCTGGTACGTCGAGCGCGCCACCACCGCCGGCCAGCGCATGCTGCCGCTGAAAGACGTGGATCCCGGCACCGTCCCCTACTTCTCGGTCGCGGTGCTGCCGAGCCGCGTCCACGAGCAGACCCGGCGCGCGCTGCCGGAAAAGCCGCGCGAGCCGAAGGGAGAGGTCGTCGTCGTGGGACTCGGCCCGGCCGGGCGCGAGTGGCTCACCCCCCAGGCGCAGGACGCGCTCGCCGCCGCCGACGACCTCATCGGTTACGGCCCCTACCTGGACCGCGTCCCCGCGAACGCCCGCCAGACCCGCTATCCGTCGGGCAACACCGTCGAGGCCGACCGCGCCGAGCACGCCCTCGCGCTCGCCGAGCAGGGCCGCCGCGTCGCGGTCGTGTCGTCGGGCGACCCGGGCGTGTTCGCGATGGCGGCGGCCGTGCTGGAGGCGGCCGCGGACGAGCGCTGGCGGGACGTGCCGGTCCGCGTGCTGCCGGGACTCACCGCCGCGCAGGCGGTGGCGTCGCGGGTCGGCGCGCCGCTCGGCCACGACTACTGCGTGGTCTCGCTGTCGGACCGGCTGAAGCCCTGGAAGGTGATCGCCGGGCGGCTCGCCGCCGCCGCGACCGCCGACCTCGTCGTCGCGATCTACAACCCGGCGTCGCGGACCCGCACCACGCAGGTCGCCGAGGCCCGCGACATCCTGCTCAAGCACCGCCGCCCCGGCACCCCCGTCGTGATCGGCCGGGACGTCGGCGGCCCCGCCGAGGACGTCAAGGTCGTCCGCCTCGCCGACCTCGACCCCGCCGACGTGGACATGCGGACGCTGCTCATCGTCGGCTCGTCGCAGACCAAGGCGGTCGGCGGCCGCGTCTTCACGCCCCGCCGATACCCAGGGTGAGGCGGGCGAGCGCCTCGTCGACGGTCGCGGCCGGGACGACGCCGGGCGGCAGCGGCGGCCGGTCCACCATGACGACCGGGATCCCGAGTTCGCGCGCCGCGTCCAGCTTGGCCGACGTCAGCCCGCCGCCGCTGTCCTTGGTGACGAGCGTGTCGATGCGGTGCTCCCGCATCAGCGCGAGCTCCTCGTCCAGCGTGAACGGTCCGCGCTCCAGCACCTCGTGCGCGCGCGGGGGGAGCGGCGGCTCGGGCGGGTCGACCGACCGGATCAGGTACCAGCGGGACGCGTCGCCCGCGAACGGCGCGAGGTCCTTGCGGCCGGTCGTGAGGAAGACGCGCTCGCCGGGCAGCGCGGCGGCCGCCGCCTCCAGCGTCGGGACGCGCCGCCAGTCGTCGCCGGGCCCCTCCGTCCAGCCGGGACGCCGCAGCACGACCAGCGGCAGCCCCACCGACCCGGCCGCGACGACGGCGGCGTCCGTCATCACCGCCGCGAACGGGTGCGTCGCGTCGACCACCGCGTCGATCCGCTCGGTCCGCAGCCACTCGGCCAGCCCGGCGGCGCCGCCGAACCCGCCGATCCGCACCTGCCCGGCGGGCAGCGCCGGGCGCGCGACGCGCCCGGCCAGCGAGGAGGTCACGTCGAAGCCGGGGTCGGCGTCCAGCAGCGCGGCGAGCCGCCGCGCCTCGCCGGTGCCGCCCAGCAGCAGTACTCGCCAGGTCACGGGAGGATTCTAGGAGGGTGAGCGAACTCCGCTACGGCTGGACCACCGGCGCCTGCGCGACGGCGGCGACGAAGGCCGCCCACACCGCGCTGCTGACCGGCGAGTTCCCCGACCCGGTCGAGATCGTGCTGCCGCGCGGGCAGCGCCCCGCGTTCGCGCTCGCCGTCGAGGAACTCGCGGACGGCGCGGCGACGGCGGGCATCGTCAAGGACGCCGGCGACGACCCCGACGTGACTCACGGCGCGCTCGTCCGTTCCACCGTCCGCCCCGGCCCGCCCGGCTCGGGCGTGGTGTTCCGCGCCGGGCCGGGCGTCGGAACCGTCACCAAGCCGGGCCTGCCCCTGGACGTCGGCGAGCCCGCCATCAACCCGGTGCCGCGCGCCATGATGCGCGAGGTGCTCGGGGGCGCCGACGTCGTCGTGGAGATCTCCGTGGACGGCGGGGAGGAGCTCGCCCGCCGCACCTGGAACCCGCGGCTCGGCATCCTCGGCGGCCTGTCGATCCTCGGCACGACCGGCGTCGTCGTGCCGTACTCGTGCTCGGCGTGGATCGACAGCATCCGGCGCGGCATCGACGTCGCCCGCGCCGCCGGGTACGCGCACGTCGCGGGCGCGACCGGCAGCACGTCGGAGCGGGTCGCGGCCGAGCTGTACGGGCTGCCCGAGGACGCGCTGCTCGACATGGGCGACTTCGCGGGCGCCGTCCTGAAGTACCTGCGCCGCCACCCCGTCCCGCGCCTCACGATCGCGGGCGGCATCGGCAAGCTCGCCAAGCTCGCCGACGGGCACCTGGACCTGCACTCCAAGCGCTCCCAGGTGGACTTCGCCGCCCTCGCGTCGCTCCTCCGGGACGCCCCCGACGTCGCCGAGCGCGTCCGGGGCGCCAACACCGCCCTCGACGCGCTGCGCATCAGCCAGGCCGCCGGGCAGCCCCTCGGCGACCTCGTCGCCGCGCGCGCCCGCGACGTCGCCCTGCACACCCTGCGCGGCGCGCCCGTCGCGGTCGACGTCGTCGTCATCGACCGCGCCGGCGCCGTCGTCGGCCGGGCTGGGCCGTGACGGGCCGCCTGCTCGCGCTCGCGGCGGGGACGTTCGCGCTCGGGGTGGACGCGTTCGTGACGGCCGGGCTCGTCGGGCCGATCGCGCGCGACCTGGACGTGACGCCCGCCGCCGCTGGGCAGCTCGTCACCGTGTTCGCGCTCTGCTTCGCGGTGCTGTCGCCGGTGCTCGCCGCGCTGACCGGGCGGTTCGCGCGGCGGCCGGTGCTGCTCGCCGCGCTCGCGGTGTTCACGGCCGGCAACGTCGTCACCGCGCTCGCGCCGGCCTACGCGGCGGTGCTGGCGTCCCGCGCGATCGCGGCGGCGGGCGCGGCGCTCTACGCGCCGAGCGCGGTCGCGACCGGCGCGGCGCTCGCGGCGCCCGAGCGGCGCGGCCGGGCGATGGCGACGGTCGTCGCCGGGCTGACCGTCGCGACCGCGCTCGGCGTGCCCGCCGGGTCCTGGCTCGGCGGCGCGGCGGGCTGGCGCGCCGTGCTGTGGCTCGTCGCCGGGCTCGGCGCCGCCGCGTTCGCGGGCGTCGCGCTGCTGGTCCCGGACGTGCGGCTGCCTGCGGGCGGCGGGCTGCGCGAGCGGTTCGCCCCGCTCGCCGACCGGCGCGTGGCGGCGTCGTTCGCGCTGGTCGTCCTGCTGTTCGGCGGCTTCTACGTCCTCTACACCTACCTCGGCCCGCTGCTCGCCCCGGCGACCGGCGGGAGTCAGGGACGCCTCGCGGTCGCGCTCTGGCTGTTCGGAACGGTGTCGATCGCCGCGAACCTGGCCGGAGGACGCCTCGCTGACTCCCGCGAGCCGCAGCGCACACGGCTGCTCGCCCTCGCGGGGTTCGTCGCGGTCGTCGCGCTGGCCCCGCTCGCCCGGCACGGCTACCCGGCCGCCCTGATGTGGACGGCAGCGTTCGGCGTGCCGGGCTGGCTGATGTACGCCTCGCACCTGCGGCTGCTCACCGCCCTCGTCCCGGACGCGACGCCGCTGCTGGTCGGCCTCAACTCCTCGGCGCAGTACTTCGGCATGGGCCTCGGCGGCGCGGCCGGCGGCCTCGTCCTGGACGGCCCCGGCCCCGCCGCGCTCGGCTGGACGGCCGCCGTCCTCGCCCTCGGCGCCCTCCTGCTCGCCCGCCCCGCGACGCGGACCGGTTAAACCGGTTCGGGTCTAGGCTGGGGCCATGGTCCGATTCCGCGCGGGCGCCGGGCGCCCGAGCCTCGACTTCGTCCGCACCCTCCGCCACCGCGACACCCCGCACATCGTGGAAGACCTCTCCGACGCCGCCGCGCTGGCCGCCTGGGTGACCCAGTTCGGCCCCTGCCGCGCCGCCCCCGCCGACGCCGCCCCCGCCACCCGCGTGGGCGCTGCGCGCGAGCTCCGCGAGGCGGTGTTCGACCTGGTCAGCGCTGGAGTGGGCGGCTACCCGCCGATGAGCGGCGCGCGCGAGCGCGTCAACGAGGCGGCCGCCCGGCCCGTCCCCGCCCCCTACCTGGCGGGCGACGGCGGCCTGGAGTGGGCCGCCGCCGACCCCGTCGCCGCGACCCTGTCGCTGGTCGCCCGCGACGCCCTCGACCTCGTCGCGACCGGCGCCGTCGCGCGCGTCCGCGTCTGCGCGGGCGAGGGCTGCGCCGCCCTGTTCTACGACGGGTCGCGCCCCGGCACCCGCCGCTGGTGCTCGATGGATACCTGCGGCAACCGCGCCAAGAAGCAGACGCTCCGCGCCAAGGCGGGCGCCTAGCGGCGTGGACGGCGGCGGAACGGGCGCCTATCCTCGTCGATACATAGTCAACTAATTGAGTATCGAGGTGGGTCATGCACCCGTTCCGCAAGGCCGTCGAGGCCCGCGACACCGCCGCGCTGGAGGCGCTGCTCGCCGACGACGTCGTCTTCACCAGCCCGGTCGCGTTCAAGCCCTACCCGGGCAAGCCGATCACCGCCGCGATCCTGCGCCACGTCATCGAGGTGTTCGAGGACTTCCGCTACGTCCGGGAGATCGGCGCGGACGGCGCCGCCGACCACGCGCTGGTCTTCACCGCCCGCGTCGGCGGCAAGGAGATCACCGGCTGCGACTTCCTGCACACCCGCCCCGACGGCCTGGTCGACGACCTCATGGTCATGGTCCGGCCGCTGTCGGGCGCGCAGGCCCTCGCCGAGGCCATGGGCGCCCGCTTCGACCGGATCGCCGCCGAGGCCGCCGGGGCCGAGGCCGCGCGGGACGCCTAGCGGGACAGGGCACGGGTGATGCCGGTGAGCGTCGTCGTCGCGAGGATCCAGCCCGCCAGGATCAGCACGTACGACAGGAGCTGGTAGCCGCCGTGCGGCTTGAACGCGCCCTGCTGCCCGAGGTCGATGATCGGCAGCAGCAGGTCCAGGGTGTAGAAGAACGCGCTGAAGTAGGGCGCCTCGCCCGGCTTCAGCGGCGCCGGATGGTGCAGCGCGTAGACCGCCGTGCCCGCCGCGAGCAGCGCGATCAGCCAGGCCGCCGCGCGCAGCGGCCGGAAGCCGTAGCCGACGGTGACGTCCTGCAGCAGGCCCCAGATCCGCGCGTACCACGGCAGCGTCGCGCGATGCCGGCGCTGCCTGGCGAGCTGGACGGCGCGCGCCGCCGCGTCGTCGCCCACCCGCCGGTAGGACGCGGCGAGCTGCTCGTAGGCGTGCGGGACGTGGCCCTCCTCGTCGCGCCGCAGCAGCGCGAGCCGCTCGTCCGCGGGCAGCCGCGGGTTCAGCGACGTGTACTCCAGGCCGTCCAGCCGCACGGTCTCGGGCCAGGCGTCCGGACGCGCGTTCAGCACCTCGATGCGCGCCCGGCGCAGGTTGACGACGCCCTCGATCCGCTCGGCGGGCCGGAGCCACAGCTCGCCGATAGTGCTGCTGCTGGCGCGCAGCGCGACGCCGCCGGGGTTGCTCAGCCGGGCCCCCGCGAACCCGACCTGGCCCGGGACGCGGGCGCCGCGCAGCTCGACCCGGCCGGTGATCCGGGCCCCCTCGGCGCGCAGGTTGGCGCCGACGCCGATGTTCTCGGCGGTCAGCGCGCACTGCCCCGGGGCGGTCAGCACCGCGTCCCGCAGGTCGATCTCACCGCTCACCGTCGCGCCGTCCATGTGCAGCTCGCCATGCGTGACGAGGCCCTGCGCGCACACGTCGTCGTCGATGAACGCCTGGTCGAGCCTCAGCGAGCCGATGTCGGCGCGCTCGCAGAACAGCGCGTTGCCGAGTTTGGCGCCGCCAAGAGTCACCGCGCCCGCCACAGTGCAGTCGGTGAGCCGCAGGACGCCCTCCACCTGGAGGGTCGCGGCGGGCAGCTCCGGCAGCGTCGACCGGCTGAGGTTGAGCTGCCGCAGCCGCGCGCCGTAGAGGGCGGGCGGCTCGTCGAAGTGGCAGTCGGCCAGCACGACCGGATGCTCGATCCGCGCGTACCGCAGGTCCAGCGCGCCGCTGACGCGGGCGCCGAGCACCCGGAGCGCCGCGACCTCGCCGTCGTCGGCGGTCCCGGCGAGCAGGACGCGGCGCAGCACGGACGCCCGCAGCGTCCGCTCGGGCCCCGCGCCGGCGTCCGCGGCGTCCCCGGCCACCCGGAAGTCGACGTACGCGCCGCTGGGGAAGGCCCGCAGGACGCGCCGCTCGGCGGGGGACAGGCCGGGGATCTCCATGTCCGGGATGGTACGGAACGCGGCGTCAGTTGGCGTCGGACATGACCAGGTACCGGCCGCCGCCGAGGCCGAGGTAGGTCTCGTGGACGTGCTCGTCGGGCTCGGGGCAGGGCCACGAGCCCGCCCGGTAGAGCTTCCAGCGGCGCGGGCCGACGGTGGCGACCTCGGTGAGGCGGCCGTCGCGCTCGGCCTCGGCGCGGGTCACGACGTGAGTCACACCGGGCTGCGTTTCGTCGTCGCGGTAGTAGCGCGCGCCGCAGTACTGGAAATGCTCGGGCGCCGACAGCGGCGACCAGACGCCCCACACGCCGCGGTCCACGACCGCGAGGCACGCGAGCAGGACCGCGATCAGGGCGAGGAAGGGGAGGAGCCAGCGATGCGCCGTCACCCGCGTGATCTTAGGGGGGTCGCCCCGCCGTGCGGTGCCCGGAGCGGGCACCGCACGGCGCTGGAGCGGGTTACTCGACGATGCCGGAGGCCGAGACGACGATCTCGACGTCGGTCTGGCCGGACCGCGAGCCGTGCGACTCGATCTTCTTGACCAGGTCGGCGCCCTTCACGACCTCGCCGAACACGACGTGCTTGCCGTCGAGCCACGGGGTCGGGACGGTGGTGACGAAGAACTGCGACCCGTTGGTGTTCGGACCGGCGTTGGCCATGGACAGCAGGTTCGCGCGGTCGTGCTTCAGGGTGAAGTTCTCGTCGGCGAACTTCTCGCCGTAGATGCTCTTGCCGCCGGTGCCGTTGCCCCGGGTGAAGTCGCCGCCCTGGAGCATGAACTCGGGGATGACCCGGTGGAAGGGGGAGCCGGCGAAGCCGAAGCCGTGCTCGCCGGTGGCGAGCTCGCGGAAGTTCCGCGCCGTCTTCGGGACGACGTCGTCGTACAGGGCGAACTCGATCCGCCCGGCCGGCTCGCCGTCGATCGTGATGTCGAAGTAGACGTTGGATGCCATGCGTCGATCCTGCCATGCCCGGCGAGCGGTCCCCCGGTTCCCCCTCGTCGCGGGCATGGCAGGCCGTTCCTCCGGCGCCGCGGCTCAGAAGGTCGGGCGGACGTTGATGGCGTCCATGTACCAGGCGGCGTTCACGCCCGCGGTGAGGCGGGTGTCGTCCAGCTTGATCCCGGACGCCTGGTTGCGGATCGCCACGAAGATCGCCAGCGTGTGGCCGGGCGGGTAGGACCGCTGGGTGGTGACGGTGCCCGTCCACAGCGACCACGGCGGGAACGCCTCGGAGTCGATCCACGCCTCGGGGTTGGACGTGCCGGTGCTGCTCAGGATCCCCGCGGTGGTCTCCTGGGGGACCGCGTCCGCCCACGAGCTGTAGACCTCCACGTGCAGGAGCTGGTGGAGCTGCACGTTGCACGCCGAGCTACCCGGCTCGTTGTCGGTGTCGACGAAGAACCGGCTGATCTGCGGGACGAGGTCCACGTCGATGATCAGGTTGCGCAGGGCGGGCGGCGTGTACAGCACCATGTAGCCGTTCCGCCAGCTCATCGCGCACGAGTCGTTGTCGTCGGTCGCGCGCTGCCGGAACTGGATGTGGTTGCCGGCGCGGTTGGTCACGGTGTCGAAGTAGGTGTCGGCGTTCCAGACCGAGAAGTTGCTCTGGTCCGTCGAGTACCAGGTCGGCCCCGGATCCCAGCTGCCGTTGTAGTCGACCTTGGCGTCGCTCGGGACGGGCGCGCGGCGCTCGCCCGGCCGCCGGGCCAGGTCGAGCGCCCCCGCCGTCTGCGGCGCGGCGGCCCGCTCGGCCTCGGCGGCGAACGCCGCGCGGAGCCGGTCGAGCGCGACGAGGTCGACGCCGAGCTCGGCGGCGCGGGCGCGCTGCGCCGCGTACCGGGCGAGCCGGTCCTCGATCGGCGCGTCCTCGGGCAGCCGCCGCGCGGCCGCGCTCTCGGCGAGCGCGGCGTCGATCTCGGGCGGGACGATGTGGCGCCGCTCGGCCGCGAAGCGCGCGGCGACGAGCGCGCCGGCCTTCGCGGTCCGCTCGGCGTCCGCGCGGTCCTGCGCCGCCTGGACCTCGCGCAGGTGCTCGATGGCCTCGGGCGGGACGGTGGTCTCGGTGACCGTCATGGTGTGCCCCCGTTCTGGTCGGTGTGCTGTGGTCCCAGTCTCGGAACCGGCCGCCGGGGGCACATCGGTGACGGCTACCGAGTTACGCGGGCGGCGCGGCGTCCTCTCGGCAGCGGGCCGCCGAGTACAGGTGGCTGTCGGTGAACCCGGACGCCCCCAGCACCGCCCCGACGATGATGACGGCGGTACGGCGGATCCCCGCCGCGCGCACCTGTGCGGCGATATCGGCGAGGGTGCCGCGCAGCACCACCTCGTCGGGACGGCTCGCGTAGGCGACGACGGCCGCCGGGCAGTCCGCGCCGTAGTGGGGGACGAGCTCGTCCACCACCTCGCCGATGCGCTGGACGGCGAGGTGCAGCACCATCGTGGCGCGGCTCGCGCCGAGCGTCGCGAGGTCCTCGCCGGGAGGCATCGCGGTCGCGCGCGCCGCCGTCCGCGTCAGGATGACCGTCTGGCCGACTTCGGGGACCGTCAGTTCCCGCGACAGCGCTGCGGCGGCGGCCGCGAAGGCGGGGACGCCGGGAGTCACGCGGTAGGGGACGCCCGCCGCGTCCAGGCGCCGCATCTGCTCGGCCATCGCGCTGAATACGGACGGGTCGCCGGAGTGCAGGCGCGCCACGTCCTGCCCGGCCCGGTGCGCCTCCACCATGGCGGCGACGATGTCGTCCAGCACCATGTTCGCGGTGTCGACCAGCGCGGCGCCGGGCGGGCACCAGGACAGCACCTCGGCGGGCACGAGGCTGCCCGCGTACAGGCAGACCGGGCTGGCCGCGATGAGGTCGCGGCCGCGCACCGTGATCAGGTCGGCGGCGCCGGGCCCGGCGCCGATGAAGTGCACCGTCACGGGCGGACCGCCGTCCACTGGGTCACCGGCATCATCGCCCTCCATCCCGTGAACCCGCCGACCGGCGCCGCACGGTTGATCGCAATGCGGGCGAGGTCGCCGCCGAGCCGGTCCCGGGCGGCCGCGACGGCCTGCTCGGACTCGACCGTGACGGCGTTCGCCACCAGCCGCCCGCCGGGCCGCAGCGCGTCCCAGCAGGCGTCCACCAGGCCGGGGGCGGTGACGCCGCCCCCGACGAAGACCGCGTCCGGCGCCGGCAGCCCTTCGAGGGCCTCCGGCGCGCGGCCGCGCACGACCTCCAGGCCGGGAACGCCGAGCGCGGCGGCGTTCAGCCCGATCCGCTCGGCCCGCGCCGGGACCGCCTCGACGGCGACCGCGCGGCAGGACGGGTGCGCCCGCATCCACTCGATGCCGATGCTGCCCGCGCCGCCGCCGACGTCCCACAGCAGCTCGCCGGGGCGCGGCCCGAGCGCCGCCAGCGTGACCGCGCGGATCTCCCGCTTGGTGAGCTGCCCGTCGCTGCCGTAGACCTCGTCGGGCAGGCCGGGGACGGCGGGCAGGCCCGCGTCCGGGCCGCAGCGCACCGCGACGATGTTGAGCGGATCGGGGTCGGCGCGCAGCGGTCCGACCCGCTCGTCGGCCGCGCCGAGCCTCTCCAGCAGCGTCAGCTCGGCGCCGTCGCCCGCCAGGTCCGCGACGCGCGCGGGCGTCGAGGCGTCCGCGCTCAGCACCAGGATGCGGCGGCCGGGCGCGAGGGCCGCGCGCAGCGCCTCGGGCGGCCGCCCGACGGCGCTGACGATCGCGGTGTCCTCCAGCGGCCAGCCGAGGCGGGCGCAGGCCAGCGACGCCGAGGACGGGTGCGGCAGCACGCGGACGCGGTCCGCGCCGAGCAGCCGGACGAGCGTCCCGCCGATCCCGAAGAACAGCGGATCGCCGCTCGCCAGCACCGCGACGCGCCGGTCCCGGTGGGCGGCGAACAGCGCCGGCAGGGCGGGCAGCATCGGCGACGGCCACGGCGCCCGCTCCCCGGGCACCTCCGGCGGCAGCAGGCCGAGCTGCCGCCGCCCGCCGAAGATCACCTCGGCGGAGCGCAGCGCGTCCCGGCCGGTCCCGGCGAGGCCGGGCCAGCCGTCCGCGCCGATCCCGACGACGGTGACCGGCCCTGCTGCGGGCGGGGCGTCAGACACTGCCGATGACCCGGTCGATCGTGATCTCGATGACGACGCGCTCGGGGTTCGGGCGCGGCTCGCGGTACCGCTCGGCGTAGCGGCGCTCGGCGTCCGCGACGGCCGCCGGGTCGTCCAGCACCCGCGCCCGGCCCTCCAGCGACGCCCAGCGGCGCCCGTCCACCTGCGCCACCGCGACCGGGCCGCCCGCCGCGGCGTTCCGCGCCTTCACCGTGCCGCGCGAGGTGATCACCCGGGCGACGCCGGCGGCCGGGTCGAGGGTCGCGCCCACCGGCACCACGTGCGGGGTGCCGTCCGGGCGGAGCGTGGTGAGCAGGCAGAGGTGCCGCTCCCGCCAGAACGCCGCGAGCCGCTCGTCGTCGACGGGGAGCCGGTGGTCCACCCGTTCCGGTCGCTGCATATCGCCCTCTCTCCGGAGTTATCCACAGCAGGATCGCAGACCCGAAAAGCGGTGGTGGACACCGATACCATGGAAGGGCGAACGGTTCGCGGCAGCTCAGCGGGGTCAAGAGGGGGTACGCGTCGTGCGTACGGCAGAGGTCAAGCGGCGTTTCCTGGCGCACTTCGAGGAGCGCGGCCACACGGTGGTCGCCAGCGCGCCCCTGCCCGCCGACGACCCGACGCTGCTGTTCGTCAACGCCGGCATGGTGCCGTTCAAGCCCTACATGCTCGGCCAGGTCAGCGCCCCCTACAAGCGCGCCACCAGCGTCCAGAAGTGCATCCGCACCCTCGACATCGACGAGGTCGGCAAGACCACCCGGCACGGCACGTTCTTCCAGATGAACGGCAACTTCTCCTTCGGGGACTACTTCAAGGAGGACGCGATCCGGTTCGCCTGGGACCTGCTCACCCGGTCCCAGGACGCCGGCGGCTACGGCCTGGACCCGCAGCGCCTCTGGGCGACGGTCTATCTCGACGACGACGAGGCGTACGGCCTCTGGCGCGACGTGATCGGCGTCCCCGAGGAGCGCATCGTCCGCCGCGGCATGGCCGACAATTACTGGTCGATGGGCGTCCCCGGCCCCTGCGGCCCCTGCTCGGAGATCTTCTACGACCGCGGCCCGGCCTACGGCCGCGAGGGCGGCCCCGAGGTCGACGAGGACCGCTACATGGAGGTCTGGAACCTCGTCTTCATGCAGTACGAGCGGGGCGAGGGCACCGGCAAGGCCGACTTCCCGATCCTCGGCGAGCTGCCCGCCAAGAACATCGACACCGGCATGGGCCTGGAGCGCATGGCGGCGATCCTGCAGGGCGTCGACAACCTCTACGAGATCGACGAGACCCGGCCCATCCTGAACGCCGCGGCCCGCCTCACCGGCAAGATCTACGGCGAGCACTCGGGGCAGTCCGCCGCCGAGTCGCACCCCGACGACGTCCGCCTGCGCGTCGTCGCCGACCACGTCCGCACCGCCCTCATGCTGATCAGCGACGGCGTGACGCCCGCCAACGAGGGCCGCGGCTACGTGCTGCGCCGCATCCTGCGCCGCTCGGTGCGCGCGATGCGGCTGCTCGGCTACGACGCGCCGGTGCTGCCCGAGCTGCTGCCCGTCGCCCGCGACGCGATGGCGCCGTCCTACCCCGAGGTCGCCCGCGACTTCGAGCGGATCTCCTCCTACGCCTACGGCGAGGAGGAGGCGTTCCGCACCACCCTGCGCCAGGGCAGCCAGATCCTCGACCAGGCGCTCGACACCACCCTCCGGGCCGGCGAGGGCGGCAGCCTCGCGGCGTCCACCGCCTTCCAGCTCCACGACACCTACGGCTTCCCCATCGACCTCACCGTCGAGATCGCCGGCGAGCGCGGCCTCGACGTCGACGTCGACGGCTTCCGCGAGCTGATGAGCGAGCAGAAGCGCCGCGCCAAGGCCGACTCCCAGGCCAAGAAGACCGGCCACGCCGACACCGGCCTGTTCCGCTCGGTCCTCGACGCCAACGGCCCCACCGACTGGCTCGCCTACGAGACCCTGGAGACCGACTCCACCGTCCTGGCGATCTTCCGGGACGGCGGGCCGGTGAACGCCGCCCGCGACGGCGAGATCGTCCAGGTCGTGCTGGACCGCACCCCCTTCTACGCCGAGTCCGGCGGCCAGGACAGCGACGCCGGCGAGATCACCGCGCCGAGCGTCACCGCCGAGGTGCTGGACGTGCAGCGGCCCGTCAAGGGCCTCGTCGTCCACCAGGTCCGCGTCACCGGCGGCGAGCTCGGCGTCGGCCAGCCCGTGCACGCCCGCGTCGACCACGAGTGGCGCACCGGCGCCCGGCAGGCCCACTCCGGCACCCACGTCGTGCACGCCGCGCTCCGCGAGGTGCTCGGCCCGGCGGCGCTCCAGTCCGGCTCCTACAACCGGCCCGGCTACCTGCGCCTGGACTTCGCCTGGCGCGGCGCGCTGTCGCCCGAGACCCGCAGCGAGGTCGAGGAGGCCGCCAACGTCGCGGTCCGCCGCGACCTGCCCGTCGACGTCCGCTACATGCCGCTGCCCGAGGCCCGCGACATCGGCGCGCTCGCCCTGTTCGGCGAGACCTACGACGAGAACGTCCGCGTCGTTGAGATCGGCGGCGCCTGGTCGCGGGAGCTGTGCGGCGGCACGCACGTCGCGCACTCCTCGCAGATCGGCTCCGTCGCGATCACCGGCGAGTCCTCGGTCGGCGCGGGGCACCGCCGCGTCGAGGCCGTCACCGGCCTGGAGGGCTTCCGCTACCTGGCCCGCGAGCGCGACCTCGTCAGCCAGATCGCCGAGCAGCTCAACGCGCCCCGCGACGAGCTGCCCGCCCGCATCACCGCGCTCGTCGAGCGCGCCAAGAAGGCCGAGCGGGAGGCGCAGCGGCTCCGCGACGAGATCACCGCCGGGCAGGCCGGCAAGCTCGCCGAGGACGCCCGCGACATCGACGGCATCGCCTACATCGCCACGACCACGGACGGTGACGCCCGCGGGCTCGCCAGCCGCATCCGCGACGGCGTCCCGGGCGGCCGCCCCGCCGTCATCGCGGTCGTCGGCACGTCCGGTTTCGTCGTCACCACCAACCCGGCGGCGCGCGAGCGCGGCCTGTCCGCCGCCGACCTCGTGCGCTCCGCGCTGGAGGGCAAGGGCGGCGGCAGCCCCGAGATGGCGCAGGGCAAGGCCCCGGCGGACGCCGCCGCCGCGCTGGACCGCGTGGCGGCCCTCATCCCCTCCCGGCTCGGCTGATCGGGGCGGACGGACCGCAGACCCTTCCTTGAGATCCTTCAGGGCGGGCACCGGGAAACCGGTGCCCGCCCTTTGCGTTCCAGGGGGCCGGGCAGCACACGGCGGGTGGTTACATTCTGTGAGTTCGGAGACCGCCGCTGATGCCGTCCGGTGAGGCGAGGGGGAGATCGGCAGAATGAAACAGGGCACGCTGATACAGGACCCCCGGTCCACGTTCCCGACCCGTCCGCAACCCATCATCACCTGGGCCGACCCGGCCCAGCACCCCGCGACCCCCCACCACCCTTCCACCGAGACGCAACCCCCACCCGAGCCGACCCCGCACACGACGGATCCGTACGCGACGGCCCCGCCCGCACCCGGACCCTACGTACCCGACCCTTACGCGCCGGGCCTCCGCGAGTCCGGCCCCCGCTCGTCCGGCCCCCGCACCCTCGGCCCCTGCGTATCCGCTCCCCGCACCCCCGGCTCGCACACGACCGGCCCGCACACGGCCAACTCGCACGCGCCCGGCTCGCACACGACCGGCCCGCACACGGCCAACTCGCACGCGCCCGGCTCGCACGCGTCCGGCCCGCACACGGCCAA
>NZ_JAIBOA010000030.1 GCF_019458805.1 Actinomadura parmotrematis
TGCCCCCCGCCCTGCCTCCCGTGTCGCCGCCCGCGCTGCCGCCGGCCGGCCCGCCGGCCGCCCCGGACCGCGGCGACGCCGCCCCGCGCGGCCGCCGCCTCGCCGCCTGGACGATCGACGCCGCGCTCCTCGCCGCCGTCGCCGTCCTGCTCGCCGCGATGACCTGGGGGCGCATGCACGGCCAGTTCGTCGAGGACGTGCCGTGGCGCGTCGGTGAGGCGGTGCTCGGCCTCGCCACCTCCGCCGGCGACGTCGGCGGCGCGGCCGGGAAGATCGGCGGCGACCTGTGGGGCACCGTCGTCGCCGACATCGAGCAGGCCCTGCTGCTGCTGGTGCTGGTCGAGCTGGCCTACCACTTCGCCGCGACGGCCTGGAAGGGCCGCACCGTCGGCAAGGCCGTCATGGACATCCGCGTCCACCGCCCCGCGGCGGCCGGCGAGAGCGGCGGGAGCAGCGTCGGCAAGGGCCGCGCCGCCCGCCGCGCCCTGGTCAGCACCGCCGCCGGGACGGGCGTCTACGCGCTCGCCTGGGTGCTGCTGCTCAACGGCTGGTTCCTGCTGTCGGTGCTGCTGTGGCTGGCCGCCGTCGCGCTGTTCACGGCGAACGCCCTGCCGACGCTCGCCGGGGCGCGCCGCCGCAGCGTCGCCGATCTGCTCGCCGGCACCACCGTCGTCCGTGCCCGCACCTACCAGCGCGCCACCGAGACCGCCCGCCGCGTGGCGCGCGACAACGCCGCCCGCCTCGCCCAGAACGAGCGCGCCCAGCAGGCCGCGGTGCACGCCCAGCAGGCCGCCGCGCACGGCCGGAGGGCGGCCCGGCAGGCCGGCGCGTCGGGCCGGCGCCTCGGCGGCCGCATCAAGCGCCGCGCCCTGCCGGCGGCGCAGCCGGACCTGCCGCAGCTCCCGCCCGCCCAGCAGCCCCTCGCCCAGCTTCCCCCGGCGCAGTACCAGCCGCCGCCGCAGTACCAGCCGCCGCCGCAGATCCACGTGCGGCCGCCGCAGCAGATCCCGCCGCCGTGGCAGCAGGGCGGCCCGCCCCCGCGCTAGCCGCCCGGCAGCGCGGCGACCTGCTCGGCCAGGCCGGCCGGCGCGTCCAGCCGGTTGTCGATCGCCAGATGGGGGACCGGCGGCGGCTCGTCCGGCCGCATCCGCTCGACGAAGCCGGCGAACGCGGCGAGCTTGCCCGCGTCCCGCGCGAGCCCGCGCGACGTCAGCCGGGCCCGCAGCGTCGCCGCGTCCGTGCGGATCCACACCAGCCGCACCGGCCCGCCGCCGAGCTCGCGCACCCACCGCGCCCACCGCTCCGGCGAGCGGATCTGCCCGGTGAACGGGCCGCTCAGCAGGACCGGGCAGCCCGCCGCGCGCACCTGGCGCGCCGTCGCGGTCAGCCCGGCGTACTCGTGCGCCTTGACGTGCTCGTCGTACCAGGGGCCCTCGCGCTCGCCCGGGTCGCGGCCCGCGGCCGCCAGCGTCGCGGCGACGAACGGGCCGTACAGGGTGTCCTTGTCCAGCAGAGCCGGGACGGGGCACAGGCGCGCCAGCAGCAGGCCGCAGACCGTGGACTTGCCCGCGCCCGGCGGCCCGGCCACCACCCAGGCCGTGCCCTGCGCGTCCCCGGCGGCGCTCACGCGCCGATCCGCAGGCGCCGCGTCGCGAGGCGCTCGATGCGCTCCTCGTCCACCTCGTGCCCGAGGCCGGGCTGGGTGAGCGGCACCCCGACCACCCCGCCCGACGAGCGGACCGGCGGCGACACGAACACCGGGCCGCCCGCCGGGTCGGTCACCTCGCTCGGCAGCGTCATGCCCGGCAGCGCCGCCAGCGCGACCGCCGCCGCCTGCCCGACGCCGAAGGCGCCCTCGCCGGTGCACCACACGTCCCAGCCCGCCGCGTAGGCGCGGTCGTGCGCGCTGCGCGCGGCCGTCAGGCCGCCGAGCGGCCCCGCCCGCAGGTCCAGGGCGCGGCCCGCGCCGAGCTCGATCGCCGCGTCCAGGGTCTCCAGGTCGGTGACGGCCGGGGCGACCGCGGCCCGCACCCGCTGCTGGAGCAGCGCGTGCGCGGCGAGATCGCCGATCGCGAAGGGACGCTGCAGCGCCACCGCCCCGTAGCCGTCCAGCCCCTCCAGCGCCGCCAGGTGCGCGGGGGAGGAGGTGTAGGAGTGCCCGGCGTCGGCGACGAGCGCGAGCGCCGGATACGCCTCCCGGATCGCCCGCACCGGCTCGATGTCCCAGCCCGGCCGCACGTCCAGCGTCACCCGCGTGTGCCCGGCGCCGACGGCCCGGTTGACCCGCCCCACCACCGTGTCCAGCAGCGGCTCCGGCGAGATCCGCGCGCCCGTCACGATCGAGGTGCGGGTGCCGCCGAGGGCGTGCGCGAGCGGCAGCCCGCGCCCCCGGCACCACAGGTCCCAGCAGGCGGTGTCGATCGCCGCCGCCGCGGCGGGCCCGCCGAGCTCGGCCGCCGCCGACACGTCCTCGGGGCGGTCCCAGGCGAGCCCGAGGAGCGCCGGCCCGAGCCGCTCGGCGACGTCGGCCCACACCGCGTCCGCGGCGCGCCCCGGCACCGGTGCCTCCCCCCAGCCGACCGCGCCGTCGGCGCCGGTCAGCCGGACGAGGACGCTCTCCGGCCGCCGCCCGCGCGGCATCGCCACGCGGAAGGCGTCACAGCCGTCGATCTCCGGCACCAGCAGCCGCCCTCTCCGTCGGTGGACCGTTCCCGTGCCCGTCCATCATCCACCCTGCGCGCGGCCCCGGCCGCCGCGGCCGCCGACGCCGGGCGCGGCACGTCCCGGCGTCGGCGGCGTCAAGACGGCGTCAGGACGGGCAGGACGCCCCGAGGTCGAGCGGCTTGGTGCCGGCGTTCGCGGGCTTGCCGCCGCCGGCGCCGCCGGTGATGTCGCTCTTCTGCGGCGACGGCGACGCCGACGGCTCGCCGGACGCGGACGGCCCGCCGGAGGCCGTCGCCGAGGAGACCGGCCCCGGCGACGCCGACGCGAGCGCCGCGCCCGGCGTCGGCCCCGCCGCGGGCGCGAGCGCCTTGGCGGTCAGCCGCCGGATCAGCGGGTAGTCGGGGTCGCCGGTGTAGATGAGCGGCGGCACGAACGGCAGGCTGCTGATCTTGGCGCCGTCCTTCACCTTGCCCGACAGCGTGATCAGCGCCGGCAGCAGCTCCTGCGGGATGTCGGTGGAGATCGCCCGCTTGGTCGCCGCGGCCAGCTTGTCGAACTTGCGGAGCACCGTCTCGGGGTCGGCCTGCTGCGCGATCGCCCGCATCAGGCACTTCTGCCGCCCCATCCGGGTGTAGTCGTCGCTGTCGGTGCGCGACCGCCCGTACCAGAGCGCCTCCTTGCCGCCGAGCACCCGGTAGCCGGGCTGCAGCACCCCGCCCTGCAGGCCGTAGGGGATGGGCTGGGTGATCCGGATCTTCACGCCGCCCATCGCGTCCACGATGTCGGCGAACCCGAACATGTCCACCAGGATGTAGTAGTCCACCGGCTGCCCGAGGACGCCGGCGACCGTCCGCTTCAAGATGTCGGGGCCGCGGTGCTTCTTGGCCACCCCCGGGTCGATCTCGGGGTGGTCCTCGGCGTACTGGAAGATCTCGTTCAGCAGGCCCGGCGTCCCGGGGCCCTCGCCGGTGAACCCGTCGGGGAACCGGTCGCGGGCCGGGCCGGGCGGCAGCGGCACGTTCTCCAGGTTGCGCGGCAGGCTGACCAGGACGGTGTCGCCGGTGGCGGTGTCCACGCTCGCCAGCGTCACGCTGTCGGTGCGCACGCCCTCCCGGTTGGCCGCCGCGTCCCCGCCGAGCAGCAGGACGTTGACGCGCGCGCGGCCGGCCCAGGGGTCGTCGCCGCTGATGTGCCGCGAGCCCTTGCCGCCGGCGTGGAAGATGCTGGTGAGCGCGTCGCGGTACAGGTAGGTGTTGCGCGAGGCCCACGCCGTCGGCGCCGCCACGGCCGCGCAGAGCACCGCCACCGCGGTGATCCCCGCCAGCTGCGCCTGCGGCCGCATCCCGTCGGGGCGCACCACCTGGTAGGACCGCACCACGACCGCGATCCAGACGAGCCCGACCGCCGCGATGCCGATCGCGATGCCCGACAGCCAGTCCGGCCGGACCGCCAGGTTCACCAGATGGTCCTGGAAGAGCGTGGCGACCACGGCGAGGGCGGCGACGAGCGCCGCGTAGGCCGCCATCAGCAGCCCGCCGGCCCAGCGGCGGCCCGCCGCCAGATGCGCCACGCCCCACACCGCCGCCGAGGCGAGCGTCAGCGCGAGCGCGCGCGGCAGGCCGTGCCGGGCCCCTGCGCCGGGCGGGGCCTCGCCGGCCTCGCCGTCCGGGGCGGGCCTGCTGGCCGTGCTGTTCGCCATTGACGCTCCGATCCCCCAAGCACGGTTCTTTCAGGCCCTGACCTACATTGTGGACGCGCAAGACCGGGGGCGGGTTGCGGTGGTGATCGACCGAATGCGGGCTGTGGTTCTGATCAGTGCAGCGGATGTTTCGAGGTGGTGCGGTCCATCGGTACCCTTCTGGTCCCGATCGACACCGGAGTGCGGTGGTCCGTCCCCCGGTGAACCTCCGCATTCTTCACCTTCCCCGAGGCGTTGATCAAGTGCGGCGCCCGGCCTGCCCGAGGGCGGGGATTGACCGAAAAAAGAACCGGCGGCGTCCGCGCGGGGGCGGACCTTGCCGCGAGCGGGCGGCCGCTGGGGGAACGGCCGCCGGGGCCCGGCGCCACGGGGCGGCGCCGGGGCCCGGACGCCTCACCAGCTCGTCGCCAGCGGCATGCCCTCGGCGTAGCCCGCGGAGCCCTGGACGCCGATCACCGCGCGCTCGTGGAACTCCTCCAGGGTGCGCGCGCCCGCGTAGGTGAAGGAGCTGCGCACGCCCGCCACGATCGAGTCCACCAGGTCCTCCACGCCCGGCCGCTGCGGGTCCAGGAACATGCGCGAGGTGGAGATGCCCTCCTCGAACAAGGCCTTGCGGGCGCGGTCGAAGGGGGACTCGTCGGCGGTGCGGTGGCGCACCGCGCGCGCCGACGCCATCCCGAAGCTCTCCTTGTACAGCCGCCCGTCGGCGGTGCGCATGAGGTCGCCGGGCGACTCGTAGGTGCCGGCGAACCAGGAGCCCACCATCACGTTGGCGGCGCCCGCGGCGAGCGCCAGCGCGACGTCGCGCGGGTGGCGGACGCCGCCGTCGGCCCACACGTGCCGGCCGAGCCGGCGCGCCTCGGCGGCGCACTCCAGGACGGCGGAGAACTGCGGGCGGCCGACGCCGGTCATCATCCGCGTCGTGCACATCGCGCCCGGCCCGACGCCGACCTTGACGATGTCGGCGCCCGCCTCGATCAGGTCGCGGGTGCCCTCGGCGGTCACCACGTTGCCCGCCACGACCGGCACCTGCGGGTCCAGGCCGCGCACCGCGGCCAGCGCGGAGATCATCTTCTCCTGGTGGCCGTGCGCGGTGTCGACCACCAGCAGGTCGGCGCCCGCCTCCAGCAGCGCCTTGGCCTTGCCGGCGACGTCGCCGTTCACCCCGACCGCGGCCGCGACGCGCAGCCGGCCGGCGGCGTCCACGGCGGGGGAGTACAGGGTGGAGCGCAGCGCGCCGGTGCGGGTGAGGACGCCGACCAGGGCGCCGTCGCCGTCCACCACGGGCGCCAGCCGGTGGCCGCGCTCGTGCATGCGGGAGAACGCCTCGCGCGGGTCCAGCCCGGCGGGCAGCGTCACCAGGTCGCGGGACATGACATCGCGCAGCGCCGCGAAGCGGTCCACGTCCTGGCAGTCGGGCTCGGTCACCACGCCGACCGGGCGGCCGTCCTCGACCACCACGACGGCGCCGTAGGCGCGCTTGGGCAGCAGCGCGACCGCCTCGCCCACGGTGGCGTCCGGGGTGAGCCGCACCGCGGTGTCCACCACCAGATCGCGGGTCTTCACCCAGGAGACGACGTCGGCGACGACGTCGGCCGGGATGTCCTGCGGCAGGACGGCGATGCCGCCGCGGCGGGCGACCGTCTCGGCCATCCGCCGGCCGGAGACCGCCGTCATGTTGGCCACGACGAGCGGGATCGTCGTCCCGCTGCCGTCGGCCGTGGACAGGTCGACCTCCAGCCGGGACCCCACCGCGGAGCGGCGGGGCACCATGAAGACGTCGTTGTAGGTGAGGTCGTGAGCGGCAGGCTCACCGTTCAACAGGCGCACGGCTGTTCTACACACCAATCGCGGATCAAAGTGGCTGGGCCACCGTACATTGTGAGCCATACCCGCAGATGCTCGGACCAATGCCCCATCCGGTGCGGTAGTTCGCCGTCGGGTCGGGAGCGGACACGGAGCGGGCATGGGGCTGGACACGGGGGCGGTCGCGCACCGTCACCGGCCGCCACGGTACTGAGGATTGTGGAATCGCAAGCAACGTGAGGTTTAGCTCTCTGTAAAGTCACCTCTTGACGTTGTCGCGCGCCCGATGCACTTTTCTTACATGAGCCGCGGAGGCGGGGCCGTCCGCCGCCGCGGCGACACAGCAGAACACCGGGAGTAGCGCATGCAGGTCACGCACGCATTCCCGGCGTCCCCTGCCCGCGCGCCGGTCGCCCCGCCGGGCCGCCGCCGTGATCATCGACACCCCTACCGGTATCGCTCCGTGACAGTGCAGCGGGCCGCGCGCGGCCGCCGGCCGTCCGCGTTGCGCTCCCGGCCCGCGCGACCCCGCGGTGAATTCGTCGCCCGAACGTCCGCGCGCCGACGCTTCGTTCGCGCCGGGCCGGGCGGAACACGAGCAGGATCAATATTTGACGGGATACCGCCCGGAAATGGAATGATCTTGCAGTTGCCGACAAACCGATCGATCACTGCCTGTCGAGGAGGAGAGCCGTGCTGGATGCGGTCGACGCCGTGCTAGTCCGCGAGCTCCAGCGGGACGGCAGGGCGACCTTCCAGGCGCTCGCCGACCGGGTCGGACTCTCCCGCACCGCCGTGCGGGCGCGGGTGCAGAACCTGCTGGAGACGCAGGTGGTGCGGGTGGTGGGCATCGTGCACGCCGCCGTCGTCGGCGCCGAGGCCATCGGGCACGTGTCGGTCACCGTGGACGGCTCGGCGCGCGAGGCCGCCGCCGCCGTCGCCGAGCGGCCCGCCGTCAGCTTCACCGCGCTCACCGCAGGCCGCTGCGACCTGGTCGCGCAGGTGCGCACCCGCGACGACGCCGCGCTCGCCGCCGAGGTCGACCACATCCGGTCGGTGCCCGGCGTCCGCTCCGCCGAGGTGTTCCGCTCGGTCGCCACCGTCCGCGACACCCACGCCGTCGTCCGCGACCTCGGCGAGATCACCCTCGACGACATCGACTGGCGGCTCCTGCAGGAGCTCCAGCGCGACGGCCGCGCCCCCTACACCCGCCTCGCCGGCATCATCGGCCTGTCGCAGGCCGCCACCCGCGCCCGCGTGGTGCGGCTCATGCGCACCGGCGTCATCCAGGTCACCGGCCTCGCCGACCCGCTCGCGCTCGGCGCCGCCGAGCTCGGCGGCTTCGGGCTCGTGGTGACCGGCGGGCTGCGCCGCGTCGCCGAGGCCGTCGCCCGGCAGGAGGGCGTGCGCTACCTGGCCACCGGCTTCGGCCGCTACGACATCGTCGGGCAGGCCGAGGCCGCCTCGCGCGCCGAGCTGGTCGCGGTGCTCGACGCCGTCCGCGCGGTGCCGGGCGCCACCGTCAGCGAGTCCTGGCACCACCTGGACGTGGTGAAGGAGTCCTACGCCGTCGAGCTGCCCGACAAGCCCCTCAACGGCATCTGAGCGGCCGGGGGCGGCGGCCGGGCGCCGCGCGGGGCCACGGGGGTCAGTCGCGGGCGAGCGAGACCTCCTCCAGGTCCAGCTCGTGCAGGACGCGCTCCAGCACCTCGTCGTCGATGCGGCGCTCGTCGCGCATCCGCACGAACGTCGCGCGCTCGGCGGCCAGCATCTCGCGCCGCAGCCGCCGGTAGGTCGCCGACGGCACCTCCGCGCCGTCCTGCCCCGTGCCGCCGCCGAGCCGCTCCCAGGCGCGCAGCTGGTTCTGCTCGGCGAGGGTGCGCAGGCGCTCCACCACATCGGCGTCCAGGGCGCCGTCGTCGCGGGTGAGCTCCTCCAGGCGGTCCAGCGCGGCCCGCGCCGCGGCGTGCTGCGCCCCCGCCTCGGCGACGGTGTCGGCGTAGCGCTCGCGGCCGCCGCCGACGCGCATCCGCCGGATCAGCGCCGGGAACGTCAGGCCCTGCACCAGCAGCGTGGCGAGCACGGTGGTGAAGGTGAGGAACAGCACCAGGTCGCGGCCGGGGAACGGGTCGCCCGCCGAGGTGACGAACGGGATCGCGAACGCCGCCGCCAGCGACACCACGCCCCGCATCCCCGCCCAGCCGATCACCACCCGGCCGCGCCAGTCCGGCGCCCACCGCTCCTCGCCCCGGCCCGACCAGAGCGGCAGGTAGGACGTGGCCACCACCCACAGGAAGCGGGCGAGGACGGTCACGCCGAACACCGCGGCCGCCCACCAGGCCAGGCTGCCCCAGCCGCGGTCCGACAGGCCGTCCAGCACCGGCGGGAGCTGCAGGCCGATCAGCAGGAACACCACCGACTCCAGGATGAAGACCATCACCTTCCAGAAGGAGTGGCCGATGAGCCGGGTGATCGCCGGGGAGTCGGTGAACCGGTGCCCGAGGTACAGGCCGCTCACCACGACCGCGATGACGCCCGAGGCGTGCACCAGCTCGGCGATCAGGTAGGCGGCGAAGGGCGCGGCGAGCGCCACCGAGTTCTCCACCAGCGGGTCGTTCAGCCGGGTGCGCAGCCAGTGCAGCGGCGGCCCGAGCAGCAGCCCGACGACGGCGCCCGCGACGGCCGCGTACAGGAACCGGCCGGCGCCCTCGGCGAGGCTGAAGCCGGTGCCGACCGCCGCCGCGAGCGCGACGCGGAACACCGTGAGCGCGGTCGCGTCGTTGAACAGGCTCTCGCCGACCAGGATCGTCACCAGGCGCCGCGGCAGCCCGAGCCGCTGCGCGACGCTGACCGCCGCGACCGCGTCCGGCGGCGCCAGGATGGCGCCGAGCACGAGCGCGGGGGCGAGCGGCAGGTCGGGCACCAGCCAGTACGCGGCGAACCCGACCAGCAGCGTGCTGAACAGCACCAGCCCGACCGACAGGGCCCCGATCGAGCGGACGTTGTCGCGCATGTTGTAGTACGAGCTCTGCCACGCCGCCGAGAACAGCAGCGGCGGCAGGAACACGTACAGCACGATCTCGGGTTCCAGCTCGAACTCCGGCACCCCCGGCAGGAAGGACACCACCAGGCCCGCGATGACCAGGGCGAGCGGGGCGGGCGTGCCGAACCGCCGGGCGAGGGCGGCGACGGCGATCGCGCAGACCGGGATCGCCAGCAGCCAGAGTGCGTGTGTAGCTCCCACGCCCACGATCATGGCATGCGCGGCGCCGCCCGCCGGACGGGCAGGTCAGCGGGCGTCGCGGTGGGCGTCGCGGTGGGGGTCGCGGCGCTGCCCCTCGCGGGCGGTCTCCTTGGCGAACGCCAGGAACTCGCGCGCGACCGGCGGCAGCTGCCGGTGCGCGTGCACCAGCCCGATCATCCGGGTGATCGGGGGCATGAAGGAGCGGACGGCGAGGCCCGCGGTGTCGTCGAGCTGGTTGCGGTACCAGAGCAGCGAGCCCATGCCCGCGCGCACCAGGCCGAGCCAGGCGCCGCGCTCGTCGGACTCCACGGCCGCCACCGGCGTCGCGCCGACCCGCTCCAGCAGCGCGTCGATCTCGGCGCGGCGGGCGCCGCCGCGCGCCGGCAGCACCAGCCGCAGGCCGTCCAGGGCGGCGGGCGGCACCGGCTCGCGCAGCCGGAGCGACGGCGGCGAGATGAGCACCACCTCGCGCTGCTCGAAGGGGTGCGCGGACAGGTCGCCGGGCACCGGCAGGTCGGTGAGCGCGAGGTCGGCGCGGCCCGCGCGCAGCGCCCCGGCCACCGCGTCCCGGCCCGCGCAGCGGATCACCCGCACCCGTACCGCCTGCTGCTCGCGGGCGAAGCGGGGGATGAGGCGCCCGGTCAGCTCGGGCTCCAGCGAGCCGGTGGTGGCGATGCGCAGCTCGGCGCCGCGCCCGTTGGCCTTGGCGACCGACAGGCCCTCGATGGCCTCCACCGCCTCCAGCGCGACCCGCGCCTGCCGCACCACCTGCTCGCCCAGCGCGGTGAGCACCACGCCGCGCCCCGACCGGGCGAACAGCTCGACGCCGAGCTCGCGCTCCAGCTCGCGCACCGCCCGCGACAGCGCGGGCTGGGCGACGTAGAGAGCCTGAGCCGCCGACGTCATGGTGCCGTGGTCGGCGGTCGCCACGACGTAGCGCAGCTGCCGCAGATTCATGCCACGACCGTATGACAACGAACCCTTCCGGTCTTGGACATAGCCGGAATCGGCCCGGGGAATCGCCGAACGGGCGGGACGACCGTTGCGAAGCGGCAGAAGACGGGCGGAGATCCCGCGCGCGTCAGACGATCAGCTCGTCGACGAAGCACCAGCGCCAGTCCTCGCCCGGCTCGAACGAGCGGACGATCGGGTGCCCCTCCTTGTGGAAGTGCGCGCTGGCGTGCTTCATGGGGGAGGAGTCGCAGCACCCGACGTGCCCGCAGGCCAGGCAGAGCCGCAGGTGGACCCACCGGGTGCCCTCGGCCAGGCACTCCTCGCACCCCTGCGGGGTGCGGGGCGCCGGGTCGACGTCGGGCAGGTCCGTCACGTGTTCACAGAGAGCCATGCGAGCATCGTCGCACGGCGCCGATCACCGGCTCACCAGTGGTCCGGGCTGAACGGCTCGTCCTCGGGCCGGGCCGACCCGCCGAGCAGGCGCAGGTCGGAGTCCACCATCATGGTCACCAGCTCCTCGAAGGTGACCCGCGGCTCCCAGCCGAGCTGCTCGCGCGCCTTCTTGGGGTCGGCGCAGAGCAGGTCCACCTCGGCGGGCCGGGTGTACCTGTCGTCCAGCACCACGTGCTCCTGCCAGTCCAGGCCGGCGCTGGTGAAGGCGAACTCCACCAGCTCGCGCACCGACTGGGTCTGCCCGGTGCCGATGACGTAGTCCTCGGGGGTCTCCTGCGCCAGCATCAGCTGCATCGCGCGGGCGTAGTCGCCGGCGAAGCCCCAGTCGCGGCGCGCCTCCAGGTTGCCGAGCCGCAGCTCCGAGGCGAGCCCGAGCTTGATGCGCGCGGCGCCCAGGGTGACCTTGCGGGTGACGAACTCGGCCCCGCGGCGCGGCGACTCGTGGTTGAACAGGATCCCGCTCACCGCGAACATCCCGTAGGACTCGCGGTAGTTCTGGGTGATGTAGTGCCCGTAGGTCTTGGCCACGCCGTAGGGGCTGCGCGGGTGGAACGGCGTCTTCTCGTTCTGCGGGGTCTCGCGGACCATGCCGAACATCTCCGACGACGACGCCTGGTAGAAGCGGATCTGCTCGCCGCCCGGCGTGCGCGACGGGCTGATCCCCGACACCACCCGGATGGCCTCCAGCGTCCGCAGCACCCCCATGCCGGTCACCTCGGCGGTCAGCTCGGCCTGCTGCCACGACATCGGCACGTAGGAGATGGCCCCCAGGTTGTAGACCTCGTCGGGCTGCACGCGCTCCACCGCGGAGATCAGGCTGCCCTGGTCGAGCAGGTCGCCGGTGGTGATCTGCACGTCGCCGATGTGCTTGCGCAGCCGCGACACGTGCGGGTTCGCCTGACCTCGCACCAGGCCCCAGACCTCATACCCCAGGGCGAGCAGATGCTCGGCCAGGTACGAGCCGTCCTGCCCGGTGATGCCGGTGATGAGTGCTCGCCTGGACAGCGGATCCTCCTGGCTGGATAGGTCGGGCGCGGGCCGTCCGCGGAGCGAACGCCGCGAGCGGTGTGAAACACGAGGTTAGCGACACTCGTCCGGTGGTGACGAGTGAGGGCGCCGTTTGAACCGAATTTGCTTCGACTTCACGCCGGCGGCCCGGATGTGCGACCGTGGGATCACGATGACCAGCACCGACGACGCGCCGCCGCTGCGGCTGAACGGCCGCGCGCTCGGCCGCTTCTCGATCATGGCTGTGATCAACCGTACCCCCGATTCGTTCTACGACCGGGGAGCGACGTTCGGCTTCGACGCGGCGGTCGCCGCCGTCGACCGCGCGGTCGCGGCCGGCGCCGACATCGTGGACATCGGCGGGGTGAAGGCCGGCCCCGGCGAGGAGGTCGGCGTCGCCGAGGAGCTGCGCCGGGTGGTGGACGTCGTCGCCGCCGTCCGGGACCGCCACCCCGGCGTGGTGATCAGCGTGGACACCTGGCGCGCCGAGGTCGGCCGCGCCGTCGCCGAGGCGGGCGCCGACCTGCTGAACGACACCTGGGGCGGCCCCGACCCCGAGCTCGCCGCCGTCGCCGCCGAGTACGGCACCGGCCTGGTCTGCGCGCACGCCGGCGCCCTGGCGCCGCGCACCCGCCCGCACCGGATCGGCTACGCCGACGTCGTCGCCGACGTCGTCGCGCACGTCACCGCGCAGGCCGAGCGCGCCGTCGCGCTCGGGGTGCGGCGCGAGGCGGTCCTCATCGACCCCGCGCACGACTTCGGCAAGAACACCCGGCACTCGCTGGAGATCACCCGGCGGCTCGGCGAGCTCACCGCCACCGGCTGGCCGGTCCTCGTCGCGGTCTCCAACAAGGACTTCATCGGCGAGACCCTCGGCCAGCCCGTCGAGCGGCGCGGCGTCGGCACCCTCGCCGTGCTCGGCGTCTCGGCGCTGCTCGGCGCCCGGGTCTTCCGGGTGCACGACGCGGCGGGCGCCCGCCGCGCCCTGGCCGCCGTCGCGGCGATCACCGCCTGACCCGCCGGCCGGCCCGCGGGCCGCTCAGGGCGCGGTCTCAGGGCGCCGTCTCGCGGCGCCGGGCGCGATAGGCCGCCACGTGCATCCGGTTGCCGCAGGTACGGGTGTCGCAGTAGCGGCGGCACCGGTTGCGCGACAGGTCGACCAGCACCCGCGCGCAGCCCGGCGCCGCGCACGTCCGCAGCCGCTCCAGCTCGCCCGCCGCCACCACGAACGCCAGCGCCATCCCGCCCTCGGCCGCCAGGTGCTCGCCCATCGGCGCGCCCGGCGCGAAGAAGTGCACGTGCCAGTCGTGGCCGTCGTGGTCGGTGAGGCGGGGGGTGGCGCGCACCTCGGCGACCACCTCGTTGACCAGCGCCACCGCCGTCGCCGTCCGGGTGGTCAGGAACACCTCGTGGAAGCGCCCCCGCAGCGCGTGCGCCCGCTCCAGATCGGCCCGGGCGAGGCCGCTCACGTCGCTGAACCGGTTGCGCTCCACGAACGCCCGGAGCGCCTCCAGATCGCCGAGGCCCTCCCGCCCGCAGGCGGCCGGCGAGGTGTTGACCAGATCGACGACCACGCCGAGCGCGTGCTCGGCGTCATGATTGAAGATCACGCTGACTCCAGTATCGGAGGGCCTGGCGGGGGCGGCGCCGCCCCAGCCTATGCCGCCCCCCGGGGGCCTGCCGCCGCCGCGGCGGCCGCTCAGCGGGCGTAGTGCGGGTCGGCCACGACCGGGTAGTAGGCGCCGGTGTGCTGCACCCGCATGGTGAGGGAGGAGCCCTCCAGGGCGTAGTCGGCCTTCACCGGCCGGAACATCGAGTCGCTCGCCCACGGGTTGTACATCCGGCCCACCGTCGCGCCGTAGCGCAGGTGCACCACGTCGTAGCCGCCCGAGGGCATCGCCTCCAGCGCGAGGCCGTCCACCAGCGAGATCGGGAAGCGGAACTCGGCCGGGGCGTCGGCGCCGTGGATCACCGTCAGCAGCCGGACCCCGGACGCGGTCGTCTGCGCCACGATGTCGGTGTCCACGTCGATGCCGACGAACACCCGCAGGCTCGGCCGCAGCACCTGCGCGACGGTGTCGGCGGCGGTCGCGTCGATGCCGATGTGGATCCGCTGGCCGTCCTTGGTCGGCACCCACACGCCGTCACGCGCGCGCTGGCCCCACGCGACGTCGGGGTTCTCCAGCTCCTGGGGCTCGTTGCGGCCCCGGGCGACGAGCACCCGGGAGGCGGCGTTCATCGCCGCGGCGGCCCCGTCGCGTGCGTGCCTCATGGCGTGCCCCTCGTCTTCCGATCCATCACTCGCGTGACATCACACTGTTCTGGGTTTACCACGGGGAAGCGTGACACGACCGGGCTTGGCCCGCACTCGTGTGTTATGCGTCGTATACCCCGTGCGACGTTGGACCTTACACCACGCTTATCTCCCGCGGATCTCTCGTCCCGCCCCTCTCGCCGCCCGTGACCGCCCGGTTCGTCCCCCTTCCGGACGCGCGGACGGAAAAGGAATTGCCGCTGATCGTGAACCTGCCCATGCTGGTGCGCATCGAAGAGAACGAAAGCGCGAAGGGGTGAGCCACCGGTTAGGCGGCTGGTCTCCAAAACCAGCGAAAAGTAGGTTCGACTCCTACCGCCCCTGCCACGACCGGCGATCCGCGACGGAACGCACGACGGCGGCGGCGCCGCGAACCCCCGGGGTTCGCGGCGCCGCCGCCGCTCGTCGCGGGGCCGGTCAGCTCGCGAGCGCCGCCGGGGCCTGCCCGCCGCGACCGGGGGCACCGTGTCCGGAAGCGGCCTCCCCGCCGAGATCGGCGAGGACCTCCGACAGGCGGTCCAGCCCGGCGGCGATCCACGGCAGCGACGCGGGGTCGGGATGGCCGAGCGCGGCGAGGCGCTGCTCGTCGTCCGCGCCGTACAGCAGGCTCGGCGCCACCCGCATCCGCAGCGCCGCCGGGTCGTCGCCGAACACCGCGCCGGGCAGGACGCCCACGCCGTAGCGCTCCAGCAGCAGGTCCGTCAGGTCCGACCCCTCGCGCACCCCGTGAGAACGTTCCAACCGGTCCCGCATCGGCTCCAGGTCGGGGTAGAGGTAGAACGCCGCCTGCGGGCGGTGCAGCAGCGCCCCGGCCCGCTCGAAGCGGTCCGCGACGGCGCCGGCGATCCGCGCGTGCAGGCGGCGGCTGCGGTCCACCCGCTCGACGAGCTCGGGGGGCTCGGCGAAGGCGTGGGCGGCGGCGTGCTGCACCGGCGCGGGCGGGCTCGACCAGATCTCGCTCGCCAGGCCGAGCAGCGAGGCGCGCAGCGCCCGGCCGAACGGGCCGTCCGGCAGGCGCGCCACCCCGATCCGCCAGCCGCCCGCCGCCAGGTTCTTGCTGAGCGCGGTGGTCACCACCGTCCGCTCGGGCGCCCAGCGGGCGGGGCTCGGCACGTCCCGGGCCGGATCGTGCACGAGGTCCCGGTAGATCTCGTCGGAGACCAGGACGAGGTCCAGGTCGCGGGCGACCCGGCACACCTCGCGCACGGTGGCCGCCGAGGCGAGCGTCCCGGTGGGGTTGTCGGGCAGCGTCAGCACCACCGCGCGCACCGTCCGCCCGCGCGCGCGGGCGCCGGTCACCGCCGCGGCCAGCAGCGCGGGGTCGGGGACGCCGCCCTCGCCGGGGCGGGTCGGCACGTGCAGGGCCGCGGCGCCGGAGAGGGCCGCCTGCGCCGCGTAGGTGACCCAGCTCGGCGCGGGCACCGCCAGGTCCCCGCCGAGCGCGGTGATCAGCGCGTACAGCAGGGGCTTGCTGCCCGGCCCGGCGACGACCAGGTCCGGATCGGTGGCGAGGCCGCGGCGGTTCCAGTAGCCGGCCGCGGCGGCGCGCAGCGCGGGCGACCCGGCGACCGGGCCGTAGGCGCCCCGCCCGGCGCCCGCGGCCAGCTCCCGGGTCAGCGACGGATGCAGGGGGATGCCGGCTTCGCCGAACCCGAACGGCAGCACCCGCACCCCCTCGCGCCGCTTGCGGGCGATGGCCTCGTTGATGGCGAGCGTCGGGGACACCGGGACCGGCCGCAGCGCGGTCGCGGCAGGGGAGGGAGAAGGGTCGGGGGCAGGCATCGAGAGGGCTCCAGAACGGTGAGGGAAAGGCGTGCGGGGCCGAGGGGGCGGGAGGAAATCGCTGGTCAGCGACCCGGCCGGGGACGCGTCCATGCTTTCGCGCGGCTAGCATCACCACAAGCGAGCCTTGTCGATGCTGACCGTAAGGAGGGCCGATGCTGGAGGTGCGGCGGCTGCGCCTGCTGGCCGAGTTCGCCCGCCGCGGCAGCATCGCCGCGACCGCCGCCGCGCTCGGCTACACGCCCTCGGCGGTCTCCCAGCAGCTCGCCGCGCTGGAGCGCGAGGCGCGCGTCCCGCTGCTCGACCGCACCGCGCGCAGCGCCGAGCTGACCGACGCCGGGCGCCGCCTCGCGGCCCGCGCCGGGGAGATCCTCGCCCTCGTGGAGAGCGCCGAGGCCGAGCTGTCGGCGCAGGCCGGGCTGCCGGCCGGCCGGATCGCCGTCACCGCGTTCCCCACCGCCGCCGTCGCGTTCGCGCCGGCCCTCGCGCGCGGCCTCGCCGACCACCCGGGCATGACCTTCGTGCTGCGCCAGACGCGCCCCGGCGACGGCATCCGCCAGGTGCAGAGCGGCGAGGCGGACATCGCCCTGGTCGACGACTGGACGGGCAAGCTGCCCGAGCAGGGCCCGGCGGCGCTGGAGTTCCTGCGGCTGCAGCGCGACCCGCTGCTGCTCGTCGTCCCGGCGGGCCACCCGATGGCCGACCCGGCGCGGCCGGTGGACCTGCAGGCGCTCCGCGAGGAGTCCTGGATGGCGGCGCCCGCCGGCGAGCCGTCCCGCGCGGCCGTGGAACGGCTGCTGGACACCGTGGGGGGCGCGCGGCCGGTGCCGTGGGAGTTCGAGGGCCTGCACACGATCCTCAGCCTGGTCGCGCGCGGCATCGGCATCACGGCGGTGCCCGCCCTGGCCCTCGCCGCCGATCCCGGCGTCGCGGTCCGCGCGATCCCCGGCTGCGACCTGGCCCGCGAGGTGTACGCGGTGGTGCGCCGCGCGAGCCTGCGCCGCCCATCGGTCGAGGTGACGCTGCGCGCCCTCTACGCCGCCGCCCGCGAACCGGACCCCGGCCCTCCCCGGAACGACTGAGGAAACGGGACGGAACGGGCCGGGCCGGTACCGATCTTGACGTACCGTGGGCCGGGTCATGACCGGACGGAGACCCGGGCGCGCCGGCCCGCGGGCCGGCGGCCGGACGGACAGCAGGGGAGCAACCCACTCGATGGAGGAAGCGGCGACCACGCCCGCGCGGACGCGCGGCGCGCACGAGCAGCGGACGGGCGGCCACCACGGTTTCGAGCCGCCCCGCCTGACCTCGATGCTCCGGCACGCCCTGCCGCGCTTCGTCGAGGGCGTCATCGCCCCCGTCGCGGTCTTCTACGCCGCCTTCGCCCTGCTCGGGCTGAACGGCGGGCTCGTCGCGGCCGTGGCGTGGGTCTACGGCGGCATCGCCTGGCGCTACGCGCGCGGCCACGGCGTCAGCGCCATGCTGCTGCTCGCCGCCGTCGGCGTGACCGCCCGCGCGGTGCTCGCCGCCGCCACCCACAGCGCCGTCATCTACTTCCTGCAGCCGACGCTCGGCACCCTCACGGTCGCCGTGACGTTCCTGGCCTCGGTGCCGCTCGGGCGGCCGCTCGCCCAGAAGGTCGCCACCGACATGGTGCCGATGCCCGAGGCGTTCCTGCGCCACGCCCGCGTCCGCCGGTTCTTCCTGCGGATCTCCCTGCTGTGGTCGCTGGTGTTCTTCGTCAACGCCGTCATCAGCCTGTGGATGCTGTTCCACGAGTCGATCGGCACGTTCCTGTGGGTGCGCACCGGCCTCGTCGCCGCCCTCGGCGCGGCCGCCGTGGCCGTCTCGGTCTGGGGGTTCCGGCGCTGCCTCCTGCACGTCAACGGCGACGCCGCCCCCGCCACGCTGGGCTGACGCCTCCCGGCCGCGCGTCCGGCGGGCACCCGGCGTGCAACGCTTTGATCTCGGAGCGCCCTCTTGTACCCGCCTGCCCGCATCCTGAACATCTTTTGTCGCTAATGTCTGCTGGATCGGGTAGAAGCGGGGTACGGGAGGTCCTACGGTGCAGCATCGGCTTTCCTCGGGAGTGCGCGCGGGGGCGGGACTGGCCGGTGTCGTGCTGGCCCTCGGGGCCTGCTCGGGCGGCGAGAAGGACAAGGGCGTCACGGTCGGCAACACCGGCGACGCCGCCGCGCCCCAGGTGACCATCACCCCCGGCGACGGCTCCGGCAAGGCGCGCCCCGACAAGGGCGTCCAGGTGAAGGCGGCCGGCGGCACCCTCACCTCGGTGACGGTGACCCGCAAGGGCAAGCCCGTCGAGGGCACCCTCAGCGCCGACAAGACCGGCTGGCAGTCGCGCACCCTGCGGCCGGCCTCCCAGTACCGGGTGACGGCCGTCGCGCAGAACCCCAAGGGCAGGTCGACCACCGTCACCGCCGCCTTCACCACGCTGAAGGCCGCGGCCGAGCTGGAGATCAGCGACGTCACCCCCTCGGCCGGGCAGAAGGTCGGCGTCGGCATGCCGATCCAGGTGACCTTCAACCGCGCGGTGGGCGACAAGGCCGCGGTGGAGCGCGCCCTGGAGGTCAAGTCCACCAAGGCCGCCACCGGCGCCTGGTACTGGGCCAGCGACACCCAGGTGATCTTCCGGACGCAGAACGGCCGGTACTGGCAGCCCAACCAGCAGGTCACCCTCACCGCCCGGCTCGCCGGGGTCCGCTCGGGCAAGAACACCTACGGCGACGCCGACCTCACCCGCCGGTTCCGCATCGGCGACGAGCACATCATCACCGCCAGCACCAAGACCCACCGGCTGACGGTGAGGAAGAACGGCAAGAAGGTCAAGAGCTGGGGCATCAGCGCCGGCCGCGGCGGCCGCGTCGTCAACGGCGTCGACACCTACCTCACCACCAGCGGCGTCCACCTCGCCATGGGCAAGGAGAACCCGGCGATCATGACGTCGGACTGGATGGGCGTGAAGCCCGAGGACAAGGCCAACGGCGGCTACAAGGAGGTCATCCCCTACGCGGTGCGGATCTCCAACAGCGGCGAGTACATCCACTCGATGGCCTCCACCGTGTGGGCGCAGGGCCACCAGAACGTCAGCCACGGCTGCCTGAACTCCCCGCCCGCGGCGGCCCGCTGGTTCTACAGCTTCTCCCAGCTCGGCGACCCGGTCATCATCACCGGCACCAAGCGCAAGCTGGAGTGGAACAACGGCTGGAGCTTCTACCAGATGCCCTGGACCAAGTGGGTCAAGGGCAGCGCCCTCGACCGGTCCGTCACCACCGCCTGACATCACCGGGGACGCGAGGAGAACCCGGACCGCTCTCCGGGCACCTAACAGGTAGGGCGCAGCGCGCCACCACCTGGAGAGCGGGGGACCGGGATGCCCGGTGGCAGGACCCGGCGGGGGCGTCTCGTCCCGGCCGCGGCGAAGAGGGCCGCGCACCGCGGGGCGCGCCGGACCGTGCTGGCGGCCCTGGCGGTGCTCGCCCGGACGGCGCCGGGACCGCGCCCCGGACGGCGGCTGAAAGTGCGGATCCTGCTGCACCACGCGTACGGCACCGGAGGCACCGTCCGCACGGTGCTGAACCTGGCGGGCTACCTCGCCCGGCACCACGACGTGGAGATCGTCAGCGTCGTGCGGACGCGGCCCGAGGCGTTCTACCCCATCCCGCCAGGCGTCGCCGTCCGCTTCTGCGACGACCGGACGGGCCCGCGCGGCCGCCTCGCGCGGCTGCTGTCGCGCCTGCCGAGCGTGCTCACCCCCGCGGCGGAGAACTCCTTCGGCAAGGTGAGCCTGTGGACCGACCTCGCGCTGCTCCGCGCGCTCGCCGGCCCCGCGCCCGACGTGCTGATCGGCACCCGCCCGGCGCTGAACCTGCTGCTGCCCCGGGTCGCCCGGCGCGGCACCGCCACCATCGCCCAGGACCACCTGAACCTCGGCTCCTACCGGCCCGCCCTGCGCCGCGAGATCGTCCGCGACTACCGGCGCCTCGGCGTCCTGGCCGCGCTCACCGAGGCGTCCCGCGCCGAGTACGCGGCGGCCCTGGACGGCGCCCCGGTGCGGATCGTGCGGATCCCCAACGCGCTGCCCGACCTGCCGGGCGGCCCCTCCCCCCGCGACCGGCGGGTGGTCCTCGCCGCCGGCCGGCTGGTCCGGCAGAAGGGCTTCGACCTGCTCATCCGCGCGTTCGCGCCGCTCGCCGCCGAGCACCCCGACTGGACGCTGCGGGTGTTCGGCAGCGGCGTCCGGCACGCCCGGCTGAGCCGGCAGATCGCCGATCTCGGACTGGCCGGCCGGGTCGAGCTGCTGCCGCGCACCGCCGACCTCGCCGGCGAGATGACCCGCGCCGCCGTCTACGCCCTGTCCTCGCGGCACGAGGGCATGCCGATGGTGATCCTGGAGGCCATGCACCAGGGCCTGCCGGTGGTCGCCTTCGACTGCCCGACCGGCCCCGCCGAGCTGATCACCCACGGGGTGGACGGGCTGCTCGTCCCGCCCGCCGACATCGCCGCGCTCACCCGGGCGCTCGGCGCCGTGATGGCGGACGCGGCGCTGCGCGACCGGCTCGGCGAGCGGGCCCGCCACTCGGCCGGCGAGTACCGGCTGGACCGCGTCGGGCCGGCCTGGCTCCGCCTGCTCGCCGAGGCGGGCGGCGGGCGCCGGTGAGGCGGCCGGGGGACCGGCGCGAAGCGATCGCCCGCGGACGCATCGGACGCGGCCGACGGGGCACCACACGGGGCACCGCCATGGGGCACCGCCATGGCACCGCACGCCCACGCAGGGAACGAGCCCGTGACCGAATCCAGCAAGGAGATCAGCAGGACCGCCGTGTCCGGCGCCCTCGTCGAGCGGGCCGCGCGCAGCCTGCTCGCCGTCTGGCGGCGGGCCCACGACGCCGCGCCCGAGCGGGTGCCGCCCTCCCAGCTGCGCGCCCTGGAGGCCGTGCAGCGCCGCGGCGTCCTCAACCTGAGGGCGCTCGCGGGGGAGCTCGGCGTCATCCCCTCCTCCGCCAGCCGGCTGTGCGACCGGCTGGAGGCGGCGGGGCTGCTCGCGCGGGCCGGCAGCGACGCCGACCGGCGGCAGGTGACGCTCCAGATCACCGCGCCCGGGGAGGAGCTGCTCCGGGACATCGCGCTGCGCCGCCAGCGGGACCTGGAGGAGGTCCTGCGGCGGATGTCGCCCGACGGCCGCGAACGGCTGCTGAGCGGGCTCAGCGAGTTCGCCGCCGCCGCGTCGACCGCCGTCAGGAGGGCCGCCACCCCAGATGGATGACCGCCACGTCGTCGGCGAGGCCGCCGTGCTCGGCCGAGGCCGCCTCGGCGCCGGCGATGAGGGCGTCGACGAACTCCTCCGCCGGCAGCCCCGCGCGCCGCCGCGCCAGCACCAGCAGCCCCGACAGGTCCAGGCGCTGCCCCTCCGGGCCGGTCAGCCCCTCGAACAGCCCGTCGGTGAACAGCAGCAGGCCGCTTCCGGGCGGCATCGCGACCCGCTCCTCCGGCCACTCGCCGAGGCCGGGCATCATGCCGAGCGCGATGCCGCCGGCGGTCTCCACCAGCGTCACCTCGCCGGCGCCGTCGCGCAGCAGCAGCCCCGGATGGCCGGCGCGCACCACCCGCGCCGCCCGCCGGTCCGGGGTGAGGGTGATGCTGGTCAGCGTGACGAACGCCTCGTTGTCGGCGCGCTCGGCGAGCAGCAGCCGCTCCAGCATCTCGATCAGCGGCGGCCCCGACAGGCCGGCCAGCACGAACGACCGCCAGGCCACCCGCAGGCAGACGCCCATCGCCGCCTCGGCCGCGCCGTGCCCGGCGACGTCGCCGATGACGGCGTGGACCGCGCCGTCGGCGGTCTCCACCACGTCGAAGAAGTCGCCGCCGAGCAGGGCGTGCATGCGGCTCGGCCGGTAGCGGGTCACCACGTCCAGCCGGTCGCCCGACACCAGCGGCCGCGGCAGCAGGCCGCGCTCCAGGCGCGCGTTCTCCTCGGCGCGCAGCCGCCCCGCCTGCAGCGCGGCGGCCGACAGCTCGACCTGCTTGCGCTGGACGGCATAGCGGATGGCGCGGCCGAGCCACTCGGGCTCCAGCTGGCCCTTCAGCAGGTAGTCCTGCGCGCCGACCCCGACCGCCGCGAGCCCGGCCTGCGCCTCCGACAGGCCGGTCAGGACGATGACCGCGGCCTGCGGGGCGGCGGCCAGCATCGTGCTGAGGCCGTCCAGGCCCTGGGAGTCGGGCAGGTGCAGGTCGAGCAGGACGCAGGCGGGCCGCTCGCCGTCGGCGAGCAGCTCCAGCGCCCGCGCGATGGTGCGCGCCCACGTCAGCCGGATGCGCAGGCCGGTGTCGGCGAGGAACTCCTCGATGAGCAGGGCGTCGCCGGGGTCGTCCTCGACCAGCAGCAGGTGCTCCGGCTCGTCGCCGTCGGCGAGGCCGTTGGTGCCCCGCGCCGCCGCGCTGCGCACCGGACCCCCCGGTGCACCGGCCATCCCGGTCAACTGTGACCCCGCTCCTGCCCTCGCGCGCCGGTCCCGGCCTGAAGGGCCCGGCACAATGATCGAACCATACTGTTCGAAGGCCGGGCGGAACGCGCCCGCCGGGAATTGTGGCCGCCTTGGAACCACCGTACCGCCGGGCGCGCGTGCTCAGCCCCGCCCGGCGGCCGCACCGCCCGCGCCGACCAGCCGGGTGTCGCCGCCGCCGGCGAGCCACTCGGCCTCGTAGCGCCCCATCACCTTGCGCGCGTTCCAGGTGATGGCGGCCGGCATCAGCGCCCGCGCGGCCTGCGCGGCGGGCAGCCACGCCTGCCCGTACACGTGCGGGCGGCGCGCGGCCATCCCGGCGAGCAGCCGGGCGGCGGTCGGGCGCAGCGGGTAGGTGCGGTTGCCGGGGAACGGCAGGCTCGCGCGCATCCGGCGGAGCGCGGGGTTCTCGTCGGCGCCGCGCACCATGTCGGTGTCGGTCCAGCTGAGGTAGCCGATGCCGACGCCGACGCCGGTGTGGGCGACCTCGGCGCGCAGGCTGTGCGCGAACGCCTCGACGCCGGACTTGGAGGCGCAGTAGGCGGCCATCATCGGCGCGGCGGTGAGCGCGGCCAGCGAGGCGATCTGGAAGAAGTAGCCCTGCGACTCGCGCAGCGCGGGCAGGAAGGCGCGCGCGGTGTTGACGCTGCCGAGCAGGTTCACCTCGATGACCTTGTCGAAGGTGCGCGGGTCGGAGTACTGCACCGGCCCGCCGGTGGCGATGCCGGCGTTGGCGACCACCGTGTCGACCCGGCCGAAGTGGGCGAGGACCTCGCCCGCGGTGGCGGCGAGCGCCTCGGGGGAGGTGACGTCGGCCTCCCACCAGCGCGCCGCCGGGCCGCACGCCTTGGCGGCGGCGGCGAGCTCCGCCGGCTCCAGCCCGAGCAGCGCGACGCGGGCGCCCCGCGACGCGGCGCCCTTGGCGAGCAGCGCGCCGAGACCGCGCGCGGCCCCGGTCACCACGACGACCCTGCCCGCCATGCCGTCCACCCTGTCCTCGCTCGCGCCCACGGGACCGCCTCACCTTCGCTACCGGTCGGTAATCACCTGTCGGGCAGGAGGCTAGAGCATCGGCCCCCGCGCCGGGCGGCCGGGCGGGCCGGCGGGTCAGGCGCGCAGGTAGGCGCGGACGGCGGTGCCCTCGGGGCCGCTGCGGACCCGCACCAGGTCGGCCAGGTGGTGCACCATGAGCAGCCCGCGGCCGCCGTCGGTGGACATCGCGACCGGCCGCCGGCCGGCCAGCGGGTCGCGGATCCGCCCGGCGTCGGCGATCTCGCAGACCACGTACCCGTCCTCGGCCCACACCCGCAGCCGGCCGCGGCCGCCGCCGTGCACCACCGAGTTGGCGGCCATCTCGTTCACCGCGAGCTCCAGCTCGCCGACCCGGCGCCGGCCGAGGCCGAGCGCCGCCGCATGCTCGCAGGCGAAGCGCCGCAGCGCCGGCAGCGCGTCGCGGTCGAAGTCCAGCGAGGCGGCGTCCGCCGGCTCGGGCAGCGCCGTGTTGCAGTCGGCCAGCACGCGCTCGGGCGCGAAGCCCCCGCTCCGGCGGGCGTCGGCGCCGGCGCCGAGCCAGCCGTGCGTGGCGCGCGCGTCGTCCAGCGCGGACGGCGCGAGGCCGGCGGCGTCGAACGGGCAGAGCAGCGCGATGTCGCGGCCCTCGAAGGCCAGGCCGACGAGCGCCTCGTGCTGGGCGCAGGCCGGGTACTCCAGGGCGGAGCGGCCCGGCCAGACCGCCTCGGCGACGATCCGCGCCCGCCCCGGCCCGGGGTGGCGGTCGGTGAAGGCGCGCAGCACGCCCGGGATGATCCAGCCGGGGTTGCGGCCCACGTCGGCCATGTCCATCCAGGTGACGCGGGCCCCCTCGGCGCCGAGGGCGTCGCGGAGCGCGCCGAGCCGCGGGCCGGGCACCGCCACCGCGACCGGCGTCCCGTCCCGCAGGCCGGCCCGCAGGAACGGCAGGACGCCCGCCACGTAGGCGTCGGCGTCCTGGTAGATCAGCGCGGCGTGCACGAAGCCGTCCGGGGGCAGCCCGGAGAACTCCGGGGCCGCGGCGGGTGGCTTCTGCTGGGACATCGGGTCGAGGGTACGCACCGGCGGGCCGGCAGGGCGACGCAGGGGCATCTCTACCTCCCCCCGGGCCTGCTGACGTGGACAAGACGATCGCTACCCTACGGCGGCCGGTGAAAACAGGGGGACGGGCGGTGTGATCGGGACCGCTCGGTCAGCCCCCTTCCGGGGCGGGGGAGAGCAGGACGTCGTCGACCACGTCGGTGAGCAGGCCGCGGCGGCGGAACACCGCGCGCTGCCGGTCGGCGCCGTTCCCCGACTCCAGCAGCGCGGCGACGCCGGCCGTCACCGCGGCGAGGTCGCCGCTGTCGTCCAGGGCGGGGCGGACGTGCCGCAGCAGGTCGCGGACGAGGTCGGCGGCGGCGGCCGGGCGCCCCGTCCGCAGGTCCAGGGCGCGGCCGGTCAGCCCGTCGCGCGCGGCGAGCCAGTAGGCGGCGCGCAGCATCTCCGCGGACGGGTCCGGCGGCGCGGCGCCGTCCTCGACCGCCGCCAGCGACACCTGCACGAGGGCGCGGACGAGCGCGGCGAACACCGCCGCGTCGCCGGTGGTGCGCGCCACGTCGCCGAGCCGGACCTCGATCGTCGGCAGCCGCGCGGAGGGCCGCACGTCCCAGAAGATCGTGCCGTGGTCCATCAGCGCCCCGCAGCCGAGCAGGGCGGCGACCACGTCGTCGTAGTGCGCGGCGGACTCGAAGAGCGGCGGGGGGCCGGCGACCGGCCACCGCGACCACGACAGGACCCGCCAGCAGGCGTGCCCGGTGTCGCGGCCCGCCCAGTAGGGCGAGTTGGCGGCGAGCGCCAGCAGCACCGGCAGCCAGGGCCGCAGGTGGTTGCCGACCCGCACCGCGCGGTCGCGGTCGGGCATCTCCACGTGGACGTGGCACGAGCAGATGCACTGCTCGTCGTCCAGCGCCCGGTAGGTCGCGAGGCTGTCGGCGTACCGGGCGCCCGCCGCGATGGGCGGCGGCAGCAGCTCGCCGAGGACGGGCGTGCCGGAGGCGGCGAGCCGCACCCCCTCGCGCTCGGCGGCGGCCGCCATCGCCGCCCGCATCGACCGGACCTGCTCGGTCAGCTTGGCGAGGTCGTCGCACGGCGGGGTCTTCGCCTCGGCCAGGAAGCTGACCAGCTCGGTGGACGCGCGGTCGCCGAGCACCGCCTCCGCGCGCCGCACCACCGCCTCCGCGCGGGGGACGACCTCCCGGGAGACGGGATCGACGACGAAGTACTCCTCCTCGATGCCGAATCTCAGGGCCATCCCACCACCTCGCGGTCGGGGTCGTCGTGAACGGCGCTGCGCGGCCGGCGCATCCTCGACGGTACGTGCCCCGGCCGCCGTTCGCACCTCCCGGAACCGGCCGATGGCGGGCGGCGTGCCCGGTTTGCCCGGCGGCGGTGCTGGAAACAGAGGGGGCACCCGGAGAGAGGACGTGCGCCGTGAGGATCGCCGCGAGAGCCGCCGCGCCCGTCGCGGGAGCCGCGCTCATGCTGGCCGGGGCCGCCTGCTCGAGCGGCGGGGACGGCGCGGCGGGCGGCTCGCCCGGACCGTCCTCCTCGGCGCCCGCCGCGACGCCCCCCGCGTCCGGGTCGCCCGGCCCGTCCGGCCCGTCCGGGACGCCGTCCGCCACGCCGACGGCGGGCGGCACGGCGGCGGGCGGCACGACGCCCCGCTGCTCGACGGCGGACCTGCGGATGGCGCTGGAGCCCGCCGGAGCGGCGGCCGGGAGCCGGTACGCCTACCTGGTGCTGACCAACCGGTCGGGGAGCGCGTGCCGCGTCTACGGCTACGTCGGGATGCAGCTGTACGGACCGGACGGGCGGCTGCCCACCGACGTGCGGCGGGCGGAGCCGTCACCGTCGCCGCTGGTGCTGAAGCCGAACGGCAGCGCGTACGCGCGCCTGCAGTGGACGGTGGTGGCGAGCGGCGGCGAGTCGGCGACCGGGCCCTGCGAGCCGACGCCCGAGCGGCTGGAGGTCACCCCGCCCGACGAGCGCACGCGGCTCTCGGGGACCTGGTCGCAGGGCATGGTGTGCGCCCACGGGCGCATCAGGGTGACGCCGCTGGCGCCCGGCCGCGGCACCTGACGGGGCGGGGCCGGGCGGCGGCGGGCTCACACGAACGCGCCGTGCCCGGTCACCGCGCGGCCGACGATCAGCGTGTTGATCTCGCGGGTGCCCTCGTAGGAGTAGAGCGCCTCGGCGTCGGCGACGAACCGGCCGATGCCGTAGTCGAGCACGATCCCGTTGCCCGCCATGAGCTCGCGGGCCCAGCCGACGGCCTCGCGCATGCGGGTGGTGCAGTGGGCCTTGGCGAGCGCGGAGTGCTCGTCGCGGTACTGGCCCGAGTCCTGGAGCTGGGCGAGGCGGACCACCATCCCGAGCGAGGAGGTGGCGTTGCCGAGGATCTTGACCAGCAGGTCCTGGACGAGCTGGAACTCGGCGATCGGCCGCCCGAACTGCTCGCGCTGCACCGCGTACTCGCGGGCGATCTCGTAGGCGGCCAGCATCACCCCGACGGCCTGCCAGGCCACGCCGCTGCGGGTCCGGCGGAGGATCCCGGCGGTGTCCTTGAACGAGCCGGCCGCGGCGAGCCGGTTCTCCTCGGGGACGCGGCAGTCGCTCAGCACGATGTCGGCGTTCTGCACGGTCCGCAGCGCGATCTTGTTCTCGATGCGGGTGGCGGCGAAGCCGGGGGTGCCCTTCTCCACCACGAAGCCCTTGACCTGGCCGTCGTCCTCGTCGCGCGCCCAGACCACGATGTAGTCGGCGAACGTGCCGTTGCCGATCCAGCGCTTGGCGCCGTTCAGCACCCATGCGCCGCCGTCGCGGCGGGCGGTCGTGCGGAGGCCGAGCGCGACGTCGGACCCGCCGTGCGGCTCGGTCAGCGCGAACGCGCCGATCTTGTCCATCCGGCCCATCTCCGGCAGCCAGCGCTCGCGCTGCTCGGGCGACCCGCAGGCGCCGATGCTGCCCATGGCGAGGCCGGTGTGCACGCCGAAGAACGTCGACATCGACGGGTCGCAGCGCGCCATCTCCAGCGCCAGGAAGCCGGTCAGCAGGCTGCTCGGCGTCTCGCCGCCGCACTCCTCGAACCCCAGGCCCGCCACGTTCAGCTCGCCGAACTTGGGGATGAGCGCGAAGGGGAACTCCGCCTTCGCCCAGTGCTCGTCGGCGAGGGGGGCGACCTCGGTGGACAGGAAGTCGCGCACCCTGCCGAGGATCTCCTGCTCGCGCGGAGCCAGCAGATCCTGCATGTGGTAAAGGTCACCGGGGATGGCATCTAGGGTCATGGCCTCCCTCCTGCCCCGCCGCCAACGCCCTAATCTGTCCAGGTCCGGGGCTGGATGGGGCGAGGGCCGGGGGCCGGCCGCGCCGAACGGGGGACCCGGTCGCCGGCGGCGGGTACGCGCTCGCTTACCATCCCTGGCATGACGGTGCCGCCTGAGGAACTCGAACTGGCCGCCGCCTTCCCCCCGGCCGAGCGCGACCGGTGGCGGGAGATGGTGAAGGGGGTGCTGCGCAAGTCCGGCGCGGCGACCGAGGACACCCCCCTGGAGGAGATCGAGGGCCTGCTCGCGCGCCCCTCCTACGACGGCGTGCCGATCGCGGCGCTCTACACCGCCGGCGACGGCGCGCCGGGCCGTCCCGGCCTCGCCCCCTACGTGCGCGAGGTGCGCCCGGACGCCGAGAGCCTCGCCGGCTGGGACGTCCGCCAGCGGCACGCCGCGCCCGACCCCGCCGCCGTCCGCGAGGCGGTCCTCGCCGACCTGGAGAACGGCGCCACCTCGGTGTGGCTCGTCCTCGGCGAGGCGGGCCTGCCCGTGGACGGCCTCGCCGAGGCGCTCCGCGGCGTCCACCTGGACCTCGCGCCGGTCGTCCTCGACGCCGGCCGCCGCACCCCCGAGGCCGCCGAGGCGTTCCTCGCCCTCGCCGCCGAGTCCGGCAAGGCGGCCCGGGTGGCCGGCGGCCTCGGCGCCGACCCGCTCGGGCTGCGCGCCCGCACCGGCGACGTCCTGCCGGTGGAGGCCGCCGCCGAGCTCGCCGCGCGCTGCGCCCGCGACTTCCCGAGGCTGCGCGCCGTCACCGTGGACGGCACCGTCCACCACGACGCGGGCGGCTCGGACGCCGACGAGCTGGCGGGCGCCGTCGCCGCCGGCGTCGCCTACCTGCGCGCCCTCACCGACGCCGGCCTGAACGTCGACGAGGCGTTCGGGCAGATCGAGTTCCGGCTCGCGGTGAACGCCGACCAGTTCCTGTCGATCGCCAAGCTGCGCGCCGCCCGCCGCCTCTGGGCGCGCGTCGCCGAGGCCAGCGGCGCCGCCGACGGGACCGCGGCGCGCGTCCACGCCGTCACCTCCTCGGCGATGATGACCCGCCGCGACCCGTGGGTGAACATGCTGCGCACCACCGTCGCGGCGTTCGCCGCCGGGGTCGGCGGCGCCGACGCCGTCACCGTGCAGCCCTTCGACGCCCGCCTCGGGCTGCCCGACGCCTTCTCCCGCCGCATCGCCCGCAACACCCAGACGCTGCTGCTGGAGGAGTCCAGCCTGTCGCGCGTCGCCGACCCGGCGGGCGGCTCCTGGTACGTCGAGAAGATCACCGAGGAGCTGGCGCGGGCCGCCTGGGACCGCTTCACCGAGATCGAACGGGCCGGCGGGTTCGCCGCCGCCCTGGACTCCGGCCTCATCGCCGAACGGCTCGCCGCGACCTGGGAGCGGCGCCGCAAGGACATCGCGCGCCGCAAGGCCCCTCTCACGGGAGTCAGCGAGTTCCCGAACCTGGCCGAGAAGCTGCCCGAGCGCGCCCCGGCGCCGCCCGCCCCGTCCGGCGGCCTGCCCGCCGTGCACTACGCGCAGGACTTCGAGGCGCTGCGCGACCGCAGCGACGCGCACGAGGCCGCGACCGGCGCGCGTCCCGCGGTCTACCTGGCGACGCTCGGGCCGATCGCCGTCCACACCGCGCGCGCCTCCTTCGCCGCCAACCTGTTCCAGGCGGGCGGCATCGCCACCGTCAGCGGCCCGCCCGAGGACTTCGCCGCCTCCGGCGCCGCCGTCGCCGTCCTCTGCTCCAGCGACACGCTGTACGCCGAGCACGCCGCGGACGCCGCCGCCACGCTGAAGGGCGCCGGAGCGGTGAAGGTGTGGCTGGCGGGTAAGGGCTCCTACGACGGGGTGGACGACCGGGTCCACGCGGGCTGCGACGCCGTCGCCGTCCTCGAGGCCACGCTGCAGGATCTGGGAGTGAGCTGATGATCCCCGACTTCGCCGGGCTGGAGCTGGGCGCCCCCGCGCCCGCCGCCGACGCCGCCAAGCGCTGGCGCGCCGCTGTTGCCGAGTCCACCGGGAGCGACCCCGAGGCGCTCGCCTGGGACACCCCCGAGGGCATCGGCGTGAAGCCGCTCTACACCGGAGACGACCTCGCCGGCCTGGACTTCCTGGACACCCTGCCGGGCATCGCGCCCTACCTGCGCGGCCCCTACCCGGCCATGTACGCCACCCAGCCGTGGACGATCCGCCAGTACGCCGGGTTCTCCACCGCCGAGGAGTCCAACGCCTTCTACCGGCGCAACCTCGCCGCCGGCCAGAAGGGCCTGTCGGTCGCCTTCGACCTCGCCACCCACCGCGGCTACGACTCCGACCACCCGCGCGTCGCGGGCGACGTCGGCATGGCGGGCGTCGCGATCGACTCCATCTACGACATGCGGCAGCTGTTCGACGGCATCCCGCTGGACCGCATGAGCGTGTCGATGACCATGAACGGGGCGGTGCTGCCCGTCCTCGCCCTCTACATCGCGGCCGCCGAGGAGCAGGGGGTAGTGCCGGAGGAGCTCGCCGGCACCATCCAGAACGACATCCTCAAGGAGTTCATGGTCCGCAACACCTACATCTACCCGCCCGCCCCCTCGATGCGGGTCATCTCCGACATCTTCGCGTTCACCTCGCAGCGGATGCCGAAGTACAACTCCATCTCGATCTCCGGCTACCACATCCAGGAGGCCGGGGCCACCGCCGACCTGGAACTCGCCTACACCCTCGCCGACGGCGTGGAGTACATCCGCGCGGGCCGCGAGGCGGGCCTCGACATCGACGCGTTCGCGCCGCGCCTGTCGTTCTTCTGGGCGATCGGCATGAACTTCTTCATGGAGGTGGCCAAGCTGCGGGCCGCGCGGCTCCTGTGGGCGCGGCTGGTGAAGGGCTTCGACCCGAAGAACCCCAAGTCGCTGTCGCTGCGCACCCACTCGCAGACCTCAGGCTGGTCGCTGACGGCGCAGGACGTCTTCAACAACGTCGCCCGCACCTGCATTGAGGCGATGGCCGCGACGCAGGGCCACACCCAGTCGCTGCACACCAACGCGCTGGACGAGGCCCTCGCGCTGCCCACCGACTTCTCCGCGCGCATCGCCCGCAACACCCAGCTGCTCCTGCAGCAGGAGTCGGGCACCACCCGCACGATCGACCCGTGGGGCGGCAGCGCCTACGTCGAACGCCTCACCTACGACCTGGCCCGCCGCGCTTGGGGCCACATCGCCGAGGTCGAGGAAGCGGGCGGCATGGCCAAGGCCATCGACGAGGGCCTGCCGAAGCTGCGCATCGAGGAGGCCGCGGCCCGCACCCAGGCCCGCATCGACTCCGGCCGCCAGCCCGTCGTCGGCGTCAACAAGTACCGGCCCGACGCCGACGAGTCCATCGACGTCCTGAAGGTCGACAACGCCTCGGTGCGCGCCCGGCAGATCGAGAAGCTGCGGCGCCTGCGCGAGGAGCGCGACGAGGCCGCGGCGCGCGCGAGCCTGGACGCCCTCACGGCCGCCGCGGACGCCGCCGAGAAGGGCACCCGCGGCCCCGGCCTGGAGCGCAACCTGCTCGCCCTCGCCATCGACGCGGCCCGCGCCAAGGCCACCGTCGGCGAGATCTCCGACGCGCTGGAGCGCGCCTACGGGCGCCACGCCGCGCAGATCCGCACCATCTCCGGCGTCTACCGGGAGGAGGCCGGCCGGGTGTCGGCGATCGAGGAGGCCCGCGCCGCGACCGACGCGTTCGCCGAGGCCGAGGGCCGCCGGCCGCGCATCCTGGTCGCCAAGATGGGCCAGGACGGCCACGACCGCGGCCAGAAGGTCATCGCGACCGGGTTCGCCGACCTCGGCTTCGACGTCGACGTCGGCCCGCTGTTCCAGACGCCCGCCGAGGTCGCCCGCCAGGCCGTCGAGGCCGACGTGCACGTCGTCGGCGTCAACTCCCTCGCCGCCGGGCACCTCACGCTGGTGCCCGCGCTGCGCGAGGAGCTCGCCGCGCTCGGCGCCGGCGACGTCATGATCGTCGTCGGGGGGGTGATCCCGCCGCAGGACTTCGCCGAGCTGCGCGCCGCCGGCGCCGCCGCGATCTTCCCGCCCGGGACCGTGCTCGCCGAGGCCGCCCTCGGCCTGCTGGCGGACCTGGCGGCCCGGCTCGGCCACCCGGCGGCGTGACCTGGTGAGGGAGCTCGGCGACTACGTCAAGGGCGTCCGGGCGGGCTCGCGGGCCTGGACCGCGCGCGCGATCACGCTCGTGGAGTCCGCCCGGCCCGACCACCGCGAGCTCGCGCAGCGGCTGCTCGCCGAGCTCGCCCCGCACGCCGGGGACGCGCGGCGCGTCGGGATCACCGGCGTGCCCGGCGTCGGCAAGTCCACCTTCATCGACGCCCTCGGCACGAGCCTCACCGGCGCCGGGCACAAGGTCGCGGTCCTCGCGGTGGACCCGTCCTCCACCCGCACCGGCGGCAGCATCCTCGGCGACAAGACGCGGATGCGGCGGCTGTCGGTCGACCCGGACGCCTTCATCCGCCCGTCGCCGACCGCCGGGACGCTCGGCGGCGTCGCCCGCGCCACCCGCGAGGCGATGGTCGTCATGGAGGCCGCCGGCTACGACGTCGTCCTGGTGGAGACCGTCGGCGTCGGGCAGTCGGAGACGACCGTCGCCGAGATGGTCGACTCCTTCCTGTTCCTCACCCTGGCCCGCACCGGCGACCAGCTCCAGGGCATCAAGAAGGGCGTCCTGGAACTCGCCGACGTCATCGCCGTCAACAAGGCCGACGGGCCGCACAAGCGCGACGCCGAGAAGGCCGCCCGCGAGCTCGCGGGCGCGCTGCGGCTGCTGCGCAGCGCCGAGCGCGAGCACGACGTCCCCGTGCTGACGTGCAGCGCCCGCGACGGCGACGGGCTGGACGAGGTCTGGCGCAAGCTCACCGACCACCAGGACCGGATGCGCGCCTCCGGCGAGCTGGAGCGCCGCCGCCGCGCCCAGCAGGTCCGCTGGACGTGGGCGATGGTGCGCGACCGCCTGCTCGCCGAGCTGCACGCCGACCCGGCCGTCCGCGCGCTCGCCCCGGAGCTGGAGGCGCGGGTCGCCGACGGGACGCTGCCGCCCGCGCTCGCCGCGCAGCGCATCCTGGACGCCTTCTCCCGCTGATTACCCGCGGTGATTGCCCGGGGACCGGGTCGCGCGCCGCCGGGATCCGGTAAAAAAGTCTGATGGACGTCATCGAGCTCGGTGATCCGACGGACGCGCAGATCCGCCAGTGGCACGCCGTCCTCACCGCGGTCCACGCCGCCGACCCCGCCGGCGAGCCCGCCCCCGAGCCGGAGCACACGACGGCCCGCCTGCTCGGCGCCGAGCAGGGCTCGCGGCAGCGGCTCTGGACGGCCGTGCGCGACGGCGAGACCGTCGCCGTCGCGGCGCTCCGGCTGCCCGGCGAGCCCGGCGCGGCCCGGCCCGGCGAGATCGACATCCAGGTCCGTCCCGGGCACCGCCGCGCCGGCGTCGGCCGCGCCCTGCTCACCGTCGCCGCCGCCGCGCTGCGCGCCGACGGGCGGGCCTCGGTGATCGCGCAGGTCCTGGCGGGCACCCCCGCCGTCCCGTTCCTGGAGGCGCACGGCTTCGCCTGCGTCCTGGTGCTCCAGGGCCTCGTCCTCGATCTGGACGCGCTGCCCGCCGGGCGCGTCGGCGCGCTCGTCGCCGCCGGGCCGCCCGGCTACGAGCTGATCCGCTGGCGCGGCGTCGTCCCCGACGAGCACGCCGCCGACCTCGCCCGCGCCAAGGAGGCCATGGCCGACCTCGCCGAGTACGAGGGCGCCCCCTGGGACGCCGGCCGGGTCCGCGAGATGGGCGAGCTGGTCGCCAAGCGCGGCGACGCCCTGTACACCGTCGCCGCCGTCCGCGACGGTGTCATCGCGGGCTTCACCGAGGTCGTCACCTCCGCCGACCAGCCGGGCCGCGCCGCCCAGTACGACACCGCCGTCGTCCCCGAGCACCGCGGCCGCCGCCTCGGCATCTGGGTGAAGGCCGCGATGCTGGAGTGGCTGGCCGCCGAGCGCCCCGAGGTCCGCGAGATCGAGACCGACAACGCCGGCGACAACGTCCACATGCTCGCGGTGAACACCGAGCTGGGCTTCCGCCGCCAGCGCGAGTCCCGCGAGTACCAGGCCCTGGCCGCCGACCTGCCCTGACCCATCCGGGCGCCGGTCAGGCCCCCGCCTGGAGGCGGAGACCCGCCAGCGTCAGGTCCAGCGCGGCGATGAACTGCTCCCTGTCGTCGTGGCCGTCGACCTCCCCGGCGATCTGGCGCATGAAGGGGAACTCGTCGGGGTCCAGCGTCCGCCACATGTCGGTGTAGCGCCTGAGGAACGCGTCGCGGTCCGTGGCGCCCTCCAGCACCTCGGGGGGAGGCTCCTCCCCGAGGTCGACGGCGTTGCCGACCACCAGGCTCACGATCCCCGACCCGGCGTGGAAGCGCTGCCGGGGGGTGAGGTCGAGCCGCAGCGTCTGCTGCCCGATCTTCTCGTAGATGCGGAGCGAGTTGTTCGGGGAGCCGACGTTCAGCATGAACGGTCCCCCCAGCCACGGCCGGTCGACGATCGCGTCGAACAGCGTCACGGCCATCCAGCGCAGGTCGTCGATCGGGTCGGCGGTGTCGGCCCGCTCCTCGAAGGCGGTGAGCACGCCGCCGAGCACGTGGTCGACGGCGCGGTCGACGAGGTCCTCCTTGCCGGAGACGTACCAGTAGATGCTGCCGACGCCGGTGCCGAGGCGGGCCGCCAGGGCCCGGATCGTCAGCGCCGACGCGCCCGCCTCGTCGAGCAGCGCCACGGCGCCCGACAGGACGGCCTCCATGGAGTGCGAGGCGCGCCGCCGTCCCCGGGGCGGGCGCTCGGCGGGTCGTGGTCGCGGGCTCGTCATGGTGTCCATCCAACCATGTTTGCCACATCATCGAACATGGTTCTATGATGGAACACGGTTCGATAATCGTTGACGCCCCGAGAGGAGGCCGACCATGACCACCACCGCCGATGCGGCCGCGGCCCCGACGGCCCGCACCTATCCGTCCCTCCGCGCGGCCTGGATCCCCCTGACCGCGCTCTGCCTCGCCTTCTTCGTCGAGATGGTCGACAACACCCTGCTCTCGATCGCGCTGCCCACGATCGGCCGCGACCTGGGCAGCGGCACGACCGCTCTGCAGTGGGTCACCGGCGCCTACTCCCTGACGTTCGGCGGCCTGCTGCTCACGGCCGGATCGCTGGCCGACCGCCTGGGGCGCCGCCGCGTGCTGCTCGTCGGCCTCGCGGTGTTCGGCCTGCTGAGCCTGTGCGTGGTCGCCGTCGACTCGGCGGGCGAGCTCATCGCCCTGCGGGCCGGTCTCGGCATCGCCGCCGCGGCGATGGCGCCCATCACCAACTCGCTGGTCTTCCGCCTGTTCGGCGACCAGGCGCTGCGCATGCGCGCGATGACCCTGATGATCATCGTCGGCATGTCGGGCTTCGTCCTCGGCCCGCTGCTGGGCGGCACCGCCCTGGCCCACGTGCGGTGGGAGTGGCTCCTGGTCGTCAACGCCCCGATCGCCCTGGTCGCGGCCGTCGGCGTCCGGCTCGGCGTCGCGGCCGACCGGCCCGAGGACCTGACCCGCGACCGCCTGGACCTGCCCGGCGCCGTCCTCAGCGTCCTCGCCATCGGCCTCGCCTGCTACTCGCTGACCAGCGGCGTCGAGCACGGCTGGCTGTCCGCCGCCACGATCGCCTCGATCGCCGGCGCCGTGGCCGCGGCCGCCGCCTTCGTGTGGCACGAGCGCCGCAGCGCCGCGCCCATGCTGGACCTCGGCCTGTTCTCCAACGGCACCGTGCGCGGCGCCGCCGTCGCGCAGATCGGGACGGCCATCGCGATGGCCGGCGTGATGTTCGGGCTGATCCTGCACTTCCAGTACGCCTACGGCTGGAGCCCCGTGCGGGCCGGCCTGGCGAACCTGCCGCTCATCGCGACCATGATCGCCGCGACCCCGCTGTCGGAGTGGCTGGCCAAGCGGTTCGGCCACCGCGTCGCCTGCCTGGTCGGCGCGGCCTGCCTGGCCGCGGCCCTGGCCGGCCTCGCCTGGGGCGTCGACCACGGCTACGCCGCCATCGCGGCCTGCATGGTCGTGATGACCATCGGGCTGCGCACCGTCATGACGATCTGCGCCATCGCCCTGGTCGACGCGATGCCGGCCAACCGCACCTCGATCGGCACCGCGCTGAACGACACCGCCCAGGAGGTCGGGACCAGCGTCGGCACCGCCGTCATCGGCACGATGATCGCGGCGCTGGTCACCACGCGGCTGCCCGCGGGCGTCTGGAGCAGCGACCTCGTGGCGTCGTTCTTCCACGGCGAGCGGATCGCCTACGCCGTGCTGGCGGTGGTCGTCGGCCTGGTCGCCGCGGGCGGCGCGCTCACCCTCACCGACTCCCGCTCCACCGAAGAGCACCCGTAGCCGGCCGCCCGGCACGCCTCGTCTCCGACGAACAAGGGAAGCCATGCGTTACAACGGCCGCTCGCGCCCACGCGCGAGCGGCCGTCCTCGCACCCGCCGCACCCCGCGCCGGACCATCGAGCAGGCTCACAACCGGGACAAAAGCCCCGAATCTGATCCCGCGAGCTCTATCTACGGGGAGTTATCCACAGAACGCCGTTCGTGTTCTCCTCATGTGCGCCGCCCGCCACCCTGGAAGCACGCCCTTCGAGTCCCGCCCGGGGACTCGGGGCGCCAGGAGGCGCACATGTCCCGACGGCTCAAGATCCGCATCCCCGGTTCGGCGTCCAGCCGTTTCCTCGTCACGTCCGAGCATCCGCCGCCCACCGTCGCGGCCCTTCGCACGGCTCTCACCCGAACGCCGCCCGATCACGAGCACCGCCACCGGCACCCACCCGCCGAAGGCCGCCCCGGACTCGACACCCGCACGCTCGACACCCCCACGCCCGCAACCCGCCCGTCCGACGCTCACGCGCGCACTGCCGCGGGGCTGCTCGGCTCACCGCTCCTCACCCTCGACGCGCGAAGCACTCCCACACCCTGGTCGGCGCGGCTCCGCACCATCGCGGGGCTCGAGCCCGGCGATCTCGACGAGATCACGCGCGCTTCCCACCATGTGGTCCTGACCGGCCTCTCCGCTCCGGCGAACTGGCCTCTGCACCCCCAGTCCACCCGCTTCGCCGCCCGCACCCTGGCGTCCCTGACGGGCGGACGCGTCATCGACATGGACGCCGGCCATCTGCTGCCCCGAGGCCATGAACCTCCGCCTCGCCCTGGCCGCTTCGTGCTCGGGGAGCACTGGGTGCAGATCTACATCACCCCTGGAGCCGGCCCGCACCTGCGCGCCGACACCTACGGCCTGCACCGCTTCGGTCTGCCCGAGCTCGCAGTGCGCGGACTCTCCTACGGCACGATGCACACCGGTGCGGCCGTGCTGCGGTCCCTGGCCCAGGCGCTGTTCACCGAGCAGTGCGAACGGGGGGCGGAGGACGGCCCGGGCGAGTGGTTCCTCTCGGATGCACGAGACCTGGCGGGCGACGACGTCCTGCGCTTCTGGGGGATGGAACCCGCCGGCCTGGGCGGCGTCGCCGTGCACCTGGCCTGGACCCGGCCCACCTGTCCGGTCTGCGTGTCCTGCGCGGGCGCCTTGGAGGTGTGCTCCCCACTAGGACACGCCCTGGCCGCCTGGTGGTCCAAAGTGGAAAGGGCACTACCCGTAGTAAGACCACCCACCTTCCCTTGACCCTCAACAAGCGACAGCCGCAAGCGACAAGCAACAGGCGGCAGGCAGTTAATAGCTGGCGACAGGCGACAGGCGACAGGCGACAGACAGCGAGCGACGGGCGGCAGGAAGCAGGAAGGCAGCAGCAGGTGACGGGCGGTAGGTGACAGGAGCGGCAAGCAGGAGGGCGGCGAGGCGGCGAGGCGGCGAGGCGGCAAGGCGGGGACGGCAGGTAGAGGGCAGCCGGAGGTGGAGGGCGGGAGACAGGAGGTAGGCGGTCGCACAGTGGACGGCCGGTCGGCCGGTCGGTCAGCGGTCACTGGTCATCGGTCGGGGGCCACCGATCACCGGCCAGGTGCCAGGGATCAGGAGTCGGGGTCGGTTCTGTCGGATTCAGTCGGAGGGCGGTGGTCGAGGACGAGGGGGAGGAGGAGCTCGTCGACGATCGAGCGGATGCGTTCGGGCTTGAGCGGTTCGAGATCCATCAGCAGGTCGTGGCGGACCAGGTCGAAGGGCATCGCGAGCACGGCGGGCGGGATCCGGTCCAGGTCGATCTCGCCGCGCTCGTGGGCGCGCCGGTAGATGGCCTGGACGCGGGGGAGTCGCTGGTCGCCGATGATGCGGTCGCGCACCTGGGAGGGGGTGAGGCCGCTGCCCACCAGCAGCCCCGAGAAGGCGGCGGCCGCGGTGACGGCGAAGAAGCCGGCGCGGGCCTCGCCCATGCCGGTCAGCGCGGCGAGGAGGTCGCCGCGCAGGCTGCCGGTGTCGGGGAGTTCCACCGGGTGGCTGGCGCGCTGGTGCTCGAGCGCGGCGAGCACGAGCTGGTCCTTGTTGGCCCAGCGGCGGTACAGCACGGCGACGCCGGTACCGGCGCGGGAGGCGACGGACTCCATGGTCAGCTTCGCGAAGCCGGCCTCGACCAGCTCGTCCCAGGCCGCGTCCAGCAGTGCGGCCTCGAGTTCGGGCCCGCGCCGGCGGCGGCGCGAGGGAGCGGCGGAAGGAGTGTCCATGGGACCAGTATAAGGAAGGTTTGCTTTCCTTATCGCGGCGACCTACTCTGATAAGAGATGAATTATTCTCTTAACGGAGGGGTGGAGCGATGGTGGAGGACACCGGGACGAAGTTGTCGCCGGAGGTGAAGGGGGTGCTGCTGGCACTGGTCGTCGGCGGTATCGCGGCGATCCTCGATTCCACGATGGTGACGCTGGCGATCCGCACGCTGGTGGTGGAGCTGCACTCGACCGCCGGCACGGTCCAATGGGTCACCACCGGCTTCCTGCTCGCGATGGCCGTCGCCATCCCGGTCACCGGGTGGGCGGAGGGGCGCTGGGGCGGTAAGCAGGTCTGGACTGCCGCGCTGGTGCTGTTCCTGCTCGGCTCGGTGCTGTGCGCCGTGGCCTGGAACGCCGCGAGCCTGGTCGGCTTCCGTGTGCTGCAGGGTTTCGGCGGCGGGCTGATCCTGCCACTGATGCAGACGCTCGCGGTGCGGGCCGCCGGTGGGCGGGTGAGCAGCCGGCTGATGGCGGCCGTCAGCTTGCCGATCGCGCTCGGCCCGATCCTCGGGCCGGTGATCGGCGGCGTGATCCTGAACTGGCTGAGCTGGCGATGGCTGTTCCTGGTGAACGTGCCGCTGATCGCCGTCGGCCTGCTGCTGGCGTGGCGGTTCCTGCCGGCGGACCGGCCCGCATCCCAGGCCGGGCGCGCCGCGCGCCTGGACTGGATCGGCCTGGCGCTCCTCGCGCCGTCGCTGGCAGGGATGCTGCTCGGCCTCTCGCGCCTGTCGGAGGACGGCGGGATCGGCCACGCCGATGTGCTGGCGCCGCTGCTCGCCGGGATCGCGCTGCTGATCGTGTTCGTCCTCCGGGCGTCGCGGCCCGGCGCGCGCCGGCCGGTCGTCGACGTCCGCCTGCTGCGCCTGCGGTCGCTCGGCAGCGCGTCCGCGGTCCTGTTCACCGCCGGCGCGGTGATGTACGCCGGGATGTTCCTGCTGCCGCTTTACTACCAGCAGCTGCGGGGTGAGAGCGTGCTGGCCGCCGGGCTGTTGCTCATCCCGCAAGGGGTGGGCGCGCTCGCCTCGCGCTTCGTGGTCGGCGCGCTGGTCGACCGGTTCGGGGCGCGCACCGTGACGATCGCCGGTTTCCTGCTCGCCGCCGTCGCCACCGTCCCCTTCGCGCTCGCCGGTCCGGGGACGAACCCCTGGTGGCTGGGGGCCGTGCTGTTCGTCCGCGGACTCGGGACTGGGGCGGTGCTGATCCCGCCGATGTCGGTGGCCTACCAGGACACCCGGCCGGTGGACATCCCGCACGCCACCATGAACACCCGCATCGTGCAGCAGGTGGGCGCCTCGTTCGGCACCGCGATTGTCGCCGTCGCCCTGCAGTCACTCCTTGCCCACGGCGCAGCCGGCGCCTTCCAGGGCGCGTTCTGGTGGACGGTCGGCATCACGGTCGCCGCGGTCGTCCCCGCCGTCCTCCTCCCGGCCGCCGAGCCCGCGCGGGAAGGCGCGACTCCGAGCGGCCGAATGGTCGTGCGGAAGGAAACGGTCTGAGCCCGATCCGGTCCACGCGGTGAGCGGAAGCGGAGTGGCACATCCTGCCGCAGTAATGCGATGCGGGTGCGGTGGTACGACGCGGCGCGCGGGTGCGGTGGTACGACGCGGTGCGCGGGTGTGACGGTACGACGCGGTGCGCGGGTGTGGCGGTACGACGCGGTGCGGCGTGGCGTGTGCGGCGTGGCGTGTGCGGCGTGGCGTCCACGGCGTGGCGTGCGCGGCGTGGTGCGGCGTGGCGTGGTGCGGCGTGGTGCGGCGTGCGTGGCGTGGCGGTGTGGTGGTGCCGCGGGGCGGTGCGGTGCGGGGCGGTGCGGGGCGGTGGTGCGGGGTGTTGCGAGGGTGTGGGTCGGGGTGGGTAGCGGCGGTCGGGGGAGGGGCAAGGGGAGGGCCGAAAATGCGTTGCCCGGGGGGCGGGGCGTCGGCACTCTGAGGGGGGCTTCCCGGAAACGGCGAGCCCGGGAATTGCCCGTCCATTCTCCTGCGATTCAGCCTCGGAGCGCCCTGCCGCCAATGCGGTAATGCACCCTGGCGGCGCGGGGGAGCGGCGGCGGAACAGGGTAGGGAGGTGACCCCGTGCACGTGCTCGTCCTGAACGCGTCCTACGAGCCGTTACAGAAGGTGGACCTGCGGCACGCCATCCGCATGCTGGTGCGGGAGGTGGCCGTCGTGGAGGAGGCCGAGGAGGGCCGCACGATCGGTACCTTCCCGGTGCCGAAGGTGCTGCGGCTCGTCCGCTACGTCGCGATGCGCTGGCGGCACGGCCGCCGCCCGCCGTGGAGCAAGCGGGGCGTCTACCTGCGCGACCGCGGCGTGTGCGGGTACTGCGGCAAGCGCGGCCACACCATCGACCACGTGGTCCCGCAGTCCCGCGGGGGAGAGGACACCTGGGAGAACACCGTCCTCGCCTGCGGCCGGTGCAACAACCGCAAGGGCGACCGGACGCCGCAGCAGGCCGGCCTGCGCCTGAACGTCGAGCCGCGCGTCCCGCGCTGGGACGAGCTGGTCGGCCACTGACACCCGACGCCGCCGCAAGCGAGCCGTCCGGTGCTCCCGCCATCGCGGTCGTGATGGCAGGAACACCGGACGGCTCGCCTTCGTTCGGGCGCCCGCGAATACCGTACGGTCGGTGACGCTGGGTATTAGTTCGGAAAAGCGTTGCTAATGCGACAATCGTGATAGCGTGCCGCCAATCTTCGGCCAGCGACGGAGGAGAGGGCAGTGGCGGCGCTTCGACCAACGCGACGTGAGCAGGGCGGCGCCCGGCGGCTCCGCGCGACCGGTTCGGCGGTCGTCCTCGCCGTCGCGGTCTCGGCCGTCCTGCCCGCGGGCGCCACGGCGGCGCTGACGGTGCCGGCCGCGCCCGCCGCGCCCAAGGACAAGGACGCCCGCGAGTACGCCAAGCTGAAGAAGCGGGCCGCCGCCCTGTCCAAGGAGTACCGGGGCGAGCTGATCTCCCTGGACCAGGCCAAGGACGCCGCGGAGAAGGCCGAGAAGGACGCCCGCGACCTGGCCGCCGAGGCCGAGGACGCCCGCCGGGCCGTCTCCCGCCTCGCCGCCACCTCCTACATGAACGGCACCAGCGAGATGCCGATCGTCATCGGCGGCGACCCCGGCGGCGCCATCCGCGACGCCACCGTCATGCGGCACCTGGCCCGCAACAACGGCCTGCGCGTGCAGAACCTGCAGGACCTCGCGGCCAAGGCCGCGCGGTCCCGGCAGGACGCCACCACCAAGATCGCGAAGGTGCGCAAGGAGATCGACGACCTGGAGTCGCAGCGCGCCCGGGTCAAGAAGCTGCTCGCCAAGTACAAGCCCGACGAGGCCAAGGTGAGCGGCCCCGGACGGCCCGACGGGGCGAGCGGTGGCAAGTCGCCCATCGTCGGCAACTCCATGACCGCCCGCATGCGGACCGTCCTTCTCGCGATCGACGGCCGCTTCGGCCCGTTCCCGACCATCGGCTGCTCGCGGCCCGGCGACCCGCAGGACCACGGATCCGGCCACGCCTGCGACTTCATGGAGAGCACCGGCGGCAAGATGCCGAGCGCGTCCGCGCAGGCCCACGGCGACCGCGTCGCCGCCTACGTCATCGCCAACGCCTCCAGCCTCGGCATCAAGTACGTCATCTGGAGGCAGCGCATCTACGACATGCGCGGCAGCGGCGGCTGGAAGGCCATGGAGGACCGCGGCAGCATCACCGCCAACCACTACGACCACGTGCACGTCTCGGTCCTCTGACCGGGCGGCGCGTCAGCGGCCCGGGGACTCCGGGACGGTCACGCGGTGCTCGCGGGCCGAGCGCTGGGCGGCCTCGATGACCTCCAGGCCGGCGATGGCGTCGGCCAGGGCGACCGGCGGCGGCCCCTGGTGCCGCAGCGCGTCGGCGACCCCCGCGTAGAAGTCCTGGTAGGCGCCGGGGTCCGTGGGTTCGGGACGGGCGTCGCCCGGCGTGCCGACGGTGCCGTAGTCCTCCGGCGATGCCTCGCCCCAGCCCGGGTCCAGCGGAGTCGCCCCGTCGCGGAGGGCGTCCTCCTGCACGTCCATGCCCGACACGGTGTAGGCGGCCCGCCCGCCGAGGACGCGGAAGCGGGGGCCGAGCTGGGCGGCCGTCGCGCTCATCCACAAATGGGAACGTTCCCCGCCCTCGTGCTCCAGGGCCACGAACACGTCGTCGGGCGTGCGGGCGCCGGGGCGCCGCGCGTCGATCTCGGCGTAGACGCGGACGGGGCGGCCGAACAGCACCAGCGCCTGGTCGATCAGGTGGGAGCCCAGGTCGTAGAGGATGCCGCCCGCGTCGAGGGGATCGGTGCTCTCCTTCCATCCGTCCTTGATCTCGGGGCGCCAGCGCTCGAACCGCGACTCGAACCGCTGCACCGGGCCGAGCGCCCCCTCGGCCGCGAGCCGCCGGACGGTGCGGAAGTCGCCGTCCCAGCGCCTGTTGTGGAAGGGGAACACCGGCAGCCCGCGCACGGCGCTGAGCGCGGCGAGCGACCGCGCCTCGGCGGACGACGCCGCCACCGGCTTGTCCAGCACCACCGGGACGCCGGCGGTGAGGGCGGTGCGCGCCAGCGGGACGTGCTGGCGGTTCGGAGCGGTCACCACGACCAGATCGTAGGCGCCGCTGGCCTCCCAGAGCCGGTCGGCCGAGTCCAGCACCCGGGCGTCCGGGTACCGGTCGCGGACCCGCGCCTGCCGCTCGGGGTTCCCGGTGACCACGGCGGCGAGCCGCAGGCCGGGGACCGACGAGACGAGCGGCGCGTGGAAGACCGACCCTCCGGTGCCGTATCCGATGAGAGCCACGTTGAGGGTCATGGAGGGATCATTCCCGATGTCCGCCGCGGCAGGTGTGGGCAGGTGCACGGATCGGTAAAACGATCCCCGCACGACGTACGATTTGAACTTGCCTGACTGGTCTGAGGGGAATGTGAACTGCGTGGCCAAGCCAGTGATCTTGACGGTGGACGACGACCCGGGCGTGTCCCGGGCGGTGGCGCGCGACCTGCGGCGCCGCTACGCCGAGCGGTACCGGGTGGTGCGGGCCGAGTCCGGGCCGGTCGCGCTCGACGCGCTGCGCGAGCTGAAGCTGCGCGGCGAGGACACCGCGATCATGCTCGCCGACCACCGGATGCCCGAGATGAACGGCGTGGAGTTCCTGGAGCGGGCCATGGACCTCTACCCCTACGCGCGGCGGGTGCTGCTCACCGCCTACGCCGACACCGACGCCGCCATCCGGGCGATCAACGTCGTGGACCTCGACCACTACATGCTGAAGCCCTGGAACCCGCCGGAGGAGAAGTTCTACCCGGTGATCGACGCCCAGCTGAAGGCGTGGAAGCACACCGAGCGGTGGGCGCCCGAGGAGCTGCGCGTCGTCGGGCACCGCTGGTCGGCGCGCTCCTACGAGATCCGCGACTTCCTGGCCCGCAACCAGGTGCCCTACACCTTCCTGCTCGACACCGCCCCCGAGGCGGCCGAGCTGGTCGCGGCCGCCGGGTCGCCGGAGCTGCCGATCGTCGTCACCGCCGACGGGACGTGCCTGTCGGCGCCGACGGACGCGCAGGTCGCCGCCGCCGTCGGCCTGACGACGGCGCCGGCCGCCGACTTCTACGACCTGATCGTCGTCGGGGGCGGCCCGGCCGGCCTCGGCGCCGCCGTCTACGGCGCGTCCGAGGGGCTGCGGACCGTGCTGATCGAGCAGCACGCCTCCGGCGGGCAGGCCGGGCAGAGCTCGCGCATCGAGAACTACCTCGGCTTCCCCGACGGGGTGTCCGGCGCCCAGCTCGCCGACCGGGCCCGCCGCCAGGCCGAGAAGTTCGGCGCCGAGCTCATCACCACCGGCCAGGTCACCGGCTTGGAGGAGGCGGGCGGCGCGCGGGTGGTGCACCGGGCCGACGGCGGCACGATCGCCGCGCACGCGGTGATCCTCGCCACCGGCGTGGACTACCGGCGGCTCGCCGCCAAGGGCGTGGACGAGTTCACCGGCCGCGGCGTCTACTACGGCGCCGCGATGGCCGAGACGCCCGAGTGCAAGGGCGAGGAGGTCTACATCGTCGGCGGCGCCAACTCGGCCGGGCAGTCCGCGGTGAACCTGGCGCGCATCGCCGAGAAGGTGCACATCCTCATCCGCGCCGAGGGCCTGCAGCGCTCGATGTCGCACTACCTCATCGAGCAGATCGCGGGCATCCCCAACATCGAGGTGCACCCGCTGACCACCGTCATCGCCGGCGGCGGCACCGACCGGCTGGAGAGCCTGCGCCTCTGCGACCCCGAGGGGGAGCGCACCGTCGACGCGCACTACCTGTTCGTCTTCATCGGCGCCGAGCCCCGCACCGACTGGCTCGACGGCGTCGTCGAGCGCGACGACCGCGGGTACGTGCTGACCGGCCCCGACCTCATCGACGCCGGGCGGCTTCCCGAGGGCGTCCCCCGCCAGCCCTACCACCTGGAGACCAGCCTGCCCGGCGTGTTCGCGGCGGGCGACGTGCGCGCCGAGTCCATGAAGCGGGTCGCCTCGGCCGTCGGCGACGGCGCCATGGCCGTCGCACTGGTGCACCGCTACCTGGAGCAGTCATGACCGTCGTCACCCCCGAGCGGCTCCGCACCCTGTTCCTGTTCGAGGACCTCGACGAGGACAAGCTCGCCTGGCTCGCCGGCTACGGCAAGGTCCGCACCTACGACGCGGGCGCGCTCATCTGCGCGCAGGGCGAGCCGGCCGAGTTCTTCTACGTCCTGCTGGACGGCGAGATCTCGATGCTCCAGAACGTGCGCGGGAACGTCATCGAGACCACCCGCAGCAGCCAGATCGGCTCCTACGGCGGCGCCACCCAGGCCTACATCGGCGACCGCATCGAGCAGCGGTACGGGCACTCGCTGCGCGCCGTCCGGCCGAGCGAGATGTTCGTGCTGCCCGCCCGCAAGTTCGCGATGGCGGTCCGCAAGTGGTTCCCGATGGCGACCCACCTGCTGGAGGGCGCCTTCTTCGGCTCGGCCACCGCGCGCCGCATCGTCGACCAGCGCGAACGGCTGACCGCCCTCGGCACCCTCACCGCGGGCCTCACCCACGAGCTGAACAACCCCGCGGCCGCCGCGTCCCGGGCCGCCAGCGAGCTCGGCGAGCGGCTCGTGGTGGCGCAGCAGCGCCTCGCCGAGCTGGCGTCCGGCGGCGTCGACTGCGACCGCGTCGGCGACCTCGTCCGGCTGCGCGAGCGGCTCCGCGAGCCCGGCGGGACCCGGCCGCCGAACCGCACGCCCCTGCAGGTCAACGACGCCGAGGACGAGCTCGGCGACTGGCTGGAGGACCGCGGCGTCGCCGGCGCCTGGGAGCTCAGCCCCGAGCTGGTCGCCGCCGGCGTCGGCGTCGAGCAGGCCGAGGAGGTCGCCGCGATCGCCGGCGACCGGCTGCCCGCCGCGATGAGCTGGCTCGCCGAGGTGCTCGCCGTCGCCGCGCTGCAGGCCGAGATCGCCGACGCCACCGGGCGGATCACCGCGCTGCTGGACTCGGCCCGCCAGTACTCCCAGCTCGACCGCGCCCCCTACCAGCCGGTCGACCTGCGCGACCTGCTGGGCAGCACCCTCACCATGCTGCGCCGCAAGATCGGCGAGAAGGTGGAGGTGGTCACCGACTACGACCCCGGCCTGCCGCCCGTCCCGGTGTACGCGGCCGAGCTGAACCAGGTGTGGACCAACCTCATCGTCAACGCCCTCCACGCGATGCACGGCGTCGGCGTCCTCACCGTCCGCACCGGCCGGGTGAACGGCGACGCCCTGGTGGAGATCGCCGACACCGGGGACGGCATCCCGCCCGACGACCTCAGCCGCATCTTCACGCCGTTCTTCACGACCAAGCCGGTCGGCGAGGGCACCGGCCTCGGCCTCGACATCTCCTGGCGGATCGTGGTGGACCGCCACCACGGCGACATCCAGGTCGAGTCCGAGCCCGGCCGCACCGTCTTCCGGGTGCGGCTGCCGCTCACCGAGCAGCGCGGCGACGACGACGCGGCGGCGGACGAGGACTGACGCGGGTGCCGCGGCGGGCGCTCAGTCCCGGCCGAACGCCAGCCGGTAGCCGGTGCCCGACACCCGGTACACCTCGCCGCGGCCCCACCGCACGACCTGGAACCGCACCAGGACGGTGTTCCGCGCCGAGCCGGTGAGGTCGGCCATCATCTTCTCCGACAGGTCGATGATGGCCGGGACGCGGTGCTGCGCGACCGCCCACTCGGCCGGGCCGAAGTCCTGCACGATCCCCTCGGTGCTCCGCCCGCCGTAGGTGATGCGGACCCGGGTGCCGAGCGGCCAGTACGGGCTCGCGATCGTGGCGTAGGACATGGGGGCGCCGCGCGAGGTCGAGCGGTCCCAGAACGAGGTGGCGGTGGACAGCCCGCGCGGCAGGCGGTCCTCGGACGCCTCGACGTCGGCGGGCAGCCGCAGCTGCAGGCCGCCCTGGACGGACGCCCCGTAGGCGGCGAGCGGGCTGAGCGCGTCGGTCGCCGGGGCCCTCCGGGCGGCGCGCGGCGCGTCCTGCGGCGCCTGGAGCGCGAACGCCGCGGCCGCGCCGCCGACCAGGATGCTCGCGGTGATCGGCGCGAGGAGCAGGGTGAGGGTGCCGCGCCGCCCGCCGCGCCGCGGCTCGGGCGCGGGGACGGCCGCCGCCCCGGGCCGCCCCCCGAAGTCGCGGAGCAGGGCCGCGAGGTGGTCCTCCACGACGCGCGGCGGGATGTCCAGCAGGCCGGCGAGGCGGCCGTTGTAGCGCCCCTGCACGATCAGGCCCATGACCTGCTGCTCCAGGGCGGTGAGCGTCACCTGGTTGTGCCGCAGGATGCGGTCGCCGCCCCCGTCCTCGGGGCCGGCGCCCGCGCGGCCGTCCCACCGGCCGTCGTCGGGGAGCACCTCGGCCCGCACGACGAGCCGGGTGAGCCGGACCAGCTGGTCGGCGGCCTCGCGCGCCGAGGTGTTCACCGCGTCCTCCCACCGCCCTGTCCGCCCCGGCGTGCGGTCCGCTCGACCGTGCCGCCGCCCGGACCTTCAGCGACTCTGTGTAATCAGTCGACGACTGTACGCAGTCTAGGGTGATGATCGGGTCGGGTGAGGCCTTTCGTTGGCAAAGTCGGCCGCCCGGCCTTCCCCTCGGGTGAGAAGGTCGGGGCGCGGCGGATCAGTAGGACTGGAGTTCCAGCAGGTTTCCCTCGGGATCCCTGAGATGGGCGGTCCGGAGGCCCGGCCCCCATTGGGGACGGTCCTGCGGCGCCGCCACCGGCCGAGCGCCGAACCCGGTGAGCGTCGCGGCCGCCGCGTCCACGTCCGGGACGCGGAACGTGAGCATGGCGCGGTCGCGCGCGGCGGCGTCCGGCGGGCCGCCGGCGCCCACCGCCTCGGCGAGCGCCGCCCGGTCGAACAGCGACAGCAGCGTCCCGCCCTCGGCGTCCCAGGACGCGTAGCGCGCCTGCGGCACCACCTTCGCGGGCTCGATGCCGAGCAGCTCGCGCAGGACCCGCTCGTAGAAGAGCGCGCACGCCGGGAAGTCGTCCACCAGCAGGCGCGGGTACAGGGCGTCCATCGTCGTCCAATCGTAGGTGTTCACCAATGATTGGTGCGACCCTACACTGGCCGGATGGACGACGGGCTGCCCGAGCGGCTGCTGGGCGTGACGACCTTCGTGCTCGCCCGGGCGGGGCGGGCCGGGCGGGCGCGGATGGGCGCGCTGGCGGACGGGCACGGCCTCGGGCTGTGGCACGTCGCGGTGCTCGCCGCTCTCGCCGAAGGACCGCCGGTCTCGCAGCGCGCCCTCGGCACGCGGCTCGGCATCGACCCGAGCGACCTGGTCGAGGTCGTCGGCCGCCTGGAGGGCCTCGGCCTCGCCCGCCGCGAGCGCGACCCGGCCGACCGCCGCCGCTACCTGGTCGAGCCGACCGCCGCGGGGCGGGCCGAGCTGGACGCCGTCACGGCCGGGGCCGCACGGCTGGACGCCGAGTTGCTCGCCCCGCTGGACCCCGGCGAGCGCGCGCAGCTGCACGCCCTGCTGCTGCGCGTGCTGGCCCACCACGACCCCCGCGCGGGCGGCGTCCGCTGAGAACGGCGAGGGCCCGGCCCGGCGCCTGCGGCGCGGGACCGGGCCCTCCCGGAGATCAGTCGAACAGGTCGGGCTGCTCGCGGGTGATCTGGTCGTACAGCGGCTGGTAGTTGATCCAGCCGACGAGGTCGTTGCCGATCTGCCGGTGAGTCAGCACCGCGTTCTCGTGCTCGATCGGGACGACCTGGCCCGCGGCCTTGGCGAGGAGCTGCACCTGGCACGAGCGCTCCATGGTGATGAACCACCAGGCGGCCGCGTCCACGGTGTCGCCGACGGTCAGCAGGCCGTGGTTGCGCAGGATGACGGCCTTGTGGTCCCCGAGGGCGGCGGCGATGCGCTTGCCCTCCTCCAGGTCGGTGACGACGCCGGTGTAGTCGTCGAACAGGCCGTGGTCCTGGTAGAAGGCGCACACGTCCTGGGTGATCGGCTCCAGCGTCTGGCCGAGCGCGGAGATCGCGCGGCCGTGCGTGGAGTGGCTGTGCGCGGCGGCGACCACGTCGGGCCGGGCCTGGTGCACCTGGGAGTGGATGGCGAAGGCCGCCTCGTTCACCGGGTAGCGGCCCTGCACGACCTTGCCCTCGTGGTTCACCAGGATCAGGTCGCTGACCTTGATGTGCTTGAAGGACATGCCGAACGGGTTGACCCAGAAGTGGTCGGTGCGCTCCGGGTCGCGGGCGGTGATGTGCCCGGCCACGCCCTCCTCGAAGCCGAACTTCCCGAAGATCCGCAGGGCCGCGGTGAGGCGCTCCTTGCGGTGGCGGCGCTCGTCCTCGACGTCGTCGAAGGTGGGCGGCAGCCGGAAGATCAGATCGGTCGCCAGGCTGTCGAGGAACTTCTCCTCGTCGGACATGGGGCACTCCTTGCTTTCGTCTGCCTCCACCGAACACCATCGCGGGGGGCTCGCCTAGAGTGATGTGGTCCAAGCCCGCCGGGGGCCGTTGTCCTCGAGCGACAAGACGGGGGGTGGGGCGGTGGACGACGCCTTCCTGCGGCTGCTCGCCGGCCGCAGCGACGACCCCGGGCTGCTGGAGGCGACCGTGCGCGCCGCGCGCGGTAAGTCCGACCTCGTCGCCGCGCTGCCCGAGGAGGAGACCCGCCGCCACACCCGCGCCCTGGTGCGGGGCGTCCTCGCCGCCCTCCGCGACGGCGGCCCCGGCCCGGAGGTGCTCGCGGCCGCCGAGCGGCTCGGCTCCGACCGGGCCCGCCAGGGCGTCCCGGTCGCGGCGTTCCTCGACGGCTTCCAGGCGGGCCGCGCCCACCTGGTCCGCGCCCTGGTCGAGGAGGGCCGCCGCACCGGCGTCCCGGCCGAGGTGCTGCTGGAGGGCGTCACCCGGATCGACGAGATCACCAGCGCCCTCGTGCACCGGATGGTGCACGCCCACCGCGGCGCCGAGCTGGAGATGGCCCGCACCGTCCGCGACGCCCGCCAGCAGGCGCTGCGGCTGCTGCTGCACGGCGAGCCCGTCCCCGGCGGCGCCCCGCTGGACCCCGCCGGCTCCTACCACTGCGTGGTCTCCGACGTCAGCGACCCGGCCGTCGCGTCCCGGCTGGAGACGGCGCTCACCGCCGCCGGGCCCGCGCTCTGCGGGCTGGTCGACGGGCGGCTCGCCGCGCTGCTCGCCCGCCTGCCCGACCTGCCCGCGGACGTCCCCCTGCTCGTCGCGGCGCCCGCGGTGCCGCCCGCCCGCGTCGGAGCCCAGTACGGCCTGGCCCGCCGCGCCCTGCGCGCCGGGACCGCCGCCGGCCTCACCGGCCTCCGCCCCCTCGCGGGCCTCGCGCTGCTCACCGCCACCGAGGCCGAACCCGAGCTCGGCCGGCTGCTCGCCGCCGAGCTGCTGCCCGGCCTGGACGCCGCCGACGCCTTCCACCGCGAGCTGGCCGAGACCGCCCTCGCCTACCTCGACCACGGCGGCCGCGTCGACGTCACCGCGCGGGCGCTGCACGTCCACGCCAACACGGTCAAGTACCGGCTGCGGCGGCTCCGCGAGATCACCGGCCGGCCGCTCCCGGCCGGCGGCGACGCCGTCGCCGGCGCCGCCCACTGGTGGTGGGCCCTCCGCACCCACCTCGGTGCGGGCGCGGCGGACCGGACGTGATGGAGTAGGGGCCGGAAGGACCGCAGGCGGAGGGGGAGACCGGTGAGCGCACCGCGGGTGGGCGTCGTGATGTGGCCGACGCAGTCCTGGCCGCAGGCCGGGGAGCAGTGGCGGCGCGCCGAGGAGCTGGGCTTCGACACCGCCTGGGTGTACGACCACACCGCCTGGCGCGGCCACACCCCCTGGTACGACGCCTACACCACCCTCGCCGCGGCCGCCGCGACCACCTCCCGCATCCGCCTCGGCACCCTGGTGACGTCCCCGAACCTGCGGCACCCCGTCCTCGCCGCGCACGCCGCCAAGACCATCGACCACATCAGCGGGGGGCGCCTCACCCTCGGCGTCGGCGCGGGCGGCGCCAACCGCACCTCCGACGGCGACATCCTCGGCGGGCCCGAGCTGACGCCGCGGCAGCGCGCCGACCGCTACGCCGAGTGGACGACGCTGCTCGACCGCATCCTGCGCGGCCCCGAGACCAGCTTCGAGGGCGAGTACTACGAGGTCCGCGAGGCCTTCACCGGTCCCGGCTGCGTGCAGCGGCCGCGCGTCCCGATCTACGTCGCGGGCACCGGTCCGCGCGGCGTCGCGCTGGCCGCCCGCGTCGGCGACGGCTGGATCATCGACAGCGGTGCCGCCGTGAACAAGGGCGGCGACCTCGCCGCCGTCGTCCGCGACAAGGTCGCGCTGCTGGAGCGGTCCTGCGAGCGGGAGGACCGCGACCCGCGCGACGTGCGGCGGCTGCTGCTCACCGGGTTCAACGACGAGCCGTGGCTGGAGTCGCCGCAGACCTTCGCCGACCTCGCCGGCCGCTACGGCGCGCTCGGCATCACCGACATCGCCGTGCACTGGCCGCGGCCGGGCACCCCGTGGGCGGCCGACGAGAGCGTGTTCGAGGCGATCGGCCCCGGCCTGGCCTAGACCGTCAGGCGGGCGGCAGCGCCTGCCCGTGGCGGCGGCGGTACTCCTGGCCGAACGCGAACAGCAGCCAGGTGAGCGCGCTCGCGTCGTCGACGATGCCGATCGGCAGCAGGAAGTCGGGGACGAGGTCGATGGGCGAGACGATGTAGACGACCGCCACGATCATCGCGATGATCTTGCCTTTGCCGGTCTTGTAGTAGCCCTGCGCCGCGCGGCCGCGCAGGCCGGTGCCGCCGGTGCGGCGGGCCCGCCGCAGCTGCAGGATCGCCGCGATGACGAGCACGGCCCCGGCGGCCATCGCGATCGCCCCGGCGAGGGTGAGATCGACGCCGCCGAGGTCGCCGCGCACGTAGAACGCGAGCGTGACGCCGACGACCATCAGCAGCAGACCGGCCCAGACCATGTCGCACCTCCACGAGTCGCTCCCGGTATAGCCCGGAGGAGCCGTTTCATGCGGGTGCGGGGTCCGAGCGCAGGTCGGCGGTGGTGGAGAGGGATCCGGACTGCGCCACGAGCAGCCGCGTGGGGGTGCAGCCGGCCAGCGCGCGGAACTCGCGGTTCAGGTGCGCCTGGTCGGCGTAGCCGCACGACGCCGCGACCGCGGCCCAGTTCTCGGCGCCCGCGGACGCCGTCTCCAGGGCGTGCTGGAACCGCAGCACCCGGGAGGCGACCTTGGGCGGCAGCCCGACCTGCGCGCGGAAGCGCTCCGCCAGATGGCGGCGGCTCCAGCCGACCTCGTCCGCCAGCCGCTCGACCGGGACGCCGCCGTGCGCGGCGGCCAGCAACCGCCACGCGCGCCGCACCTCCGGCGCGGGGGAGGGGCCGATGTCCAGCCGGTGCAGCAGGAAGCCGTCGAGCAGGTCGAACCGCTCGGGCCAGCCGGGGGCGGCCGCCATGCGCTCGACGAGCTCGCCGAAGCCGGGACCGCACAGCTCGGCGGGATCGGTGATCCGGTTGGTGAGGTCGGACATCGGCGCGCCGAGCAGCGTGTAGGCGCCGAGCGGCGTCAGGTCGAGCTGCACGCCGCGCTGGCCGCCGGGGCTGGTGTAGGAGCCGTGCCCGTCGTGCAGGCCGGCGACGAACGAGGCGAAGGCCGCCTCGGGCGCGGCGGGCGCCTCCAGGCGGAGCGGCGTGCCCAAGTTGACGATCAGGACGGCGGACCGCGTCGGCAGCGTCCGCACCCGCTCCGGCGCGTCCGCCCGGCCTCGGTACCCCACATAAACGCGCAGGAAGGGGCGGAGCGCCGGGTGGGGCGGGGACGTCGCCCGCCGCCAGCCGCCGCCCACGTCCACCACGACCGGTCTTCGGCCCACGGGGCCAGTGTCGCACCGGGCACCGACAGAACAGCGGCGGCGCCTCCTCGTGGACGCCTACTCGTAGAGCTGCCCGCAGGCGAGCATGCGGCAGAGGTCGCCCCACCCGAACGGTGCGAGGTCGCGGACGGGCGAGCGGGCGGGGCCGCCGGCGCGCGGTTCGCGGGCGCCGTCGCCGGCGTCCCAGCCGCCGACGCTGCCGGCGACCGCGCACTCCAGGTAGGTGGCCGGGTCGAAGTTGCACCAGCGGGCGGGCGTCGCCCGGCGGCCCGACCCGGGGGGCCGCGGCGCGTCCGCGCCGAAGCGGGCGCGCGGCCCCGGGGGAGCGGTGACGAAGTCCTCCAGGTAGGCGATCTGGGACAGCACCACCCGCTCCCAGTCGGCGTGGGACGACGGCTCTCCGCGCGGCAGCGTGAAGTCGGTGACGGTCCAGGCGCCGTTGTAGGGGACCGGCGGGACGAGCTGCGCGGCGCTGAACAGCGCGGCGACGTCGTCCGGCGAGAGCTCGTCGCGGTCGGCTAGGGGGCCCGCCGCCCGCCACAGCCCGCGCAGGTACCCCGACAGCGACCAGGAGGCGGCCCGCAGGTCCTGCCCGAGGCGCAGCAGATGCAGGTAGAGGTCGCGGTTGGTGCGCAGGACCGGCTCGGCCGGGCCCGCCACCCAGTAGGTCTGCTTGTGGGGGACGCCGCTCTCGAACACCAGCAGCCGCGCGAGCGCGCCCGCCCGCGAGGCGTGCGAGCCCATCGGGTACTCCACGCCGTTGTCGTCCTGGCGCATGAGCTCCCAGGTGCCCATCCGGCCCTCCCCTCACGCGCGGCGCGGCGGTCGGCGCGCCGGTGCGCAAAGTGTCCCATCAAGGGACGGGCCGGTGCACCGGGCGGCGCGGCCCGGTGCACCGCGGCCGGATCAGCCCTTCGAGCGGTGCAGCACCTGCAGCTCGGTGAAGCCGTAGAGGCCCCACGGGCCGTTCTCGACGCCGACGCCGCTCCACTTGAACCCGCCGAACGGCTGGTGGGGGGCGAGCGCGAGGTGGGTGTTGACCCAGGCGGTGCCGCACTCCAGCCGCGCGGCGACCTCGCCGGCGCGGTCGGCGTCGGCGCTCCACACCGAGCCCGACAGGCCGAACTCGGTGCCGTTGGCCTGCGCGACCGCCTCGTCCACGTCCCGGTAGGGCAGGACCGGCAGCGCCGGGCCGAACTGCTCCTCGACGACGATCCGGGCGTCCGGGGAGACGTCGGTGAGGATGGTCGGCTCGAAGAAGTAGCCGGGCCCGTCGACGGGCCCGCCGCCCGCCGCGGCGCGCGCGCCCCCGGCGAGGGCGTCGGCGACGAGCTCGCCGACCCGCTCGAACTGCGGCCTGTTGTTGACGGGTCCGTACTGCACGCCCTCGGTGAAGCCGTCGCCGACCTTGACGCCGCGCGCCTTGGCGGCGAGCGCCTCCACGACGTCGCCGTGCAGCGCCTCGGGCACGTACACGCGCTTGATCGCCGAGCAGACCTGGCCGTTGTTCATGAACGCGGCGCCGAACACCCGGTCGGCGACGGCGGCGGGGTCGACGTCGTCGAGCAGGATCGCCGCGTCGTTGCCGCCGAGCTCCAGCGTGACGCGCTTCAGGTCGGGGGCGGCCGAGGCGGCGACCCGCTTGCCGGTCGCGACGCTGCCGGTGAAGCTGACCTTGCGGGGGACCGGGTGCGAGGTCATCCACGCGCCGAGGTCGTCGCCGCCGCTCACCACGTTGAGCACGCCGGGCGGCAGCACGTCGCGCAGCACCTCGCCGAGCTTCAGGCTGGACAGCGGGGTGTAGGGCGAGGGCTTCAGGACCAGGGTGTTGCCGGCCACCAGCGCGGGCGCGATCTTCCAGGCGGCGAGCAGCAGCGGGTAGTTCCACGGGGTGATCGCGGCGACCACGCCGAGCGGGCGGCGGTGCACCTCGACGCGCGCGGCGGCGTCGTCCTGGATGACCTCGGGGGCGAGCTCCAGCTCGGCGTAGTACTTCAGCCAGACGCCGGCGCCGACGACCTCCATGGTCGCCTCGGCGAGCGGCTTGCCCTGCTCCAGGGTGAGGATCCGGCCGATCTCCTCCGACCGCGCGAACAGCACGTCGGCGGCGGCGAGCAGCGCCTTGCGGCGGGCCTGCTCGTCGCTCCGCCAGGCCGGGTAGGCGTCGCGGGCGGCCGCCATCGCCGCGTCGAGCTGCTCGCGGGACGCGTCCGGGGCCCGGTCGGCGACCTCGCCCGTCGCGGGGTTGACCACCCCGAACGTCGCGGGCGCGGCCACCGCCCGGCCACCGATGGTCATGGTGTGCTCTGACACGCCGATCCTCCTTCGCGGGGCATACCGAACGCGATTCAGTATTCACCTCGCGGGGCCCGGCGGCCACCCCCGGTCAGCGATGCCGTACGACGGCGAAGCGCATCCCGGCCGACGGACCGCGGTGGTCGACGCCGTTCGCGGCGAAGCGCGTCACGGCGCTCAGCCGGGCGGGGCCGAAGCTCGGGCGGTGCGGCACGGTGAGGACGATCCGCGCGGTCCGGGCGGCGCCGGGCGCGAGGCGGCCGAGCGGGCAGCGCAGCCGCCCCGCCGCGATCAGCGCGCAGGAGCCGCTGTACCAGGACCAGCCGGCGGGGACGCGCGCGTCCAGCACGACCCGCTCGACCGGCAGGCCGCCGAAGTTGCGCACCTGCCAGGTGACGGTCTGCGTCTCGTCGGGAACGGCACGCCGGTGCTCGGCCCGGCCGCCGATGCCGAGGTCCAGCGGGCGGGCGGCGGCCCCGGCGGGACCGGGCAGGAGGACGGGCGCGAGGAGGGCTGGAACGGCGAGCAGGACCGTCGCGGCGGTACGGGGACGCATGCGCCCACGCTAGCCAGGGGTGACGGTCCGATCACGCATCGGCGCCGCGGGCGGCGAAAAAGAACCGCCCGCCGGGCGAGGAACCCGGCGGGCGGCGCGTGCGGGACGTCAGGACGCGAGGATGCGGTCGAGGAACTGGCGGTAGCCGCGCAGGGCCAGCCGCAGCTTCTCGGTGTCGGACGGGCTGTCGCCGCCCGTCCAGGAGTCGTCCAGGGTGGCCTTGTGCTTGGCGAGCGCCTGGGTGAGGGCGTCCACGACCTCGTCGGTGAGGTCGCCGGCGCGCTGCACCGCGTCGCCCGGGTCGTCCACGAACGCCGACTGCAGGTCGTGCCAGCGGTCCTTGAAGCGGTCCGCCTCGGCCGGGTCGAGGATCCGCTCGATGGGGCTCTCGCCCGCCGGGTCGGACGGGATGCCGGCCGCGGTCTCGGTGGAGGTCTCGGCGGAGGCCTCCGCGGGGGCGTCCGCCGAGGTCTCGTCGGCGTACTCGTCGGTGCGGTCGTCGGTGCGGTCGTCGTCGTTGCGGTCCTCGCCGGTGCGCTCGTCCGCGCGCTCGTCGGCGGAGACCTCGTCGGTGCTGGTCTCGCCGGCGCGCTCGCCGGTTCCGGCCTCGGCCTCGGTGCGGCCGAACTCGCCGGTGCCGGTGCGGTCGCGGCCGGCGTCGTCGCCGTCCTCGTCGTAGCGCCGCTCCTCCTCGTACCGGTTCTCCTCGTAGCCGCCCTCGCCGGCGGGCCCGCCGGCGACGCGGGTGTCGCCGTTCTCGGCCGTCTCGACGGGGTGGCCGTGCTCGTCACGGCCGTCGTTCAGATCGCGGTCGGTCATCGTCGTCAGCTCCTCGGGGTCTGCTCGTCGTCGCGCCGCTCGGCCGCGGCGCGGTCGCGGTGCCCGCGGTCGCCCTCGGCGCCCACGGGCTCGCCGGGCGCGGTGCGCTCGGCGGGGGACTCGTCGGGCCGGTCCGCGGTCTCCACGGCGGGCGCGGTGGCGCGCTCGTCCGCCGGCACGGCCAGCAGGTCCTCGAACAGGGCCCGGTAGTGCACCATCGCCTGGCGCAGCTCCTCGGTGGGGGCCTGCTTGGCGCCCGCCCGCTCGCTGATCTCGTGGGCGCGGCGGTAGTGGTCCAGCGTCCGGCCGTGCTCGACCGACAGGTGCACGACGTTCTCGTCGAAGTCGCCGGTCGGGTAGCCGCGCTCGCCCATCGCCCGGGTGACCAGCCGGTCGGCCTCCTCGACGGCGGCCTCGGGCGCGTCCACGAACCGCTCCTGGACCTTGGTCCACTCCTCGCGGTACTCCTCGCGCCGCGCCGGCTCGAGCTCGCGCAGCTCCAGCTCCTGATGGCGCCGGCTGCGGTCCTGCAGCTCCTTCTCGGCGGCGCTCCGGCTGCCCTGCTGCTCCACGGTGCGGTCGTACTCGGGGCCGAACTGCTGTCGCAACCGCCGGGAACGCGACCGGGACCAGACCAGGTACCCGACCACGGCGAGGACGGCGACGATGACGACGGCGACGACGACCCAGACGGCGGTCGACATGGTGTCCTCCAACGTGCGTCGTGATGAATGCCACGCCGATGCCCTCACAATCGCACTCAAAACGGGCGCGGCCCCCCGGCGGGCGTTCCCGCAGGTGAAGGGGAGGGCCCACGGCGCGCCCTGACGCTCCGTCATGACGGATAAAGGAGGATTTACTGCGCCGGTGCGGGATCGCGTGCTGTGATGGGCGGGCGTGGTCCGCGGTCCCGGAGGCGGACCGTCCGATGGGATGTGATGCGCGGTGCGGCATACGTTCGGCCTGTTCCTCGGCGTCCTGCTCACCCCCGCGCTGCTGTACGGCACGGCGTGGGGCTACGTCCAGGCGGGGCAGTCCTTCGACGGCATGGGGCAGCAGATCACCGACCGCACCCGCATCTACGGGGCGTTCGCGCTGCTCGCCGCGGTCGGCCTGGTGACGGGCGTGGTGATCGTGGCGCGCTGGGCGTCGCCCCTGGTGTCGCTCGTGCCGGCGCTCGCGCTGCTCGGCCTGTCGGCCTGCTTCCTCATCGACCCCGCGCGCGCCCTCGGCCTGCCCGCCCGGGTGCCGCCGTCGGGCGACCTGGACTTCGGCCTGCGCATGCTGCTCGGCACCGGCGCCTACGCGATGCTGGGATTCGCGCTGCTCATGCCGACCTGGGCGCCGCGCCGCTGGGGCGCCCGCCGCGACGAGGACGAGGCGCCCGTCTACTACCAGGACCAGCGGGCCGGCTACTGAGCGCGGTAGGCGCGGTCGCCGCGGTACAGCCGCGCCACCACCTCGTCGATGCCGGTCTCGCGCAGCGCGATGTCGCGGACCTCGTGGCCGGCGGCGAGGCGGGCGATGACGGCGGCGGCGCTCTCGCCCTCGGGCAGGCGCAGCCACTGGCGCGGCCCCTCGACGCGGTCCACCGCGACGCCGGGCAGCCGGAGCGGTGGCCCCGGCCGGGCCAGCTCGACGACGAGCAGCCGCTCGCCGCCGACCTCGGCGCGCAGCCGGTCCAGGTCGCCGTCGAAGGCGAGCCGCCCGTGGTCGATGATGAGGACGCGCGGGCAGAGCCGCTCGATGTCGCCGAGATCGTGCGTGGTGAGCAGGACCGTCGTGCCGCGCTCGGTGTTGAGGCGCTCCAGGAAGCCGCGCACGGTCGCCCGGCTGACGACGTCGAGGCCGATCGTCGGCTCGTCCAGGATCAGCAGCTCGGGCGCGTGCAGCAGCGCGGCGGCGAGGTCGCCGCGCATGCGCTGCCCGAGGCTGAGCTGGCGGACCGGGGTGTCCAGGAAGGGCGCGAGCTCCAGCAGGTCGGTGAGCTCGGCGAGCCGCGCCCGGTGCGCGCGGCCCTCCACCCGGTAGAGGCGCCGGGCGAGGTCGAGGCTGTCGCGGAGCGGCAGGTCCCACCAGAGCGTGGTGCGCTGCCCGAAGACGACCCCGATGCGGCGGGCCAGCGCGGTGCGCTGCCGCGACGGGTCGAGCCCGCACACCCGCACCGTCCCCGCCGACGGGGCGAGGATGCCGGTCAGCATCTTGATGGTGGTGGACTTGCCCGCGCCGTTCGGGCCGAGCAGCCCGACGAACGCGCCGCGCGGCACGGTGAACCCGAGGTCGCGGACGGCGTGCACGACGGTGCGGGAGCGGCGCAGCCGCCCCGTCCGGCGGCGGACGGCGAACGCCTTGGCGGCGCCGGTGACCTCGATCATGGTCAGCTCCCGGTCGAGCGGTGGCGGCGGAGGCCCGCCCGCCACGCCGCCGCGGCGGCCGCGCAGACGAGCGCGGCGACGGCGGGGGAGGTGAAGCGGGCGGCGGCGGGCAGGCCGAGCGGGTCGGGGCGGTCCAGGACGTAGAGCGCGGGCTGCCAGTTGACGAAGGCGAGCGGCACCACGAACGTCACGCCGCGCACGAAGTCGCGGGCGAACATCGTCATCGGGTACTGGGTGAGGAACGCGCCGCCGTAGGTGAACGCCTTGGTCGCGCCCTGCCCGTCGACGAGGACGAACTGCAGCGCGGCGGTCAGCACCCAGATCCCGCAGAACAGCGCGGTGCCCGCGGCGACCATCAGCGGCAGCATCGCGATCCGGCCCGGCGTCCAGTGCGTGTGCAGGCGCGGGAGCGCGTAGGCGAGGACGACGGCGGCGGGGACCAGCTTGCCGAAGCGGCGCGGCGAGAACTCCTCGGTGGCGATCTGGACGAGCGGGCTCACCGGGCGGACCAGCATGACGTCGAAGTCGCCGGCGCGGATGCGCTCGCCGAGCGTCTCGGACGTGCCGAGCAGGACGTCCGACACCGTGAACGACAGCGACGACGTGCCGTACAGCAGCAGCACCTCGGGGGCGGTGAACCCGGCGATGCGCGGGGCGTGCGCGAACAGCATCGCGATGCCCGCGACGTCCAGCGCGGTGACGGCGGCCGCCCCGGCGGCGAGCAGGGCGAGCGACACCGGGTACTGCGCGGCGGCGCGCGTCCAGGTCCAGGCGAGCAGCGCGTAGGCGCGCGCCGCGTCACCCACCGTGGATCACCAGCCGGCGGCGCGCGCGCCGGGTGGCGAGCGCCCCCGCCGCGAGCAGCGCCGCCGCCCAGGCCGCCTGGAACGCGAGCGCGGACGCGAGCCCGGCGCCGGTGCGCTTGCCGAGGAACACCTCGGCGGGCACCTGGACGAGCGCGGACCAGGGCAGCGCGCGGGCGACGTCGCCCGCCGGGCCGGGGAACACCACCAGCGGGACGATCATCCCGGACAGGAACAGCGACAGCACCAGCGCCACCGACGCGAGGCCCCGGTCGTCGTGCAGCCAGAACGCGCCGAGCGCCACCAGGTAGCGCAGCGCGAACCCGGTGACGATGGCGAGCGCGAACGACGGCACGCACGCGGCGAGGCCCGCCGGGCCGGGCGCCCGCAGGTCGAAGGCGAGGAAGCCCGCGGCGAGCGGCAGCCCGCCGCGCAGCACGAGCGACCCGGCGGCGCGGCCGAGGTCGTCGGCGAGCCACCACGCCTGCAGCCCGGCCGGGCGGTACAGGTCGATGGCGACGTCGCCGGTGCGGATGCGCCGGGACAGCTCCAGGCCGCCGAAGATCTGCACCGGCCCGATGAGGGCCTGGGTGAGGAAGGTGAACGTCACCGCGTCGGTCGCGTCGTAGCCGCCGAGGTGCGGGCGGGCGGCCCAGAGCGCGGTGAGCACGTAGGCGCGCAGGAAGCCGAACACGGTGTTGGTGACGGCCTCGGCGAGGGAGGCGAGCGGGTAGGCGGTGTGGCGGCGGAACGCGTACCAGGCCACCCATGCGAAGACGCCCACTCGCCGGAAGCCTAGGGCGGAAGGGGCGCCGCGTCACGGCGGAGGCCGGAACCGGCAAGCGCCGGTCCCGGCCTCCGCGCGGTGCCGCCGGTCAGATGGCGGGCTTGGTGGTGGAGTAGATCCAGGCGTTCCAGAAGGCGGTGAGGTCCTGCCCGGAGACCTGCTGCGACAGCGCGACGAACTGCTCGCTCGTGGCGTTGCCGTAGCGGTGCTGCTTATACCAGGTCCGCAGCAGGGTGAAGAACTTCTCGTCACCGATCTTCTCGCGCAGGAACTGCAGCGCCATGCCGCCGCCGCTGTAGACGCGCTGGTTGAACATGGTGTCGCGCTGGGGGTCGGCGGTCTTGACCGACCAGAACGGGTTGCCCGCCGGGTCGGGGTAGACGCGCGCGTTGTAGGTGAGGCGGGCCTGGTCGGCGACGGTGCGGCCGCCGTTCTTCTCGGCCCACCACCACTGCGCCCAGGTGGCGAAGCTCTCGTTCAGCCAGACGTCCTTCCAGCGCTGCGGGGAGACGGCGTCGCCGAACCACTGGTGGGCCAGCTCGTGCGCGATGGTGCCGGTGCTGCGGACGGCCGAGTAGACCGGCTTGCTCTGGGTCTCCAGGGAGAATCCGAGCGGCTGGTCGTTGTAGCGGGCGTCGTCGGCGATCGCGCCGGTCGTCTCGAACGGGTAGGCGCCGAAGGTGTCGTTCCACAGGTCGGTGGCCTGGGCGGTCGTGTCGTAGAAGAAGTCGACGGCGGTGGGCTGGGCGGCCAGCAGCGTCGGGTCGACCGCGACGTAGTTGTTCAGGCCGCCGGGCGTCCGGCCCTCCTTGACGGTCCACTTGCCGATGTCGATGGTGGTCAGGTAGCTGGCCATCGGGCGGTTCTCGCGCCAGGTGAAGGTGTCGGACGGGGCCTTGGCGGCGCGGCGGCTGAAGGCCGTCACGCCCGTCCGCTTCCCGCCGGGCAGGCCGTTGGCGACGACGGTGAGGCCCTTCGGCACGGTCACCGTGTAGTCGTAGGTGGCCTTGTCCGAGGGGTGGTCGTTGACCGGGAACCAGGTGGAGGCGCCGTTCGGCTCGCCGCCGACGAACGCGCCGTCGGGGGTGTGCAGGAAGCCGTAGGGCGAGCCGAACACGATGGGGGAGCCGACGATCGTCTGCGGCACGCCGCCGTAAGCGATCTCGACGGTGAAGCGGCTGTTCTCGCGCAGCCCCTTGGCGGGGGTGATCACGAGCTCCTGGCCCTTGCGCGTGAACGACGCCCTCTTGCCGTTCACCTTCACCCGGGCGACGTCCATGCCCGACAGGTCCAGGTCGAAGCGCGACAGGTCCTGGGTGGCGCGGGCGGTGAGGGTGACGGTGCCGTCGAGCTGGTCGTAGTCGGGGTCGTAGGCCAGCTTCAGCGAGTAGTGCCGGGCGTCGTACCCGCCGTTGCCCTCCAGCGGGAAGTAGGCGTCGCCGACGCCTTCCGCGCCGGGCGTGTAGTGCGGGCGGGCGGCGGCGGACGCCGCCGGGGCCAGGGCGACCACGGTGACCGCGGCGAGCGCGATGGGGAGGGCACGGCCGGGGGCCGTGCCGAGGCGGAACGGTCGGTGCCGGGGGTGGCGCGTCGCCATCTTCTCGATCCTCTCCCTTGAGGTGATCTTGCAGCATGTCCACGATGCAGCGGTTTGATCGATATGTCGAGAAGGTTCGCCGACTGTGGCCGCGCGGATGGCCGCGGATGGCCGCGGGCGGCGGGGGAGGCGGCCCGGGACCGGGCGCGGACGCGCGAAGGCCCCCGCCGAGGTGTAGGGATCGGCGGGGGCCTCCGATGACCGGTCCGGGGACCGGCCGCCCTCAGTTCGAGCCTTGAGAGCTGAGGTTCACAGGGGACCTGCGGTCAGGGGGCGATCAGTGGAACTGGCCCTCTTCGGTGGAGCCCTTGAGCGCGGTGGTGGACGAGTCCGGCGCGATCGCGGTGCTGACCAGGTCGAAGTAGCCGGTGCCGGCCTCGCGCTGGTGCTTGACGGCGGTGAAGCCGCGGTCGGCCGAGGCGAACTCGCGCTCCTGCAGCTCGACGTAGGCCGTCATGCCCTCGCGGGCGTAGCCGTAGGCCAGGTCGAACATGCCGTGGTTCAGGGCGTGGAACCCGGCCAGGGTGATGAACTGGAACTTGAAGCCCATGTGGCCGAGCTCGCGCTGGAACTTGGCGATGGTCGCGTCGTCCAGGTGCGCCTTCCAGTTGAAGGAGGGCGAGCAGTTGTAGGCCAGCATCTGGTCCGGGTACTCGGCCTTGACGGCCTCGGCGAACTTGCGGGCCTGCTCCAGGTCCGGGGTGCCGGTCTCCATCCAGATGAGGTCGGAGTAGGGCGCGTAGGCCTTGGCGCGGGCGATGCAGGGCTCGATGCCGTTGCGGACCCGGTAGAAGCCCTCGGCGGTGCGCTCGCCGGTGGTGAACTCGCGGTCGCGCTCGTCCACGTCCGTCGTGATCAGGGTCGCGGCCTCGGCGTCGGTCCGCGCGATGATCAGGGACGGCACATTGGAGATGTCCGCGGCGAGGCGGGCGGTGTTGAGGGTCTTGATGTGCTGCGAGGTCGGGATGAGGACCTTGCCGCCGAGGTGGCCGCACTTCTTCTCGGAGGCCAGCTGGTCCTCCCAGTGCACGCCCGCCGCACCGGCGGCGATCATGCCCTTCATCAGCTCGAAGGCGTTCAGCACGCCGCCGAAGCCGGCCTCGGCGTCGGCCACGATCGGGGCGAGGTAGTGGACGTCGCCGCTGCCCTCGGACCACTGCACCTGGTCGGCGCGCAGCAGGGCGTTGTTGATGCGGCGGACCACCTGCGGCACCGAGTTGGCCGGGTAGATGCTCTGGTCGGGGTAGGTCTGGCCGGCCAGGTTGGCGTCGGCGGCGACCTGCCAGCCCGACAGGTAGATGGCCTTCAGGCCGGCCTTGACCTGCTGGACGGCCTGCATGCCGGTGAGCGCGCCGAGGGAGTGGACGTAGTCCTCCTCGTGCAGCAGCTTCCACAGGCGCTCGGCGCCGAGGCGGGCCAGCGTGGCCTCCTCCTGGACCGAGCCGCGCAGCTTCACGACATCCTCGGCGGAGTAGGTCCGCTCGATGCCCTTCCACCGCTCGTCGGTGGCCCACTGCTGCCGCAGCTCGTCGGCTGCGCCCTTGAGGCGACTGTCGCTCATGTTCTCGCCCTTCTGTGTCGTCCCCTGGGTGCTTGACCACGACTATGCCCCGATCGGGAAGCCGAAATGAACCGGCGAGTAACAGAAGAAGTGCGAAATTTCCGCTACGATGAAGCGGTGACGACCTTGCGGCCAGAAGAACCCCTCAACTTGACGAGTGACGTGGATCTCGTCACCTTCGGGCAGCGCCTGCGGCACCTGCGCCGGAGCCGCGGCATGACCCTCGCCGACCTCGGCGACCGCGTCGGCCGGGCGCCGAGCCAGCTCTCGCTGCTGGAGAACGGCCGCCGCGAGCCGAAGCTGTCGCTGCTGCAGGCGCTCGCCGGGGCGCTGGAGGTCCCGGTCGAGGAGCTGCTGCGCAAGCAGCCGCCGAGCCGCCGCGCCCAGCTGGAGATCGCCCTGGAGGAGGCCCAGCGCGACCCCCTCTACCGCACCCTCGGTCTGTCCCATCTGAAGGTCGGCAAACGGCTGCCGAACGAGGTCCTGGAGCACATCCTCGCCCTCTACGGCGAACTGCGGCGCAGCCGCACCAAGCCGACCGCGAGCCCGGAGGAGGCGCGCAAGGCCAACGCCGAGCTGCGCCGCCAGATGCACGAGCGCGGCAACTACTTCGGCGAGATCGAGAAGGTCGCCGCCCAGACCCTGGACGCCATCGGGTACCGCGGCAACGCCGTCTCCCAGGGCATGCTGATGACCCTCGTCGGGCACTTCGGGTTCAGCCTGCAGTACGTCCAGGACCTGCCGCGCTCGGTCCGCTCGGTCACCGACCTGCGCAACCGCCGCATCTACCTGGAGCGCGAGCAGCTCGGCATGCACACCCCGCGCACCATCCTGCTCCAGACCCTCGGGCACATCGCGCTGGACCACGACCAGCCCCGCGACTTCGCCGACTTCCTGCGCCAGCGGGTGGAGGCCAACTACTTCGGCGCCGCCATCCTCATGCCCGAGCGGGCCGTCGTCCCCTTCCTCCAGGAGGCCAAGAACGCCCGCGAGCTGTCGGTGGAGGACCTCGCCGACGTCTTCTCGGTGTCCTACGAGATGGCCGCGCACCGCTTCACCAACGTGGCGACCCACCACCTCGGCCTGAACCTGCACTTCACCAAGAACGACGAGAACGGCACCATCTACAAGGCCTACGCCAACGACGGCCTGGTCTTCCCCCAGGACGAGGACGGCGCGATCGAGGGCCAGCGGATGTGCCGCGAATGGGCGGGGCGGCACGTGTTCGGCGCCGAGGACCGCTTCTCGGTCTACTACCAGTACACCGACACCCCGACCGGCACCTACTGGTGCCTGTCCCACATCGACCCGAGCCACGAGCGCGACTTCGCCATCACCCTCGGCGTCCGGTTCGAGGACTCGCGCTGGTTCCGCGGCCGCGAGACCACCAACCGCGTCCGGTCGGCGTGCCCGGACGGCGACTGCTGCCAGCGGCCGCCGAAGGAGCTCGCCGAGCGCTGGGAGGGCATGGTCTGGCCGTCCGCGCGCGCCCACTCGCACGTCCTGTCGGTGCTGCCGCCCGGCGCGTTCCCCGGCGTGGACGACGCCGACGTCTACGCGTTCCTGGACCGGCACGCCGCGGGGTGATCCGGAGGGCGGCGTGACGGCCGTGTTGTCGGGTTGTTAACTCTTCGGGTCGCGCGGTTCGGTTCGGCCCGGACGGTGAATGATCTGCGCTGACACGGCGTTCCCAGTAGACAGGGGGGCGCCCGGATCGGGGACGTCGCCCGAACGGGAGGGAGAACGCGTGCTGCCTGAGGTCGCCTCGTGGATGCGCCGCCGGACCAGTGCCGTCGCGGACTGGCCGCTGCGGAGCCTGCTCGAGAACAAGGGGTCGACGCGGATCAGCGTGGTGCTGCCCGCCCGGGACGAACAGGAGACCGTCGGCGCGATCGTGGGCGCGATCCGCCGCGACCTGGTGGACCGGGCGCCGCTGGTCGACGAGATCGTCGTGGTCGACTCGCGCTCCACCGACCGCACCGCCGAGGTGGCCGCCGCGGCGGGCGCCGACGTCGTCGTCCAGGACGAGGTGCTGCCCGAAGCCGGGCGGATGTCGGGCAAGGGCGAGGCGCTCTGGAAGGCGCTCTACGCCACCAGCGGGGACCTCGTGGTGTTCGTGGACGCCGACCTGCGCGACTTCTCCTCCGCCTACGTGACCGGGCTGCTCGGCCCGCTGCTCGCCGACCCCGCCGTCGCCTACGTCAAGGGCTGCTACGACCGGCCGCTGCTCACCGGCGACCGCCCCGCCGAGGGCGCGGGCGGCCGCGTCACCGAGCTGGTCGCCCGGCCGCTGATCAACCTGCACTGGCCGCAGCTGGCCGGGGTCATGCAGCCGCTCGGCGGCGAGTACGCCGGCCGCCGGTCGCTGCTGGAGCGGCTGCCGTTCGTCACCGGCTACGGCGTCGAGCTCGGCCTGCTGCTCGACGTCCACCGGGAGGCCGGCCTCGACGCGATCGCCCAGGTCGACCTCGGCCGCCGGGTGCACTCGCACCAGTCCACCGAGGCGCTCGGGCGGATGTCCGGCCAGATCATGCTGACCGCCTGGTCGCGGCTCCAGCGGCACGGCCGGATGCTGCCGCTGGAGGAGCCCTCGACCGGGCTCGTGCAGTTCCGCCGCACCGCCGCCGGGCACGAGGTCCGCACCGGCGACGTCGCCGTGGGCGAGCGGCCCCCCATGGTCGAGGTCGCGGGGTACGCCACCGCGCGGCGGCCGCTGCTGTCCTGAGGCTTGCCCCTCTCCGGTGACACCTGTCACGGTGTTACCAACGGTAGCACCCCGAGGTGCTACCGTTGGTAACACGACATATTGGAGAGAGGGTCAATAAATGACGAGCACCGAGGCGACGCCCTTCTCGCTGGAGCTCAGCGAGGACGTGCGCGAGGTCCAGTCCTGGGTCCACGAGTTCGCCAAGGACGTGATCCGCCCCGCCGCCGAGGAGTGGGACGAGCGCGAGGAGACCCCCTGGCCGCTCATCCAGGAGGCGTCCAAGGTCGGGATCTACTCCCTGGACTTCTTCGCGACCCAGTGGATGGAGCCGACCGGCCTCGGCATCCCCGTCGCCTTCGAGGAGCTGTTCTGGGGCGACGCCGGCATCGGCCTGTCCATCGTCGGCACCGGCCTCGCGGCCGCCTCGGTCGCCGCCGTCGGCACCCCCGAGCAGATCGCCGAGTGGGTCCCGCAGATGTTCGGCACCGCCGACGACGTCAAGCTCGGCGCGTTCTGCGCCTCCGAGCCCGACGCCGGCAGCGACGTCGGCTCCATCCGGGCCCGCGCCTCCTACGACGAGGCCGCCGGCGAGTGGGTGCTGAACGGCACCAAGACCTGGGCGACCAACGGCGGCATCGCCGACGTCCACGTGATCGTCGCCTCGGTGCACCCAGAGCTCGGCTCGCGCGGCCAGGCGTCCTTCATCGTGCCGCCGAACACCCCGGGCCTCCGGCAGGGGCAGAAGTTCAAGAAGCACGGCATCCGCGCCTCGCACACCGCCGAGGTCATCCTCGACGACGTGCGCGTGCCCGCCGCCCTCATCATCGGCGGCAAGGACAAGTTCGACGAGCGCATCGCCCGCGTCCGCGAGGGGCAGCGCGCCAAGGGCCAGGCCGCGATGAAGACCTTCGAGACGACCCGCCCGACGGTCGGCGCGATGGCCCTCGGCGTCGCCCGCGCGGCCTACGACTACGCCCTGCAGTACGCGCGCGAGCGCGAGCAGTTCGGCCGCAAGATCGGCGACTTCCAGGCCGTGGCGTTCAAGCTGGCCGACATGAAGTGCCAGTACGACGCGGCCCGCCTCATGGTGCACCGCGCCGCCTGGATGGCCCGCAACGGCAAGGAGTTCACCGCCGCCGAGGGCTCGATGGCCAAGCTCATGGCCTCCGAGGCCGCCGTCCGCATCACCGAGGAGGCCATCCAGATCCTCGGCGGCAACGGCTACACCCGCGAGTACCCCGTGGAGCGCATGCACCGCGACTCCAAGATCTTCACGATCTTCGAGGGCACCTCGGAGATCCAGCGCCTGGTCATCGGCCGCACCATCACCGGCCTCCCCGTCCGCTAGCCCTCTCACCAGCGGGAACGCCCCTCCCGAACCCGGCCCCGGCCGCGCCGTCCTCAGTGCCCCGAGCGACGCCGCGACCGGGGCCGAACCCTTCCCTAGGCGGGGAGGGAGAGGTGGCGGGGGTTGGCGACGGTGAGCTTGTCGATGACCGCGTCGCGGATGGCGGCGACGACGGCGTCGTCGCGGTGGTCCAGGGCGCCGGTGCGGACGGCGCGGGCGAGGTCGGCGTCGGTGGCGCAGCCGAGGGGGGCCAGGCGGGCCTGGTGGGCGGCCCGGTGGGCGTCGCCGAGGAGGAGTTCGCGGCGGGCGATGCGGAGGGTGGAGGCGGCGACGCGGGACAGGAAGCGCAGCCGCTCGTCCTGCTGGTCGGCCTCCAGCAGGAACCGGCCGACGGCGTCGATGAGCTCGGCGGCGGCGGGGCGGTCGTGCGGGGGAGCGGGCGGGGACGGGGCGCCGTCGAGGGGGTCGGGGACGGTGACCGGGGACGTCAGACCGAGGGCGAGGAGCAGGTCGTGCTCCTGCTCGCAGACGCGCCGGCCGAGGGCGGCGTACTCGATGGAGGTGTCGGCGCCGCTCAGGTAGCGCTCGGCCTGGTGGCGGCAGAGGACCGCCCAGCGCAGGGTGCCGTAGACCTCCCACCAGTGCAGTTCCTCGGGTGTGGGCGGGGTGCCGCCCGCGTCGGCGTAGCCCTTCAGGAGGTCCTCGCGGGAGCCGAAACCGCCCGCCGGGTGCGGGGAGCCGAACCGCCAGGCCTTGACGCAGAGCCAGCCGAGGTCCTCGGCCGGGTCGCCGAGGTGGGTGAGCTCCCAGTCGAGCACGCCGGCGACGCCGCCGGGGCCGATCATCAGGTTGCCGTTGCGGAAGTCGCCGTGCACGACGGTGCGGCGCCCCGACGGCGCCGGGCGGTGCTCGGCGAGGTGGCGGAGGGCGAGCTCGACGGCCGGGCGGGGCTCGTCGAACGCCTCGTAGTAGGCGGTGAGGGCGGTGAGCGGGTCGTCGTCCGGCAGGTCCGGGACGGGGGCCATGGTGTGCAGGCGGGCGAGGACGCCGCCGAGCTCGCGGGCGAGGCGCGGGCGGACGCCGGCGAACCGCTCGTCGCGCAGCAGCCGGCGCGGGATCGTCTCCCCGGCCAGCCGCTCCATGATCATGTAGGGGGCGCCGTCCAGCGCGTCGCCGTGGTCGACGAGGGCGGGGACGGGGACGCCCGCGGCGGCGGCCGAGGCGAGCAGCGCCGCCTCGCGGCCGAGCGCGGTGGGGTCGGGGGAGCCGGGCGGCTCGCGCCGCAGGACCAGCGGCCGGCCGTCCGCCTCGAACGCCCAGGTCTCCCGGCTCGCCCCGCCCGACAGGCGGTGCAGGTCCGTCACGGCCGCGGACAGCCGGGCGGCGAGCGCGGTGGCCAGGGAGCTCATGAGCGCGCGGCGAGCTGGGCGGCGACGAGGTCGCGCAGCGGGTCGGCGCCGCGGGTGTCGGCGTACTCCTCGATGCGCGCGATGCGGCCGGCGCCGTCCACGGTGACGAACAGGCAGGCGGCCATCTCGATCCGGGTGCGCGCCTCGTCGCGCAGCGTGCCGCGCAGGACGTGCCGCTGCACGAAGCCGTCCGGCAGCGCGTCGCGGCGGACGTCCTCGTAGCGGAAGTCGTCCAGGTGCCGCGACAGCCAGCGCAGCGTCCGCAGGTTGTCCTCCACGCTCTGCTCGGCGCCGCCCGCCTCCGGACCGTTGTGCCAGATGAGCGCGTCCGGCGCGTAGAGAGAGCGCAGCGTCTCCACGTCGCCACCGGTGATGGCGGCCAGGAAGCGGTCGGCCAGTTCGTCGTGCACGGGCGTCTCCTTCGGCAGGGGGCCGAGCCGATCGTCCCACGGCCGCCCGCCGCGTTCGCGGTCAGCCCAGGGCGATTTCGGCGAGGGTCCAGACGGCGAGGGCGGCCATGCAGAGGCCGCCGATGCGCTGGACGGTCTTCAGGGGCACCTTGCGGGCGATGAAGCGGCCCGCCAGCAGGGCGAGGGCCGAGACCGACATGAGGGCGAGCGCGGAGCCGATCGCGGTGGGCAGCCAGCCGTTGGTGGCGGCCAGGTTCGCGGTGGTGATCTGGGTGAGGTCGCCCCACTCGCTGATGAAGACGGCGGTGAAGGCGGTGCCGTAGACGGGCCAGAACCCCGTCACGGTACGGTCCGGCGCGTCATCGTCGTCGCCGCCCGAGCCGCGCAGCAGGACGACCGCGCCGAAGGCGAACAGCGCCGCCGAGACGAGCTTGACGAGCGTGCCCGGCAGCAGGCCGAGCAGGCTGCCGGCGCCGACGGCGAGCGCGACGTGCACGAGGAACGCGGTGGAGGTGCCGAACCACACGTAGAGCGGCCGCATCCGGGTGCCCATGGCGAGGGAGGCGAACATCGTCTTGTCGGGGAGCTCGGCGAGGAAGATCAGCCCGAAGGCGGTGAGGATCGCCAGGGGGTCGAGGGACATGCGCGGTGCCTTCTGCCGGGGCCGGGCCGCGCGTTCCGGGCGTTCGCCGCGGGAGGGGCGGCGGGGACGGACCACTCGGCCCGGCACGACGGTGCGGCCCGCGCGGGCGCGCGGGCCGTGGTCATGCCGGTGCCGAAGGTCTCGTCCGCCCGGCCGCCTCGCGGCGGCGCGGGCCCGGTGGCCGGGTCGCCCGAGGGCTCCCAGTGTGTCGACCAGCGGTGTCGCAGGACTACTCCCCTTCGCTCCGGGAAGTGTAGCCGAGCCCGGGGACTACCCGAGGTTCGGGCGGAGCCAGGGCTCCACCTCGGCGTAGGGGAGCCCGCGGCGGCGCGCGTAGTCCTCGGCCTGGTCGGCGCCGACGCGGCCGACGGTGAAGTAGCGCGCGTCGGGGTGGGCGAGGACGAGGGCGCTGACGCTGGCCGCCGGGGTCATGGCGCAGCTCTCGGTGAGCCCGATGCCGGCCCGGCCGGCGTCCAGCAGGCCGAACAGCTCCCGCTTCAGGCTGTGGTCGGGGCTCGCCGGGTAGCCGAGGGCCGGCCGGATGCCGCGGAAGCGCTCGGCGTGCAGGTCGGCGAGGTCGGGGTCGGCGCCCGGCTCGAACCACTCGCGGCGCATCCGCAGGTGCGTCCATTCGGCGAACGCCTCGGCGAGGCGGTCGGCGAGCGCCTTCACCATGATCGACCGGTAGTCGTCGTGGTCGGCCTGGTAGGCGGCGGCGAGGGCGTCCGCGCCGTGCACGGTCACCGCGAACCCGCCGAGGTGGTCGCCCTCGGGCGCGACGTAGTCGGCGAGGCTGCGGTTGGGGCGGCCGTCGGGCTTGGCGGTCTGCTGGCGCAGCATCGGCATCCGGACGCCGTCCACCACCAGGTCCTCGCCGTCGGAGCGGGCGGGCCAGAACCCGTAGACGCCGCGCGTCTCCAGCGAGCCCGCGGCGACGATCTCGTCGAGCAGGGCGGTGCCGTCGTCGAACAGCTCGCGCGCGGCGGGCCGCTCCAGGATCGCCGGGTAGCGGCCCTTCAGCTCCCAGGCGAGGAAGAAGAACGTCCAGTCGATCATCTCGCGGAGCTCGGCCAGCGAGGGCGCGACCTCGCGGACGCCGGTGAACCCGGGCACCGGCAGGTCGCCGAACGCGACCGTTTCGCGGTTGGCGCGGGCCTCCTCGAACGCCAGCATCGGGGTGTGGCGCCGCGCGGCGTGCTGGTCGCGCAGCCGCGCCTGCTCGGCGCGGTTGCGCTCGCCGAACGCGGCGGCGCGGCCGTCGTCCAGCAGGTCGGCGACCACGCCGACGACGCGCGAGGCGTCCAGCACGTGAACGGTGTCGCCGCCGTAGGCGGGCGCGATCTTGACGGCGGTGTGCTGGCGCGAGGTGGTCGCGCCGCCGATCAGCAGCGGGATCGCCAGGCCGCGCCGGTCCATCTCGGCGGCGACCGCCGCCATCTCGTCCAGTGACGGGGTGATCAGCCCGGACAGGCCGATCGCGTCGGCGCCCTCGGCGACGGCGGTGTCCAGGATCGTGGCGGCCGGGACCATGACGCCGAGGTCCACGACCTCGTAGCCGTTGCAGCCGAGGACGACGCCGACGATGTTCTTGCCGATGTCGTGCACGTCGCCCTTGACGGTGGCGAGCACGACCTTGCCGGCGCCGCGGCCGGCGCCCGCGGCGCGCTCGGCCTCCATGAACGGCTCGAGGTAGGCGACGGCCCGCTTCATCACCCGGGCGCTCTTCACCACCTGCGGCAGGAACATCTGGCCGGCCCCGAACAGGTCGCCGACGATCTTCATGCCGTCCATGAGCGGGCCCTCGATGACCTCCAGCGGCCGGCCCGCCAGCAGGCGGGCCTCCTCGGTGTCTTCCTCGACGAAGTCGACGACGCCGTGCACGAGGGCGTGCGACAGGCGCTCGCCGACGGGCGCGTCCCGCCACGACAGGTCCACCTCGCGGCGGGTGCCGCCGCCGCTCACCGTAGCGGCGAAGGCGACCAGGCGGTCGGTCGCGTCGGGGCGCCGGGCGAACAGCACGTCCTCGACGAGCTCCAGCAGGTCGGCCGGGACGTCCTGGTAGACGGCGAGCTGGCCGGCGTTGACGATGCCCATGTCCAGGCCGGCGCGCACCGCGTGGAACAGGAACGCCGCGTGCATGGCCTCGCGCACCGCGTCGTTGCCGCGGAAGGAGAACGACAGGTTGGACACGCCGCCGCTGGTGCGGGCCCCGGGGCAGCGCTCCTTGATGCGCGGCAGCGCGTCCAGGAACGCCTTGGCGTACCCGTCGTGCTCGGCGATGCCGGTCGCGACGGCGAGCACGTTGGGGTCGAAGACGATGTCCTCGGGCGGGAACCCGATGCCGGTCAGCAGGTCGTAGGCGCGGCCGCAGATCTCCACCTTGCGGTCGGCGGTGTCGGCCTGGCCGCGCTCGTCGAAGGCCATAACGACGACGCCGGCGCCGTAGGAGCGGGCCAGCCGGGCCTGCTCCAGGAACGGGCCCTCGCCCTCCTTCAGGCTGATGGAGTTGACGACGCCCTTGCCCTGCACGCACTTCAGCCCGGCCTCCAGCACGCTCCAGCGCGAGCTGTCGATCATGATGGGGAGCCGGGCCGCCTCGGGCTCGGTGGCGAGCAGGTTGAGGAAGGCGGTCATCGCCTCCGCGCCGTCCAGCAGGTCGGCGTCCATGTTGACGTCGATGAGGTTGGCGCCGCCGCGGACCTGCTCCAGCGCCACGTCCACGGCCGCCTGGTGGTCGCCGGCCTCCACCAGCCGCCGGAACCGGGCCGAGCCGGTGACGTTGGTGCGCTCGCCGATCATGACGAAGCCGGTGTCGGGGCCGATCTCGAACGGCTCCAGGCCGCTGAACCGGGTCGCCGCCGAGCGGCGCGGCACGCGGCGCGGCGGGACGCCCTTGACGGCCGCGGCGATCCGCTCGATGTGGGCGGGGGTGGTGCCGCAGCAGCCGCCGACGATGTTGGCGAGGCCGTCCTCGGCGAACCCGCCGAGCAGCGCGGCGGTCTCGTCCGGCGCCTCGTCGTAGCCGCCGAAGGCGTTCGGCAGGCCGGCGTTCGGGTGGCAGGCGGTGTAGGTGCCGGCGAGCCGCGACAGCTCGGCGACGTGCGGCCGGGCCTCGGCGGCGCCGAGCGCGCAGTTCACCCCGACGACGAGCGGCTCGGCGTGCGCGACCGAGGTCCAGAACGCCTCGACGGTCTGCCCCGACAGGGTGCGGCCGGACCGGTCGACGATCGTCACCGAGATCCACAGCGGCAGGTCCGGCGCGACCTCGCGGGCGGCGGCGACCGCGGCCTTGGCGTTCAGCGTGTCGAAGATCGTCTCGATGAGCAGCAGGTCGACGCCGCCCTCGGCGAGCGCCGCCATCTGCTCGGCGTAGGCGGCCTTGACGTCGTCGAAGGTCACCGCCCGGTAGGAGGGGTCCTCGACCTTGGGCGACAGCGACAGGGTGACGTTGAGCGGGCCGACCGACCCGGCGACGAACCGGCCGCCCGCCTCGTCGGCGGCCTGCCGGGCGAGCCGCGCGCCGCGCAGGTTCATCTCCGCGACGCGGCCCTGGAGGCCGTAGTCGGCCTGCCCGATGCTCGTGGCGGTGAAGGTGTTGGTGGTGGTGATGTCGGCGCCGGCCGCGAGGTAGCGGCGGTGCACGTCGAGGACCAGGTCGGGCCGGGTGATGTTCAGCAGGTCCGGGTCGCCGACGACGTCGTGGGTGTGCGCGGCGAACTCGGCGCCGTGGTAGTCGGCCGGGGTCAGCCCGGCGCCCTGGAGCATCGTGCCCCAGGCGCCGTCGAGGACGGCGACCCGCTCGTCCAGCAGGTCGCGCAGTGCAGAGGTCCGCATCCCGTCGCCTCCCTGTACGGGAGGCGCCCTTGCAGTACGTGGGTGGAGTACGCGGGCCGGACCGAGCGTGGCGGGCGGGGCCCGTTGCAGCGCCTCTCGGCCGGACCTCGATCCTAGCGGACGCTGCGCCGACCTGACCCGGCCAGGACATGTGGCTTACGGGGGTATTTGTGCCAGCCTGGCCGCAGGACGGGTGGAGCCGAGCAGCCGGGAGCGGCCATGACGACGGTCGGCACGTGGAACCTGGAGAACCTCTTCCGGCCGGGGGGCCCGTTCGGCCCGCGCGACCAGGGCGCCTACGACGCCAAGCTGGCCGGCCTCGCCGCCGCGGTCGCCGCGTCCGGCGCCGACGTGCTCGCGGTCCAGGAGGTCGGCGAGACGGCGGCGCTCGCCGAGCTCGCCGGCCGGCTCGGCGGCGACTGGCAGCAGGTCACCTCGGCGCACTACGAGTCCGGGCATCCGATCCGGGTCGGGTTCCTGTCCCGGCTGCCCTTCGAGGTCGTCGCCGACACCGCGGCCTTCCCCGACGGGCTCGGCCCGGTGCAGAGCGGCGACGGCGGCGAGGCGATCCGGCGGGCGGGGCGCGGCCTGCTCGCCGTCCGGGTCGCCGAGGCGGGCGGCGGCGCGCTGGTGCTCGTCGCCGCGCACCTGAAGAGCAAGCTGCTGTCGTTCCCGCCGGGCCCCTCGGGGCGGCCGCGGTTCCAGCCGGCCGACGAGGGGGAGCGGGCGCGGGTCGCGGCCTACGCCCTGTACCGGCGGACGGCCGAGGCGGTCACCGCGCGGGCCCTCGCCGACCGGCTGCTGGAGGGCCGGGGCGAGGAGCGGCAGGTGGTCGTCATGGGGGACCTGAACGACGGCCCGGAGGCCGCGACCACGCAGATCCTGCTCGGCCCGCCCGGCTCCGAGCTCGGCACGCCGGGCGCGGACCGGCCCGACGGGGGCGACGGGGCGCGCCTGTGGAACCTGGCGCCCCGCATCCCCGAGGACGAGCGCTACTCGCGCGTCTACCGGGGCCGCCGCGAGCTGATCGACCACCTGCTCGTCTCGCGCGCGCTGCTCGGCCGGGCCGCCGAGGTGCGCACGCTGCGCGCGGGCGGGGGCGGGCTGCCGTCGGTCGGCGACGACCCGGCGGCCCGCCGCGACGCGCCCGCCTCCGACCACGCGCTGCTGTTCACCCGGCTCGGCCCGGCCTGACGGGCGGGCCGGGCGGGCGGGGCGCCGGTCAGCCGAAGCCGATGCCCCACCGGTCGCCCGCCGGGCGCGGCATCGGCACGGTGCTCGGGTCGCGCCGCACCGGCAGGGCGGGGAAGCGCGCGAGGAAGTCGCCCTCCTGCTCGCCCGACTCCAGCAGCAGCTTGCGCTCGATGTCGCTCCACGAGCGGGTCGCGCCGGTCTCGGGATCCACCTTCACCACGGTCAGGACTCCTTCCACCGACGGCGCGCCGCCGGTCGTCACATCGAACTGGTAGCGCAGGGACGTGCGGCCGACCGCGCTCACCCGCAGCCGGGTCTGGACCACCTCGTGCCGCCAGAGCCGCGCCTTGTAGGCGGCGGAGTAGTTCACCCGGGGCATGACCGGCAGGTAGTCCAGGCAGAGCCGGTGCAGCAGGGTCTGCTCGGCCGACTCCACCCACCGGATCACGGTGGAGTGGTGGTAGTGGCCGGTCACGTCGGTGTCGCACAGCTCCACGCGCTGCAGGACGCGGACGCTGGCGGGCTCGGCGGGAGCGTGCACGGGACTCACCTCGGAGTGGTGGCGGGGACGGGTGATCACGTTGAAGTATGGACGGAGAGTGACGGAGAGGCGAGCAATTGATCACTCAGGGTGAGGTGTGTCGTGCCGGGGAAGGGGGTAGCGGTGCGTGTCCGGACGCGCGGCTGTTGTCACCGGGTAACACCCGCGGATAGCGTGCGGGTATGGCCGCACCCCGCATTCCGCACCCCGCGTCCCCGCCGCGCCGGCCGCGGCGCGGCGCGGCGGCCGGGTCATGACCTCCCCGGTCGGCGCCCGGCGCGACCCGGGCCGCCGCCGCGCCCTGCTGGAGGCCGCCGACCGGGTCATCCAGCGGGAGGGGCCGGGCGCGTCGATGGCCTCCATCGCGGCCGAGGCCGGCATCAGCAAGCCCATCCTGTACCGCCATTTCGGCGACAAGAGCGGCCTCTACCAGGCGCTCGCCGAGCGCCACACGCGCAAGCTGCTGGAGGGCATCCGGGCCGAGTTCTCGCGCCCCGGCCCGATCCGCGACCGGACCCGCTCGACGATCGACACCTACCTCGCCACGATCTCGGCCAACCTGAACCTGTACCGTTTCCTCATGCACCGGGCGAGCGCCGAGGACGCGGCCACGCACAGCGCGATGAGCACGATGATCCGCGAGGTCGGCCGCGCCCTGGCCGAGGTCATGGCCGCCGAGGGCGGGGCGGCCGGCCCCGCGGACCGGGTGCGCGCGCAGGTGTGGGGCCACGCCGTCGTCGGCATGGTGCAGACCGCCGGCGACTGGTGGCTCGACCACAGCGGCGAGGTGGCCCGCGCCGCCGTGGTGGACGGCCTGGCCGACCTGATCCTCGACGGCCTCCCCGCCGCGGCCGCCGTGCACGACCGCGTGCCCTGACCGTTCCCCGACCGTTCCCCGACCGACGATCCCGAGGTAGACCGTGCCGACCGACCTGCGCCCCGAGCCCGAGGTGGAGACCGAGCGCCGCCCCTGGGGCGCCTTCGAGCGCTTCACGCTGAACGAGCCGACCACCGTGAAGATCATTCACGTGGACGCCGGGCAGCGCCTCAGCCTCCAGCGGCACCGCCACCGCGACGAGCTGTGGGTCGCGCTCGACGCCGGCGCGGTGTTCGAGGTGGGCGGCGAGCGGATCGAGCCCGCCCCCGGCGACCGGGTGCTCGTCCGGGCCGGGCAGACGCACCGGATCGGCTCCGCCGGCCCGGCCGTGCGCGTCCTGGAGATCGCCTTCGGCGACTTCGACGAGGACGACATCGAGCGGCTGGAGGACGCCTACGGGCGCGCCTGACGCGCCCCCGCGCCCGTCCCGCCCGGGGCGGGCGCTCAGCGCTCGCCGCTGAGGTGCGCGTACACGATCACGTTGTCGCGGTAGGAGTGCTCGGCGCCGTTGTAGGAGCCGCCGCAGGTGACGAGCCGGAGCCCGGCGTAGCGGACCTCGCCGTACACGCGGCTGCGCGGGAACTCGAACTTGCGCACCTGCTCGACGGCGTCGACGCTGAACAGCGCGACCGACCTGTCCTTGCGGACGACCTTCACGACCGCGCCCGGCTTCAGCCTCTTCAGCTTGTAGAAGACGGCGGGCCCGGCGGTGTCGTCGTAGTGGCCGAGGACGACGGCCGGGCCCCTGCTGCCGGGCGCGGGGCCGTGCTCGTACCAGCCGGCCTTGGCGGCCGCCGAGAACGGCGGCACCTGCACCGAGCCGTCGCCGTTCCGCCCGACCCGCATCGTCGCCGCGTCCACCCCGATGTCGGGGATCTGCAGGCGGGCGGGCGGCGAGAACGCCAGCGCCGGGCCGTCCGGGATGCGCCAGAGCGCCTTCGGGCCGCCGAGGTCGCGGTACTCGTGCGCCTCGCCGGTGGCGTCCATCCCCTGGCCGAGCGCGATCACGCCGAGCAGCGCGATCGCGCCCGCGACCAGGTAGCCCCGCTCAGCCGCGGCCACGGGCGCGCTGCCGCACCAGCACGACCGCGCCGATGCCGACGCCGCCCGCGAGCAGCGCCCCGCCGACGGGCGCCCACGGAGCCTCGGGGCCGCCGATATCGGCCGCGCCGCCACCTCCGGTCGCCGCGCCGCCCGAGGGGTCGTCGTCGTCGGACGAGGACTTCTTCGTCGTCACCTTGACGGTGCCGTCCTGGCTGTAGCCGGAGGTGATGCACTTGGCGGTGATGGTGTAGGTGCCGGCCTTGCTCCGGTTCACCCTCGCCTGGATGCTGAACCACCCGTCGTTGACGTTCCCCTGCCCGCTCGCCGCGCCGGAGACGCTGACGTAGCGGTCGCCGGCCTGGCAGCCGCCCGACACCGTCACGTTCTGGTCCGGCCGGACGGTGTAGGGATCGATGTCCAGGTCGTCGGCGTGCGCGGCCGGGACGGCCAGCAGCAGTCCCGGCAGTGCGGCGCCCGTCATCAGGCCCGCGCGAGCGGCGGCTCTCATAGCGACTCTTCCCCCCGAATGATGCCACTTGCGATCATCGTCTCGTTCTCGACGTGATTCCCAAGTCGGGCGCCGGGCAGGCGGGGCCGGGACTTTCTTTGCCGTCTCTTGCGGAACTTGATCAGCGGCGCGGGCCGGTCAGCGCAGCCCGAACTCCCAGGTGCGCCCCTCGCCGTACTCCTTGAGGATGCGCCGCGCGGTGCTCGTCACGTGCACCTCGTCCGGGCCGTCGAAGATGCGGCCCGCGCGGGCGTGCCGGTACATGCGGTCCAGCGGGGTGTCGGGGGTGAGGCCCTCGGCGCCGTGCACCTGGATCGCCCGGTCGATCACGTGGTTGAGCATCCGCGCCGCCGCGACCTTGATGACGCCGATCTCCACCCGCGCCTGGTCGCCGGCGTCGATGCGGTGGGCGGCGTGCAGGGTGAGCAGCCGGGACGACTGGATCTCGGCGTAGGAGTCGAACACGTGCTGCTGCATGAGCTGCTTGCGGTGCAGCGGCTCGCCGAACGCGGTGCGGTCGTGCAGCCGCGCGCACATGAGGTCGAAGGCGCGCTGCGCCTGGCCGAGGAAGCGCATGCAGTGGAAGATCCGGCCGGGCCCGAGCCGCTCCTGCGCGATGACGAAGCCGTGCCCGCGCGGTCCGAGCAGGTGGTCCTCGGGCACCCGCACGTCGTCGTAGACGACCTCGCAGTGCCCGCCCTCCAGGCCGAGCACGGGGGTGTCGCGGACGTGGGTGTAGCCGGGCGTGTCGGTCGGCACCAGGATCATGCTGAACGCCAGGTGCGGCGGCGTGCCCTCGGGTTCGGTCCGGCACATGACGGTGGTGTAGGCGGCGCGGTCGGCCAGGGTGGTGAACCACTTGCGGCCGCGGATCGTCCAGTGCCCGCCGGCCAGCGTCGCGGTGGTGGCGAGCTGGGTGGGGTCGGAGCTGGAGATGCCGGGCTCGGTCATCGCGAAGCTCGGGTAGATCTCGGCCTGCACGAGCGGCTTGAGGAACCGGTCGCGCTGGGCGCCCGAGGAGTGCCGGTGCAGCATCAGCGAGTCCTGCAGCGTGAAGGTGCCGAGGGCGATCTGCCCGTACTCGCTGCGGCCCTGCACCTCGTTGACGTAGACGTAGTCCAGGAACGGCAGGCCGCCGCCGCCGATCTCGCGCGGGTGGCCGAGCGCCCAGAGGCCCTCGGCCTTGGCCTCGCGCTGCAGGTCGCGCAGCAGCGCGGCGGCCTCCTCGCCGCCGGCGTCGAGGACGGGCTCGGCGGGCTCCACCCGCTCGGTCATGAAGGCGTGCACGGCGTCGCGGACGGGGCGGACGGACGCGGGGACCTCGAAGCTCATGGGACCGGCTCTCCTCACTCGGCAACGACTAGAATCGCATTCTGTCCCAAAAGCGGCGGAGGCGTGACCCCCGCGGGGCCACGCCTCCGTGCGGCGTCCGGCCGGGCGCCCGTCGGACGTCAGGTACTGGCGGCGACGTCCAGGTCCTTGACGCGGGGGTCGCCCTCGTCGGCCAGGTAATCGTCGACGCCGGTCGCGTCCTCGCCGTCGGCCGCCTTGGCGGCCCGCAGGACGAGCGTGCCGGCGGCCGCGACGGCCAGGTTGACGGCGAGCGCCAGCATGCCGACGTAGACCGTCATCTTGGTGTCGAGCCCGAGCTTGCCGAGGTCGAACGCCGAGCCGCCGAAGTGCTCCTTGCCCTTGGCGACGTTCGGGATCGTGTAGAGCATCCACATGCCCGCGACGAGGCCCGCCGCCCAGCCGGCGAGCAGCGCCCACCGGTGGAACCAGCGGGTGAGCAGGCCGAGCCCGACCGCCGGCAGCGTCTGCAGGATGATGACGCCGCCGATGAGCTGCAGGTCGATGGAGAACTCGGGGTCCAGCAGCAGGATGCAGAGCACCGCGCCGACCTTGACCACCAGCGAGACGATCTTGGAGACGGTGGCCTCCTGCCGCTCGGTGGCGTCCCGCTTCAGGTACTCCTTGTAGATGTTGCGGGTGAACAGGTTGGCCGCGGCGATCGACATGATCGCGGCGGGGACCAGCGCGCCGATGCCGATGGCGGCGTAGGCGAGGCCGGCGAACCAGCTCGGGAACATGTGGTCGAACAGCACCGGCACGATGGTGTTGGTGTCGGGCTTGCCGTCGGTGGTGAGCGGCTTCACGCCCGCCGCGATCGCCATGAGGCCGAGCAGCGCGATGAGGCCGAGCACGAAGCTGTAGGCCGGCAGCGCCGCCATGTTCCGCTTGATGACGTTGCGGTTCCTGCTGGCCAGCACGCCCGTCACGCTGTGCGGGTAGAGGAACAGCGCGAGCGCCGAGCCGAGCGCCAGCATCGCGTAGTTGAGCTGGTTGGTGCCGTTCAGCAGGACGCCGTCGGCGGGCGCCGGCGTCTTGTCGAACTTGGCCTGGGCCGCGTCGAACACGTGCCCCCAGCCGCCGAGCTTGCCGGGGATGTAGAGCACCGCGACGATGATGACGACGTAGATGAGCACGTCCTTGACGAACGCGATCAGCGCGGGCGCGCGGAGGCCCGACTGGTAGGTGTAGGCCGCCAGGATCACGAACGCGATGACGATCGGCCAGTGCCCGCTCACGCCCATGGCCGTCAGCACCGCCTGGATGCCGACGAGCTGCAGCGCGATGTAGGGCATCGTCGCGACGATGCCGGTGACGGCCACCGCGAGCGCGAGGCCGGGCGACCCGAACCGCGCCCGCACGAAGTCGGCGGGCGTGACGAACCCGTGGACGTGCGAGACCGACCAGAGCCGGATCAGCACGAGGAAGACCAGCGGGTACACCACGATGGTGTAGGGCACCGCGTAGAAGCCCGCCGCGCCCGCGCCGAACACCAGGGCGGGGACGGCGACGAAGGTGTAGGCGGTGTACAGGTCGCCGCCGATGAGGAACCAGGTGATCCAGCTGCCGAAGCTGCGGCCGCCGAGGCCCCACTCGTCCAGGCTGTGCATGGTGTCGGGGCGGCGCCACCGCGCCGCGACGAAGCCCATGCCGCTGACCAGGGCGAACAGGGCGATGAAGACGACCAGCTCGGTGGTGTGCGAACCGCTCACTCCCGGTCCCCCTTCCGCGTGGCGAGGTACACCGCGACCGTGCAGGCGACGCCGAGCGGGATGAAGGCGAACTGGATCCAGTAGAAGGCGGGGAAGCCCGCGAGGCGGGGGGAGTCGCTGTTGAACAGGAAGGTCAGCAGGGGCAGGACCACGGGGACGACCAGCAGCCAGTTCCAGTGACTGCGGTCGGTGCGCCGTGGCCGTGCGGGCTCTGGCGAAGCCATGGGCCCTCCTCGTCGCGTCGTCGGAGCCGTCCGGATGGTGAGACGGCCCCTTCCAGGGGTTGGGTGGCGCGAGCCTATACATCCGGCGGTCACAGGCCGATATCGGACGCGGAACGACTTGCCTGGAGCGTTCCAGCATCTGAAACCGCAGGTGGGGAGGGGGAACGCGCGACGGGTGGGACCGGCCGGCCCCACCCGTCGTGATCTTGTCGTGCCGCGGCCGTCAGCCCGCCCGGCGCGGGCCGGCGAGGTCGTCGGCGATGTCGCGGGCGCCGTAGCCCTCGGGCGCGTCGACCTCGGTGACCGGGTCGTCGCGGTCGTCGAACTCCAGCCGCAGGGCGCGCGCCATCGTCGCGTGCATCTCGTACAGGCAGACGACGTAGGTGAGCTCCAGGATCTGCTCGTCGGGCAGGTGCTCTTTCAGCGCCGCGAACACCGCGTCGTGGACGCGGCCGCCGTTCAGCACGAGCGCGTCGGTGTAGGCGAGCACGGCCCGCTCCACGGGGGAGAACTCGCCGGAGACCTCCCAGCCGGCGATCGCGGCGACCTTGGCGTCGGGGACGCCGAGCGCCCGCATCTGCTTGCAGTGCTGGGAGTAGACGAACTGGCTGCCGCGCGTCCACCCGGCGCGGGTCTGGCCGAGCTCGCGCAGCACCGGGTCGAGCTTCACGCCGCGGTACACCCCGAAGCCCTCGACGGCGTGCTTGAACACCGCGTGGTCCAGCGCGAACACCGTCCACCAGTCGCCCGGCGAGCCGGTCGCGGTGCCCGGCTGCGCCACCGGGTCGCGGTCCTCGCCGAAGAGCCGGTCGTAGAAGAACAGGACGAGCTTGTCGTCGCGCTCGGTGGCCTCGGCACGGTCCACCTGGCGGAGTCTGGGCACGCTGGGCAGCCTTTCGATGAGGGGCGGGGGAAGGGGGCGGGCGCGTCGGGCGGGGGCGTCAGGCGGTGCGGTCGCCGGCGGTCTTCGGCTCGTGCCGCACGTCCTCGGGGCGGTCCAGCTCGCGCGTCCAGGCGGCGAACTCCACGAGGACGCCGTCGGGGTCCTTGAAGTAGATGGAGCGCACGAACACCCCGTCGTGCACCTTGGGCGCGACGCCGAACTCGCTGTCGTCGTGGTTCAGCAGCGTGCCGACGTCGATGCCCTTGGCGACGAGCCGGTCGCGGTACTCCTCGATCTTCTCGGGGGCCACGTCGAAGGCGATGTGGTTCATCGAGCCGCACGCCGACACGAGCTCGCCCCGGTCGGGCAGGTTCTTCGGCGCCGACACGCCCGGCACCGCCTCGGGGGCGTCGGGGAACCAGAAGAAGGCGAGCGCGTTGCCGCCCCCGCAGTCGAAGAAGAAGTGCTGCCCCCAGCCCATCGGCAGCTCGATGGTCTTGATCAGCGGCATGCCGAGGACGCCGGAGTAGAAGTCGACGGTGGCCTTCATGTCCCGGCACACCAGGGCGAGGTGGTTGACCCCGCGCAGCTCGAACTCGGTGTTGGTGCGCTCCACGCCGTCCTCCCGCGCATCGTGAGATAAGTGATCCCTTTTGTCTCATCCTGGCAGGGTCGGCGCGGGAACAGAACCCCGTTCGGGGGGTGGATCACGCGGGCGCGGAGAGTTCCCAGGTCAGGGTGACGGTGGTGCCCGCCGGCGTCGGCGCGACGTCGACGGCGTCCATCAGGGCGCGCATGACGGCGAGGCCGCGGCCGCCGTCCGGGGACCGCGGCACCTGCCAGCGGCCGTTGTCGGCGACCCGCAGCCGCAGCGTCCGGCCGTCCAGGCGGGCCTCGACCTCGACCGGGCCGGGCGCGAAGCCGTAGCCGTGCTCGGCGGCGTTGGCGACGGCCTCGCCGCACGCCAGCACGGCGGTGTGGACGTCGTCCGGGGCGGCGCCCGCCCCGGCGAGCCAGCGCGCGAGATCGCCGCGCAGCGCGCTCAGCGCCTCGGCCGTGCAGGTGAAGGAGGACGCGAACGCGGGCGGGCCGGCCGTCGCCCGGACCAGCAGGAGGGTGACGTCGTCGGCGCCGCCGGGCGCGGTGGCGGCGAGCAGCGCGTCGGCGAGCGGCTCCAGCGGGCGCGCGGCGGCGCCGAGCGCGGCCGACAGCCGGGCGAGGCCGGTGCCGAGGTGCTCGCCGCGCCGCTCGACGAGCCCGTCGGTGTAGAGCAGCAGCGTCGCGCCCGGCGGGAACGCGGCGCCGGCGGCCGCGCAGGGCGCGCCGGGGACGACGCCGAGCGGGGTGTCGAGGACGGCGTCGAGGGGGGTCACGGCGCCGTCGGCGGCGCGCAGCAGCGGCGGCGGGTGCCCGGCGTTGGCGTACTCCAGCGTCCCGGCGGCCGGATCGATCAGCGCGCAGCACACCGTGACGATGGTCTCGGGCGGCAGCGCCCGCGTCAGCGCGGACGTGAGGGCGAGCGCCCGGCCGGGGGAGTGGCCCTCGGCGAGGTAGGCCGACAGGGCGCCGCGGATCCGGCTCATGGTGGCGGTGGCGCCGATGCCGTGGCCGGACACGTCGCCGACCGCGACCGCGACGCGGTCGCCGTCGACGGGGACGAGGTCGTACCAGTCGCCGCCGAACCGGTCGCCGGCGGCGGGCCGGTAGCGGGCGCAGGCGGCCGTGCCCGGCACCTCGGGCAGTGCCTCGGGGAGCAGGTTCTGCTGGAGCGCGCCCGCCACGCGCTGCTCGGCGTCGAAGCGGCGGGCGCGGCCGAGGGCCTGCGCGCCGAGGTCGGCGACGGCGGTGAGGTCGGCGCGCTCGTCCGCCGACAGCGCCCGGCCGGGCGGCAGGCCGAGCGACAGCACCGCCATCGTCTCCCCGGCGAGGCCGAGCGTCAGCAGCGCGGCGACGCCCGGCCGCGGCAGCGGAGGGCAGGCGGGGCAGGCGTCGCTGCCGCCGGCCGGCGCGCCCGCCCAGAAGGGCCGGGGCCGGTCGAGCATGGCGGCGAGCGCGGCCGGATAGGGGCGGGCGACCGGCAGCACCGCGGCCGCGTCCGGGCCGGTGTGGCCGGGGCCGGTGCAGGCCATGACCCGCAGCTCGGCGCCCGCGACCTCCAGGACGGTGGCGCGGGCGTCGGAGGAGGCCGCGGCCCGCGCGTGCCGGGCGATGACGGCGGCGACCTGGTCGGCGGTGAGCGCGCTCGACAGGGCGGCGGCGAGGCGCTGCATGCGGGCGGTGCGGCCGGCGGCGACCTCGGCGCGGGCGCGCGCGGCCCGCTCGGCGTACAGCAGCCGCGCGTAGTCCAGGTGGGCGGCCATGCGCCGCGCCGCCTCCTCGGCGAAGGCGTGGTCGGCCGCGTCGTAGGGCGGTGCGTCCGCGGCGCGCTCCAGCCGCAGCGTGCCGAGCATCCGCCCGTCGGCCGACAGCGGCACCGCGATGCGGCCCGGCCCGCGCTCGGGCGGGGCCGGGACCCGCGTGTGCCGCCGCGTCCACGCCTCGCGCAGCCAGCGGCGGACGGCGGCGTCGGTGAGCGCGGCGTCGTCGGGGCCGGCGTCCCCGCCCGCGACCACCAGCGGCCGGGCGGGCGCGGGCGGCTCGATGACGCAGCGGGCGGCGAACTCGGGGACGAGGACGTGCCCGGCGAGCCGCAGCCGGGCGCCGAGCGACGGGCCGGTGTCGAGGGCGGTGAACACGTCCACCAGAAGCCGCCGCCGGTCCTGCTCGCGGCGCTCGCCGGTGACGTCGGCGCAGGTCCCGACGTACCCCGCGAACGTCCCGTCGGGGGCCAGGCAGGGCAGGGCGCTGTCGTGCACGCGGCCGTGCCCGCCCCCCGCGAGGCGCAGCCGGTACTCCAGCTCGAACGGCCGGCCCGCCGCGGCGGCCTCGCGGTGCGTGGCGCGGCAGCGCTCCAGGTCGCCGGGGTGGACGGCGGCCGCCCAGCCGGCCGACAGGTCCCAGCGCGCGGGCCCGCCCGGCGGCGCCGCCCGCCGCGCGAACGGATCGCCGGCCGCCCCGGCCGGGCAGGTCCAGAAGGCCAGCCGCCCGCCGGCGGCGGGCAGCAGGCGGCGCCCGCCCGCCGCCATCTCCAGGGCCGGGCCGCCGGGCGCGGGGGGCACCGGGCCGCCCCCCGCCGTGGTGGTCGTCGTCATCGCAGGCACCCGTCGCAGCTATGAGGACAAACGCGGGCCGAAGGAGCGCAGGCTAACACCGGCCCGGCGGGCCCGGCGGCCGTTGTCGGATATCGTTCCCGCAGCCTGGGACCGATGCGGCAAATAATAAGATGCCCTGACATAAACGCTTTCTCTTTATGGACCGCGCGGGTTTTCCGCGAATGCGGGGTGCGCTCCGCGCGGCGCTGGCATGCTGCGGGCGGGGAGGAGCGGCCGGTGGCGACCGAGTTCGACGACGGGCGGCTGCGCATCACGTCCGCGGGCGACCCGCCGGTCCTGCGGGTCGAGGGCGAGGTCGACGCGGGCGGCCGCGCCGCGCTCGCGCGGGCCCTGCGCGAGGCGCTGGACCGCGCACCCGGACGGGACCTGCGCGTCGACCTCGGCGGGCTGCAGGGCATCGACCTCGGCGGCCTGCGGGCGCTCGCGGACGCCGGGCGCGCGGCCGGCGAGGGCCGCGTCCTCGTGCTGGACCCGCTGCCCCACCGCGTCCGCGTCCTGCTGGAGCTCACCGGCTGGGCCGGCGGCGCGGGCCTGCGGCTCGGCGGTTCCGGGCCGCCGGAGGAGGACGGGGAGCGCCCTTCGGGGTGAAACGGTCGCCGCCGTCCCGGCGAACCGGTAGGCTCGCCCCATGCGAACCGGATCCCGCCAGTGGTGGTGGCGCCGCTGAGGCGGTGCCGGTTCTCGCACGTTCGACATCCAGGCGACCGCCCCCCACCCGGGCGGTCGTTCTGCTTTCCCGCCGGTGGGGGGCCCGGAATCGAGGGGCCACCGCGATGGAGTCCGTCTCACAGCGGCCACTGACCACCCACTTCGTCACCGCGGGCGGTGTGCGGGTGACCCGTACCGCCACCCCCGTCGACCCCGAGCGCAAGTCCGCCGTGCTGAACGCCCTGGTCGACGCCGTCGGGCGGCGCCGCGGCGGGGTGCTGAGCTCGGGCATGGAGTATCCGGGCCGCTACAGCCGCTGGCACATGGCCTACGCCGACCCCTGCCTGGAGATCGTCGCGCGCGGCCGCACGCTCACCGTCCGGGCCCTGAACGGCCGCGGCCGGGTCCTGCTGCCCGCCGTCGCGGACGCGGTGGCCCCCGCCGGCGAGGTCGTCGCCCGCGACGCCGGGACCGTCGCGGTGCACGTCGCGGCGACCGGGGAGTTCTTCGCCGAGGAGGACCGCAGCCGCCAGCCGACGGTGTTCACCGCGGTCCGCGCCGTCGTCGCCCTGTTCGCCTGCGACGACCCCCACCTCGGCCTGTACGGGGCGTTCGGGTACGACCTGTCGCTGCAGTTCGAGCCGCTGCGCACCCGCCTGGAGCGCCCGGCCGACCAGCGCGACCTCGTCCTGCACCTCGCCGACGAGCTCACCGTCGTCGACCGCAAGCGCGAGACCTCCCACCGCATGTCCTACGAGTTCGAGGTCGGCGGCGCCTCCACCGCCGGCCTGCCGCGCGACACCGAGCCGACGCCCGTCCGCGCGGTGGCGGACCTGCCGCCGCAGCCGGTGCCCGGCGTGTACGCGCAGATGGTCCGTGACGCCAAGGACAAGTTCGTGCGCGGCGACCTGTTCGAGGTCACCCCCGGCCACGCCATGTACGGGCGCTGCGCCGACCCGGCGGCGTTCTTCGAGCGGCTCCGCGAGACCAACCCCGCGCCCTACGAGTTCATGTTCAACCTCGGCGACGGCGAGTACCTGGTCGGCGCCTCGCCGGAGATGTTCGTCCGCGTCACCGGCGACCGGGTCGAGACCTGCCCGATCGCCGGCACGATCCGGCGCGGCGGCGACCCGCTGGAGGACGCCGAGCAGATCCGCACCATCCTGTCCTCGGCCAAGGACGAGTCCGAGCTCACCATGTGCACCGACGTGGACCGCAACGACAAGTCCCGGGTGTGCGTGCCCGGCAGCGTCCGCGTCCTCGGCCGCCGCCAGATCGAGCTGTACTCGCGGCTCATCCACACCGTCGACCACATCGAGGGCCGGCTGCGGCCCGGGTTCGACGCCCTGGACGCCTTCCTCACCCACATGTGGGCCGTCACCGTCACCGGCGCCCCGAAGACCTGGGCGATGCAGTTCATCGAGGACCACGAGGACGAGCCGCGCCGCTGGTACGGCGGCGCCGTCGGCTGCGTCGGGTTCGACGGCTCGATGAACACCGGCCTCACCCTCCGCACCGCGCAGATCCGCGACGGCGTCGCGACCGTCCGCGCGGGCGCGACGCTGCTCTACGACTCCGACCCCGAGGAGGAGGAGCGCGAGACGCACCTGAAGGCGAGCGCGCTGCTCGGCGCCCTCGCCGCCGTCGAGGACGGGGCGGCGGGAGCCGCCGACGCGGCGGACGAGCCGGCGCCCGCCCGCGACGGGGAGGGCATGAAGGTGCTGCTCGTCGACCACGAGGACTCCTTCGTCAACACCCTCGCCGACTACTTCCGCCAGCACGGCGCCGACGTGGTGACGCTGCGGCACGGCTTCCCGTCCCGGCTGCTGGACGAGCACGCCCCCGACCTCGTGGTGCTGTCGCCCGGCCCCGGCCGCCCGGCGGACTTCGCGACCTCCGCGCTGCTCGACGCCCTCGACGAGCGCGGCCTGCCCGCGTTCGGCGTCTGCCTCGGCCTGCAGGCGATGGTCGAGCACGCCGGCGGGTCGCTCGCGCTGCTGCCCGAGCCCTCCCACGGCAAGCCGGGCCGGGTGAAGGTCGCGGGCGGCGCCCTGTTCGACGGCCTGCCGGACGAGTTCACCGCCGCCCGCTACCACTCCCTGCACGCCACGCCCGACCGGGTGCGGGGCTTCGAGGTGACGGCGCTCACCGGCGACGTCGTCATGGCCGTCGAGGACCCCGCCCGCCGCCGCTGGGCGGTGCAGTTCCACCCCGAGTCGATCCTCACCGCCGCCGGCCGCTCCGGCCACGCCATCGTCGGGAACGTGCTGCGCCTCGCGCGCGGCTGACCGCACGCCTGGAGGACACGCCCGGATACCTGACGGCGGATGTCAGGTATCCGGGCCAGCATCGGGGACATGGACCGAACACTCACAGGAAAGACCGCCGTCGTCGCGGGCGGGACCCGCGGCGCCGGGCGCGGCATCGCGGTGGCGCTCGGCGCCGCCGGCGCCACCGTCTACGTCACCGGCCGCACGACCCGCGCCCGCCGCTCGGAGGTGGGGCGCCCCGAGACCATCGAGGAGACCGCCGAGCTCGTCACCGCCGCCGGCGGCCGCGGCATCGCCGTCGCCGCCGACCACCTGGACCCCGCCCAGGTCGCCGCGCTCGCCCGCCGCGTCGAGGACGAGCGGGGGCGCCTCGACGTGCTCGTCAACGACATCTGGGGCGCCGAGCACCTGTTCAAGTTCGGCGTGCCGTTCTGGGACCTGTCCCTGGAGGACGGGCTGCGGCTGCTCCGGCTCGGCGTGGAGACCCACCTGGTCACCAGCCACGCGCTGCTGCCGCTGCTGATCCGCGAGCCCGGCGGCCTCGTCGTCGAGGTCACCGACGGCACCGCCGAGAGCAACGCCGCCTACCGCTCCGAGACCGGCCTGTTCTACGACCTCGCCAAGTGGTCGGTGATCCGTCTCGGCCTCGCGCAGGCCGCCGAGATCGGCCCGCACGGCGGCACGGCGGTGTCGCTGACTCCCGGCTGGCTGCGTTCGGAGGCGATGCTGGAGCACTTCGGCGTCACCGAGGAGAACTGGCTGGAGGGCACCGCCGTGGACCCGCACTTCGCCATCTCCGAAACGCCTGCCTTCGTCGGCCGCGCGGTCGCCGCGCTCGCCGCCGACCCGGACCGGCACCGCTGGAACGGCGCGTCGCTGTCGAGCGCGGGCCTCGCCGCCGAATACGGGTTCACCGACGTGGACGGCAGCCGCCCCGACGCGTTGCGCTACATCGCCGAGGTCGTGTACGGCGGCAAGCCCGCCGACACGACCGGCTACCGGTAGAGGGCGGCGGTCCGCTCGGCGGCGCCCGCGAGCAGCGCCCTCAGCTCGGGCGGCTCCAGCACCTCGACCTCGGGGCCGAGCCGCAGCAGCTCGTCCGCGGCGACCTCGGCGGACTCGACGGGGAGCACGGTGGTCACCCACCCGTCCCCGTCGGGTCCGCCGGCCGCCTCGGCGGCGCGGCGGGCCGCGTACGGCACGACCGCGTGGCGGAGCGCCCGCAGGCCGCGGGGGCTCAGCCGGACCCGCGCCTCGCCGGGCAGCATCGCGGTGATGAACTCCTCGGCCCGCCCCGCCCAGTGCTCCGGCAGGTCGAAGCCGGGGTCGCGGGTGAAGCCGTCCCCGGTGGGGCGCACCGCGGCGATCCGGTCCACCCGGTAGGTGCGGTGGCCGCCGTCCACCCCCGCGACCAGGTACCAGATGCCGCCCTTCAGGACGAGGCCGAGGGGCTCGGCGACCCGCCGCACCTCCGTCCCGCCCTTGCGGTAGCCGAGCTCGACGACCTCGTCCCGCCAGACGGCGGCGGCCAGGCCGCGCAGCAGCGGCGGCGGGTCGCCGCCGCCGAACCAGCCGGGGACGTCCAGGTGGAAGCGCTGGCCCGCGCGCCCGGCCGCGTCGCCGAGCGCGGCGGGCAGCGCGGCGAGGACCTTCAGCCCGGCGGTCGCGACCGCGTCGGCGAGGCCCATGTCGCGGACCGGGCCGGGCAGCCCGGACAGGAACAGCGCCTCGGCCTCGTCGCGGCTGAGCCCGGTGAGGCGGGTGCGGGACCCCCCGACGAGGCCGTACCCGCCGTGGGGGGCCTGCTCGGCGTAGACCGGGGCGCCCGCCGCCGGCAGCGCCCCGGCGG
>NZ_JAIBOA010000031.1 GCF_019458805.1 Actinomadura parmotrematis
GTGCGCTAGCACCGACCAGGGTGGCCCGACTCGTGGACGATACTGGGATTGAACCAGTGACCTCTTCCGTGTCAGGGAAGCGCTCTCCCGCTGAGCTAATCGTCCGGGGTGTCCGCCGGAGGGGCCGGCGTCGAGGTGGAGACGGGATTTGAACCCGTGTACACGGCTTTGCAGGCCGTTGCCTCGCCTCTCGGCCACTCCACCAGAGCGAGACCGCCTGGCAGTGCAAGGGCCTCTCAGAGCGGAAGACGGGATTCGAACCCGCGACCCTCACCTTGGCAAGGTGATGCTCTACCACTGAGCCACTTCCGCTTGGCGCCACCGGCTCGCGGTCCCTTTCGGGCCCGTCCCCCGTGGCGACATGGATAACTCTAGCGGAACTCCGGAGCCGATGCGTACTCGACGGACCGCTCCGGGCGCGCCGTCCGCTGGAGCGCTTCGGAGCGCGCCGAGTGGAGGCTGTCCCAGAAGGCGAGCTCCTCGTCCTCCTTGAAGTGGTCGATGCGGCCCCAGAACTCGCGGTCCTCGGCCTCGTAGGCGGCGGCCTGCGAGAGGGCCGGCATGAGGGTGGTCTCGCGGTCGGCGGCCTCCAGCTCGGTGACCGGCAGGTCGGCGGGGAGCTGGACGGGCGTGGCGGGGCGGTGGTGCTTGCCGCGCTTCTTGACGCGGATGGGCGGGGAGGTCGGCGCCTTGGCGGCGGTGGCGCGGCCGACGGCGAGCGCGACGGTCCCGCAGAGGACGACGGCGAGCGCGGCCGTCAGCACGGCCTCCTGGCCCGGCACCTCCATGGCGTGGGAGTCCTTGCCGCTCTGCTGGGAGGTGTGGCCGGGCTGGGCGGCGCCCGCCGGGGCGGCGGTGATGGCCTGCACCGACGGCGCGGGCGCGGCGTGCCTGGGCTGGTACTTGTGCTCGGGGTCGAACTGCTTGGCGGCGGTCTGCAGCTCGGTGGCGACCTTGCCGGGGTGGCCGAAGCCGACGACGACGTCCATCGAGCGGGTCATCCGGGTGACCTCGCTGTGGGCGTTGCCCTCGATGGTGTGCAGGGTGTCGCCGTCGACGGAGGTGACGATGCCGACGTGGTCGATCTGGTCGATGTCGTGCGATCCCGACCAGTCGAAGAACACGATCGCGCCCGGTTCGGGCTTGCGGTCGAAGGCGCCCTGCTGCTTGAACCAGGAGGCGTGCTCGACGGTGGAGCCGAACTGCCCGGTCTCCTTCGCGACGCCGGCGCGGTCGGCGGCCCAGGCGAGGAACATGTCGCACCAGGGCGCGGTCGCGAAGTAGGAGTCGTGGTCGGCGTCGATGTTCTTGGCGTACCAGTCGCCGAACTTGGTGTAGCCGTCGCCCTTCTCGGAGTACCCGAGTTCCTTGGTGACGACGTCGAGCAGCTTCTTCCCGATCGGGTCCATGGCGCTCCCTGCCCCCCTCGTCCCTGGCACGCGGGCGGGAGCCCGGTCCGGCCCGGAGCGCGTCGCAGAGGCGGGTCACGTTCCGGTCTCGGGCGAATGTAATCGAGGTAAAGAGCTGGGGCAAGTGATTCGGGTGGAACGGTCGTTTCGTGCTACCCGTGCCACCCCCGCTCGGGCCATGTCCCGTATAGCCCCCGGTGTCAGGAATAGCCGCGCGGAAGCACCGTCACGGGACAGGATGCCGCGCGCAGGGCCTTCAGGGCCACCTCTCCGATGAAGACGCGGTGGGCGGACGCGTCCTCGCTGCTGGCGCAGACCATGATCTCGCCCTCGGCCCAGTCCACGTCGCGGACGGCGTCGGCGACGTCGTCGCCCTCGGCGAGCTCGGCCGTCACCAGGTCGGGGTCCATCCCGGACAGGTCCACGGCGTGCCGGATCGCGAGGGCCAGGTCGTCGCGCAGCCGCCCCTCGGGGTCGCCCGGCAGGGCGAGGGTGACCAGCCGCAGCGACGCGCCGAGCGACAGCGCGGCGAGCGCGGCGCGCTCCACCGCCTCGTCGCACTGGGGCCGGTTCACGTACATGACGGTGATCCGCTCCAGCGCCTCCGGCGGCGCGTACCCGGCCGGGGCGACCATGACCGCCTGGTTGGCCGAGTGCAGCAGGTGGTCGGCGGCGGCGCCGACGGCGATGCGCCCGTGCGCGCCGCCGGGCGGCGACCCGATGACGATGACGTCGGCGCCGACGCGGCTGGCGAGCGTGGACAGCCCGCGCCCGACGCTGCGGCCCTCCTGCGCGACGAGCTCGGCGGGCTCGCCCGCCAGCCGCGCCCGCGCCTGCTCCAGCAGGTTGAGCGACTCGCCCGCCGCGGCCCGCCGGTCCGGCGCGTGGACGTGGGCGACGGTGAGGGCGCCGCCGGTCAGCCGGACGACGGCGCGCGCCAGGTCCAGGCCCTCGCGCCCGCCGGCGTTGGGCACGTAGCCCGCGAGCACGTGTTCTCCGATCATGTCTCCAGCATGCCCGCCGCGGCCGCCGGCGGCGACGGCGCCCCTCCGGTGGGCCGCCGGGAGCCGCCGCGGGCGAGCGCGAGCAGGTCGCGGGCGGGCCCCGACGGGCGCGCCCCGGCCCGCCACACCGCGCGCAGCGGCCGCCGCAGGTCCAGCTCGGGCACCGGGACGGCGACGAGGCGCCCGGCCGCCAGCTCGTCGGCGACGGCCAGCTCGCTGACGACGACGGGCCCGGCGCCGGACGCCGCCGCGGCCTTCAGCGCCGTCGTCGAGCCGAGCTGGAGCGCGGGCGGCGCCGTGCCGCCGTGGGCGGCGAGGGCGCGGTCCAGGACCTCCCGCGTGCCCGACCCCTCCTCGCGCAGGACGAGGGGCGTGGCGGCGAGCTCGGCGGCCGTGACGCCCGACCGGCGCCGCGCCCACCGGTGCCGCGGGCCGACGACGACCAGGAGGCGGTCGGCGGCCACCGCGGCGCCGCCGAGGCCGCCGGGGGCGCTCGTGCCCTCGACGAAGCCGAGGTCGGCGCCGCCCGCCCGGACCGTCTCGGCGACCGCCGTGGAGTTCGCCGTCCGCAGCGTCACCGCCGTCCCGGGGTGCAGCTCGCGCAGGGCCAGCAGCCAGACCGGCATCAGGTACTCGGCGATCGTGAGGCTGGCGATGACGCGGAGCCGCGCCTCGCCGTCGGCGCGCAGCGCCGCCGCGCCCGCGTCCAGCGCCCCCGCCGCGTCGAGGACCTGCTGCGCCCACCCGGCGACGAGCGCGCCCGCCTCGGTCGGCCGCGACCCGCGCGGCGACCGCTCCAGCAGCGCCACGCCGAGCCGCGCCTCCATCGCGCGGACCCGGGCGCTGGCGGCGGGCTGGGTGATGCCGACCTCGGCGGCGCCGCGCCCGACGCTGCCCTCCCGGACGATCGCCAGCAGCAGTTCCAGGGCGTCCAGATCGGGGACGCGCCGCGCCACGCTCATAACCCCACCCTATGGCCTCATAGGCTGCTGACCTCTACCGATCCGCTCCGCGGCGCACCAGCCTGGACGCATGAGGATCATCGATCTCGGCCCCAACTGGTACGCCCCGGTGATGGGCACCGCGATCGTCGCGAACGGCGCGCACGCCCTCCCGGCGCGCGTCCCCGTCCTGGACGCCGCCGCCGTGGCGATGTGGGCGCTGTCGGCGCTGCTGCTGGCCGCCGTCATGGCCGCCCGCGCCGTGCACCTGGCACGCCACCGCGACGTCGCCGCGGACCGGCTCCGCCGGGATCCCGCGGCGGCGGTCTTCTACGGCTGCCCGCCCATGGCGCTCCTCGCGGTCGGCGCGGCCACCCTGGCGGTCGGCGCGGACGTCGTCGGGACCCGCGCGGCGGTCGCCGCCGCCCTCGCCCTCTGGACGGCCGGGACGCTGTACGCGCTCGCCGTCGCGGCCGGCGTCCCGTACCTGATGATGACCCGCCACGAGCTCCGGCGCGGCACCGCCGACCCCACCTGGCTCCTGCCGCTCGTCGCGCCGATGGTCGCCGCCGCCACCGGCCCCGCGCTCGTCCCGCACCTGCCGCCCGGGCAGCCCCGCCTCACCCTGCTCTACGGCTGCCACGCCCTGTTCGGCGCGAGCCTGCTGGCCACCCTGGCCATGCTGCCGATCGTGTGGAGCCGGCTGCTGCACGACCGGCTCGCGCCCGCCGCGCTCACCCCGACGCTGTTCCTGGTCCTCGGGCCGCTCGGCCAGTCGACGACGGCCGCCGGGCAGATCGCCGACGCCGCGTCCGGCCCGCACGCGGCCGCGATGCGCGCCTTCGCCGTCCTGTACGGGGTGCCCGTCATGGGGTTCGCCCTGCTCTGGCTGGCGATCGCCGCCGCCCTCAACGTGCGCGCCCGCCGCGCCGGGATGGGCTTCGCCATGACCTGGTGGTCGTTCACGTTCCCGGTCGGCACCTGCGTCACCGGCGCCGCCGTCCTGGCGCGCGACACCGGCCTCGCCGTCCTCGGCGCGGCGGCGGTGGCGCTCTGGCTGCTGCTCGCCGCCGCCTGGACGGCCGCGGCGGCGGGCACGCTGCGCCTCCTGGCCACTGCGGAGCGCACCGGCGCGAACGGTAATGGAACGGTTGCGAACGGTTCACGGCGGGGTACGATGCTGGCTGACGTCCCCCGGTGAGCCACCGGCTCCGGCCGGTGGGAGGAGACAGAGGCCGTGGTGTCGATAACCAGCGTGGACCGGCGATCGGGACGGCTCCCGGCGGAACTGACCAGCTTCGTGGGACGGCGCGGCGAGCTCGCCGAGATCGAGCGGCTGTTCGTCAAGTGCCGCCTGGTCACCCTGATGGGTCCGGGCGGCGTCGGCAAGACGCGGCTCGCGGTCCGCGCGGCCGCCGCGCTCGCCCCCGGCCACGAGGACGGCGTCTGCTTCGTCGACCTGTCCACGCTGCGGCGGCCGTCGCTGCTCCCGCAGGCCGTCGGCTCCGCGCTCGGCCTGCCCGACACCGACGCCGACCCCGGCGCGGCCCTCGACAACCTCGTCGCCTGCCTCGGCGACCGCGCCAAGCTGCTGGTCCTGGACACCTGCGAGCACCTGGTGGACGCCTGCGCGCTGCTCGCCGAGGTGCTGCTGCGCAGCGCCCCCGGCCTGCGCGTCCTCGCCACGAGCCGGCAGCCGCTGGACATCGCCGGCGAGTACACCCTGGTCGTCGAGCCGCTCGCCAGCCCCGACCCCGAGCGCTACGACGGCGCCGAGCCCTGCGACTCGGTGTCGCTGTTCGCCGAGCGCGCCGGCGCCGTCGTCCCCGGCTGGTCGGTCACCGACGCCAACCGCGCCGCCGTCGCGCTGCTCTGCCGCCGCCTGGACGGCATCCCGCTCGCCCTGGAGCTCGCCGCGGTGCAGCTGCGCGCCCTGCCGGTCGAGCAGATCGTCGACCGGCTCGACCGGCGCATCCTGCACGTGCGCGGCCGCCGCACCAGCATGCCCCGCCACCAGACGCTGCAGGCCGCCATCGACTGGAGCCACGACCTGTGCTCCCCCGACGAGCGGCTGCTCTGGGAGCGGCTGTCGGTGTTCGTCGGCGACTTCGACCTGGAGGCCGCCGAGCAGGTCTGCGCCGACCGGGCGCTGCCCGCCGCCGGGATCTGCGAGCTGCTGGCCGGCCTCGTCGCCAAGTCGGTGGTGCGGCGCGCCGACGCCGGCGGCGCCGCCCGCTACCGGATGCTCGACACCATCCGCGAGTACGGCGCCGAGCGGCTCGACCGCGCCGGGGCGGGCGCGTCGGTGCGGATGCGCGCCTTCGCCCACTTCGCCGGGCGGATCACGGCCGCGCGGGCGCGGCTGATGAGTGAGGACCAGCCGCGGCTGCTCGCCTGGTTCGGCATGGAACTGCCCAACATCCGGGCCCTGATGGACCACGGCCTGCACGACGAGCCCGACGAGTCGATCGCCACGATGGCGCTCGGCCTCGGCCGGATGCTCGCGCTGCGGGGCCGCATCGGCGAGGCCCGCCACTGGTACCGGCAGATCATCGCCGGCCGCGACATCCGCGGCCCCCTCGGCACCGAGACGCTCGCCCTGGCGGGACTGCTCGCGGTCATGCAGGACGATCCCGGCGACGCCCGCGACCTGCTGGCGGCCGCCGAGCGGCGCGCCGAGGACGCCGGGGACGTGTCGGGGCTCGCCTACGCGCGCCAGGCGCAGGGCGTCGCCGCGCTGTTCGCCGACGACCTGCCGGCCGCGCTGCGCCGCCTCGGCGACGCGCGCGAGCTGCACGAGCGCGCCGGCAACGACGACGTGCTGGTCTGCATCACCGACGTGTTCCGCGCCGTCGTCTGCACCCTGATGGGCGACACCGCCGCCGCCCTGGAGCACGCCATCCGCGCCGTCGAGGAGACGGGCGCGAGCGGCGAGCAGTGGTGCCACTCCTACGCGCTCTGCGTCGCGGGCCTCGCGCTGGTCCTGGCGGGCCGCCCCGAGGACGCCGAGCCCGACCTGCGGCGCGGTCTGGCCATCAAGCGCAGCCTGGACGACCGGCTCGGCGTCTCGCTCGCCCTGGACATGCTCGCCGCCTGCCGCGCCGCGCGCGGCGACGGCGCGGGCGGCGCCCGGCTGTTCGCCGTCGCCGACCGGCTGCGCCGCTTCACCGGCACCAGCATGTTCGGGCCGCAGCACCACCTGCTGCGCGCCGCCTACGAGGCGCAGGCCCGCGAGGCGCTCGGCGACGCGGCCTTCCGCGACGGCTACGAGTCGGGCCGGTGCCTGGACATGGACGCCGCGATCGCCGAGGCGCTCGGCGAGCTCGCCGCGGCGCCGCCCGCCGCCGCCGAGCCCGAGGCCGATCCGCAGCCGCTCACCCCGCGCGAGCTGGAGATCGCCGGGCTGGTCGCGCAGGGCCTCACCAACCGCGAGATCGCCGACCGGCTCGTCATCGCCAAGCGCACCGCCGACTCCCACGTCGAGCACATCCTCGCCAAGCTCGCCTTTTCCTCGCGTGCGCAGATCGCCGCCTGGTCGGTCCGCCGATCCTGACCCTAGGTAGTCGGATCGACACTTTAGGTATGCGGATCGGGAGGTCTACCGACGCCCGGCGCGGGGGCGGGCGCCTAGGCTCGCGGGCATGGCAGTGACACCTGGGGGGACCGCGCCGCGGCCGGCCTGCTTCTCGTGGGAACTGATCGACGCGGTGTCCGGGCGCCCCGGCGCCGGGCCCTGCGGGGTGAGCAGGAGCCGGCCCGGCGCGCAGCGGGCCCTGTCGGAGGCGCTGCTGGACGCGACGCCCGGCACCGTCGGCGAGCTGTGGCAGGTGCGGCCGAGCCGGTCGCGCGCCGCGGTGTTCGTCTACGAGGGGCTGGTGGCCCGCGCCGAGCACGACGCCCGCACCCGCCGCGTCGTCTGGAGCTGACGCGCCGGACGCCGGCTCAGCGGTGCAGCCGCCGCTCGGCGAGCTCGGCGAGCAGCGCCGCGCCGTCCGGCAGCACGGCCTCGTCGAAGGCCGCGTCGGGGGAGTGGTTCAGCGCCGCCGTGGCCGGGTCGCGGTCCGGCGGGCACGCGCCGAGCGAGACGAACGCCGACGGCACGTGGCCGCCGATGAAGGAGAAGTCCTCCGAGGCGGGCAGCGGCTGCGGCGCGACGAAGAACCGGTCGGGGCCGAACAGCTCGCCGGCGGTGTCGCCCGCGAAGGCCGCCTCGGCGGCGTCGTTGACGGTGACGGGGAAGTCCTGGGCGTACTCGACCTCCACGCGCAGGCCGTGCGCGGCGGCGATGCCCCGCACCACCTCGACCGCGCGGTCCTTCAGCTTCAGGTGCGCGGCGTCGGAGAACGACCGGACGGTCCCGGCGAAGCGGACCTCCTCGGGGATGACGTTGTCGCCGGTGCCGGCGTTGAAGGTGCCGACGGTCAGCACGACCGGGTCGAACGGGTCGAACTCGCGGGTGACCATCGTCTGGAGCGCGATGACCATCTCGCAGGCGGCGGGCAGCGGGTCCTTGGCGAGGTGCGGGAGCGCGCCGTGGCCGCCCGCGCCGCGCACGGCGACGCGGAGCCGGTCGGCGGCGGCCATCATCGGCCCGCCGCGGGTGGTGAACAGCCCCGACGGCAGGCCCGCCGAGATGACGTGCAGCGCGTAGGCGGCGACGGGGCGCTCCCCGGCGGCGTCGAGCACGCCCTCCTCGATCATGAAGCGGGCGCCGTGGTGGCCCTCCTCGCCGGGCTGGAACATGAACACCACGTCGCCCGGCAGGCTCTCGCGCCGGTCGGCGAGCAGCCGCGCGGCGCCCGCGAGCATCGCGGTGTGCAGGTCGTGGCCGCAGGCGTGCATGACGCCGGGCACGCCCGAGACGAGGTCGGCGTCGCCGCGCTCGGTCACCGGCAGCGCGTCCATGTCGCCGCGCAGCAGCACCGCCGGGCCGGGCCGGCCGCCGCGCAGCACGGCCGTCACCGACGTCAGCCGCCGCCCGGTGGTGATCTCCAGCGGCAGGTCGTCCAGGGCGCGCAGCACCTTCTCCTGGGTGCGCGGCAGGTCGAGCCCGATCTCGGGCTCGCGGTGCACGTCGCGGCGGAGGCGGACGAGGTCGTCTCGCATCCCGGCGGCGGCGTCCCGTAGCGATTCGGCCATGTTCCTCCTTATTGCTCCTCCAGCCGTTATAGCGCAGCGCCGGGGAGGGGAGGCGGGGCGGGGCGCTACTCTCCGGTGGCCCCGTCGAGCAGCTCGCGGACGACGTCGAGCTGGCCGACGTGCCGGGCGTACTCCTGCAGCAGGTGCACCAGGATCCAGCCGAGCGTCGGGGCCTCCACGGGAAGGGCGAAGCGACCGCCGAGCGGAGCGGTCCGGTCCAGCGGCGTCCCGGCGGCGATCTCCCGGGAACGGGCGGCGGTGGCGCGCAGGAGGGCCGTCAGGTCCGCGAGCGTCTCCTCGGGCGCGACGTACCAGCGGTCGTCGCGCCGGTCGCCCCACGGGTCGTCCAGGTCCTCGGCCAGGAACCCCCAGCGCAGCCAGCGGATCTCGACGTAGGCCAGGTGCTTGAGCAGTTCCAGCGGCGTCCAGCCCGAGGGCAGGATCGACGAGCGGAGCTGCTCGTCGGTGAGCCCCTCCAGCTTGGCGACCAGGATGCGGCGGTAGCGGTCGATCTGCAGGTCGAGCAGGACCGCAGGGTCGGCGGTCGCGGGCGGCGGTTCGGGAGCGAGGGAGTCCATCCCGCGACCCTAGGCCCTGGCGGGCCGGCCGCCGAAAGTGTCGGGCCGGACACGGCGGGTATTCGGCCCTTCATGGAGCTGAACTGCCTGGTCACGGGAGTCACGGGGTACATCGGCGGGCGGCTCGTCCCCGAGCTGCTCGCCGCGGGCCACCGGGTCCGCGCGATGGCGCGCCGTCCCGAGCAGCTGCGCGACCAGCCGTGGGCGGGCGACGTCGAGGCGGTCCGGGGCGACGTCCTGGACCCCGGCACCCTGGCCGGGGTCCTCGACGGCGTCGACGTCGCCTACTACCTCATCCACGCGATGAGCGGCGGCGGCGACTTCGCCGAGCGCGACCGGGAGGCGGCCCGCAACTTCGCCGCCGCCGCGGGCGAGGCGGGCGTCAAGCGGGTGGTGTTCCTCGGCGGGCTGTTCTCGGGCGGGGAGATGTCGCCGCACATGCGGTCCCGGACCGAGGTCGCCGACATCCTGCTGGACGGGCCCGTCCCCACCGCCGTGCTGCGCGCCGGCGTCATCCTCGGCTCCGGCTCGGCGTCCTTCGAGATGCTGCGCTACCTGTCCGAGCGGCTGCCGATCATGGTCACCCCGCACTGGGTGCACTCGCGCATCCAGCCGATCGCGATCCGCGACGTGCTCCGCTACCTCGTGGGGGCCGCGACGCTGCCCGCCGAGGTGGACCGCGGCTTCGACATCGGCGGCCCCGACGTCCTCACCTACCGCGACATGATGGTGCGCTACGCCCGCATCGCGGGCCTGCCGCGCCGCGTCATCCTGCCCGTCCCGGTGCTGTCGCCGTGGCTGTCCAGCCTGTGGGTCGGCCTCATCACCCCGGTGCCGGGCAGCCTGTCGCGCCCCCTGGTGGAGTCGCTGACCGGCGAGGTCGTCTGCCGCGAGCACGACATCGCCGCGTACGTGCCGGACCCGCCGGGCGGCCTCATCGGCTTCGACCGGGCGGTGGAGCTGTCCCTGCAGAAGATCAGGGACGCCGACGTGGCGACCCGCTGGAGCTCGGCGTCCACCCCGGGCGCGCCGAGCGACCCGCTGCCGACCGACCCCGACTGGGCGGGCGGCAGCCTCTACACCGACGAGCGCGAGTACCGCACGTTCGCCCCGGCGGAGGAGGTCTGGCGCGTCATCGAGGGCGTCGGCGGCGAGCACGGCTGGTACTCCCTGCCGGTCGCCTGGCACGTGCGCGGCGCGCTGGACCGCCTCATGGGCGGCGTCGGCCTGCGCCGCGGCCGCCGCGACCCGCGCCACCTGCGCATCGGCGACGCGGTGGACTTCTGGCGGGTGGAGGCGCTGGAGCCCGGCCGGCTGCTGCGGCTCCGCGCCGAGATGCGGCTGCCCGGCCTGGCCTGGCTGGAGATGTCGGTCGAGCCCGCCGAGGACGGCCGCGGCAGCGTCTACCGCCAGCGCGCGATCTTCGCGCCGCGCGGGCTGCTCGGCCAGGCGTACTGGTGGAGCATCGCCCCGTTCCACGGGGCGATCTTCGGGGGGATGCCGCGCAACATCACCGAGGCCGCCCGGCCGTAGGGACGGGGGGAATAGGGGCGCCGCCGGGCCCGTTCACGGTACTGTTGGTTGAATTTTCTACTAAATTGGAGGCGGCCATGCAGTTCGGGCTCTTCAGCGTCGGCGACGTCACCCCCGACCCGACGACGGGCCGCACGCCCACCGAGGGCGAGCGCATCAAGGCCATGACGGCGATCGCGCAGAAGGCCGAGGAGGTCGGCCTGGACGTCTTCGCCACCGGCGAGCACCACAACCCGCCGTTCGTGCCGTCCTCGCCCACCACCATGCTCGGCTACCTGGCCGCCAGGACCGAGCGCCTCATCCTGTCCACCGCGACCACGCTGATCACCACCAACGACCCCGTGAAGATCGCCGAGGACTATGCGATGCTGCAGCACCTGGCGGACGGGCGCGCCGACCTCGTCCTCGGGCGCGGCAACACCGGCCCCGTCTACCCGTGGTTCGGCAAGGACATCCGCGACGGCATCGACCTGGCGATCGAGAACTACCACCTGCTGCACCGCCTCTGGCGCGAGGACGTCGTCGACTGGCAGGGCCGCTTCCGCACCCCGCTGCAGTCGTTCACCTCCACGCCCCGCCCGCTCGACGGCGTCCCGCCGTTCGTCTGGCACGGCTCGATCCGCAGCCCGGAGATCGCCGAGCAGGCCGCCTACTACGGCGACGGGTTCTTCGCCAACAACATCTTCTGGCCGAAGGAGCACTACCAGCGCCTCATCGGCCTCTACCGGCAGCGCTTCGAGCACTACGGCCACGGCTCGGCCGACCAGGCCATCGTCGGCCTCGGCGGGCAGGTGTTCATGCGCAAGAACTCCCAGGACGCCGTCAGGGAGTTCCGGCCCTACTTCGACAACGCCCCCGTCTACGGGCACGGCCCGTCGATGGAGGAGTTCATGAAGGAGACGCCGCTGACCGTCGGCTCCCCGCAGGAGGTCATCGACCGCACCCTGCGGTTCCGCGAGGACTTCGGCGACTACCAGCGCCAGCTGTTCCTGATGGACCACGCCGGCCTGCCGCTGGAGACCGTCCTGGAGCAGGTCGAGCTGCTCGGCACCGAGGTCGTGCCCGTGCTGCGCAGGGAGTTCGCCATCGGCCGCCCCGCCCACGTCCCGGACGCCCCCACCCACGCGTCCCTGGTCGCGAAGGCGAAGGCCGGCGAGGACAGGGAGACCGTCGCATGACGACCTACACGATCGCCGCGGTGTCGGCGGGGCTGTCCCAGCCCTCCTCCACCCGGCTGCTCGCCGACCGCCTCGGCGCCGCCGCCACGGCGGCGCTGCGCGGGCACGGCGCGGACGACGTCCGGGTGGTGCCGGTCGACGTGCGCGACCACGCGCACGCCCTCACCGACAACGTCCTGACGGGGTTCCCCAACAGCGCGCTGCGCGAGGTCCTGGAGACCGTCACCGGCGCCGACGGCCTGATCGCCGTGACGCCGGTCTTCAACGCCTCCTACAGCGGCCTGTTCAAGACGTTCTTCGACGTCATCGAGCCGGGCGCGCTGGAGGGCGTCCCGGTGCTGCTCGGCGCGACGGGCGGGACCGCCCGCCACTCGCTGGCGATCGACTTCGCGCTGCGCCCGCTCATGGCCTACCTGCGCGCCACCGTCGCGCCGACCGGCGTCTACGCCGCGTCGGAGGACTGGGGGAGCGAGGAGAGCGGCCTCGCCGCCCGCATCGAGCGGGCCGGCGGCGAGCTCGCCGCGCTGGTCGCCGGGCGCGCCCCCGCCGTCGCGCCCGACCCCTACGAGCAGCCCACCCCGTTCGAGCAGCTGCTCCGCTCCGCCTCGGGCGCCTAGAGCCCGGGGCTCAGGACAGGGCGCGCAGGACGACGGCGAGGACGAACCAGACGGCGAGCAGCGCCGCGAGGACGAGCGCCACGAGCGCGCCGAGCGGCCGGGACCAGAACAGGGCGGTCCCGGCGAGGACCAGCAGAGCGCGCAGCGCGATGCCGTTGGACCGCATCCAGGCACCGCTGCGCTCTCTCATCGGATCTCCCACCGCTCCTCGGTCGCCCCTGCCGGGGGAGGGCGAGGTGTGTCCTTTTTCTGCCTCTATCGACATTGCCGTCCCGGGAGTGCTTGAAACGCCCCCACCCTGGCGTAGTGGTCCTGCTACGTTCGGCTCATGGTCGAAACCGTCCGCCAGCTCGGCGCGGTCACCCGGCGCGTCGGGGAGCGCGCGCTGGAGTCGGGCCGCGCCCGGACCGTCGTCCTCGGGCAGCGCTTCCCCGGGAGCCCCGCGGACGTGTGGGCGGTCCTCACCGACCCGGCGCGGCTGCCCTGCTGGTTCCTGCCGGTGACCGGCGAGCTGCGGCCCGGCGGCCGCTTCGAGATCGAGGGGAACGCCGCCGGCGTCGTCGAGCACTGCGACCCGCCGCGCGCGTTCGCCGTGACCTGGGAGGCGCGCGGCCAGGCCAGCCGCGTCGAGGTGCGCCTGGCCCCCGACGCGGGCGGCACCACCCGTCTGGAGCTGGAGCACGCCCTGCCCGACGACGAGCACTGGGCGCGCTACGGTCCCGGCGCCGTCGGCGTCGGCTGGGAGATGGCGCTGCTCGGCCTCGCCGTCTACCTGGCCGGCGGGCGGGCGACGACCCCGCGGGCCCGAGCCGCCTGGGCGGTCTCCCACGAGGCGCGCGCGTTCATGGCGGTCGGCTGCGAGCGCTGGCGCGAGGCCGCCGTCGCCGCCGGCGAGGACGAGGCGGCCGCCCGCGCCGCCGCCGACAACACGCGCGCCGCGTATACCGGTTGACGCCCGTGCCAGCATGATCGCGACCGGGCGGGGCCGCCGCCCGCCCGACGAGAAGAAGCCCCCATGCGCGATCCGGACTCGGTCGACTGGAGTTCCCTGCGGCACGCCTACGGCCCGGCCGCCGACGTACCCGGCCACCTGCGCCGCATCGCGGCGGGCGGCGAGGACGAGGCGCTCGACGCCCTGGACGAGCTGACGATGGCGGTCCACCACCAGGGCGGCGGCGTCCAGGACTCCGCCACGGCCCTGCTGCCGTTCCTCGTCGACATCGCCGAGGACGCCCCGGACGCCGTCCGCACCGAGGCGCTGGAACTGGTCGCGCTGATCGCCCGGGACGGGCGCCTCGCCGCCCCCCGCTGGGTGCACGAGGGCTGGCCCGCCGCCTGGGCGGCCGAGCTGCCGCGCGTCCTGGCCCTGCTGGACGGCTCCGGCGGCAGGGTCCGCCGCGCCGCGCTGTCGGCGCTGGAGGAGGCGGGCGGCGGCGCCGACGCGGTCGTCCCCGTCCTGCTGGCCCGCTCCGACGCCGACCCGGCCGACCGCCTCGCGGTGCTCCTGGCCCTCGGCTCCCTCGCCGCCCACGGCCGGCCTGAGACGCGCGCCGCCGCGCTGGCCCGGCTGCGCGAGCGGGCGCGCGACGGCGACCCCCAGACCGCCCTCGCCGCCGAAGCCGCGCTGCGCCGAGCGGACCCCGGGCACCGCCCGGCCGCCGCCGCCGTCATCGCCGCCCTGTCCGCACCCGACATCGCGGTGTGGCCGGAGGTGCTCGGGACGCCCTCGGCGGCTTCGGCCGTCACCTGGGCGGCGTCCCTCCTCGGCGACGGCGTCCGGCCTCGGACCGAGGCGGCGCTCGCCCTGGCCGCCCACCCCGATCCCGCCCGCCGCACCGGCGCCGTCCGGGTGATCGCCGGCGTGCTGACGGCGTCCCGCGCGCCGGAGGCGGAGCTGCTGCCCGTCCTGACCCTGCTCGGCGCGGACGAGGCGGTGGAGGCGCGCGCCCTCGCCGCGCACCTGATGGCGGCGGCCCGCGGGGACGCCGGCGCGCTCGCCGCCCGCCTGGACGACCGCGGCCCGGTCTTCCGCGAGGGCGGCGAGGAGATCGCCGACATCGCCGTCTGGGGGCTGGCCGTCCAGCGCGACGCCCGCTGCCTGCCGGGCCTGCTCGCCCGGATCGAGGGGCCGCGCTGCTGCGGCGCCGACGTCGTGGACAGCGGGACGCTCTACATCCCCTGGATCCCCTCCATCGCCGAGCTGCTCGACCCCATGGCCGAGCACGCCGCCGCGCTCCTCCCCGCGATCCGCTCGCGCCTCGCCGCCCGCAGGGAGTCACACCCCGGCCTGATCCGGGCCCTGGCCCGTTGGGGGCCGGTCGCCGCCCCGGCCGTCCCGGAGCTGACCCGCCTGTTGAAAGGAGCGGACTGGCCGCACGTCCTGGACGCCCTCGCCGCCATCGGCCCCGCCGCCGCCGACGCGCTGCCCCGTATCGAGGCCGGCCGATTCCCGCACGACTCCACCCCCTGGCAGACCCGCGCCGCCCGCGTCGGCCCGCTCACGGCGCGCTGGCGCATCGCCGGCGACCCGGGCCCGCTCCTGGACGCCGTCGCCGCCGCCCCGGCGGCCGACCACCTCGCCGAGATCGCCGACCTCGGCCCGGCGGCCGTCGCGCACGGCCCCGCGCTGCGCGCCCTGCTGGACGACCGCGACGAGTGGACGCGCGTTCGCGCCGCCAACGCCCTGCACCGCGTCACCGGCGACCCCGACGAAGCGGCGCGCGCCCTGCGCGAGACCGCCCGCGATCTGGCCGCCAGACCGATGCCGGTGAGCATGGAGGCCCTGCGCCTCCTCGCCGCGATCCGCGCCGATCCCGGACCGCTGCGCCCGATGCTCGCCGACCTCCTCGCCTCCGACCGGCGCCACCGCTACCACTCGGGCAGGCGTGCGTTCGACGACGACCGCGCCATCCGCGCGAACGCCGCCCTCCTCCTCGCCTAACCCCCGATCCCTGCCCGATTCCGGGCAGGATTCTTGGGATGCCGGGCGCTCATCGTGCAGACTGGGCCAGGTGCCCGCCGACCACCTCCACCAGGACCTCGTCGCCCACCTCATTCGGACCACGCCGCTGACCCCGGGGGAGGCGGCGCGCGTCGTCGCCGACGTGCTCGCCTACTTCGGCGAGACGACCGAGGAGTTCGTCCGGCGCCGGCACGCCGAGCTGCAGGCCAGGGGCCTGACCAACGACCAGATCTTCACGCGGGTCGCCGCCGAGCTGCGGCAGCGCCGGGTCGCCCCGGCCGAGCTGTCGCTCCGCCAGCTGCGCCGCGTGGTCTACGGATGACCTACGGATGAGGAGCCCGTCACCGTGTGTGGAATCGTCGCCTACATCGGCCCCCGCGACGCCGTCCCGATCCTGGCCGAGGGCCTCGCCCGGCTGGAGTACCGGGGGTACGACTCGGCCGGCCTCGCCGTCGTCGGGCGGGGCGGCGAGCTGAAGGTCCGCAAGTCCAAGGGCCGCGTGCACGAGTGCACCGGCGACCTGCCCGCCCGCTTCAAGGGCTCGCCGGGCATCGGCCACACCCGCTGGGCGACGCACGGCGAGCCGAGCGACGCCAACGCCCACCCGCACGTCGCCGGGACCGTCGCCGTCGTCCACAACGGCATCATCGAGAACGCCGAGGAGCTGCGCGCCAAGCTCGCCGCCGACGGCGCGGAGCTGCTGTCGGACACCGACAGCGAGGTCCTCGCCCACCTCATCGCCCGGTCCGGCGCCGCCGAGCTGGAGGAGGCCGTCCGGCAGGCGCTCACCGCCGTCGTCGGCACCTACGGCATCGCCGTCGTCGACGCCGCCCGCCCCGACCGGATCGTGCTGGCCCGCAACGGCAGCCCCGTCGTGCTCGGCATCGCCGACAGGGAGATGTACGCCGCCTCCGACGTCGCCGCGCTCGTCGGCCACACCAGCCAGGTCGTGCACCTGGACGACGGCGAGCTCGCCGTGCTGACCGCCGGCGGCTACCGCACCTTCACCCTGGACGCCCGCGCCACCGCGCACCGCCCCGCCGAGATCGAGGCGGACGCCGCGTCCTACGACCGCACCGGCCACGACCACTTCATGGCCAAGGAGATCCACGAGCAGCCCGCGGCCGTCGAGCGGGCCCTGCGCGGCCGCCTGGACGCCCGCTTCCACACCGCCCACCTCGGCGGCCTGAACCTGGACCCGCGGGAGGCCCGCGCGATCCGCCGCGTCAAGGTCATCGGCTGCGGCTCGGCGTACTACTCCGGGCGGATCGGCGCCCAGCTGATCGAGGAGCTGGCCCGCATCCCCGCCGACGCCGAACCCGCCTCGGAGTTCCGCTACCGCAACCCGGTCGTGGAGCCCGACACCCTCTACATCGCGGTCAGCCAGTCGGGGGAGACCTACGACACCCTCGCGGCCGTGCAGGAGCTGCGCCGCAAGGGCGGCCGCGTCCTCGGCCTGGTCAACGTGGTCGGCAGCGCCATCGCCCGCGAGTGCGACGGCGGCGTGTACCTGCACGCCGGGCCGGAGATCTCGGTCGCCTCCACCAAGACCTTCACCTCCACCTGCGTGGTGTTCGGGCTGATCGCCCTGCACCTCGGCCGCATCCGTGACCTGTCGCCCGCCGACGGGCGGCGCATCGCCGACGGCCTGCGCGCGCTGCCCGGCCAGATCCGGGAGATCCTGGCCCAGGAGGACCGCATCGCCGAGCTGGCCCGCAAGCTGAGCGCCGCGCCCGGCGCGTTCTACGTCGGCCGGGTCCGCGGCTACCCGGTGGCCCGCGAGGGCGCCCAGAAGCTCAAGGAGATCGCCTACCTGCACGCCGAGGCGTACCCGGCGAGCGAGCTGAAGCACGGCCCGCTCGCCCTGGTCGGCCCCGGCCTGCCGACCGTCGCGGTCCTGCCCGACGACGACCTGCTCGGCAAGAACCAGGCGACCCTCGGCGAGATCCGGGCCCGCCGCGGCCCGGTCATCGCCGTCGCGCACACCGCGCCCGACCCGCGCGTCACCGAGGACGTCGTCCTGGTGCCGCGCAGCGAGCCCGAGCTCGACCCGATCCTGCTCGGCGTGCCGCTCCAGCTCCTCGCCTACCACGCGGCGCTCGCCCTCGGCCACGACATCGACAAGCCCCGCAACCTCGCCAAGAGCGTCACCGTGGAGTGACGCGCGTCACAGCACCATGATCCGCCCGCGCGCTCCGGACCGCGCAAATATGATCAACTTTCACGGTTCGGGGCGCACGGGCGGAGGCCGGCATGGGCGAGCAGGGCAAGAAGGCGTGGGAGCTGCCCGACGTCGGGTCGCTGCCCGAGGCGGCCAACCCGCGCATCGACACGAGCGTCCCGCACTCGGCCCGCGTCTACGACTACTGGCTCGGCGGCAAGGACAACTTCCCCGCCGACCGGGCGATGGCCGACCAGGTGGAGCGGAGCGTGCCGACGGTGCGCGTCGCCGTCCGCGAGAACCGCGCCTTCCTCGGCCGCGCCGTCCGCCACCTGGTGCGCGAGGCCGGCGTCGACCAGTTCCTCGACATCGGCGCCGGACTGCCCAGCGTCGGCAACGTGCACGAGGTCGCGCAGGCCGAGACGCCCGCCGCCCGCGTCGTCTACGTCGACAACGACCCGATCGTGCTCGCGCACGCCCGCTCCCTGCTGGTCGGCACGCCCGAGGGCCGCACCGCCTACCTGGACGCCGACCTGCGCGACCCCGCCGCGATCCTCGCCGACCCGGTGCTGCGCCGCACCCTGGACTTCGACCGCCCGATCGGGCTCATCCTCGTCGCCACCCTGCACTTCCTGGTGGACGAGGAGCGGCCCGCCGCCATCATCGGGACGCTGCTGGACGCCCTGCCGCCCGGCAGCTTCTTCGCCGCCTCCCACGTGACGCCCGAGCACGACCCGGTCGGCGTCGGCGGCCTGGTGGAGATCTACAACCGCAGCGGCATCTCCGGGCAGGCCCGCACCCGGCGGGAGTTCACCGACCTGGCCTTCGCCGGGCTGGAACTGCTCGACCCGGGCGTGACGCTGGTGTCGGAGTGGCGGCCCGACGGCGACGGCCCCCGCCCGACCGCCGACCAGGTCAACTGGTACGCGGGCGTCGCCCGCAAGCCCTGACGGCGGTTCCGCCGCCAGGGCCCGCGGCCGAGCGCTACCCGACGGTGTAGCTGTAGGGGAGGGCGGCGAGGACGTCGCCGCCGGTCTGGATCGCCCCCTTGGTCCCGTCGTAGTTCGCCACCGGCGAGGTCACCAGGTAGAGGGTGCCCGTCACGACGGTGCCGGGCGCGCCGGACGGCGTGAACGTCACCGTGACCTTGCCGCTCCCGCCGGGCGCGACCACGACCGGCGTGCCGTTCGGCGTGAAGTCCCCGGTCACCGCGACGGTGTAGGGGTCGCCGGCGGGCGAGGAGGCGTGCCCGTCGAACGGCCGGGTGCGGGCGAGCGCCGACAGCGTCGTCGTGCCGGCCGGCCCCGGCCCCGCGAACGGGCCGATCTCCTGGACGAAGGTCCCGTAGAACCCGCGCGCCAGCACGTGCCGCCCGCCGGCCTCGCTGATCCGCGCGACCGACGTCGTCGCGCCGGCCTTGGCCGAGGCCAGGTCGCCGAACACGTCCGGCGAACCGGCCGGGCCCTGCAGCTCGACCTGCGCGGGCAGGCTGGAGCGGGCGGCGACCGACAGCGCCGCCGTGCCCGGCGGCACCAGGTAGAACGGCACCGACGACTCGGGCGTCAGCGGCAGCGCGAACGTCGGCGACGTGCCGAGCGGCGCGAGCGCGACGTCCGTGTACCCGTCGAGGCGCGCGTCCGTCTGCACGGGCACCGGCGCGACGCCGTTGTTGCCGTAGGTGAGGGTGTAGGACGCGGCCCTCCCGGCGGGCAGGCGCGTCCCGCCGGCCGGCAGCGCCCCCGACACCTTCACCTGGTCGAACCCGATGGTGCCGGCGAAGCCCTGCGAGATCTCCTTGCCGCTCACCGGATTGGCCACGATGACGGTGAGCCGCCAGCGTCCCGCGACCGGCTCGGCCTGCGTCACCTGGAGGGTGGCGCCGGTGATCGGCTGGTAGTCGTCGTCGAAGCCGCGCGCGTTGGAGCCGGTCCCGATGAGCTCGCCGTCGGGGTCGACGAGCGCCGCCTCGACGAGCACGCCGGGATCCTTGGCCAGTTTCAGCGTGACGCCGACGTCGTGCAGGCCCGCCGGCACGTCGAAGGCGTACGTCGCGGTCTGCGCGGGCGCGTAGGCGCGGGCGTTGCCGCCGGTGACGGTCCCGGAGAACGTCCCCCTGCCGTGCGCGACCGGGACGACCGGCCGCACGACGACGGGCGTGGAGACGGCCTGCCCGCCGGTCCCTGTGAAGGTGACCTGCCGGGCGCGGTCGCCGCTGGTCCCGTCGACCTTGGTGCGCAGCGTGAACGTGCCGGTCTGGCCGGGCTTCAGGGTGAGCGAGGACGGGCTGACCGTCCCACGCGGCACCGCCTTCTGCGTCGTGCTCTGCAGGATCACCGGGCCCGTATAGGACTGCGCCCCGCTCTGCGGCGTGTAGAGCAGCGCCGTCCAGGTGCCCGCGGCGGGCTTGCGGACGTCCACGTAGGCGTGGTTCGCGGTGTAGGCGCCGCCCTGCGGCCGGGAGTTGGTCTGGAACGTCCCGCGCGGGTCGATCAGGGTGAGGCGGACCACCGGGCCGATCTCCGACCCGTCGTCGTGGACGACGTTGGAGCCGGTCCAGGCGGTGGACACCCCGAGCACGTCGGCGCCCTTGCCGACCCTGAACGTCACCTTCCGGTAGACCCAGGGCGCGCCGTTGGTGGCGTAAGGGAAGGTCGGCAGCGACGACGGGTCGAGGGCGACGGTGCGCCGGGACGTGCCGGTGGTGGCGTAGTCACGGGTGCCGGCCCTGACGGTGGCGGTCCTCCCGCCGGAGTTGGTCACCTTCAGCGGCGCGGTGACCGTCGCGCCGGGGGCGCCGGTCAGCGTGGTCTGCGCGGGCGCGAGGATCCTGCCGGGGTCGGCGCCCTGGTACGCCTTGGCGGCGGCGACGGCGGCCTGCGCGTCCAGCAGTCCCGCGCCCTGCTCGGGTCCGGGCATCCCCAGGTCGCGGGCGGTGCCGGTGAGGAACCGCTTGACCAGCGCGGGCGACGGCGAGGCGCCGTGGTGCGCGGTGCGGTACGCCTCGATGACGAGGGCGGCGGCACCGGCCGTCAGCGGCGCGCTCTGGCTCGTGCCGCCGAACGCCTGGATCGGCTGCGGCGTGCCCGCGTAGCCGGTGCAGCCGGTGAACTTCTCGGCGTCGGTGGAGCAGAGCGCCCAGTCGGCCTCGCCGGGCGCCGCCAGGTCGGGCGTCCGGCCCGCCTGGCTGATGCCGCCCGACGACAGCGCCGAGATGTTGCTGTCGGCCCACTTGCCGGGCTTGGCGTACCGGGCCATGGCGTAGCCGGTCTGCTGGTAGATCTGGGAGTCGGTGGTCGCCGCCACCGCGATGACGTTCGGGTCGGTGGACGGCGTGCCCTGCGTGCCGGTGATCCCGGCGTCGCCGGTGGACACCGTCACGGTGATGCCGGCCCGCACCGCCGCGTCGTTGAACCGCTGGATCGTGTCGCGGGTGCCGTCGTCGGGGTAGGCGTTGGACCCGAACGACTCGTTCAGCACGTCCACGTGCCGGCTGATGGCGTAGTCGATCGACTGCAGGATCGAGGAGTTCGGCAGCAGCTCCCCGCCCGCCTTCAACCCGACGATGGACGCGCCCGGCGCCATGCCGAGCACGCGGATGTTGCATCCGGCGGGCAGCGGGTTGGTCGGGTTGACGAACTTCGAGAGGTCGTAGACCTGGCGGCCCTGCGCGGCGATCGCGGACGCGTCGCCGAACGCCTCCGCGCCGCCGGAGGGGGTGTCGGGGCCCTCGGCGGAGAAGTCCCGGTAGTCCTTGAACACCTTCGAGCCGTCGGGCCGGACGAAGTCGGGATTGTTCGGGTCGACGCCGTCGGCGATGTAGGCGACCGTCACGCCCTTGCCGGTGACGCCGGCCCGCTGCGCCTGCAACGCGTGCGTCGTGGCGAGCGCCTCGGGTTCCAGCAGCGGCTTGCCCGGATCGGACGGGCAGACGTTGGAGGGCACCGTCCCCGCCGCCTTGCCGGCCACGGCCGCCTTGGGAGCGGCGGACGCGGCCTGCGAGGGCGCGGGCGGTTCGACCGTGACGGTGCTGTCGGGCAGCACCGAGGCGACCGAGGCGTCGGCGGCGAGCGCCGCGGCCTCGGCCGCCGGAACGGTCGCGCTGAACGACGGCACGGCCTGGAACGCCGTCACATCGGTGCCGCCCGCCTTCCTCACCTTGGCGACGACGGCGGACCGCGCCGAGGCGTCCTTCAGCAGGACGATGACGCGCGCGGGCGCGGCGGCGTCGGGCGAGGGCGCCGCCTGCGCGGCGGCGGGCGCGAGCTGCGCGGCGCCGGCGGCGAGCGCCGCCGCGGCGAGCCCGGCCAGGGCGCGGCGGCCCCGGGGGGATCTCCCGGAACTGAGGGCCATGGGGTCCCTTCACTGTGCGTCGCGGCGCCGGGCCGGTCGGGCCCGCCGCCGGAGAGGCCGTCCGGCCGGGAGCGGCCGGGACGCATTCACCGGAGGGTGAACGAACAGATATCAACGGATCATGGCCCGCATGACAAGAGCTGCGAAAGACGCAATTCGGTCACATATTTTTAAAGGCTTATCTTGCTACATTTGTGGCACTAATATTCGTGCACGTCAGCGCCGCCGCCCCCGCCGCCACCGGTAGAACGCCTCGGCCGGGACGATGATCGCCGTCCAGACGAACACGTCCCCCCGCAGCACGTCGAGCCACGGCCGGTGATCGACGCCCGCCTCCACCCGGGTGATCACCAGCCCCACGATCGCGTAGATCACCAGCCGGACCGCCCAGTGCGGCTCCGTCCAACCGCTCTCGCGGCGTTTCTCCTCCACGGCCATTCCCGCCCCCGTTCCCGTCCCCGATGCGGCATACCGCCACATATTCAGATGCGCTTTCGGCGCCGAAGGTTGGCGGCCGGGGCGGACCGTCAGGGCACCGGGTTGAGGGCGGCGGTCAGGAAGCGGACCGGCGTCCCCGTCCCGTCGGCGGGGACCTTCCACATGTCCGAGCCGAAGTCGCCGGGCAGCGAGTAGGCGACCTCGTTCCCGCCCAGCCAGAGCGCCTGGTCGTCGACGTTGCGGGTCTCGGCGAGCGGCGTCTCGGCCATCGTCCGCAGGTCCAGCCGGTAGAGGCGCCACGGCGCGCCGCTGGAGGCGGGCCGGACCCGCTTCTTGTAGACGACGGCCGTGCCGTCGGGCGACAGCGACGGGCACTCGACGTTGGCGTGCAGGGTGGTGACGCGGCGCGCGGCGAGGTCCCCGGCGACCAGGTAGGTGCGGCCGCCGGTCGCGAGGGTGGCGTAGAAGCGCGTGTCGTCGCGGAACGTCACGCCCCAGAAGTTGACGTCGGCGGCGCGGTAGGGACGCCCGTCCTTGACGATCGTGAACGTTTCCAGCGACGGGACCAGCGCACCCGTCCGCACGTCCACAACGCTCGTGCGGGTGGAGAAGTTCGTACCGCCGTAAGAGTCACCGCTGACGAAAACCGTCCAGGCCGCCAGGTGGCCGCTCGGCGAGACGCGCGTCCGCGACGGGATGCCGACATCTGAATAGGCGCGGCGCCGGTGCAGGCCCGCGTCCACCACGACCGCCTCGTAGGACGGGTTGAGCGCGGTCTTGTTGCGCAGGCACAGGCCGGTGCCCGCCGCGTAGTGGAAGCGAGCGCAGACCAGGCCGCTGTCACTGCGCGGCCCGTCCGGCGCGGCGGCGGCGACGGACGCCAGGTGGTCCTTGCCCGGCCCCATGCGCATGTCGCGGAACACGATGCGTCCGGGCGTGCCGAGAGTCAGGGCCGTGCCCTGCGCGGACCGTCCGGCGCGCCCGGCGGCGTGCAGGGTGTAGCCGGTCGCGGCGACGGCGAGCAGGACGGCGCAGGCCGCCGTGATCAGGAGCCGGGTGCGCAGCGTCATGCGGCCGCCCCCGCCCGCCCGAGCAGCGCGACGGCGCCGGCGCCCGCCGCGGCCAGCGCGGCGGCGCCCGCGAGGAGCGCGGTGTGCGGCCCCCACCACGTCCAGGCCGCGCCGAACGCCAGCGACCCGACGAACCCCGCGAACGCCTGCCCCGTCTGCAGGACGGCGAGCCCGCCCGCGCGGGTGCCCTCGGGCAGCATCGGGGCCGCGATCGCCATCAGCACCCCGTCGGTCGCCGCGTAGAACGCCCCGTGCAGGGCCAGGCACCCGGCCACCAGGACGGCGCCGTCCAGCGGCGACAGCAGCAGCCCGTAGCAGGCCAGCAGGACCGCGTGCCCGGCGAGGAACACCGCGCGGCGCCCCACCCGGTCGGCGACGACGCCGAGCGGGACGGCGAGCAGCAGGTAGACGGCGGCCGAACCGACCGGCAGCAGCGGGAAGTACCGGATCGGCATCCCGGTCGTCCGCTGGAGCAGCAGGTACACGAAAGCGTCGCTGACGGTCGCCGCGCCGAGCAGCAGCGCGCCTCCGCACACCCGCGCGAACGCCGGGCGCCGCAGCACCGCCAGCGTCGCCCGGATCGAGGCGCCCGCCGCGCCCGCGCGGTCGCGCACGAACAGGGCCAGGATCACGACGCCGAGCGCCGCGAAGCAGAAGCTCACCGCGAACACCGGGTCGTACTGCTGGTGGGAGGCGCTCAGCACGGCGAACGCCGCGAGCGGGCCGAGCAGCGCCCCCGCGGTGTCCATCGCGCGGTGCACGCCGAACGCGCGGCCCTGCGCGTCCGGCGGGCTCGACAGCGAGATGAGCGCGTCGCGCGGCGCCGTCCGCACGCCCTTGCCGACGCGGTCGGCGACGAGCGCCGCACCGATCGCCGGCACCGTCGAGACCATCAGGAAAACCGGCTTGACCAGCGCCGACAGCGCGTACCCCGCGCCCGCGACGAGCTTGTGCCGGGACCGGCGGTCGGCCAGGTGCCCGCCGGCCAGCCGGACGAGCGCGCCCGCGCCGCCGTACAGGCCGTCCAGGAACCCGAACGCCAGCGGCGACAGGCCGAGGCCGGCGACGAGGTAGAGGGGCAGGATCGCGGTCACCATCTCCGCCGACACGTCGGTGACGAGGCTGACGGTGCCGAGCGCGACGACGTTCGGGGCGATCCGGCGGAGCGCGCGGCGGTCGGCGACGCCGCTCGCCGCACCCGCCACGTGGCCTGCGGACAGGTACATCGGGACCTCCTAGCGGGGGACCCGGCCCGGGGGACGCCGCCCCCGGGCCGGGCTCGGGTCACTGCCAGATCGCGGTGATGGGGGAGGCCGACGCGGCGTTGCCCGCGTGGGTGGTGCCGTACATGTCCTCCAGCGTGCGGAGCAGGTTGTAGTGGTTCCACTGGGTGGCGTAGGTGCCGGTCTTGACGTGCGCGCCGTAGACGACCGTCGGGATGCGGTTGCCGGCGAGGCGGTTGTCCTCGTCGAAGGTGACCACGAGCGCGCTGTTGTGCGCGACGGCCCACGTGGCGTAGGCCGACAGCTTGCTCTTCACCCAGGTGTCGCCGGTGCCGACCGAGCAGTCGTGCATGTCGTTGCACAGGTTCGGAACGGCGAAGGAGACGGTCGGCAGCCTGGTGTAGTCGGTCGGCCACTGCGCCCAGGTGTAGCCGGTCGAGGCGGGCACGTTGCTGAAGGAGAACCAGGGGTTGTGCTTGCGGGCGTACTTGCCCGCGCTGTTGGAGCAGGTCGTGGACCCGGCCGACGGCAGGCCCTCGTTGTAGCTGCCCCAGGTGCGGCCCGCGGCGATCAGCTCGGCGCCGAGGTTGGCGGTCGAGTAGGGCGCTCCGGGCGGCGCGCAGGTGTCGTCGGTGACGCCCTGCGTGGAGCCGGAGAACAGCGCGAAGTAGTTCGGCTGGCTCGGGTGGGTCTCGGCGTAGAAGGCGGTCAGGTTCGCGCCGCCCGCCGCCAGGGAGTTGATGTAGGGGGCGCTGGAGCTGCCGATGACCTGGGAGTAGGCGTGGTTCTCCAGGACGACCACGACGACGTGGTCCAGGGCCGGCACCCCGGCGGCGTAGGCGGGGCGCCGCCCGGTCACGGCGACGGCGGCGGCCACGGCGGCGGCGGTCAGCACCGCGACCAGGGCGAGCAGGACGGATCGTCGGCGGGCGGAGGGGGAGAGCGGGGAAGCGGGCACGGGACCTCCAGGGAGGGGGGAGATTTGCCGCTTTGTTCCGGCGCCGTGAAGATTCCACCCGCCCGGCACCGGCCCGGGGACGGCGGCCGTCCGGCGGGCGAAGCGCGGGTGAACGCGCGGGTGGGCGGACGGCCGGCGAGCGCGCGGACGGGCGCGCGGACGGGCGGGCGGACGGGCGGGCGCGAACCGGCCCGAGCAGTGATCATGGGCTGCTAGATTCGCGGGGATTTCTACTGGTGAGCGGTGAGGTGTCCAGGTTGAACGACGTGCCCGAGCGGGGCAGCCACCGGCGGCCGGCCCCGGCGGCGCGGGACCGGCTGCGGAGCCGCCCGGTCCTCATCGGCGCGGCGGGCGCGGGGGCCGCGGCCGTCGCCGCCCTCGGCCTCTACGCGCTGCGCGGCGGCGACGAGCCGGACACGGCCGTGGCCGCCGCCCCGGCCGGGCCCGGGGTCGCGAGCGGCGGCGTCGCGCCGGGCCCGACGTACGGCCGGGTCGTCCCGCCGAAGGCGCCGCCCGCGCCCGCGCCGAGCCCCTCGGCGAGCCCGTCGAAGAGCGCCGCGCCGTCGCCGTCGCCCACGCCGCCGGCGAGCCGGTCCGCCTCGCCGCGCCCGCCGGCGGGCAGCGCCCGCCTCACCGCCTCCTACGGCACCGCCAACCGCTGGCGCGAGGGATTCATCGGCACGATCACGGTGACGAACCGGGGCGCCGCGCCGTCGGCGGGCTGGCGCCTCGCGGCCTTCTTCCCCGGCCGGACGTCGATCACCTCGGCCTGGGGGCAGGGCGGGGCGGTCGCCACGTCGTCCTCCCGCAACGGCGTCGGCGCGTCCGGCGGCCCGCTCGCGCCGGGCGCGTCGGTCCAGGTCGGCTTCCAGGCGACGGGCCGGGCGACCGGGCCCGCCTCGTGCGTGCTGGACGGCCGCTCCTGCTCGGGCTGACGGCCGGGCCGGCCGCGGGCGGTCAGGGGCGCGGACGCCGCCGGTAGACGCCCGCGCCGATCCCGACCGACAGCGCCGTCCCGGCGACGGCCGACAGCACCGCGAGCTGGAGCGCCGACAGGGGCAGCAGCGGCCCGCGCGCGCCCGCGTCGTCGACGGCGACGAAGACGCACACCACGTCCTGGCCGCGCGCCGGGACGACCGCCCCGTGCCGCACCGGCACCGGGTCGCCCGCCCGGGTCCGGCAGTCCGGCGCCTCCAGCCGGTAGCCGGACGGCCCGCCGGACTGGGCGAGGCGGTAGGCCGCGCCCGCCTCGACGGCACGGCCGGTGACCTGCGGCGTGCCGCTCGCGCCCGCGATGGCCGGCGCGGCGGCGGATGCGGCGGCGGGCGCCGCGACGGCGTCCGCCGGGGCCGAGCGCGCCGCCGACAGCGTCCAGTCGCCCGGGGCGGCGCGGCCTTCGCCGCCGTTCACCACCCGCTTGACCAGGGTGAGCCGCGCGGGGACCTGCTCGTGCGCCGGAGCGCCGCCCGAGGCGGCGGCGGCCGGGCCCGCCGCGCAGGGGAGCGCGAGGCAGGCCAGCAGCCCGGGCGCGGCGGCGCGCTGCAGAAAACTCATGATCCCTCGATAGCCGGGGCGGGCGGCCCGCGTCCCGGCCGCCGCGCCCCCTTGTCCACCCTTTACCCGGGAGCGCTCCCACCGCGGCGCCCGGGAACGGACACCGGATCGGGACCTCCGGAGGGGTTGACGAACCGTTCGGCTACGCCTTAAATCAGGTCTTAAATTTAGCCGGGGTACGAACCGTCCTCCCCCCACCCCCCAGAGAGGGGACAGCGATCATGCGCCTGTTCCGCACCACCGCTCTCGCCGCCGCCACGACCCTCGCCCTGTCCGCGCTCGCCGCCTGCGGCGGGGACGGCGGCAGCGGCGGCGGCGACGCCAAGACGATCACCTACTGGGCCAGCAACCAGGGCGCCGACCTGTCGGTCGACAAGAAGGTCCTGGCGCCCGAGCTCGCCAAGTTCGAGCAGCAGACCGGCATCCACGTCAAGTACGAGGTGGTGCCCTGGAGCGACCTGCTGAAGCGCATCCTCGCCGCCGCGACCTCCGGCCAGGGCCCCGACGTGCTGAACATCGGCAACACCTGGTCGGCGTCCCTCCAGGCGACCGGCGCCCTCCAGGAGTGGGACGACGCCTCCTTCGCCAAGATCGGCGGCAAGGACCGGTTCCTCGCCTCCTCCCTCAGCGCCACCGGCGCGGCCGGCAAGACCCCCGCCGCCGTGCCGCTCTACTCCCTGGCCTACGCGCTCTACTACAACAAGAAGCGCTTCGCCGACGCCGGCATCGACAAGCCGCCGGCGACCTGGTCCGAGCTCGTCGCCACCGGCAAGAAGCTCACCAAGGACGGCAAGTACGGCCTCGCCATCGAGGGCGCCAACAACTCCGAGAACGCCCACCACGCGTTCGTGTTCGCCAAGCAGCACGGCGGCGACTTCTTCGACGCCGCCGGCAAGCCCACCCTGGACTCCCAGGCCGCCGTCGAGGGCGTCACCCAGTACGTGAACCTGCTGGCCGGCGACAAGATCGCCGCACCGGGCAACGCCGAGTACATGCAGAACGAGTCGGTCCGCGACCTGGCCACCGGCAAGGCCGCGATGCTGCTCTGGCAGGCCGCCGGCACCGCGCTGAAGGCCCGCGGCATGAAGGAGGACGACTACGGCGTCGCGCCCGTCCCGGTGCAGTCCGGCGCCCCCGGCCAGGGCGCCCAGGTGAACTCGATGGTCGCCGGCATCAACATCGCGATGTTCAAGAACACCAAGAACAAGGACGGCGCCTTCCAGTTCGTGAAGTTCATGACCAGCGACGCCGAGCAGAAGACGCTGAACACCGCCTACGGCTCGCTGCCGTCGGTCAAGGCCGCGCAGGAGGACCCGGCGTTCAACACCCCCGAGCGGTCGGTCCTGCGCAAGGCGCTCGCCGAGAGCGCCGCGCCGCTGCCGCAGGTGGCCGCCGAGTCGCAGTTCGAGGACCTGGTCGGCGCCGCCATGAAGGAGCTGTTCGCGCAGGCCGCGGCCGGCAAGCCGGTGACCGCCGACGACGTCCGCAAGCGCCTGCAGAAGGCCCAGCAGCAGATGCCGAAGTAGGGCGGTCATGACGACGACCACCCCACGGCTCCGCCGCGCGGGCGGGAAGGGCGCGCCGCCGGCCGCCCCGCCCGCGCGGCGGGGCGCCGCCCGGCGCATCCGCCGGGGCAGTCTGCCCTACCTGTTCCTGCTGCCCGCGCTCGCGCTGGAGCTGCTGGTCCACCTCGTGCCGATGATCGTCGGCATCGTGATGAGCTTCAAGGGCCTCACCCAGTTCTACATCCGCAACTGGAACGAGGCCCCCTGGACCGGCCTCGGCAACTACAAGGTCGCGGTGGACGTCGACGCCCCCGTCGGCGCCGACCTGCTGCGCTCCTTCACCGTCACCTGCGCGTTCACCCTCCTCGCGGTCGGGCTCGCCTGGCTGCTCGGCACCGCCGCCGCCGTCCTCATGCAGGACGCCTTCCGCGGCCGCGGCTGGCTGCGGGCGCTGTTCCTCACCCCCTACGCGCTGCCGGTGTACACCTCGGTGATCGTGTGGATGTTCATGTTCCAGCACGACAACGGCCTGGTGAACCACGTCGTGCACGACCAGCTGCACCTCACCTCCGGCCGGCCGTTCTGGCTGATCGGCGACAACAGCTTCGTCGCGCTGCTCACCGTGTCGGTCTGGCGGAACTGGCCGTTCGCGTTCCTCATCATCACCGCCGGCCTGCAGAACATCCCCCGCGACCTGTACGAGGCGTCGGCGATCGACGGCGCCGGGGTGTGGCGCCAGCTCCGCGCGATCACGCTGCCGTCGCTCCGCCCGGTCAACCAGGTGCTCGTGCTGGTGCTGTTCCTCTGGACGTTCAACGACTTCAACGTCCCGTTCGTGATGTTCGGCGGGTCGGCGCCGCCGCGCGCCGACCTCATCTCGGTGCACATCTACCAGGCGTCGTTCGTCACCTGGAACTTCGGCACCGGCTCGGCGATGTCGGTCCTGCTGCTGCTGTTCCTGCTGCTCGTCACCGCGGTCTACCTGCCGGTCACCGCCAAGCTGAGGGGGCGCGATGCCTGAGACCGCACCGGCGGGGACCGCGCCGCGGCGCACGAGCGGCTACCGGTCGCCGACCGCGCCGCCGCGCTCGATGATCGTCACGCGCTGGATCGTGCTCGGCCTGCTCACCGCCTTCACCGGCCTGCCCATCTACGTGATGGCGACCGGCTCGCTGAAGCCGCTGCGGGACGTGTCCGGGGAGTTCCGCTGGATCCCCTCCGGCCTCACCCTGCGGCCCTACGCCGACATCTGGCACACCATCCCGCTCGGCCGCTACTTCCTCAACTCGCTCATCATCGCGGGCGGCGCGACCGTCTGCTCCGTCGTCGTCGCGGTGTTCGCCGCCTACGCCGTCAGCCGGTACAGCTTCCGCGGCCGCCGCGTCTTCACCGTGACGGTGCTGTCCACCCAGATGTTCCCCGGCATCCTGTTCCTGCTGCCGCTCTTCCTCATCTACGTCAACGTCGGCAACTACACCGGCCTGCAGCTCTACGGCTCGCGCGGCGGCCTGATCCTCACCTACCTGACGTTCTCGCTGCCGTTCTCGATCTGGATGCTGGTCGGCTACTTCGACTCCATCCCGAAGGGCCTGGACGAGGCCGCGCAGGTCGACGGCTGCGGCCCGGTCGGCGCGCTGCTGCGCGTCGTCCTGCCCGCCGCCGTGCCCGGCATCGTCGCCGTCGCCATCTACGCCTTCATGACCGCCTGGGGCGAGGTGCTGTTCGCCTCGGTCATGACCGACGACCGGACCCGCACCCTCGCCGTCGGCCTGCAGGGCTACGCCACCCAGAACGACGTGTACTGGAACCAGGTCATGGCCGCCTCGCTGGTCGTCAGCGTGCCGGTGGTCGCCGGGTTCCTCCTCCTGCAGCGCTACCTGGTCACCGGCCTCACCGCCGGCGCCGTCAAATGATCTCCGAAAGGCCGTCCATGAACGAGCTCGACTCCCTGCCCGCCGGCTTCACCTGGGGGGTGGCGACCTCCTCCTACCAGATCGAGGGCGCCGTCGCCGAGGACGGCCGCACCCCGTCGATCTGGGACACCTTCGCGCACGCCCCCGGCAACGTCGACGGCGGGCACACCGGGGACGTCGCCTGCGACCACTACCACCGCTGGCCCGAGGACATCGCCCTGATGAAGGGCCTCGGCGTGGACGCCTACCGCTTCTCCATCGCCTGGCCGCGCGTCGTGCCGGACGGCGCCGGCGCCGTCAACGCCGCCGGCCTGGCCTTCTACGACCGGCTCGTGGACGGCCTGCTGGAGGCCGGCATCACCCCCTTCCCGACCCTCTACCACTGGGACCTGCCGCAGGCGCTCCAGGACCGGGGCGGCTGGGCCGACCGCGCGACGGCCGAGCGGTTCGCCGAGTACGCGGCCGCGACCGCCGCCGTCCTCGGCGACCGGATCACCTCCTGGGCCACCCTGAACGAGCCCATGTGCGCGGCGTGGATCGGGCACATCGAGGGCCGCCACGCCCCCGGCGTCCGGGACCTGGCGGTCGCCGTCCCCGCCGCCTACCACCTGCTGCTCGCGCACGGCCTCGGCGCCGCCGCCGTCCGCTCGGTCGCGCCGGGCGCCCGCGTCGGCCTCGTCAACCTGGTCAACCCCGCCGAGCCCGCCACCGGCTCGGACGCCGACGCGCGCGCCGCCGAGCGCTTCGACGGCCACGTCAACCGCTGGTGGCTCGACCCGGTCTTCGGCCGCGGCCTGCCCGCCGACATGGTCGAGCTGTACGAGCGGAACGGCGCGCGCGTCCCGGTCCGCGCCGGGGACCTGGCGGCGATCGCCGCGCCGCTGGACTGGCTCGGCGTGAACTTCTACAACCCCTGCGTGCTCGCCGACGACCCGGACGGCCCCGTCCCGCACGCCCGCGAGACCGGCGGCCCGGGGGAGCGCCGCACCATGCTCGGCTGGGAGATCCGCGCCGAGGGCCTGGAGCGCACCCTGCTGCGGGTCCACGAGGACTACGCGCCCGCCGAGATCCTCGTCACCGAGAACGGGTCCGCGTGGGCCGACGAGGTCGGCCCCGACGGGACGGTGGACGACCCCGGGCGCGTCCGCTACCTGGAGGAGCACCTGGCCGCCTGTGGCCGGGCGGCGGCGAAGGGGGTGCCGCTGTCCGGATACTTCGCCTGGTCGCTGATGGACAACTTCGAGTGGGCGTTCGGCTACGACGCCCGCTTCGGGCTCGTCCACGTCGACTACCCGACGCAGCGCCGGACGGTGAAGGCGAGCGGCCGCCGCTACGCCGCGATCATCGCCGCGCAGCGGGAGGCGGCCCGCGGCACGGAATGATCGCTTACTTGTATTAAGGTCTGAAGAAAAAGGGGGAGGCCATGCAGGAGCGCAGGCGGTCCACGGTCCGCGACCTGAGGCGCGACAACCGGTCGGTGCTCCTGTGGGCGCTCTACTTCGACCAGCCGCGCACCCGCCAGGACCTCAGCACCGCCACCGGCCTCAGCCCCGCGTCGGTCAGCAACGTCATCCGCGGGCTGATCGACGAGGGCATCGTGGTCGAGGCCGGGTCGGTGGAGTCCGAGGGCGGCCGCCCGCGCGTCCTGCTGCGCATCAACCCCGAGCACCGGCACGTGGTCGGCGTGGACGTCGGCGAGACCCGCATCCGGGTCGAGCTGTTCGACCTGATGATGACCGAGCGCGCCAAGGCCGAGTTCCCGCTGGAACGCTCCGGGCACGACGCGCGGGTCGTCGCCGACCGCATCCTGGCGGGCCTCGACGCGGTCCTCAGCGGCGTCGACCCCGGCACCGTCCTCGGCGCCGGGATCGGCGTGCCCGGCGTCGTGCTGCGCGGCAGCGACCCGGTGGTGCACGGCCCCACCTACGGCTGGGACGCGGTGCCGCTGGAGCGGATGCTGCGGTCCGGCACCGACCTGCCCCTGTACATCGACAACGGCGCCAAGACGATGGGGCAGGCCGAGCTGTGGTTCGGCGCCGGGCGCGGCGCCCAGCACGCCGTCATCGGCCTCATCGGGTCGGGCGTCGGCGCCAGCATCATCACCGGCGGCGTCACCCACCGCGGCTCGACGTCCAGCGCGGGGGAGTGGGGGCACACCACCCTCGTGGTCGGCGGCCGCGCCTGCCGGTGCGGCTCGGCGGGCTGCCTGGAGGCGTACGCGGGCGCCGAGGCGATCCTCGACCGCTACGGCCTGCCGCTGCCCGGCGAGGACCAGGAGTCCCAGCTCGCCGCGCTGCTCGCGCTCGCCGCGACCGACGCGCGGGCCGCCGAGGTCATCGACGAGACCGCCCTGTTCCTCGGCGCGGGCATCGCCGGGCTGGTCAACCTGCTCGACCCCGAGCGGATCATCCTCGGCGGCTGGGCCGGGCTGCTGCTCGGCGAGCGGATGCTCCCGGCGATCCGCGCGGCCGTCGCCCGGCACTCGCTCATGCACGCCTTCGGGACGCCGCCGGTCGAGCTCTGCCGGCTCGGCCCGGACGCGGTCGCGCTCGGCGCGGCGACGCTGCCGGTCGAGCGGTTCCTCAACGGCGCGGCCGGCTGAGCCCGCTCCGCGGCCCGGTCAGAGGCCGCGGCCCTCGGCGAGCAGCAGCGAGTCCCGCTCGCCCTCCTCGAAGATCCGCGACGCCGGACCGATGATCTTGCGGTCGGGGCGGCCGACCACCGACGCGTCCTTGCCCGGGTAGTCGAAGCGGTCCAGCACGAAGCGCATCGCCTCCAGCCGCGCCCGCTTCTTGTCGTTGCTCTTCACCACCGTCCACGGCGCGTCCGGGGTGTCGGTGTGGAAGAACATCAGCTCCTTGGCCTCGGTGTAGGCGTCCCACTTGTCCAGCGACGCCACGTCCACCGGGCTGAGCTTCCACTGCTTGACCGGGTCGGTGCGGCGCCGCAGGAACCGGTTGCGCTGCTCGGCCCGCGACACCGAGAACCAGAACTTCACCAGCTCGACGCCGTCGCGCACGAGCAGCCGCTCGAACTCGGGCGCCTGGTGCATGAACTCGATGTACTCGCGCGGCGTGCAGAACCCCATCACCCGCTCGACGCCCGCCCGGTTGTACCAGGACCGGTCGAACAGCACGATCTCCCCGGCGGCCGGCAGGTGCGCCACGTACCGCTGGAAGTACCACTGGCCGCTCTCGCGCTCGGTCGGCTTCTCCAGCGCGACGACGCGCGCGCCGCGGGGGTTCAGGTGCTCGGTGAACCGCTTGATGGTGCCGCCCTTGCCGGCGGCGTCGCGGCCCTCGAACAGGATGACCAGCCGCTGCCCGGTGCCCTTCACCCACGACTGGAGCTTCAGCAGCTCGATCTGCAGGGCGCGCTTGTCCTGCTCGTAGCGGTCGCGGCCGAGCTTGCGGCCGTAGGGGTAGCCCTCCCGCCAGGCGCCCGGGACGAGCTCCACCGGGATGTCGACGGCCGGTCCCGCCTTGCCGCCCTTGCCGTTCTTGCCGCCCTTGCCGTTCCTGCCGTTCCCGCCCGCCACCGTGGCCCCCCGCGCGCTCGCCCTGCCGACCCCCCGATTATCCGCCACCCCCGCCGCCGGGCCGCGATCAGGGGACCGGGAGCGGCCAACCGGGCGCGCGCCGGGCCGTCCCGTCACTACATTGGCGTGATCATGACCGCCGGCCCCGGAGGCTCCGCATGACCGCGCCCGCGCCCGCCCAGCCGCAGCCGTTCGACCCGCTGGACCCCGCGTTCCTGGCCGACCCGCACCCGACCTACGCGGCGCTGCGCGCGACGGCGCCGGTGGTGCTGTCGGAGGCGACCGGCATGTGGTTCGTCACCGGCCGCGCGCTGGTCGCCGAGGCGCTCGGCCGCCCCGAGGTGTTCTCCAGCCGCTTCGGCGTCCCGCAGAGCCCGGCGACCGGCGACGTCCGGGCGCGCATCGAGGAGATCCGGGCCCGCGGCTGGGAGGAGGTCCCGACCATGCTGACCGAGGACCCGCCCGCCCAGACCCGCTACCGCAGGCTCGTGTCCAGGGCGTTCGGCCGCCGCAGCGTCGAGGCGCTGGAACCGGAGATCCGCGACGCCGCCGCCGCGCTCGCCGGCGCCCTCGCGGACGCCGGCCGCGCCGAGTTCGTCGCGGACTTCGCCGTCCCGCTGCCGGTCCAGGTGATCGCCAAGATGCTCGGCGTGCCCGCCGACCGCCACCCCGACGTCAAGCGCTGGACCGACGCGTTCGCCGTCACCATCGGCGCCGACGCCACCGACGAGCAGCGCCTCGACAGCGCCGAGGGCATCGTCGACTTCCAGCACTACTTCGCCGACCTGCTGGAACGGCGCCGCGCCGACCCGCGCGAGGACGTGGTGACCGGCCTCGTGCAGGCCCACCTCGGCGAGGACGAGGCGCCCCTCACCGTGGAGGAGATCCTCAGCATCGTCCAGCAGCTCCTCGTCGCCGGGAACGAGACGACCACCAAGCTGCTGACCGGCCTCGCCCACCGCCTCGCCACCGACCCGCCGCTCTGGGACGCCCTGCGCGCCGACCCGGCGGGCGCCGCGCCCGGCATCGTCGAGGAGGGCCTCCGGCTCCTCGCCCCGGTGCAGGGCATGTTCCGCCTCACCACCGAGCCGGCGGTCCTCGGCGGCGTCGAGCTGCCCGCCGGCGCCATGGTCGTCCTCGCCTACGCCTCGGCCAACCGCGACGAGGACCGCTTCGAGCAGCCCGACGCGTTCCGCCCCGGCCGACCGCACGGACGCGAGCACATGGCGTTCGGCTGGGGCATCCACCACTGCCTGGGGGCGCCCCTCGCCCGCAAGGAGGCCGTCGTCGCCCTGGAGGAGCTCGCCCGGCGGCTCACCACGATCGAACTCGCGGACGCCGGCGGCCTCGCCTACGACCCGAGTTTCCTGCTGCGCGGGATTCAGCGCCTTCCCTTGAACGTGTCGTGACCGTATAGTCACACAGCGTGTTTCCCGGCGGGAACGCGGGGGTAAATCGCTTCTGCCGATCCCCCGTACAAATGGCAGGTGGTGAGCCCCGTGTCCCGTCCCTTCCAAGTCGAGTACCGGCCCGCGGTGGACCTGAAGGACCGCTATATCGACGCCGAGAACCGGATGTGGAACAGCATCCTGCTCGTCCTCGCGCTGATCGGAACGACCGTGCTGGTGGCCAACCTGGCGGCGGAGTTCCTTCCTGGCCGCGGCGCCATCTTCCTGTACTCGGTGGTCATCGTGATCTACCTGACACTGATGATCAACCGTACCTGGGGGATGATCGAGCGCCTGGTGCACGACCAGGAGAAGCTCATGTCGATGTACATCGCCTCGACGCAGATGCGCGCGTCCAGCGCGTCCGCCCCGGACCAGCCCGACGAGATGGGAGGCCCCGCCGGCGCCTGAGGAACGCGAGGAACACCGTGGAAACGCAGAAGTCTCCATCTCGGCTGAGATGGAGACTTCCGGCTGGTGGACGATACTGGGATTGAACCAGTGACCTCTTCCGTGTCAGGGAAGCGCTCTCCCGCTGAGCTAATCGTCCGGGTCGCCGTTCCGCCGGGGCGGTGCGACGTCTATCGAGGTGGAGACGGGATTTGAACCCGTGTACACGGCTTTGCAGGCCGTTGCCTCGCCTCTCGGCCACTCCACCAGAGTGAGACCTGCTCAGCAGCCTGCAAGGCCCCTCAGAGCGGAAGACGGGATTCGAACCCGCGACCCTCACCTTGGCAAGGTGATGCTCTACCACTGAGCCACTTCCGCTTGCGCTGCCCGGTTCCGGTCCCTTTCGGGGCGGTCCCTCGCGGCGACATGGAAAACATTAGCGCGTCTGGCGGCGAACCCCAAACCGGGTTTCGCGAGTCGGGCGGTACGCCGGGAAGATCCTTCGACGGGCGGCGAAACGTCGCGCGCGTAGGGTCGGGAGCATGCCCGAGACCTACGGTTCGTCCTACGGTTCCGACTTCGCGCCGGTCGCGGCGCTGCTCGCCGACCGGGCGCGGGCGGCGATGCTCACCGTCCTGCTGGACGGGCGGCCGCTCGCGGCGGGCGAACTCGCCCGCGCCGCCGGCGTCACCGCGCAGACCGCCTCGTCCCACCTGTCCCGGCTGCTGGACGCGGGCATGGTGACGGTCGTCGCGCAGGGCCGGCACCGCTACTACCGGCTGGCCGGCCCCGAGGTCGCGCAGGCGGTCGAGGCGCTCAGCCGCATCAGCGGGCCCGTCCCGGTGAAGGGGCTCCGCCAGTCGCGCGAGGCGCGCCGCCTGCACAGCGCCCGCACCTGCTACGACCACCTGGCGGGCGTCGCCGGGGTGACGCTGTTCGCGTCGCTGCTGGACGGCGGCCTGATCGAGCCCGACGGAGAGGACTCCTACGCCGTCACCGCCAAGGGCGAGGAGCGGTTCGCCGGCTTCGGCCTCGACCTGCCCGCGCTGCGCGCCGCCAAGCGCCGCTTCGCCTGGCACTGCCTGGACTGGACGCAGCGCCGCCCGCACCTGAACGGGGCGCTCGGCGCCGCCGTCACCGACCGGCTGATCGAGCTCGGCTGGTTCGAGCGGACCGGCACCCGCCGCGCGCTGGCCGTCACCGCGACGGGCCGCGACGGCCTCGCCGCCGCCTTCGGCTGCCTGCTCCCCGAGGAGGGCTGACCGGCGGCGGGACGCGCCCGCCCGGCAGACTGGGCGCCATGCACACCGACGTCCCGGCGGGCGAGCCGTTCGCGCACGCCGGGGGACTGCTGGCGACCGGCCTCGCCGACGTCACCACCGACCCCGCCGCGCTCGACGGGCGCGGCTGGTGGGCGGTCGCCGTCACCTACGAGGGCGAGGTCGCCTGCGCCCGCTTCACCGACGTGCGGCCCGCGCCGCACCCCGGCGGCCGCTGGATCCCGCCGGGGGAGTGGACGAGCTCGCTGGACGAGGCCGCCTACGTGCGCGGCGTGGAGCGCATCCGCGCCGCCATCGCCGACGGGATCGTCTACCAGGCCAACCTCTGCCGGGTGCTGTCGGCGCCGCTCGACCCGCGCGCCGACATCGCCGGGCTCGGCCGGCTCCTCGCCGCCGGCAACCCGGCCCCGCACGCGATGACGCTGCGGCTGCCCGGCCTCGCGATCGCCTCGGCCTCGCCCGAGCTCTACCTCGCCCGCGACGGCGACCGGGTGGAGTCCCGGCCGATCAAGGGCACCGGCCGCACCGCCGCCGACCTGCTGCCGAAGGACCGCGCCGAGAACGTCATGATCGTCGATCTGGTCCGCAACGACCTCGGCCGGGTCGCCGTCCCCGGCACGGTCGAGGTGCCGGCGCTCTGCGCGCTGGAGGAGCACCCCGGCCTCGTCCACCTGGTGTCCACGGTGGCGGCGCGGCCCGCCCCCGGGACGGGCTGGGCGGACCTGCTGGCGGCGACGTTCCCGCCCGGCTCGGTCACCGGCGCCCCGAAGTCGAGCGCCCTGGCCTTGCTGGATGAGCTCGAACCCGCGCCGCGCGGGCCTTACTGTGGAGCCATCGGGTGGGTGGACGCGGACTCCCGGCGCGCCTCGCTCGCGGTCGGCATCCGGACCTTCTGGGCGGAGGACGGGCATCTCCGCTTCGGCACCGGCGCGGGCATCACGTGGGCGTCCGACCCCCTACGAGAATGGCGCGAGACCGAGCTCAAGGCGGCTCGGCTTCTGGAGGTGGCATCCCGTGACAACGGAGCAGGGCAAGGTCTGGGTCAACGGTGACCTCGTCGATCCGGCGCAGGCGACGGTGTCGGTGTTCGACCACGGCGTCCTCGTCGGCGACGGCGTGTTCGAGACGGTCAAGGCGCAGCACGGCGAGCCGTTCGCGCTGACCCGGCACCTGCGCCGGCTGGCCCGCTCGGCGGCCGGGCTCGGCCTGCCCGAGCCCGACCAGGACGCCATCGCCCAGGGCGTCCTGGAGGTGCTGGCCGCCGCGCCGCGGACGCCCCTCGGCCGCGTCCGCATCACCCACACGAGCGGCGTCGGCCCGCTCGGCTCCGACCGCGGCGACCAGGGCGCCACCACCGTCGTCGCCCACGCCGAGCAGAAGCCGTTCCCGGCCACCGCCGCCGTCACGGTCGTGCCGTGGCCGCGCAACGAGCGCGGCGCCCTCACCGGCCTGAAGACGACCTCCTACGCCGACAACGCCCTCGCCCTCGCCTACGCGCACGAGCGCGGCGGCGGCGAGGCGATCTTCGGGAACCTCGCCGGGAACCTGTGCGAGGGCACCGGCAGCAACATTTTCCTGGTGCTGGACGGCCGCCTGGTCACCCCCACCCTGGCGTCGGGGTGCCTCGCCGGCGTCACCCGCGCCCTCGTCCTGGAGTGGTGCGGCGGCGAGGAGCAGGACGTCCCGCTCGCCGACCTGTACCGGGCCGAGGAGGCGTTCCTGGTCTCCACCACCCGCGACGTGCAGCCGATCGCCGCCGTCGACGACACCGCGCTGCCGGCCGCCCCCGGCCCGGTCACCGCCAAGGCGATGGAGGTCTTCGCGGCGCGCGCCGCCGAGCGGCTCGACCCCTGACCGGCGGGGCGCCGGGACGGCCGCGCGGCCGTCCCGGCGGCTACCCGGCGGCGGCCTCCTGGTGGGAGGCGGCCTCGATGACCGGCGGCCGCACGTCGGACGCGTCCGCGGCGGACGCCTCGGCGGCGGCCATCGCGGCGCCGACGATGCCGGCGTTGTTGACCAGCTCGGCGGGCACGATCGGCGCCCGCACGCCCTCGATCAGCGGCAGGAATTTGGCGGCCTTCTTGCTCACCCCGCCGCCCACGATGATCAGTGACGGGTTCAGCAGCGCCTCCACGTAGTGGAAGTACTTGGCGAGCCGGCCGGCCCACTCGTCCCAGTCCAGGTCCTCGTCCTCGCGGGCCTTGGCCGAGGTGTGCTTCTCGGCGTCGTGGCCGTGCATCTTCAGGTGCCCGAGCTCGGTGTTGGGGACGAGCACGCCGCCGCTGAACAGGGCGCTGCCGATGCCGGTGCCGAGGGTGACCATCAGCACCGTGCCCTGCTGGCCCTTGCCGGCGCCGAGCCGCATCTCGGCGACGCCCGCGGCGTCGGCGTCGTTCAGCACCGTCACCGGGCGGCCGGTGGCCTTGGCGAACAGCGCGGCGGCGTCCGTGCCGATCCAGTGCTTGTCCACGTTGGCGGCCGTCTGCGTCACGCCGTCGATCACGACCCCGGGGTAGGTCACGCCGATCCGGCCGTCGCCGCCGAAATGGTCGGCGATCTCCTTCAGCACGGCCGCGACCGCGTCCGGCTTGGCCGGCTGCGGCGTCTCGATCCGCAGCCGCTCCTCCAGGAACTCACCGGTGGACAGGTCGACCGGGGCGCCCTTGATCCCCGATCCGCCGATGTCGATGCCCAGCATCCGCATACTCATGGCCTACCCGTGCCCGATCCGGCGCATCCTAAAGAACCGGCAAGTGATGGGCACGGGGGTCTTATGCGTCCGCGCGGACCGGTCCAGACTGGAGGGCGTGAGCGACTTCGACGTGATCGTCCTCGGGTCGGGGCCGGGCGGCCAGCGCGCCGCCATCGCGGCCGCCAAGCTCGGCCGCCGGGTGGCCATCGTGGACCGCCGCACGATGATCGGCGGCGTCTGCATCAACACCGGCACGATCCCGTCCAAGACGCTGCGGGAGGCCGTCCTCTACCTCACCGGCCTGAACCAGCGCGAGCTGTACGGGCAGAGCTACCGGGTCAAGGACGAGATCACCGTCGCCGACCTCGGGATGCGCACCCGGCACGTCATCGGCCGCGAGATCGACGTCATCCGCAGCCAGCTCGCCCGCAACCACGTCACCGTCCTGCCCGGCCACGGCCGGTTCCTGGCCCCCGACACGATCGGGGTGGCCGGCGAGGGCGAGCGCGAGCAGAAGATCACCGCCGACCGGATCGTCATCGCCACCGGGACGCGCCCGGCCCGCCCCGAGACGGTGGAGTTCGACGAGCGCACGGTGATCGACTCCGACGGGATCATCGGCCTGGACCGCGTCCCCGAGAGCATGGTCGTCGTCGGTGCCGGCGTCATCGGCATCGAGTACGCCTCGATGTTCGCCGCGCTCGGCACCAAGGTCACCGTGATCGAGCGGCGCGACCGGATGCTGGAGTTCGCCGACCTGGAGATCGTCGAGGCGCTCAAGTACCACCTGCGCGACCTCGCCGTCACCTTCCGGTTCCGCGAGACCGTCGCCTCGGTCGAGCGCCACGAGCGCGGCGCGGTCACCGTCCTGGAGAGCGGCAAGCGGATCCCCGCCGACTGCGTCATGTACTCGGCGGGCCGCCAGGGCATGACCGACTCCCTCGGCCTGGAGGCCGCCGGCCTCGCCGCCGACCGCCGCGGCCGCATCGAGGTCGACGCCGACTACCGCACCGCCGTCCCGCACATCTACGCGGTCGGCGACGTCATCGGCTTCCCCTCGCTCGCCGCCACCTCGATGGAGCAGGGGCGGCTCGCCGCCCACCACGCCTGCGGCGAGCCGGTCGCCGAGATCCACGAGCTGCAGCCGATCGGGATCTACACCATCCCCGAGATCAGCTTCGTCGGCCGCACCGAGGACGAGCTGACCGAGGCCAAGGTGCCCTTCGAGGTCGGGGTGTCGCGCTACCGCGAGCTCGCCCGCGGCCAGATCATCGGCGACTCCTACGGCATGCTGAAGCTGCTGGTCTCCCCGGACGACCGCTCGCTGCTCGGCGTGCACGTGTTCGGCACCGGCGCGACCGAGCTCGTCCACATCGGGCAGACCGTGATGGGCCTCGGCGGCACCGTCGACTACCTGGTCAACGCGGTGTTCAACTACCCGACGCTCGCCGAGTCCTACAAGGTGGCCGCGCTCGACGCGATGAACAAGATGCGCCGCATGGCCCGGCTCACCGGCTAGCCGTCAGGACTGCCAGAGCAGGTGCTCCAGCTCCCGGTCGATGTCGATGTGGTCGCTCTCCTGGCCGGCCGGGACGGCCTGGTAGGTGCGGTGCAGGAACTCCGCGAGCGGCGACAGCGGCGCCTCGAACAGCGCGTCGCCGAACGGCGACGACAGCGCGATGTTCAGGGTGTCGTCGTCCTGCGGCCCGGCGGGCCACACCTCCACGTCCCCGTCCCCGACCTTGCGCACGATCCCCACGGTGAGCAGCTCCCGGGCGAAGATCCACTCCACCGGCTCGTCGTCGCCCACGTAGAACGACATCCTGATGGCGTACGGGTCGTCGGCCGCGTACTCCAGCCCCGCCAGCAGGGGGACGGTCGTGTGGTCGGGGACGACGAGGCGGAGGCCCAGCTCGGCTGACACGGTCGTACTGCTGTTCATGGCCTGATTCCTTCGACGTCGGTCCCGCTTGCCTGCGGGTGCTCCGGTGGGTCTGCACTCCCTCTCACGGATGTCCCCGCGATCTATGACGCGTAACGGAGGGAACTCGCGCGAACATTCCGCGTGACCATGGTCGTGTGAGTGAAGTCACCACCCTCCCGACCTGTACAAAAGCGGGCAAACGCCGTCCCAGCCCTGCCCACTCCGCTCCCGCTTCACGCCTCCGGGGAACCGCTCTTACCGGCATGTCCGGCTCAAAACGCCCACGTAGCTGCCCTAGGGTAATTTCGTGGCCACCAAGCAGGAAACAGATGACCGCCCGTCCCGCCTCGCCCGCTTCCGCGAGCGCATCCGCCGGAACCGGCTCCTCGACACCACCTGGCGCGTCGGCGTTTTCAGCGTCGGCGCGACGCTGCTCGCGGGCGGCCTGGTCATGATGGTGACCCCCGGTCCCGGCTTCCTCGGCATCATCCTCGGCCTCGCCGTCCTCGCCACCGAGTTCGCCTGGGCGCAGCGGGCGCTGCACAAGGCCAAGGAGGCCGCCGAGCGCGCCAAGGAGAAGGCCCTGGACCCCCGCCGGCGCCGCCGCAACACCATCCTCAGCGTCCTCGGCGGCGTCCTCGTCGCCGCCGCCATCCTCGCCTTCCTCGTCGTCTACGACTTCCACCTGCCCTGGAACATCCAGGACTGGACCCCCTGGAACTGACGCCCGACCGTGCGCGAACCACCACCGGAATGCGCTAGAGTTCTGCCTGTCGGGAAACGCCGCAGGCGGCCCCCGGCGACCGCACCGGGGCGATTAGCTCAGTGGGAGAGCGCTTCGTTCACACCGAAGAGGTCACTGGTTCGAACCCAGTATCGCCCACCCCAGGTCACAGGCCGGTTCCACTAACGGGACCGGCCTTTTGCATGCCTGAATCGTCCGCTTCTAGGGCCGGTCAGGTGAGGCGGGCGTCCGCGGGTGACCGGTCGCAGGCGAGGAGGGCGGTGCGGGCGGCGCCGAGGAGGCCGGCGTTGCGGCCGAGGGCGAACGGGCGGACGGTCGTCCGCCGGATGAAGTCGAGCGTGACGATCCGCTCCAGGTGGCGGCGCAGGGGGTCCAAGAGCACCGGTCCCGCCGCCGCGACCCCGCCGCCGATCACGACGCGGTCCAGGTCGCAGACCGCCGCCGTCGAGGCGATGGCCCGGGCGAGCGCGCCGGTGCCCCGGTCGAACGCGGCGAGCGCCGTCGCGTCGCCGCGGGCGGCGGCCGCGGCGAGGGCGCGGGCGTCGGGGCCGGTCCAGCCGCGCTCCCGCGCCCACCGGACCATCGACGGGCCGCTGGCGAACGTCTCGACGCACCCGGCCGCGCCGCACGGGCAGGGCGGGCCCGCCGGGTCCACGACGGTGTGGCCGAGGTGCCCGGCGTTGCCGCTCGGGCCCGGGTAGGGGGCGCCGTTCAGCACCAGGCCGCCGCCGATGCCGGTGGAGACGACGATGCCGAGCATCGAGGCGGCGCCCCGCCCCGCGCCGAGCCAGTGCTCGCCCGCGGCGGCGGCGATGCCGTCGCCGACCAGGACGACCGGGACGTCCGGAACGAGGCCCGCGACCTGCTCGACGAGCCGGAACCCGCGCCAGGACGGGATGTTCACCGGGCTGACGGTCCCGGCGGGAAGGTCGATGGGGCCGGCCGAGGCGAGCCCGACGGCCGCGGGCGGCGGCGCGCCCGCCAGCAGCGCGCCGAGCAGGCCGCGCAGCCCCTCGCTGAGCCGCGGCTCGGCGGCGGGCGTGCGGATCTCGCGGTGGCGGTGGACGGCGCCGTCGGCGCCGATCAGGCCGGCGCCGATCGTGGTGCCGCCGATGTCGACGGCGAGCACGGCTCCCTGGTCCATGAACCCTCCCGTGGGCGTGGTGGTCAGTCCGCGAGAAGGGCCGAGAGCTGCGGTGAGTACGCGGCGTGCAGGACGAGCGCGGCCCCGCCGATGACGGCGGCGTCCACGCCGAGCGGGGAGCTGGCGACCGCGATCTCCCGGACGTGCCGCGACAGCGGCCGGGTGGCGAGCGCCGCGGTGACCGCGCCGGCGAAGGCGGGCTCGACGCCGCGGATGCCGTGGCCGCCGAGCACGATGAGGTCCACGTCGGTGATGTTGACGACGTTGACCGCCGCGGTCGCGACGTGCCCGGCGGCCTCGGCGACCACCGCGGTCGCCACCGGGTCCCCGGCCGCGGCCGCGGCGAGCACCGCCGGGTGGTCGACCGCCGCGGGCGAGCGGCGGAAGGCCGCCGCGAGCGGGCCGCCGTCCCGCCCGGCGGCGAGGCGGCGGCGCGCCGCGTCGGTGATCGCGGCCGGGTTGACCAGCCGCTCCAGGCAGCCCCGGTTGCCGCAGTAGCACTCCGGGCCGTCGGGCATCACGGAGGTGTGCCCGAACTCCCCGGCGTTGAGCGAGCCGCCGCGGAAGACCTGGTGGTTGAGGATCAGGCCGCCGCCGACGCCGGTGCCGAAGAAGAAGTAGGCGAAGTTGGCGACGCCGCGGCCCGCGCCCGACCAGCGCTCGCCGATCGCGGCGGCGGTGGCGTCGTTGTCCAGCGTCACCGGCAGCCCGGTCGCCTCGCTGAGCAGCGCCTTCATCGGCACCCGCGTCCAGTTCGCGAGCTGCGGCGGCGCGACGACCATGCCGAGGTCCTGGTCGATCGGGCCGGGGCTGGCGAGGCCGAGGCCGAGGACCCGGTCGCGCGGCACGTCGGCCTCGCCGAGCACGTCGCCGACGAGCTCCGCCATGGCCGCGACGACGTCCGGGGGAGCGGCGCCCGCGGGCGTCGGGCGGCGCTTCAGCACCAGCGGGCGGCCGAGCAGGTCGACGACGACGCAGGCGAGCTCGACCGGGTCGAAGTGCACGCCGACGGCGCTGCCGGCGGCGGCGTTGATCCGCAGCGTGGTGCGCGGCTTGCCGAGCCCGGTGCCCCGGTGCGAGCCGTCCTCGCGCACGATGCCCTCGTCCAGCAGCCGCCGCACGATGCCCGAGACCGTCTGCGGGGTGAGGCCGGTGCGCTCGGCGATCTCCGCCCGGCTGATGCCGTCGGCGAGCTGGACCTGGTCCAGCACGATCGCCCGGTTGTACCGCCCCACCCTGGGGAGATTCGTGCCTGCTCGCCGCACTGGGGGTCCTCTCTGCCGGGCGCCGGGAACAGTCTGCACCGGCACCGTTGACTTTGTAAAACAATTGGATTTAAGTTGTCGCCACGTTACCCACGTCACATCGGATGAGATCAACGGAGCAGGCCGATGCCACACGCACGAGGCGGGCCGCGGGACGGCGGGGCGGCGCGGTGAGCCGGCCCCCGGTCCTGCTGGAGATGCGGTCGATCACCAAGACGTTCCCCGGCGTGACCGCCCTCGCCGACGTCAACCTGGCCGTCCGCGCGGGCGAGATCCACGCCGTCTGCGGCGAGAACGGCGCCGGGAAGTCGACCCTGATGAAGGTCCTGAGCGGGGTCCACCCGCACGGCACCTACACCGGCGACATCCGCTGGAAGGGGGAGGAGGTCCGCTTCGGCGACGTGCGCGCCAGCGAGCACGCCGGCATCGCGATCATCCACCAGGAGCTCGCCCTGGTCCCGGGCATGTCGATCACCGAGAACGTCTTCCTCGGCAACGAGCCCCGGCGGTTCGGGGCGATCGACTGGACGGCGGCCCGGCACCGCGTGCTGGAGCTGATGGAGCAGGTCGGCCTCCGGGAGGATCCCGACACCCTGGTCAAGGACATCGGTGTCGGCAAGCAGCAGCTCGTCGAGATCGCCAAGGCGTTCGCCAAGGACGTCACGCTGCTGATCCTGGACGAGCCGACCGCGGCGCTGAACGAGGCCGACTCCCGGCACCTGCTGGACCTGCTGCGCGGCTTCCGGCGCCGGGGCATCACCTCGATCATCATCTCGCACAAGCTCAACGAGATCGAGGCGATCGCCGATTCCATCACCATCCTGCGGGACGGCCGGACCATCGAGACGCTCGACGTCGGCGCGGGCGGCGTCGACGAGGACCGGATCGTGCGCGGCATGGTCGGCCGCGCCCTCGGCAGCCGCTTCCCCGAGCACGGCGCCGAGGTCGGCGAGGTCTTCTTCGAGGTCCGCGACTGGACGGTGCGGCACCCGGTCTCCAGCGAGCGGCTGGTCTGCAAGGGCTCCAGCTTCCACGTGCGGCGCGGCGAGATCGTCGGCTTCGCCGGCCTCATGGGCGCCGGGCGCACCGAGCTGGCGATGAGCCTGTTCGGCCGCTCCTACGGCGTCTGGCTCGGCGGCCGCGTGTTCAAGGACGGCGCGGAGATCCAGCTCCGGACGGTCGCCGAGGCCATCGGGCACGGCCTCGCCTACGTCAGCGAGGACCGCAAGGCGATCGGGCTGAACCTGCTGGACGACATCAAGACCTCCGTCGTCTCGGCCAAGCTGCGGAAGATCACCCGGCGCGGCGTGCTGGACCGCGTCGCCGAGCACCGCGTCGCCGCGGAGTACCGGGAGAGCCTGCGGGTGAAGGCCCCGTCGGTCGACGAGGGCGTCACCCGGCTGTCGGGCGGCAACCAGCAGAAGGTCGTGCTGGCCAAGTGGATGTTCACCGACCCCGACCTGCTGATCCTCGACGAGCCGACCCGCGGCATCGACGTGGGCGCCAAGTTCGAGATCTACGGGATCGTGCAGCGGCTCGCCCGGCAGGGCAAGGGCGTCGTGGTCATCTCCTCGGAGCTGCCCGAGCTCATCGGCCTGTGCGACCGGATCTACACCGTGTTCGAGGGCGCCGTCACCGGCGAGGTGGCGCGCGCCGACGCCGATCCCGAGCTCCTCATGAAGCAGATGACCACCGAGAAGAAGCCGGCGACCCCATGAGCCGATACCAGGACCTCAAGAAGAACCTCTTCGGAGGCACCACCTCCAACGCCCGCCAGTTCAGCATGATCTTCACGCTGGTGGCGATCGTGCTGCTGTTCCAGGTGCTGACCGACGGCCTCACGCTGACGTCGGGCAACCTGATCGCGGTCGTCAGCCAGTACTCCTACATCCTGATCCTCGCCATCGGCATGCTGATGGTGATCGTCGCCGGGCACATCGACCTGTCGGTCGGCTCCGTCGCGGCGTTCACCGGCATCGTGGTCGCCAAGTCGATGCAGCAGTGGGACCTGCCCTGGCCCGCCGCGGTCGCGCTCGGCCTGGCGGTCGGCCTCGCCATCGGCGCCTGGCAGGGGTTCTGGATCGCCTACGTCGGCGTCCCCGCCTTCATCGTGACGCTGGCCGGCATGCTGCTGTTCCGCGGCGCCAACCAGTACATCGGCAACGCCGACACCGTCGCCGTCCCGCACGGCTTCCGCGCCATCGGCGCCGGCTACCTGCCCGAGGTCGGCCCCGACACCGGGTACAACAACCTCACCCTGCTGCTCGGCCTGCTCGCCTGCGCCGCCATCGGGTGGCGCGAGTGGCGGGCCCGCCGGATCCGCCGGCAGATGGGCACCGATCCGGCGCCGGTGTGGGTCTCGGCCCTCCGCCTGGCGGTGATGCTCGGCGTCGTCGTCTTCGCGACGCTGCGCTTCGCGGGCGGCCGCGTCGGCACCAGCTTCCCGGTGTCGGGCATCATCCTGGCCGCCCTGGTGATCGCCTACTCCTTCTACACGCGCAACACCGCCGGCGGCCGGCACGTCTACGCCGTCGGCGGCAACTCCCGCGCCGCCGAGCTGTCGGGCGTGCGGCTCCGGCGCGTCAACTTCCTCGTCATGACGAACATGTCGGTGCTCGCCGCGCTCGCCGGAATGATCTTCGTGGCGCGGTCGGCCGCCTCCGGCCCCCAGGACGGCCTCAACTGGGAGCTCGACGCGATCGCGGCCGTGTTCATCGGCGGCGCCGCCGTCTCCGGCGGCCTCGGCACGGTGAGCGGCTCCATCGTCGGCGGCCTGGTCATGGCGCTGCTCAACAACGGCCTGCAGCTCAAGGGCGTCGGCTCGGACCTCGTCCAGATCATCAAGGGCCTGGTGCTGCTGCTGGCCGCGGCGATCGACGTCTACAACAAGAACCAGGGCCGCTTCTCGGTCATCGAGTCGGTCCTGCGGCCCTTCCGCGGAGCCCCGCCGCCGCCGGTGGCGGGCGATCCGCTCGTCCCGGCCGGCAAGGCGCCGGCCGCGGACTGACCGGCCCTCCCCCTCCCCACCGCCGCGGCGGTCCCACCCCGGAAGTCCACCCAGAAAGGCCATCCCCCCATGCGCACCCTCCTCACCAAGGCCCTCGCGGCAGGCTCGACGGCCCTGCTGCTGCTCGGCCTCGGCGCCTGCTCCAACGACCGCGAGGGCTCCGGCGACGGCGGCTCGTCCGGCAAGGGCTTCGACGCCGGCGCGGTCGTCGGCGTCGCGCTGCCCGCCAAGACCTCCGAGAACTGGGTCCTCGCCGGCGACCTGTTCACCAACGGCCTGAAGCAGGCCGGCTTCAAGCCCGACGTGCAGTACGCGGGCGCCTCCACCACGGTCGCCGACCAGCAGGGGCAGATCTCGGCCATGGTCACCAAGGGCGCCAAGGTCATCGTCATCGGCGCGACCGACGCCGCGCAGCTGTCCACGCAGGTGGCGCAGGCCAAGCAGGCCGGCGCGGTCGTGATCGCCTACGACCGGCTGATCACCAACACCAAGGACGTCGACTACTACATCGCCTTCGACAACTTCAAGGTCGGCCAGCTCCAGGGGCAGGCGCTGCTGGACGGCATGAAGGCCAAGAAGCCCAAGGGCCCCTGGAACATCGAGCTGTTCTCCGGCTCGCCCGACGACAACAACTCGGCCGTCTTCTTCAACGGCGCGATGAGCGTGCTCAAGCCGATGATCGACAAGGGCGAGGTCAAGGTCGGCTCCGGCCAGACCGCGATCAAGCAGACCGCCATCCAGGGCTGGAAGGCCGAGGGCGCCCAGCAGCGCATGGACTCGCTGCTGACCTCGACCTACGGCAAGGGCAAGGCCCTCGACGGCGTGCTGTCGCCCAACGACACGCTCGCCCGCGCGATCCTCACCTCGGTGAAGGGCGCCGGCAAGCCGACCCCGATCGTCACCGGCCAGGACTCCGAGGTGGAGTCGGTCAAGTCGATCATGGCCGGGGTGCAGTACTCGACGATCAACAAGGACACCCGCAAGCTCGTCGCCGAGACCGTGAACATGGTCAAGGCGCTGCAGAAGGGCGGCGACCCGCAGATCAACGACACCAAGTCCTACAACAACGGCCAGAAGGTGGTCCCGTCGTTCCTGCTGCCGCCGGTCATCGTCACCAAGCAGAACGCCGCCCAGGCCTACGCCGACGACCCCAAGCTCGGCCCGCTCACCAAGTAGCGGCCCGCCGGCGGTGCCGCCGCGCGACCCGGCGATCCCGGAGCGCGGCGGCACCGCCGCCCCGGTCAGTCCGGCCATCGACAGGAGGCGCCCGACCGTGAACAGCAGCGCGCCCGGCGACGCGGGCCTCCTCCGGCTGGCCAACCCGGTGCGCACCTACGCCTGGGGATCGCGGACGACGCTCGCGGCGCTGCGGCGCAGGACGTGCCCGAGCCCCGAGCCCGAGGCGGAGCTCTGGATCGGCGCGCACCCGGCGGCCCCGTCGAGGATCGCCGCCGGCCCCGACCTGCCGGCGGCGATCGCCGCCGACCCGCGCGGCCTGCTCGGTCCCGGTCGCGACCGCCTGCCCTTCCTGCTCAAGATCCTGGCGGTGGCCGCGCCGCTGTCGATCCAGGTCCATCCCGACGCCGCGCGGGCCGCCGCCGGCTTCGCCCGCGAGGAGGCGCGCGGGCTCGCCCGCGACGACCCGGCGCGCAACTACCGCGACGACTGGCCGAAGCCCGAGCTCGTCTGCGCGCTCAGCCGCTTCGAGGCCCTCTGCGGCTTCCGCGAGCCGGGCGAGGCGGCGTACCTGCTGCGCGAACCGCGCGGACCCCGGCTGGACCGTGTCGCGGACGCCCTCGCGCAGGGCGGCCCGGCCGCGGCGTTCGCGCTGCTCGACGCCTGGCCCGCCGAGGACCGTCCGGCGCTGGTGGCCGAGGTGCGCGGCGGCTCCGCCGGCGCGCACGGCGTCGCGGCCCGCATCGCGCGCGACCGTCCCGACGACCCCGGCTGCGTCGCCGCGCTGCTGCTGAACCTGGTGGTCCTGCGGCCAGGGCAAGGGTTGTACGTGCGGCCGCGGACCGTCCACGCCTACCTGCACGGGACCGCCGTGGAGATCATGGCGTCGTCCGACAACGTCCTGCGCGGCGGCCTCACCGCCAAGCACGTCGACCGGGCCGAGTTCGCCGCCGTCGCCGACTTCGCGCCAGCGGCGCCCGAGGTCGTGGAGCCCGAGCGGACGCGCGCGGGGGAGGAGCTGTACCCCGCGCCCGTCCGGCAGTTCCGGCTGACCCGGCTCTGCCCGCTGCCCTCGGTCGCGATCACCGACCCCGGGCCGAGCGCGATCGTGTGCGTGGAGGGCTCGGTCGAGGTTCTCCGCGACGGCCACGCCGAGCGCCTGAACTCGGGCGAGGCGGTGTTCGTCCCGTACGGCGGCGGCCGCGAGCTCGTCGTCGAGGGCGACGGCCTGGCCTTCCGCGCCTCGGCGCCGCCGCCGGCGTAAGCGGCGCGGCACGAGAACGCGCGCCGCTCAGGCGCGGGGCGAGGGGCGTTCCAGGAGGCCGCTGTGGACGGGGGTTCCGGCGAGGTAGGTGGCGATCACATCGAGTCCGGCGACGTCCTCGGGGGCGACGGCGAGCGGGTCGGCGGAGAGCACGACGAGGTCGGCGTACTTGCCGGGGGTCACCGAGCCGATGACGTCGTCGGCCAGCAGCTGCCAGGCCGCGTCGATGGTCTGGGCGCGCAGCGCCTGGGCGACGCCGAGCCGCTCGTCGCGGCCCAGCGTCCGTCCGCCGCGGGTGGTGCGGGTCGCGGCGACGCCGATGTTGTGCAGGGGGTCGGTCGGCGTGACGGGGGAGTCGTTGTGCAGCGACACCCGCATGCCCGAGCGCACGGCGGTACCGGCGGGAGCCCAGCGTTCGGCGACCTCGGGGCCGAACAGGTCGTCGGCGAGGATCTCGCCCCAGTAGTGCAGGTGGTCGGGGAACAGGCTGCAGGTGACGCCGAGGCCGTGGGCGCGGGCGAACTGGTCGGGCCGCATGGAGCTGACGTGCTCCAGCCGCAGTTGCGGCGGTCCGGACGGCGCCCGCCCGCCGGTCAGGTCCGCCCACACGTCCAGGACGAGGTCGATGGCGGCGTCGCCGTTGGCGTGGCAGGCCAGCTGCCAGCCGGCCGCCCCGTACGCCCGGAAGGTCTCGGTGAGCCCGGCGTGGTCGTAGCGGACGGGGGCGCGGTGCCCGGGGGCGAGGCCCAGCCCGCGGACGGCGGGGGTGTCGAGGTAGGGGAAGGTCGCGGCGAGGCCGCCGGTCCAAGGCGACCCGTCCGCCCAGACCTTGATGCCGATCTGGCGGATGAGGTCGTCGCCGGTGCCGGGGGTGGTCTGGCTGGTCAGGGCGGGCGTGGCGGGTTCGTAGAGGCGCAGCCGCGTGTCGATGCCCTTGCGGGCGGCCTGGAGCGCGGGCCGGTAGGCGGGGGCGAAGCCCATGTCGCTCATGGTGGTGACGCCCCGGGCCGCCATCCGGGCGCTCTGCGCGGCCATCGCCGGCTCGAACCCGGAGCCGAGGAGGTGGGCGAACAGCGCGCCGGTGACGCGGCCGATCGCCTCCGGACCCGTGACCGTGCCGTCCGGATCGCCGCCGGGAAGGCCGGCCCGGTGCAGGGCGGCGGAGTTGCAGTAGGCGACGTGCCCGGAGTTGTGCAGGATCACCAGGGGCAGGTCGGGGGCGCGCTCGTCCAGCCAGGCGAGGTCGGGGCGGGGCAGTCCCTTCTGGAGGAGGGGATCCCAGCCGTTGCAGAGGACGCCGTGCGGGGGCCGGGCGGCCACGGCCCGCCGGAGCGCGGCGAGGACGCCCGCGGCGTCGGGCACGGTGACCGGGCGGATGTCGGTCACGCCGTCGGCGGCGCCGAGCGCGTCGGCGACGAAGTGGCCGTGGGCCTCCACGAAGCCCGGCAGGATGCAGCCGTCCCCGGCGTGGGCGACCTGGGTGTGCGGGCCGTGCAGCCCGTCGAGGTCGGCCGGGTCGCCCACCGCGAGGACGCGGCCGTCGCGGATCGCCACGCCGCCCGCGCGGGGGCGCCGCGGGTCGAGCGTGACGACGTCGCCGATGATGACCAGCTCGGCGGGGCCGGTCATGCGAGGTGGGCGAGGGCGGCGGCGGTCAGCGCGGTGATCCCGGCGGGGAGGGCGGTGTCGCCGTCGGGGGCGAAGCGCGAGTTGTGGTTGCCGGGGATGCCCCGGAGCTTCTCCTCGGGCGTCTCACCGGGCGCCCGCTCCCACGCCTGCGCGGAGGTGCCGCCGAAGAACCAGAACGCCGAGGGGATCGGAGCGCCGCCGGCGTGGTCGGCCATGCCGAAGTAGGGGAAGTCCTCGCTGCCCATCAGCGGGCCGTGCTCGATGACGGCCTCGGCGCCGAACAGGCCGGTGTGCGCGGCGCTCACGGCGGCGTCGGCGCCGGGGTCGTTGAGGGTGAGGGGGAACTCGCCGGTGACGGTGATCTCCGGGGGGCGGGGGGCGCCGGCGGCGGCGCACTCGGCCTCGGCGATCCTGCGGACGGCCGCCAGCACCCGGTCGCGGGCCGCGGCGCTCTGGGTGCGCAGGTTGAGGGCGAGGTAGGCCTCGTCGGGGATCACGTTGGCCTGGGTGCCCGCGCGGAGCACGCCGGTGGTGAGGACGACCGCGTCGGACGGCGCGGTCTCGCGCGACACGATGGTCTGGAGGCGGGTGACGAGGTGGGCGGCGGTGACGACCGGGTCGACGCACAGCTCGGGGAGGGCGCCGTGCCCGCCGGTACCGGGGATCCGCACGTCCAGGGTGGTGGAGGCCGACATCAGCAGGCCGGGCCGGTGCACGATCGACCCGACGGGGAACGGGCCGACGTGCTGGCCGAGGACGACGTCGGGGCGGGCGAAGCGGCCGTACAGGCCGTCGGCGAGCATGGCCTGCGCGCCCTCGCCGATCTCCTCGGCGGGCTGCGCGACGACCATCAGCGTGCCCGACCACAGGGCGCGGCGGCGGGCGAGCGCCTCGGCGGTCCCGGCCAGGCAGGTGACGTGCAGGTCGTGGCCGCAGGCGTGCATGACGCCGGGCACGGTGCTGGCGTAGGGCAGGCCGGTCCGCTCGGCGATCGGCAGGGCGTCCATGTCGCCGCGGAGCAGGACGACGGGCCCGTCGCCGTTGCGGAGCACGCCGACGACGCCGGTGCCGCCGACCTTCTCGGTGACGGCGAACCCGGCGGCCGCCAGGCGGGCGGCGACGGAGGCCGCGGTGCGGTGCTCCCGCCAGGACGGTTCGGGGTGGGCGTGCAGGTCGCGGTAGAGGGCGGTGAGCTCCGGCAGGTGGCCGGTGAGGTCCTCCAGGACCTCGCGGGTCGTCTCGGCGGGACGGTCGCTCAACGGGACTCCTCCAGGGACAGGGACGGCGCGCTGTCCAGCAGCCGCCGGGTGTAGGGGTGGGCGGGCTCGGCGTAGAGGCGGTCGCGGGCGGCGTGCTCGACGATCTCGCCGCGGCTCATGACGGCGACCTCGTCGCAGACGTGCCGGACGACGGCGAGGTCGTGGGAGATGAACAGCATCGTCAGGCCGAGCCGGCCGCGCAGCCGGCCCAGCAGGGCGAGCACCTCGGCCTGCACCGAGCAGTCCAGCGCCGAGGTGATCTCGTCGGCGACCAGGACGTCGGCGCCGGTCGCCAGGGCGCGGGCGATCGCGATCCGCTGCCGCTGCCCGCCGGAGAACTCGTGCGGGTAGCGGGCGGCGGCGGTGGCGTCCAGGGCGACGTCCGCCAGCGCCGCGGCGATCGCGGCGGCGTGGGCGCGGGGGTCGGCGCGGCGCGGGTCGACGGCCTCGGCCAGCGCCCGGCCGATCGTCATGCGCGGGTTCAGCGACGAGTAGGGGTCCTGCGGGATCATCTGGACGCGGCGGCGGACGCCGGCGAGGCTCCGGCCGCGCAGGCCCGACACGTCCGTCCCGTCCAGGGTGACGCGCCCCGACCGCGGGCGGACCAGGCCGACCATGACCTTGGCCAGCGTCGACTTGCCCGATCCCGACTCGCCGACCAGGCCGACCGTGGTGCCCGACCGGACGGTCAGGCCGACGCCGGACAGGACGGTGCGGGCGCGCGGCCCGTGCCCGAAGGCGACGGTCACGTTCTCGGCTGCGAGGGTCATCGGGCGCTCTCCGCGGGTTCGGGCCGCAGGGCGTGGCAGGCGGCCCAGCCGCCGCCGTCGGACGGCACCTGCGGCGGGGCCTCGTCCGCGCAGTGCGGCAGGACGCGCGGGCAGCGGGCGGCGAAGGCGCAGCCCGCCGGGCGGGCGCCGGGCTCGGGGGGCCGCCCCGGAACGGTGGCGGGCGGTTCCCCGGCCGGGCCGGTGAGGCGCGGCGTGGCGGCGAGCAGGGCCCGGGTGTAGGGGTGGCGGGTCCGGCCGCGGCGCAGGTCGCCGACCGCCAGCTCCTCCACGATCCGCCCGGCGTACATGACGAGCACCCGGTGGCACAGGGCGGCGATCACGCCGATGTCGTGGGAGATGAACAGCATCGCGGTGCCGTCCCGCTCGTTGATCTCCCGGAGCAGGGCGAGGACCTCGGCCTGGACGGTGACGTCCAGCGCGGTCGTCGGCTCGTCGGCGATCAGCAGCCGGGGCTCGGTGAGCACCGCGGAGGCGATCATCGCGCGCTGCCGCAGGCCGCCCGACAGCTCGTGCGGGTGCTGGGCGAGCCGGTGCTCGGGCGAGGTGACGCGCACCGACGTCAGCGCCCGCACGGCCCGGCGGCGGGCGTCGGCCCGGCCGACGCGGCGGTGCCGGCGCAGCGCCTCGGTGATCTGCCCGCCCATCCGCAGGCCGGGGTTGAAGGAGGTGGCGGGGTCCTGGTAGACGACGCCGATCTCGGTGGCGAGCCGGGCGGGCGCGGCCGGCGCGGTGAGGTCCAGGTCGGCCAGGCGGAGCGCCGCGGCGGTCGCGTGGACCTGCTCGGGCAGCAGCTTGGCGACGGCCATCGCGGTGAGGCTCTTGCCCGAGCCGGACTCGCCGACGACGCCGACGATCTCGCCCCGGCGCACCGCGAAGGAGACCCCGGCGACCAGCTCGACGCCGTCCGGCAGGGCGACCCTGAGGTCGTCGACGACCAGCAGGGCGTCGGCGGGGACGCCGGGCGCGGGGGCGCGCGGCGCGGGCTCGGGCGCGGCGGCGCGGCGGGCGGCGCGGGCGCGGCGCGGGTCGGCGGACGCGGCGAGGCCGTCGCCGACGAACCCGGCGAGCACCCCGGTCAGCGTGATCGCGAGGGCGGGGCCGAGGGCCTCGCCGGGGTTGGTGTAGACGGCGTCCAGGCCGGTGTCCAGCAGCGCGCCCCAGTCGTAGGACGGCGGCTGCACGCCGAGGCCGATGAACGACAGGCCCGACAGGGCCGTCAGCGTCCCGGCGAAGCACACCGACAGCAGCACCAGCAGCGGTTCGGCGATGTTGGGCAGCAGGTGCCGGGTGAGGATCCGCAGCGGCGGCACGCCCATCAGCCGGGCGGTGGCGACGTGGTCGCGGCCCGCGACCGAGGCGGCGAGGTTGGCGGTCAGCCGGGCGAACGACGGGCTCCACGCGACGCCGATCGCGACGACGGCGGCGCCGCCGCCCGCGCCGAGCACGGCCGCGACGACCAGCGCGAGGATCACCGCCGGGTAGGACACCATGACGTCGATGAGCCGCAGCCCGATCTCCCGGATCCGCGGGCCGCTCACCCACACGGCGGTGCCGAGGCCGATGCCGAGCGTCCCGGCGATGAGGGTGGCGAGCAGCGTCAGCGCCAGCGTCAGCCGGGTGGCGACCAGCGTGCGGGCGAGCACGTCGCGGCCGAGGGCGTCGGTGCCGAGCAGGTGCGCGGCCGACATGCCCTCGCGGGCGGCGCCGGTGAGCCGGCCGGCGTCCTCGCCCCACACCAGCGGTGCGGCGATCCCGACGGCGGCGATCAGGGCGAGGCCCGCGAGCCCGGCGGCGAGGCCCGCGGCGGGCCGCTTGGTCCAGCGGATCACGAGGGGCTCCTCCCGGTGAGGGTGCGGGGGTCGAGCAGGCCGAGCAGGACGTCGACCAGCGTGTTGAGCAGCGTCGCGAGGATCCCGAGGACCAGCACGGTGCCCTGGATGACGGGGTAGTCGCGGTTGAGGATCGCCTCGACGACCCGGGTCCCCATGCCGGGCCAGGCGAAGACGCTCTCGACGATGACGGTGCCGCCGAGCAGCCCGGCGAGCATCAGCCCGCCCATCGTCAGGGTGCCGGTGAGCAGGTTGGGCAGCGCGTGCCGGGTGTAGAGCGTCAGCGCGGGGAGCCGGCGGCCCCGGGCGACGCGCATGTAGTCCTGGCCGAACACCACCGCGGCCTCGCGGCGCACGATGCGCGCCAGCACGCAGGTGGTGGGCAGCGCCACCGCGACGACCGGCAGGACCAGCGCCGGGACGCTGCCCGCGCCGGCCGCGGGCAGCGCCCCCAGCTTGATCGCGAAGACCAGCACCAGCAGGGTGCCGAGCACGTACTCGGGCGTCGCGCCGACCAGTCCGGTGCAGAAGGTGAACGCCGCGTCCAGGCGGCGGCGGCGCCCGCCGCGCGTCGCGACCGCGACGGCCATGCCGAGCGGGACCGCCACCGCGAGCACCACGACGATCGCGAGGAGCGCCAGCTCGGCGGTGAACGGCATCCGCGCGGCGATCACGTCGGCGACCGGTTCCCTGGTCTGGAAGGAGGTGCCGAGGTCGCCGTGCAGGAGCCCGGTCACGTAGGAGCCGAACCGGGCGGCGAGCGGGCGGTCCAGGCCGAGTTCGCTGCGCAGCAGCCCGACCTGCTGGTCGGTGGCGTTCACCCCGGCGAGGGCCTGCGCGGGGTCGCCGGGGATCAGCTGCACCATCCCGAAGGTCACGACGACGAGCGTGGCCAGCACGGCGGCGAACCCGGCCAGCCGGCGGAGCAGGAACGACAGCCAGGGCCGGCTTGCGGAGCGGCGCTTCCGCGCGGGGGCGTCCCCCTGCGCGGAAGCGCCGGCGAGTCCGATCATCAGCTCTTGATCCGGAAGGTCGACGGCTCGGGCGTGCCGTTGACGATCGCGCCGTCGGCGTTCTCGCCGAAGACGAACGCCACCGGCACCGTCGCCAGCGGCACCACGTCGGCCCGCTCCAGCAGCGCCTTCTGCGCCTCGGCCCACCCGGCGCACTTGGCGGCCTCGTCGCCGGCCGCCATCGCCTTGCCGATCCCGGCGGCGAACGCGGTGTTGGTGATGCCGCCGAAGTTGCGGCCCTGCGGCGGGGTGGGGCCGGTGAGCAGCAGCGCGCCCGAGGTCAGCGTTCCGGCGAAGTTGAGGTGGGCCATCACGGTGACGTCCCAGTCGCCCTTGTCGGCGAGCACGTCGGTGGCCCAGGTGGCGTTGTCGACGTTGCGCAGGGCGACGTCGGCGCCCGCCGCCCGCAGCGCCTCCTGGACGTAGGCGTTGCCCGAGCCGTTGGCGATCGCGTTGGTGCCGACCAGCTTGATCTTCACGCCGGCGAGCTTCTTCCGGGCGGCGGCCGCGTCGGTGGCGGGGACGAGCGAGGCGTCGGTGTTGACGCACTGGCTGCCGCTGTCGCTCCAGCTCCGCATCACCTGGCCCTTGCCGCCGAAGACCTTGTTGAAGGCGGCCGGGTCGACCGCCTGCGCGACGGCCCTGCGGACGGCGGGGTCGGCGCCGGGGCGTCCCTCGCGCTCGTTGAACACCAGGAACATCCGCAGCAGCGGCGCGGACTTCAGGCCGTAGCCGCCCTTGGCGAAGCGCGCCGCGTCCGGGCCGGTCAGCGGCGCGTAGTCGAGCTGGCCGGTGCTGAGCTGGTTGGCCGCGGTGCTCTCGTTGGACACGATCGACAGGCGCAGCCCGGCGGGGGAGGAGCCGGCGGCGGCGCCGGCGAAGACCGGGGCGGCCTTGTAGCCGTCGCGGCGCTCGAAGGTGTAGGACTGGCCGCGCCTGGCGTCGGTGAGGGTGTAGGCGCCGGTGCCCGCGCCCTTCACCGGTCCCTGCGCGAGGGCCTTCGGGTCCTTCAGGCCGGACGGGCAGACGATGCCCGCGTTCGGCAGCGACAGGCCGACGAGCAGGTCCGACCAGGGCTTGGCCAGCGCGACCGTGACCGTCCGCGCCGCGTCGTCGGCGGTGATCGTCGGCGTGCCCTGGCCGAAGGCGTAGACGTAGCCCGAGCCGCCGTTGCGGGGGTCGGCCCAGCGCTTCAGCGAGGCCGCGACGGCGGTGGCGGTCAGCGGCGTGCCGTCGGAGCAGGTCAGGCCCGCGCGCAGGGTGAAGGTGCCGGTGGTGGGAGCGGCCTGCCACTTCTCCGCCAGCCCGGCGATGATCTTGTTGCCGTTGTCCCGGTTGATCAGCGTCGCGTACTGGAGGCGGGCGATGGCGTAGTCCGTCGACGCCGTCCCCTTGGCGGGGTCGAAGGTGTTGGCGTCCGACGTGGCGGCGAACCGGAACGTCGCCGAGCCCTTCGCGCCGTCCCCGCCACCGGAAGAGGAGGACGTGGTGCAGGCCGCGAGGGCGAGCGCCGCCGAGACCGCGAGGGCGGCCGGGGCGGCGGATCTGGGTCGAGTCATGCCTTCTCCGAAGCGCGGTGGGTCAGGGGCCGGATGGAAGTGATGCGGACAAGACTCCGACTCCTGCCGTTCCGTCGACTAAATTGCACGAATGTCCAGCAGAGGCGCGGCGGCGCGCACGGATCCGGCGATCGACGAGCTCGACCTCGCTCTGATCAACGCCCTCCAGCTCGACCCGCGGGCGCCGTGGAGCCGCCTGGCCGGGCCGCTCGGCGTCGACGCCGCGACGCTCTCGCGGCGGTGGGGGCGGCTCGCCGCCGCGGGGAACGCCTGGGTGACGTGCATCGCCGGCGCGTCCCAGCTCCCCTACAACGCCTTCGCGATGATCGAGGTCGGCTGCCGGCCGGACGCCCTGCACGAGGCGGCCGCGCGGATCGCCGCCGACGCGCAGACCATCACCGTCGAGCACACCACCGGAGGGCGCGACCTGCTGCTCACGGTGACCGCGCGGGACCTCGGCGGGATAAGCGACTACGTGCTGCACCGCCTCGGCTCCCTCGACGGGGTGCGCTTCACCCGGACCCATCTGGGGCAGCGGCTCTACCGGGAGGCCAGCCGGTGGCGGCTGGACTCCCTCAGCCGCGAGCAGCGCCTCGGCCTGGAGCACGAGGCCGCCTCGGGCCGCGACTCCGGCAGCCTGCGCGCCGACGAGCTCGCCCTCATCCGCGTCCTGTCCGAGGACGGCCGGCAGAGCTACACGGCGCTCGCCGAGCGGCTCGGCTCCACCGAGACGCGGGTCCGGCGGCTGCTGAACGGGATGCTGGCCGGCGGCCGCGCCGTCCTGCGCTGCGAGGCGGCGCACCTGCTGGCCGGCTGGCGGGTCACGGCCATGCTCTGGCTCCGCGTCCCGGCCCCGCGGCTCGACGCCGTCGCCGACGCCGTCGCCGACCTCCGCGAGACCCGGATGGTCCTCGCGGTCGCCGGCGAGGCGAACCTCATGGTCAACGTCTGGGTCCGCTCCATGGACGAGCTGGCGGCCTTCGAGGCGCGCCTGCTGAAGACCTGGCCCGACGTCTCCGTCGCCGACCGCTGCGTGACGCTCCGCTGGATCAAACGCGTCGGCCGCCTCCTGGACGCCCACGGCCGCAGCACCGCCAGCATCCCCCTGGACGTCGCGGCCCCGTTCGCCACGGCCCCGTTCGCCACCGCCCCGCCCCTCCGCTCCGGCCCGCCCGCCTGAGCGGGCCGGAGCCGTCGCGAAAGCCGCTCAGGCGGTGGCCGGTCAGTACTGGCCCTGGGGCGGGAGGCCGAGGGCGGACTGGCCGACCATGGTGCCGACGGCGTCCCAGTTGAGGCTGATGTGGCGGCTCACGGCCGTGACGTCCCGCCAGGCCCGCTGGACCGGGTTGGCGAGGGCGAGGCCCTGGCCGCCGGTCGCGCCGTTGACGGCCTCGACGGCGCGGACGGCCTGGGCGACGGCGTACGCCTGGCCGCGGCGGCTGAGGATCCGGTCGTCCTCGGTGACGGTCGCGCCGTCCCGGCTCGTCGCCGCGCGCCGGCGCAGGTCGCGCAGCAGGATCTCGCGCGCGGCGTCCACGGCGGCGGACGCCTCGGCGACGCGGAGCTGGACGGTGGCGAAGCCGGCGAGCCGGCTCCCGCCGCCGGCGAGGGCGCCGCGGGTCTCCCGGGCGCCCGCCGTCCGCAGGAAGTCGTCGAGGGCGCCGGCGGCCGCGCCGACCGCGACCGCGGCCAGGCAGGAGGGGATGTGGCACAGCATGGGGATCCGCAGGCCGGCGCTGTCGGGGCGGAGCGCGGCCCCGGGGGTGGTGCCGGCCATGGAGTCGGCGAGGGGCAGGAGCCGGTGGGCGGGCACGAAGACGTCGTCGAGGACGAGGGTCTTGCTGCCGGTGCCGGCGAGGCCGGTGACGTGCCAGTCGTCGTGGACGGTGTAGTCGGCGGCGGGGACGAGGAAGAAGGCGGGCGCGCCGCGGATGCCCTGGGGCGTCGGCAGGAAGCAGGCGCAGACGGCCCAGGTGGCGGCGTCGGCGCCGCTGGCGAACGACCACCGGCCGTTGATCCGGTAGCCGTCGCCGTCGAGGCGGGCGGCGCCGGCGGGCGCGTAGGAGCCGCAGATCCGGGCGCCGGGGTCGGCGTCCAGGACGTCGCGCTGCGCCTGCTCCTGGAAGCCGGCGAGGAGCCACCGGTGGGCGGCGAACAGGCCGGCGACCCAGCCGGTCGACGCGCACGCCGCCGACAGGGTCAGCACGTGCTCGACGAGCTCGTCGAAGCCGCGTTCGGCGCCGCCGTGCGCGCGCGGCTGGACGATCTCGAAGAGGCCGGCGGCGGCCAGCTCGTCCAGGGTGGCCGCCGGGACGCGGCGGTCGCGTTCGGTCCGCTCGGCGCGCTCGCGGGCGTTCGCGGCGATCGCCGCGATCCGGCCGGTCAGGTCCGCGGCGGCGGGGGCGGCGGGTTCGGTCAGGCTGTCCATGGTCGTCCTCGTCGGATGTCGAAGGTGGGGGTCGGGCGTCAGGCCGGGACGGCCTCGATGGGCTCGCACCGGCAGTACCGGGTGTTCTGGTAGAGCAGCGGCCGGACGGCGTCGTGCCGGCGGATGCCGGTGACCTCGCCGACGAAGATGGTGTGGCTGCCGTAGGGGATGGTCGCGGTGTTGCGGCAGACCAGGCTGGCGATGCCGTCGGCGAGGAAGCGCAGGCCGTGCTCGTCGGTGCCCCAGTCGCCCACGGCGAACCGGTCCTCGGGCGCGACCGCGCCGCTGAACGCGGCGGAGACGTGGGACTGGTCGTGGGCCAGGACGTTCACGCAGAACCGGGTGCCGCGCAGCAGCAGGTCGTGGAGCAGGGTCCGCTGGTTGACGCAGACCAGCAGGGCGGGCGGGTCCATCGACAGCGACGACACGGCGGTGGCGGTCATGCCGTGCTGCCGCCCGCCGTCGCCGGTGGCGGTGATCACGGTGACGGTCGCGGCGACGTGCCGCATGACCGTCCTGAAGGCGTCGGGCAGTCCGTCGGGGGACGGCATCGTCGTCACTCCTCTCGCTGGGCGAACCGGGGGAACAGGGCGGCCGCGTTGGCGTGCCCGACGGCGTCGAGCCGCTCGGCGGTGAAGGGCGGGAACGCGGCGAGGTTCGCGTTGTTGCGGGCGATGGTCGGTTCGGGCGCGAGCGGCCAGTCCGTGCCGAACAGCACGTGGTCGGGTCCGGTGACCTCCAGCGTCGGCAGGAGGGAGTGAGGGGCGCCGGCGAGGGCGGTCTCGTAGTAGAGGCCGCGCAGGACGTCGGTGACGTGGTCGGGTTCGATGTCGGCGTCGTCCGCGCCCATGCCCATGAGGGTGTGCTCGGAGATCCGCCAGCCGAGGGTGGGAAGCGTGCCGCCGCAGTGCGCCAGGATCAGGGTGAGGCCGGGGTGGCGCTGGAACACGCCGCGGTAGATGGCGTTGGTGACGGTGCGGGCGGTGTCGAAGGGGAACTCCACGACCGAGGGCGAGCGCCCGCCCCCGACGGCGTCCAGGCACGGCGGGTTGACCGGGTGGACCAGGGCGGGGACGCCGCGCTCGTGCAGCTCGGCGAGGATCGGCTCGTAGTGGTCGCCGCCGAGGTAGTGGCGGCCCGCGGCGTTGGAGGTGAGCAGGACGCCGTCGAGCTTGAGGTCGTCGAGGGCGTGCCGCATCTCGGCGAGCGCGCTCTTGGCGTCGTCGGCGGGCAGCGAGGCGAACGCCCCGAACCGGTCGGGGCGCCGCTCGATGAGGGCGGCGTACTCCTCGTTCACCGTCCGGCAGAACCGGGTGGCCCGCTCGGGGTCGTCGGCGGTGCCGGTGAAGGACCAGGGGGCCGACAGGATCTGCGTCCCGATGCCGTGGCGGTCCATGAAGGCGAGGGCGGCCTCCTCGCTCCACTGCGCCGGGATCTTGTAGCCGCCCGCGAGGCGGAACCCGGTGGCGAACATGTGCGCGACGGCGGGCCCGAGGTAGTGGGCGTGGACGTCGATGCGCGGGGTCATGGGGCGTTCCCTTCGGCGTGGTCGGGGGGCTGGTGGCGCAGCAGGACGCGCTCGGCGAGGCCGACGGCCGCGGAGGTGAGCAGGCCGAGGGCGCCGACGATGGCGAGGCAGGCGAAGACGCCGGCGGAGTCGTACTGGCGCTGGCGCTCCAGGACGAGGCCGCCGACGCCGCCGGTGGAGGTGAGCATCTCGGCGAGCAGGACGACGATGAGGCAGATCGGCGCGGCGATCCGCACGCCGACCGCGACCGCCGGCAGCACGCCCGGCACGATGACGGAGGCGATCTGGCGGCCGCGCCCGAGGCCGAGCGCGCGCCCGGCGTCGATGCGGACGCGGGGGACGGCGTCGATCGCCTCCTGGGTGTTCAGCGCGATCGGCCAGAGGGCCGCCGCGACGACGACGGCGAGGGTGGTGGCCCGCGTGGTCCCGATGAGCAGCACGGCGACCGGGACGGCGGCGGGCGGCGGGAAGTTGCGCAGGAACTCGGTGAGGGGCCCGAGCAGGCGCCGCGCGGCGGGCGAGGCGCCGAGCAGCGTGCCGAGCGCGGCGCCGGCGAGCGTGGCGAGGGCGAGCGCGAGGGCGAACGTCAGCAGGGTCGTGCCGAGGGCGGGCAGCAGCAGGCCGCGGTCCTGCACGGCCCGGCCCGCGTCGATCCAGGCGCCGGGGGAGGGGAAGTCGGCCGCGTGCGGGTCGCCGAGGAGCTGCCAGGCGGCGAGCAGGACGGCGAGCGGGAGCAGGCCGGCGGGCGGCGGGAACAGCGGCCGCTTCGCCTTGCGGCGGCGCCCGCGCGGCGCGCTCACGCGGCCCGTCCCGCGCGGAGCGAGGGGACGGCGCGCCGGGCGGCCGGCAGCAGGACGGCGTTCAGCCCGGCGCCGAGGGCGGCCACGAGCAGGACGTACACCCACATGGCGTCGGGGCGGAGCGCCGTCTGGTTCTCGGCGATGCCGGCGCCGAGGCCCTGCGGGGTGCCGACCATCTCGGTGAGGACGACGACGATGAGGCTGATGCCGAGGGAGAGGCGCGCGGCTGCGAGCACGAGGGGCGCCGCCGCCGGCAGCAGGAGCGACAGCACGACCCGCGTCCGCGACAGCTCGAACTGCCGGGCCACGTCGAGCAGGCGGCGCGGCGCCGCCCGCAGCCCGGCGGCCACGCCGATCACCAGCGGCCAGGCCGCCGCGTACGCCGCGACCATCGTCTCGGCGCCGGTGGTGGGGCCGGCGACCAGCAGCGCGACGGGCACGAGCGCGACGGCGGGCAGCGTCCGCAGGACCTCCACCGAGGCCATCGAGAACCGCGCGGCGGTCGCCGACAGCCCGAGCGCGGTGCCGAGCGCCAGCGCGGCGGCCGACGCCAGCGCCCAGGCCAGCAGCGTCACCGCCGCCGTGTGGAGGAGGGCGCCGAGCAGGCCGCCGTGCAGGAGCAGGTCGCGTCCCGCCGCGACGATGGCGCTCGGCGCGGGCAGGTAGGTGAAGGTGAGGACGCGGGCGCGGATCAGCAGCTCCCACGCCGCGACCGCCAGCAGGGGCGCGGCGAGGCCGGCGGCGTCGAACCGGCGCGTCACGGCCGCTCCCCCCACAGCTCGTCGGCGAGGGCGCGGCGCGCGGCGACGAACGCCGCGGCCTCGCGGGTGTCGAGCCGGTCGCGGTCGCGGGGCAGCCCGGAGACGACCTCGCGGACGACGGTCGCGGGCGCGCCGCCGAGGACCAGGACCCGGTCGGCGACGTACACGGCCTCGTCCACGTCGTGGGTGATGAACACGACGGTGAAGCCGGTCGCGCGCTGGAGCTTCAGCAGGTCGTCCTGGAGGGCGGCGCGCGTCATCGCGTCGAGGGCGCCGAACGGCTCGTCGAGGAGCAGCACCTCGGGCTCCATGACCAGGGCGCGGGCGATCTGCACGCGCTGCTGCATGCCGCCCGACAGCTGCCAGGGCAGGTCGTCGGCGTTGGCCTCCAGGCGGGTCATGGCGAGGGCGCGGGCGACGCGCTCGGCGACCTCGGCGCGGCCGAGGCGCCGCTCGACGCCGAGCGCGACGTTGCGGCGGACCGTCCGCCAGGGCAGCAGGGCCTGGCCGTAGTCCTGGAAGACGGTGATGACGCGGTCGGTCGGGCGGTCGAAGGGGCGCCCGTCGAGCAGGATGCGGCCGGTGTCGGGGCGCAGGATGCCGCCGAGCAGGTTCAGCAGCGTGGTCTTGCCGGTGCCGGAGCGGCCGACGACGCCGACGATCTCGCCCTGGCCGACCGTCAGGGAGATCCCGTCGAGGACGGGCCGGGGGCGTCCCTTGGCGGTGAAGGACACCGACACGTCCTCCGTCCGGAGGCGGGGCGGCGCGGCGTCCGGCGGGGCGGCCGGCGCCGCGGGCTCCGGGTGCGCGTGGCCTGGCATGGTCACCTCGATCACTTCGGCTGGGGGGTGAGGATGAGGTCGGCGGGCGCGGGCAGCTTGCCGTTGACCTGGCCGGCGGCGGCGACGGCGTCGATCCAGGGCTTGAGGGCCTCGGGTGTGACGGCGCTCTGCCAGTCCGGCAGCGGCACCTTCGCCATGACCTGCGGCGGCAGCTTGAGCGCGGCGGCGAGGAAGGCGCGGGCGTCGGCGGGGTGCGCGGTGGCCCAGGCGTCGGCGGCGTCCAGCGACTTGACGAAGGAGGCGACGCGGGCGGGGTTCTTCTCGGCCCACGCGCGGTCGGCGATCCACATGCCGGCGACGGCGGGGGTCGCGATGGACAGGAACGGGTCGCCGAGCGGGGTGTGCCCGGCGGCCTTGACGGCTCCGATGAACGGCTGGATGGTCGCGACGGCGTCGACCCGGCCGGCGTTCAGCTGGTCGAGCATGTTGGGGAAGGGGACCTCGACGAGCGTCGCCTTCTTCGGGTCGACGCCGTTCTTGCGGAGCGCCGTCAGCACCGACAGGTAGAGGGTGCCCGACAGCGACGGGGTGGCGATGCGCTTGCCGGCGAGGCCCGACAGGGCGGTGACGCCGCCCTTCTTCGCGGCGAAGACCTGCGCCTGCTCGTGGTCCCGGCCGTCGGCGTAGGCGGCGGCGACGACCTTGATGTCGTGGCCTTTGGCCTTGGCGGCGATGACGTCGGCGGGGGTGCCCCAGGCGATGTCGTACTGGCGGCCGAGGGCGGGCGCGAAGGTGGTGATGCTGGTGCTCGGCAGTGTGGTGATCTTCGCCTTGACGCCGTTGGCGGTGAAGTCGCCGTTCTTCTCGGCGATGAGCGGCAGGGCGGGCGGGGTGGCCGGGTTGATGACGATGCGGAGGGCGCCGTCGCCGCCTCCGCCGCCGGAGGAGCAGGCCCCGGCGGCCGTCGTCAGCAGGGCGGCGGCGAGCGCGGCGGCGAGGGCGGGCCGGCGCCGGGCGGGGCGCGGGGGCGTGGATGCGGTCATGCGGGCTCTCCAGGGGGTGGGGGGTGCCTGAACCTGAGCGGGAGCGCGGGAGGGGGTGCTGCGGCGGGGGAGGTCAGCGGTCGGCGGACAGGATCGGCGGGCGCATCGCCTCGGGGACGAGCGGCCGCTCCTCCAGGGCGGGCGAGGCCCAGACGGCGACGGGCAGGTCGCCGGTGCCGGGCGCGGGGTCCCAGAACAGCGGGCCGTCGGCCAGGGCGTCCATGTCGGAGTGGTAGTACTCGGCGAACGCGCCGGCGGGGTCCTTGAGGTACCAGAAGTAGTTGGCCGAGGCGCCGTGCCGGCCGAGGCCCCAGGCGTGCCGCTCGGGGTGCCGCTCGATCATGCGGGAGCCGCCGTAGCCGACCTCGTCGACGTCGCGGACCTTCCAGGCGGTGTGGTGGAGCAGCGTCATCGGGGCGGGCAGCAGCACGACGTTGTGGTGGTCGGTCTCGAACCGCATGAACGGGCCGCCGATCACGTAGTCGCTCAGCCGCATCCCGACGCCGTCGAGGAAGAACGCCTTCGCGCGCTCGACGTCGGTGCAGCCGATCGCGACGTGCCCGAGCCGGAGCGGTTCGACGGGGCCGCGCCGCACGAGCTCGGTGCGCTCGACGCGGTCGGGGGCGGACGGCGCGGGGTCGGCGGGCAGCCGGTCCGCGACCGACAGGCGGACGGCGACGCCGCTGACGGGCTCCACCGCGCGGATCGTGCCGTCGGCGCGCTCCACGGGCACGTCCTGGGCTTCCAGGGCGGCGCCGATGGCGCGCAGGTCGTCGGTGGAGTCGACGCCGATGTGGAGCTCGGCGACCTCGTCGGCGGTGCCGGGCAGCAGGTGGAGCTGCTCGCCGCCGGCGCGGGTGGCGAAGGTGCCGGGGGAGGTCTCGGCCAGGCCGAACTCGCGGTAGAAGGCGCGCGTCCCGTCGAGGTCGCGGACGCGCCGGGTCAGGGAGATCACATGGTGGGCACCCATCGGCAGCCTTTCTCGGGGGTGGTGTGGGCTCACCGTACAATCCACTATTCGTAAATGCAATGCATAATAGTGAACGCGGTAGGGTGCGGGCGTGGTCAGTGACGAACGCCAGGGGATCCAGTCGGTCGAGGTGGCGATGGAGGTCCTCACCGCGCTGGAGGAGGCGCGGCGGCCGGTGTCGCTGTCGACGCTCGCCAAGCTCGCCGGCATGCAGCCGAGCAAGGTGCACCGCTACCTGGTCAGCCTGGTGCGGGCGGGCCTCGCGGCGCAGGACAAGGTCTCGGGCCTCTACACGCTCGGCAGCGGGCTGCGCCGGCTCGGCATCGAGGCGCTGCGCCGGGTGGACGAGGCGGGCATCGCCGCCGAGCACGCCGTCGAGCTGCGCGACCGCACGCAGCACACGGTGTCGCTGTCGACGTGGAGCGACGCCGGCCCGACGCTGATCAGGTGGGACTACGGCGCCTACCCGCTGCCGATCGCGGTGCGGGTCGGGTCGGTGCTGCCGCTGCTGGACTCCTCCGTCGGACGCGTCTGCGTCGCCTACCTGCCCGCGGCCATCACCCGGCCGGTGCTGCGCGCGCAGGAGCGGCGCGGCGAGGCGCGCCCGCACACCGAGGAGGAGCTCGCGGAGATCGTCGAGGAGGTGCGCCGCACCCGCCTGTCGGTGACGGCGGGCGGCGTCATCCCCGGTCTCGCGGTCATCGCGGCGCCGGTCTTCGGGCCGGGCGGCGGGCTCGCCCTGGTCCTCGGCATCGCGCTGCCGACGCGCGAGCTGTCGGCGGCGGCCGCCCGCCGCCTCGGCGCGGACCTGCTCGCCGTGAGCGAGGCGGTCACCGGCGACCTCGGCGGCCGTCCCGGCACGCCGCGCTGACCGGGCGGGCGCCGCGGCCGCGGCGCCCGCCCGGCGGGTCAGGCGTACGCCTGGCTGATCTGCTTGTACTCCAGGAAGTCGTCCAGGCTCGCGACGCCGCCGAGCCGCCCGAGGCCGCTGGACTTGAAGCCGCCCTCCTCGAACTCCACGGCGAGGTTCGCCCAGCTGTTCACCGAGATCAGGCCGGCGTCCAGCGCGCGGGCGACCCGCAGCGGGCGGTCGCTGTCGCGCGTCCACACGCAGGCGCTCAGCCCGTACTCGGTGGCGTTGGCCAGCTCGACCGCCTCCTCCTCGGTGGCGAAGCGCTGCACGGTCTGGACGGGGCCGAAGGTCTCCTCCTGCACGATCGGCCCGGACGTGCCGTCCACCTCCAGCAGGGTCGGGTGGTAGAACGCGCCGCCCTCCAGGTGCGGCAGCGTCGAGGGGCCGCCGCGGACGATCGCGCGGGCGCCGCCCGCGATGGCGTCCTCGACGGCGGCGTCCACGCGGGCCACCGCGGCGAGGTCGATCATGGGGCCGATCTCGCTCGCGGGATCGGCGGCGGGCCCCGGCCGGACGGCCTCCAGCCGCTGGGCGACGGCCTCGATGAGCTCGCCCGCGATCTCCTCCTGCACCAGGATCCGGCTGCCGGTCATGCAGAACTGCCCGGCGAACACGGTGGTCGAGGCGACGATCGTCGGGACGACCGCGGCCAGGTCGGCGTCGGCGAACACCAGGTGCGGGGTCTTGCCGCCGAGCTCCAGGCTGACGCGCTTCAGCCGGTCGGCGGCGGCGCGGGCGATGAGCCGCCCGGTGCGCGTGCTGCCGGTGAAGCTGATCACGGGAACCAGCGGGGACTCCACCAGGCGGCGCGCCCCGGCGTCGCCGGACTCGGTGAAGACGTTGACGGCGCCGCGCGGCAGGTCCGCCGCGGCCGCGAAGATCTCGGCGACGATCGCGCCGGTCTGCGCCGCCTGGGCGGGCATCTTCACCGCGACCGTGCAGCCCGCCGCGAGGGCCGGGGCGATCGCGCGGATGCTGAGGTAGGCCGGGGAGTTCCACGGCACGATGACGCCCGCGACGCCGATCGGCTGCCGCAGCGACAGCGACTGCACGCCGGGCTTGGTGTCGGCGATCCGGCCCTGGTTCAGCAGGGCGAGCCCGGCGGCGAAGCGCAGCGCGCGGGGGATGAAGTGGACCTCGTAGCCGGCCTCGCCGGCGAGCTTGCCGTTCTCGCGGCCGAGGGACTCGACCAGGTCGCCGAGCCGGGCCTCGAAGGCGTCGGCGAGGCGGCCGAGGGCGGTGGCGCGGAGCATCGCGTCGTGCCGCCAGGGGGACTCGGCGAAGCAGCGGGCCGCCGCGCCGATCGCGGCGTCGGCGGTGCCGGCGTCGCCGTCGAAGTAGGTGCCGATCTTCTTGCCGGTCGCGGGGTCGGTGCTGTCGCGCTCGGCCTGCGAGCCGGTCCAGTCACCGTCGATCAGGTGCCGGACGCTGGGGTGTTCGGACATGCCGCCATCACTCATTTCGGAGCAGGAGGTCGTTGGGTGGGGGGAGGGGGTCAGGACGCCGGGGCGTGCTCGACGCCGGCGAGCCAGACGCGCTGGACGTCGCGCGTCGCGCGGATGTCGGCGATCGGGTCGCCGCCGACCAGCACCAGGTCGGCGCGGTAGCCGGGGCGGACGGCGCCGCGGTCGCGCAGCCCGAACCGCTGGGCGGGCGCGCTGGTGGCCGACCGCAGCGCCTCGGCGGTGCCGAGGCCCGCGGCGACCAGCAGCTCCAGCTCGTGGTGCAGGCTGTCGCCGTAGGCGGGGTGGACGGGGACGCCGGGGGTGTGGTTGGCGTCGGTGCCGGCCAGGATCGGGACGCCGGCCCGGCGGAGCGCGCCGACGCTGCTCTCGGCGGAGGCGTAGCTGTACCCGGGGATGCCCAGGTTCGCGAAGCCCTCCATCATCGTCAGCGTCGGGACCGCGACCGCCCCCCGGCTGCGGTAGGAGGACACGGTCGCCGCGTCGAGGGGGGCGTCCAGCGGGACGTGGTGGATCATGTCGATGCCCGCGGCGAGCGCGATCTTCGCCGCGGCCGCCGTGGTGGCGTGCGCCATGACCTGCTTGCCGAAGCCGTGCGCGGCGAGGGCGATGGCGGTGAGCGTCGGCTGGTCCAGGCCGGGGACGTCCACGATGACCTTGATGTAGTCCGAGCTCTCGGCGACGCGGGCGGAGACGAACCGCAGGGCGTCGCCGGGGCCGTTGACGATCCCCGAGGCGGGGAAGGTGGGGATCTGGCTCTGCAGGCTGCCGGGCGCCACTCCCGGCGTGCCGGCGCTGCGGATGTCGGTGGCGCCCTGCTGGTGGCGGAGCGCGTCGACGGTGGCGGGCGGGAAGCAGCCCATGTCCAGGGCGGTGGTGACGCCGTAGGAGGCGAGGGCGTCCAGGGTGGCCCGGTTCTCCAGGTGGACGTGGGAGTCGATGAGGCCGGGCAGCAGCGTCGCGCCGCCGCCGTCGATCTGCTCGGCGCCGAGCGGGCTGAGGCCGATCAGGCCGTTGTCGATGACGACGGTCCGGGGGGCGCTCAGCGCGGTGCCGTCGAAGACCCGGACGTTGGTCAGCGCGATCTTGCGGGGCGCGACGGCCGCGCGGGCGGGCGCGGCGAGGACGGGGACGGCCGCGGCGGCGGCGCCGGCGACCAGGGTGGAGCGGATGAACTCGCGCCTGTTCCATTCGGGGATGCACATCGCCATTGAGCCTTTCTGGGGGGTGGGCCGGGCAATGGACGGGCTTCTTTTCCGCACGCCAGGGAAAAAGGGGATGGAAATTCCTGTCGGCGGGCACGCGAACGGGTGGAGAGGGACCGCGGCCGGAGGCCGGGTAAAGGCGGACACGGTGGTCGGTCCGGCTGCTGGGAAAGTAACAGTTATATTTGATAACAGCAAGGGTTCCGGGTGCCGTTCCCGGTCCCGCCGGGCGATGTCAGTGCCCGACGGCCCGCCGCAGGACCGCCTCGGCGTCGTCGGCGGAGCCGCCGCGCCAGGCCACGTGCTGGTCGGGCCGGACGAGGACCAGTTCGGCGCCGAAGAGCTCCGCCCAGGGAACGCCGGCGGGAAGGGCGGCGAGGTCGACGACGGTCAGCGGGATCCCCTCGGCCTCGGCGGCCTTGGCGAACGTCCCGGCGGCGGGGGAGGAGCGGTCGGCGAGCAGCGTGAAGCCCTTCCCGAGGCGGTCGTAGAGCGAGTCGCCGGGGCCGATCCACCGGTGCGGCAGCCGGTGGCCGGGCGCCGCCGTGGGCCGGTACTCCCGCGCGTCGCCGCCGTCCTCGCCGCTCGCCGCGGGCTCCTCGGCGACGAGCGGGGAGCCGGCGTAGTGGTAGCCGAGCGTCAGCGGCAGGCTGTGGAACTCGCGGGCCTTGGTCGCCTGGACGGCCGCGGCGACGGCGGGCAGGGCGAGGGCGAACTCCTCGTCGGGGCCGAGCAGGCGGGGGTCGGACAGCTCGGGCGCGAGCGTGCTCATGTTCGCGGTGGCCTCGTCGATGGTCTGCGCCGCGATCGGCCGGCGCTCGCCCTCGTAGCTGTCCAGCAGGGCGGGCGGCGCCCAGCCGTTGATGACGGCGGCGAGCTTCCAGCCGAGGTTGACGGCGTCGCCGATGCCGGTGTTGAAGCCGTGCCCGCCCCACGGCGGGTTCTGGTGGGCGGCGTCGCCGGCGATGAACAGGCGGCCGTCGCCGTAGCGGTCGGCCAGCAGCATCCGGGCGCGCCAGGCGTCGGTGGCCAGGATCTCCACCGGCTCGTCGGTGCCGAGGACGGCGTGCACGATCTCGGCGGGGTCGCGCCGGTCGGTGCGCGGGTCGACGCCCTGGGCGATGCACCACCAGGTGCCGTCCAGGTCGAGGCGGCCGACGAGGCCGGGCTGCTCGGGGTTCAGCACCCAGTAGTGCACGGCCGGGCCGAAGGGGACGCGCGCGGCGAGCCCGGGGGCGCGGAAGACGACGCTGAGGTTCGGGCGGCTCGTGTCGACGCCCTCGTAGCGGGCGCCGAGGGCGTTGCGGACGACGCTGCGCCCGCCCTCGCAGCCGACGACGTAGTCGGCCCGGACGGTGCTGCGCGCGCCGGCGGCGTCCAGCACCTCGACCCGCGCGCCCGCGCCGTCGCGCTCGACGCCGACGACGCGGCGGCCGGTGGCCAGGCGCGGGCCGGCGGCCGCGCGCAGCAGGTCCTCCACCAGGGGCTGCGGCGCCTGCTGGCCGGGCTCGGCGGCCAGGTGCGCGCCGGCGAGGTCCAGGCCGAGGCAGCCGGTGAAGCGGGTGATCTCCCGGCCGGTGAGGCCGGTGCAGAACACCGCCGCGTCCGACCACTCCACCGGCAGCGGGGCGCGCTCGCGCAGCTCGCGGGCGAGGCCCCAGCGGCGCAGGTGCTCCATCGTCCGGGTGGAGGTGGTCTTGGCGCGGGGGCGCAGCCACGACACCTCCCCGCGGGCCTCGACGACCGTGCAGGGCACGCCGTGATGCCCGAGCTCCACCGCCAGCGCGAGCCCGACCGGGCCCCCTCCGGCGATGAGCACCGGAGTGCGGTCGGGCAGTGCGTCGGTCATGGACATCGCTCCTCGATCCCTAGCTGTTATCACATATATCTGTTAGCTTACGGCAGGTGAAAGCGGGTCACCACTCCCCATCCCAGATCCGTGAAGGAGAACCGCCCATGGAAGAGCGAATCGTCGAGATCGACGGCATTCCGGTGGCGACCGGATACCATTCCCCGGCCGTTCGCGCGGAAGGACTTCCGCTGCTCGTCGCCCTGCACGGCGGCACCTACACGAGCGCCTATTTCGACGTTCCCGGCGGCCCGCTCGGCTCTTTCACCGAGATCGCCGGGCGCGCCGGTTTCCCGCTCCTGACGATCGACCGGCCCGGGTACGGCGCCAGCGGCCACCTCCCCGAGGAGGAGAACGACTTCGCCCGGCAGGCCGAGATCCTGGACGCCGTCATCGAGCGCCGCGCCGGCGAGCTGCGCGCCGGCGGGGTCGGGACCGGGGGCGTGGTGCTGGTCGCGCACTCCATCGGCGGGATGATCGCCGTGGAGATCGCGGCCCGCCGCCCCGGCTGGGGGCTGCGCGGCCTCGCCGTCACCGGCATGGGCGCGCGGATCCCGGCGGGCGGGGCGTCCGAGCAGCTCGGCGCGATCCCGGTGACCGGGATGATCGACCTGCCGGTGCCCGAGCGCGACGCGGTCATGTTCGGCCCGCCCGGCACCTTCACCGAGGAGGCCCGCAAGACCGCGCACGGCAGCTACGCCCCGACGCCGATGATCGAGCTGAAGCGGGCCCCGGTGTGGGCGCGCGAGCGGCTCGCCGGGCTCGCCGCCCGCGTCGAGGTGCCGGTGCAGAACGTCCTCGCCGAGCACGACGCCCTGTGGGACACCTCGCCGGACGCGCTGGCCGCGTTCGCCGCCGCCTTCACCGGCGGGCCGGGCGCCACGGCCGAGATCGCCCCCGGCGTCGGGCACTCGATCGACCACCACGTGCTGGGCGCGGCGCTGCACTTCAAGCAGCTCGCCTTCGCCTACTCCGCCGCGGTCGCCGGCTCCTCCGCCGGGAACTGAACCGGGCGCGGCCGGGACGGGGGAGACCGCCCCGCCCCGGCCGCGCCCGCCGCTCATGCGGTGAAGGTCTGGCGGAGCTCGCCGATGCCCTCGACCCGGCTGACCAGCTCGTCGCCCTCGGCCAGCCAGCGCTGCGGCTCGCGGCCGAAGCCGACGCCGCCCGGGGTGCCGGTGAACAGCACGTCGCCGGGGTAGAGCGTGAGCACCGCCGACAGCTCGGCGACGAGCTCGGGGATCGGGAAGATCAGGCTGCCGGTGCGGCCCTTCTGCATCTGCTCGCCGTTGATGGCGCAGCTGATCTCCAGGTCGTCGGGGTCGGGCAGCTCGTCCGGCGTCACCAGCCACGGCCCGATCGGCGCGAAGCCCGGGTAGGACTTGCCGAGGCTGAACTGGGGCGCGGCCCCCGACCACTGCAGCCTGCGCTCCGAGAGGTCCTGCCCGACCGCGAGGCCCGCCACGTACTCCCAGGCCCGCTCGGCGGGGACGGCGCGCGCCTCGGCGCCGATCACCGCGACGAGCTCGACCTCCCAGTCGGTGTGGCCGCCCTCGGGCAGCCGGACGCGCGTCACCGGCCCGCTGATGCTGCTGGCGAACTTGGTGAAGACCGGCGGCAGCCCCTCGGGCGCGGTGAAACCCGACTCGCTCGCGTGGTCGCGGTAGTTGAGCCCGACCGCGAGGACCTGCCGGGGCTCGGGGGCGGGCGAGCCGAGGTCGGCGGCGTCGAACTCCGCGCCGGCGGGCAGGTCCGCGGCGGCGGCCCATTCGCGGAACCGCGGCCAGTCGGCGTAGACGGCCTGCGGGGACGGGCCGAAGCGGCCGTCGCTCGCCCGCTCGACGTCGACGGCGCGGCCCTCGGGATCGATCAGGACGAGCCGTCCCGACAGGTTGGCGATGCGCATGGGGGCTCCTGGGAGAGAGGGGAAAGGGGACAGGGCGGGGTCAGCCGCCGAGCAGGACGCCCATCGGGTCGGGCAGCTCCTCCTGCAGCGACCAGGACCGGGCGGTGAGCTCGTCCACCTCGGCGCCGTCCTTGCGCGCCTTGAGCAGCCGCTCGGGGTCGAAGGCGGGGCCGACGGAGTCCGCGGCGTACTCCGCGCCGTTCATGTAGCCGGTGGCGAGGTCGGGCTCGGCGAAGTTGTCGATCTGCATCTCGACGAAGTTGCCGTCGGGGTCGCGGTAGTACATCGAGGTCGTCACGCCGTGGGCGATGCACACGGCCGGGGTGACGCCCCGGTCGCGCAGCAGGACGTAGCGGTCGAGCAGGTCGTCCAGGCCGTCGAAGGTGTAGGCGACGTGGTGCATGCAGGCCGTCGTCGGCGACTTGCGCTCCAGCGGCCCCGGCGGCGTGAGCAGCGCGATCCGGTGGTGCTCCTCGTCGAAGGTGATGAAGCACAGCGCGTCGTCCTGGTAGACGACGTGGCCGTCGAGGACGGTGCAGTACCAGTCGCGCATGACGGCGGGCTGCCCGGTCTGGAGGACGACGTGGGCGAACTTCGGGGTGGCCATCGGGGAACCTCCGGATGGTGACGGTGTGACCTGCTCCACACGGTAGTAGCTATATTTGATAACAGCAATGGGCGCGGTGCACCGGGCGCGCCCGCTCAGACGGGCGCGACCTGCTCGTACGCCGCCCGGACGGCGGGCAGCAGCGCCAGCGAGGCCGCCGGGTCGAGGTGCGTGGCGCGCAGCCCGAGGATGGCGCCGCCCCGCAGGTCCGGCGGGACGTCCTCGCCGCGCGCGGCGATCAGGACGTGGAAGTGGGCGTGGTTCTCGCCGAACATCATCAGGTAGGTCGCAGGCGCGCCGGTCGCCTCGGTGACGGCGGCGATCAGGTCGCGGGCGCGGCCGGCGAAGGTCGCGAGCTCGTCCCCGTCGAGCCCGGTGATGCGCTCGGCGTGCCGGCGGGCGCGCAGCACGAACCAGCCGGGGACGTCGTAGCCGGGGACGACCTCGGCGGCCCACAGGTCGTCGCGGAAGACGCGGGTGTCGGCGTGGGCGTCGTCGAGGGCGCACATGAGGCAGGCGGTGTCGGTCATGATCCTTCTCTGGGTGGGGCCGGGCGCGGCGGGTCCGGCGGTCAGCGGAGGTCGAGGGCGGCCGCGACGATGCTGCCCGCGTCCAGCCCGTGGTGGCGGTAGACCTCGTCGAGGTCGCCGGACTGCCCGAACCGGGTCACGCCGAGGTGGCGCGCCCGGACGCGGTGGACGCCGGCGAGGAACGCCAGCGTGTGGGGGTGGCCGTCCAGGACGGTCACGAGCGGCGCGGCCCGGTGGGCGGGCAGGGCCGCCTCCAGCGCGCCGCCGCCCCCGTCCTGCAGGGCCTCGAACAGCAGGCCGGGGCTCGTCACGCACACGACGTCGGCGGGCACGCCGAGGGCGCCGAGCCGGTCGGCCGCCTCCAGCGCCTCGGTCATGACCGCGCCCATCGCGGCGACGGTGACGGCCGGCGCGCCCGCGCAGCGGCGCAGCAGGTACCCACCCGCGACGACCTGGCGCCGGCGGTGCTCGCGCGCGGCCGGATCCGCGGGGACGGCGGCGAGGGCCTGGTCGACCGGCCGGGTCGACAGCCGCAGGTAGGCCGAGGTGCCGTCGGGGCGGCCGAGCCGGGCCAGGGAGGCCAGCAGCGTCCACTCGACGTCGATGGCGAAGGCGGGCTCGTAGGTGACGCAGCCGGGCTGCTCCAGACCGACCGACGGCGTCGAGATCGACTGGTGGGCGCCGCCCTCGGGGGCGAGCGTCACGCCCGAGGGGGTGCCGACGAGGATCGACTGGCCGCCCGCGTAGATGCCGAACGACCAGGGCTCCAGGGCGCGCTCGACGAACGGGTCGTAGACGACGCCGATCGGCAGCAGCGGCTCGCCCCAGCGGCTCCAGGTCGCGCCGAGCTCGCCGAGCAGCCCGACCAGGTTGGTCTCGGCGATGCCGAGCTCGATGTGCTGGCCGCTCGGCCGCTCCCGCCAGTGCAGGATCGTCTCGGGGTCGTCGCCGAACCAGTCGTGCCGCTCGTCCGCCGACCACACCCCGACCTTGTTGACCCAGCCGCCGAGGTTGGTGGAGGAGCTGACGTCGGGGGCGAGCGTCACCACGCGGCGCGCCGTCTCGGGCGCCGCCCGGGTCAGGTCGAGGAGGGTGCGGCCGAGCGCGGCCTGCGTGGTGGTGCGGCCGGCCGGCGTCCGGCCGATGTCGGCGGGGACGGGGTCCGGTTCGCGCCGCTCGGGCTCGGCGCGGCGCAGCCGTGCGGCGGTGCGCGCGCAGAGCCGGCCGGCGGCGGAGTCCGCGTCGAACCGCTGCCAGGGACGTTCGGGGTCGGCGCCGACGCGGGCGGCGAGGGCGGCGAGCTGCTCGCCGGTCAGCAGCGCGGAGTGGTTCTGCGGATGGCCCTCGCTGGCGAGGCCGTAGCCCTTCACCGTGTACGCGAAGATCACCGTCGGGCGGGTGTCGTCGACGGCGTGCAGCGCCCCGTCCAGCGTCGCCAGGTCGTGGCCGCCGAGGTCGCGGACGGCCGCGTGCAGCGTGGCGTCGTCCAGCGTGCCGAGGAGGCGCCGGAGCGCGGCGGCGTCGGGGCCGTCGCCGGGGAGCCGGTCGCGGAGCTGCGCCGGTGCGCACCGCAGGAGCCGCTGGAACTCCGGGTTGGTCATCGCGTCCAGGCGGCGGCGGAGCGCCTCCCCGTCGGGGCGCTCGAACAGCTCGTGCAGGAGGCGGCCGTACTTGGCGGTGATGACCTGCCAGCCCGCGGCCTCGAACATGCCGCGCAGCCGGTTCGCCCCGATCTCGGGTACCACGCGGTCGAGCGACTGGCGGTTCACGTCGACGATCCAGCAGATCTCGCCGAGCCCGGCGACCATCGGGTCGAGGACGGCCTCCCAGACGGCGCCCTCGTCGAGTTCGGCGTCGCCCACTAGGGAGTACTGCCGTCCCGTGCCCGCGCCGCCGCCCTTGGCGGCCACGTAGCGGCGCGACAGGGCGCCCCAGATCGGCGCGGTCGCGCCGATGCCCACCGACCCCGTCGAGTAGTCGACCGGGTCGGGGTCCTTCACGCGGCTCGGGTAGCTCTGCAGGCCGCCGAACGCGCGCAGCGTCGTCAGGTACCGCTCGTCGAGGCCGCCGAGCAGGTAGTTGACGGCGTGCAGCACCGGCGAGGCGTGCGGCTTGACCGACACCCGGTCGGCGGCGGTCAGGTGACCGAACCAGAGCGCCGTCATGATGGTGACCATCGACGCCGACGACGCCTGGTGCCCGCCGACCTTCAGCCCGGCCGGGTTGGGGCGCACCCGGTTGGCGTGGTCCACGATCGCGGTGGAGAGCCAGAGGAGCCGGTCCTCCACCTCCCGCAGCGCTGCGAGACCGGCCGTTCCGTCCGCCGGCGGGATCGTCGTCACCGTCATGAGAACCTCCTGTTATCACATATATCAAAGCAGGTCGGAAGCGTACAGCGCTATAGTTGATATCTCCATCGGGCTTCAGGAGCGGGGCATCACGTGGCGTCATCTCGAGCGGCCGTCCGACCCATCGCGGCCCGCTCGGTGGTCGCCCAGGTGACCGACGAGCTGCGGCGCGCGATCGTCTCGGGCGCCCTCACGCCGGGCGAGGAGTACTCGCTCCGCGAGCTCGCCGGGATGCTGGAGGTCAGCTTCATCCCCGTCCGCGAGGCGCTGCGCAGCCTGGAGAGCGAGGGCCTGGTCCACAACAGGCCGGGCCGCAGCGCGCGGATCGTCCCCCTGGACCTCGACGACCTGCACGGCATCTACCGGCTGCGCCGCACCCTCGAACCGGCGATCGCGCGCCGCTCCTGCGCGCTCCTCGCCGACGAGGCGCTGGACGCGCTGGAGGCCGAGGCCGCGGGCTTCGCCGACGAGCGGCAGAGCATGGACGACATCTACGAGGACCACCACGGCTTCCACCTCGCCCTGCTGGCCCCCGCGGTGAGCGCCTGGGACACCCGCGTCCTCACCAGCCTCTGGCACGCCGCCGAGCGCTACATCCGCATCGGCTTCGGCCGGCTCGACCCCGACCCCGCCGAGCACCACCGCCGCGGCCAGGCCCACCTCGACCTCGTCGCGGCCTTCCGCTCGCGCGACCCCGACACCGCCGCGGCCGCCGTCGAGCAGCACCTCGCCCGCAACGAGCGCCTCGCCCTCAGCGCCCTCAGCGCCTACTCCGAGAACCCCTGACCGGCCGCGCCCGCCGTCAGGGAAGGGCGAGGGCGCGGCGCTAGAGGCGGGTGGCCGTCCGGATCAGGCCGGCGAGGGCCAGGGACCGGCTGTGCGGCGGCCAGGCGATGACGGTGGTGACGGTCGGCGCGTCCGGGACCGGGACGAAGGCCAGGTCGCGGCGGAGGTGGGTCCGGGCGGTCTCGGGCAGCAGGGCCACCGCCCGGCCCAGCGAGATCAGCTGCATGAGCTGGGCGTGGTCGTGCACCTCGGGCCCCGGGCCGGCGGGGTAGCCGCCGTCCCCGTGCGGCCAGCGCGGCAGCGGCAGGTCGGCGATGTCGGCCATGCGCAGGTCGCGGCGGCCTTCGAGGGGGTGGCCCTTCGGCAGGACCAGGATCTGGCCCTCGGAGGTCAGCTCCTCGGTGTCCAGGCCGGTCGTCGAGTCGAACGGCCGGTGCAGCAGGCCCACGTCGGCCCGGCCGTCGCGGAGCAGCCGCTCCTGCTCCCCGATCCCGCACAGCATCACCTCGACGGCGATGGCGCCGGGCTCGGCGGCGTAGGCGTCCAGGAGTTTGGGCAGCAGCTCGCCCGACGCCCCGGCCTTGGTGACCAGCACCAGTCTCGGCTCCCCGGCGGCGGCGCGGCGGGTGCGGCGGGCGGCGGCGTCGACCGCGTCCAGGGCGGCGCGGCCTTCCTGCAGCAGCACCTTCCCGGCCTCGGTGAGCTCGACCGCGCGGCTGGTGCGCTCCAGGAGCAGCGCGCCCAGGCGGCGTTCCAACTGCTTGATCGCCCGCGAGAGGGGCGGCTGGGCGATCCCGAGGCGCTCGGCGGCGCGGCCGAAATGCAGTTCCTCGGCGACGGCGACGAAGTACCGCAACTCCCGCGTCTCCATGCCCTCACCGTACCGGGGGATCGATACCCGCGAGGTATCGAACGCTACCCAGGCGGTGTTGGAGTGTCCGCGGTCCGGCGACCAGGATCGTGGACATGAGCGAACAGACGATCGCGCTGGTCACCGGCGCGAACAAGGGAATCGGATACGAGATCGCCGCCGGGCTCGGCGCCCTCGGCCACACCGTCGGCGTGGGGGCCAGGTCCCCCGAGCGGCTCGCGGAGGCCGTGGAGAAGCTCCGCGCGGAGGGGGTGGACGCGTTCCCGGTGCCGCTCGACGTGACCTCCGACGAGAGCGTCGCCGCCGCGGCGTCCCTGCTCGGCGAGCGTTTCGGGCGGCTGGACGTGCTGGTCAACAACGCCGGGGTGACCGGCGGGGTGCCGCAGACGCCCACGACCGTCACCCCCGAGATCGTGCGGACGGTCGTGGAGACCAACGTGATCGGCGTCATCCGCGTCACCAACGCCGTGCTGCCGCTGCTCCGGCGGTCCGCCGCCCCGCGCGTCGTGAACGTGTCCAGCACCGTCGGGTCCCTCGCCCGCCAGAGCTCCCTGCCCGGCGCGGAGGCCGTGGGCCCGGTCTCCGCCGCCTACGCGCCCTCCAAGACCTTCCTCAACGCCGTGACCCTCCAGTACGCCAAGGAGCTGCACGGCACCGGCATCCTGATCAACGCCGCCTGCCCCGGCTACTGCGCGACCGACCTCAACGGCTTCAGCGGCGTCCGTACCCCTCGGGAGGGCGCCGCCATGGCCGTCCGCCTGGCCACCCTGCCCGACGACGGCCCGTCCGGCTCCTTCTTCGAGGACGCCGGCGTCGTGCCCTGGTAGGTGCGGCACGGCCGCGCGCCGCCGCCGTCCTCGGGGCGTCACTTGCGGTCGGCGGCGAGGGCCGGCCAGTACGCGCCGGACATCATCGCCTCCAGCGTGGCCCGGTGCAGCACCGGGGCGTCGGGGTCGGCGGGCGGCTCGGCCTCGCCGAAGTGGACGGCGCGCTGGCTCACCCGGGTCAGCGCGACGCCGTGCCGGGCGGCCGCGTAGACCAGGTACCAGTCCATGTCGCGCGGGGCGCGCCCGGCCGCCTCGGCGTAGATCCGCTCGGCGTCGGACCGGCGCAGGAAGCCCGGCATGCCCTCCATGCCGTACTCGACGGCCAGGTCGTCGAAGAACCGGTGCAGGAAGACCAGCCAGGCGAGGTCGATCTCCCCGGGGCCGAGGCCCGCCATCTCCCAGTCCAGCAGCGCGGCGGGCCGGAAGTCGGCGTAGATGATGTTGCCGATGCGCGCGTCGCCCCAGGACACGACGGCCGGCGGCTCCTCGTCCGGCCAGTGCTCGTCCAGCCAGTCGAAGCAGCGGTCCAGCAGCGGCGCCGGACCGTCCCCCTCGATCCAGGCGAGCCACGCCCGGCTGGCGTCGACGTGCCGGCGCAGCGGGGAGGCCGACCGGTCGCCCCGGTCGAGGAACGCGAAGGCCGACCGGGGGTCGGGGATGCGGTGCAGCTCGGCGAGCGCGCGGACGGTGGAGTCCGACGCGCGGCGCCGCTGCCCGGCGTCCCCGGCCATGAGCCAGCTGTCGCCGAAGGTGTAGGGCATCAGGTCGGGCGGGACCTGCCCGTCGACCCGCTCCATCACGAAGAACGGCGTGCCGAGGGCGGCGGGGTCCGGCTCGTCCCACAGCACGCGGGGAACCGGCACCGAGGACAGCTCGCCGACCAGCCGCATCGTCTCGAACTGCCCGGTCAGATCGTAGGACGGGAACACCGGGAAGGAATCGCCGGGCGGCGCGAGCCGCGCCACCAGCCGGTGCGCCGCGCGGGCGCCGGACGCGGTCCACTCGGCGTCGAACAGGACGGTCTCGCTCGACAGGCCGTTGCGCTCGGGCGCGGTCAGGTCGGTGATGACGGGGTCGGCGCCGGCGCCGAGCCGTCCGGCCAGCCACGCTTGCAGGTCGGCGCGGACCTTGTCGGGCCGCCGCGAGGAGGTCGTGAACCGGACCTCCTGGGGCCGGTCGGCCCCGCTCATGCCCGGGATCCGCGGACGGCGGCGGGCGGGCCGGAGCGCTGGGGGGCCTCGGGGGGCAGGGGGTGTCGGACCATGGGGGCGGGGTCCTTTCGCGAGCCGCGCAGGGTGGGCCGGCCGGGTCCGCGGACGGCTCCGGCGGCAGGTGGCGACCGTATCAAGCGATCGAACCAAGCGATAGATTGGTTGCCGTGCGGAAGGCTCGCCGGCCGATGTTCGTGGACACGTCATGCAAAGAGTCCGGGGCGGTCGCCGCGGGGGCGGCGCGGGTCGCGTCGGCGCTGGGGCCGGGCGCGATGCGCGCCCTGGCCCGGTTCAACAAGTACGTCACCAATCCCGTGCGGCGGCTGCGGGCCTCCCGCCTGCCCCACTACGCGATCATCGAGCACGCCGGCCGCAAATCGGGGCGGGGCTGCCGCACCCCGGTCATGGCCTTCGTCGAGGACGGCGAGATCGCGGTGGTGCTGAACTACGGCACCGGGTCGGCGGCGGTGGTCCACCGGCGCGAGCGCCACCGGCTGACCGACCCGCGCGTCGTCCCCGCCGACTCCCCGGGGCTTCCGGACGCCGTGCGCGGCGCCGGCGGTGCGGGGATGATCCGGTGGCGGCTCGCGGACGGGCTCGGCACCGCCTCCGAGGCCGCCGCCAGATCCAGTCCCGCCTCGGCATCGAGGAGCTCCGCCTGTCCCGCGACCTGCCCGTCGACCGAGCCGGACGGCGTCAGCGGTCGAGGCCGGCGGCGTGGCGCATCGCCTCGCGGGCGCGGGGCGCGGCCGAGGGGTCCTGGAGGAGCTGGATCTCCTGGTTGGCGGCCATGGAGAGCCCGACCAGGGTGGTGGCGACCTCGGCGGGCGGCCGGTGCGGTCCGGGAAGCTCGGCCTGGGCGGCGGCGACCTCGGCGCGCAGCGCCGCGTGCCAGGACGCCACGATGGCGCGCAGCCGGTCGCGCAGCGGTCCGGGGCGCCCGTCGAGCTCGGACGAGGCGGCGGTGACGAAGCAGCCGCCGGGGAAGGGGCAGTCGGCGAGGTAGCCCGTCCAGGAGGCGATCAGCCGGTCGAGCCGGTCGCGGCCGGGCGGGACGCCGTCCAGCGGCTCCCAGACCGCGGCGCGGAAGACCGCTCCGGCGTGGTCGAGGGCGGCTTCGAGCAGCCGCTCGCGGGAGCCGAACGGGCCGACGAGCCCGGCCTTGCTCATGCCGAGGCGCTGCGCCAGCGACCCGACCGTCAGCCCTTCCAGCCCGAGCCGGGACGCCTCGTCCACCGCGGCCCGCACGATCCGGGACCGCGTCCGCTGCGCTTCGAGCGCCGAGTGGCGGGGAGACATGGGAGCCAGCATAGCGAACGAACGTACGCTAACGTTTGGCGTACGAGCGTTCGCCAAAGGGCGGGCGCCGGCGATGGGAGGACGCCCCGTGGACCTGCCCGACCTGCAACGCCTGAACGCCACCGCGCTGGCCCTGATCGGCCACGACGTGGCCCTCGTCCCCGATACCGCGCTGGCGGAGCCGACGCCGTGCGAGGGCTGGGCGGTCGCCGACCTCCTCCACCACATGAACGAGCGCCACGACGCCGTCGCCCGGACCGTCCTCGGCCCGCTCGACGCCGCGAGCGAGGACCCCCGCGCCGACTTCGCCCGCATCGCGGCCCGCTGGTCGGCGGCGCTCCAGCGCACCGGCCCGACCCTGGACCTGCCGAACCGGGGACCGGTCCCGACCGATTGGGTCCTCGGCGTCCACACCGTCGACATGCTCGTGCACCGCTGGGACCTGGCCCGCGCCCTAGACCTCCCCCTGCCGGTGCCCGCCGCGCTGGCGGCGGCCGCCCTGCCGCTAGCCCGCGCCAGCACCGCCCCCGGCAGCCCCCTCAACCAGCCCGGCGGCGCCTACCTCCCGCCCGTCGACGCCGCCCCCGCCACCTCGACGATGGACACCATCGCCGCCCTCCTCGGCCGCGACCCCCGCTGGACCCCGCCGGGAACTTCCGGAACGGCGCGCTGACCAGGGTTCTCCGGCGGCGACCGGGCACCCATGGTCGGCGCTCCTTATGAAGGATCTTCAAAGGGCGGGAATGGTCGTGGGGAAGACGGGTCCGTGCAGTGCCGGACCCTCTGGCCGCCGCTGCTTTCCGGCCGTTCTCGGCGAGTGCCGCATTCCGCGGAAGGGGTGGGCGAAACGGTCCTAGGATGACGCAACGACACGGCGTCACAAGGGGTCGGCGCGCTGTGCGTTCGATCGGGGATCCGTCACGCTGCGGGGAGAGCGATGCCCAGCGAAGGCTCAGTCACCATCTTGCACCTCTCCGACCTGCAGTTCGGTGAGAAACACCGGCATGGTCGGGAAGGCGTCACCGCCGGGGACCGTCGGCTGTCGTCGCTGGCCGCGCGGTTGCTGGATGATCTGAAGGATGTTCGGCGGGCGGAGGGGATCGCCCCGGATCTCGTCGTCGTGTCGGGAGATCTGGCCGAGAGGGCCCGGCCGGCCGAGTACGAGCAGGTCGGCGAGTTCCTCACCGATCTGACGGCGGGCCTGGGGCTGGACGCCGGGCGGACCGTCATGGTGCCCGGCAACCATGACGTCAACTGGCTCAAGTGCCAGGCGTACTTCATCGACTGCGAAGGGGACGAGTCCTCGCCGGTTCCGCCGTACTGGCCGAAGTACCGTTTCTACGCGGAGATGTTCGCCGCCTTCTACGAGGGCGGCGAGGCCAGGTTCCCCAAGGACATGCCGTGGACCCTGTTCCGCATCCCCGAGCTGAAGGTCGTGGTCGCCGGCCTGAACTCCACGATCGCCGAAAGCCACCAGAGCGAGGATCACTACGGTTTCTGCGGTGAGGAGCAGCTGCGCTGGTTCGGCACCGCACTCGCCGACTACGAGCGAGACGGCTGGCTGCGGATCGGCGTCCTGCACCACAATCCCGTGATCAGAGACGGGAAGGACCACAAGTTCCTGCGCGACCATCAGATGTTCCAGGAGGTGCTGGGACCCCGGTTGAACCTCGTCCTGTCCGGTCACATCCACGAGGCCCGGTTGAACAGCCTCGGCCCGGACGGCCTGGTGACGCTCGGGACCGGCAGCGCCGGCGTGCGGGCGGACGCCCGGCCGGACGAGGCGCCGAACCAGTACCAGCTCGTCCGCGTGACGGCGGACGGCTTCGACATCCACGCCCGCCGCTACAACCCCGACCGCTTCCGCTGGGAGGGCGACACCTCGATCGGCAGGGAGCGGTCCGAGTCCGTACGGGTGCTCAGGCGTCCGCTGGACAGCGTGCACGCCGCATTCCCGGACCCGGTGAGCATGCAGAGGGTCCGCTTCCGCTTCGAGAAAGGACCGCTGCGCGACCGGTCCGCGCGCGAGCCCGACGATCTTCTCGCCCGGGTGCGGGCGGTCTGCAAGGTCCGCTATCCCGAGGCGGACGTGGAACGGATCGATTTCGGACCCGGCCGCCCGCAGGGACACCTGCGGATCACCGGACTGAAGCCGCCGCAGACCTTCCAGTATCCCGTCGGTGTGATCGAGGGCGCGGCGACCCGCGAGGCCGTCGACGCGTTCCTGACCGAGGTGGACGCACGCTACCGCGCGGGCGACCCGACCGTGCAGTCGTACCTGGTGTACGACGGGCCCCGCACCTCGCAGGAGCTACGGGCTTTCGCGGCTTCCAAGGGCGTGAACCTCCAGCAGCTCATGGAATTCCAGGGCATGTACGACCTGCAGCCCTATGCGGACCGGCAGGCCGAGCGGCTGGCGGCGGACGAGACGATCTATGCGCCGCGGCTGTTCGTTCCGCAGCGGTTCAGCCTGGTGTCCGGCCGGGGCGGACCGGCGGGGGAGGTGCAGACCGATCTGCTGTCCCGGCTGCGCGAGTGGGTCGCCGACCCGGAGGGCCGGTTCGTCGTCGTGCTCGGCGACTTCGGGCACGGTAAGACGTTCCTGCTGCGCGAGCTGACCCGCACCATCCACGAGACGGGGGAACCGCCGGTCATCCCGATCTTCATCCAGCTCCGCGAGCTGGAGAAGGCGCACGGGCTGGAGGAACTGCTCGCGGCCCAGCTCACGGCGGGCGGCGAGGAGGTGATCAACCACCGCAAGCTGGGCCACCTCATCCGGGACGGCCGGGTGCTGCTGCTGTTCGACGGCTTCGACGAGCTCGCCCTGCGCGTCACCTACAAGCAGGCGGCCGAGCATCTGGCGAACCTGGTCAAGATCCAGGGCGAGTCGAAGGCCAAGGTCGTGGTCACCAGCCGGACGCAGCACTTCCTGTCCGACCGGCAGGTGGAGACGAGCCTCGCCAGGATCACCGACCTGCCGGCGCGCCGGCTCGTGAAGCTGCACGACTTCGGCGAGGAGCAGATCCTCGACTTCCTCATCAGGCTGATGAACGGCGATGAGGCCGCCGCGCGAGACCGGCTGGAGCTGATCCGTCACATCAAGGACCTGCTCGGCCTCTCGCGCAACCCTCGAATGCTCAGCTTCATCGTCCGCCTGGACTTCGCCAGGCTCCAGCAGATCAAGGAGACCGAGGGGGCCATCAGTGCCGCCCGCCTCTACAAGGAACTGCTCGACCAGTGGCTGATCTACGAGTACGAACGCGCCCAGCCGGCCGGAGCCGCACCCACCCTCTCCGCCGAGGACAGGTGGGCGGCCGTCACCGCGCTGGCGCGGCTGCTCTGGGAGTCCAACGAGGAGACCCTCGGCCTGAACGAGCTGACCCAGGTCTCCGCCGCGCTGCAGAACCTCGTCGAGTGCCAGCTCAGCGAGGACGAGGCCGCGCACGTTCTGGGTTCGGGAACCCTGCTGGTCCGCACCGAGGACGAGCGCTTCAGGTTCGTCCACCGCTCGGTCATGGAATGGCTGGTCGCCGACCACATCGCCGCGTCGCTGGCCAGGTCCGACGAGTGGCCTGCGGCGTTGATGAAACGAAAGATGTCGGATCTGATGATCGAGTTTCTGTGCGGCCGCGCGGAGTCCCGATCGATTGTGGAATGGGCTCGCCAAGTACTCGCGTCAGGTACTGATGATGTCCGGGTCAGTGACGCCGCCGCATGGAACGCACTGCTGCTCTTGCGCTGGCTTGGCCGGGCACCATCGCTTGTGTGTGAGGGACCGATACAACTTAATGGTAATGATCTGCGCGGTATAGACCTGACGGGTATGAACCTGCGCGGTGCTGAATTGCGACAAGCCAAGTTGCACGGAGCGAAACTAGAAGGTACGGATCTGTCAAGCGCCGACCTGCGGCAGGCCAAAATTCCGGGAGCGTCAATCACGGATGTCGACTTCTCCGGTGCAGATCTCCGAGAGGCTGATCTGAAGCGCTGTTCGGGTTCCCGAGCCCGTTTCAGCGACAGCGACTTGAGCGGCGCCGACCTGGCCACCGTCCGATTGCCCATGGCCGACTTTGTCGGTGCCAAAACTACTGGTATGAAGCTCGGTCGGGCCAGCCTGCTGGGCGCCGCCTTGGAGGTCGGGTCGCCAGATTTCAACGACATTGCCGGTGCAGTACTTCCACGTCATGCCCTCCCTCGTCTCGCTCTCGCCCCAAGTTACTCAGGGATCAATTCGGCGGTGGCTTGGAGTCCGGATGGCCATGCCCTTGCCACTGCTGACTACTGGACA
>NZ_JAIBOA010000032.1 GCF_019458805.1 Actinomadura parmotrematis
TGAGGGTGTTGGCCTGGCCGAGCCGGTTCCCGATCTGCTGGTAGAGGTGGGTGGCCTGGGCGTAGAGGTCTTCGGCCCGGTCGTAGTCGTTCCGCATCAAGGCGATGTCGCCGCGCCCGTCGAGGGTGTTGGCCTGGCCGAGCCGGTCCCCGATCTGCTGGTAGAGGTCGGTGGCCTGGGCGTAGAGGTCTTCGGCGTGGTCGTGGCGGTCGAGGAAAGTGAGCCACCAGCCCACTGAACGGACAAGCCGGCGTGTGTGGGGGGAGCGGTCGGAGATGGCCGTGTGGGTGATGGTGCGTAGTTCGTTGGTAGCGCTGATCAGCCAGGAACGGACGTCGTCACTGCTGGTGAACGGACTGCGATCCGGTAGTGGGCCGGTGACAGCGTCCGTGGCGGTGTCAGCGGCGGTGGACATGGTCTGGTAGAGGCGTTCGCGTGCGGCCTGGTCGGTGGTGGGATCGGTGAGGCGGTCGCGGGTGTAGGTCAGGAACAGGTCGTGCAGGGTGTACCGGCCGCCACCCAGGCTGATGATCATGCCGTGTTGATAGAGGTCGTCAAGTCTCGGCGCGGTGAAGATGGTGGTGGTGTCGAGGAGAGCGGCCAGTGATCGGGCGTCGAAGTCCGGGCCGGGGTGCCGGCCGCAGGCGAGCAGGACGTCCGGTAGATGTTCGGGTAGGGCGGAGAAAGAGACCTCGAACGCTGAACGGGCCAGTTTCTCGATCTTGGGCAACGCCGGTTCAGCGCTCCGGTTCGTATGCAGCTCGACCAGGACCATATGAGGAGTGCGGCGTCGTAGCAGGGCGGCGACCGGAGTGAGGAGAAGCGGTAGCCGGCCGCACGCCTCGGCCAGCTCCGCCCAGGTTGCCTGGCTGGTTCGTGCCGGGTCGGGGGCATGGCGTTGGAGGAGGGCGATCGCCTCAGCCTGCGGGAGGAGATCTAGGCGTGTGTGGACTGCGGTGGGGAGGTCGTCGTCCAGACCGAGACGGCTGGTGATCAGTACCACGGTGGAGTGGCTGTTCGCGCCCGGCAGCAGTGGGGTGATCTGGTCGATCGTGCGCACATTGTCCAACAGGAGCAGTACGGACCGTGCCGCCAGCCAGCCGCGCCACCACTGGCTCTTAGCGTCCACACCAGGCGGCGCCATGCCCGGTGCGACGATGCTCAGCAGCTCTGTCAGGACGTCATCGGCGGTTCGTGGTTCCTCGCCAGGGGTGAAGCCGAGCAGGTCCACCTCCAGCCGGGCGACGGGGAACGCCTCCTCCAGCCGGGCGACGGCGGCACGGGCCAACGCGGTCTTGCCCACACCCGCCATTCCCGACACCGCCGACACCACCACCGGACGGCCCGACCTGCGTGCAGAACTGATCTGTTCGACCAGCTCCGTCACCTCCCTGTCCCGGCCCACCATCTCCGGCGGAGCGTGGACGGTGAACAATCCCACCCGTGGCGGCCCTGCCGCCTCGTTGACGTTGACCGTTCCGCCCGGTGCGGCGTACAGGCGGGAGCCGTCATGAGAGTCGAAGTCCATGGCCGTCCCGCCCGGATCAGGAGGGGCCGGGATCGTTGACGTTGATCGTTCCTCCAGGGGCGTTGAACTGCCGCGACTGGTCGTAGGAGTTGAACGTCAGCTCCGTCTTGCTGTCGACCACGGCCGACAGCTCGGCGGCGAACTCCGGATCGGCCAGCAGCGCCTTCCTGATCGCCTTACGCAACGCTGCCACCCCGTCAGCGTTCTGCGGGTCGGCGATGACGTCCGCCAACACCTCCGGTGTCTCCTCGCCGTCCGCCCGGACCCCGAACACCCGCAACGCGATCCGTCGGCCCCACCCCACCGTCGCCTCTGCCGCCTGGTCCTGCGCCCCCGCCAGCACTGCGGCACCATAGGCACCCGCCGCTGACACCACCCACGGCGTCACCTGCTCGGCCACCTGCACCACATCCACACCCGACACCCCGCGCCCTCCCCAATCTCCTACCCCGAACCCAGCCACGACATTAGACGCGCGACGACCCCGAACGGATCAAAACAACGACACCGGCCGGTCGGCCGGGGCGGGTCGGCCCGGAGAGGCCGCACGCCCGGCCCGGACGGACCGGCCGCGCCCGCGAAGCGGGCGCCCTTGAAGACGTAGAGAAAGTTCTCATCCGGCGCTGTGGGCTCGTTGGTTACGTCGGTGTCAGGGCATGAGCTTGGTGAGGGCTCGGCGGGTTTGGTCGGCGAGGCTGAGGGCGGCGCCGTGGCGGTTGTCGATGGTGTGGGCCTGGTCGGGGACGGCGTCGGGGTCGATGGTGTCGGCGTACTGGTCCCAGTGGGTGAGCTTCCAGCCGTCGCGGGCGGCGGCGCGGTGTTCTAGGTAGTCGTGCATGGTGTTGATGTCGCTGTGGATCCAGACGGGGGCGACTTCGACGCCCTTGGCTTGGCAGCGGTGGGTGAGGCGGGTGAGCCATGCGCGGTCGTGCAGCTCGGCGAGGAACGGGGCCGCGAGGATGAGGGAGACGCCGCACTCGACGTTGGCGAGTGCGGCGGTGATGAGGGTCTTGTACTCCAGGGGGCGGACTTCGGCGCGGTAGGTGTCGGTGTGGCGGTCGTGCGGGTCGCCAGTGAGCGACAGCAGTAGGCGTTCGGTCATGCGGCGGGTGAGGGCGTCCTTGTCGAGGAACGCCCAGCCGGAGAACTCCGACAGGAAGCGGGCGAACTCGGTCTTGCCCGATCCGGCGTAGCCACCGACCAGGACGAGGGTGGGACGACTGCCCGCGCCGGCGGTGGCTCGGCTGTGCCATGCGGCGCCCAGATGGGTGCGCAGGATGTTGCCGGGCGGGAAGAACGACGACAAGTCGTAGGGCGGCGCGGACGGTCCGGGCTCCTCGCCGCGGGCGACGGCCGCCATGCGCTCCAGGACGGCGAGCGGGACGCCGTAGGCGCGGGCGATGTGCGGTAGCCACTCGTCGGGGACGCGGTCGCCGCGCTCCCAGCGGGAGACCTCGTTGCGGGTGAGGGTCGGGGTGCCGGCGATCTCGCACAGCAGGGCGGCGGCGGCTGTCTGGCTGCGGCTGCCCCGTAGCCGGATCAGGTAGGCGCCGAACTCCTTGCGTTGCTGGGTTCTCACCAGATCGCCCCCTTCTGACTGTCCAGTCTGGCCCCCTCCTGGCCCCTTGTCAGGCACCTCCTGAGAATCAGGAGGTGGCGGGATGTTGGGGAGCACGTTTCCGCCCTGCTGTCCGGTTCTGTAGCCCTGGGTGCGACCGGGCGGCCCGATGTGAGGACTCCCTTGATGAACGACGTGCAGAACAGCGCCGAGGACGAGGTGTTGGCGCGCCTTCGCGCGGACTTCCCCGGTCATAAGATCTGGCGGTCCAAGCGCTGGGACGGACGGCCCGGCGACTGGGCCGCGACGCTCCTCGACCCGGCCGCCGGAGTCGACCCGACCGTCATCCGCAACTCGCCGTCGGAGTTGCGGGGCGCGCTGATCGACCAGCGGGAGCGAGCGCTCGCCGAGAGGCGCGCCGCCGGCGGAAGGGGTGAGCGCCGGTGATGAGGCGGGTGAGCCGGTCGGCTTCGTCGCCGGAGAGGGCGGCGGGACGGCGCTCGTCCCGGAGGGGAACGCCAGAGGCGGCGCGGACGCCCGGACGCTCCCCCGTCCTGCGCGCCGCGTCGTCTCTGGCGTCCTGGTGGACGGTCCAGCGGGCGCGGCTGCACCTGGCCCGGCTGGCTCGGCACCTTCGGCGCGACGGCTGGACTACGTCGTTCCGGCGGCGCGGGTCGGCGCTGGTGTTGTACGTGTACTCGCCGCAGACGCCGGGCTTCGGGGACAGCGTGTCCGTCATCCGGGGGCCGGGCGGCTGGTGGTACCGGTCCAGCACGGAGGAGTTCCTGGCGCCGTGCGCGCGGTCGGGCTTGGCCGGGCTGGCGCTCTCCTCGCAGTTGGCGGCCTGGGTGGGGCTGCCGGACCGGCAGGCGTCGTGAGTCCCTACGGGGCGCCGCCGCACGTGGTCGGCGTCCTGCGCGACCAGTTCCCGGGCGTCATGATCTGGTACGGCCTGCACACCCGCTGCTTCTGGGCGCTGGTCGGCGTCGGCGGTCGCTCTCGGCTGCTGGAAGCGGCGGACGCCGAGATGCTGGCATGGGAGATCAGGGCGAGCGGACGGCGGCCGCGTCGATGATCTGCCGCGCCGCCTCGTCGGGGGCGGCCTGGTCGGTCCGGATGGTCAGGTCGAACGGCGGGCCGTCGGCGTTGCGCTCGCGCTCGTCGGCGGCCTCGTCCCATGCCCGCAACCGCGCGGCGGTGTCGACGTCCCCGCGCCCTCGGGACCGTTCGGCGCACACCTCGCGCGGCACGCGCAGTTCGACCCTCACCCAATCCAGCGGGACGCCGGCGGTCAGCGCTCGCGCATCGGCGACGCTGCCCGCGTGGATGACGGGGACGTACCCGGCCTCGGTCAGGGCGTCGACGGCGTTCCGGTCGACGGCGTAGCGGTTGCCGTAGCGTTCGGTCTCGACGACCAGGCGGCCCGCGTCGCGCAGCTCGGCGAGGTCTTCGGCGCTCACGTAGCGGTAGCCGGTGCTGCGGCCGCTGCCGACCTTGAGCTTGGTGAGCTGGACGAACCGCTCGTCACGGGCGGCGAGGGCTGCGGTGATGGTGTCCTTGCCGCTGGCCGGCGGGCCGTACAGGATCACGCCTCGGGGAGTCACCCGAGGAGTTTACGGAGTGCCTCTCGCGTCTGGTCGGCGATGCTGACGGCGGCGCCGTGGCGGTTGTCGATGGTGAGGTGGACGCCGGGCGGTGCGTGCTCGGTGTCGATGCCCTGGACGTAGGTGTCCCAGTTGGCGAGTTTCCAGGCGTCGCGGGGCGCGTCGCGGAACTCGATGTACTCGCGCATGGACTCGGTGTCGCAGCGGACCCAGATCGCCGCGACGTCCATCCCCTTGGCCTTGCAGCGGTTGGTGAGCCTGCTCATCCACGCCTCGTCGTTCAGCTCGGCGATGAACGGGGCGGTGAGGATGGTGGAGATGCCGCAGTCGATGTTGTCGTTCGCGGTGTCCATCAGGCACTTGTACTCAAGGGGCCGGATCTCGTTCATGTAGAGATCGGTGTGCCGGTCGTGCGGGTCGCCGCCGAGCGAGACAAGGAGGCGCTCGACCAGGCGGCGGGTGAGGGAGTCCTTGTCCAGGAACGCCCATCCGGTGACGTCGCCGAGGAAGCGCGCGAACTCGGTCTTGCCCGACCCGGCGTAGCCGCCGACCAGGACCAGGATGGGGTTCTTCACGCCGTCGGTGAGCATCCGGCCGCGCCACGCGCTGACGACCCGGCTCTTGAGGACCTCCCCGTCCGCCTGGCCGTGCCGCTGCCCGGCGTCGGTGACCTGGTTGAGCCCGATCGCGATGGCGGCGGCGGCCTCTTCGGTGACGACGGGGTTGGTCGTCGGGGTCGGGACCGGTAGCACGTCGGAGGCTCCTGCCTGCTCGCTGGGCAACGGAAGACGGAAACCAAGATCGGGCTCGGTGGCCTGGTAGAGCAAGCAGTAGGCGCGCCGGTAGTGCGGTCCGGGGTAGACGTTGCCGTTCTCGTGACTCCAGATCGTCTGGAAGTTGGCCGCAAGGCGCAGCTCGGCGCGCTCGGCGACCTCGCGCAGGCACTCGCCGGCGGCCTCCAGGCTGAGCCCGTGGGCTTCGCGGCGCTCCCGCAGTCGCTCGGGGTGCCATCCCGGACGCTGCTTGGTCGTGGTCATCGTGGTCGGCCTTTCCGTTCACCGCAGGTCCGCGTGAAGCCTGGCGCGGGTCCGCGTGGGGGCGTGTGAAAGCGGATGTGTAAACCGGTGTGCAACAACCCGGGGAACACTCTGTGATGGTCCCCGTCAGCCTCCTGAGCTGGAATTTCCTTATGAAGGAAGAGCGGACGACGGATCAGGACGCGCGGCGGTCCACGGCGGACGGCGCTGCGGTCGGCCTCACGGCGGAGGAGCTGGTGGGGCTGATCGCGGCTGAGCTCGACGACCTCATTTGCCGGGTCGGGGAGCTCGGGGCGGCTCTGGAAAAACGCTCTGCTCCAGCCGGGCGACACGCTCGCCGAGGTCCCGGACCGCTCCCAGGATCTCGGTGAGCTGCTTCATCAGGGCCTCGTCGCCGGTACGGACGGCGTCACCGTTGCCGTCGCCGGCCGTGGCGTCGCTGACGAACACGCCCTTGCCCTGCTGGCCGATCACCCGGCCCTCGGTGCGCAGGACGCTGATGGCCGACTTCACCACGCCGGTAGACGCCTCGTACTGCCTGACCAGCTCGGCGATCGACGGCAGCGCGTCACCGGGCGTGAGCGTGCCGTCCTCGATCTGCCCGCGCAGGTCATCGGCGATCTGGAGGTACCCAGGGCGCCCGGTCCGCTTGACCATCTGCCGCCTTCCGTCGTGGCTCGCCTCCAAGTTCAGCACACCCCGGCGACCAAGTGAACAAGGAAGTCCTTGACAACCTAGACGACTAAGTCGACTATGTTGTCTAGGACTTCACTCCGAACCCTCTGGAGGGCTCATGCGCAACATCCCGGTGGACGTCTCGGTCCTCACGTTCGTCTGCGTCTCCCCGGCGCGGCCCAAGCTGATCAGCCAGGAGACGGGGGAGATCAAGACCGACAAGGACGGCAACACCGTGTTCACGGTCGGGCTCGCCGCGTCCGACGAGATGGGGCGGGTCGAGCTGGTGAACGTCTCGCTGTCGCGTGACCCGGGCCTGGCGGTCGGGCAGGTGGTCCGGCCGGTCGGGCTGGCGGGGATGGTCTGGGAGGCGGAGTTGGGCGGCAAGATGCGGTGGGGCATCGCCTACCGCGCCGCCGACCTGGCCCCGGTCGCGCCCGTCGCCGTCCCTTCGCCCGTCACCTCGGCCGACACCGCCGACGCGGCCTGAAAGGGCGAGTCGAGATGACCAACTCCCTCCTCGCCCTGGTGGGCCTGGCCGTCGTGGCGGTCGGGCTGTGGGCCTGGCGCAGGTTCCACCCCTCGTCGTACTGGTACGGCGTCGGCTTCCCGGCGCGGGCCGTGCTGGTCTACCTGACCTGGCATCACGTCGCGTCCGGCTGCGGGCTGACGCGCAACCGCCGACGGTTCCGCCTCACCCTCGACGCCCTTCCGGTCGTCGGCCCCGCCTCGCGCGGCGCCGCCACGGTCGTTCAGCACAAGCGCCGGATGCGGCGGGTCGATGTGGAGAAAGCGCCGCACCTGGGGTGTCTGCGGCCGACGCGGCTGGGCTGGCGGGTGCGCGTGCGCCTGTCGGACGGACAGGTCCCCGCCGATTACGACAAGGCGGCCGAGGGCATCGCGCACGCCTGGCGCGTCCACTCGGTGCGCGTGGTCGACGTCCGGCCAGGCCGGGTGACGTTGTGGGCGACCATGCGCGACCCGCTCACCGAAGTGGACACCGTCCCCGAGACGGGCGAACTGCTGCGGGTGCGGCCCGGCAAGCTGGAGAACGGCGCCGACTGGGTCATGGACTTCCGCACGGTGCCGCACGTGATGAACGCCGGCGCTACCCAGTCGGGCAAGTCCAACCTCGCCAACGCCCTCATCAAGGGCCTCGCGCCTCAGCCGGTCGCGCTGGTCGGCTTCGACCTCAAGGGCGGCGTCGAGTTCACCCCCTACGCGCCGCGGCTGTCGGCGCTGGCCACCACCCGCGCCGAGTGCGTCATCCTGCTCGGCGACCTGGTCGGCGAAGTCGAAACCCGCATGGCGCTGTGCAGGGACCAGGGCGCCCGCAACGTCTGGAAGTTGCCCGAGGAACTGCGGCCGGTGCCCATCGTGGTCCTGGTGGACGAGGTCGCCGAACTGTTCCTGATGGCCGACAAGAGCGAGAAGGACGAGATCGCCAAGACCGGGACGGCGCTGCTGCGGGTCGCGCAGCTCGGGCGCGCGTTCGCCGTCCACCTGGTGATCTGCGGACAGCGCATCGGCTCCGACCTCGGTCCCGGCGTCACCGCGCTCCGCGCGCAGCTCTCCGGCCGCGTCTGCCACCGCGTCAACGACCCCGAGACCGCGAACATGACCTTGGGCGACATGGACCCCGCCGCCCTCGACGCCGCCCGCGCCATCCCCGCCGAGACCCCCGGCGTCTGCATCGTCGCCGGCGCTGACGGTACCTGGCACCGCGCCCGCTCGGTCTACGTCTCCGAGGAAGCCGCCGAAACCTCCGCCCGCCAGTACGCCCACCTCGCGCCCGCCTGGGCGGACTTAATCCGCCCCGACCTCGCCCCGGCCCCGCCGGTCGAGCCGCCCGCCGCGCTGCCAACCGGACCGCCGCCGGGCCTGCCCTCGGCCGCTTAGACCGGCCTCGGCCCCCTCGGGCCACCGCCCTCATCGGCTCGGCGTGAGCCGCGATCACGCCAGGTCCCTACCCCGCCCATGCCCAAAAACGATCTTCGGAGGTGTCGCCGTGACCGCCCGCATCATCGCCTTCCCCCGCCGCTTCATCGACGTGCAGTGGAACGACTCCTACGACGTGTACGCCGTGCTGTGCCCGCGCTGCGTGGCCGCCTACGCCACGCCCCGCGAGACCGCCGCCTACGACTGGGCCGACACCCACCGCTGCGACCCCGAAATGGTCGCGCTGCTGAACACGACGGCCGCCCCGACCGGCGGGCGGGCCGCCTGATGCGACGCCTCCGCGCCGTCCTGGCCGACTCCGCGCCGGTAGTGGTGCTGGCGCTGATCGCGGCTGCCGGGTCCTTCACCCACATCCGTGACACCGCCACCCAGCACGGACAGCACGGCCCGATGGCGTGGGCGGTGGCGGTCTGCATCGACCTCACGTGCGTCATGGCGGCCCGCGAACGCCAGCGCGACCGGCGGACCGGGCGGCGCCCGTCCTCGTCCCCGCGTTCGCCCTCGTCTTCGGGGACGTCGGCGGGCTCGTCCTGGCCGGTGTCGTGGCCGACGCTCGTCCTGACCGGCGGCATCCTGCTCTCGCTCGCCGCCAACCTCGCCCAAGCGGAGGCGACGGCGTGGGGCTGGACGGTCGCCGCCACTCCCGCCGGCGCGTTCCTGGTCGCGGTCTCCATGCTCGAACGCCGCGCCGCGCCCCTCCCGCGCCCGGCCTCGACCCCGGCCCCCGCCGGTGACGGCGCCGCCGCCAGCGGACGGACCGTTCCGCCGTCCTTCGGCCGTCCCGCCACTTCCGGCGGCGTCCCCCGCCTCGTCCCCGACAGCACGCCGGACACCGTCGCTTCGTCCCCGCGCCCGGTCGCCGTCGCCGCCTCGTCCCCGGCGCCGTCCCCGGCCGCCGCCGCTGCGCAGGACGACCGTCCCGACCTCGCCGCCACCGCCCCGCCTCAGGACGGACAGACCGCGATCCCCGTCCCGTCCTCGCCCGCCGGCGACACCTCGCCGGGATCGGCCGGGGCTCCGGCCGGGCCGCTACTGGACTTCGCCCGCCGCGTCGCCGACGAACACCACCACCGCCACGGCCGCCCCATCACCCGTGACGCGCTGCGCGCCCGCCTCGGGGTGTCCAACCAACTCGCCTCGGACCTCCTCCGCCACCTGCGCACCGAACCCGCCGCCTGACCACCACCACCCCACCTGATCAAGGGAGACCGGCAATGACCGACCTCACCCACCCCCGGCGCCTCATGAACCGCCGAAACCTGATCACCGGCCTGCGCGCCCTCGCCGACTTCTTGGAGGACAACCCGGCCGTGCCCATCCCGCGCGGGACGGTGACGGTCTCGATGTTCGCCCGCGGCGACTCCCAGACCTGCCAGCGGGCCGCCGTGGACGGCGTCGCCGCGCTCCTGGGCGTCCCGGTCCAGGACGAGACCCACGACGGCGGCCACTACACGGCTGCCAAGCACTTCGGCCCCATCGCCTACCAGGCCATCCACATCCCCACCGAGCGACAGCACGCCCACCGCGCGCTCATGACCTACGCCCCCAACTTCGACCCGCCCGCTCCCAACGCCACCGACAACGCCGACCCCTCGACGCCCGTGACCGGCTCGGCCGGCGACCGGCGCGCCGCCTGATGTCGGCCCTCGTGCTGCGCTTCCCGGCGCCGGAACCGACGCCCCGGTTCTGGTACCGGTGCCGGGACTGCGGCCACTCCCGCCCCCTGCCCTGGCGCGCCTGGCCCTGCCGGGAGACCACCCTCGCCGCCGTGCGCTGCGGCTCGTGCGCCTCGCCGCGCATCACCGCCCACGACACCGCCACCCGCGCCACCGTCCGCTTGCCCCGCCCCCTGGTCGTGCCGCCGGTCCGCTACCGGTGCGGCGACTGCGGCACCACCGGCCTGACCTCCGACTGCCTCACCTGCCCCGCCTGCCTGGGCGCCGGCTTCATCTAGCCCGAAAGGACCCGACCGCCATGTTCATGCGCCGCCTCGGCTTCGCCCTCTGCTGGGTCGTCCTGGCCCTGTTCGTGATCAACAGCCCCACCGTCGCCGCCCACACCACCAAGAACCTGTTCACCCTCCTGGGCCTGCTCGCTCAGGGCCTCGCCCGCTTCGCCTCCGCCTTCTGACCCACCCGACGACGCCGCCCGCTCGCGCCGGGGCCGCCCCCGCCGGCCTCGGCACCCCGCCTCCGGCACTCCGAGGAGAACCGCCGACCGTGCCCGACGCTGAGCCCACCACCGGCCCCACCACTGCGGCCCCCTCGCTCGTCACGCCGCTCGCCGCCGCCTCCCTCTCCTCCGCCCTCGACAGCCCCGACTACCCCCGCCTCGTCGCCCGCCTTCGCCACCTCGACGGCTGCCGACAGCCCGTCCACCTACGCGGCCATGTCGAACACCGCGACCCGCTCACCGGCCGCCTGCTGCACCGCTACACCACCACCCGCGAACCCGGCGGCGTGCTGCGGGTCGCCTGCAAGACGCGCCGCGCGTCCCGCTGCCCGTCCTGCGCCGAGACCTACCGCGCCGACACCTACCAGCTCATCCGCGCGGGCCTGGCCGGCGGCAAGGGCGTCCCGGACTCGGTGACCACCCACCCGGCCGCGTTCGTCACCCTCACGGCACCGTCCTTCGGCACCGTCCACACCCGCCGCGAGTCCGGCGGCGCCGTCGCGCCCTGCCACCCGCGCCGCAACGCCGCGCCCTGCCCGCACGGGGTCCGCCTGTCCTGCACCGTCCGGCACGGCGCCGACGATCCCCGCCTCGGAACCCCGCTGTGCCCGGACGGCTATGACCGCACCGGGACCGTGCTGTTCAACGCCCTGGCCCCCGAACTGTGGCGCCGCTTCACCCTCGCCCTGCGCCGCCGCCTCGCCCGCGCCGCCGGGCTCACCCTCGCCGAACTGCGCGAGCAGACGACCGTGTCGTTCGCCAAGGTCTCCGAATACCAAAGGCGCGGCCTCGTCCACTTCCACGCCGTCATCCGCCTCGACGGACCCGACGGCCCCGCCTCGCCGCCACCCGCATGGGCCGCCTTCGCCCTGCTCGCTGACGCCGTCCGCCACGCCGCGCCCGCCGTCACCGCCACCCCCCCCGCCGCGCCCGGCGTCCCCGCCCGTTCGTTCGCCTGGGGCCGCCAGCTCGACATCCGGCCCATCACCACCACCGGCCACCTCACCGATACCGCCGTCGCCGGCTACATCGCCAAGTACGCCACCAAGGCGGCCGAATGCGTCGGCACCCTCGACCGCCGGGTCCGTCCCGGCGAGAACCTCGCCGCCCTGCATATCACCGATCACGCGCGCCGCCTGATCGCCGAGTGCCTGCGCCTGGGAGCCCTGCCCGAACTCGCCGGGCTCCGCCTCGCCGAGTGGGCTCACATGCTCGGCTTCCGCGGCCACTTCTCCACCAAGAGCCGCCGCTACTCCACCACCCTCGGCGCCCTGCGCTCCGCCCGCGCCACCCACAACCAGCACCGACACGACGACATCACCACCGGCCGCCTGCCCCTCGACGACGACCAGGTCCTCACCGTCGCCCACTGGGCCTACGCCGGCCGCGGCCTCACCCCCGGCGAAGCACTCCTCTCCGCCGCCCTCACCGGCAAGCCCTTGCCTGCCCTGTTCTCTGACGAAAGAGGTTCTGAGTGCCCAAGCTCCTCCTGACCGTCCCCGAAGCGGCCAAGGCCCTGGCCATCTCCCGCAGCAAGCTCTACGAACTCCTCGCCGCCGGCGCGATCCGCTCCGTCCGGGTCGACGGCTCCCGCCGCGTCCCGCTGAGCGCGCTCAACGCCTACATCGACTCCCTCCTGGAAGAGGCCGCCTGATGCCCAAGGACAACGCGAGCAAGCCCAAGCTCCGCGACGGCGTCATGAAGCGCGGCAAGACCTGGTCCTACGTCATCCGCGTCACCGACCCCGAGACGGGCCTTTCCAAGCCCAAGTGGGTCGGCGGCTACGCCTCCGAAGACGAGGCCAAGGCCGCCCGCGACGAAGCTCGGGTGAAGGCGCGGCGCGGGGAGTACATCGACCGCAACGCCATCACTGTGGGCGAGTACCTCGACCAGTGGATCGAAGCGCATGAGGTCGAGATCAAGCCGCGGACGCTGGCGAGCTACCGGACGATGATCCGGCTCTACGTGAAGCCGCACATCGGCGGGATGCGTCTCCAGGCCGTTCGGCCGGCGACCGTCAGCAAGCTCTACCGCGATCTCCGGGCGCACGGCGGAGAGGGCGGCAAGCCGCTCGGGATCGCGACCGTGACGCGGACGCACGCCATCCTTCGTAAGGCGTTCGGGGACGCGGTGCTCGTGGACGAGATCCTCCCCAGTAACCCCGTCGAGCGGGCGAAGCGGCCTCGGGCCGACCACGCCGAACCCGGAGCGGTCTGGAGCATCGAGCAGCTTCGGACGTTCCTGGTGGCCGTGCGGCGGCATCGGCTGTTCGCCTTCTACCGGTTGGCGGCCTACACCGGCGCTCGGCGCGGTGAGCTGCTCAACCTGCGGTGGTCGAACGTCGACCTCGACGGCCTCCGGATCACGATCACCGGGTCCACGGGCGTGGTCGCCGGACAGCGCGTCGAAGGGACGACCAAGAGCGGGCGGTCGCGCGTGGTGACCATCGACGCCGAGACGGCGGCCGTCCTCAAGGCGCACCGCAAGGCGCAGGTGGCGGAGAAGCTGCTCGTCGGGGACGAATGGAAGGGTGCGGAAGACGGCTACGTGTTCGCGACGACGCTCGGGGAACCGATCCATCCCGACTCGGTGGGCTGGCTCATGACCAAGACCATCCGGGCTTACAACGCACCCAAGGACGGGCCTCGGCCGGCGGAGCCGCTCCCCCACGCGCGGGTACACGATCTCCGCCACATCCACGCCACGGCGCTGCTGCTGGCGCGGGTGCCGGTGCACATCGTCGCGGCCCGGCTGGGGCACGCGGACCCCGCGATCACGCTCCGGGTGTACGCGCACGTGGTGCGGTCGGCGGAGGTGTCGGCGGCGGAGACGTTCGCGGCGGTCATGGAGGAGACCGGCTAGGGGCGCCCTGTTAGCAAGGCCGTTAGCAAAAGCCCCCTTCCGATGATCGGAAGGGGGCTTCGACCTGGAGCCGCCTATCGGAATCGAACCGATGACCTATTCATTACGAGTGAATCGCTCTGCCGACTGAGCTAAGGCGGCGTGCCGCGTCCCGTGCGGGGTGCGGCGGGGAGCAGTCTACCGGGTCTCGGCGGCGGAGTGTGCATCGGTTTCGGCGGGTCAGTGGCAGGTGGTGCCCTTGGCGGGCGGGGTGCCGTCGATCAGGTAGGCGTCGGTGGCCTTGGTGATGCAGGCGTTGCCCTGGAGGTAGGCGGTGTGGCCGTCGCCGTCGAGGGTGAGGAGGACGCCCTTGGTGAGCTGGGAGGCGAGGCCCTGCGCCCACTTGTAGGGGGTGGCGGGGTCGCGGAGGGTGCCGACGACGAGGATCGGCGGCGAGCCGTCGGCGGTGATGGGCTTGGGGGCCTGCTTCGTCTGGGCCGGCCAGTAGACGCACGGGAGGCCGCCCCAGACGACGAACGGGCCGAAGCGGGGGGACTGCTTCCGGGCCTCGTCGGCGGCCTTCTTGTAGGTGGCGAGGTCGGCCGGGTTGGGCTTGTCGACGCAGTTGACGGCCATGTTGGCGTCCGTCTGGTTGCTGTAGGTGCCGTCCTGCTTCCGCTCGACCATCTGGTCGGCGATGGTGATGAGGAGCGTCCCGTCCCGCTGGGTGAGGGCCTGGGTGAGGGCCTGGCGCAGGATCGGCCAGAAGTCCTTGTTGTAGAGGGACGTCGCGATGCCCATCGCGGCCCAGGACTCGGTGACCTTGCGGGAGTCGCGGCGGTTGGCGAGGGGGGTCTTGTCGGCGGCGGTGAGGAGGTCGGAGATCTTCTGGGTGGCGGCGGGGGCGCTCGTGCCGAGGGGGCAGGAGGACTGCTTGACGCAGTCGGCGATGAACGCCTGGAGGGCCGTCTCGAAGCCCTTGGCCTGCTCGACGAGGATGTCGGTCGAGGACGTGCGCGGATCGATGGCGCCGTCCAGGACGAGGGCGCGGATGTTGCCGGGGAACTCGTCGGCGTAGACGGCGCCGAGGTAGGTGCCGTAGGACGCCCCGTAGTAGCTGATCTTGCTGTCGCCGAGGGCGGCGCGGAGGACGTCCATGTCGTGCGCGGCGTCGCGGGTGCCGACGTGCGGCAGCTCGGCGCCGGCCTTGGCCTTGCAGGCGTCGGCGAAGCCCTTGCTGACGGACGCGAGGGCGTCCACCTCGGCCTGGTCGTCGGGCGAGGAGTCGGTGGCGAAGTAGCGGTCCAGGCCGGCGCCGTCCAGGCAGCGGACGGGGGCGCTGGAGCCGACGCCGCGCGGGTCGAAGCCGACGAGGTCGAAGCGGGCGCGCAGCTTCTCGTCGAAGGCGCGGCCGCTGTCGCGGATGAACTCGACGCCCGAGCCGCCCGGCCCGCCGGGGTTGGTGAGCAGCGAGCCGATGCGGTGCGCGGTGTCGGTGGCGGGCAGCCGGATGAGGGAGAGCGTGACGCGCTCGGCGCCCGGCTTCGCGTAGTCGAGGGGGACCTGCGCGGTGCCGCACTGGAAGCCGCCGTCGCAGGACCTCCAGTCGATCTTCTGGTGGTAGAAGGCGTCCAGGCCGGCGGCGGGCGGCGTGGACGGCGCGGCGCTCTTCGCCGGCGCGTCGCCGCCGCCGTCGCAGGCCGTCAGGAGCGCCAGGCCCAGCAGGGCCGCTCCGGTGATTCGCAGGGTTCGCACCCGGTACCCCGTTCCCCGCGGCCGGGGCGCTACGCCCCGTACTCGCGCTCGATGCCGTCCAGCAGCCAGTTCACGCCGCGTTCGTAGCCCTCCTGACTGTAGAGCCCCGTGTCGAGGACGGCGTTCAGGCGGGCGAAGTCGCCGTGCGCGGCGACCCGCCGGAGCAGGGCGGTGTCGTCCTCGGGCGAGCGGGCGGTCTCGCGGACGACGTAGCCGAGCATGTAGTGGTCGACGGCGCCGACGATCTCCAGCATCGCGCGCGGGTCGGTGGTGAGCTTGGCCGCCGCCTCCAGGGACTGCTCGCCGTGGCGCAGGCCGTTCGGGCCGACGGAGACCGGCAGGCCGAGGACCGCGAACATCCACGGGTGGCGCTTGCCGGCGGCGCGCTCGCGGCGGGCGATCTCCAGGAACGCCTCCCGCCAGCCGTCGGGCATGTCGCCGTGGAACAGGACCTCGCCGGCGACGCGGTCGTACATGAGGGCGAGCAGGTCGTCCTTGGCGTCGATGTGGGTGTAGAGGCTCATCGCGCGGACGCCGAGCTCGGCGGCGACGCGGCGGATCGAGACGGCGTCCAGGCCCTCGGCGTCGGCGATCGCGACGGCCGCCTCGACGATGGCGTCGCGGGTCAGCTTCGGCCGGCGGCCCGCGGGCGGGCGCGTCCAGACGTCGGAGGGGGCGCGGCGCTCGCGCGGGGTTCCGGGCACCCCCCGATCCTACCCGTACGGCGTACGGCTCGACCGATACGGTGTACAGAATGAGCGATACAGCGTACGGTTGAACCGATACAGCGTACGGAAACGGCAGGAGACCCCTCGTGACGCATACCGTGACGGCCCCCGCGCAGGACGCGCGGCTCGGCCCCGAGATCCGGCGGCTCGCCGTCGTGGTGGTCCTCGGCGCGTTCATGACGGTGCTGGACAGCACCATCGTGAACGTCGCCGTCACCACGCTCGGCCAGGACTTCGACACCTCCCTGTCGACCATCCAGTGGGTGCTGACGGGCTACACGCTCGCGCTGTCGATGACGATCCCGCTGACCGGCTGGGCGGTGCGCCGCTTCGGGCCGCGCCGCATGTGGCTGGCGTCGCTGGTGCTGTTCGCGGCGGGCTCGGTGCTCTGCGGGCTGGCCTGGTCGGTGCCCGCGCTGATCGCGTTCCGGGTGCTGCAGGGGATCGGCGGCGGCATGATCATGCCGGTCGGGCAGACGATGCTGGCGCGCGCCGCGGGCCCGGACCGGATGGGCCGGGTGATGAGCGTCGTCGCGGTGCCCGCGATGATCGCGCCGGTGCTCGGGCCGCTCGTCGGCGGCGGCATCGTCGACCACCTGAGCTGGCGCTGGCTGTTCTACGTGAACGTGCCGTTCTGCGCCGCCGCGCTCGCCGCGGCCGTGCTGATGCTGCCGCGCGACACCGAGCGGGACGCGTCGGCGCGGCTGGACGTCGCCGGGCTCGCGCTGCTGTCCCCCGGCCTCGCCGCGCTCGTCTACGGGCTGGCGCAGGCCGGCGACGGCGTGCCGCTGTCGGGCGCGCGGTTCCTGGTGCCGGTGCTCGCGGGGGCGGCGCTCGTCGCCGGGTTCGTCGCGCACGCGCTGCGCAAGCGCGAGCGGGCGCTCGTCGATCTGCGGGCGCTCCGCAGCCGCTCGTTCATCGCGATGTCCGGCGGCGCGTTCGTGTACTGCCTGTCGCTGTTCGGGCTGATGGTGCTGGTCCCGCTGTACGCGCAGATCGTGCGCGGCGACACGCCGCTGGAGTCGGGCTGGCTGCTCGCGCCGCTCGGCCTCGGCGCGATGGTGACGATGCCGGTCAGCGGGAGGCTGACCGACCGGCTCGGGCAGCGCCCCCTCGCCGTCGCCGGGACGCTGCTGGTCCTCGCGGGCGCGGCGCTGCTGGCGACCGTGGACCCCGGCACCGGACGGCTCGCGATCATGGGGATGGGCCTGGTCGTCGGCCTCGGCCACGGCACCGCGATGCCGGCCGTGCAGGCCGCGTTCTACCGGGGGCTGCCGCGGGACGCGGTGCCCGCCGCGACGACCGCGTCGAACATCCTCATCCGGGTGGGCAGCTCGTTCGGCACCGCGGTGACGGCGGTGGTCCTGCAGATCATGATCAGGGACGGGCTGCCGGGGGCGAGCGGCAACCTGCGCGAGGCGGCCGCGGCGCACCGCCCGGACCTGCTGTCGGACGCCTTCACCGGCACGTTCTGGTGCTCGGCGGCGCTGCTCGCGGTCGCCGTCCTGCCGATGCTGGCGATCCCCCGCAAGGGGAGGTGATCCGGTGAGGACCCGGGTTGGGGGTTCCGGGTCCTCACCGGTCCCGGGCGGGCGCGGGGGACGTCCGTCCGGGGGTCTGGATCAGCCGGCGGGCGGCTGCTGCCCCTGGCCGGGCCCGCCGCCCCAGCCGCCGCCGTAGCCCCCGCCGCCGTTGCCGCGCTGCGGCCGGAGCGACGCGCACGCCTGCATGGCCTTCTGCTGCGCGGCCGACATGCTCGGCCGGCCCGACGGTATCCCGGACGGGCGGCCCGACGGCATCCCCGACGGCCGCGCCGTCGGCGCCCCGCTCGGGCGCTGCCCGTTGCGGCCGCCGCCGAACTGCGGCAGCTTGACGCCCTGCTTCTCCAGGCACTGCTGGTACGCCTGCATCGACTGCTGGGCGCCGCCCGTCGAGGACGCGTCCGCCTTCTTGCCGTCGCCGCCGCCCCCGCACGCCGAAGCGAGCATCAGCGCGGCCGCGACGCCGGCCACTGCGATCTTCCTCATGGTCGCTGTCCTCCTCTAGCGGTCCCCTGGCTGACGCTGGTCGCGGCGATGCTGCCGTCGCTCCCGGCGGTGCCCTGGACGATGACCGTCGTGCCGGAGCCGAGGTCCTTGAGCGTCCCGTTCCTGGTGACGCGGATGGTGGTCTTGCCGCTGGTGCTGACCTTGACGGTCTTGCCGTCGGCGGTCTTGATGTAGAGCACGCCCTTGCCGACCTTGGTGACGGTGCCGACGGTGGCGCCGCCGCCCTGCCCGCCGCCCGCCGCCTGGCCGCCGCCCGGGAAGCCCTGCCCCCCGCCGGGGAAGCCCTGACCGCCGCCGGGGAAGCCTTCGCCCCCACCGGGGAAGCCGCCGCCCTCGCCGCGCTGGCCGAGCCCGCCGTAGCCGCTCGGCCCGCCGGGCGCGCCGCCGGCGCGCTGGCCGGAGCCGGAGCCGCCGTCCGACCACTGCTTGTCGGCCCAGATGCCGCCGATGAACCCGGCGACCACCAGCACGGCGGCGCCGAGGTAGACGGCGGCGCCCGGCTTGACCGAGCGGGCGGGCTGCGCCGCGAGCTCCTCGTCGAGGTCGCCCTCGAAGGGGGAGCTCGACAGCAGTTCGGCGTCGGACTCGGGGGCGCGGGGCGCCCGCTCGTCCTTCCTGTGGTCGCTCATGACCGGGCCTCATTCATGGCGCAGTGCCTCGATCGGGCGCAGCCGTGCCGCGCGGTTGGCGGGGTATCCACCGAAGAACAGCCCGATGACGACCGAGACGCCGAGCGACAGCGCGATCGACGACGGGACGAGCACGGGCTTCACCCCGGCGATGGTGAACAGGCTGCCGGCCACCCCGACGGCCACCCCGAGCAGCCCGCCGATGAGGCTGAGGATGGTGGCCTCGGCGACGAACTGGCCGAGGATGGCGCCGCGCGGGGCGCCGATGGCCTTGCGGATGCCGATCTCCCGGGTCCGCTCGGTGACGGTGACCAGCATGATGTTGGTGATGCCGATGCCGCCGACGACCAGGCTGATCGCCGCGACGGCGCCGAGCAGCACGGTGAAGGTCTTGTTGGAGTCGGCGACGGCGCTCTGCGCGCTCGCCTGGCTGGCGACGGTGAAGTCGGTGGTGCCGTGCCGCTGCTGGAGGATCGACTCGGCCTCGGCCTGCGCCGCGTCGACCTGCTCGCTGCTCTTGGCCTGGATGACGATCTGGTCGAGCGCGCCGTAGCCGGTGACGCTCGCCTGGACGGCCGTCAGCGGCGCGACCGCGACGCTGTCGGGGTCGTTGAAGCCGCCCGAGGTGGACCCGGACGCCTTCAGCACGCCGACGACGGTGAAGTTGATCCCGCCGACGTTGATCTTCTTGCCGAGCGGGTCGGTGCCGGCGAACAGGTCGGAGGCGACGGTGCTGCCGATGACGACGACGTTGCCGTCGGTCTCGGCGAACGCCGACCCGGCCGCGATCGTCTTGCTCGCCGCCGCGAAGTAGTCGGGCGTGCTGCCGACGAACCGGTCGATGGTGCTGCTCGTCCCCGCGTAGGTCGCGGTGGACGACTGGCCGGACACCACCGGCGACGCGCTCTTGATCGACGGCGACTTCGCCAGCGCCTCGGCGTCCTTGACGGTGAGGTCGCGCGCCTGGGTGCGCGCCCCGCCGCTGCTGCTGGTGGTGCTGGTGGAGACGGTCAGCGAGTCCGCGCCGAGCCGCTGGATGCTCTTCTTGATGGCCTCGGACGAGCCGTTGCCGTAGGCGATCAGCAGGATGACCGCGGCGACGCCGATGAGGATGCCGAGCGTGGTGAGCCCGCTCCGCAGCTTGTTGGCGGTGAGCCCGCGCAGCGCGAACCGCAGGACCTCCAGGGGGCTCATGCGACCCCCACCGGGGCCTGCCGGCGGTCCTCGACGATCCGGCCGTCGACGAGCCGCACGACGCGCTTGGCGTGCGCGGCGACCTCGTCCTCGTGGGTGATGACCACGATGGTGCGGCCCTGCCGGGCCAGCCGGTCGAAGATCCCGAGGACGTCGGCGGTGGACTTGGAGTCCAGGGCGCCGGTCGGTTCGTCGGCGAGGAGCAGCGTCGGGGACGTGACGAGCGCGCGCGCTATGGCAACGCGCTGCTGCTGGCCGCCCGACAGCTCGTTCGGCTCGTGCCCGCCGCGGTCGGCGAGGCCGACCTCGCGGAGCGCGGCGAGCGCGCGGCGCTTGCGCTCGCCGCCCTTCACCCCGCCGTAGGCGAGCGGGAGCTCGACGTTGGCGCGGGCGGACATGCGCGGGATGAGGTTGAAGGACTGGAAGACGAACCCGATCCGGCGGTTGCGCAGGATCGCGAGGCGCCGCTCGTCCAGGTCGCCGACGTGCACGCCGTCGAGCAGGTAGGTGCCGCCGGAGGGGACGTCCAGGCAGCCGATGATGTTCATCAGCGTGGACTTGCCGGAGCCGGAGGCGCCCATGATGGCCACGTAGTCGCCGCGCTCGACGGTGAGCGAGACGCCGCGCAGCGCGTGCACCTCGGTCTCCCCGCTGCCGTAGACCTTGGTGGCCCCACGGACGTCGAGGACGGGGACGTCGATCACCGCCGGCCCCCGCCGCCGCCGGGGAACCCGCCGCCCGCGCCGCCGGGGAAGCCGCCGCCCGCGCCGCCGGGGAACCCGGTACCGGTGCGGTTGCCGGTGCCGCCGGACGAGCCGCTCTGCGTCGCCACGGTCACCACGACCTTGTCGCCCTCGTTCAGGCCGGACTTGATCTCGGTGCCCTGGTCGCCCTTGACACCTACCTCGACCCGCACGCTGCTCCGCTTGCCGTCCTTGTCGACGGTGACGGTGCTCTGCCCGCCGATCGTGCGGACGGCCGCGGTCGGGACGTAGAGCACGTCCTCGGCGCTGGAGGTGGCGATCTCGACGGTGGCGGTCTGCCCGAGCCGGACGCCCGAGGGGACCTTGGTGAGGGTGATGGTGGCCGGGTACTTCACCACGTTGTCGGTCGTCGTCGGGGACGTCCCGATCGCGCTGATCTTGCCGGTGGCGGTCTTGCCGGTGAGCGCGTCGAAGGACACGGTCGCCGACTGCCCGGTCTTCAGCTTGGTGGTGTCGGCCTCGGTGAAGTCGCCCTCGATCTGCAGGTGCGCGGTGTCGTCGAGCTGCATGAAGCCCGAGGAGGACGAGGAGGTGGACGACGAGGACGAGGACGACGAGCCGCCCGAGGCGCCGCCCGCGGACGAGCCGCCGGAGGAGGACCCCGAGGACGACCCCGACCCGCTGGACGAGCCGCCGACCGTGCCGTTGACCGCGGTGACCGTGCCGGCCCAGGGGGCCCGCAGGATCGTCCCCGCGTAGGTGCGCTGGGCGGCGCTGTAGGCGTTCTTCACCTGGAGGTAGCTGGCGTACCCCTTGGCGGTGGTGGTGTCGGTGTCGGCCGCGGCGTCCAGGTTGGCCTTGGCGGCGTTCAGGCCCTCCAGCGCCTCGGTCTGGTCGAGGCGGGCGAGCAGGTCGCCCTTGTCGACCTTCTTCCCCGCCTTCACGTAGATCTTGGCGACGGTCCCGGAGGTGCCGAAGGACAGCGCGCTGGAGCGCGCGCTCTCCACCGACCCCGAGGCCGAGACCGACGAGGACACCGTGCCGCGGGTGACCGCCACCAGGCGGGTCGAGGCGGTGGCGCCGGCGTCGTCGTCCGACAGCGAGAGGTAGGCGATGCCGACCCCGCCCGCCAGCAGCACGCCGAGCGCGCCGTTGATCAGCAGGGTCCGGCGGCGAAGCGGCCGTTTCATGGTCCGAAGGCTGCCGGGCCGATCTGGGGGGTTCCTGAGCCGAATGTGAGAGTTCGATGAGAGAGCGGAGGAAGGGGCGTTTCAACGCTCCCGAACGGGGCACCCCACCACTCCGGCCCCGATCCCCCGACCTCTGACCTGCACGGACGTCCGCGCGCGGCCGCGCCCCCGCGTCCCGGAGAGGCGCCCGCCCCGCCGCGTCCGGAACGGCGGTTCCGGGCCGGCTCCGTCGCCCGTTGAGCATTTCCCTCCCCCGGCGACAAAAAGGGAGGCCGACTTTGGCAGTCCGGTTGACACCGCTGTATGTGACATCGTGCGATGGTGTGATACCCGTCGCTTTGCGGCTTTCCTCCTTGCGTACGTCCCGTACTTACGCCACCGTAGGTTACGCAAGCGTAAGTTGGGAGCGCTCGGGGAGGACACCTTGACCACGACACACGCGGTGGCGCGGCGATCCCCCGTGCGGCGGCTCGCGTCCGCCGCGCGGTGGCTGACCACCCCCCTGCTGCCCGAGGACTACCTCGGGCTCGTCAACCCGCTCTGGTCGACGGCGGAGCTGCGCGGCCGGATCGAGGGGATCCGGCACGAGGCGCCCGGCGCCGCGACCGTCGAGATCAGGACCGGCCCGGACTGGGCCGGCCACGTGCCCGGCCAGTGGGTCCGGATCGGCGTGGACATCGACGGCGTCCGCCACTGGCGCTCGTTCTCGCTGTCCTCGCCGCCGCGCCGCGACGGCCGGATCACCGTGACCGTGAAGGCCAACCCCGACGGCCTCGTCTCCCGGTACCTGGTCGAGCGGGCCGAACCCGGGACGATCGTCCGGCTGGAGCCCGCGGGCGGCGACTTCACGCTGCCGGACGCCCCCGGCGGGCGCGGCCTGCTGTTCCTGACGGCGGGCAGCGGCATCACGCCGGTCATGGCGATGCTGCGGCACCTGGACGCCGCCGGGCCGATGCCCGACACCGTCCTCGTCCACTCGGCGCGGACGCCCGGCGACGTCATCTTCGGCGCCGAGCTGCGCCGCCTCGCCGAGCGGACGACGAACTTCACCCTGATCGAGCGGCACACCGCCGCCGACGGCCGGTTCAAGCTCGCCGACCTCACCGCCGCCTGCGCCGACTGGGCCGAGCGCGACGCCTGGGTCTGCGGCCCCGCCGACCTGCTCGACGAGGCCGAGGCGCACTGGGCCGCCGAGGGCGACCCCGCGCTGCTCCGCGTCGAGCGGTTCCAGGCGGTCCTCGCGGGCGGCGGCGGCGAGGGCGGGCATGTCCGGTTCGCCGCGAGCGGCGTGGAGACCGACGCCGACGGCGCGACGCCGCTGCTCGTCGCGGGCGAGGACGCGGGCGCGCTGCTGCCGAGCGGCTGCCGGATGGGCATCTGCTACAGCTGCGTCGGGCGCCTCCGGTCCGGGCAGGTCCGCGACCTGCGCACCGGCGAGGTGCACGGCGAGGAGGGGCACATGATCCAGACGTGCGTCTCCGCCGCCGCCGGCCCCGTCGAGATCGACCTCTAACGACCTTCCACCCGAATCCACCCCGAACGGAACGAGGGGAGCCAGACATGACGAGCACGACCCCCGCCCCGGTGCGGCCGAAGGTCGCCCGCGACCCGCAGAACCCGGCCGCGCACCTCACGCCCGCCGACTTCGAGGCCATCGCCGCCGAGCTCGACGCCCTGCGCGAGGAGGTCTTCGCCGACCTGGGCGAGCGCGACGCCGCCTACATCCGCAACGTGATCAAGCTGCAGCGCGGGCTGGAGATCACCGGCCGCGCGCTGCTGATGCTGTCCGCACTGCCGCCGGCCTGGTGGGCCGGGACCGCGACGCTGTCGGTGGCCAAGATCCTGGAGAACATGGAGATCGGCCACAACGTCATGCACGGCCAGTGGGACTGGATGCGCGACCCCAAGATCCACTCCACCACCTGGGAGTGGGACAACGTGTCCCCGGCCGAGCAGTGGAAGCACTCGCACAACTTCGTGCACCACACCTACACCAACATCGTCGGCAAGGACAACGACGTCGGCTACGGCATCCTGCGCGTCACGCCCGAGCAGCCGTGGCACCCGGCCAACCTCGGGCAGCCGCTCTACAACACGCTGCTCGCCATGTTCTTCGAGTACGGCGTCGCGCTGCACGACCTGGAGATCGACAAGATCCGGGCCGGGAGGAACGACCCCGAGGAGACCGACCGCAAGCTGCGCGCGATCGGCCGCAAGATCCGCCGCCAGTGGGGCAAGGACTACCTGGCGTTCCCGCTGCTCAGCGGGCCGCAGTTCCTGTCCACGCTCGGCGCGAACGTCACCGCCAACATCGTCCGCAACGTGTGGGCGCACGCGGTGATCTTCTGCGGGCACTTCCCCGGCAACATCTCGGTGTTCGAGCTGGAAGAGCGTCAAATGCCCGACGAGACGCGCGGCGAGTGGTACGTCCGCCAGCTCCTCGGGTCGGCCAACATCGACGGCGGCAGGTTCTTCCACCTGATGACGGGGAACCTGTCGCACCAGATCGAGCACCACCTGTTCCCCGACATGCCGAGCAACCGGCACGCCGAGATCGCGCCGCGCATCCGGGCGCTCTGCGAGAAGTACGACCTGCCGTACCACACCGGCGGCTTCACCCAGCAGGTCACCAGCACCTGGAAGAAGATCTGGCGGTACGCGCTGCCCGGCCCGAAGGTGGTCCCGCCGTCGCCGATGCCGGCCGTGCAGGCGCGCGCGTCCAAGGCCGCCTGACCAGTCCCCGCCCGCCCGTCCCGCCGGGGGCCGGGACGGGCGGGGGCGTCAGTCCCCGGACGCGCCGTCGCCGCCGTCGCCGTAGTGCTCGTCGTGCTGCCGGCGCGGCGAGCACACCGACGCCGACGGGCACTGGCAGCGGCCGCCCGAGCTCAGCCGGACGGTGACGGTGTCGCCCGGCACGTTGCGGCCGACGACCTGCCCGCCGCCCTGCGGCGTCTCCACCCGCGACCCGAGCGCGGGCATCCGCTCGTGCGCCTGCACGTACAGCGGGTGCTCGTACTTCAGGCAGCACATGAGCCGGCCGCAGGCGCCCGCGATGCGCAGCGGGTTGACGGGCAGGTCCTGCTCCTTGGCCATCCGCACCGAGACCGGCTCGAAGTCCTTCAGGAACGTCGCGCAGCACAGGTCGCGGCCGCACGGCCCGATGCCGCCCTGCAGCCGGGCCTCGTCGCGCGGGCCGACCTGCCGCAGCTCGACGCGGGCCCGCATGGCGCGGGCGAGGTCGCGGACCAGGGCGCGGAAGTCCACCCGCTGCGGCGCGGTGAAGTAGACCTTGAAGACCTCGGCCGCGTCCAGGTAGTCGATGCCGATGACCTTCATGGGCAGCCCGTGCTCGCGGATCAGCCGCTTGGCGATCGAGCGGCCCTCGGCGCGGCGGCGCCGGTTCGCCTCGTCGCGGCCGAGGTGCTCGGCGGTGGCGGGCCCGGCGCACACCGGCAGGCCGGCCACGTCGTCGGACACCCACTGCGGCGCCCACACGCACTCGGCGACCTCGGGGCCACCGTCGGTCGGGACGAGCACCTTGTCGCCGACGCGCGGGGAGTGCTCCCCGGGGTCGAGGTAGTAGAGCCGGCCGTACCTGGTGAAACTGACGGCCATCACCATGCCCATGGATCCGCTCCCTCCGCCCGGGTACGCGCCTCCAACCTAACGCGTCACCAGGCCGCGTCGGAGAGGTCGGCGGCGGGGACCGCGGCGGGCGCCCCGGGGACGTAGAGGCGGCCGTCGGCGGCGCTCACCAGCAGGTGCCCGTTCGCGCGGCCGGCGTCCAGGCGGGTGAGGCCGCCCTCCAGGGGCCTGCTCCACACGTCCTTGGTGGGCTTGCCGGTGGACACCGAGTAGGCGCGGACGGTCGCGGCGGACGCCGCGGGCACGCCCGCGAAGACGGTCGCGCCGTCGGGGCTGAGGACGGCGGGGCCGCCCTCGGGCAGCCTCAGCACGACCTTACTGGCCTTCAGGCTGCCGGCGGCGGCGCCGAGGGTGTCCAGGGTCCGCACCTGGGCGGCCTTGCCGGCGCCGGGCGTCCACACGAACGACAGGGTCGGGCCCGCCCACGACAGGCTGGTGATCCGCCCGGCGCCCCGGGCCGTCCACGCCTTGGTGCCGCCCGCCTTCGGGTCCAGCACCGCCAGGCGGGCGCCGCCGGACGCGGGGACGGCGTAGGCGATGCGGCCGTCGCCGCGGTTCACCGCCATGTCGGCGCCGGGGCGGGCGGCCGCGCTGATCGCGACGCCGGGGATCGGGGCGAGGGACGTCGGGCGGCCCTTGCCGTCCAGCCGCAGGCGCTGGAAGGCGACCTTGCCGGCGGACGCGGCGGCCACCACGTAGCTGCCGTCGCCGCCGCTCGCGATGCGCTGGAACCGCTGCCCGGGCGGGGCGGCCACCGGGACGCCGACGTCCTTGCCGGTGCCGATGTCGCGGACGACGAGCGCGGTGCCGGTGCGCCGGACGCCGACGACGTAGCGCGACTCGCCGCGCACCTTGCCGGCCGGGGCCTTCGCCGCGGCGACCTTCTCCGCGGCGACCTTGGCGCGGTGGTCGCGGTGCACGATCCGCTCGTGGTGGTGGACGAGGTCGAGCGCGCCGGACAGGCAGAGGCAGGCGCCCGCCGCGGCGCCGAGCGGCAGCAGGCCGCGCAGGCGGAAGAGGGGCGCGCGCCCCCGGGCCGGTCCCTCGGTGCTGCCGCCGTCCATGGGGTGTTCGCTCTCCAACCTCTCGCGGTGCGTGGCCCGTCGTTTCTATCTCATCCCGGGCGGGACAAACACCCATGTTGGCGCATTTATCACCCTGAAAGGTTCCTGACCGCCTCGTCCACCCGGCCCGCGTAGGCCGCTCCGTACAGGACCGTGTGGACGAGCAGCGGGTGCAGCAGGTGCAGCGGCGTCCGCTCGCGCCAACCGGCGGCGGGCGGGGCGGTTTCGGCGTAGGCGGCGAGGACAGTGGCCAGGTGCGGGAGGCCGAACAGGCCGAGCATCGCGAGGTCGGTCTCGCGGTGGCCGCCGTGCGCGGCGGGGTCGATGAGGACGGCGCCGCCCGTGGTCCACATCACGTTCCCGGACCACAGGTCGCCGTGGATGCGGGCCGGTCCCTCCTCGGGCCCGGCGAGGTCGCCGATCCGCTCCAGGACGCGCTCGACGCGGCGGGTGAGGCCGGGGCCGAGCGTCCCGGCGGCCCGGCGCAGGTAGGGCGCGAGGCGGCGCTCGGCGTACCAGCGCGACCAGGGGCCGCCGTCCGGGGTGTTGTCGAGGTCGAGATCGGCGATCTTGCCCGGCCAGGGGGCGCCGTAGCGATCGGGGCGGGCCAGGTGGAGGAGGGCGAGGTCGCGTCCGAAGCGCTCGGCGGCCTCCCGCGTCGGGGCTGTCTCCTCCAGCCAGGGCAGGACGAGGTGGTCGCCGGCGACCTCCAGGACGTCCGCGACGGGCGCCCGCGGACCGGCCTCCTTCAGCCAGCGCAGGCCGGCCGCCTCCGCCGCGAAGACGTCGCCGGCGCCGCGGGCGCGCTTGACGAACACCTGGCGGCCGTCGCCGGTCACCGCCTGATGCAGCGTCCAGGAGTGGCTGGAGCCGAGGTCGCGGACATCACGCACGCCCGTCCCGCTCCTTCAGGCCGGCGCGGATCGCGTCCAGCAGGCCGGGCATCGCGGCCTCGACAAGAGTCAGAACGTCGTCGAAACCGGCGTCGTCGCCGTAGTAGGGGTCGGGGACGTCCAGGTCGCCGGCCGCGTCCGGGTCGTACTCGCGCAGCAGGTGGATCTTCGCGGCGGCGTCGCGGTCCGGCGCGAGGGCGTGCAGCTCGGCGCGGTGCCCGGCGTCCAGCGCGACGATCAGGTCGTAGCGGTCGAACCAGCCGTCCCCGAACTGCCGGGCGGTGTGCGCCGACGCGTACCCGGCGCGGCGGAGCGCGGCGACGGTGCGCGGGTCGGCGCCGTCGCCCGCGTGCCAGCCGCCGGTGCCGGAGCTGTCCACCTCGACGTCCAGGCCCTCCTCCTCGGCGTGGCGGCGGAGGACGGCCTCGGCCATGGGCGAGCGGCAGATGTTGCCGGTGCAGACGAAGGTGACGCGGTAGCTCATGCCTCCCATCGTGCCCGCCGATACCGGTGGCCCGGCGGGCGGGCGGCGCGCCGCGCCGCCCACGTCCACGCGGGGACGGCCCGGGACGTCCGGGTCGCCTCCCTGCTCCCCGGCGACCTCGGCCTGCCGTCGCCGCTGCCCTACCTGCCCGCTCCGGCCGCCGGTCCGTGACGGGCGGGCGGCCGGCACGGCACACTGATCATCCATGGATGCGCTCCTGAGCGAGGACTGGCTCAAGCAGACCGTCGACCTGCTGGTGCGGCTCGTCGAGCTGGCCGGCGCCGTCGTGATCTTCGTGGGGGCGGCGGTGGCGTTCGCCCGCTTCCTCGTCACGGCGGTGCGGACCCGCGACGCCGAGCGCTTCGTCCCGGTGCGCCTGAACCTCGGCCGCTTCCTCGCCCTCGGCCTGGAGTTCCAGCTCGCCTCCGACATCCTGCGCACGGCGATCGCGCCGACGCTGCGCGAGATCGGCGAGCTGGCCGCGATCGCCGCCATCCGGACGGCGCTGAACTACTTCCTCGGCCGCGAGATCAAGGAGGAGCGCAGCGAGCTCGCCAAGGCCGCCGCAGCGGCCTCCGGGGCGACCTCGGCGGCTCCCCCGGAATGACCGCGCTGCTGCAGCTCGCCGCGCTCTGCTGCGTCGTCGCGGGCCTGGTCGCGGGCGGCGCCGTCGGGCTCGCCACCCGCAGCCTGCGGGCGGGGCTGCCGGTCGCCCTGGACTTCTGGCTGGCCGCCGGGCTGCTGCGCCTCGGCGCCGACCCCGGCTGGACGTCCCTGCTCGCCACCGCCGCGATCGTCGCCGTCCGCCGCCTCGTCACCTGGTCCCTCGGCACCGCCCGCACCCGCTGACGGAACTCAGCGGTAGACGACCACCGACTCCACGCCGGGCCGGCCGAGCAGCGCCCGGGCGAGCCGCTGCGCGTCGTCCTGGGTGGCCACCCGCGCCCAGATGAGGTTGCTCCCCTTCTTCGGGGCGATCTCGTAATCGGCCTTGGCGTCGATGCTCCGCACGTACGCGAACGTCTGGAGTTCGTTCAGGAGCCGCTTCCGATCGTTCTCCGTGGCGGGGGAACGGCGGCAGCGGGGAACGGTGGACTTTCTCCCGCAGAGGACGATGCTGACCCTGACCTCGGCGGCCGGGGTCGCCGACGGGGTCGGCGAGGAGCCGCCCGCGGCAGGCCGGGCGTCGTGGCCGGCGGGGCCGAGCAGCGTACCGCCGGCGATCACGGCGGCGGCCGCGGCGGCGGAGAGCAGGGCGACGGGGGCCTTCCAGCGGCGGCGCGCCCCGCCGGGGGTCAGGGTCGGGTCCGCGACGTCGGCGGGGCCGATCGTGTCGCCGGCGGCGCGGAGGGCGTCGGCGAGCCGGGCTTCGGTGCTGTTCACTGGTCGTCTCCGAGCAGGCGGCCGAGCGCGGCGAGCGCCCGGGAGGTGGTCGACTTGACGGTGCCGCGGCTGACGCCCATCGCGGCGGCGATCTCCTGCTCCGACAGCCCGGAGAAGTAGCGCAGCACGAGCGCCTCGCGCTGCCGGGCCGGCAGCCGGGCCAGGGCGGCCAGCACCTCCCGGCGCTCCTCCCCGACGAGCGCGGCGGTTTCGGCCGACCACACCGCGGGCTGGTGCGTCACGCGCAGCGGGCGCCGCCGTGCGCGGAGCGCGTTGCGGCAGCCGTTCAGGACCGCCGAGCGCACGTAGTTCAGGGCCCTCTCGCGGTCCTCGATGTGCCCCCATCTCCGGTAGAGGCCCGTGAACGCGTCCTGCACGACGTCCTCGGCGGTCTGCCGGTCCCCCACCATGACGAACGCCAGGCGCGTGAGGCCGAGCGCGTGCCCGCGGTAGAGGTCGGTGACGGCCGGGGCCGCGTCGTCGCGGGCGCGCGCCATCGTCAACACTTCACCATCCATGCCCCAGAGACACCGTGCGGCCGTCCGGGTTGCCCGATCCGCCGGACTTTAGCGGGCCGCCCGGCGGCCCGCCGGTCACCCACCGTAGGATGATCATTACTTAAGGTGCGTCGAGCGTGGTGGGACGAGGTGGACAGACCGGTCCGGTACCTGTGTACGTGCTTGTTCGGCTCGGTGCGCTGCCGCGTCACCGTGCTCACCGTCGCCGCCGCCGCGGCCGTGCTCGGCCTCGGCCTCGCGCTGACGGTCACGGTGCTGGACCGGGCCGCCGACGACCGCGCCTGGGACAAGGTCCGCCGCACCGCCGAGCGCGTCGTCGCCGACATCCACGGCGCCCCGCTGCCCGCCCCGCCGCCGCTGCCCGGCCCGCGCGGCACCCGGGAGCCCGTCCCGGCGCCGCCCGAACCGGCCGAGCCGCGCCGCGGCGAGGCCGACCTCATCCAGGTCATCGGCGGGAACGGCGCCGTGCTCGCCGCCAGCGCGCGCCTCCAGGGCTGCCCCGCGCTGCTCGGCCCGGACGTGACCGAGGAGGGCAACGCGCTGGTCGTCACGGAGATCCACCGGTCCTTCCTGCGGTACCGCGCCGTCGTCATCGGCACGCACGCGCACGGCACCCTCTTCGGCGACCGGGTGATGGTGTTCGCCGCCGAGGAGCGCCCGCCGCAGCTCGACGGCTGGGCCGACCGGCTGACGGTCCTCGCCCTGCTCGCCTGCCTGCTCGCGCTGACCGGCCTCTGGACGTGGCGGGTCACCGGGACGACGCTGGAGCCGGTCGAGGAGATCCGCGCCCGCCTCGCCCACATCACCGGCACGAGCGACCTCGCCGAGCGCGTCCCCTGCGACGGCGGCGGCGCCCGCGAGTTCGCCGGGCTGACCGCGACCGTCAACGACACCCTCGCGCGCCTCCAGGCCGCGACCGACCGCGAGCGGCGGTTCGTCTCCGACGCCTCGCACGACCTGCGCAACCCCATCGCCGGGCTGCTCGCCTGCCTGGAGAACGCGGTGGAGGAGCCCGACCCCGACGTGCTGCGCGCCGGCGTGCGGACCGCGATCGGCGACGTGGAGCGGCTCGACGAGATCGTGAACGACCTGCTGGTGCTGTCCCGGCTGGACGCCTGCGCCCCCGTCCCCGAGGAGCGCCTCGACCTCGCCGCGCTCGCCGCCCGCGAGCTGGAGCGCCGCCCCGCCGGCCGCGTCCCGATCGAGGCGCGCCTGACTCCCGGCGCCCTCGTCACGGCGAGCCCGCTCCGTCTCGCGCGGCTGCTGAACAACCTGCTCGGCAACGCCGAACGGCACGCCGCGTCGCGCGTCGTCCTCACCGTCCGCGCGGACGGGGACGGCGTCGTCGCCGAGGTCGCCGACGACGGCGCGGGCATCGCGCCGGACGCCCGCGAGCGCGTCTTCGAGCGGTTCGCCCGGCTCCCCGAGTCCCGCGACCGCGACCCGGGCGGCACGGGCCTCGGCCTGCCCATCGCCCGCCAGATCGCCGAAACCTACGGCGGCACCCTCACCCTCATCGGCGGCACCGCCGACCTGCCGGGCGCGCACTTCGTCCTCCGCCTGCCGTCCGCGCCGTCCTGACGCGCGCCCCCGGCTCAGTCCACGAACACGCGCGCCTCGGCGTATTCCACGATCCCCGCCGGTTCGGGCGGTTCCAGCAGCATGGCGGCGATGCGCTCCGCGGCCGGATCGCCCGACGCGCGGGCCCGGTCGATGGCCTCCGCGACGTCGTAGCGGGACGCCCGCAGCTCGACGTCCGGGCCGAGCAGCGCCCAGTGGGCCGTGCCTGGCTCCCCGTCGTGGAACGGCAGGCCGACGCTGCCGGGGCCCACGCTGCGTCGCCCGGCGACCCGCCGGTCGAACTGAAGGTGCGTGTGCCCGGTCACCAGGACGCGCGCGGAACCGGCGAGCTCCGCAAAGCGCTCCGCGGGCGTCCCGGGAGTCACCGCCTCGTGGTCGCTGCGCGGCGAGCCGTGGCAGAAGCGCACCGGCCCGAGCCCCGCCACGTCCACGACGACGCTGAACGGCAGGCTCTCCAGGAACGCCGCCGCGCGCGGCGAGTGCAGGCCCGGCAGCCAGCCCTCCCGGGCGGTCGCGACGGGACGGCCGCCCGCGCGGATCTCGGTGACGCAGCGGTCGGCGTTGCCGCGCACGCAGAGCGCCCGCCCGCCGAGCCCGGCGATCAGCTCGTGGGCGCGTTCGGGCTCGGGCCCCCACGTCAGGTCGCCGCAGAGCACGACGAGGTCGGCCGACCGCACGTCCGGCTCGGCGAGGACCGCCTCGAACGCGGGCACGTTGGCGTGCACGTCCGCCAGCACCGCCACCCGTCCCACCGGGCCGTGGACGGCCGGCTCGCCCTCCCAGGGCGCGGGCCCGAACAGCCTCATGATCGCCTCCCGCCTGTTCCGCCATTGTTCACCTCCGGGCGCGCGAGGGCACGGGACGGACGGGCATCAGCCGGACATGGACGTGACCACGCTCGGCCTCGTCGGGCTCATCGCACTGGCCCTGCTGTTCGACTACACCAACGGATTCCACGACTCGGCCAACTCGGTGGCCACCGTCATCGCGACGCGGGTGCTGCGGCCCCGCTTCGCCGTCGCCTGGGCGGCGTTCTTCAACTTCGTCGCCTTCCTCATCTTCGGGACGGCGGTCGCGAACACCGTCGGCTCGACCGTGAAGACCGAGTTCTTCAGCCAGCCCGTGGTGTTCGCCGCCCTGCTCGGCGCGATCACCTGGAACTACGGGTCCTGGCACCTCGGGCTGCCGACCAGCTCCTCGCACGCCCTCATCGGCGGCCTCGTCGGCGCGGGCCTCGCCGCCGGCGGCACCGAGGCGATCAAGGCGGCGAGCGTGCGGAAGGCGCTCGTCTTCATGGTCGTCTCGCCGATCGCCGGGATGCTCATCGGCGCCGTCCTCATGCTGGTCCTTCGGCTCGTCCTGCGCGGCCGCGACGTCGAGCGCACCGAGCGCGGGTTCCGGTGGGCGCAGCTCGCCTCGTCGGCGGCCGTCTCCCTCGGCCACGGCGGCAACGACGCGCAGAAGACGATGGGCGTCATCGCCGCGCTGCTCGTCGCGACCGGCCACCTCACCGAGCACGGGGGCAAGCTCGACGTGCCGTTCTGGGTGGCGGTGTGCGCGGCGACCGCGATCGCCCTCGGCACCTACTCGGGCGGCTGGCGGATCGTGCGGACCATGGGCATGGACATCACCGCGCTCCGCCCCGTCAGCGGCTTCACCGCCGAGACCGCCGCGGCCGCCGCGCTGTTCGGCTCGACCGCCGCCGGCGCCCCCGTCTCCACCACCCACACCGTCTCCGGGGCGATCACCGGCGTCGGCACCGCCAACTCCGGCGCCACGGTCAGCTGGCGGATCTTCGGCCGGATGTCGATCGCGTGGATCCTCACCATCCCGGTCGCCGCGCTCATCGGCGCCCTCGCCTACTGGGGCACCACGATGGGCCCGAACCCCGTCGGCGCCGTCGTCATGGGCGCCTACCTGCTCGTCCTCGCCGCCCTCGTCGCCGTGTCGCTGCGCACCTCGCCGAAGGCGGACGACGTGGCGCCCGCCACCGGCGAGGAGATCGCGTTCCCGCTGCGGCCCGGCGCCGGGTCGGTCATCGGGTCCGCCCCGGACCGCTCCCCCGAGCCGGAGCGGCCGCGCGCCAAGGTCACCGCCGGCCAGCCGTTGTGAGCGCCACCGTCATCGCCTCGACCGCGAGCAGCGGGTTGACGTTCTGGCCGAGCCGCTCCCGGCACTCCATGATCGCGTCGAGGCGGCGCAGCGTCGCCTCGGGCGTCCCGTCCCCGGCGGCGCCGCGCAGCTCGGCCGCGAGGTCGGTGTTGACGAGCGCGCCGCCCGCGCCGAGCTGGAGCGCCAGCACGTCCCGGTAGTAGGACGCCAGGTCGAGCAGGGCGCGGTCGAGGGAGTCGCGCTTCAGCCGCGTCGCCCGCGACTTCTGCCGGTCCTCCAGCTCCTTGATCGCCCCGGCCGTGCCCCGGGGCATCCGGCCCTTGGCGCTCTCGCCGAGCGCCTGCCGGAGCGCCGACGTCTCGGTCTCGTCGAGCGCCTCGGTGTGCGCCCTGGCGTCCGCCTCGGCGCTCTTCACCAGCCGCTCCGCCGCCATGACGGCCGGGCCGACGCCCGTCATCCGGCGCGGCAGCCCCAGCACCTCGCCGCGCCGCGCGCGGGCCTCGGCGTCGGTGGCGAGCTCGCGGGCCCGGCTGATGTGGCCCTGCGCGGCGCGCGCGGCGGTCTCGGCCGCCTGCGGGTCGGCGCCCTCGCGCTGCACCAGCATCCGTGCGATCGCCTCCACCGGCGGCGTCCGCAGCGTCGCGAGGCGGCACCGGGAGCGGATCGTCACCAGCAGGTCCTCCGGCGAGGGCGTGCAGAGCAGCCAGAGCGTCCGCGCGGGCGGCTCCTCGATGGCCTTCAGCAGCGCGTTCGCGGCGGCCTCGGTGGCGCGGTCGGCGTCCTCGAACAGCACGATCTGCCAGCGGCCGCCCGCCGGCGACGACGCCGCCCGCAGCACCAGCGCCCGCGTCTCCCGCACCCCGTACGACAGGCCCGCCGGGCGCACCACCTCGACGTCGGCGTGCGTGCCCTGCAGCACCTGGTGGCAGGCCGCGCAGTGCCCGCAGCCGCGCGGGACCTCGGTGCACTGGAGCGCCGCGGCGAACGCCCGCGCCGCCGTCGTCCGCCCCGACCCGGGCGGCCCGGTGAACAGCCAGGCGTGCGCGGGCACGCCCCCGTCCGACGCCGCCCGCAGCTGCTCGACGACCCGCTCCTGGCCGACCAGGTCATCCCACACGCTCATGCCGACCAGGCTAACCGGCTCAGACGTCGGTGATGGCCGGGAAGGTGCTGGTGACGTCCTCGGTCCCGGCCGGCACCGGGTCGGGCAGGATCGCCCGGATCCGGTCCTGGATCGCGCGGCTCAGCTCCGACTGCGGGCGCGAGGCGTCCAGCACCAGGTAGCGGTCGGGGTCGGCCTGCGCGAGGGCGCGGAACCCGGCGTTCACCCGCTCGTGGAAGTCGGCCGACTCGGCCTCCATCCGGTCGGGCGTGCCGGTGATGCGGGCGAGCGCCACGTCCGGCGGCAGCTCCAGCAGGACGGTGAGGTCGGGCACGAGGCCCCCGGTCGCCCACCCGTTCAGCTCGGCGATCTCCTGCACCGACTGGCCGCGCCCGTAGCCCTGGTAGGCCAGCGAGGAGTCCACGTACCGGTCGGTGACGACGATCGCGCCGCGCGCCATCGCCGGCCGGATCACGTTCGCGGCGTGGTCGGCGCGGTCGGCCGCGTACAGCAGCGTCTCGGCCCGCGACGACAGGCCCGTCGTCTCGCGGTCCAGCAGCAGCGCCCGCAGCCGCATCCCGGTCTTGGTCGCGCCCGGCTCGTGCGTGGTGACGACGTCGTAGCCGTGGTCGCGCAGCCAGATCGCGGCGAGCCGCGCCTGCGTCGTCTTGCCCGCGCCGTCGCCGCCCTCGAACGCCACGAACACGCCGCGCTCGGTGCGCGCGGCCGGGGCGCGCTCGGGGACGGGCGGCGCGTACACCTCGCCGCGCAGCGCGGCGGCGAGGTCGGCGCCGAGCGGGATGCCGCGCCGGTCGTCGACCCGCCGGAACGCCGCGAGGCCGAGGACCAGCGCCACCACCGCGACGATCAGCAGCGCGGCGTGCACCCCGGTGAGGTCGTAGGACGCGCCGCCGACCTTCAGGCGGCGGTCGCCGAGGACGCCCGCGAGCGCCGGCGTCGCGGCGGCCGCGACGAGGGCCGCGACGAGCGCGGCGGCCCGCGCGTACCCGAACCCGGCGGCGCCGGCCGCGGCCGCCCAGGCGATCCCGGCGAGCAGGCCGAGGGCGGCGGCGCCCACCACGACCACCACCAGGTTCTGCACGAGCGCGGTGACGAGCAGCGCGAGCGGCGTCGCGATCGCGGCGAGGCCGAGCAGCCGCCGCCGCGAGAACGGGCCGAGGATCCGCGGGCCGAGGAACCGCCCGGCGACCAGCCCCGCCGCGAGCCCGGCGAGGACCGACCCGTACCCGGCGTCCCCGCCGCCGAGCTCGTTCGCGTACACCAGCGCGACCGAGGTGACCGCGCCCGCCGCCAGGGCCGCGCCGGCGACCGCGAGGCCCGCCGCGTCCCGGCCCCGCACGAGCAGCTTCAGCGGCGACGGCACGGCGTCCGCCGGACCGCCGGGCAGCGTCGCCGTCAGCGCGGCGGCGGCCAGGAACACCACCGCCGTCGCGTAGGCGGCGAGGTCCGCGCGGTGCGCGTCGCCGAACGCCGCGTCACCGATCAGCGCCAGGACCGCGAACAGCACGGCCGCGACCGGCGCCGTCCCGTAGGCGGCGCGCAGCAGCGACGGCGCCCGCTCGTCGCCGGCCTCCGCGCTCCCGGCGACGACCGGCTCCCACAGCGGCGTCACGCACGCGACGAGGAGCGCCGCGACGAACGTCCACACCAGGTTGTGCACGAGCGGCACCGACACCAGCAGCGCGAACCGCACGCCGTCCCCGACCGCCAGCGCGAGGCGCCGGTCCAGCCGGGACGCCGCCGCGCCCACCGCGGGCGCGAGCAGCAGCGCGGGCAGCAGCATCAGCGCGAGGACCAGCCCGGCCGCCCGCAGGCGGGCCGGGACGTCGTCGCCGCGGGTCAGCACGCCCGCGACCGCCGTCAGTGCCGGCAGGCTCAGCCACCGGCCGAGACTGGACAGCGACAGCGCGGTGCGCAGCCGCCGGAACGCCTGGGTCGACGCGACGTCCGGCGGCTCGGCGGGAAGCGACCGGTTGGCGCCCGTTCTGGTCATGTCGGTCAGGGTATCGACGCGGATGTCCTTATGAGGGTGACTTGGTGGAGGTGCGGCGGCGCGCCGGGGCCTTCTTCTTCGGGCCGCCACCGGCCGCGACCTTCTCGCGACGCTCGGCGAGCAGCTCGGCGGCGCGCTGATCGGTGATCTTCTCGATCTCGTCGCCCTTGCGCAGGCTCGCGTTCGTCTCGCCGTCGGTCACGTAGGGCCCGAACCGGCCCTCCTTGATCACCATCGGCTTGCCGGACGCCGGGTCGGTGCCGAGCTCGCGGAGCGGCGGCGCCGCCGCGGCCCGCCCCCGCCCGCGCTGCTTCGGCTGCGCCAGCAGCTCCTTCGCCTGCTCCAGCGTCACCGTGAACAGGTCCTCCTCGGCCGCCAGCGACCGCGAGTCCGTCCCGCGCTTGATGTACGGCCCGTACCGGCCGTTCTGCGCGGTGACCGGCTCGCCGTCCAGCTCGCCGAGATCGCGCGGCAGCGACAGCAGCTTCAGCGCGTCGTCCAGCGTGACCGTGTCCAGGCTCATCGACTTGAACAGCGACCCGGTGCGCGGCTTGGCGGCGTCGGCCTTCTTCGCCCGCTTCCTCTCGCCCTCGGCGGGCGCCGGCGGCTCCGGCAGGATCTCGGTGACGTACGGGCCGAACCGGCCCGACTTCGCCACGATCGTGTGCCCCGTCGCCGGGTCGGCGCCGAGCTCCCGGTCGCCGGACGGCTGCGCGAACAGCTCCTCGGCCTTCGCCGCGTCCAGCTCGTCGGGCGCCAGGTCCTCAGGGATGTTGACGCGCTCGCCGTCGCGGTCCAGGTAGGGGCCGTAGCGGCCGACCCGGACCATGATGTCGCTGCCCTTGATCGGGAACGAGCTGACGCCCTTGGCGTCGATGTCGCCGATGTCGCCGACCAGCTCCCGCAGGCCGTCCTCGCCCTCGTCGCCGAAGTAGAACCGGCCGAGCCAGCGGACCCGCTCGGCCTCGCCGCGGGCGATCTCGTCGAGGCCGTCCTCCATGTGCGCGGTGAAGTCGTAGTCGACCAGGTTGCCGAAGTGCCGCTCCAGCAGGTTGGTCACCGCGAACGCCAGGAAGGACGGCACCAGCGCCGTGCCCTTCTTGAACACGTAGCCGCGGTCCAGGATCGTCCCGATGATCGAGGCGTAGGTGGACGGCCGCCCGATCTCGCGGTCCTCCAGCTCCTTGACCAGGCTCGCCTCGGTGTAGCGGGCGGGCGGGCGGGTCGAGTGACCCTCGGCCTCGACCGCGTTCGCCGACAAGGCGTCGCCCTCGGTCAGGTTCGGCAGCCGCCGCTCGGCGTCGTCGCGGTCGCTCGCCGGGTCGTCGGCGCCCTCCACGTACGCCTTGAGGAAGCCGTGGAAGGTGATCGTCTTGCCGGTCGTGCCGAACTCGGCCGTCTCGCCCTGCGTGGACTCGCCGGCGACGCGGATCGACACCGACTGGCCCGCGGCGTCCTTCATCTGGCTGGCGATGGTGCGCTTCCAGATCAGCTCGTAGAGCCGGAACTGGTCGCCGGACAGACCCGTCTCACCGGGGGTGCGGAAACTGTCACCCGCGGGACGGACCGCCTCGTGCGCCTCCTGCGCGTTCTTCACCTTCGAGGTGTAGACGCGCGGCTTGTCCGGCACGTACTCGCCGCCGAACAGCGTCGCCGCCTGCCGTCGCGCCGCGTTGATCGCGGTCTCCGACAGCGTGATCGAGTCGGTGCGCATGTAGGTGATGAAGCCGTTCTCGTACAGCTTCTGCGCGACCGACATCGTGTACTTGGCCGAGAAGCCCAGCTTGCGGCTGGCCTCCTGCTGCAGCGTCGTCGTGCGGAACGGCGGGTACGGCTTGCGCGTGTAGGGCTTCCGCTCGACCGAACGGACCGCGTACGGACGGCCCTGCAGACGTCCCGCCAGCGCGCGCGCGGCGGACTCGTCCAGGTGCAGGGCGTCGCGGGTCTTCAGGGTGCCGTCCGAGGCGAAGTCGCGGCCCTGCGCGACGCGCTTGCCGTCCACCGCCACGAGGCCCGCCTTGAAGGCGTGCGGCTCCTCGCCGGTACCGGTGTCGAACTCCGCGGCGATGTCCCAGTAGTGCGCCGGCACGAACGCGATGCGCTCGCGCTCCCGCTCGACCACCAGGCGCGTCGCCACCGACTGGACGCGGCCCGCCGACAGCTTCGGCATGACCTTCTTCCACAGGACCGGGCTGACCTCGTAGCCGTACAGCCGGTCGAGGATGCGCCGGGTCTCCTGGGCGTCCACCAGCCGCAGGTTCAGCTCCCGCGGGTTCGCGGCGGCGGCCTGGATGGCGTCCTTGGTGATCTCGTTGAAGGTCATCCGGTGCACCGGGACCTTCGGCTTCAGGACCTCCTGGAGGTGCCAGGCGATCGCCTCGCCCTCCCGGTCCTCGTCCGTCGCGAGGAAGAGCTCGTCGGCCTCGGCCAGCAGCTTCTTGAGCTTGGCCACCTGCTGGCGCTTGTCGGTGTTGACCACGTACAGGGGCTCGAAGCCGTGCTCGACGTTCACGCCGAGCTTGGCCCAGGACTCCCCCTTGTACTTGGCCGGTACCTCCGAGGCGCTCCCGGGCAGGTCACGGATGTGGCCGATACTGGACTCCACGATGTAGCCACGCCCCAGGTACCCGGCGATCGTCTTCGCCTTCGCGGGCGACTCGACGATCACCAGCCGGGTGCCGCTGCCCCCGGCCTGGCCACTCTTCGCGGTGCCGTTCTTGGCTGGCACAGTCGCTCCAACCTCGCTGTCTGGTCTTCGTGCACGGACTCGCTACAACGTCCCACCACGGCGCGTTCATGCCCGCGCCCCGCGGACCGCGCCGCGGATCCCGCCGCCCGCCCCCTGCGGGACGGGCCGCCACGGGCTCCCCGCCACGGCCCCCGACAGGATGACACGTCACCGCCGGGGGTGCCGACCGCGGCCGTCACCTCGGGGTGCCCCGCCGTTCCCCGCCGGGCCATAATGAACAGCGATGGTGGAGTACACCTACCTGGTCCTGCGGCTCCCCCGCGGCACCACTCGGAACGAGGCCCGGCAGATCATGGCCGAGCACGCCGAGTACGGCGGCTGGGAGCTCGACCGGCTGCGCCTCTACTCCGACGGCAGCCGCCGCATCCGGTTGCGCCGCAAGATCATTCGCCAGGTCCGCACGTTCCGCCCGGCCCCGCCCGGATCGTAGCACTAGGTACGAAATCCATGACCCCTGGTAATCATTTTACCCGAGGGGCCTCGCTCATTACGTCCCGGCCCGAAGCACTCGCCTGGCGGCTCGCCCTTCGACCGCGCCTGGGGCGAGCGCGACATCGCTCCACGATCTGCCCGCGCGGCTGGGACGGTCGCGCGCCTAATGACCACCCGGTCGCCACCGTCGAGATGCGGCGTGTCGGGCACTTTCGATCTTCAAAGCGCCCGACACGCCGCATCTCGACACGGGTGATCGGGTGGCGGCCGGGACAACGAGCGATCACCCGCCGGCCCCAAAGCCTCGGGCCCGGCACGCACATGCGTGCCGGGCCCGAGCTCGTCCGGTGCGGGACGGGCGGCGGTACCGCGTCCCGCGGACATTACGCAACAAGGCTCGCGAGACCGCTTGACGGTGGACCTCCGAGTGGCCCGCCGTCGAAGCGGTCCCGCGCTCTTCCCGGCTCAGCACGCTCGCGCGGGCCGAGCCGGAAAGGCGCCCAGATGCGGGACGGGCGGCGGTGCCACGCCCCGCGGACATTACGTAGCGGGCTCGCGGGACCGTTTGACGGTGGGCCTCCGAGTGGCCCTGCGCCGAAGTGGTCTCGCGCTCTCCCCTGCTCGACGCGCTCGCGCGGGCCGAGCAGGGAAAGCGCCCAGGCGCGGGACGGGCGGCGGTACCGCGTCCCGCGGACATCATGTGACAGGGCCGGCGGGACCGCCTGGGGGCGGGCCTCCGAGTGGCCCGCCGTCCGTGCGGTGCCGCCGTCCCCGGTCCGGCGCGCTGGTGCGGGCCGGGTCAGGGAGCGTCCGGCGCGGGCCGCGTCGCCGCGGTCCGCGCCGGACGCGGGGTCAGCGGCGGCCGATCTTGCGGGTGAGGCCGAACGCGCCGGACAGCGCGGCCATGGCCGCGGCGGCGGCGAGCACCAGGAAGGAGCCCTTCCCGCCGCCGGCCATCGGGTCGCTCGCCGCGACCGGCTTCATCCGGGAGCCGTCCAGGCCGCCGAGGGTGGGCTGGACGTTCTCGCCGGCGGGCAGCTTGGACGTCGCGGGCAGCTTCACGCCGTCCAGGCCCGGCAGGTCGCTCGGCCGGCTGTAGCGGGAGTTCGACAGCAGCGGCGCCGAGACGGCCGCGGGCGCGGAGTCCTGCGCCTTCAGCCCGTCGAGCAGGGGCAGCCCGGCGCCGGTGCCGTTACCGGAGTAGCGGGCGTTGGCGGTCCGCAGGGGCAGGGTGCGGGTGAACCCCTGCGCGCCGCCGAGCAGGCCGGTGAGGCCGGTGCCGCGCGCGCCGGCCGTGGCCGGGAGCTGCGGCAGCGCGGGCATCGCGGCGCCGGGGCTCAGCGGCAGGGCCTTGCCCTGGCCGGGCATGGCGGGCAGGACGGCGTGCGCGGGCGCCGGGGACTGCGCGGCGGGCTTGGCCGGCACGCGGTCGCAGTCGTTCTTCGGGTGCCCCTTGACCGGGTGCGCGGGCTTGCCGTGGACCGGCTTGCCCGGGTGCCCCGGGTGGTGCGGCTTGCCGGGGTGCGACGGCTTGCCGTGGACCGGCTTGCCGGGGTGGCCCGGGTGGTGCGGCTGGCCCGGGTGGTGCGGCTTGCCGGGGTGCGACGGCTTGCCGTGGACGGGCTTGCCGGGGTGGCTCGGCTGGTGCGGCTGGCCCGGGTGGTGCGGCTGGCCCGGGTGGACGCCGCCCCAGCTCGGGCCGTCGTCGCACTGCGGCTGCGGGTGCCCGGCGACGGCGGCGGTGTTGCCGCACACGTCGACGGGGGTCTGCACGGGCGTGTTGGACTGGTTGCCGCCCTGGGTGTGGTTGCCCGAGCCGTTCGAGCCGCCCTTGACCGTCGCGCTGCCGTCGCACCCGGCGGCCGCGTCGCCGAGGATCGCGACGGCGTTGCCGCACACGTTCACCGGGATGGTGACGGGCGCGTTGACCTGGTTGCCCGCGAGCACGCCGGACGTGCCGGACGTCGTCTGCCCGCCCCCGCCGCTGCCGCCGTTGTGGACGGTCGCGCCGCCCTGGCAGCCCGCGCCGGCCTTGCCGAGCACGGCGATCGCGTTGCCGCAGACGCTGACCGGCGCCGAGATCGGCGCGTTGACCTGGTTGCCGCCGAGGACGCTGGAGTCGCCGTTGGTGGTCTGCCCACCCCCGGACCGGCCGCCGTTGTGCACGGAGGCGCCGCCCTGGCAGGCCGCGGCGGCGTTGCCGACGGCGTTGCCGCACACGTCGATCGGCGCCGAGACCGGCGCGTTCACCTGGTTGCCGCCGCCGACGCTGGACTTGCCGGAGGTCGTCTGGCCGCCGCCGTTGCCGCCCTCGTTCTTGACGGACGCGCCGCCCTTGCACCCGGCGACCGCGTCGCCGAGCAGCGCGGCGGAGTTGCCGCACACGTTGACGGGCACCGACACCGGGGCGTTCGCCTGGTTGCCGGCGAGGACGCCGCTCTGCCCGGAGGTGGCCTGCCCGCCGCCGCTGCCGCCGCCGTTGGCGACGCCCGCGCCGCCCTCGCAGCCGGCGCCGGCCGTCCCGAGGACGGCCACCGCGTTGCCGCAGGCGTTGATCGGCGCCGAGACCGGCGCGTTCACCTGGTTGCCCGCGACGACGCCGCTCTGCCCGCTGGTGGTCTGCCCGCCGCCGGCGCCGCCGCCGGTGCGGTGGTGGCCGCCGGCGCCGTGGCCGCCGCCGTTCTTGACGGACGCGCCGCCCTCGCAGCCCGCGCCGGACTTGCCGAGGACCGCCACGGCGTTGCCGCAGGCGTTGACCGGCGCCGAGACCGGGGCGTTGACCTGGTTGCCCGAGCCGACGCCGGACTTGCCGGAGGTCGTCTGTCCGCCGCCGCTGCCGCCGTTGCCGACCGTCGCCCCGCCCTTGGAGGCGCCGGCGGCCTTGCCGGCGACCGCGGCGGAGTTGCCGGTGACGTTGATGGGCGCCGAGATGGGCGCGTTGATCTGGTTGCCGCTCAGCACGCCGGACTCGCCCGAGGTGGTGTCGGCGAGCGCCGCGGTCGGGACGACCGAGACGCCGAGCGCGACGAAACCGGCGGTGAGGAGGGTGGCACGCGCCGTGCCAGTAGCCCAGGTACGCATGATGCTCCGTTCGGGGGAGATGATTTTTCAGGACGAATCGAGATGTGGAGGCGCGCGTCAGCGCACGCTCGCGCGCTCGTCTCGATCGGGAAGGTGACCTACGGCCGCCAGGGGACGGCGACGGACCCCGGGGCGCCGGACCCGAAGCCGCTCGGGTGCCGTGCCGGGGGTCGGCGGTCGGGAACTAGTCGGGCGCGAAGGACGGCTCGTCCGCGGCGGTGCGGACGGCCGGCGGAAGCGCACCGAAGACGCGCAGGAGCACACCCGACGGGCGCGCGAGCGCCGGCGGGCGGCGGGTGACGGCGCCGGCCAGGCCGCCGAGCATGATCAGCCCGGGGGCCGGCAGCGCCGGGCCCGCCTGCGCGGGAGCCGGAACGGGTGCGAGCGGGGCCTCAGCCTGGTGCGAGGACGAGGCGTCCGCACCGATCGGGTCGAGCCCGGGGCGGGGGATCCCCGCCATGGACGCAGCACGGTCCACGGCGCGGTGCGCGACACGGTGCGCGGGACGCCCGTGCGCGGAGCGCCGGTGCGTGACCGCGCGCCGCTGGTGCGCGGTGCGCCGCTGGGCCGGGGAGTGCACCCGCTTCGGGACCTCGGGCCGTTCGGCGCGCGGCGCGGCGTGCCTCGCGGGCACGTCCGCGGCCGGACGCCCGGCCTCGTCCCGAACCGGCGGAAGCGACGCGACCGGCTGCCGCTGCGCGGCACCGGCGGTCACGTCGTGCGCGGCGCGCTCGGCGCCGCCGCGGGCGGCGCGCAGGGCGCCGCCGGGGTCGACGGCGCGCAGCGCGTCGCCGACGACCGGGGTGTCCGCCGCGACGCCGACGGCGTCGGCGACGGGCGTGGTGTCGGCGTGCGCCGCCTGCGCGGCGCCGCCGAGCAGCCACCCGGCCGCGAGGATGCCGGCGACCACGAGGAGGCGCTGAGCCAGGCGGCCGGACGCGACACGGCGCGGCAGGGCGATGATCGCCCTCGCCACCGGGTCGCTCGCCACGTGGTCTCTCCCTCGCCGTCACCGATCATCGAGAGCGGGTCGACCGCTCCTCACGTTCGGTGACGCTAGCACCACGCATCGCACCCCCGGCGGCATTTCACCAAGGAATTCTCAAGAGCGTCCGAGGAAATCGTCGAGAACCCGTGCGCCGAAGCGCAATCCGTCGACCGGGACGCGCTCGTCCACCCCGTGGAACATTCCGGAAAAGTCCAATTCCGGGGGGAGGCGGAGCGGCGCGAACCCGAAGCAGCGCATGCCGAGCTTGGCGAAGTGCTTGGCGTCCGTCCCGCCGCTCAGGCAGTACGGGACGGGCAGCGCGCCCGGGTCCGCCGCGGTCAGCGACGCCTCCATGGCCGCGACGAGGGCGCCGTCGTACCCGGTCTCCAGCGCCATGTCGTTATAGACGAAATCGCGCTGGACATCCGGACCGAGAAGCTCGTCCACGGTCGCGAAGAATTCCGCTTCATAACCCGGCAGATAACGCCCGTCGACCTGCGCGCCGGCGGTCTGCGGAATGACGTTCGTCTTGTATCCCGCGTCCAGCCGCGTGGGGTTCAGCGTGTGCCGCAGCGTCGCGCCGATCATCCGCGCCAGCGGCCCCATCTCCTCGAGGCACTTCTCCGGGTCCTCCGGATCGAACTCCACGCCGTAGGCGAGGCAGGCCCGCTCCAGGAACGCCCGCACCGTCCCGGTGAGCCGGACGGGGAACTCGTGCCGCCCGAGCCGCCCGACGGCCTCGGCGATCGCGGTGACCGCGTTGTCCGGATGCACCATCGACCCGTGCCCGGCGGTGCCCTTCGCGGTCAGGTTCATCCACGCGATGCCCTTCTCCGCCGTCTCGATGAGGTACATCCGCTTGTCGCCGGGGACCGTCAGGCTGAACCCGCCGACCTCGCCGACGGCCTCGGTGCAGCCCTCGAACAGCTCGGGGTGCTCCTTGACGAGCCACTGCGCGCCCCAGGACCCGCCGGCCTCCTCGTCGGCGAGGAAGGCCAGCACCACGTCCCGCGGCGGCCGCCGCCCCTCCCGCATCCGCTGCCGGACGACCGCGATCATCATCGCGTCCATGTCCTTCATGTCGACCGCGCCGCGCCCCCAGACGCACCCGTCGGCGATCTCCCCGCCGAACGGGTCGCGCGTCCAGTCCTCCGCGCGCGCCGGCACGACGTCCAGGTGCCCGTGCAGCAACAGCGCGTCCCGCCCGCTGTCCTCGCCCTCCAGCCGCACGACGAGGCTGGCCCGCTTCTCGTGCGACTCGAAGATCTGCGGCTCCAGCCCGACTTCGGCCAGCTGCTCGGCGACGTACTCGGCGGCGGCCCTCTCCCCCGGCCCGGAGTTGTCGCCGGGGTTGCTCGTGTCGATCCGGATCAGTTCCTGGCAGATCCGGACGACCTCGTCCTCCGCGGTCGGCTGCTGGCCCACGTTCATCACCTTCGCGCCTGGGAACACACGTACCCGACCATGGTGCCCGCTCGATCGACTTCGCCGCGACTCCTGACCTTTGGTATGGTGAAGCACGCTGCGGGGCACCGCGGCGAGCACACCTGTCCGGGTGGCGGAATAGGCAGACGCGCTAGCTTGAGGTGCTAGTGCCCTTTACGGGGCATGGGGGTTCAAGTCCCCCCTCGGACACAAACCATTCCCCCATGTGGAGGTCAGGCGCCAGCCGGGCCTCCACTAGGTGTTTCTGGGGGTAGTAGGTCATCCGGAGGCCGAGCCGGTTGTAGAGGTCCGCCTTGTCGTGCGGGTCGGCCGACGCGACGACTTTCGCGAGGTCTCCGAGGTGGTGGAGTATCTCCGCGATGCGTTCCCGCGGCGCTCGGTTGTGTTCTGAGCTGCGGAGCTGCCCCTCCAGCCGGGCGCGTACCTGCTTGGTGTTGTTGATCCATTCACTGACCTCGGCGGGGTCCGCACCAGCGTCCAGGGCGGCCCGGTACTGCCTGAGCTTGGTCTCGCACTTTTTGATCTCCTTGCGGAGCGCGGCGGTGCCGAGTTCTCCGGCGTCGTCGCCGGCCGTGAGGATCTCGATGGTGGCCGCGATGCGGGTGGGGGCGAAGACGGTGGCGAGCCATCCGTCGATTTCGTTTCCGATCTCGGCTTCGCGCAGGTAGACGGTTTTGGGGTGTTCGATCTTGTTGGTCAGGGCGTACTCCTGGGGGAACTTGCACCGGTAGTACGCCTGGTCGTTGTTCCAGGTGCCCTCCATGTTGCGTTCGCAGTACCCGCAGCGCACGCAGCCCCGGTAGGTGTAGGGGTGGGTGGCTGCATGGAGCTTGTGCCTGGTGGGGCCCCGACCCTTGGACTCGCGGAGCTGCTGCGCCTGCTCGAATCGTTCGAGCGGGACGAGGATGTCGTGCACGGGAGATTGGGACCAGATCCACTTTTCCTTGTCATTCCAGCGCTGCTTGGTCACGTGCCCGAGCGCGACGTCGGTGACATCGATGAGGACCTCGTCCTTGCGCTGCTTGTTCCAGACCTGGTGGCCGGTGTAGCGCGGGTTGGTGAGGATCGTCCGGATGGCGCTCTTGGACCAGGCGATCTGGCAGCGGTGGCCGTTGCGGTCGGGGTCTGCGGCCGAGGGCGAGGGCACGCCGCGGCGGGTGAGCTCCTCGGCGATGTCGAGCAGGCCGCGCCCTTTGAGGTACTGCTCGTAGATCCACGTGACCACCAGCGAGTGGGCCGGGTGCGCCTTCAGCTTGTGCAACCGCTTCCCGTCGGCGGCCTTGGCGGGATGGGGATGCGGGCCGGCGTCGATGAGCTCATAGCCGTAAGGCGGTCGGCCTCCCAGATAGCGGCCCTCGGTGGCGGTGATGGCGTTCATCGCGGCTCGCACCCGCAGCTTGACGCGGTTGCGTTCGCCCTTGGACAGGCCGCCGAAGACGCCCATGATCATGTCGTGGGCCTCGTTGGCCGGGTCGATCGGGCCGCCGACCTCGGGCACCCACAGCTGCACGCCGTAGTGCTCGAAGACCGGGAAGGTCAGGCTGTACTGGTTGCCGTAGAAGGCGCGTTGCGGCTCGCCGATGACCACGGCCTCATAGCCGCGATCGGGATTGGCCAGTTCGGCCAGCAGGGCGGAGGCGTGCGGGCGCCGCTGCCAGGGGATCGAGCGGGACTTGTCGATGTCGAAGAACTCCGCGACGATCTCCCCGCCGCGGGGTTCGATGAGCGCGCGCGCCCGGCCCAGTTGCCAGGCGTGCGAGGCGTCGGGGTCCTGCTTGTCCTCGGTGGAGACCCTGCCGAGGAACGCGAAGCGTCCGCTCATCGAGCGTCACCGTCCTTCCCACAGTCCGTGATGTGTTGCGGGCAGACCGGCGGGGACGGTGCGGCCACTCCTGCGAACAGCAGGAGGTAGAGGACGTGCGTCGGGTTGGTGGGGTCGACGGGTCCGGCGGTTCCCAGCGTCCAGAGCTGTTTGCCGTGCAGACGCAGGTAGGCGTTGAAGTCCCACAGGGTGACGCCGTGGAAGGTGTGGCGGTTGAGTTCGGGGATGACGACGGCGTCGAACAGGTCGGTGCCGACGGCCTGGGTGAGCGCGCGGGCCTGCGGGCACTGGTCCCAGGTCGGTCGGCCGCGCCGGCTCGTGCCCGGCTGCTGTTCGCGATCGAGATCGAAGTAGCGGGCGACGATGCTGCCATGGGGCGCGGTCAGTTCTTCGGCCGCGGCCAGGCAGCGGCATTCGTGGAAGCGGGGTGTGAACCTCTCGGTGCCGCGCATGATCGCGTGTCCGTAGAGGGCGAATCGCATCATGGGCTCTGGCGACGGTGAGTTCGGTCGGGACACTCGGCCTTCTCCTCGCTGTGATCGGGGTGGAGCTGGTCATGTGCGGTGCGCAGGAGGGCAAGCAAAGCGCGGGCCGCGCCGGGGGTGAGCCGAGGCGGCTCGTCCGGCACGACCACGCGCGGTGCCTTCCTGTCAGGCGCCTTCACCGCCCGCCCGAAGGCGGTCGATCGCCTGCGCGCGTCCGGTCGCCGGTCTGAGCGAGCTTGTGGGCGCGGGTGTGGCCGATGCCCGGGGCGCGTCCGGCGGTCACCAGGTCGACGGCGGCGGGCAGATTCTTCACGTCGGCGGCGGTCGGCCTCGGCGTCACGATCGGCCTCCGGCCGAGGAGCCGTCGGCATCCGGGCGGGATGTTGGGCCGTTCCCCTCACCTGCGGTGCCGGTGTAGATGCTCGCCATCAACGCGTGTTCGGGGTTCGTCGGGTCCAAGGGGCGGTGGATGCCGGGCGTCCACAAGGTCATGCCGTGGCGGGCGAGCAGGGCGACCACGTCCCACACGTCGTCCCCGGCGAAGAGCCAGGGGGTGATGTTGGCGACGATGAGGGCGTCGAACTCGTGGCTGGGCAGGGCGTCCAGCATGAGGCGGGCCTGGGGGCGCTGTGTCCAGGGGCGGAGTCGGGGGTGGAGGCGGTGGTCGGAGTCGATGTCGTAGTACTGGGTGATGATCTGGCCGCCCAGCTGTTCGGTCAGGGTCTGGGCTCGGGTGAGGTCGCAGAACTGCTGGTCGCGGCCGGGGGTTTCGACCAGTGGGCCGGTGCACGTGTAGCCGTAGAAGGCGAACCGGGTCGGTGCCGGGCGGTGCTGGTCGCCGGGGCGGAGCTGGGGCATGGTCGGGTCTCCTTGCGGGTGCGGTGGGTGGAGTTGTGCGGACGAGTTGCCGCGCAGGGGCCGCAGTGCGCGGGCCGCGGCGGGGGTGAGCCGAGGCGGCTCGTCCGACGTGACCGTGCGCGGCGGCTTGCTGGGTGTGGCTCGTGGTCGGAGGCGGTCACCGCCCGCCCGAGGGCGGCCGGTGTGCCGGAGGTGTCCGGTCGCCGGTGGGTTCCGGTGGCCGGGCCGCGCCGTCGCGGCCGGGGTTCGGCCGGGGGCGTGGCGGGTCGATGACCGCTCCCCTTCATCCGGATTGTCAAGCCCGCGAGATACCGCCGACCTGCGCGGATGCGCGGTGACCGTGGAGGCGGTGTGCTGGGTACGGCCGGATGGGGATGTCAGGTGCCAGAAGACGCCGCAGCGGTAGGCGCGCAGTCGGGTGCCGGGCGAGGCGATGCGGGCGGCCCTGCGGGCGTCGCGGCGGGAGAGGTACTTGGCGCTTCCGCATCGTCCGCAGGCCCCCATCTGCAGGCGGGCGACCAGTTCGGTGGTCTTGCTGAAGCTCTCATCGGTGCCGGCGCGCCGAGGCGCCTGGCCACGCCTCAGCCGCATACGGCGGCTCATCACCGCTCTCCCTTGGGGTAGATGGGGCGTTGGAAGACCAGCAGGTCTTCGTGGGCGGTGGCGCAGGCCGGAAGGCCGCGGTCGCGGGCGCGGCGGGTCTCCAGGCCCTGGAAGAAGGAGGTCCGCGGGACCAGGCCGCCGCCGCGCAGCCCGGCCAGCAGCGCCACCAGTCGCTCGGTCAGGACCAGGTCGGCGCGTTCGGCGGCCTCGATGACGGCGCCGGGCAGGTCGACCAGTACGCCGCGCACTCGGATCGGGCGGACGGTGATCGCGGCGATGCCGCCGGGCTTCAGCAGTTCGGCGGCGCCGGTCAGGATGCGCTCGAAGCCCTCCATCAGTCCGGGGAGGGGCTGGTGGGCGAGGTTGGCGCGGTCGCGGGAGTAGCGGTGGTTGGCCTTGGTGACCTTGCCGCCGTTGTCGCGACCGGTGGTGACGTGCCCGTGCGTGTGCGCCCCGTAGGGCGGTGAGGTGAGCACGAGCGCGGCTTGGCGGTGGTGGTAGGGGAAGACGCCGGTGATGGTGCGGGCGTCGCCCCAGACCACCGATCCCGTGCCGCAGGCGCCCTGGTGGTAGGCGCGGGCCATGTTGGCGGCGGCCATGCGCGCGAAGTCGGCCTCGTACTCCATGCCGATGGCGTGCCGTCCCAGGTGAGCGGCCTCGACCAGGGTCGTGCCGATCCCGCACATGGGGTCGACGACCAGGTCGCCGGGCCGGGTGAAGGCGGTGATGACCTGGGCGGCGATGGCAGGCAGCATCTTGCCCGGGTGGCGCATCGACTCGGGCGTGTAACGGCCCTTGCGCTGGTCGCGCGAGGGCTTTTGCGCGGTGGCCAGCACCGACAGCAGCAGCCGCTCCCCGGCGCCGGGGGTGGAGGGGCTGGGCGGGGTGAGGTCGCCGGTCATCGCGCGTCTCCCTGCTGTCCGGCGGTGGCGGGTTTGGTGAACAGGCACACGTCGGCATGCACGCGCGCGATGGGCGGCAGTGCGGGCGAGTGTGGTGGGCGCAGTTCGGCGATCTGGTCGGGGCCGGCCTGTACGACCAAGGCGTCGCCGTCGATGGGGACGCGCAGCGCGATGACGTGCTGGATGTAGTGGAACCCCAGCAAGCTCGCCTGGCGGATGACGCGCGGCGCGGGGTCGGCCAGACGTCCGGTGGGCTCGTGGCGGGCGGTGGTGATGACGGCCAGGGTTCCGCCGGGCCGCAGCACCTTCCACGCCCCGGCCAGGAACAAGGCGAGCTGCTCGTGCGAGAGCATCCACAGCTCGGCGCGGCACGCCGGGCACCGCAGGTCGCCGCCCTTGGCGCTGTGCTGCCCGCCGACCTCGTACGGCGGCGGGGCGGCCACGACGAGGGCGACCTCGCCGAGGTGGTCGGCCAGTCCGCGCGCCATCTGGTCGGGGCGCGTGGGGCGCATCGCCACCGCCGCGAGCTGTTCGGCGGGCAGGGTCGCGCGCAGGCGGGCGCCGATGTGCTGGGCGAGCGGGAAGTGCGGCACCAGCGCCACACCGCGCCGGCCGGTCTGCGCGGCCGCGATCAGGGTCGCCTCGCTGCAGGTGAACCCTTCGGCGACCACGTCGCCGGGGGCGGTGCAGGTGGTGATGAGCTGGCGGGCCAGTTCGGCGCCGACGGCGCGCTGGTGCAGCCCGCACAGCCGTGCGGTGCCCTGTCCACGCGGTCCGCCGTCAGGTGAAGCGGACGAGGAGGCGGGTGGCGCGGTGGGCGAGGTGTCGGCGGCGAGCCAAACGGTCAGCGGCAGCAGACTCCGCGCGGTGACGGCGCGGCCGGAGTGGCCGGTGCCGGATCGCTCCGGTGGGTTGGAGGGATTGGTCGGGTCGGGCTGGTCGGGCGGTGTGGTGTTCATCGTGAGTGACCCGCAACGGTCACCCGGTCCCTGTCAGGTAGAAGCACCTCGGTCGGCCCGATTCCCGCGCCAGCCGGGTAAAACCTTGCAGGCTCCTGAGCTTCCACCCGTAGCTATCCCGCTGAGGTCGGGAGCCAGATCGTTGGTCAGTGGTCCCGAGTCCTCCATCTCGGTGGAACGGTGCTGACGGGTTCGAGGACTACTTCATGCTCGGCGCCGGGCTGTAGAGACCATCGTCAGCAGGCCGAGCCTGAAGCCGAGTGGTCCGCTCGATAACCAGCGGCGGACTGTCGGTACGGAGAGTTATTCTGAGTGACGTAGTGAGCGGGAAGCGCTCCAGAGCGCTGCCCACTGTTTTCTGTCGTACGTCAGTCGATACCATTACGCATGGAGGGTTGATATGCCGCGAAAGGTCACTCCTGCTCAGTACAAACGCATGGTTGACGACTACAACCGTAAGCAGAAACAGGCCATCGACAAGTACAACCGCGAGGCCGCCGCACACAACCGCAAAGTGAACCGCGCCATCGACGACTACAACCGCGAAGTACGCGCGCACAACGCGCGCGTGCGATCCAATCAACAGCGACTCGCCGCCGAGATCTCGCGGTTCAACCGTCAGCGCTCAACGACCCGTTACATCACGGTGCAGACCTCTACTATCGCGCTGCACACCGCGTACTCTCACGTCGATGAACAGTCTGAACTGTGGAATGAGCGCGGGCAAGAGCTGGCCGACTTGGCGGAAGCCGAGACGGCCAACAGCGCATACGTCGCTAACGCCCTTCTGGGCGAGACAGCCGCCCACGAGGAAGAGATCGAGGAAACGTCACTCACTGACGAGTTGTCCGCCCTGTCACTAGACCTGCATAACCGCTGGGAGGGCGCCCGGTTCGCAATCAATCCACGAAATCCTGACGCTGCACGACACTTCTGCACCAGTGCTCGCGAGGTCATCGTAGAGCTGATCAACATGAAGGCTCCCGACGCCGCGGTGCTGCAAGCCAAGCCCAACTGCGAGCGAGGACCCGATGGCAAGGCGGTCGCGCGGCGAGAGAAGATCGGCTACCTGCTCGATTTGAACGGGGCTGACTACGAAGCTCTGGGCGACTTCGTAGAGACCAACGTCAATGACGTAATGAACCTGTTCTCCCAGTTCAACAAGGGCACACATGGCACGGCCGGACGTTACGACATCCCCGCCCTTCGCACGATCAAGCACCGTGTCGAGGATTCGATTCGATTCCTGTCCACTCTGGTCCGAGGCTCCAGCCGCTGAGCCAGCCGTCACCGGGCAACGCGGGATCGGGTAGTTGAGGGTTTCGAGTAAGCGATCGACACCGAGTGGACGGTCCGCCGATGGACCTCGACTTACAAACCGGTGATGCCATCTGAGACTTCGCCGCTGCTAAAGATGCCCGTTTTGGCTTCACGCCCAGCAGCCGGCGAAGGTGTCAACCAACTCAATGATGATCACAAGTGCTATCCCTTGAGGAAGATCGGCGACGAGGGCACGGGTGGTGTCGTGCCTTCGCACACGGCGTCGGCAAGCCCTTCACCAGCACGACTTCATCGTTGAACATCTCTTTGCCGACGACCCCAAGCTCGGGGTGTCGGCCCAGTTCGGCGTCCTCATGAAGGATTGAGGTGGCCTTTACCCATCAGGCATCACCTCAGCGCGGTCTTCTCTCGTTCGTGCAGGTCAGGGGTCTCATGGAAGGCCGTCTTCGAGTGAAGCCGCTCCGCCACATCCTTCCCTGTTTCCTCCCTCACCCCTCCTAGTGCCTTCCTGGTCGTGGTGGATCTGTGGTGGCAACTCATCCGGCTCACCTCGGAGGTTGCCTTGCCCGACCGCGACATCTGCCCCCCGTTCCCGCTCCCCACCCCCGCCACGGTTTCCGCCCTGACGTTCGTCCCTTCCCTGCTGTGGAGTGAGCGGTGCTTCGGCAACGCCATCGAGCAGGTCGCCCACGCCTTCCGGCTGCTCACCACCGGCCCCGCCCCGCTCTCCCTGGACCTGACGCCCCTGGGTCACGGCCTGCCGTGCCAGGTGATGGGGCTGCACGAGCTGGAGGGCCTGCTGCTGCGCCGCGCCGGCGGCACCACCGCCGACGGCGAGGCGATCGACGCGGTCTGGCGCGCGCTGGTGCAGCACGCCCGCACCGGCAAGGCGGCCTGGGTGATCGGATGCTTCGGCGTCGCCCTGCCCGGACTGCGGCGCGCCGCCGCCCGCGCCGTGCGCGGCTGCGACCGCGACACCACCGCCGACATCACCGCCGAGATGGTCACCGCGTTCGTGGCCGCGCTCGCCACCGTCGACCTGGACCGGCCCGGCATCATCTCCCGCCTGGTGTGGAGCGCCCGCCACGCCGCCAACCGCACCCGCCAGCGCCTCACTCGCGAGCACGTCTTCGACCCCACCGACCCCGACGACCCCGTCACCGGGGAACTGCTGCGCGCCCCCGCGCCGCACGAACCGACGCCCGCCGAGGCGCACCGACACGACACCGAGATCGATCCCTCGGCCGCGATCGCCGATGCCGTCGAGCTGGGGGTGCTCACCCGGCACGAGGCCGACCTGATCACCGTGACGCGGCTGGGCAAGGTGAACGTCACCGACCTGGCCAAGCGCCTGGAGGTGCCGCGGCGGCGGCTGTACGGGCAGCGCGAGCGCGCCGAGGCCCGCCTCGCGGCGGCGATCCTCGACGGTCAAGTCCCGGTAAAGCCCGGCGGGCGCGGCGGGAATCGGGCTTCGGCGCCCTCTTCTACCTGCTGAAGGGCGCGGCGGCGGAGCCGGACTGGCCGGGCGCACGGTTCACCCGGTCCCCACCGCTCACCGGATCTGAGACGCCTCGAAGGAGGACGGCCCAGAAGCCCCGCCGGTCCGGCTCCGCCGCCGCCCCTTCACCCGCCCCGCACCTCATCCACCGTGCTCGACCGCGCCCGCCGGAGGTCACCGTCATGAACATCCGCCGTCTCCTGCCCGCTCTCCCCACCGGTTTTCCGACCCGCCTGCCGACCGGACTGCCGTTCGCGCTGGTGCCCCGGCTGCCGTGCCCGCCGCGCCCGGCCTCGCCCGTCCCCGCGCCCCCGGCGGCCTTCGGCAACACCAACGCCCCGGGCTTGGGCCGCGCTCCGCACTGCGCGGCGCGCGGCAGGCACCGGGCGCGGCGGCGCGGGCCGGGCACGAGGCGGCTGCTGGTCGCCTCGGCCGCCTGGGTGGTCGGCTGTGTCGGCGCGAGCGTGATGGTGCCGGGAGTGGCGATGGCCGCGACCGGCATCGCAGCCGCCGCCAGCCTGGACCAGGTCATCACCAACCTGCGCGACGTCATGGTCGGTCTGCTGGTCGGGCTGGCGACGCTGTTCGCCACCGTCGGCGGCGTGCGGATGCTGCTGGGCGGCTTGGACCCCGGCGAGGTCGAGGGCGCCAAGCGCTCCCTGCGCAGCGCCGGGATCGGCTACGGCGTCGCCGTCTTGGCACCCGTGCTGGTCGAGCTGCTGCGCCGGGTGGTCGGCTGATGCCCCCGCGCCCCGCCCGCCCGCATCGCCCGAGCGGTGTACCTGGCGCGGTCCCGGTGGCGGCGCTGGTGATGGCCGTGCTCGCCTTGGCCTTGCTGCTGTGCGGCGGGGCCGAGGCGTCGGCCTCGCCCGCCGCGCCCTTCGCGCCGCCGGCCCCCGAACCCTCCTCGGCCGCCTCTCCGGGCGCCTGGGTGCCGGGGCCGACGCAGGCGCCCTGGATCGAGGCGCCGGGCGGCGCCCCCGGCGCACCGGTGAACCCCGCGCCAACGCATCCTCCGGCCGGGAGCATCCCGGCGCCGGGGCAGTGCAACGGCAAGCAGAAGTTCGTCTACAACCCGATGTCGCCGTTCCCCGACACCTGGTGCCAGCTCGGCCCCCACAAGTGGGTCCGCGATCCCTCCTCGCTGCTGCCTCCCTCCAACACCGTCATGGACCTGGACCCCGACCACTGCGACGCCATCGACCTGGGCTGCAAAGCCGGAGAAGCGGTGACCGGCTGGTTCAAGCGGCTGGTGGAGTCGGCGCGCAAGCCCGTCTTCGCCTTCCTGACCGTCACCATCCTGGGCACGCCCGAACTGAACTCGCCCCAGATGCAGCGCCCGCGCGAGATCTGGAGCACCTCCCAGACCATCGCCAACACCGTCTTCGTACTGCTGGTGACGGCGGCGGGCGTGCTGCTCGTCACCGGGCAGGCGCTGCCGGGCGAGCACGAGCCCAAGCAGGTGCTGCCCCGGCTGGTGACGGCGTTCCTGGCCGCCAACCTCAGCCTGATCGCGATCAAGTACGCCATCGGGTTCGCCAACGGCCTTGCGGCCGCGTTCCTGCACGCCGGCGGAGCGAAGATCGACCCCAAGGAGGCCGGGAAGACGCTGACCGGCGGGATCGAGGCCAGCCTCGCCACCGGCGGAACCTTCCTGGTCCTGGTCGCGCTGGTCGCGGTGATCCTGGCCTTGATCGTGGCGTTCATCTACGTGTCACGGCTGGCGATCACGATGGTCCTCATCGCCGCCGCACCCCTCGCTCTGATCTGCCACGCCCTCCCGGCCACGGGCGGCATCGCGCGGCTGTGGTGGCGGGCGATGGCCGGAATGCTCGCCATCCAGGTCTGCCAAGCCCTGGTCCTGATCACCGCGCTGCAGGTGCTGTTCGCCTCCTCCAAGAACAACGACCCGTTCCTCGGAGTACCGACAGCCAAGGCCGACGCGATCGACATCCTCCTCGTCATCGCCCTGCTCCTGGTGATGATCAAAATTCCGGGATGGGTGGCGCGCAGCATCTGGGGCGCGGCGCAGCCCGGCCTGCTCGGCCAGATGGCCAAGACCTTCATCCTCTACCGCGGTGTCGGTATGGCCATGAACAAGCTCGGCAATCTCGCCCGCGCCGGCCGCACCGCCAAGACCGCGCAAGCCCTGAACGACGAGCAGCACCTCCCCCCGGCCTCCCCGCGCCCCAGGCCGAACCGCCTCGCGCTGACGCCCAGCCGCTCCCCCGCGCTGACGTCTCCCCACGCGCCGCCCGCGCTGCCGCCCGGCCCCGACGTACCGCCCGAGAACCCGCGCACGTTCCCCATGCCACCCGGCCCACGGCCCGGCGCCCTCCCCCTGCCCGCCCGCACCAGCGGACCGCCCGCCCTGATGCCGCCGCCCACTCGCCCGACCCTGCCCGCCCCGCCTCCCCCACCCGAACCACGTCCCGGACCGGGCGGGCAACTCGCCCTGCCGCTCGGACTGTCCGAGACGCCGCCGGTGCGGCGACCGGCCCAGCTCACGCTGCCCGTCGACGCCCCGCGCGTTCCCCGCCCGCCCCTGCCACCGGAACCGAAGGCCCGCGCCCGCGTGCGGTCCCGCCAGCTCCAGTTCCCCGCCATGCCCAAACGGCCCGTACCGCACCGCCAACTCACCCTGCGCGTCCAGCCGCCTAAGCCCCCGCCTGTTCCCAAGCCGACCGCCGAACCCTCCGCCCCGCCGGCCAAGCCCGCCAAGCCCGTCAAGGCGCCCGGACCGAGCAGGACGAACCGGCCCAGGAGGAAGCCATGAGCCGCCGCAACCTGGATGAGCCGCTGTCGGTGCGCATTCCCGCCGACGTGGACCGGCCCGACAAGATCGTGTACGGGCTCACCGCCCGCCAGCTCGTCGTCCTGGCCGTCACCGGCCTCGCCGTGATGGCGCTCTACTCCACGATCGGGCCTGTGGTGCCGCTGCCGGTGCTGGCCGCCTTGCTGCTGCCGATCGTGACCGCCGGTGCCGTGCTGGCCTTCAGCCGCCGCGACGGGATGCCCTTGGACCGGTTCGCGCTCGCCGCCCTGGTCCATGCGCGCCTGCCCAAGACGCGGGTTCCCGCGGGCGAGCAGGTCTTGCCGCCGCCGGCCTGGTGCCAGATGCGCGGCGAGCTGCCCGCCCCGCTGCGCCTGCCGGTGCGCGCCGTACGCCAGGACGGCGTCATGGACCTGGACGACGGCGGTACGGCCGCCATGGTGCAGGCCGGAACCCTCTCGTTCGGGTTGCGCAGCAGCGCCGAGCAGGCCGCGCTCGTCGCCGCGTTCGGCCGCTGGCTCAACAGCCTGGAAACACCGGTGCAGATCGTGGTGCAGGCCCGCGCCGCGGACCTGACGGGCCTGGCCGAGCACGTCACCGCCTGCGCGCCCGACCTCCCCGATCCCGCCCTTGAGCAGGCCGCCCACGACCACGCCGCCTACCTTCACCAAGTCTCGGACTCCTACGACCTGTTGACGCGGCGCGTCCTCATCGTCATCCGCGACACCGGCACCCGCACCCGGGCGGCGCCGTCCTGGATGCCGTCTCGGTTCGCCTCTGGTGCAGTGCCGTGGACGCGAGCGCGCGCGTCCCGCGCCGCGCGCCGGGCCGGGGCCGCGCTCGTCCACCGCCGCGCCGCCGAAGCCGTCCGCGCCCTGCACGCGATCGGCGTCACCGCCCGCGTCCTGGACGCCGACGCCTGCGCGGCGGTCCTGGCCGAATCCCTCGCCCCCGGCGAAGCCCCGCTCGCCGCCACCGCCGCGCCCGGCGAGGTCATCACCCGCATGGAGGAGATGTGAACCCACTCGCCCGCCGCCGCGGCGCCGCACCGTCCTCGTCCTCGCCCTCGTCCTGGCACGAGTTCGCCGCCTCCCACGCCGCCGAAGACGCGCCCGCGGACCTGCTGTCGGAGCTGCTCGACGATGGCACCGGCACGGCCGGAGAGGCGGCGGGGCACGTGGCGGGGCCGTCGGCGCTGCGCGTCGAAGCCCGCTCGCTCACCCTCCCCGGCGGAACGTGCGCCTCCTTCGCGGTCGCCGGCTATCCGCGCGAGGTCGGGGCGGGCTGGCTGGAGCCGCTGCTGACCTACCCCGGCCGCCTGGACGTCGCCCTGCACGTCGAGCCCGTCCCGCCGCTGGTCGCCGCGCAGCGCCTACGCCGCCAGCTCGCCCGGCTGGAGTCCACCAGCCGCGCCGACGCCGAACGCGGAAGGCTGGCCGACTTCGGCGCCGAGGCCGCCGCCGACGACGCCGCCGACCTGGCCGCGTCCCTGGCCCGAGGCCACGGCCGCCTGTTCCGCGTCGGCCTCTACCTCACCGTTCACGCCCCCACCGCCGAGCAACTGCGCGAGGAGGCCGACCGGGTGCGGGCCCTGGCCGCCTCGCTGCTGCTGGACTCCCACCCCACCACCTTCCGCGCCCTCCAGGGCTGGACCACCACCCTCCCGCTCGGCGAGGACTCCCTAAGTGTGCGGCGCGCGTTCGACACCGCCGCCCTCGCCGCCGCGTTCCCCTTCACCTCACCCGACCTGGAACCGCTCCTGGGGCCGACACCGACCCTGTTCGGCCTCAACGCCCACTCCTCGGGGCCGGTGCTGTGGGACCGGTTCGCCCAGGACAACCACAACTCGGTGACGTTGGCTCGCTCGGGCGCGGGCAAGTCCTATTTCACCAAGCTGGAGGTGCTGCGCCTGCTCTACCAGGGCGTGCACGTCGCGATCGTGGACCCCGAGGACGAGTACCGGCGCCTCGCCGGATCGGTCGGCGGAACCTGCATCGCCCTGGGCGCCCCCGGCGTCCACGTCAACCCCTTCGACCTGCCGCCCGGCGGCGAGGCCGACACCCTGACGCGCCGGGCGCTGTTCCTGCAGACGCTGGTGGCGACCATGTTCGGCGAACCCCTCGCCCCGGCCACGCGAGCGGTCCTGGACCGGGCCGTGATCGCGACCTACGCCGCCGCCGGGATCACCTCCGACCCGCGCACCTGGAAACGCCCCGCCCCGCTGATGGCCGACCTCGCCGCCCAGCTCGACCTCGCCGCCGCCGGCGAGGGCGCGAGCGGGAACGGGGCCGCCGAGCTGTCGGCACGGCTGGCGCCCTGGGTGAGCGGCTCCTACGCCGGACTGTTCACCGGCCCCACCACCACCGCGCCCACCGGCCACCTGCAGGTGTTCTCGCTGCGGGACCTGCCCGAGGAGACCCGCCCGGTCGGGATGCTCCTCGCCCTCGACGCCATCTGGCGCCAGGTCGCCGACCCCGCCGACCGGCGCCGCCGCCTGGTCGTGGTCGACGAGGCGTGGACCCTCATGCACCAGGACGCGGGCGCGAGGTTCCTGTACCGGCTGGCCAAGTCCGCCCGCAAGCACTGGGCGGGGCTGGCCGTGGTCACCCAGGACGCCGCCGACCTGCTGTCCTGCGATCTGGGCCGCGCCGTCATCGCCAACGCCGCCACCCAGGTACTCCTCCGCCAAGCCCCCCAGGTCATCGCCGAAGTCGCCGAGGCGTTCGACCTCACCGACGGCGAGCAAGCCTTCCTGCTCGCCGCCGACCGCGGCGAGGGCCTGCTGTGCGGCACCACCGGCGCCGGAGGCGCCGCCGACCGGGCCGCCTTCACCGCCATCGCCAGCCCCGCCGAGCACCGGCTCGCCACCACCGACCCCGCCGAACTCGCCCACCTCCACACCATCGCCGGCACGCCCGCCGCCTTCGACGAAGACGGCCGCGCCGGCCGCGCCGAGGACGGCGACGAAGGAGGCGACACGCTGTGAACCTCGCCGCCGTCCCCGGCCTCGCCCTGCTGTGCGGCGCCGGGCTCCTGGTCCCCTCACCGCACCCGCACCACGGCCATCACGCCCCCTCCGCCCCGCCGCCGTCGCCGACCCTGGAGCCGATTCCGGCGCCGCCGACCGAGGGCCTGTCGCGCTTCCTGGTGCGGCTGGTCGACAAGGTCTTCGACGGGTTGTTCGCCTTCGACCCCGCACGTTTCGCCGCACACGCGGGACGCCACGCCGTTACCGCGCTCGTCCTGGTCCTGGCCGTGGTGGCCGCCTCGACGGCGGGACGCTCGGCGCTGTGCCGGTGGCGCAACGGCCGCCACGCCGAAGGTGCGCGGCTGGTGGAGATCGCCGCGCCGCCCCAGGTCGAGGCCGCCAGCGCCGCCAAGCTGTGGGGGCACCTGTTCGGCTTGGCCGCCCCCTGGTGGAAGCGCCTGCTGTTCGGGCAGCCGCATCTGGCGTTCGAGATCGCCGCCGACCAGGCCGGAGCCCGGTTCCAGATCTGGGTTCCCGGCACCGTCCCGCCCGGCCTGGTGGAGAAGACCGTGCGCGGTGCCTGGCCCGGCGCGGGCGTCACCACCCGCCCCGCCGCGCCCCTCCTCCCGCCCGGAGCCTCGGCGGCGGGGGGCCGCCTGGTGCTGGCCCGCCCCGACCATCACCCGATCGAGACCAAGCACCCCTCCGACCCGTTGCGGTCGGTGCTGGAGGCCGTCACCGGCCTCGGCGAAGGCGAGACGGCCGCGGTGCAGCTGATACTGCGCCCTTGCGTCGGGCGCCGGCTACGCCGAGCCCACCGCGCCGCCTCCGCCCTGCGCGGCGCCCGCTCCACCGCACCCCAGGCCGCCGCCTTCGACCTGCTCACCCCCGGCGCCGGCCACGCCAAGCCCCGCCCCTTCGAGGTCGCCGCCCTGTTCCCCGAGCGCGCCGACCAGGTCCGCGCCATCCTGCGCAAAGCCGCCCAGCCCCGCTACGCCGCCGAGCTGCGCTACGGCGTGGCCACCACCCGCCACGCCACCCACCATGCCCCCCGCCACGCCACCCGCCTGCAGACCCCCCAGGACGAGGAGGCGGCCGCCCGGCAGGCGGCGCGCGGCTGGCTGCGCTCCACCGCCCACCAGCTCGCCGCGCCCTTCGCGCTGTTCGCCGCCGGGGAGCAGTTCCTGGCCCGCCGCCGCCTGCACGCCCCAGCCGCGCGCATGAACGCCCGCCGCATGGGGCGCGGGTTCCTGCTGTGCCGCGACGAGATCGCCGCCCTGGCGCACCTGCCCTACGACCTGGACGCCCCCGGCATCACCCGCGCCGGAGCCCGCCCCGTCGCGCCCGCGCCCACCGTCCCGGCGGGAGGGTGCGACGTGCGGGTCCTCGGCGACGCCGAGGCCGGGCCGCCTCGCCCGGTCGGCCTGGCCGTGGCCGGCGCCCGCCAGCATCTGCACGTGCTCGGCCAGACCGGTACCGGCAAGTCCACGTTCCTGGCCAACCAGATCCTCGCCGACGCCCGCGCCGGGCGCGGGGCGCTGGTCATCGACCCCAAAGGCGACCTCATCACCGACATCCTGGAACGCCTGCCCGAACGCTCCATCGGCCGCACGGTGGTGTTCGACCCGGCCGAGGACGGGCCGCCGCCGTGCATCAACGTCCTGGCCGGTGCCGATCTGGCGTTCTCGGCCGAGGCGATCGTCACCACCTTCCGCCGCTGCTTCTCCGCCGCCTGGGGACCGCGCATGGACGACATCATGCGCTCGGCTTGCCTCACCCTGGTCAAGGTCCGCGGCCCAGAGGCCACCTTGGCCGAGGTGCCCCAACTGCTCACCGACGACCGCTTCCGCGCCCAGATCACCGCCTCGTTGCCCGACCCGCTGCTGCGCGGGTTCTGGACGACCTACGAAGACCTCTCGACCGCCGGGCAGTCCGCGCTCATCAGCCCCGTCATGAACCGCCTGCGCGCCGTCCTGGGACGGCCCTTCATCCAGCAGGCCCTCTCGGGCTCGTCCTCGACGGTGGATCTGGGCCGCACCCTCAACACCGGCGGCCTGGTCCTGGTCCGCGCCGCCAAAGGGATGCTCGGCGAGGACGCCGCCCGCCTGTTCGGCTCCCTGCTGCTGGCCAACGTCTGGCAGGCCATCACCCCGCGCGCCCACCAAGTCGAGGCCGACCGCCGCGACGTCACCGCCTACGTCGACGAGGCCCACAACTTCCTCAACCTGCCCGGCTCGATCTCCGACATTCTCGCCGAAGCCCGCGCCTACCGCCTGTCCCTGGTCGTCGCCCACCAGCACCTGTCCCAGCTCCCCCGCGACCTGCGCGAAGCGGTCTCGGCCGACGCCCGCAACAAGATCTACTTCACCGCCTCGCCCGAGGACGCCGCCGAACTCGCCCGCCACACCGCCCCCCTCCTGGGCGCCCACGACCTGTCCCACCTCGGCGGCTACCAGGCCGCCGCCCGCACCACCCACGGCAACACCGCCAACCCGCCCTTCACCTTCCGCACCCGCCCCCTGCCCGAACCCGTCCCCGGCCGCGCCGAGGCCGTCCGCGCCGCCTCCCGCGCCGCCTTCGCCCCCGTCCCCGACGAGCCGGACTCCGCGCAGGCGACCGCAGACGGTGTCCCGATCGACAAGCGCCGCCACGACATCAAGCCCCGCACCACCGGACCGGACAACGCGGGCCCACAGGGCGCCGAGACCGACGACCAGGAGCCGCGTTGAGCATCGCCGACGGTCCCGCGCGCCGCACCGGCCGTAAGGTCTCGGCCGCCCTGTTGGAGCGGCTGACCGAACGCGACCTGGAGGTACTCGCGCTGGTGTGGGAACACCGCGTTTTCACCACCGACCAGATAGCCAAGATCTTCTTCCCCAGCGTCAGCGCCACGCGCCAGCGACTGATCCGGCTCTACCGGATGCAGGCGCTCATCCGGCACCAGCCCTGGTCCGCCAACGGCACCGGCACCGTCCCCTACCGATGGGCGCTAGGCCCGGCGGGCGCCCAGATCCTCGCCATCCGGCAAGGAGTCACGCTGAAAGAGCTGCGATACCGGCCCGAGCAGGCCGCCGGATACCTGCTGTCGCGCACCGCCCACCACCAGCTCGGCGTCAACGGCTTCTTCGCCGACCTGCACGCGACCGCCCGCCGCTCCGGTCGGGGATGCCGGGTAGCCGAGTGGTGGTCCGAACGGCACTGCGCCCGCCTGTGGGGACTGCACGCCCGACCCGACGCCTTCGGCCGCTGGGAAGAACCCGCCCCCGACACCTCCTCCGGACCGCCGGCCAGCGTGGAGTTCTTCCTCGAACACGACACCGGCACCGAACCCCTGGACCGCGTCACCGCCAAACTCACCGGATACGCCAAACTCGCCGCCGCCACCGGCATCAACACCCCACTCCTGCTGTGGTTGCCGAACGCCACGCGCGAGGCCAACCTGCGGCGCCTGCTCGCCACCCCGAAGATCCCGGTCGCCACCGCCGTACAGACCGCCGAACCCGCCCCCGTCCTCGGTGCCGTCGGGGACGGTCCGGCGGGGCCGGTGTGGCTACCGGCCGGGGTGACCGGTCCCCGCCGCCGTCTGGCCGCGCTCACCGACGCATGGGACGCCCCCGACCGGCCCCGGGGCGACCGCTGATGCCGCTCGTAGCGGCGGCGGGCACCGGGGTAGTGCTCCTGGTGGCGCTGTTCGTCGGCATCCTCGCCGCCCTCACCGGCACCGGCGCCGGTGCCGGGGGTGCGGGTGGCGGGACGTGTCAGGGAACGCCGGGCGCGGGCGCCGCCGGTATCCCGCCCGCCTACCTCGCGCTCTACGTGCGAGCCGGAGTCCGCTACGGCATCCCCTGGAACGTCCTGGCCGCCGTCGGGTCGGTGGAGTCCGACCACGGCCGAGGTCGCAGCCCCGGCATCACCTCCGGCAGTAACTACGCGGGCGCCTCGGGCCCGATGCAGTTCCTCGCCGGAACCTGGGCCGCGTTCGGCGTCGACGGCGACCACAACGGCACCAAGAACGTCTTCGACCCCGCCGACGCGATCCCCGGCGCCGCCAACTACCTGCGCCACAACGGCGCCCCCGCCAAGATGCGCGCCGCCCTGTTCGCCTACAACCACAGCACGGCCTACGTGAACACCGTCCTGGCACGCGCCACCACCTACGCGCGCGGCACCAACAGCACCTCCGCGTGCGCGGACCCGGCCGGGCTCGCCGGACCGGTCTCAGGGCGAGCCGGAACGGTGGTGCGGGCGGCGCTCCGATGGATCGGCACCCCCTACTCCTGGGGCGGAGGCGGACTGACCGGCCCGACCCGAGGATTCGGGCGCGGCGCGGGCACGGTCGGATTCGACTGCTCGGGCCTCACCCGCTACGCCTGGCACCAGGCCGGGGTGAACCTCCCGCGCACCTCCCAAGAGCAGTGGCGGACTCTGCCGCACGTGCCGGCCGCCCAGGCATCTCCCGGAGACCTGGTGTTCTTCAAAGGCTCCTACGGCACCATGAACGCCCCCGGCCACGTCGCCCTCGTCATCGACGGCCGTCGCATGGTCGAGGCCCCCTACACCGGCGCCGCCGTCCGCATCAGCCCTCTCAAAGGCCGCTCTGACCTCGTTGGCTACGCCCGCCCGCGCACCACCCGCTAACCCACCCGCGCCGCACCCATCACGGGCCGTGAAACGCGCCGTACGGACCTCACACAACGACAGGCACATCCCCGGGGGCGGCCCCACGGGTCCGGGGCGCCGCGCGCCCCACAGGGCGCCACCCGTCCCGATCCCGGCCCGCGTCCACCGGCCCCGCCGCATCCCGCCGCCCCGGCACCCGCACGCACAAGGCGGTGGTGGCGCCCATCCCGTCAGGGATGAGCGCCACCACCGTCTACGCGCCCGCCGGACGCCCGGACCGCCTACCCCGGCGTACCCGTGCCCGTTTCCGCTCCGCCACCGGCGCCCCCGCTCCCGTGGGCACCACCGATGGCACGGGGGGCGTCCCAGGTGTCCAACAGGCGCCCGGCGTCGATCTTGAACGTGCCCGCCCCCTCGAGCGCCGCCTCCATGAACCCCGTCATGAACGCCGAATGACGGCCGGGCTGGGCGCTCGTCAACCGGGCCGAGGCCCGGTGGGCGTCCCGCCGCGCCTTCCGCAACACCGCCACCGCGTCGGCCGGGTGCGGAAGCTGTCGGTCGATCATGTCCACGACCTGGTCCCACCATGCGGCGGCTGCACGCAGGTGCGCCATGCTGGCGATCGCGTCCATCAGCTCGGGCGTCGTGTCGCCCTCACGCATGTGGTTCTCCAGGCGCAGCTCGGCCTCCGCCCGCGCCTCGTGCGCGTCCTGCTGGTGGTCCCGGACCTTGTCGGCGAACTCGGCCATCTTGATCATGTCCACGTTCATCTGATCCTTTCGGGTGTCGGGTGGAACGGCCGGGGCCGTGCGGACGGCCCCGGCCGGGCGGGGGCGGAACCGTGTGCGGCCCCGCCCCCGCAGGGGTTGTTAGGCGGCCGGGACGGCACCGGTGCCGGTGGCGGCCGGGGCCGCGTCCGCCGCCCCGTCGGTGGGGGCGCCCGCGCCGGTCGTGTCCGTGCCGGTCGTGTCCGTGCCGGTGGCGGGGGCGTCCGTGCCGTTGGCCGTGCCGGGGGCGTCCGTGGCGGGGGCGCCGGGGGCGGCGGCTTCGGCCGGGGTGGCGTGGCGGTAGCGGGCGGGCCGGTCGGAGGTCTGGACGGCCTCACCGGCGGCCGCCATGGTCACCAGGGCGTTGGCGACCGCGCCGGACGACCGGTCCAACACCCGCGCGATCTCGCCGGGGGTGAAGTCGGACTCGGGGTGGGCCGCCAGGTGCGCGGCCACCAGCGGGCGCAGCGGGCGCGGCGCCGCCTTCTGCCCCGTCCCGCCCGCGCCCCCGGCGCCGCCGCCGGTGCGGGTCGTGCGGGTCGCCGGGGCCTTGGTGGCGCGGCGGACACCGTCGGTGGCGGCGAACACCGCCGCGAGGCCCTCCTGGATCGCGTTGTCGTCTCCCGCCGCCACGGCGCCGTAGGTGGTGGTGACCGCCGTCAGCAAGTCCGCCAGCGCGCGGCGGGTGTCCTCGGCCGTGCGCGCCCGCGCCAGCTCGGCGACCGCCGCCGCCCGCCGCGCCTCTTCCTCGGCCGCCGCCCGCCGCAGGTCGGCCTCGGCCGCCATCCGGCGGCCGCCCTCCTCGGCCATGATCTTCATCGCGGCCGCGATCGCGTCCGGCGTCAACCCCGCCGCCGGGGCCGCCGGGGCGTCGCCGTCGGTGGGGGCTTCCCCACCGGCCGCCCCGTCCGTGCCGGTGTCCGTGCCGGGCGCGTCGGTGGCCGGGGTGACCGTCCACCGGTCGGTGTTGGCGCCCTTGTCGCCGGGGGTGCGGGTCAGGTGCCCCAACGTCGCCAGGGACTTCAGCTCGTCGCGCACCACGGCCCGCGCGAGGGAGGCGGCGGCGGCGACGTCGGGCACCGTGGCGCCCTCCTCACCGGCGGCCGCCACGGCGCCCCACACGGCCGTCCCGGTGTCGCCCAGCCCCGCCGGGGCGGCGGGAACGATCGGGGCGGCCGGGGCGGCGGTTTCGGTGGCGGGGGTGGTGTTGGTGTTCGCGGCCATTTCAGGTCTCCTTTTCGGTGGCCCGGCGGCGCCATTTCGCCGCCGGTGATCCGGTGTTCCGTATTTCGTTGTGCCCCTAGCGTCGCTCGATACCGGCCGGGTCTCCAGCACATTTGGCGACGAATTGCATTACCGGAACGGCTGGAGAGGCTTGCCTAACAAATGCGCCGCGAAATTGTTTTACCGTCCGTGCGCGCAGTGGGCTTGACTTCGCGGCATGTGCGCCAACGGAATGGCGACCGGCCGCGCGGTATTTGAGGCGGTGCCCCTCTGCGGCGGGACGCCGGATGTCCGGGGCGCGGCGAGGCCGGGACTCGTCGGCGCGCGCGACCGCGAGGCCGGACAGCGGGGACGGCGAGTCCGGCCCTGCAGGGCGGGGCGAGAGCATGGCGCCTCGGACGGCGCCGGCGCGCCGCTCGAGGTCGACAAGACCTCACGACGTCACCGCACCTGCCGGGGCGGTGACGTCCTGAGAACGCCGGATGAGAGATCGCACTTTCGGGGGCGGTCATCGCTTCAGCGCGTCCGCCCCTATCTACCGGTCGTCTGGGTAGACGAGTCGGAGCGCTTAATGGGCTTCCATCTGCACCCTGACCTGCACGTCCCATACCCCTGCCGGGGTATGTGCTTAAGCGGAGGGGGCACGGAGGGGTCATAGAGGGGCCGTGGAGGGGGCGAAGTTCCGATACCCCTCGCCCCGCTTGCAGACCAATGCAGATGCAATGCGCGCAAAAGTCCGTGAAGTGCGAAGGTCCCGTCTCCGCCGGGTCGACGGAGACGGGACCTTGACGCGCTCGGCGTCTATCCTGGCCGGTGAGGGGCCAGCCTGCTTCAGTCAGGCTGGGCCCTCACTAGACCGCCCGAAGGTGTCCCGGCGGGGGCCAGGCGTCGATGTCGGAGCCGAGTTCCAGGTCGGCCCAGACGGTGTGGCCGACCAGCGGGCTTCCGTACACGCCCAGCGTGAGGGCGGTGCGGGAGACCAGCATCAGGCCCCGGCCGCTGTCGGCGTCGTCGCGCTCGCCGGGCAGGAGCTGGCGCCGCACGGTCGGCACCCGCCACAGCGCCTCCCCGCTGCCCATGTCGGTGACGGCCACCCGCGCCGGGTTGGCGCGGACGACCTCCAGCCCGAACCAGCCGGGCTTGCCGCCGGTCTCGCCCGCGCCGGAGTAGGTGTGGCGGACGGCGTTGCTGGCCAGCTCGCCCACCACGATCCCGACCTCCTCGACGCAGCCGGTTCCGTCGAACAAGGTCGTCGCGAAGTGCCGCGCGGCGCCCACCTGGTCGAAGCGCCCGGGGAAGACGCGCTTCCAGCGCATCGTGACGGGTGCGGCCAGCCATTCGGCGGCCGATCCACTCGTCCATTTGTTCGTGCCCATGCCGGTGTTCCCTTCCTCGTTCCGGCCGCCCGCCGCAGGACCATCACCTGCACCGAACGGGCGGCCGGAACGACATCAGGGAACACCTTTCCCGCATGTGTCAAGTGCGGGAATTCGACGCCCTCTCTTGCAGAGAAATGATCCCGGGGAAGTCGGTGAGGATCACACACCGACCGTTGTGAGCTTTTCGTAGAGGCGGGTGGTCTGGAGCTCGGGCTTTCCCGCTTGGGCGCGCAGGTGCTCAGCGAGCCGCTGGTAGGTGGTGCGGACCGCGTCCAGACGGCCCATGGCGGCGTACGCCTGCATGAGGCGCCGGTGGATGTGCTGCTGGCCAGGATCGATTCCGACCGCCCGCTCCAGGTGCGCGGCGGCCGGTTCGGGGCCGTCCTGGAGCGAAGCCAACTGCGCCAACGCCTGTACCACGTGGCCGGCCGTCAGCCGCGAGGCCGTCTGCGCCCAACCGTGCTGGAGGTCCAGCAGGTAGGGGCCTTGGTACAGCTCGACCGCTCGGTTGAGGAGTTGCTGCTTGGTGTCCTGGTCGGCGGTCGCCGCGGCCTTCAGCAGGTCGTGGAACTCCCACACGTCGCAGGTGAGCTGCTTGTCGTTGAGGCGGTAGCCGGTGGCGCGCACGTTCTCGATGAGAACGCGGCCCTGGCCGGCGGGCTGGCCGAGGGCGTCGCAGAGCTTGCCGCGGGCGTCCTTGAGCAAGGTGCGCAACCGATCCCGGCTCGGCGGGTCGCCCTCCCACATCTTCGCGGCCGCCGTCGTCGGGGTGAGCAGCGTGGAATTGTGCTCGGCCAGCAATCCCAGCAGGGCGCGCAGATCGGTGGTGCGGGCACAGACCTGCCCGCTGGGCCCCTCGATCACGTACTGCCCCATGAGGCGGACCATGCCCGGCTTCTCGACGGTTCGTACACGACCAAGACCGAGGGCCTCGCCCTGTGCTGCGGTCTCGGCGGCGCCGGCCGCCGTCGAGGCAGCGCCGCTGCTCGCGGAGACGGGGAGCCGCTCGTACGCCGCCGCGGTGTCCAGGAGAGGGACACTGGCTCCGGTAACGCGGTCGACGCCGGGTCCGGTGGCCTTGGTGACCGTCGCCTGCTCGATGTTCACCGTCGCGCCGTGCGGCCAGTCGCCGCGCACCACCGCCCCGACCTTGAGCGCCGCACCCTGGCACAGGTCGGCTCGGAGCCGGATGTCGTGCTCGGCGACGGTCAGCACGCACACCAGCGGCACCGGTTCCTCGGTCTCGTCGTCGTGCGCTGCGGCGGTGGGGGTGTCGGATCCATCGTCGCTGGTACGTCCGACGATGGCCGCGCCCAGCTCGGTCAACGCCTCCTCACAGGTGTCGGCGACCTGCACGCCCGCCATCGCGGCGGCCCGCTGAGCGCCCTGTTCGCCGAGGATCTCCGTCAGGTCGCTGCGGGTGGTCAAGATCCGGCACTCTCCGGCGGCAGCCTTCACCAGCGCTTGCACCATCAGCGCGCGCTCGGCGTCGCGGGCATCGGGGCCGATGAGCTGCAGACCGCCGGTCGCCGCCAGATCGACCAGGACCGGCCTGGCCGCATCGGACCCCAGCTCGATCGGGACGGCCAGACCGGACGGACCAGACGGCGCTACCGGGACCTTCTGGGACGCGGTCGGTACCGGCTTCGGTGGGGGTGCCGCTGCGACACGGTGCGGGCGGCGGCGGTATCGCAGGCGCGCAACGCCGCCGCCCCGCACGGTCAGCAGCCAACCGCCCGTGGCCGCCGCCAGCATCACCGCCGCAGCCGCGCCCACCTGCGCCGCCATCTCCGCCCCACTCCCGGTTGAACGTTCGGCGAAGCGCCCGGTGGGACGTGCCGCCGAGTGCTCCGCCGAGACCGTCGACGTGTTCGCCGAGGTCTCCCAGGGCGCCGGCGCTGTGACAGGAGCCCGCCCTTCTCCCTTGCCGGCACGGGGCAGGACTTCGGTCACCGAATCGTCGGGCCGGTGCCCGGAGGAACCGCTGATCGGGGCGGAGGTCTCCCGTCGCTCGGCCACACCGCGAACCGGCCGCGCGGGCGCGGGCTCCTGGACGTCGGGTCCGGCCATACTCCCTGGCCTCTTATTCGAGGTTCTACTCTTCGCGGCGGACGAATGGGCCGGGACGCTGCGGCGCGGCTGAGGCGTCGTCGACCGCTGCGGCCCGCCCATTCGGCGCCTGCCCTTGACGGCCTTCTTGCGCGGGGTACGCAACGATCCCTGGAGCGCTTTGCCGATGTCGACCTTTCCCGGCTGTGCCTGTGTCTTGAGGTTCCGGCAGAACGTCTTCTGGTCGTACATCTGCGCGGCGGCGCCCTTGAGCTTCGCGCAGTCACGCCTGCCCATCGCTGTGGCGTCGGCGGAACCGACGGGCACCAGGACCACACCGACGACCAGCACGCCCGGCGCCAGCACCCTGCTGGTCCACGACAGCGAACCTCTAGACCACAACGGCCACATCGACGCCACATCAGCTCCCGGGGGTCATGGGACAACGAAAAGATCTCGGCGCCTCCCCGCACCGAGACCGACACCACCCTTTACAAGGACGGCACCCCCTGGATACAACGCAGCCCCTTACACGATCTACAGGAAACCGCCCCGTTCTCACTAAATGAAAACTACAGAGCCTGCTAGAAGATGATTGGTTGCGAGAACTTCCGATTACGCGAATGGTCGCTACGGGAGCGACTTGGGGTGCATTGGAGGCTGTTGGGTGGCCCCGGCGGCCAGGGGGAGAGTGCAGGCCGCCGGGGCCGACGGCACGAGCGCATCCGGGAACGTGCGCCGTGCCGCGTCCAGATCACCCCGGACACGGTGCCGGGGCCGAACGTGGGCAGGAGCCGGACGGGCGTCCTTTGGGACAACGACGGTTCGTGCCGACGAGACCGCCCACCCGCCCGGCTCCTGGCTTGGAGGGGCCTGGAGTCCTCCAATCACCGAAACCGAACTCCAGACCCCGCCCGCCTACCGCTCCGGCGGCAGACGGGCCGTCCACGTGCCGCGCCCCTGCTCGCGCAGGGCGGCCAGCCGCGCCTTCGTCATGTCCTGAGCGTTCATTCGCTGGCCTCTAGCACGGCGTAAACGACCTTGCCGGCCTTGTTCGGCAACGGCCGCCATCCCCATTCCCGAACCAGGTTCTCGATCAGCCGCAGGCCCCGTCCGCTACTAGCCTCCAGGTTCGGGCTTCGCAAGAGCGGGGCGCTACCGGGCTCGTTGTCCCACGCCTCTACGGTTACCGAGCCGTCCCCGTTGCGCTCCACTCGTACCACGATCGAGTCCCCGCAGGCGTGCGTGATCGCATTGGTCGCCAGTTCAGAAACGACCAGACGTGCGATGTAGTCGTCCAGCTCCCACTGCGCGAAGGCCGCCGCGATGCAGCTGCGGGCTTGTCCGATGGATTCGGGATGGGCCTTGAGCACGGCCCTGTACGGCTCGGGCACGATCTCCTCCAGAGCGAACGAATGTAGTGCTCGTCCCCGCGAGGTCTTGATCCTTACGATCCGTCAGAACGTGACCCCGTTGTGTGACTTGAGCCATAGACTCCTCCACTAAGAGCCCACTCGCCAGGTTCACTTCAAAAATTGAAACCCCCTGGAGCAGCGATGACGAGCGCCGAATCCCTCAACCCCGACGAGTCGATCTGGAACCTCATGGCCTATCACCTGCGGTTCGAGCGCCAACGGCGGCACCTCTCGCAGTCAGAGATGGGAAGCATCCTCGGCGTGAACAAGTCGGGGGTTTCAAATTTGGAAGCGGGACGAAACCGGCTCACTCAAGATCAAGCCAGGCGGGTGGATCACCACTGGAACACCGGTGGCCTCTACGAGCGGCTGCGGGGCTTCGCCGTGCTCTTGGGCCGTGACGAGGGATGGGACAAGCAGCTCCGCGACTTTGAATCAGGCGCCCTGAACATCAAGATCTACTATGGCCGCGTCATCCCCGTGCCTCTCCAGACCGAGGACTACGCCCGATTTTTGATCATCGCTGGTCGGCAGGTTCCCAACGTGGACACGGCGGTGAAGATCCGCATGGCCCGTCAGGCGATGCTCTTGGAGCAACTCCCCAAGATGGCGCTCTGGGTTCTCATCGACGAGCGCGTTCTTCACGAGATGGACGACGGAGAGATGAAGCAAGCCCAGCTCGCGCACCTTCTCGATCTGTCCGAACACCTCAGCCTGAGGATCGTCCCCGACAAAGCTCACACGCACATCGGCGTCGACGGCGAATTCGAGCTCATCACCACCGCCGCCGGTATCGACGTCGCCTACGTATGGGCGCAGCTCGGAGGCAGACTGATCCACGACCCCGTAGAGGTGCGATCCTTGGGGATGCGTTACGACCGCATCGGGGCCAGGGCCTTGTCGGAAGACGAGTCCCGTACCTTGATCAGGCGGATATTGGAGGGCACCCATGGACGTGAAGTGGCGGAAGAGCAGTAGAAGCAGCGGAGCCGGCGACGCGGCCTGCATCGAGCTGGCAGCCCTCCCGCGTCAAGTTGCGGTGCGCGACTCGAAAGATCCCGGCGGACCGAAGCTGTTGCTTGACCGAGCGGGACTCCTAACTTTGCTGGAGACCGCCAGGCGCGCGTGACGGTGTCCCTTGGGGTAGTGCAGGTCAGACTGGTCGGACTTTCTTGACCAGGTCATCGTCGTTGGCTAGCAGGAGGTGTTCCTCGACCGCGTCATCGATGCAACCATCGATCGATGCCGCGCCCGACAGCAGGACGTAGGGGCGTTCACTCATCAACATCTTCGCGGTGCAGATAGCGTTCGATGCCCGCTCGGATGTAGGGCGGGATCTTCAGTCCTTCCAGGGCTTCGGGTGCGGTGAAGGCGAGCTTGACGCCTTCGGCGAGGGGCAGGGTGGTCTCGTCTCCGTTCCAGGTTCCGGCGAAGAACGTGATGAGCTGGCCGGAGCCGTCACGGTCGTGGACCTCGAAGAGCTCGCGGAGGTTGTCGGCGGCTAGTCCAGCTTCTTCCCACAGTTCGCGGCGGATGGTCTGGGCGGCGTCTTCGCCGGGATCGGTGCCGCCACCTAGGACGCTCCAGTAGCCGGGCCAGCTGATGCCGTGGATGTCGTCGCGCAGGTGGAGCAGTAGTTCGCCGCAGTCGTTGGTGATGATGGCGACTGCCCCGTGAGGCGTCTGGTCGCGCGGTGTCTGCTGGGCCTGTGGGTGGTGCGGGTCCTGGGTCATCACCTCAGCGTAGGTAGCTACCGGCCATTCAATGGGGTGGTTCGGCGGCATGTCGAGGACGAGCTCATGCGGCGGTCGCCCCTGCCGTCCCCTCCGCGATGGGGGCGACCGCCGGGCTGTTCAGCACCCAGGCGGCGGTGATGAGGGCCTGCATCCGGGTGCGGTCGAACCGGCTGCGGCGGACGAGCCCGGCGTTCAACAGCGGGTGCAGAGCGGCCGGCGCTTGGGAGCGCGCTTTGGTGAGGTGCTGATCGGTCCAGGTTGCCAGCGGTCCGTTCAGCCATTGCGGGACCGGGGAGGCGAAGCCGAGCTTGTCGGGGTTGGCGCACACTGACGGCGGCACGCCCAGCCGGAGAGCGGCGTCGCGCAGGACGCGCTTGCCGTACGCGGGGCCGCGGGTCTTGAAGTCGGTTGGGAGGGCGTAGGCGAACTCCACCAGTGCGGTCGCCAGGTACGGGGAGCGGCGCTCCAACGCCAATGCCGAGGCCAGCTTGTCGCTGGTCTCCACCAGCGGCCGCCACGCGGTCGCCAGCTCCACCAGCGTCAACGCGCGGGCAACGTCACCGTGTGCTCGGACCAGCGCTGCCGCCACCAGCGCTCTGACTCGCTGATCGGGGTCGGGGCCTCGCGTGATCAGGCGCGTGATGGTCTCCAGGGATTCCAACGGGGACCAGGTGTCCACGAGACGTTCAGCCAGCGGCCGGTAGGACACCAACCCGGCTTGCAAGACCGCCTCGGGACCGTGCAGGGCCAGGGCGTGGCGTACGTATCCCATCAGCAGCTCGTCGGGGCCCAGCCCGCCGGCAACGACGCGCAACCCTCGCGCGGCGGCGGTCTGGTAGGCCATGTACTCGGAGAAGACTGCGGCGTTGCCCATCGGGTAGTCCAGCGCTGCAGCGATCTGCGGCAAGGTCTGCTGCAGGTCCTCGGGGGTGGGTTCGACGACGAGCAGTTCGGCTCCGATCCGGTCGGCGGTCTGGCGGGCCAGGGCGGACTCGTCCAGGCGGTCCTGGCCGGGATAGCGGACGGTGATGCACACCGGAGGCCGCATCAGGTGGGCCAGCGTCGCCGAGTCCAGGCCACCCGACAGCAGCAGCGCCCAATCGCCGCACGGGACGCGCAACGGGGCGTGCTCGGTCAGCAGGTCGGCGGTGTGGTTCACCGCTTGGTCGTAGGTGAGGTGGCCGTCCAAGGGGGTGACCGCGGCCAGTTCCCACCAGGAGTGGTGGGCGAGGGAACCGGTCGCCACATCGAACTCCAGCAGCGTTCCGGGGGCCAGTAGCTGGATGCCCTGGAAAGGGGTGTCGGTTCCGGTCGGGGTCTCGATGCTCTGCATCTCCGGGCGCAGGACCACCGGCGCGGCACCGTAGCGGGCCAGGGTGGTGACCTCGCTGGCGAAGGCCAGCCGTCCCCCGTCCAGCCGCCAGTACAAGGGCTTCTCGCCGAGCCGGTCGCGAAGCAGGTACAAGGTGCCGGCCCGACCCTTGCCCGGGTCGTAGAGGGCGGCGGCGAACATCCCGTCCAGCTCGGGCAGGCAGGAGGGCCCGTACCTGGCCCAAGCCCCCAGCAGCAGATGCGCGTCGGTGTCGGCATCGCTCATCGGGATGCGCCGGTTCAGGGCCAGCCGCCGCCAGTTGTAGATCTCGCCGTTGAACGCCAGCAGCAGCCCGCTCGCCTCGTCCTGGTAGGGGCCGGGCGGTGCGGCGGGATTGACGATCCGCAGCGTGTTCATCGCCAGCACGGCCCGGCCGTCAGCCGCCGCCGTCACCCCGGTCCCATCCGGCCCCCGGTACTGCTGCAGGTCCCCCATCTGCTCCACGCAACGCCGCAGCATCCCCGCGTCCGGACCGACCAGTCCCGCGATCCCGCACACCCAAGACCACCTCCGCTCCCCCACCGGCCGCCACCTGTCATGGCCCGGCGAAGCTCACGGCCTCGACACTGACCCGCCGTTACCGTGGAGAGCGAGAGATTTCACTGCCTTTCACACCTGGCACGGCGCGTGAGAAATGGCCGCTCGGTCAAGGCGTGAAACCCAGTGAAACGCTTGCGACCGTCCGGTTCCCATGGGCCAGGATCAGCACCGATGCCGCCGTCACCTTCGCCTTCCTCCAGCGCCCAAGCCGCACGCCAACGCCTGGGGGAAAAGCTCCGCCAGATGCGCCAGCAAGCGCGCCTCAGCGGCGTGCAGTTCGCCGCGCTGGCCGGATGGAGCAGCTCGGCGCAGGTCAGCATGATCGAGCACGGGCAGCGCACCATTACCGCCGACCACGTCCGGCTGTGGTGCCGGATCTGCCAGGTCCCCGACCACGTCGCGGCCGAGCTGCTGGACGAGCAGCGCGCTGCCGCCGGCATGTGGCAGACCCACCAGGACAGCAACCGCATCGGCCTCAAGGGCCGCCAAGAAAAGCTGCGCGACAAGTACTGGAACGTTCGGCTGCACCGCGTCTACCAGACCAAGGTCGTCCCCGGCCTGCTCCAGACCCCCGAGCTGATGACCCACTACCTGACCACCGCACGCCTGGAACAACACCTGGACCTGGACGACGTCGCCGAAGCCGTCCAAGCCCGGCTACGCCGGCAACGATGCCTGGACCGCCCCGACGCCCGCTGGCTGTTCCTGCTGGAAGAAGACGTCCTGTGGTACCGGCCCGCCCCGCCCGACACCCACCGCAGGCAACTGCGCCACCTGCTGGAGGTCATGCGGCGCCCTACCGTCTCGCTCGGCGTCATCCCCCGCGACGTCGACCGGCGCGGGGTGAACCCCGAGGAGTCCTTCACCATGTCCGAGCTCCCCGATTCCGCGGTGGTCACGGTCGAGCTGGTCTCGGGCACTCTCACCCTCACCCAGTCGTACGAGAACCGCATGTACCTCGAAGCCTGGGAACGGCTGTTCTCCCTTGCCGTCCACGGCGACCTGATGCGCGCCCTGATCACCGCCGCCCTCGCCGCGACGCCCGACGCTTGACCGACCGGGGCACGGAGGACAACCTCGGGCTCAGAGGCTGCGACATGGAGGACTGCCCGTGCGCGAGATCGACTTCATCGGTTCCGACCCCGGCTCTGAAGACGAGCGCTGCCCGGCGGTGTTCCGCGACCCCAACACCGGCGACTTCTACCAGCAAGGCCGCCTGGTCACCGACCCCGAAGTCCTCAAAAGCCTAGGGGAACACGTGGCGCTGGCACCCGACGAAGCCGTCATCTGGCAACCCGCCCGCATGGCCCACCAACTCGCCGAAGCCGCCACCGCAACCTACGAACCGGGCCGCCAAGGCCACGGCATCCCCACCTTCGCCGAACTCCTGGCCAACACCACACGCTCAGCCGTACACCTGGAAATGCGCGACCACTACCAGCCCTCAGCAGGATTCGAGGACTGGAAGGCCGGAGGCTCGGGCCGCACCGACCGCTCCCGCTGGACCTCCCAAGTCCAAGAAGCGATCGCTCGCGGCGTGACGATGCGCCGCGCCCGCATCGTGTCCGAGCCCGTCTCCGACTACATCCGCTGGGAACACTCGGTCACTGACGTCAACATCGAAGCCGGCGAACAAGTCCGCTGGCTACCCCGCCGCCGAACCTGGGACCTGATGCTCCCCGGCGCCGACTTCTGGATGTTCGACCAACGCCTCGTCCGCTTCCACTTCGACGCAGGCGACGGCACCATGCTGGACGAGTACGAATTCGTCTCCGACCCCCGCCGCATCGCCCACGTCGTCGCAGCATTCGAGATGGTCTGGGAACGAGCCGCCCCACACGAGAAGTACCAGGTCTAGCAACCCCTGGTCCGCCTGGCGCGGTGGATTTCCGCGCATCTGACAACGAAGGGCCTGGTCACCGCGCTAGCCTGACCGGCCTATAAGTCCCGCCAGTGCGCCCGCCAAACCGACCCCTTACACCTCCAGCGAGAACTCCTGAACGTTCGAGGTCGGCTAGCAAAGCGGCCGAAGAACCCTTCTACTTCCGCTTGTTTGGGTCCAGGGCTCGAGCGCAAGCTAGAGCCGACAACCCTTCAGTAGAACGCGGCCAGGTGACGACAGCCGACCACGCTAGTCAGCCGCCAAAGACAGTCTGGTACGCCTGCTTCCCGTTTTGGACCAGGAGGGTGAGACCAACGGAGGTCGCATTAGCTGCAGCCAACGTCTCCTGGATGCGACCATAAGCTGCGCGTATCTTACCTGGCTCGGGCTGAGACGCAGAGGTCTCTTCGGCGAGGATCTCAGCATCCTGAATAAGCTCTTCTTGCTTATCAGGCGCCATTCCGAGAGTCGGAGCCATCTGCAGCACCAAATCGGCGAACTGTCCCATTTCCGATGGATCGAATCCGATGGAGTTATACTGAACAACACTCCGCTGACTTCCAGCGACAATGCCGGAAGAACCATGGAAGTTGTAGGTGTCGCCACTTTGCTTTTGGTGGTTGATGTAGTCGTTCACTGTCCTCCCCGATAGGGCGCAGTCCACGCCATCTTCAGTTACTCGCACCCTGCTCAACGATTCTGCACCGTCATCGGTTCCTACACGTTGCATGAGGCAGCGCTGTTCAAGGTATCGAGAAGCCCCAAGGACCTCGTCCACCGTAAGCGAATCTCCCGCGAAGTAGGAGCCTGCGGTATCCATGAAAGCCATAGTTTCGACGCCTTCTTCACCCCGACCTGCTTCGAACGCCCAGCGCAGCAGCCCATCGCAGGCATACGAAAAGCGGGCAATTCGACTCTTGCGCAGACCCTGCAGGCGTCGCGCCTCAATGACACCCGTCTCGGTTAGACGAATCTCATAGATATTTATCCCGGTCAGGGATTCGCTTACCTTGATGAGGTTACGATCTTTTAGTTGCAGAACAACTGCACGCGCATCATCCTGTGAGAGATCCCGATCTGCAGTGAATGTCGAGATGTCGACTATCCGACGTTCGGGAGACTGCCCATACAGCCAACTCAACAATAGTGACTGATATGGATCATCTTCAATGGTGGTCGACGACTTCGCTGATCTACCGCCTTCCGTGGACACATCGGGCATGTTTGCCTCAATAGGGACTCGAATCGGGTGCTTGCGCGCTGCACGCTCGAATTCTTTCCCGATCTCCTTCTGCATCTTTTCGATGGCACGTCTATTGATCTTGAACCCCTTGTCGGCCATCACCCACCTCCAAAGATCGTTCCGGACCGGCGACACAACAGCATACGAGAGGCACCCGACAGTTCGGGGCCGCCAGACCCCTCTCGTTAGCCTCGGAGCACCATACGGGCCATGCACGCGATCGGCGCACTTTGTTCTATCGACCCAGGGGGGTATCGTCGCTCGACTCGAACAGCCCGGTAGGGCCGAGGTGCCCCAGCGCTACCGAGCCGTCCGAATCACAAGCAGATCCCGATTCGGTGGATCCCCCCAATTTGGGCGCCGAACGGATGGGGGGATGGTTGTGGTCCCCCTCGATCTGGGCCCTCCATGCATGATCGCTGGGGGTGGGTTGTCGGCGGGCTGGTGTGGTGGCCGCTATCGGCGGCCGAGGTGGGAGAACCTTATGCTGGTGTGATGCGTCCTATCCATTGGGTCATTATTGGCGGGGCCGGGAGGGATGTGGGGATGGCTGAGGTGGTTCGGTACGAGCTGGATGATGACACTGCGGTGGCGTTTGAGTTCGATCCACCTGAGGGGTTCTTGCCAGCTGGCACTGACGAGATCGTGGAGCGGGTTCGGGTCGCAGTGGATCCGGCGGTGCGTGCTGCCCAGGAGGTGCTGGAGCAGTTGCGGCGGGTGTCTCCAGATGAGGTGGAGGTGAAGTTCGGCGTCAAGGTGTCGGGCAAGGCTAACTGGATGATCGCCAAAGCCTCCACCGAAGCTAACTTCGAGATCAAGATGCTCTGGCGCCAAGGCCCCCACGCCTCACTACCGCCGGCCGAAGAAGTCGAAGAGGCCGAGGCTGAGGAATCTGGCGATGCGGAGGGTTCGTAGGAGGAGCAGCCGAGCGCTGGCTGATCGGACTGGAGACGATGTTGCGATAACGCTGCCTGGCCGAAACGACCACGATTAGGCTGAGCCCCCCATGCCTCCATGTCTCCCACTCTCTCGGACGACGCATGACGACACCTTCAGGCGATGACGCTTCGCCGTTCCCCGCTGATAGTTCGTGGGCGGCGATGGTCTATGCGAGCGAGAGGAGCCAGGAGTGGCTCGGCAGCGCGGTGCTGATCGACGAGAAGCGTCTGCTGACGTGCGATCACGTCGCGGTAGGCGATGAGCTGTGGGTGGAATTCCCCAAGGCCGAGCAAGACGACGAGCGGCGCTACCGCGTGGTGAGCGTGGTGCGGGCCCCGCCGCGTTACGACTTGGCGCTGTTGTCCTTGGAGGACTCACCAAAGGTCGTACGCGCCCCGCTGCGTCACACTCCGCCTGTTGGGCTGGTAGGGCACCCGTGGTGGGCGTTCGGCTATCCCTTGGGCGAGGTACACGGCAACGATGCACGAGGTCAGGTCGGCATCGATCTGGGACGCGGGTTCGTGCGGTTGGACTGCCGCCCCGGTGACCGCTACGTGCTGAAGAAGGGCTTCAGCGGTTCGGGAGTGTGGTCGGCGCGTTATCAGGCGGTGGTGGCGATCGTGGTGCAGGCGGGCGGCGGTGACGGCAAGGCCGTCACCCTGCACCGTGCGCTCTCCTGCTTCCCCGAGGCCAAGCTTGACCAGCTCACCACTTGGAGCGCCAGCGACAGCGACGAGGTCGCCCGCACCTCCTGGGGGCTGACCAAACGGTCGCAGGCGTCGCCGAATGGGTGGCGGTTGAGCGAGGACCCCGAGACCGCGCGGCACTGGAGCCCGCGAGCACGGGGTGTGGCGGTCGACAGCGAACGCGGCCATCGTTTCCAAGGCCGCCGGCGGGCATTGACCGAGATCGCCGACTGGTTGGACGCTGAGGTTCCTGATCACCGGGTGCTGGTGGTGACCGGCTCCCCCGGTGTGGGCAAATCAGCAGTGCTAGGACGCATCGTCACCACCGCCGACCCCGCCCTCCGCGACCAGCTCCCCGACCATGACACCGGTGTCCGCGCGACGACAGCGTCGGTGCAGTGCGCCGTGCACGCCAAAGGCAAAACCGCCCTGGAGATCGCCACCGAGATCGCCCGCGCCGCCTCTGCACCCCTGCCCGAACGCCCTGCAGACCTCGCACCCGCCCTTCGGGAAGAACTCACCGAACACCCTCGCCGCTTCACGATCATCATCGACGCCCTCGACGAGGCCGTCACCCCCAAGGACGTACGCACGGTAGTGACTGAGGTGCTGCTGCCGCTGGCGCAGACCTGCGCCGACGCCGGCGTCCGCCTGGTCGTCGGCACCCGCCGCCACGACGACCACGGCAACCTCCTGCAGATCTTCGGACCCGCCCGCACCACCATCGACCTGGACGAAGCCGCCTACTTCGAGGTCGAAGACCTCACCGCCTACGCCCAAGCCACCTTGCAACTCCAAGGCGCCGAACGCCCCAACAACCCCTACAACGATTCTTTGATCGCCGCCCCGGTAGCGGCGCGTATCGCTACCCTGGCGCACCGTAATTTCTTGGTCGCCGGTCTGGTCGCCAAAAGCCACGGGCTCTACGACACCACCCCCATCGATCCGGCCGAACTCACCTTTATCGGCCGCGTGGACAACGCCCTCGGTGCCTATCTCGCCCGCGTACCGGATATTGGTGGCGTCACGGCCGTCCAGGTGCTGACCGCTCTGGCCTACGCCCATGCTCCCGGATGGTCCGTCAGCCTATGGCAGATCGCCGTCCATGCCTTCACCGGCATCGTACTGTCCGAACAGGAACTGCACGCTTTCGCGCGTTCTTCGGCGGCCAATTTTCTGGTCGAATCGTCTCAAGGACACTCTTATCGACTCTTCCACCAAGCTCTCAATGACGTCCTTCTTCACGACCGTCACGAAATTGTTGCCGCTAACGATGACCAGACCGCGCTGACTACCGCCTTTCACGCCTACGGCCGCCGCCTGGGGTGGCAGAAAGCACCCGATTACCTGCTGCGGTCCCTGCCTGCGCACGCCGCCGCTGGCGACATCCTCGACAGTCTCTTCGATGATGCCGACTTCATCCTGCACACCGAGACCGCACGTGTCCTTGCCGTCAAAGACCACGCCCACAGTCGGCAGGCACGAGCCTGCATCCGCCTTCTGGAACTCACTCCCGACGCCCGGACCGCTCCGCCGGCCAAGCGGTTGGCCATGCTCGCCCTCACCGAAGCCATGGAAGACCTCGGCGACATCTACCAAACCCTCGCCCGCAGTGTCGGCACCCCCTACCGGCCGGTCTGGAGCTCCTGTCAACCCCGCCAAGAAATCATCCGCTTCGAAGGCCACACCGACTGGGTGCGCGCCGTCTGCGCCTACACCACCCCCGACGGCCAACCAC